>CAZPLY010000005.1:0-175384 GCA_964587775.1 uncultured Dokdonella sp.
GCCCGCGCCATCTTTTTTTGCAGGAGCGACCCTGGTCGCGATGCAATCTTGCGGCCGGGTTTGGGTGCGCGGCGAGGTTGGGTCGCGGCCGGGGCCGCTCCTACAGGTGGGCGGGACGCCGTACGTCTCATCGAAACCCGCGCCGTGTTTTTTGAAGGAGCGACCCTGGTCGCGATGGATTCTTGCGGCGGGGTTCGGATGTGCGGCGGGATTCGGTCGCGGCCGGGGCCGTAAGCGGCAACGCCGTAGATGCCATCGAAACCCGCGCCGTGTTTTTTGTAGGAGCGACCCTGGTCGCGATGGATTCTTGCGGCCGGGTTCGGGTGCGCGGCGAGGTTGGGTCGCGGCCGGGGCCGTAAGCGGCAACGCCGTAGATGCCATCGAAGCCCGCGCCATGTTTTTGTAGGAGCGACCCTGGTCGCGATGCAATCTTGCGGCGGGGTTCGGATGCGCGGCGAGGTTGGGTCGCGGCCGGGGCCGTGAGCGGCAACGCCGTACATGCCATCGAATCCCGCGCCGTGTTTCTTGTAGGAGCGACCCTGGTCGCGATGCAATCTTGCGGCGGGGTTTGGGTGCGCGGCGAGGTTGGGTCGCGGCCGGGGCCGCTCCTACGGGTGGGCGGCAACGCGGGCTGGCTACTCGATGCCGAGTTTTTCGAGGCGGTAGCGCAGCTGGCGCAGGGTGAGGCCGAGCTGGCGGGCGGCGGCGGTGCGGTTCCAGCGCGTGGCTTCAAGCGCTTTCATGATGACGGCGCGTTCGGTTTCGGCGACCGTGGCGGCGAGGCCGCCGGCGTAGGCCGAATCGGGCAGCATCGAGGCGGATGACGGCGGCGGCGTGTCGGGACCGGCGGCGGCAGATGGCTGGCCGCTGTTGCCCGATGCCGGCAACGGCGTCGCGCCGGGAGCCGTGTTTGCCCAGCGTTCTGCATCTTCGCTGGCCGACGTGGACGTCGTGCGCGCGCTGAGGCGCATGTCTTCGGCGCTGATGCTGCCGTTTTCGCAGAGCGCGACGGCGCGCTCGAGGATGTTCTCGAGTTCGCGCACGTTGCCCGGGAAGTCATAGGACAGCAGCGATTTCAGCGCGTCGGGCGTCAGCCGCGCCGGTTCGGTGCCGGCGTCGCGACCGAGGCGTTCGAGCACCCGACCGGCGAGTTTCGGGATGTCGTCGCGGCGTTCGCGCAGCGGCGGCACGCGCAGTTCGATGACGTTGATGCGGTAGAACAGATCCTGGCGGAAGGCGCCGAGATCGACCAGTTTGGCGAGGTTCTTGTGCGTGGCCGACAGGATGCGCACGTCGACCGGCACTTCGGCGCGCGCGCCGATCGGGCGCACGGCCTTTTCCTGGATCACGCGCAGCAGCTTGACCTGCATGTGCACGGGCAGTTCGGCCACTTCGTCGAGGAACAGGGTGCCGCCCTGCGCAGCCTGGAACAGGCCTTCCTTGTCGGCATGCGCGCCGGTGAAGCTGCCCTTCTTGTGCCCGAAGAACTCGCTTTCCATCAGTTCGGACGGAATCGCGCCGCAGTTGACCGGCACGAAGGCGGCGGCCGCGCGCGGGCCGAGTTCGTGGATCAGGCGGGCGACGAGTTCCTTGCCGACCCCCGATTCACCGGCGACGTAGACCGGCGCCTGGCTGCGCGCGACCTTGGCGATCGTGGCGCGCAGTTCCTCCATCGTCGCCGAATCGCCGATCAGCTTGCTGCGGCTGGCGTCGGTGGTCGAGCGTTTTTCCTCGGACAGCTTGAGTGCGGTCTGCACGAGCCGGCGCAGGACGTTGATGTCGACCGGCTTGGACACGAAATCGAACGCGCCGGCCTTGAGCGCGATGACGGCGGCATCGACATTGCCGTAGGCCGTGATCATCGCGACCGGAGTTTCGGGGTATTTCGAGGCGATCAGCTCGATGACATCGTGGCCGGTGCCGTCCGGCAGGCGCATGTCGGTGAAGCACAGCGCGTATCGCTGCTCGGAAAGCCGGGTTTTCGCTTCGGCAACCGTGGCCGCGCTTTCGACGATGAGGCCCATTCGCCCGAGGGTCAGGGTCAAAAGCTCCCGGATGTCCCGCTCGTCATCGATGACCAGTGCGAATTGTTTGCTCATGCCTTCCAACGGGTGCCGCGCGAGCGCCGTGCACAAGGTTAATCGGTGCTGGTCGGGAAGGCAAAGAATGTCGGGCAGGCCGGGCATGCGTCCGGAACGGGGCCGCAGGGTGGGCTCCGGGCCGGGGCCGACCATGCCGGCACCGTTGGGTCGCGACCGGGGCAGTGAGCGGCAACGCCGTAATTGCCATCGAAGCCCGCACCGTGATCTTGTAGGAGCGACCCTGGTCGCGACCCAACCTTGCGGCGACGTTCGTTCGCGGCCGGGGCCGCTCCTACAGGGCAATGAGTTGCCTTGACGGTCGTCGTGACGGAGCGGCAACGCCGTCACCGCCATCGAAGCTCGCGGTGTGTTCTTGTAGGAGCGACCCTGGTCGCAACCCAACCGTGCGGCGAGGTTCGTTCGCGGCCGGGGCCGCTCCTACAGGGTGATGTGTTGCCTTGAGTGTCGTCGTGATGGAGCGGCAACGCCATCACCGCCATCGAAGCCCGCGGCGTGCTCTTGTAGGAGCGACCCTGGTCGCAACCCAACCGTGCGGCGAGGTTCGTTCGCGGCCGGGGCCGCTCCTACAGGGCAATGTGTTGCCTTGAGGGTCGTCGTGATGGAGCGGCAACGCCGTCACCGCCATCGAAGCTCGCGGTGTGTTCTTGTAGGAGCGACCCTGGTCGCAACCCAACCGTGCGGCGAGGTTCGTTCGCGGCCGGGGCCGCTCCTACAGGGTGATGTGTTGCCTTGAGTGTCGTCGTGATGGAGCGGCAACGCCATCACCGCCATCGAAGCCCGCGGCGTGATCTTGTAGGAGCGACCCTGGTCGCGACCCAACCTTGCGGCGCGTTCCAGTTCCGAGCCGGGCCTTGCCTATCCGGGCAGCCAGACCGTGTTCCAGTACGGGTATTCGCGTACCGATTGCACCAGGCCGGCGCGTACGGGATTGGCAATGATGTAGCGCGCGGCGACGAGCAGGCTTTCTTCGCTGCGCATCGCATGGTCGTGGTACGCACGCGCCCACATCGCGCCCGTTGTCCCGCAGGCACGATTGACCTCGCGCGACATCGTGGCCTTGATGCGCGCGATCCCGGCGCCGAGGGTGTGGCCCGATTCTAGAACGCAGAGCAGGTGCAGATGATCGGGCATCAGCACCCACGCGAGCAGGTCGATGCCGGCGTCAACCGCCGCCGATGAAAGCGTCCGGCTCGCGATCCGCGCGGCCTCGTGGTGGCGGAAATGCGGCAGGCGATTGCGCGTCGTCGTCGTGACGAGATAGGCATGGTTCGGCAACGAAACACGGCCTGTGCGCAATGCGCGATGTCCGGATAGGCGATTCATGTCGACAGGATTGCCGAACGTGCGCCCCGTGAGGAATCGGCATCCGTCGTCCCGCCGCGTAGGAAAATTGCGCATCGAACGATGCGGGGAGGGTCGTTCGCGGCCGGGGCCGTGAGCGGCAACGCCGAAAATGCCATCGAATCCCGCGCCGTGTTTGTTGTAGGAGCGACCCTGGTCGCGATGCAATCTGCGGCAAGATTCGTTCGCGGCCGGGGCCGCTCCTACAGGGTGAGCGGCTACGCCATCGCCGTCATCGAAGCCCGCGCCGTCATTCGGTAGGAGCGACCCTGGTCGCGATGCAATCTGCGGCAAGATTCGTTCGCGGCCGGGGCCGCTCCTACAGGGTGAGCGGCTACGCCATCGCCGTCATCGAAGCCCGCGCCGTCATTCGGTAGGAGCGACCCTGGTCGCGATGCAATCTGCGGCAAGATTCGTTCGCGGCCGGGGCCGCTCCTACAGGGTGAGCGGCTACGCCATCGCCGTCATCGAAGCCCGCGCCGTCATTCGGTAGGAGCGACCCTGGTCGCGACCCAACCTTGCGGCGAGGTTCGTTCGCGGCCGGGGCCGCTCCTACAGGGCAATGAGTTGCCTTGACGGTCGTCGTGACGGAGCGGCAACGCCGTCACCGCCATCGAAGCCCGCGCCGTGATTGTTGTAGGAGCGACCCTGGTCGCGACCCAACCCCGCGGCAAGGTTGGGTCGCAGCCGGGGGGCCGCTCCTACGACGATGCGCCAATCACGCCGAGCTTGCGGCCGACCTTGGTGAACGCGTCGACGGCGCGGTCGATCTGGTCGCGGGTGTGGGCGGCGCTGAGCTGGGTGCGGATGCGGGCCTGGCCTTGCGGAACGACCGGGTAGAAGAAGCCGATCACGTAGATGCCTTCATCGAGCAGGTCGCGGGCGAATTGCTGGGCGAGCTTGGCGTCGTGCAGCATGACCGGGACGATCGGATGGTTGCCGGGACGCAGTTCGAAGCCTGCTTCTGTCATGCGCGTGCGGAAGTGGCGGGCGTTCGCCTCGACGCGATCGCGCAGTTCGGTCGAGCGCGTGAGGATTTCGAACACCTTGAGGCTGGCCGCGACGAGTGGCGGCGGCAGCGTGTTCGAGAACAGGTAGGGCCGCGAGCGCTGGCGCAGCAGTTCGATGATTTCCCTGCGCCCGGTCGTGAAGCCGCCCGAGCCGCCGCCGAGCGCCTTGCCGAGCGTCGAGGTGTAGATGTCGACCTCGTCCATGACGCCGTGCAATTCGGCCGAGCCGCGACCGGTCGCGCCGACGAAGCCGGTCGCGTGCGAATCGTCGACCATCAGCAGCGCGCCATGCTTCTTCTTCAGCGCGACGATCTCGTCGAGCTTGGCGATGTAGCCGTCCATCGAGAACACGCCGTCGGTCGCGATCAGGCGCGTGCGCTTGCCGGCGGTTTCGACGAGGTGTTTCTCGAGCTCGGCCATGTCGCCGTTCGCGTAGCGGCGCCGCTCGGCCTTGCACAGGCGGATGCCGTCGATGATCGAGGCGTGGTTGAGCGCGTCGGAGATGACCGCGTCCTCGTCGGACAGGATCGTTTCGAACAGGCCGCCGTTCGCATCGAAACAGCTCGTGTAGAGGATCGTGTCGTCGGTGCCGAAGAACTGCGAGATCTTCGCTTCGAGCTGCTTGTGCAGATCCTGCGTGCCGCAGATGAAGCGCACGCTGGCGAGGCCGAAACCGTGCGTGTCGAGCGCATGTTTCGCGGCGTCGATCACGTCGGCGTTGTCGGCGAGGCCGAGGTAGTTGTTCGCGCAGAAGTTCAGCACTTCGCGTCCGTCGGTCGTGCGGATCTCGGCCGATTGCGGCGTCGCGATGATGCGTTCGGTCTTGTACAGGCCTTGCTCGCGGATCGATTCGAGTTCGGCGTTGAGGCGGTCGCGGGTGCTGGAGTCCATGATCGGGCGGCGAGCGAAGGAGGCATGATTGTCCGACAAACCTCGCGATCCCGCGAGCGGCGGGGATTGCGCGGAGGCGGGAACCGTAGCCCGGGTAAGGCCAACGGCCGCACCCGGGGATGGCGTTGCGCACATCGAAGAGGCCCCGGGTGCGCTGCGCTTACCCGGGCTACTTCACTTGCGGCATTCGGGTAACCGGGGGACCAGGGCATTCGGGAAATACCGCTCGTGGTACCGGGGATGGCGCCGGTGTCCATTGCAGAATTAGAATCCGCGCTTCCCCGCGTCCGGATCAACTGATGAACAGCCTGCTTGCCGTTGCCTTGGTGGTGCTCCTTCCGTTGAACCTGGCGCTGGCTGCGCCGAAGACGGTCGATCCGGCGTACCTCGCGACGCTGCGCGACGACAACGCGAATACGCTGCCTCGCCATCTTGCGCCGCATGAAATCAACCTGCCGAGGCTTGCCGTCCCGCACTCGCCGCGCGTTCCGCCGGTCGGCGTCGTGCGCGCGCAGGCGGAGTACGAGAGCAACGACGGGATCATCATCCGCTGGGGCGGATACGACGCTTTGCAGACTTCGATGGTCGTGCCACTGACGACAGCGACGCCGCCGGCAAGAGTCTGGGTCGTCGTCAACGGCCCAACGCAACAGTCATCGGCGAGCAGCATCCTCAGCGGCGGCGGTGCAAACATGGCGCATGTGCGCTTCGTGACAGCGGCGACGGATTCGGTGTGGATCCGCGACTATGGTCCGCGCTTCATCGATGACTGGGGCAAGCGGGGCATCTCGGACCACACCTACAACCGGCCGCGTCCGAACGACAACAATTTCCCCGCCGTGTTCGGAGCTTTGCTTGGCGAGGCCGTCTACGACATGCCGCTGGTTCATGGTGGTGGGAACTTCCATCTGTTTCGCGGTCGGGAGGCGTACATGACGCGCCTGATCGCAAACGAGAATCCTGGCCTGACCGAACAGCAGATCAAGGACACGTATCTTGCCTACCAAGGTCTTGATCTCACGCTTACGGACCCGCTTCCGGCGTGTTTCGACTCGACCCAGCACATCGACATGTGGATGTTGCCGATTGGCGACAGCAAGGTGCTGATCGGCGAATACGCAGCAACCGACGGCTGTCGAAATCAACCGGGCACCATTGGCGTGCCAAAAGCCGTGACCGATGCGACGGCGGCGCTGATGGAGTCCCGAGGCTTCACGGTTTACCGGACGCCGGCCTGGGGCAGTGACATCAACACGTCGCGTTCGCATTTCACGTACACGAATTCGGTGATCGTCAACCAGACCGTGCTGGTGTGTCAGTTCAACAGCCAGGCCGCGCGCAATGCGCAGGCCGTGGCGACGTTCGAGACGGCGCTGCCCGATCACGACATCGTGCCCGTCAATTGCAGCTCGATCATCGGCTTGTCCGGCGCAATCCACTGCATCGTCATGCACGTGCCGGACCTCGTGTTCCGCGACGGCAACGACACGCCGGAATGAACGATCGCGTGCGCGGGCGCGTGCACGCATGACGAAGCGCCTGGTCCTGCTCGGCACCGCACGCGTTCCCGGCGACGGTGGCGAGCTGCGCCTGTTTGCCGACGGCGAGCATTTCTCGATCAAGATCGCCGGGGGCGGCGATCTCATGTCGACGCGCATGCACGGCTCCGAGGATGCGCTCGCGAAACTCGCGTGTGGACGCATCGCCGCTCGCAACGGTGCGCGCGTGCTGATCGGCGGACTCGGCATGGGATTCACGCTCGCCGCGGCGCTCGCGCAACTTGGCGCGGATGCCGAAGTCGTCGTCGCCGAACTCGTGCCCGAGGTCGTGGAATGGAATCGAGGCGCGCTCGGGATGCATGCCGGACAACCGCTGCTCGATCCGCGCGTCAGCGTGCGCGAGGTCGATGTCGCACGCATTCTCAAGGCCGAAAGCAAAGCCTGGGACGCGATCCTGCTCGATGTCGACAACGGTCCCGACGGCCTGACGCGCGGCAGCAACGACTGGTTGTATGCCGTGAGCGGCCTCGCGGCATCGTTCGCCGCATTGCGCAGCGAGGGCGTGCTCGCCGTCTGGTCCGCCCATCCCGACCGCAGCTTCACCACGCGCTTGCGCCAGACCGGTTTCGCCGTCGAGGAAATCCCGACCCGCGCCCACGCCGGCAAAGGCGCCCG
Source organism: uncultured Dokdonella sp. (assembly GCA_964587775.1). Taxonomy (GTDB): domain Bacteria; phylum Pseudomonadota; class Gammaproteobacteria; order Xanthomonadales; family Rhodanobacteraceae; genus Dokdonella. The sequence goes on from CAZPLY010000005.1 coordinate 7,519, forward strand.
CCACATGATCTGGATTGCGACGAAAAGCCCGCCGACGCATCGAAAAAAGTAGCCCGGGCAAGCGCAGCGCACCCGGGATGGCGCAAGCCGCGTGGCCCGCCGAGCCAGTCCATCAAGGTTCCCGGAACACGTCCTTCGGGTCCGGGGACGTCGCCCAATCAAAAGGCAACCAGCCTGACTTCACGTAGCGATGAAAGCTCGAATGCGGCCACGCAGCCACCGATCTGACCAGGCCGTGCTTGAGCGGATTGATGTGGACGTAATCCACGCACGCCTGCAGCGCCTGGTCATCACGCACCGTGTGTTCCCAGTAGCGCGATTGCCACGGTGATGTGGATCCGGGTTGGGTGGTGCGCCGCGTGAATCCCTTTTTGATGTCCTGCCACAGTCGTGGATAGTCGGCAGTGTCATCCTGCATGCGGATTACCGCATGCAGGTGATCAGGCAGGACGACCACCGCGATGATCGTGTGCGGAACGCGACGGGCCGCTTCGCGCCATGCTTCGCGCAGCGCGTCGATTTCCCGAACCAGCAGGTCATTCCTGCGGTCGCGCAACGTGACGGTGAAAAAATACGTTGCGCCTGCAATCCGATTGCGGCGATATCCGACCATGCCGCGAATGTAACCCCGCAGCCCGGGCAAGGCCAATGGCCGCACCCGGCGTGGACCAGACGGGAATCCCGTAGCCCGGGTAAGGCCAAAGGCCGCACCCGGGGTGGATCAGGCGGGAATCCCGTAGCCCGGGTAAGGCCAAAGGCCGCACCCGGGGATGGCGTGGAGTTCGGGCGGCGCGGTGGTGATGTGGAATCCCGGGTGCGCTTCGCTTACCCGGGCTACTTCAATCAGGGTGGATCAGGCGGGAACCGTAGCCCGGGTAAGGCCAAAGGCCGCACCCGGGGTTGGCGTGGAGTTCGGGCGGCGCGGTGGTGATGTGGAACCCCGGGTGCGCTGCGCTTACCCGGGCTACTTCAATCGGCGAGATCGTCGTGCATGCGCACGGGCTGCTTCAGCCGTCAGGGAATCGCCGCCACGGCATCCGTCGGCGCGCCTGGCGCGTGCAGTTCGATGTTCCATCCTCGCGTGGTCAGTTCGCGTTGGCTGCGCATCGACGCGGCGCCGGCGATGAGGACGGTTTTCGTGGCGTGGCGGAATTCGGTGCGGTCGAGGAATTCGGCGACGTCGGCGGTCCAAGCGAGGTAGTCGACGGGCAGTGGCAGGATGCGTCCGCCGTCGCGGCTGTCGTAGGCGAGGCCAGCGCCGATCGTGCGCAGCGTGCCGCCGTGGGCGCGTTCGCCGAGCTCGCGCGCGATCAGGTCCAGCGCGTTGACGATGAAGCGGGCTTCGAGTTCGGACTTCGTGGTCATGCCGAGCTCGAGCAATGCGTCGCCGCCGGCGGCCGGACGAAGTCGATCGAGTGCGTCGATCAGCGCGGTCTGCAGGGTCGGCGTGAAACTGCCGCGGCGGACGAACTGGCGCATCAGCAGTTCATCGCGGCAGTACGCGCGCAGGCGTTCGTGATTGCGCTCGCGCAGGCTTTCGGGATCGAGCTTCCAGACGAGCTCGTTCAGTTCGCCACCGCGATCGAGGACGACGGCTGCGCTGCCGCCGATCGCGCCGATCGCCGCGCGTGCCGCGAAGCGTCCTCCGGAGCCGACCCAGGCCAGACGTTCGAGGCGTTCGCGGATGAGCGGGTTGCTCGTGTACGGATCGATGCCGAGCCGTTCGGCGATCTCGCGCCGGACCTGGCCGTACTTGACCTGACGCTTGAGCTCGCGCCCGATCTCCGCGCCGGCGCGATCGTGCCACCGCCTCGTGCGCGGCTCGTCATCGTGGTCGGGATCGACGCTCGCTGCGGCGTGCGCATCGGTCATCGGTCCGTCATCGCGCGGATACTTGTCGCCGTCGGTGCCCAAACGCGTGGCCGCGCGGTCGGACACCGATTGCGCCTGGTCGCCGAGCTTGCGCAGGCGCTTGCCGAAATAGCGCGCTACGCCGGCCGGAATGCCGATGACGGTCTGGACCGGATGCAGCAAGACCTGGCCGATGCCGCGCGCGGTCTGTTCGGCCGAGTCGGCCGCCGCGCGCGTGAATGCTTCCGAACGCGTGACGCGATCGAGCGCTTCGAGCGCGGGCAGCTCGGCGATGCGTTCGGCGAGGATCTCGACGCTGTCCGCATGCTGCGGGCCGTATGGCGTGTCGAGCGTGAAGCGGGCCATGTAACCGCGGATCTCGACATGCGGATCGACGCGGAAGCCGGGCCCCGACAGCAGCGCCGCCGGCGCGAACGAGGTCGCGGCGAGCACGGGCTCGTGCTCGTGCAGGTCGTCATCGGCGAAGGCGGGCGTGGCGACGGCAAGCGCAACGCCGAGCAGCGGACGGAACACGGACATCGGATGGCGGCGGGTGAAAACCGGACGACGATTCTAACGTGTCGCTGCGCATGAGGCGGACGGCATGGCAGACTCGTGCTTTCGTGTTCAGCCTGGGGTCGGGTCACGCAGGACATGCAGTCGGCGACATTCATCCACGGCAACCAGCTCGAAGCGCTGGCCGATCGCCTGATCGCCGATCTCGACGCGCAGGCCGGCGACGATCCGCTGCGTCCGCATGTCGTCGTCGTCGCCCATCCGGCACTCGGGCGCTGGCTGCCGGAGCGCATCGCGCATGCGCGCGGCATCGCGACCAACATCGAGTTTCCGCTGCCTTCCTCGTTCGCCTGGAACTTCCTGCGTGCGGTCGAGCCGAACCTGCCGCGCGACTCGGCGTTCTCCCGCAGCGCACTGACCTGGCGCATCCACGCGCTGTTGCCGACCCTGGCAGCCGAGCCGGCCTTCGAGCCGGTCCGCCGTTACCTCGGCGATGCGGGCGATCCGCGCCGACGCTACGACCTCGCGCTTGCGCTCGCCCGCACGTTCGACGAATACATGCTCGCGCGACCGGACTGGATCCGCGCCTGGCACCGCGGCGCCATGTTGCTCGATGACGAGCACGAGGCGTGGCAGGCGGCGTTGTGGCGCGCTTTGACGGCATCGACGAAGGAGCCTGATCGCGCGCGCCTTATGCACGACGCGCTCGCCCGGCTCGGTCCGGATGCCGCCGCGACGAGGGCCCTTCCGCGATCGGTCAGCGTGTTCGGCGCCTCGTTCCTGCCGCCTCTGCTGCTCGAGTTCTTCCTTGCGATCGGCACGCATGTGCCGTTGCGCTTCTACCAGCCGAATCCGTGCCTCGATTACTGGGGCGATCTCGTTTCGGAGCGCGAGCTCGTGCGCCGCCGCGCGCTGTGGAGCCGGCACGGTCGTGCCGCGATCGAGGACCACTACGAAGTCGGGCATCCGCTGCTTGCCTCGTGGGGCACGCTCGGCCGCGAATACCTGAAGGCGATCCATGCGCCCGATGCGGTCGTGCACGACGACGATGCCTTCGTCGCGGCACCAACTTCGCACCTGCTCGGCTGGCTGCAGCAGGGCCTGCTGCTGCTCGACCCCGCGCATGAGCCACCGCCAGCGGTCGGCGCGCTGCCATCGATCCAGATCCACGGCTGCCCGGATCGACGCCGCGAAATCGAAGTGCTGCGCGACCAGTTGCTGCGCCAGATCGAGGCCCGGCCCGATCTCAAGCCGCATGAGATCGTCGTTATGTCGCCGCGGCTCGACGAGTACGTGCCGTACATCGCGGCCGTGTTCGGCGACCGCGACGATCCGCTCGCGCTGCCGTACAGCATCGCCGACGTTGCCCTGCGCGGCGTGCATCCGCTGATCGATGCGTTCGCGCGCGTGCTCGCGCTCGGCGAGAGCCGTTTCACGGCGAGCGAGGTGCTCGGCCTGCTCGCCGAGCCGGCGATCGCGCGGCGCTTCGCGCTCGAAGGCGATGCGCCGGCATGGATCCGGACCTGGATCGACGACAGCGCGATCCGCTGGGGCATCGACGCGGCGTTCCGCGAAGCGCTCGGCGCGGCTGCGCTCGACGTGAACAGCTGGCGCTTCGGCCTCGATCGCCTGCTGCTCGGCCATGCGCTCGGCGACGACACGACGATGCTCGGCGATGTCGTGCCGGCCACGAACGTCGAAGGCGGCGCGGCGCAGGCGCTCGGCCAGCTCGCGCGCCTGCTCGGCGAACTCGCGGCGACGCGCGCCGGTTTCCTCGTTGCACGCACGGCGCCCGAATGGAAGCGCTGGCTCAACGAGCGGTTCGATGCGCTGTTCGATGCCGACGGCGGCGATACCGCGGAGGTCGTCGCGCTCAACGAACTGCGTGCGGCGATCGCCGCACTGACCAACGATGCGGCGCGCTGGCTCGGCGACGAGCGCCTTGCGTTCGATGTCGTGCGCGCCGCGCTCGAGGAGGCGATCGGCGATCCGCGCGTGGCACGCGCAGGCCGTTTCGGGGTGACGTTCTGCGGCATGGTGCCGATGCGCAACGTGCCGCATCGCGTGGTCTGCCTGCTCGGCCTCAATGCGGGCGAGTTCCCGCGCCGCCAGCCACCGCCGGGGTTCCAGCTCATGCGCCGGCATGCGCGCGCGGGCGATCGCAGCGTGCGCGAGGACGACCGCTTCCTGTTCCTCGAAGCGCTCGTCGCGGCACGCGAGACGTTCTATCTGAGCTACGTCGACCGCGACGTGCGCGCCGGCAGCGAAAGTCCGCCGTCGCCGCTCGTCGACGAGCTGATCGGATTCCTGCGCGATGCGCATGCCACCGAAGCCTGGCCGGCGGTCGAAGCGGCGATCCGGCATCGGCATCCGGTGCATCCGTTTGCGGCGCAGTACTTCCGCCGCGACAGCAGGTTGCGCAGTTACGACCGGGCCTGGTGGACCGCGGCCGAGGCACTCGCGGGCGACTGGAAAACGCCTGAGCCGTTTGTCGCGCGGCGGCTGCCGGTCGATCCGGCCAGGCCGGACGAACCGTTCGAGGTCACGCTCGACGAACTCGTGGCATGGCTGCGCGATCCGGCACGCAGCTACTTCCGCAGCGCATTGCCGCTGCGTCCATACGCGCACGAGGGGTCGGACGATGTCGAGCCGTTCACGCTCGACTATCTTGAACGCTACGGCCTGGCCGATCGCCTGCTCGGCGCACGCGGCGAACGGCCGGACCAGCATCGCGTGCAACGCGAAGGTGGTTTTCCGCTCGGCCCGGCCGGAGATGCCGCATGGCAAGGCCTGATCGAAACGATCGAGGCGCTCGAGGCCAGCACCGTGGGTCTGCTCGGCGGGAACGTGCACGCCGTCGCCGGTGAGCCGCGTGCGATCGAGCTGCCTGCGATCGGTGCGCGCATCACGGGCGTGCCGCGCCTGCTGCTCGAGGGCGACACGCGCGCATTGCTGGTGCGCCGACCCGGGCAGATCCGCGGCAACGACCTGGCTTCGCTCGCGCTCGAGCGGGCCTTGCTCGGTGACGATGACGGCGACATCCCGGCGTATGCGATCGGATGGCACGACGGCCGCGTCCAGATGGCGAAGCTCGGACGATTCGCCATCGTCACGGCGTGGCTGACCCTGCTTGTGAAGCACTATCGCACCGGGTTGCGCGAGCCGTTGCCGTTGTTCCCTCGCGCCGCGCAGGCCTATGCACGCACCCTGTCGAAAGGCGCGCGCACCTCGCCGCAGCAGGCCGCGCTGAATGTCTGGAATGATCGGTTGCGGCCCGAATCGGCCAAGCCGCTGCATGTGCTGATCGCGCGCCATCGCGAGGGGCTGTTGGCGGAGGATCGCTTCGAGGAACTCGCGACCGACATCTATTTTCCGCTGTACGAAGCGATGATCGAGATCGAGCCATGAGCCGCGAACTCGACGCCGCGGCACTGCCACTGCACGGACTGCACCTGATCGAAGCGAGTGCGGGCACCGGCAAGACCTACAACATCGCCTTGCTGTACCTGCGCCTGTTGCTCGAGCGCGGTCTCGGCGTGCGCGAAATCGCCGTCGTCACATTCACCGACGCGGCGACCCGCGAACTGCGCGCCCGCCTGCGCGCACGTCTTGCCGAAGCGCTGCAGCGCCTGCGTGACGCGCCATGCGCAAACCCCGACGATCTCGACGCGATCCTCGCCCCGCATCGCGCCGATCCGGAGACGCTCGCGCGTGCGACGACGACACTCGAAGCCGCGCTGACCGGCTTCGACGAAGCGATGGTGTCGACCTTGCATGGACTTTGCCGGCAACTGCTCGGCGAACTCGCGTTCGAGAGCGGACTGCCGTTCATCGAACTTGATGGGACCTTGAACAACGACGCCGCGCTCGAGCTCGTGCGCGATTTCTGGCGCCGGCACCTGGTCGCCGAGCCGGTCGGGATCGCGCGCGAGGTGCTCGAGCGATGGCCCGATCCGCAGGCCTTGACGACCTATCTCGTGCAGTCGCAGGTGCTCGCGCTGGCGCCCGGGAGCATTGATCCGGTCGACCCGCATGCGCTTGCCAAGGCCAGCGCGGCGCTTCTGGCGAAAGCGCTCGCGCAATGGCGAACCCTGCGCGCGAGCGGCAAGGTCGCAAAGGCGCTTGCCGGCTTGCGCGAAGCGGTCGCGGCGAAGTTGCTGTCGTCGGCGAAGGAGAAGCAATACCACGCCGACGCTCTTGCGCGATGCGCGACCGAGATCGATGCGGCCGTCGAGCGTGCGCCGGATCCGCGCCTGCTTGCGCCGCTCGACCTGTCGTGCATCGAGTCCGCGTACCTCGACAAGGCGAAAAAGCAGGACTGGCGGCCCGATCCGGTACTCGACGAGGTTGCGCGCTGCGTGCAGGTGCTGGTCGAGTCGAGCGCCGCACTCGCACGGGCGCAGGTCGCGGCATTCGTCTTCGACGTGCTCGCCTTCGTGCGCGCCGGCCTCGCCGCGCGCCGCGAGCGCCTGCGCCGTTTCGGTTTCGACGACCTGATCCGCAGCGTGCACGAACAACTGCACGGCGAGCGTGGCGATGCGATCGCGCGCCGCATCGCCGAGCGCCTGCCGGCCGTACTCGTCGACGAATTCCAGGACACCGATCCGCAGCAGTACGCGATCCTGCGCCGCATCCATGCTGCGCGCGAGGACGCCGCCTTGTTCCTGATCGGCGATCCGAAGCAGGCGATCTACCGCTTTCGTGGTGGCGACATCTTCACGTACCGCAATGCCGCCACGGCGGCGGGCGCGAACCGGCATACGCTGCGCGCGAACTGGCGTTCCGACGCGCGCCTGATCGATGCCGCGAACGCGGTGTTCGGCCGTTTCGAGAACCCGTTCCTGTATGACTTCATCGGTTTCGAGGATGCAAAGTTTCCGGCGTCGCGTGCCGGTCCGGCGCACTGGATGGCCGACGACGCGCCGCTCGTGGTGTGGCGGCTGCCCGACATCGTCGACGACAAGGGCAGGCGCAAGCCGTGGAATGTCGGTGACTACAGCGAGCGCGTGCTTGCCGAGACGAGTCGCACGATCAAGGCGCTGTTGCGCGAGGGGCGCGAGCACGGCGACGACGCGTTGACGATCGCCGTGCTCGTCAACACGAACCGCCAGGCCGAACAGGCCGCGCAGGTGCTTTCGCGATGGCGCATCCCTTGCGATTACCTCAGCATGGCCAGCGTCTATGCAGGCGACGAGGCACTCGAGCTCGAGACACTGATCGCGGCGTTGTGCGCGCCCGGCGATGCGCCGGTCGTGCGCGCCGCGCTCGCGACCGAGCTGATCGGCGAGACGCTCGCCAGCCTGCTCGCGGCCAAGGCCGATCTCGACGCCTGGGAAGCGCAGCTCGCGCGCATCGCGCAGTTGCGCAGGCGCTGGATCGAAGCGGGTCCGTACGCGGCGATCGCGCAATGCGTGCAACTCGCCGCGCCGCGCCTGCTGCCGCGCTGGGACGGCCGCCGCCGCGTCACGAATTTCCTGCATCTTGCCGAGTTGCTGCAACACGAAGCGGCGCGCCGCGGCACGCCCGAGGAGCTGCTGCGCTGGTTCAGCGAACGGCGCGCCGAAGCGCTTGCGCGGCGCGGTGACGGACACGCCGAAGTGCTGCGTCCAGCCGATGATCCCGGTGCGGTCCAGGTGCTGACGATCCACCGCAGCAAGGGCCTGCAATACGATGCGGTGTTCGCGCCGTTCCTGCTCGGCATGCGCTGGAGCAATCCGGAACGGGTCGCCGAGCCTGACGAGGCGGTCACCTGGCACGATGACGACGAACTGCGCGTCGACATCGGCGGGCCAGACTGGGTCGAGCATGCCGTCATGCATCGTCGCGAACAGTTCGCCGAGAGCCTGCGCCTCGCGTATGTCGCGATCACGCGTGCGCGGCATCGGGTTTGGCTGGCCTGGGCCTTCGCGAATACCGGGCTGCACACGAAGAGCTGCATCAGTCCGGTCACCTGGCTGTGGCTGCGTGGGCCCGACATGGACGAACCGGAACACCTCGCCGATCTGGAGCCTGGCGGTGTCGATGCGGCGCTTGCAGCGCTCGTCGATCAGTCCGGGAAGACGATTGCGATCGAGCCGATTGCCGTGAATCCACCTGCGGTCGACGACGCGCCGCTCGCCGGCGCGGGCGCGGACCTCGTCGCACCCCAATTCCGTGGCCGCATCGACCGGCGTTTCGAGACGATGAGCTACAGCCGACTGTTCGGCGGAAACCTGCATGCGCCGGCGGCCGATCATGACGAGACCGAGCGGTCCGTCGTCGTCGTTCCGGCCAGCGAGAGCGATGCGGTGCCGCAATGGCCGCGCGGTGCCGCGTTCGGCAACTGCATGCACGAGGTGTACGAGAAGATCGCATTCGCCGAACTCGCGGCCGGCGCCGTTTCGCCGAGGCTGGCGCGGATCTGCGAGGACCACGGCCATGAGGGGCCGGTCGAGCAGCGCACGATCGCCGCGATGGCGCAGGCGACCGTCGTCACCGAGTTGCTGCCCGGGTCGGGACTCCGTCTCGCGACGCTCGCCGGCGGCGAGGCACGGCCCGAACTCGAATTCCTGTTTCCGCTCGGCGGCGCGCGCCTCGATGCGCTCGAGCGCATTCTCGCGCGCGAGCCACGGCACGCGCGAGCGCCCGGTGAACTGAGCGCGCGGCGCGCCGAAGTCGCGGGCCTCATGACCGGCTTCATCGATCTCGTCCTGCGCCAGGACGGGCGTTACTACGTGCTCGACTACAAGACCAACCTGCTCGGGGCGAGCCGCGCCGATTACGCAGCGACGCGCCTGCCGGCCGCGATCCGCGCGCACGACTACGACCTGCAGTACCTGATCTACCTCGTCGCGCTGCAGCGTTTCCTGCGTGCGCGGCTCGGCGCGGACTACGACTACGAGCGGCATGTCGGCGGCGCGTTGTACCTGTTCGTGCGCGGCATGCGCGAGGGCGACAGCGCCGGCATCCATCACGACCGGCCGGCCCGTGAACTGATCGACGCGCTCGACGCCTGGTGCGCGGGAGACCCGCGATGATCGGATTCGCCGACATCCGCGAAGGCGGCTTCAGCGCGCTCGACATCGCGTTGGCCGAGTCGTTCGCCGCGATCTGGCCTGCTGCCGATCCCGATGCCCTCGTGCTCGCCGCGCTCGCGAGCTGGGCGGTCGGCCAGGGCCACAGCTGTTTCAGCGCGGAACTGCTTTCCGCGCGGACCGCGCGGGATGCGTTCGTCGACGACGAACGCGTGGCGCGCGCTCTCGATGCGTTCGCTTCGGGCTCGCTGCAGGCCCCGTTTCTTGGCGCTGCCGATGCCGGTCTGCCGCTCGTGCAGGCACGCGGCCTGCTCTGGTTGCGGCGCTACTGGCGCTACGAACGCGAGATCGAGACCTCGCTGCGCGCGCGCGCCGCCGAGCCGTTCGATCGGTTCGATCCCGCGGCCGTTCGCGACGTGCTTGATCGCCTGTTGCCGGCGGGCGGCGAAGACGAAACCGACTGGCAGCGTGTTGCCGCGGTCAATGCGCTGCGTTCGCGGCTGACCGTGATCTGCGGCGGGCCCGGCACCGGCAAGACGTTCACCGTCCTGCGCGTGCTCGCCTTGTTGCAGCAGCTTTCGGGCAAGCCGTTGCGCATCGCGCTTGCCGCGCCGACCGGAAAGGCGGCGCAGCGGCTCAGCGAATCGGTGCGTGCGGGGCTGGCCGCGCTGCCATTGTCGGACGTCGAACGCGCGACGCTGCCTGCCGATGCGCTGACCCTGCATCGCCTGCTCGGTTTTCGTCCACAGGCGGTGTACCCGGCCCGCGACGCGCAGCGGCCGCTCGACCTCGACGTGCTCGTCGTCGACGAATGCTCGATGGTCGACCTGCCGCTGATGGCCAAGCTGCTGCGTGCACTGAAGCCCGAGGCGTGCCTGATCCTGCTCGGCGATCCCGACCAGCTGCCGGCGGTCGAGAATGGCGCAGTGCTCGCGACACTCGCGTCCTGCAATCCGCACAACCGGTTTTCGGCGGCAACGGCGGCATGGATCGCGGCAGCGAGCGGGGCGACCGTGCCGACCGCCACGAAGATGCCGGCGGTCGGCGATGCCGTCGTGCGCCTCGAACGTCCGCGTCGATTCGGTGGCGATTCGGGCATCGCGCGGCTCGTCCGTGCGATCCGCAGCGGCGATGCGGGGGCGGTGTTCGACGCGCTGGATGGCAGCGACGACATCGTGTGGAGCGAGACGCCGCTGCGCCTCGACAACGCGGCCGGTGTCGCGCATCTGCGCCGTGCCTACGCTGGCCTGCTCGACGCGCGCGAGCCCGACGCGGCACTCGCCGCGCTGCCCCGCTTCCGCGTGCTGTGCGCGCTGCGCGATGGGCCGCATGGCGTGGCCGGCCTCAACCTCGCGATCGAGACGGCCCTGCATGGCGCGCTCGCGCGGCACGTCCAGTACGCGGGACGGCCGCTGCTCGTGACGAGCAACGACCATGCGCTCGGGCTGTTCAACGGCGATGTCGGCGTGATCCTCGGCGAGAAACCGGGTGGCGCGTTGCGGGCCTGGTTCACGCGCAGCGATGGCATTGCGCATGCGTTCCTGCCGGCCCAGCTGCCGCCGCACGAGAGTGCCTGGGCGATGACCGTGCACAAGGCGCAGGGATCGGAGTTCGATGAAGTCGAACTCGTGCTGCCGGCCGAGCCACATCCGTTGCTGACGCGCGAATGGCTGTACACCGCCGCGAGCCGCGCGCGCCAGCGCCTGCGCGTGCACGCAGCGCGCGCCGTGATCGAAGCCGCGCTGCGCAGCGGAACGCGGCGCATCAACGGCCTCGAGTTCGAATGGTCGGCGCAGGTCGCCGAAGAATCGTAGCCCGGGCAAGGCCATCGGCCGCACCCGGGGATGGCGAGGTGCACGCGGGTGGCGCTTGGAACCCCGGGTGCGCTTCGCTTACCCGGGCTACCTTGATGGCTGCATCGTTGCAGGTCGCCGGTGGTGCGTGGCCCCGGGTGCGCTTTGCTTACCCGGGCTACCTTGATGGCTGCATCGTCGCAGGTTGCCGATGATGCGTGGTCCCGGGTGCGCTTTGCTTACCCGGGCTACCTTGATGGCTGCATGGTCGCAGGTTGCCGAAGATTCGTGGTCCCGGGTAAGGCCATCGGCCGCACCCGGGGACGGCGGATGTCGATACATCGGCGATCAATCAAACCCGTTCGCGAATATCACGTCGGAATTGCAGGACGCGAAGTCGTAGATTCCGGGCGTGCCGAGTTCGCCCGTGGTGGCGGCGAACGAGCCGTATGCGTCGCCGAGCGCGGAAAGCTGCCAGGCGGCGACGGTGTTCTGGCCGATTGCCGTACACGGCGCCTGGCCGCTGCGGTTCTGCGTGCGGATCGAGCCGGGAAACGTTTCATCGCCGTAGAACAACTGGTCCTCGAGCGTGTCTGCCGCGTTGAACAGGTGGATCTGGTCGTTGCGGCCGAGGTTGTTCCCGGTGACGACGCCAAGCTGGCCGATGATCTTCACGTCCTGTGCAAGATTCCACGCCGCGCGGAACGTGGCCTCGAGTGATTCGGTCACGATCACCGATTCGCCCGGCTGCACGCTGCCGAACGCGCCGAGATCGAATGCGCCGGGCTGCTGGTTGTTGTCATCCATGCTCCAGCCGGTCATGTCGATCGGCAGGTCCGACATGTTCGTGAACTCGACGAACTCGCCGCTCGTGCCGGCATACATCCATTCCGTGATGCGCATGCCGCCGGTCGATCCGAAGCTGTAGGTGATCGTGGCCGGTCCGCGTTCGGTCCATTCAGGCAGGTAGGTGACGGACTGGTACGTGTTGCTCGATGTCGCAGCGACGTACCAGTCGACGCGCTGCCCCGGCGTGGCCGCCACGGGAAGCAGGACGCCGTAGACGCCGTCGCCGGCCGCGCCGTCCCCCGAGGCGCCGTTGTCGAACATCAGCGTGCGTTGATAGACACCGGCCGCGCTGGGCCGGAAGAACAGTTCGACCTTCACGATCGCGCTCGTGGTCGGTGCCACGGTTGCCGTGATCCATACCGGCTCGGCGGGATCGGGCTTGCTGTCGGAGGCCAGGATCATGCTGATCGCGGGACCCTGGGCGACGAGTTCGGCGTTCGCATTCAATGTGGTCGCGCGTTCTGCAACGAATTGCTGCAGGCCGACGATCGTGCCGCCGGCGAGTCCGGGGTAGGGCATGGTCACCGTGCCCGTGAAGTTGTTCTGGAACAGCGTGTGGCTGTAGAGCTTCTTCGGATCGGCCTGCACGGCGGCGTCGATCAGGTTGCGATGCGCGGCAAAGATCGGTCCGAAATAATCCCAGCTCAGATCGCGCTTGATGACGCGGTAGTGGGCCATGTAGCGCTGGCGCAATTCCGGAACGGACAGCACTCGGTTCAGCACGGGCCTGTTGGTGACATTGAAATTGCGCGTCGGCGACCACGTTGGCGCCAGGAACGTTTCGTTGGCATCGCGCTGCAGCAGGTGCATGCGATTGTCGACCGGGTTGCGATAGGTCACGAAGTCGCAACCCTTGTTGACGTAGCTGTCGTCGTCGGTCAGGAAGTTCTCCAGAGCAACCGACCAGATCGCGGGATCGATCGCGAACAGGGCGTCGATGTTCTGCCAGGTCGACAACGGCTCGTTGGTCAGCGCGAACGTGACCGGGATCAGCGCAGACACGATCGGATCGGCGATCCCGCCGTCATTGTTCACTTCGTAGGCCGTGTAGCCCGATGCCGCCGCGCCGTTGTAGCGAAGCCCGGGTCCGTTCGGGTTGTTCGAACAGCTGATCCGCACGCCGTCCTCGTTCTCGAAGTAGCTGCGCAGCATCGACTTGTCCGGCTGCTGCACGTTGATGTAGACGCCCCAGTTCTGTCCGTTCAGCGTGACGAGGGCGTGGTTCGCGCGCGGGTTCGCAATGAATTGCGCGACGTAGTTGTTGTAGACGACTTCACGCATGAAGGTCGGATCGTGGAACCCGTTGTTGAGGTTGATCGAGTCGTAGCCCATGAGCTTCTGCTCGGGGTCGACGAAGTCGGTTTCGATCTTCAGCGAGAACTTTTCCGAGCCGGTCGGCAGCGCCGTGTACGAGGTATTGCCGCGGATGCGCACGCCGACGTTCGGGTAGGTGACGCCGTCGACGACGAGGTCGGCGAGGATGTTGGTCGACGATGCGTAGTTGTTGCGCAGCAGGGTCAACCAGTTCGCGTCGTGGAACGTCAAGGCGAACGTGCGCAGTTGGGTCGTGTCGTAGAGATCCTGGGCGGCGGCGCGCGGGATCGCCGCCAAGTGCATCGCCACGACGAACACGGGAATCGCAAGTCGGATCAGCAGGCGCATGGGAACTCCGGTCGCGGGGAAACGGCGAGATGCTACGCCTAGTGCAGCAGCAAAGTGTGCAGTCCTGCACGCGATGCGGAAAGCTGCCGGACCCACCGCCGGGCGCGGGCCGCCCCGCCCGGTCACCCGACCCGATCGCCGTTATCCTTCGAAACGTGCCGGTCAACGACGAGGAGTGTGCAGCGTGGCAACGATCGGGCTGCTCGTGTACGACGGGGTGCAGGCGCTCGATGTGACCGGCCCGATGGACGTATTCGCTGCAGCGAATCACCAGGCGGGTGGAAACCGGGCTCCTTACACGCTGTGCACGATCGGTCTCGTGGCGGGTCCGGTGCGCACGGAAGCTGGCCTCACCATCGTCCCGGATACGACCCTGTCCGCCAGCCCCGGGCTCGACACGCTGCTGATTCCGGGCGGCGCCGGCAGCCGGGTCGTCGATGCCGACGCCGGACTGCTCGCCTGGATACGTGCGCGCTCGGCGACGACGCGTCGCGTGGTGTCGATCTGCACCGGGCTCCATGTCCTTGCGGCAACCGGTCTCGTCGACGGACGGCGCGTGACCACGCATTGGCAACATGCCGCGAATCTCGCGCGACGCTACCCGCGACTGCACATGGATGCCGACAAGCTGTTCCTGCGTGATGGTCAGTTCCACACCTCGGGTGGCCTCACGGCCGGAATCGATCTCGCGCTGGCCCTGGTCGAAGACGATCTTGGCTCGGGGACAGCCTTGGCGGTTGCGCGCGAACTCGTCATGTACATGAAGCGTCCCGGCAACCAGACGCAGTACTCCGCGCCGCTCGACGCCCAGACATGCAGCAGTGGCCGCATGGCCCCACTGGTGGAGTGGCTGCTCGAGAATCTTGCAGGGAATCTCGCGACTGACCGCCTTGCCGAGCGCATGGCGATGAGTCCGCGCCACTTCCGGCGCGTGTTCGTCGAGACATTCGATGCGACACCGGCCGTCTTCATCGAGCGCCTGCGGCTGGAGCGCGCATGCATCCTGCTGACGTCCGGCGCGTCGACCATCGACCGGATTGCGCGATCGGTCGGATTCGCGAGTGCGGATGTGTTCCGTCGCGCATTTCGTGCGCGCTACGGGGTGTCCCCGCTCGAGTATCGCGCGCGCTTCGTCCGCTGACGCGGAATGGCCGGATTCGTCGGCATTTCGTCCGTAACGAGTCGGTGCCCGGTGCAATACTGCATGCATCCCAGGCGATCACGGAGCCATCCGATGGATTTCATGAAGTTGATGCTCGCGGCAATCCTGCTTTTTTCGACCAGTGCGCACGCGAACAAGCCGGAAGCGGACCGGATCACGGTGCTGATCCTCATGTTCGATGGCGTGCAGGTGATCGACTTCGCTGCGCCTTACGAAGTGTTTGGTCAGGCCGGGTTCGACGTGCGGACGGTGTCGCGCGACGGCAAGGCCGTGAAGACGGCCATGAATCTCAGCGTGAACGTCGATCATCGTTTCGCCGACGACGTGCATGCCGACGTCGTCGTCGTGCCAGGCGGCAACGTGCACGAGGCGGCGAACGATGCGCCGACGCTCGCATGGATACGAAAGCATGCGAACGCCGCGAAGCAGGTGCTGTCGATCTGCACGGGATCCAATATCCTGGCCGCAACCGGGCTTCTGGACGGCCATTCGGCGACGACGTTCCACCGGAATTTCGACGCGATGGAACGCACGTTTCCGGAAGTACGCATCGTCCGTGACCAGCGCTGGGTCGATGCGGGGAAACTCGTTACGTCCGCCGGACTCGCTTCGGGCATGGATGCCGCACTGCATGTCGTCGCCAACCTCAAGGGTGTCAAGTCGGCGCGCACCACCGCGATGCACCTGGAGTACGACTGGTCGCCCGAGTCGGGCTTCGTGCGCGGGTTGATGGCCGACCAGTTCATTCGCATGCCGGCGCAGCCGCTCGAGTATCCGGAAGGCACGCGCGCCGAACGCGTGCTTTCGATCGGCGACTCGCGCTACTGGGAGACCGAGCAACTCGTCACCACCTCGCTCGCGCCGGCCGAATTCCTCGGCTATGTCGGCAAGCTCGCCAGGCAGGACAAGGCACTCCAGGTCCTGGCATTGCCCGATCCGATGCAGCTTGCGTGGCAGTATGAGTCCGTGCGCGGCGGGCGTTGGCGCGTCAGTTTCGAGGTCAGCGAAACACTGGCCGATGGCCGCTTTCGCCTGACCACGAAGATCATGAAGATCGGTTGACCCGCCCGGACCCGTTCCAGCGCCGGGTCAGCGGAACTTCGCGCGCCTCGGGTATCCTTGCGCGATGAACGAATCGACCTCGCATGACAGCGTGCGCGCCGTGCTCTGGCGTGGTGACCGCTTGCGCCTGCTCGACCAGCGCCAGCTGCCGTTCGTCGAGACCTGGATCGACTGCATGAACGCCGAGGAGGTCGCGCAGGCGATCCGCGATCTCGTCGTGCGTGGCGCGCCGGCGATCGGCATTGCCGCGGCCTGGGGCGTCGTGCTCGCCGCTCGACGCGGTCGCGAGGCGCTCGAGCTGGCCTTGCCGATGCTGCGCGCGGCGCGACCGACCGCGGTCAACCTCATGTGGGCACTCGATCGCATGCAGCGGGCGATCGCCGCCGGCGCCGATGCGGTCGACCTCGCGCGCGAAGCGCAGGCGATCGAGGACGAGGACCTTGCCGCGAACCGGCGCATGGGTGAACTCGGCGCGGCCCTGCTCGGCGACGATGTCGGCGTGCTGACCCACTGCAATACCGGGTCCCTGGCGACGGCCGGCTATGGCACCGCGCTCGGCGTGATCCGTGCCGGCGTCGCTGCCGGCCGCATCTCGCGCGTGTTTGCCGGCGAGACGCGGCCGTGGTTGCAGGGCGCGCGGCTGACGATGTGGGAACTGATCCGCGATGCGATCCCGGCCACCCTCGTGTCGGATTCGGCCGCCGCACACCTCATGAAGTCGGGCGACGTGCAGTGGGTCGTCGTCGGTGCCGATCGCATCGCCGCGAACGGCGACACGGCCAACAAGATCGGCACCTACCAGCTCGCGATCGTCGCCCGCCACCATGGCGTGCGCTTCATGGTCGTCGCGCCGTCCTCGACGGTCGACATGGCGACCGCGACCGGCGCCGAGATCGAGATCGAATTGCGCGAACCGGGCGAATTGCTCTCGCATGCCGGCCATCGAACGGTCGTCGAAGGCGCGCTCGCGTGGAATCCCGTGTTCGACGTCACTCCGGCCGGATTGATCGATGCGCTCGTCACCGAGCGTGGCGTCATCGAGCATCCCGATGCCACGCGCATGCGCACGCTGTTCGGCTGAAGGTTCAGGCGCGACGGCGCAGCCGCAGCGCAGCCACGAGCGCGCCGGCGTCGACCCAGACCAGCCACGGGAACGGGTGCAGGTAGCGGAACGAGACGATCGGCGAGAACAGCGCGTGGCTCGCGAACAGGCCGAGCGTCGCCAGGGCGAGCAGCAGGGCCGGCGCGCGCAGCGCGGTCGGCCAGGCGAGGATCAGCATGGCCAGGGCGAGCGGCAGGCCGAGGAACAGGCAGGCCGTCAGCCAGGCACCGCTCGCCGCGAAGTACGAGAACACCGGCGATGGCCGCTCCGGAATGCCGCGCAGGTCGAGCCCGAACGCATCGCCGAGCCAGCCGCGGATGCCGTCGTCGAAGCGATGCAGGCCGAGGTCGTCCTGCATGCGCGCGGTCGCGATCGCCGGCACGAAGTAGTCGCCGAGCGTGGCCGCGGCGAGGCGCAGCAGGACGAGGCGATCGCGCTTGAACACGCGGGTCGAGATCTTGCGCGCGGCGCGGTTGCCTTCGACATCGCCGAGCGCGCCGCGAAGGCTCGGGATGAGGCCGTCGTCGCGCCAGGTATGGTCCTCGCGTTCACGCGGATCGCGCAGTCCCGGGCGCAGGCGGTCGAGGAAATCGGCGGGCAGGCCGAAACCGGCCAGGTCGCCTGGCTGCACGTACGGGGCGACGAGGCCGAGCCGGAAGTAGCCGGCATGCCGGATGTAGCCCGCATGGCCGCCGACGGCATCGGTGACGAGCTGCCGGTAGCCGCCGTGCAGCACGACGGTGCTGGCGAGCACGACGAGCAGGGCGCCGCCCTGACGCAGCCACGCGATCGGTGCGCCGCGTTCGCCGGCGAGAACGCGCACGAGCACCGGCAGCAGCGTGAAACCGAGCACGACCGGCGCAAGGCTCGTGCGGAACGCGACCGCGACGATGCCGCCGAGCGCGACCGCGACCAGCCAGCGCCAGCGCCCGTCGCGGACATGGGCGATGCCGGCCGCAAACATTGTCGCGAGGCCGAGCAGGCCCCAGCACTCGGCCATGACCATGCGTTCGTAGAACAGTTGCTCGGGACCGAGCGCGACGAGCAGCGCGAAGCCCGCGGCGAGTCGCGCATCGAGGCCGAAGCCGCGACGCAGGCTTGCCCAGGCCAGCATCGCGACGAGCACGCCGCATGCGGCCTGTGCGAATAGCAGCAGGTCGAGCGTGCGCGGCCACACGGCGAGCACTTCGAGCAGCCATGGGTAGACGATCGAACGGTCGCTCGGCGCGGTGCCGGTCAGCGCGGCGTTGATGTAGATGCCGGAATCGCCGAGGAAGAAGCGTGGCTGCGCGTCGACGGAGAGCAGCGCGGCCTTGGCGAGCACGAGCGTGACGAACAGCGCGGACCCGGGGTGCCGGGCGAGCGCTTGTGCGAATGCGGGTCGGGAGGGCTGGTCCGGCATCCGTGCACTCCCCTGTTCAAGTGCGCGTCAGTGCGCCACGCCGCGAGCCGGCGCGCTCAGTCGTTGATGCCGACGTCGATGATCGCCGACAGGAACGCCGTGAACGCGAGTTGCAGGGCAAGCGCGATGACCGTGCACGAGACCGCGAGCACGCGCAGCAGCGAACCGTATTCGAGCGGGCCGAAATCGACCTGCCACCACTGCGCGACCGCGTAGCCGAAGCCGGCGAGTCCCGCCAGGCCGAGCAGGCCCGCGACGATCAGCGACGGTTCGAGCCGGTTCGGGATCGGCAGCCGCGCGATGCGGTCCTGCGGCGGCAGGAACCCGCGGATCGCCGCGTAGCGCCGCGCGATGATCGCGAAGCCGATGCACTGCGCGCCGATCAGCAGGGCAAGGCAGCCGACGATGATGCTGTGGATGTCGAGCGTGATGCCGGGAACGATCGTCATCGGACCGGGCAGCAGGGTGAACACGAGGATCGCGCCGAGGCCCATGATCAGCATGCCCGGGTAGAGGAACAGCCAGCGCGGACTGAACAGCAGCAGGAAACGCAGGTGCCGCCAGCCGTCGCGCCAGGTGCGCAGGTGCGGCGCGCGCGAACGGCCATCCGGGGCGAGCGTCGTCGGCACTTCGCGGATGTCGAAGCCGGCGAGCGCGGCGCGCACGACCATTTCGCTCGCGAACTCCATGCCGGTCGTCGACAGGCCGAGCGACTGCACGCGCTCGCGGCGGAATCCGCGCAGCCCGCAATGGAAATCGCCGACCGGGATGCGGAAGAACAGGCGCCCGATGAAACTGAGCACGGGGTTGCCGAGGTACTTGTGCAGGAATGGCATCGCGCCCTTGGCGATGCCGCCCTTGAAGCGGTTGCCCATGACGAGGTCGCCGCCGGCGCGCAACGCGTCGACGAAGGGCTGCAGGCGGCTGAAATCGTAGCTGTCGTCGGAATCGCCCATGATGACGAAGCGTCCGCGCGCGGCTTCGATGCCGGCCGCTAGGGCGGCGCCGTAGCCGCGGACCGGCACGTGCACGACGCGCGCGCCATGGCCCAGCGCGGCCTCGATCGAACCGTCGGTGCTGCCGTTGTCGGCGATGACGACTTCGCCGGCGATGCCGCTTTCGCGCAGGAAGCGCTGCGCCTTGTCGATGCACGTCGCGAGCGTCTCGATCTCGTCGAGGCACGGCATCAGGATGGTCAGTTCCGGTGTTTCACTCGCTTGCATGGCTTCCCCGCTGCGTCGGCCGGACGCTGCGCAATCGATGTGCATGGTGGATACTTGCGCCGCGGCGCAGGCCGCACGCGGCCGCCGGCCCGACATCATGCTGGAAAATGAATCATGCGACAATTGATCTTGTTCAGTGTCGGCGGCGTGATCGGCTTCATCGTCGATGCATCGATCGTGCAATGGCTGGTCGGCGTGCTCGACTGGAACCCGTATTTCGCGCGCCTGTTCTCGTTCGTCGCCGCCGCGTTCTCGACCTGGCTGTTCAATCGCAGCGTGACGTTCCACGGACGTCGCCATTACGGCCTGTTCGGCGAATGGGCGCGCTACATGCTCGCGATGAGTGGCGGATTCGTGGTCAATTACGCCGTCTATGCCGTGCTCGTGTTCCAGTCGGCGTGGCTGCGCGAGCTGCCGGCGCTGGCCGTGGCCGCCGGTTCAATCGCCGGCCTCGCGGTCAACTTCGCCTCGTCGCGCCTGTGGATCTACCGCGGCCAGGCGCGCTGAGCGTGCCGCGAGCAGGTTCGCCGTGATCGCGCCGACATTGAGCAGGACGAAGAACGGGAACGCGTGCAGGTAGCGGAACGAGACGATCGCCGAGAACAGGGCGTGGCCGAGGAACAGGCCGGCCGAGGTCAGGGCGAGCAGCAGGGACACATCGCGCCGCCGTCGCCAGCCTGTCGCAAGTGCGAGCACGGCGAGTGGAACCAGCGCGAACAGGCACAGCGTCAGCCACGGTGCAGATACGCGCAGGTATTCGCGGGTCGGGCTCGCGCGTCCGGAGATGCCACGAGCGTCGAACGAAAAGGTTTCTTCGAGGTGCTCGATATCGGCTTCGGTCGGACTGCGCACGCCGAGATCGTCGAGCATGCGCCAGCGCGCGATTTCCGCATTGAAGTAGTCGCCGAGGTTGAGCGCCGCCAGGTGCACGAGCCCGAGCGGGTCGTGGCGGAACGCGCGCATCGCGATCTTGCCGGCAATGCGGTCGGCCATCCGCTCGCCGTGTGCCTCGCGCAGGCGGGAAAGCAGCGTGTCTTCGCCCCACAGCAGCGCTTCGCGCTTGTGGCGATCGTTCCAGTCGAGCGGCAGTCCGTCGGTGACGCTTTCGGCGATGCCGAGGCCTTCGAATTCGCGCGCGGTGACGAGCGGCAGGACGAGGCCGAGCCGGAATGCGCCGCTCGTCGCGAGGTAATCGGCTTCGTGTTCGTCCTTGAGGTCGAACTCGAAGTCGTACCAGGCCTTGTAACCCGCGTGCGCGGCGACCGTCACGGCGAGGACGACCAGCACATGCATGGCAGTCCTTCGAGACGCGCGCCAGGCGAATGGCCGCTGCAGCAGTCCGCGGATCAGCACCGGCAGCAGCGTGAACCCGGCGACCAGCGGCAGCAGGCTGATCCGGTAGCTGACCGCGAGGAGGCCGGCGAGGGCGAGTGCGACGAGCCAGCCGGTGCGGCCATCGCGCAGGTAGGCGAACCCGGCCCCGAGCATGCAGGCCAGCGCGAACAGGCTGCAGGCCTCGGCCATGACCATGCGTTCGTAGAACAGTTGCTCGGGCCCGAGCGCGAAGCCGAGCGCGAACACGGCAGCGATTCGCGCGGGCAAGCCGAACGACGTGGCGAGCAGGCGAAACAGCACCAGCGCGGTCAGCACGCCGAGGAATGACTGGGCGAGGACGAGGGCGGACAGTGACTGCGTCTGCCAGGCGACGAGGCGGATCAGCAGTGGATACGTGTAGGAGCGGTCCGGCGGCACCCAGCCGCTCGAAGCCGCATGCAGGTAGCTGCCCGAGTCGCCCATGAACAGGCGCGGCTGCGGATCGAGCAGCACGACGAGCGCCTTGGCGCCGAGCAGGATGGCGACGAGGACGAGGATTGTCCTGTTCGCGATGCGTTCGTCGTTCAAGGGCACGACCGGCCGGGCAGGGACGTCGATTCTAGTGCAATCGCGCCTCCGATCCAGTCGCTGCGCCGATCCATCCGGACGATCGCCGTGCACGTCGCCGGGCGGGTCTGCCCGGTACGTGACGATCGCTGCCGCAAACGTGTCGTGGGTGCCTCCTGAAGCGCCGGTCGAAGGGCGCCCTGTGTTACAATTCCGCGCTTGTGCCGTGCCATTTTCCGGCACTTTCGGGCGGTCGATCGCGAGCCGCAATGTGCTGATTCCAGTGGAAGAAACGTTCAATGGCTGAGTTCGCCAAAGAAGTCATTCGCGTCAACATCGAAGACGAAGTCCGGCAGAGCTATCTGGACTACGCGATGAGCGTGATCGTCGGTCGCGCGCTGCCCGATGTGCGCGACGGATTGAAGCCCGTGCACCGGCGGATCCTGTTCGCGATGCAGGAATCGAGCACGGTCTGGAACCGTCCGTATGTCAAGTGCGCGCGCGTCGTCGGCGACGTCATGGGCAAGTACCACCCGCATGGCGATTCGTCGATCTACGACGCCCTCGTGCGCATGGCCCAGGATTTCTCGATGCGCTATGCGCTGATCGACGGCCAGGGCAACTTCGGCTCGGTCGACGGCGACAGCGCGGCGGCGATGCGCTACACCGAATGCCGGCTCGATCGCCTCAGTTCCGAACTGCTCGCCGACATCGACAAGGAAACGGTCGATTTCCAGCCGAACTACGACGAGAAGGAGCTCGAGCCGTCGGTGTTGCCGGCGCGCATCCCTAACCTGCTCGTCAACGGCTCGGCCGGCATCGCGGTCGGCATGGCGACGAATGTCCCGCCGCACAACCTCAGCGAAGTGCTCGGCGCCTGCATCGCCCTGATCGACGATCCGGACCTCGGTTTCGACGACCTGATGCGCATCGTGCCGGGCCCGGATTTCCCGACTGCTGGCATCATCAACGGCTCGGCCGGCATCGTCGAGGCCTACCGCACCGGTCGCGGGCGCATCCTCGTGCGCGCCAAGGCCGAGATCGAGGTCGAGGCCAACGGCCGCGAGACGATCATCATCCATGAGCTGCCGTTCCAGGTGAACAAGGCGCGGCTGATCGAGAAGATCGCCGAGTTGCACAAGGAGAAAAAGATCGAGGGCATTGCCCAGGACGGGCTGCGCGACGAGTCCGACAAGGACGGCCTGCGGATCGTCATCGAGGTGCGCAAGGACGCGATGGGCGATGTCCTGCTCAACAACCTCTACCAGCAGACCCAGTTGCAGGTCACGTTCGGCATCAACATGGTCGCGCTGGTCGATGGCCAGCCGCGCACGCTCGGACTGCGCGAGATCCTCGATGCATTCATCCGCCATCGGCGCGAAGTCGTCACGCGGCGCACGATCTTCGACCTGCGCAAGGCGCGTGATCGCGCGCATATCCTCGAAGGCCTGACGGTCGCGCTGGCCAACATCGACGAAATGATCGAGCTGATCAAGACCTCGCCGTCGAGCGACGAGGCGAAGCAGCGCATGCTCGCCCGGCGCTGGGAGCCGGGCCTCGTGCGCGCGCTGCTCGCCGCCTCCGGTGCCGACGCCTCGAAGCCGGAAACGCTCGCCGCCGACGTCGGCCTCGTCGACGACAGCTACCAGTTGTCCGAGGTCCAGGCCCAGCAGATCCTCGAGATGCGCCTGAGCCGCCTGACCGGGCTCGAACAGGAGAAGCTGACCGACGAGTACAGGGAACTGCTTGACACGATCGGCAAGCTGATCGAGATCCTCGAGGATCCGGAGCGCCTGCTTGCCGTGATCCGCGGCGAACTCGTCGCCCTGCGCGAGGAGTTCGGCGATGCGCGGCGCACGCTGATCCAGGCGAGCCAGGACGATCTCGACGTGCTCGACCTGATCGAACCGGAAGACGTCGTCGTCACGCTGTCGCATGCCGGTTATGCGAAGCGCCAGCCGGTCAGCATCTACCGTGCGCAGAAGCGCGGTGGCAAGGGACGCTCGGCCTCGGCCCTGAAGGACGAGGATTTCGTCGAGCAGCTCTGGATCGCCAACACGCACGACACGCTGCTCACGTTCACGAGCACGGGTCGGGTGTACTGGCTCAAGGTCTACCAGTTGCCCGACGCCGGGCCGAACGCGCGCGGCAAGCCGATCGTCAACCTGCTGCCGCTCGGCGCGGACGAGAAGGTCCAGGCGATCCAGCCCGTGCACGCGTATGACGACAATCGCTTCGTGTTCTTCGCAACCGCGAACGGTACCGTCAAGAAGACACCGCTCGCCGAGTTCGCGTTCCAGTTGCAGAAGGGCAAGATCGCGATCGGGCTCGACGAGGGCGATGCGCTCGTGGACGTGCAGATCACGGACGGCGAGCGCGACATCCTGTTGTTCGCCTCGAACGGCAAGGCTGTGCGCTTCGACGAGTCAAGCGTGCGCTCGATGGGTCGCACGGCCACCGGCGTGCGCGGCATGCGTCTTGCCGCCGGCGAGCGCGTGGTCAGCCTGATCGTCAGCGAAGGCAAGGGCGAAGGCGAGGTGCTGACCGCGACCGAGCGCGGGTACGGCAAGCGCACGCCGCTGGCCGAGTATCCGCGCAAGGGACGCGGTACCCAGGGCGTGATCGCCATCCAGTGTTCGAAACGCAATGGCGCACTCGTCGCCGCCGTGCAGATCGGCGAGCAGCACGAGCTCATGCTGATCTCGAACCAGGGCACGCTCGTGCGCACGCGGGCAGCGGAGGTCGCGCGTGTCGGCCGCAATACGCAGGGCGTGACCCTGATCCGACTGCCGGCCGACGAGAACCTCGTCGCGGTCGTTCGACTTGACGCGATCGGCGACGAAACCGATGGCGACGAGAGCGACAGCGCGGATGGCGACGCAGGCGAGGGCATCGCGTCTCCGGCCGGCGAGTGATCGAGGTTCTGCAGGATCACACCCGTTGCGCGATTCAACGGCGCGGGTGATTCAAGTATTGCCGCACGTCCGGTCGCGGCCGGGGCCGCTCCTACAGGTGTGAGGCAACGCCGTGCATGTCATCGAAACCCGCAACGCCGTGGATGTCATCGAAACCCGCAACGCCGGACATGTCATCTAAACCCGCGGCGTGCTTTTGTAGGAGCGCCCCCGGGCGCGATCAACGGCGCGGATGATTCAAACATTGCCGCACGTCCGGTCGCGGCCGGGGCCGCTCCTACAGGTGTGAGGCAACGCCGTGCATGTCATCGAAACCCGCAACGCCGTGGATGTCATCGAAACCTGCAACGCCGTGGATGTCATCGAAACCTGCGGCGTGCTTTTGTAGGAGCGCCCCCGGGCGCGATTCAACGGCGCGGGTGATTCAAACATTGCCGCACGTCGGGTCGCGGCCGGGGCCGCTCCTACAGGTTTGAGGCAACGCGGTACATGTCATCGAAGCCCGCAGCGTGCTCTTGTAGGAGCGCCCCCGGGCGCGATTCGACGGCGCGGCATGTTTCAGACATTGCCGCACGATGGGGTCGCGGCCGGGGCCGCTCCTACAGGTGTGAGGCAACGCCGTGCATGTCATCGAAACCCGCAACGCGGTGGATGTCATCGATACCTGCAACGTGTTTCGGTACGAACGCCCCCGGGCGCGATTCGACGGCGCGGGTGATTCAAACATTGCCGCACGTCAGGTCGCGGCCGGGGCCGCTCCTACAGGTGTGAGGCAACGCCGTGCATGTCATCGAAACCCGCAACGCGGTGGATGTCATCGATACCTGCAACGTGTTTCGGTACGAACGCCCCCGGGCGCGATTCGACGGCGCGGGTGATTCAAACATTGCCGCACGTCAGGTCGCGGCCGGGGCCGCTCCTACAGGTTTGAGGCAACGCGGTGGATGTCATCGAAACCCGCAACGCCGTGGATGTCATCGAAGCCCGCAACGCCGTGCATGTCATCGAAACCCGCGGCGTGCTTTTGTAGGAGCGCCCCTGGGCGCGATCAACGGCGCGGATGATTCAAACATTGCCGCACGTCCGGTCGCGGCCGGGGCCGCTCCTGCAGCTTTGAGGCAGCGAGGCGTCAGCCGATTGCGGCGAGCATCGTGTCTGCGTCGGAAACCTTGAACTCGCCCGGCGCCTCGATGTTGAGCACCTTGACGACGCCGTCTTCGGCGTACAGCGCGAAGCGCTTCGCGCGCGTGCCCATGCCGAACGCCGAGGCGTCGAACTCGAGTCCGAGCGAACGGGCGAATGCACCGTTGCCGTCGGCGAGCATGACCAGCGACGCGGGCGCGTTCTGGTTCTTGGCCCATGCATCCATGACGAACGCGTCGTTGACCGACATGCAGGCGACGTCGACGCCTTTGGCCTTGAACGCATCGATCTGCTGCACGTAGCCGGGCAGGTGCTTGGCCGAGCAGGTCGGCGTGAACGCGCCGGGCACCGAGAACAGGACGACCTTGCGGCCGCTGAACAGTTCGTCGGTGGTGATCGGCTGCACGCCGTCCTTCAGCGTGTTGAGGGTCGCCGCGGGAATCTTGTCGCCGATCTTGATCGTCATGCGCTGCTCCGTGCCGGTTCGGGCGTTGTCGGGTCGGCCTGCGATCATACGGGGGATGCCGGGCCGGCGGAATTCCGCGCCCGCAAGTCCCGGCGCGGCTGTCAGGCGAGGCGCTTGCCGACCCTTGAAACGCCCGCGAACGTTCCTATTTTCCGGGACAAGGCGGTGACCAGCACCGCGAACCAAACCGAGGGATACACCATGAGTCTTACCCGCCAATCCACGTGGAATGTCAGCAATGACCTGCGCCAGGTGTTCGAGCGCTTCCTCGGCAACGAGGACGGCGACCAGTCCAATGTCGTCACGAGCCAGTGGGCGCCGCGGGTCGACATCCGCGAAGAGGACAAGCGTTTCGTCATCCTTGCCGACGTACCCGGTGTCGATCCGGCCGCGATCGAGATCAACATGGACAAGGGCATCCTGACGATCAAGGGCGAGCGCACTTCCGAAGTCACCGAGCAGAACGGCAAGTTCACGCGCGTCGAGCGCTCGCACGGCACGTTCTATCGCCGCTTCGCGCTGCCCGACAGCGCCGATGCCGACAACATCAGTGCAGCCGGCAAGCACGGCGTGCTCGAGATTTCGATTCCGAAAAAGCCCGAAACGACGCCGCGCCGGATTACCATCAACGCCTGACCGGCCTTCGTTTGCAGTGAGCCATCGCGGCCTGCGGCGGGATTCCTCGTCGCAGGCCGCATTCGTTTCGAGACAAGGTGAGGCATGCAGTTCAAGGATTACTACGACACCTTGGGCGTCAAGCCCGATGCATCGGCGGCCGACATCAAGTCGGCCTACCGGCGTCTTGCGCGAAAGTTCCATCCCGACGTCAGCAAGGAGGCCGGTGCCGAGGAGAAGTTCAAGGCCGTCAATGAAGCCTACGAGGCGCTCAAGGAACCGGAGCGGCGCAAGTCCTACGACGAGTTGCGCGCCGGCGGTTATCGTGCCGGAGACGACTTCCGGCCGCCGCCGAACTGGCAGGGCCAGCACGGCTTCGGCGACGAAGGCCCGGCCGATTTCAGCGACTTCTTCGAATCGCTGTTTGGCCGCGGCGGCGCCGCGCGCGGCGGCCGGGCCGGCCCGCGCCGCGGCATGGACCTGCAGGCGAAGGTGACGATCGACCTGGCCACGGCGTTCCACGGCGGTCGCGAGCGGATCAGCCTGCGCGACCCGATCCAGGGCGAACGCACCCTCGAAGTGAAGATCCCGGCCGGGATCGAATCGGGCCGGCAGATCCGGCTTTCGGGCCAGGGCAACCCGGGCCACAGCGGGGGTCCTGCCGGCGATCTGCTGCTCGAGATCGTCCATCGCGAGGATCCGCGCTTCCGGCTCGACGGGCACACGATCACGGTCACCTTGCCGATCGCGCCGTGGGAAGCCGCGCTCGGCGCGACGGTCAAGGTGCCGACCCTGGCTGGCGAGGTCGAGCTGCGCATCCCGCCCGGCTCCGACAGCGGTCGCAAGTTGCGCCTGCGCGGGCGGGGCTGGCCCGGCAAGCCGGCCGGCGACCAGATCGTCGTACTCGAAGTGCGGGTGCCGCCGGCGGAAACCGATGCCCAGCGCGCGTTCTACGAGGACATGGCCAAGGTCTTCGACTTCGACGCGCGCGGCTGATGCCGGCGCGCGCCGCGGCCGCACGCGTTCAGTGCGGAAGGTTTTCGTTGATCGCGCGGATCAGCTCGTCTTCGTTGACCGGTTTCGTGACATAGGTCTTCGCGCCCTGGCGCATGCCCCAGACGCGATCGGTTTCCTGGTCCTTGGTCGTCACGAGGATGACCGGGATGTGGCTCGTCTTCGGGTCCTTGGCCAGCGTGCGCGTTGCCTGGAACCCGTTGAGGTTCGGCATCACGACATCCATGAGGATGAGGTCGGGCAATTCACGCTTGGCCGTCTCGACGCCCTTGGCGCCGTCTTCGGCCGTGATGACCTCGTGGCCGAGCTTTTCGGTGATGCGCTTGAGGCCCACCAGTTGCGACGGTGAATCGTCGACGATCAGTACACGCGCCATAAGAATTCCCGTACTCCCCAAGTGCCGGTCGGCCGCAGGCATTCTAATCGCACACCGCGATGCGGACCAGCGAAGGGTATCACCCGATCCGCACGAGCGTGCGGCCGAATGACTGGCCGGCGAGCATCGCGTCGAACACCTGCGGCAACGCGTCGAGGCCGATCTCCTTCGTCGCGATCGTTTCGAGGTGCGCAGGCTTCCAGTCGTCGGCCAGATGACGCCAGATGTCGTCCCGGATCGCGCGCGCGGTACCGGCCGAGGCGATGCCGAGCAGGCTGACGCCACGGATGATGAAAGGCATGACGGTCGTCGCGAGTTCGATCCCCGCGGCGTTGCCGCAGCTCGCGATGTTGCCGTACGGATGCACGACGCGGGTCAGGCCGGCCAGCATGTCGCCGCCGACATTGTCGATCGCGCCGCCCCAGCGCGCGGCCTCGAGCGGACGCTGGCCCCAGTGCAGGTCGGTGCGCGCGATGCATTGCCGCGCGCCGAGGCCGATCAGGGCATCGAACTGGTCGACCTTGCCCGTGATCGCATGCGCCTCGTAGCCCGCCTGGGTCAGCACGTCGATCGCGAGCATGCCGACGCCACCGCTCGCGCCGGTGACGACGATCGGACCGAGCTCGGGCGTTTGCCCGTTCTGGCGCATGCGGTACAGCGACAGCGCGGCCGTGAAGCCGGCGGTGCCGATGATCATCGCCTCACGCAGGGTCAGGCCGGCCGGCAGCGGGATGACCCATTCCGGATCGAGTCGCGCGTACTCGGCGAAGCCGCCATCGCGCGTCTCCGACAGCCCGCTGCCCGTGCACAGGACCTGGTCGCCCTCGCGGAATGCTGGATCCCTCGACGCCGCGACATGGCCGGCGACATCGATGCCACCGTTGAGCGGGTAGCGGCGCAGGATCCTGCCCTTGCCGGATCCGGCGAGCGCATCCTTGTAGTTGACCGACGAGTAGGCGACCTTGACGAGGACCTCGCCGGGCGTCAGCGAATCGACCTGCATCGCCTCGATGCCCGCGCGATGGCGGCCATCGTCCTGGTGGATGCGGAACGCGCGGAAGTCGTCTGTGTGCATCGTGCTGGCCCGGGACGCCGTGTCAGTTCGCCTTGTGGATCGCGCGCTTGTCGAGTGCCATCGCGGCGTCGTGGATCGCTTCGGCCATGGTCGGGTGGGCGTGCACGATGCGTGCGAGGTCTTCGGCCGAGCCCTTGAACTCCATCGTGATGACGCCTTCGTGGACGAGTTCGGACACGTTCGCGCCGACCAGGTGCAGGCCGAGCAGCCGATCGGTTTCGGCGTGCGCGAGGACCTTCGCGAAGCCGGCCGGTTCGCCCATCGCGACGGCGCGACCGACCGCAGCGAACGGGAACGAGCCTGACTTGTACGGGATGCCCTCGGCCTTGAGCTGCTCCTCGCTCTTGCCGACCCAGGCGATCTCCGGTTCGGTGTAGATCACCCACGGGATCGAATCGAGGTTGACGTGGCCGGGCTTGCCGGCGATCAGTTCGGCGACCGCGATGCCTTCCTCGAAACCCTTGTGCGCGAGCATCGGTCCGCGCACGCAGTCGCCGACCGCCCAGACGCCGTCGACGCCGGTATGGCAATGCTCGTCGACCTCGATCCGGCCGCGCTCGTCGAGGCGCACGCCGGTGCCCTCGGCGAGCAGGCCACGCGTCGCCGCGCGCCGGCCAACCGCGACGAGCAGCTTGTCGACGACGAGCGACTGTTCGCCCTTGGCATCGGCGTAGCTGACGTGAACGCCGTCCTTCTTCACTTCGGCCTTGCTGACCTTGGCGCCGAGGCGGATGTCGAGCTTCTGCTTCTTGAACTCGCGCGCGGCCGTCTTCGCGACTTCGCCGTCTGCGGCGGCGAGGAAATCGGGCAGCGCTTCGAGGATCGTCACCTCGGCGCCGAGCCGGTTCCAGACGCTGCCGAGTTCGAGCCCGATGACCCCGGCGCCGATCACGCCGAAACGTTTCGGCACGGCGGTGAAGTCGAGCGCGCCGGCGTTGTCGACGATGTGTTCGCCGAACTTCGCGAACGGCAGTTCGATCGAATCCGATCCGGGAGCGAGGATCACGCTGGTCGCCGCGAGTTCGACTTCGCTGCCGTCATGCTGCTTGACCTTGACCCGCTTGCCGGAATGCAGCGTGGCGAAGCCGTAGTACGGCGTGATCTTGTTCGCCTTGAAAAGCGCCGCGATGCCGCCGGTGAACTGCTTGACGATCTTGTCCTTGCGGCCAACCATCGTGCCGACGTCGATCTTCGCGTCTTTCGCGCTGATGCCGTGCTCGCCGAACAGGTGGCCGAGGTTCCAGAACTGGCGCGAGGAATCGAGCAAGGCCTTGGACGGAATGCAGCCGACGCGCAGGCAGGTGCCGCCGAGCGCGGGCTTGCCGTCCTTGCCGAGCGCGGCATCGATGCACGCGGTCTTCAGGCCGAGCTGGGCCGCGCGGATCGCCGCGTGATAGCCGGCCGGACCGGCTCCGATGACGATGACGTCGAATTGTTCACTCATTTCATGCGCTCACGCGGGAATGGGGAGTTGGGAATGGCGAATCGGCGAAGCAGGGAAGCAGGGAATCGCAAGCACGGCGGCTCTGGCGATTCCCGGTTCTCCGTTTCCGGACGCTCCCGGAACTTACAGGCCCAGGAGCATCTTGTGCGGATTCTCGAGCTGGTTCTTGATGTCGACGAGGAACAGCACCGCGTCCTTGCCGTCGATGATGCGGTGGTCGTAGCTGATCGCGACGTACATCATCGGCGCGGCGAGGACCTGGCCGTTCTCGACGATCGGGCGTTCCTTGATCGTGTGCATGCCGAGGATCGCCGACTGCGGCGGATTGACGATCGGCGTGGAGAACAACGAGCCGAACGTGCCGCCGTTCGTGATCGTGAACGTCCCGCCCTGCAGGTCGTCGAGGGTGAGGCCGCCCTCGCGGGCCTTCTTCGCGTAGTTGATGATCGCCTTCTCGATGTCGGCGAAGCTCATGTGCTGGGCGTCGCGCAGGACCGGCGTGACGAGGCCGCGCTCGGTCGACACGGCGATCGAGATGTCCTGGTAGCCGTGATAGATCACGTCGTTGCCGTCGACCGATGCGTTGACGACCGGATGGCGCTTGAGCGCTTCGGTGGCCGCCTTGACGAAGAAGCTCATGTAGCCGAGCTTGACGCCGTTCGTCTTCTCGAACTGTTCGCCGAGCTCCTTGCGCAGCATCGCGACCTTGGCGAGGTTGATCTCGTTGAACGAGGTCAGCATCGCGATCGAGTTCTTCGAATGCATGAGGCGTTCGGCGATCTTCGTGCGCATGCGCGTCATCGGCACGCGTTCCTCGGGCCGCGCGCCGGCGGTCGCCTCGACGTTCGCGGGCGACGGCGCTGCGGCGGACTTGCCCTGCGTCACGAGGTCTTCCTTGGTCACGGCGCCGCCGCGGCCGGAGCCGGCGACCGTGGACGGATCGATGCCCTGCTCGGCGGCGACGCGACGCGCGCCGGGCGGCAGGCTGTCGAGGTCGGCGGTCTTGCCGCCCGCCGGTTTCGGCGCCTCAGCCTTGGCCGCTGCCGGCTTCGCCTCGGCTTTCGCTTCGGCCTTGGCCGGTGCGGCGGCGGCTGCGCCTTCCTCGATGATCGCGAGCAGTTCGCCGCTCGTCACGGTCGCGCCGGTCTGCTTGCGGATTTCCTTGAGCACGCCATCGGCCGCGGCCGGAACTTCGAGCACGACCTTGTCGGTTTCGAGGTCGACCAGGTTCTCGTCGCGCTTGACGGCGTCGCCGGGCTTCTTGTGCCAGGTCGCGATCGTCGCGTCGGAAACGGATTCGGGCAGAACCGGAACTTTGACTTCAAGGCTCATTGGGGGCGTCCTGGGGCTTGCATGCGGAACATTCGGGTGGGTGATCTTGCCGGCTCGCGCGCCGGCACCGCAATCATTCGGTCGTCGGATCGGTGCCCATCGGCGCGACGAGGGCGAGTTCGACGAGTGCAGCCTGTTCGACGATATGCGTGCTGAGATGGCCGCACGCGGGGGCCGGCGACCGCGGGCGCCCGGCGTAGGCGACCACGTGCCTGGCCGACACGATCGCCTGCAGGTGATGCTTGATCTGGTACCAGGCGCCCTGGTTCATCGGTTCTTCCTGGCACCAGACGACTTCCTTCGCGGCCGGGTACCTGGCGAGCTCGGCACCGGCCTCGACGCGCGGGAACGGATAGAGCTGTTCGACGCGCACGATCGCGACATCACCGATCCCGCGCTTGGCGGCTTCCTCGACGAGGTCGTAATAGACCTTGCCCGAACAGTACACGACGCGCTTGACCTTCTTCGCGTTCGTCGCCGTGCTGTCGGGGATGACGAGCTGGAAGCTGCCGTCGGCGAGTTCGTCGAGCGTCGACACCGCGAGCTTGTGGCGCAGCAGCGATTTCGGCGTCATGACGACGAGCGGCTTGCGGCACGCGCGCAGCATCTGCCGGCGCAGCATGTGGAACATCTGGGCCGGCGTGGTCGGCACGCAGACCTGCATGTTGTCGAGCGCGCACAGTTGCAGGTAACGCTCGAGGCGCGCCGAGGAATGCTCGGGACCCTGGCCTTCGTAGCCGTGCGGAAGGAGCAGGACGATGCCGCACAGGCGGCCCCACTTCGATTCGCCCGACGAAATGAACTGGTCGATGACGACCTGGGCACCGTTCGCGAAGTCGCCGAACTGCGCTTCCCAGATCACGAGCGTGTTCGGCTGCGCGGTCGCATAGCCGTACTCGAACGCCATGACCGCTTCCTCGCTGAGCAGCGAGTCGATGATCTCGATCGTCGCGTCGTCGCGGATCGTGTCGAGCGGCCGGTGGCGCGCGCCGCTCTTCTGGTCGTGCAGGACGGCATGCCGGTGGAAGAACGTGCCGCGACCGGCGTCCTGGCCGACGAGGCGCAGGTCGTGGCCGTCGGCGACGAGCGTGCCGTAGGCGAGGTTCTCGGCGAAGCCCCAGTCGAGTGGCTGCTCGCCGGCGGCCATCCGGTTGCGGTCTTCGTAGATCTTGGCGACGCGCGAATGCAGGGCGAGGCCGTCAGGCGTTCCGAGCAGCTTCGCATTGACCGTCGCGAGCCGATCCCGGGCCACGCCGGTCGCGACCACTTCGGCCAGATCGGCGCCGACATGCGGCCGCCAGTCGACGGCGTGCGGGTCGTGGAAATCGCTGTCGACGCCGGCGATCGGGGCGCCGGCTTCGAGCAGCTTGCGGTAATCGTCGACCATTGCCTTCACGTCGGCTTCGGCCAGCGTGTTCTCGGCGACGAGCTTGCGCGCGTACAGCTCGCGCAGGGTCGGCCGCGCGCGGATCACCTGGTACATGAGCGGCTGCGTGGCCGCCGGTTCGTCGGCCTCGTTGTGGCCGTGGCGGCGATAGCAGACGAGGTCGATGACGACGTCGCGCTTGAACTTCTGCCGGTAGTCGTAGGCGAGGCGGGCGACGAACAGCACCGCTTCGGGATCGTCGCCGTTGACGTGGAACACCGGCGCATTGACCATTTTCGCCACATCGGTGCAGTACAGCGTCGAGCGCGCGTCGTGCGGATTGGAGATCGTGAAGCCGACCTGGTTGTTGACGACGATGTGGATCGTGCCGCCGACCCGGAAGCCCTTGGCCTGCGACATGTTGAACAGTTCCATGACCACGCCCTGGCCCGCGAATGCTGCGTCGCCGTGGATCAGGACCGGCACCACGTGTTCGCGATCGACGTCACGGCGATGGGTCTGGCGCGCGCGCACGGAACCCGCGACGACCGGATCGACGATTTCGAGGTGCGAGGGATTGAACGCGAGCGCGAGGTGCACGGTGCGCCCGGGCGTGCGCACGTTCGCGCTGAAACCCATGTGGTACTTGACGTCGCCCGAGTAGGCCGGATCGTCGGCATGCTCGTAGCGGCCTTCGAACTCGTCGAACAGTTTCGAGGCCGGCTTGCCGAGGATGTTGACGAGCACGTTGAGGCGGCCGCGATGGGCCATGCCGATGACCATGTCCTTGAGGCCGTCGGTGCCGCCGCGACGCAGGATCTCGTCGAGCATCGGGATCAGGCTGTCGCCGCCTTCGAGTGAGAAGCGCTTCTGGCCGACGTACTTCGTGTGCAGGTAGCGTTCGAGGCCGTCGGCCTGGGTCAGCTTGTCGAGCAGGTGCTTCTTCTCGTCGGCATCGAGTGCGTAGCTGCCGCCGGCACGTTCCATCTGCTCGTGCATCCACAGGCGCTGTTCGGCATCGGAGATGTGCATGAACTCGACGCCGATGCTGCTCGCATAGGTGGCCTTGAGGAAGGCGACGATGTCGCGCAGCTTCGCGCGCGCGGGGCCGCCGCGCGAGCTCGTGTTGAATTCGGTGTCGAGGTCGTCCTCGCCGAGTCCGTGGAACTCCAGTTCGAGATCGGGCGCGGCCGGACGCGGCAGCAGGCCGAGCGTATCGAGTTCGGCGGCACTGAACGTGTTGGCCAGGTCGAGCGGATCGAGTTGCGCGGCAAGGTGTCCGCGTGAACGATAGGCGGTGACGAGCTTGAGCACGCCGGCCTGCTTCTGCGACTGGACCGCATCGCCGTCACTGGCCGCCTGGCGGACCACGCCGTTGCGCTGGGCCGCGGCGATGCGGGCGACCGCACCGGAGTGGCCGACATCGTTGGCGGCCTTGCCCTTGATGCCTTCGAAGAACGTGCGCCAGGTCGCCGATACGCTCGAGGCATCGGCGAGCCAGCTTTCGTAGAGATCTTCGATGAAGGCTGCGTTGCCGCCCGAGAGGGCCGAGGTGGACTTGAACAGCTCTAGCAGATTCGAGGAGGTCACGCGGGCACCGTGCAGGCGGAGAGGGCGGAAATGGGGGTGTTTTCGCCGGGAACAACGGCCTGCGCGGACACGCGAACGCCGTACCTGCGAAACCTGCGGATTATAGCCGTTCGCGGAAACCTTTGTTGCATTGCGGCAGGCGCCGCGCCGGCCCCCCGAACCGATGCGCGCGCTCAGATCTCGAGGCGGCGCAATTCCTCGGCCGGGATGCTGCGTTCCCAAACCTGGTTGAATTGCGAGAGCAGTTGCGCGGTGCGCGCCGGCGCATGCCGATTGCCTTCGCCTTCGAAGCGACTCGCGAGCGGGCGCTCGAAACAGCCGTCGCGGTCGTTGACGATGAACGCGCCGGCATACTGGCGGTCGACTTCCTCGACCGGCGTGCGAACCGCGAACACGCTCGAGAGGCGTTGGGTGAGCGTGATGACGCGATGGGCGAGCATGCTCGCGCGGGCCGGGTCGTAGACGAGGACGCGGATGCGCGCATTCTGTCGTTCGAGGGCGACCTGCTTGAGCGCTTCGAGCACGTCGGCGTGTTCGAACAGGTCGGGGTCGAGGTCGCGGGTCAGGATCGCGACCTCGCGCCGCGCCGACTCGAGCACGCCGAGGATCGCCGCACGTGCTTCCTCGCGCGTCGCGCTCGTCCACGGTTCGACCTCGGTCTCGGGCGCAAGTGGCGCGGACGGTCGTCGCATCGCGGCGCCGAGTTCAAGGCGCATGTTGCGGTGGGGAATGCCGCATTCGTCGTACTCGTCGCCGAAGGCGACGAAGCCGTGCTTTTCGTAGAACGGGATCGCGTGCGTCTGCGCGTGCAGTTCGACGGATTCGTGATGCAGCTCGCGCGCGCGTTCGATCAGCACGCGCAGGATCGCCGCGCCGACGCCCTTGCCGCGCCAGTCGCGCAGGATCGCCATGCGTCCGATCGTCCGCTGCGGGGTCAGCCGGCCGGTACCGATCGCGCGACTGTCAGCGTCGCGCGCGACGACGTGATGGGATCGCTCGTCGAGCTCGTCCCACTCGTCTTCTTCCGGAACGTCCTGCTCGAGCACGAACACCTCGGTGCGCACTGCGCGCAGCTCGGCGGCATCGGCAATCCAGGTTGCCGGTTCGACGCGGAAATTCTCGACGATCATCGTTTCCTCCCGGGACGCACGAGTGCGAGGTGGCCGCTGTTCACCAGTTCGCGCAGCAATTCCCGCTCCGGCGGGTCGAAATCCATGGCCTCGGTCGCGCCGATCGGCGCGCGCTGGCACAACCGGATGGCCACGGCGCGCGGGCAGGCATGTGCGTCGCCGGTCACGTACAGGCAAGCGCGCTTTCCGTCGGCGCTCCATGCGAAGCGCGACCATGGATTCCGCATCAGCGCGGTGCCGGCACGCAGTTCCTTGTCGAACTGCGCGACGCTCAATGCGCGGGGCCGCGGCAGCACGTCGTGCGCGGCGCGGTAGCGGGTGATGAAGGACGGGAACCAGCCACGCAGCGTGGATGCATCAAGTCTCATCGTATCCCGCAACAGGCCTGCGATCTTCTCCAGCGCGACCTCATCGATCTCGCCGGGTGCACGCACCGGCGTGGCACCGGCGTCGGAATAGCGCAATGCATCGGGCAGGCGCTCGGCAAGATGTGCCGCGAAGTCCGCGAGCATTTCGGCCACCGCCGGTGCGCGCATGCCGACCGAAAACGTCAGGCAGTCCCCGTCGGCGATGCCATGGTGCGCCACGCCAGGCGGCAGGTAGAGCATGTCGCCGGGTTCGAGCAGCCAGTCGTGGGTCGGGGTGAACTCGCGCAGCAGCTTCAGTTCGACGTCGTCGCGGAACGCGAGCGGGGCCCGTGGATCGGTGCTGATCATCCAGCGTCGGCGGCCCCTGCCCTGGACAAGGAACACGTCGTACTGGTCGACGTGGGCGCCGACCGAACCGCCCTCGACCGCGTAGCTGACCATGATGTCGTCGACGCGCCATGACGGCAGGAAATCGAACGGTGCGAGCAAGGCGGCGACGTCGGCGTCCCATTTGTCGACATCCTGCACGAGCAGGGTCCAGTGCGACTTCGGCAGCGCGGCGAAATCGGCCTCGTCGAACGGGCCGTTGCGCAGCGTCCAGCGATCGTGCGCCGGCTCGTGCAGGACGAGTCGCGCCAACGCGAGTTCCTCGCAGGCGAGTCCGGCCAGGTCTTCAGGCTGCAGCGGCGCCTCGAGACCGGCGAATGCACCGCGGACCAGCAGCGGGTGCTGCTGCCAGTAGTCGCGCAGGAACCGCGCCGGCGGCATGCCGAGTGGCGCGGCGCGGCCGGCATCGACTTCGATCGGCGGTGCGTGGGACTTCAGCGACATCTCGACGGTCCGTCGGGGATCACGGTTTGGGCTGCAGTGTATTGCCGTTGCCGAGGTCGTTGACGACCGGCGTGCCAGAGGCCCATGCAACCTCGTTGCGACTGCCGACGGCCGCGATCGAGGTGATCGAGTCCGCCTCGATGCGCATGCCGTCGCCGTTCACGCGCAGTTCGCCGAGCTTGTCGAAGCGGAAACGGCCGCCATTGCCGATCAATGCGGCCTCGGCGGTCATGCCCGCGACGTCCAGCTCGTTGTCGGCGCCGCTGACCTGCACGTAGGTCGCCGAAGAGATCGTGGCCGTGATGCGGTCGCCGATGAAGTGGAGCTGCCCACAGCGACCGGTCAGGGTCAATCGGGCGTCGGCGGAGGTGATGTTCGCATCACGCCCGCTGCAATCGATGGTTCCGCTCGCCGAGTGGATCATCAGCGGCGCGGCCTCGTTGACCGATTCGGCGGCTGCCGGGGAAAGCACGGTGAAAGCCGCAAGGACGGCAGGGACGATGGGTTGCAGGCGCATGGTGGGCGATCCGGGTGGGGGAAGGCCGAATATAGCGCGTGGCAATGACGGTTCGCCGCCGTCGGCCTGTCGCCGCGGGCGTCGCTCAGACGTCGCGCGCGAGGCGTTCGGCGAGCCCGGTATACGCCGAGGGCGTCAGCGCGAGCAGGCGGCGCTTGTCGGCTTGCGGCAGGTCGAGCGCTCCGATGAACGCGTGCATCGATTCGCGCGTGATGCCATGGCCGCGCGTCAGCGCCTTGAGCTGTTCGTACGGATTCGGCAGGCCGTGGCGGCGCATCACGGTCTGGACGGCTTCCGCGAGCACTTCCCAGCTCGCATCGAGATCGGCATCGAGCCGGCGTGCATCGACCTGCAGCTTGCCGATGCCCCTGCTCAGCGCATCAAGCGCGACCGCGCTGTGGCCGAACGCGGTACCGAGCGTGCGCAGCACGGTCGAATCGCTGAGGTCGCGCTGCCAGCGGCTGATCGGCAGTTTCGAGGAGAAGTGTTCGAACAACGCGTTCGCGATGCCGAAGTTGCCTTCGGCATTCTCGAAGTCGATCGGATTGACCTTGTGCGGCATGGTCGACGAACCGACTTCCCCGGCCTTGAGCGCCTGGCGGAAATAGCCGAGCGAGATGTAGCCCCAGATGTCACGCGCGAAGTCGATCAGGATCGTGTCGAGACGGCGCATCGCATCGCTGATTTCGGCAATGCAGTCGTGCGGCTCGATCTGGGTCGTGTATGCGTTGAACAAGAGGCCGAGCCCTTCGACGAAGCGGCGCGCGAAGGCCGGCCAGTCGACCTCGGGGCAGGCGACGACATGCGCGTTGTAGTTGCCGACGGCACCGTTGGCCTTGCCGAGCAGTTCGACTGCGGCAATCTGACGCCGCTGGCGTTCGATGCGCGCAACGACGTTGGCGATCTCCTTGCCGAGCGTGGTCGGCGAGGCGGTCTGGCCGTGGGTGCGCGAAAGCATCGGTTGCCCGGCGTGCGCGTGGGCGAGCCGGCGCAGGTCCTCGAGCAGGCCGTCGATTGCCGGCAACATGACGCCGTCGCGCGCGTCGCGCAGCATCAGCGACCAGGCGAGGTTGTTGATGTCTTCCGACGTGCAGGCGAAGTGCACGAATTCCTTCGCCGCGGCGAGTTCCGCGTGTCCGCCGATGCGTTCCTTGATGAAGTACTCGACCGCCTTGACGTCGTGGTTCGTTTCGCGCTCGATCGCCTTGATGCGTTCGCCATCGGCGACATCGAAGCGGTCGGCGATCGCGAACAGCGCGGCGCTGGCCTCGGCCGTGAGCGGCGCGACTTCGTGGATCGCCGGTTCGGCGGCGAGGGCAACGAGCCACTGCACCTCGACGTGCACGCGCCGCTGCATGAGGCCGAATTCGCTGAAGATCGGCCGCAAGGCTTCGACCTTGGCCGCGTAGCGGCCATCGAGCGGGGAGAGGGCGAGCAGTCGGTCGGTCATGGCGTCGGCCTGTCTTCGTCGGCGGGTGGATCGGGTTTGACCGTGATGGCCTGGGCCTTGGCGCCCTTCATCGTGCGCACGGTCAGCGTGAAGCCGTCGAACGCGAGCGTCTCGCCTTCGGTCGGCAGGCGTTCGAGGCGGTGGATGATCAGGCCGCCGACCGAGTTCGTTTCCTCGGGCGCCTCGATCTCGCGTTCGAGCATGCGTTCGAGCCGATAGATCGGCAGGCTGCCAGGGATCGTGAACGAGCCGTCGGCGGCGTGCGCGGCCACGTTCGCCGGACCGCGGCGATGGTCGTCCTCGATGTCGCCGACGATGACCTCGACGAGATCCTCGAGGGTGAAGAAGCCGACCACGCGCCCCGATTCCTCGGTGACGAGGGCGAGGTGGGTATTGCCGGCGCGAAACCGCTTGAGCACGTCGAGCACTGGCGTGTCGAGCGGCACGACGATCGCCGGGCGCAGCAGGTCGCGCACGTCCTCGATGCGTCCGTTCGCGACGATCCGCAGCAACAGGTCCTTGACGTGCAGGATGCCGCGCGCCGAATCGCCGCCCTCGTCGAACCACGGATAACGGCTGAACTGCGAACGGCGCACCTCGGCGATGACGTCGTCCTGGGTCTGGCCGTCGCGCAGCGAGGCGAGCTGGTCGCGCGTGCGCAGCAGGTCGCCGGCGACGAGTTCGGGCAGGTCGAGCGCATGGCTCATCATCGCGAACGTCTCGCCCGAATCGCGCGTCGCCCGGTTCGCGTGCAGGATCAGCTTGAGTTCGTCGCGCGAGTACTGGTGTTCGTGGCCGTCGATCTTGTCGAGGCCGAACACGCGCAGCATCCAGTTCGCGCTCGCATTGAGCAGCCAGATCGCCGGATACATGATCCAGTAGAAGATGTACAGCGGGGTCGAGGTCCACAACGACATGCGCCCGGGCCGCCGGATCGCCATCGATTTCGGCGCGAGTTCGCCGAGCACGATGTGCAGGAACGAGATCACCGTGAAGGCGAGCACGAACGAGATGATGTGCGCGGTATCGGGGTCGATGCCTCCGATCCGCGCGAACAGCGGTTCTAGCAGGCGCGCGAACGCCGGTTCGCCGATCCAGCCGAGGCCGAGCGAGGACAGCGTGATGCCGAGCTGGCAGGCCGACAGGTAGGCGTCGAGGTGGGCATGCACGCCGAGCAGGATGTTGCCGCGCCAGCCGCGCCCTTCGGCGAGCCCGACCGCCTGGGTATGGCGCAGCTTGACCAGGGCGAATTCCGCGGCCACGAAGAAACCGTTGAGCAGCACCAGCAGGAACGCGGCGGCGATGTATAGGGCGTTGACGAGCATCGCTCGGAGGTGGGGCAACGGGCGCGCAGTCTAGCATCCGCGACCTGGCCGGCCGCGGGCGACGGAGCGCGGCCTGCCAGCGTCTATAATCGGCGGTTCCCGATTTCCTTCCGCAGGATTCACCGCAATGAGCGATTTCCGCATTGAACGCGACAGCATGGGCGAACTCGAGGTGCCGGCCGACGCCCTGTATGGCGCCCAGACCCAGCGTGCCGTCGAAAACTTCCCGATCTCGGGCCTGCGGATGCCGCGCGAGTTCATCCGTGCGCTCGGCCTGATCAAGTCGGCGGCGGCGCAGGCGAATGCCGATCTCGGGCACCTCGGGAAGGCCCGTGCGAAGGCGATCCGCAAGGCCGCCGAGCGCGTCGCGAAAGGCGAGTTCGATGCGCATTTCCCGATCGACGTGTTCCAGACTGGCTCGGGCACTTCGTCGAACATGAATGCGAACGAGGTCATCGCGCACGTCGCCGAGGCCGCCGGCACGGCAGTCCACCCGAACGACGACGTCAACAACGGGCAGTCGTCGAACGACGTGATCCCGACCGCGATCCAGCTCAGCGCCGCGCTCGCGACGAGCGAACGGCTGCTGCCCGCGCTCGCCCACCTCAAGGCGACGGTTGACCGGCGCGCGAAGGAACTGCGCAAGGTCGCCAAGACCGGCCGCACCCACCTGATGGATGCGATGCCGGTCACCTTCGGCCAGGAACTCGGTGGCTGGTCGGCGCAGATCCGCTCGTGCATCGAGCGCATCAACGACGCGCTCAAGCGCGTGCGCAAGCTGCCGCAGGGCGGCACCGCGGTCGGCACCGGCATCAATGCCGACCCGAAGCTCGGCCCGGCGATCTGCGCCGAACTGACCCGCATGACCGGCGTGCGCTTCGAATCGGCCG
The DNA here is from genome assembly GCA_964587775.1 of uncultured Dokdonella sp. Taxonomy (GTDB): domain Bacteria; phylum Pseudomonadota; class Gammaproteobacteria; order Xanthomonadales; family Rhodanobacteraceae; genus Dokdonella. Next base: position 48,882 of record CAZPLY010000005.1, read on the forward strand.
ATGACTATTTCGAGGGGATCAGCTCGCAGGATGCGGCGGTCGAGCTGTCGGGCCAGCTGAAGACGCTGGCCGTGGCCCTCATGAAGATCGCCAACGACCTGCGCTGGATGAATTCGGGGCCGCTGGCCGGCATCGGCGAGATCGAACTGCCGGCCCTGCAGCCGGGGTCGTCGATCATGCCGGGCAAGGTCAATCCGGTCATCCCGGAGGCGCTCGCGATGGTTTGCGCGCAGGTCATCGGCAATGACGCGACGATCACGGTCGCCGGCCAGAGCGGCAACTTCCAGCTCAACGTGATGCTGCCCGTGGTCGCCTACAACCTGCTGCAATCGATCGATATCCTCGCGAGCTCGACGCGTGCGCTGGCGGACCACGCGATCGCGGGCTTCAAGGTGCGCGAGGACAACATCCGCGAGGCCCTCGCGCGCAATCCGATCCTCGTCACCGCGCTCAATTCGGTGATCGGCTACGACAAGGGCGCGGCGACCGCGAAGCAGGCCTACAAGGAAGGCCGCCCGATCATCGATGTCGCGCTCGAGACGACCGGCCTCTCGCGCAAGCAGTTGCTCGCCTTGCTCGACCCCGCGGCCCTGACCAAGGGTGGCATCCACGGCGGCTCGGCCGGCGGCTGAGCGTTCCGGGGCGTGTCGTCCGGCATATGCCGGCGACCCGCTGGGCCGGCTATCCTGTTGAGTTGAAACGTGAATAATTGTGGAGTCATGTCATGATCAAGCGCCTTGCCCTGATGTCGGTGATGGTGGCCGGCAGCGCCCAGGCCCAGCAAAACATGGACATCAGCGAAAAGGATGTCACCAGTGGCGCCGCCCAGGCGCGCCTGTCCGCGCTCGCGCGCGACGCGGCCGCTTCGGGCAAGCGTGTCGTCGTGACCGCGCCGCAGCACCTGCATGCGCAGATCGCGGCCGGTCTCGCCGCGGGCGGCAAGGCCGACATCGTCCTCAAGGACGGCTTCTACGAGAACGTGCTCGTGCGGGTCGTCGACGCGCCGGTCGAGGAAGTGCCGAAGGCCGAACCCGCGCCGCCGGCAAGGCCCGCCGCGCCGCCGGTTCGCGTACCGACGCCGGCCCAGCCGCCGCCGCGCCCGGTTCCCCGCCGTGAGCCGGCAGCCGAACCGCCTCCTGCCGCACCGGCGCCGGCGCCCGTGCAGCCGTCGGCACCGACACCCGCACCGGTTCCGGCCGTCGCCCCGCGCGAGACCGCACCGGCGGTTCGTGAACCGGCTCCCGATCTCGCCGTTCCGCCGCCGGCCACCGCGGCGCCGGCTCCGGCAGCGCAAGCTGCCCCGGCCCCGACGGCGGCATCTGCCCCGGCCGACGCGGCAGCGTCGCCGGCCGCCGAAAGCGGCCCGTTCGTCGCCGGTGAGCCTGGCGACCTGAGTCCCGTGCGCATCTCGCTCGAGAAGCTTTACAACGACGGCAAGCGGATCAACGAGACGATTGCACCGAATCGCCTGCTGAACGGCGATGTCATCTACACCGGCAACGGCGCGGCCGTCGTCGTCCGTCGCGCCCGCCCTTCACTGCTGCGCTTCTGGCTCGACGGAACGCTCGATCTCGGCCAGTCGGCGATCGAGGCCGAAGGCAAGAACAAGTACCGCGTGATCGGTGCGTCGGTGCGTTGAACGCGATCGACATGCCGGGTTGACGATCGCGCGATCGGCCCGGCAGGCAAGAAAAATCCCGGCCTTGGCCGGGATTTTTTTCATGCGACGGATCGGGCGGCCCGATCAGGTCGAGGTCTCGATGCGCGTGCGGCGCAACCAGATCGAGCCGGCGATCAGTGCCGCGCCGACGGCGACCCCGATCCACATCTCCGGCGTCGCCAGCAGCCCATAGACGCGGGCCGGATCGACGGCCGCGAGCACGCCATCGGTACCGTCCTCGTTGATGCGGATGCCGCGACCGAAACGGAAGCCCTCGCCCTGCAGCCAGGCGCCCGGCATGATGCCGAACAGCAGGCGATAGAGGACGTCCTCGAGCAGGAACGAGCGGCTCAGCGATGGCGCGCCGAGCATGCCGAGCCAGCTGTTCGCGATCAGGGCGAAGATCGGCACGAGCACGGCCCACAGGAACGGCTTGCTGCGGCACCAAGCCGACCAGAACATGAGCCAGCCGACGGTCGGCAAGGCCCACAGCGCATCGACCGGGATCGTCAGCAGCAGGCGCCAGAGCATGCCGAGCGGATGCGAGGCCGCGATTGCCGGCAACGGATTGATGCCGTGCACGGCGGCCCACACGCACACCAGCACGAGCAACGCGATGTAGGCGAGCGTGGCGACGATGAAGGCGAGCATCGGCGCGAGCAGCACGGCCGCGGCGACTTTCGACAGCACCGTGCTCGTGTCGGTGACCGGCAGCGACTTCCAGAACAGCACGCTGCGATCGCGGCGGTCGTCGTACAGCGAGCCGAGCAGGTAGAAGAACAGGACGAAGAACATCGGGATGCAGAGCAGCGCCGCGAGCGCGAAGTAGGCCGCGTCGAGCCCGGCGCCGGCCTGGGCGATGTCACCCGCGTCGAGGCGCCCCGCGATCTGTTCCCAGGGAATGCCGCCGTTGACCTGCGCGCTCGACCCGGCCACTTCGGCCGTGATGATGCCGAGGATCGTCAGCACGATCATGACGGCACTCACCCAGATCGGCGTCCACAGGAAGCCGCCGCGGTGTTCCCAGTACTCGCGCCGGATCAGCCAGCCCATCGTTTTCATGCGTAGGTTCCTTTCATGGTGGCGACGAACAGGTCGGCGATGCTCGGCTTGTGCAGTTCGCCGAGTTCCGCCAGCTTGCCGCGTTCGACGCCGTCGAACAGGAAGATCCACTTGCCGAAGATCTGGCGCTCGTTGAGCGGTTGCAGCGCACGCGCCGCAGCCACCCGGTCGGGGTTCACCATGACTTCGGCATAGCGATCGCCGATCTCCTCCATCGACGAATGCAGGGCGATGCGTCCGTCGCGGATGAAGATGAGGTCGGTCAGGATGTGCTCGACCTCCTCGACCTGGTGGGTCGTGACGATGATCGTCTTGTTCTCGTCGAAGTAGTCCGAAAGCAGGCTCTCGTAGAACGTCTTCCGATAGAGGATGTCGAGCCCGAGCGTCGGTTCGTCGAGGACGAGGATGCGTGCATCGATCGCCATGACGAGGGCCAGGTGCAACTGCACGATCATGCCTTTCGACAGTTCGCGCACGCGCATCGTGTTCCTGACCTTGGTGTGGGCGAGGAAGGCCTCGCACTTCTCGCGCGAGAAGCGCGGATGCACGCCGGCGACGAAATCGATCGCCTCGCCGACCCGCAACCAGCGCGGGAGCACGGCGACGTCGGCGATGAAGCAGACCTGCTCCATCAGTTGCGCGCGCTGCCTGCGCGGATCGAGGCCGAGCACGGACAGTTCACCCTCGAATTCGCTGAGCCCGAGGATCGCCTTCAGCGCGGTCGTCTTGCCGGCGCCATTCGGACCGATCAGGCCGACGATGCGCCCGGCTTCGATGTCGAAATCGACCTGGTCGAGGGCGACCGTCTTGCCGTAGCGCTTGCTCAGGTTGCGGGCGTGGACGACGGCATTCATCGCGAGTCTCCCGGCTGGCGCTGGGCGCGTTTCAGCAACTGCTCGAGATCGAGCCCCATGCGCTCCATGCGGGCGAACAGCGCCGGCCACTCGTCGTTGAGAAAGCGTTCGCGTTCGGATTTCAGCAGGGCGCTGCGTGCGCCTTCGGTCACGTACATGCCAAGTCCCCTACGTTTTTCCACCAGGTTCTCGTCGACGAGCTCCTGGTAGGCCTTCGATACCGTGATCGGATTGATCTGGAAGTCCGCGGCTACCTGGCGCACCGACGGCAGCGCATCCCCCTGTTTCAGCACGCCATCGAGGATCATGGCCACCACGCGTTCGCGCAGCTGGCGATAGATCGGCGTACTGTCGTTCCAGGCCATGCTCATGGGCTCAGTCCTTGCTTGCTTTGGGCATCAACTTGCCGAAGGAATAGTAGGGCATGTCCAAACGGGCCCGCGGCAGCAGGTCGCCGACGAGATTGCTGCCGCCGCCGGCCAGCGAGGCATGCAGCGGCAATTCCATGGCGAGTGCGGCCTCGCGCTCGGCCGCGGTCGGGCGAACCACGACGAGCGGCAGGACCGGCAGTTCGACCGGCGCATTGACGACGATCGTCGGCAATACCGGAATCGGCTCCGCCGGGACCGGAACGGCGGCCTCGGCCGTGATCACCGGGCGCGTGGCACTGAAGGCGAGGGCGGTCACGCTGGCGACGATCGACAGGGCGACGAACAGGCGGGTGCGGATCAGGCGGTTCATGATGACCTCCTCGAGGTCAGTTGATGAGCTAGTGTTGTAGCTAACTATAACACCAAAACTCATCATGTCAAGCACCGCCCCGCGCCGGATCGTCCGGAACGCCCCGATCCGGCGCAGAATGTCGGCTTCCCGCCTGAAAAGCCGAGGTTCGCGATGTACAAGTCCATGTCTGCCTTGATCCTGCTGTTCGCGGCGGCCACCGCCGATGCCGCCTGCAGCGACCTGCTCCAGACGACGTTCCGGCCGCTCGCCGGCAGCGGCCAGGTGGATCTCTGCGAAACCTTCGGCGGCAAGGTCCTGCTCGTCGTCAATACGGCGAGCAAGTGCGGCTACACGCCGCAATACGAGGCGCTCGAGAAGCTCGACGAGGATTACCGCGAGCGCGGATTCGCGGTGCTCGGATTTCCGTCGAACGACTTCATGGGCCAGGAGCCCGGCACCGAGCAGGAGATCAAGGAATTCTGCACGTTGACCTACGGCGTCAAGTTCCCGATGTTCGAGAAGGTCCGGGTCAAGGAGGGCGTGGCCCATCCGTTCTACGTGAAGCTGGCCGGACAGGCGGACGGCCGCTATCCGGGCTGGAACTTCCACAAGTACCTGATCGACCGCGACGGCAAGGTCGTTGCCGACTTCCCGAGCAAGGTCAAGCCCGACGATGCCGCGCTGGTCGCGAAGATCGAGAGCCTGCTCGCCGCGAGGCCGCAGGAGGCGGCCGGCACGAAGTAGTTGCGGCGACGAGCCGCGGCGCAGCCGGCGAGTGGCTGCGCGCGGCGCCTCAGTCGAGCGGGCGGATCAGGCCGAGTGTTTCGAGCTTGAGGACGATCTGCTGCACGGCCTGGTCCGGTGCGATGTCGGTCGTGTCGATGCGCACCTCGGGTGATTCGGGCGTCTCGTACGGATCGCTGATGCCGGTGAATTCCTTGATCTTGCCGGCGCGGGCGAGCGCGTAGAGGCCCTTGCGGTCGCGGCCTTCACAGACCTCGATCGGCGTCGACACGTGGACTTCGACGAAGACGCCGACTTCGCCGACCATCTCGCGCACGATCCGGCGCGAGCCGGCGTACGGCGCGATCGGCGCGCAGATCGCGATGCCGCCGTTCTTGGTGATCTCGGCGGCGACGAAGCCGATGCGCTGCACGTTGAGGTCGCGATGCTCCTTCGAGAAGCCGAGTTCGCTCGACAGGTTCTTGCGCACGATGTCGCCGTCGAGCAAGGTCACCGGGCGCGTGCCGAGTTCGAGCAGGCGCACGAGCAGCGCGTTCGCGATCGTCGACTTGCCCGAGCCGGAAAGCCCCGTGAAGAACACCGTGAAGCCCTGCCTGTGGCGCGGCGGATGCGTGCGGCGCAGTTCCTCGATCACTTCCGGATAGGTGAACCAGGCCGGGATGTCGAGGCCTTCCTGCAGGCGGCGGCGCAGTTCGGTACCCGAGATGTTCAGCACGCTGTCGCCGGCCGGCACTTCGTCTGCCGGCATGTACTGCGCGCGCTCCTGGACGTAGACCATTTCCTGGAACGGCACCATCGTGATGCCGAGCTCGGCTTCGTGTTGCGCGACGAGCGTCTGCGCGTCGTAGGGGCCGTAGAACGGCTTGCCGTCGCTGCCGGCGCCGGGGCCGGCGTGGTCGCGGCCGACGATGAAATGCGTGCAGCCGTGGTTCTTGCGGATGATCGCATGCCAGAGCGCCTCGCGCGGTCCGCCCATGCGCATCGCGAGGTGGAGCAGGGCCAGCGTGGTCGTCCGTTCGGGATAGTGGCGCAGCAGTTTTTCGTAGCAGCGAACGCGCGTGTAGTGATCGATGTCGCCGGGCTTGGTCAGGCCGACGACCGGGTGGATCAACAGGTTCGCCTCGGCGATCTGCGCGGCGCGGAACGTCAGTTCGAGATGCGCGCGATGCATCGGGTTGCGGGTCTGGAACGCGACGATGCGCGACCAGCCGAGCTTGGCGAAGCGCGCACGCAGTTCGGCCGGAGTCGCCCGCAGGTGCCCGAAATCGTAGTGGCGCGGCGCCTCGAGCCCGCGTACGCGGCCACCGATGCAAACCGGATGCGCGCGCTCGAGCAGATGGGCAACGCCGGGGTGCTTGCGGTCGGTCGTGCCGAAAACAGCGCGCGCTTCGGCTTCGCGGTCCGGTGTCCACGCGTCGCCGACTTCGAGCACCGCGAGCGTCACGCCTTCCGGATCGCGCAGCGCGATCCGGCGCGCATCGCCGAGCGAATCGGCGAAGGCCTGGCTCACGTCGAGCGTGATCGGCATCGGCCAGAGCGTGCCGTCGGCGAGGCGCATGTCGGCGCAGACCGCTTCGTGGTCGGCGCGCGACATGAAGCCTTCGAGCGGCGAGAACGCGCCGTTCTGCAGCAGTTCGAGATCGCAAAGCTGGCGCGGCGTGAGGTCCCATGCCGGCAAGCCGGTCGCTTCGGCCTTCAGCGCGGCGAGTTCATCGCCGGTGACGAGAAGATCGACGAGACGACCGCCGTGCGGCGCAATCAATGCTGGCATGAACGTGGGGGACCTGCGCGAAGGGGCGCGGATTATACCGTTCCGGCCGGCCGCGTGGCCGCGTCGCGCCCGCGTCCGCGATCGGGATCGCTCAGGCCTCGGCCGCGTCGATCGACTGCTGGGCTTCGAGCCAGGCTTCCTCGACGGTCTCGAGTTCGGCCGCGAGGCGGCCGCGACGCGCGGTCAGGTCGGTGATGCGTGCCTTGTCGTTGCCCGCGTAGGTCGCCGGATCGAGCAGTTCCCGTTCCAGCGCCGCGCGCTCGTCGCCGAGCGCAGTCATGCGCGCCTCGAGGCGCAGCAGTTCCTTGCGCAGCGGGGCGAGGCGCGCGCGCTGGTCGGCGCGCTCGCGGCGTTCACTGCGCCGCGAGTTCGCCGCGCGCCCGCCATCCGGCGCTGCGTTCGCGTCGCGCGCGAGGACGAGGCGCGCGTAGTCGTCGAGGTCGCCGTCGTATTCGCGCACGCGCCCGTCCTGGACGAGATGGAACGCGTCACAGCAACTGCGCAGCAGGGCGCGGTCGTGGGCGACGATGACTACCGCGCCGGCGAAATCCTGCAAGGCTTCGGCCAGTGCTTCGCGGGTGTCGATGTCGAGGTGGTTGGTCGGTTCGTCGAGCAGGAGCAGGTTCGGGCGTTGGGCGACGACGAGGGCCAGCGCGAGGCGCGCCTTCTCGCCACCGGAAAAGGGGCCGACCTCGGCCAGTGCGCGCTCGCCGGCGAAACCGAAGCCGCCGAGGAAGTTGCGCGCTGCCGCTTCGCCGAGGCGCGCGTCGAGGCGCAGCATGTGCTGCACCGGCGTCGCTGCCGGATCGAGCTGTTCGAGCTGGTGCTGGGCGAAGTAGCCGATCGCGAGGCCCTTGCTTTCGCGACGCGCGCCGGCCAGCAGCGGATTGCGCCCCGCGATCAGCTTGACCAGGGTCGACTTGCCGGCGCCGTTCGCGCCGAGCAGGCCGATCCGCTCGCCGACCCGCAATGACAGGCCGATGCCGTCGATGACCACGCGATCGCCATAGCCGGTCGCGGCGTCCTCGAGAACGAGCAATGGATCGGGCAGGGCGGCCGGCGCCAGGAATTCGAACTGGATGCCCGACTCGACCCGGATCGGCGCGATCTCGGTCATCCGCTCGAGCGCCTTGAGCCGGCTCTGCGCCTGGCGCGCCTTGGTCGCCTTCGCCTTGAAGCGGTCGATGAACGATTGCATGTGGGCGCGTTCGCGCTGCTGGCGCTCGTGCATCGATTGCTGCTGGGCAAGGCGTTCGGCGCGCTTGCGCTCGAACTGGCTGACCGTGCCGGCGAAGACCTCGGCCGTCGTGTCGGCGATGTGGAGGACGTGGCTGACCACGGCATCGAGGAATTCGCGGTCGTGCGAGACGACCACGAGCGTGCCCGGGTAGCGTCGCAGCCAGTCCTCGAGCCAGAGCACGGCATCGAGGTCGAGGTGATTGGTCGGCTCGTCGAGAAGCAGCAGGTCCGAGCGGCACATCAGTGCCTGGGCGAGGTTCAGGCGCATGCGCCAGCCGCCCGAGAACGAGGCGAGCGGACGGCTCGCGTCGGTCGGCGCGAAGCCGAGGCCGTGCAGCAACTGCGCCGCGCGCGCCGGTGCCGCGTATCCGGCGATCGCGTCGAGGCGTTCGTGCAGGCGCGCGAGCGCCGCCGCGTCGTGCGCGGCTTCGGCTTCGGCGAGCGCGCGTTCGAGCCGGCGGTATTCCGCGTCGCCGTCGAGCACGTAATCGAGCGCGGCCTGGTCCGACGCCGGCGTCTCCTGGCGAACCTGGGCTAGGACCCAGTCGGCCGGCCGCTGGAAGTCGCCGCCATCGAGCTGCAGCTCGCCACTGATCAGGGCAAGGAGGCTCGACTTGCCGGTGCCGTTGCGCCCGGTCAGGCCGACCCGCCAGCCCGGATGAACGGAAAATCCCGCCGCGTTCAGCAGGATCCGGGAACCTCGACGCAGGGTGACGTTGTCAAAGCGCAGCATGACCGCCAGTGTAACGGCGGTCACGTATCCGGTCTGGGCTGTTTGCCATCGCCCGCGCCGGTCGCCACAATACGCGGCCCGCTTCCGGGCCGGATTGTCCTTCCGGTCTCGCGGCCAGCCCGGCCAGCCCCGGTTCCCATACGCTCAGGAGTTCCAAATGACCCGTTTCGTGCGCAAGTCCCTCATGGCCGTGGCGCTGCTCGCGGCATTCGGCGCCGGCAATGCCTTCGCCGCCGATGCGTCGCTGAAGACCGAAAAAGACAAGGTCAGCTACATGGTCGGCGCCGACGTCGGCCGTGGCCTGACCCAGATCAAGGACGAGCTCGACCTCAAGATCGTCGTCCAGGCGCTGCAGGACGAATTCAACGGCGGCAAGACCCTGATGACGGCCGAGGAAGGCCAGCAGATCCGCCAGGAGTTCATGCAGAAGCTGCAGGCCAAGCGTGTCGCCGAGGAGAAGATCGCGGCCGACAAGAACAAGACCGAAGGCGCCGCGTTCCTCGCCAAGAACAAGTCCAAGCCGGGCGTCAAGACGACCGCCTCGGGCCTGCAGTATGAAGTGATCAAGGAAGGCACCGGCAAGAAGCCGAAGGAAACCGACACGGTCAAGGTCGACTACACGGGCACCAAGATCGATGGCACGAAGTTCGACAGCTCGATCGATCGCGGCACGCCGGCCACGTTCCCGCTCAACGGCGTCATCAAGGGCTGGACCGAAGGCCTGCAGCTGATGACCGAAGGCTCGGAATACAAGCTCTACATCCCGGCCGAACTCGCCTATGGCGAGAACGCGCCGCCGACGATCGGCCCGAACGCGACCCTGATCTTCGACGTCAAGCTGATCTCGATCGAGGCTCCGCCGGTGGCGGCGCCGGCGGCAACCGAAAAGAAGTAAGCGTCACGCGTCAAGTCCGGACGAAGGCGTGCCATCGGCACGCCTTCGTTGTTTTTGCGGCGAGGGCCGGTCGGCCCGCGGGAGACCCAGCAGATGCGCATCACGATCTTCGGTACCGGCTACGTCGGCCTCGTGACCGGCACCTGCCTGGCCGAAGTCGGCAACGACGTCACCTGCGTCGATACCGACTCGGCCAAGATCGCCCGCCTCGAGCGCGGCGAAGTGCCGATCTTCGAGCCGGGACTCGAAGCGCTCGTGCACGACAACCATCGGGCCGGACGCTTGCATTTCACCACCGATTCCACGCAGGCGATCGCCCACGGCAGCCTGCTCTTCATCGCGGTCGGCACGCCGCCGGACGAGGATGGCGGTGCCGATCTTTCCCACGTGCTCGCGGTGGCGCGCACGATCGGGCGTCGCCTCGAACGGCCCGCCGTTGTCGTCAACAAGTCGACCGTGCCGGTCGGCACGGCCGATCGCGTCCGCGCGGTGATCTCGGAAGAACTTGCCGCGCGCGGCGTGGAAATCGGCTTCGACGTCGTCTCGAATCCCGAATTCCTCAAGGAAGGCGATGCGGTCCAGGACTGCATGCGGCCCGACCGCATCATCCTCGGCAGCGACAGTGCGCGCGCGATCGATCTGCTGCGCACGCTGTATGCGCCGTTCAACCGCAGCCACGACCGCATCGTCGTCATGGACGCGCGCTCGGCCGAACTGACCAAGTACGCGGCGAACGCGATGCTCGCGACGAAGATCAGCTTCATGAACGAGATGGCCAACATCGCCGAGCGTGTCGGTGCCGACATCGAGCAGGTCCGGATCGGCATCGGCTCGGATCCGCGCATCGGCTACCACTTCATCTATCCGGGTGCCGGATACGGCGGCTCGTGCTTTCCGAAGGACGTCAAGGCGCTCGAGCACACCGCGCGCAGCCACGGCTGCGAGGCGCGCGTGCTCGCCGCGGTAGAGGCAACCAACGCCGCGCAGAAGCGCAAGCTGCACGAGCTGCTCGAACGGCATTTCGGCGACCTCGCCGGGCGCACGATCGCGGTGTGGGGACTCGCCTTCAAGCCGAACACCGACGACATGCGCGAGGCGCCGAGCCGGACCCTGCTCGAGCAGTTGTGGGCGGGTGGTGCGCGCGTGCGCGCCCACGATCCCGAAGCACATGCCGAGACGCGGCGCATCCATGGCGAGCGCGCCGACCTCGTGCTCTGCGATTCGCAATACGACGCGCTCGAAGGGGCCGACGCGCTCGTCGTCGTGACCGAGTGGAAGGCGTTCCGCAGCCCCGATTTCGAGCGCGTGCGCGGCCTGCTGAGGACGCCGGTCGTGTTCGACGGCCGCAACATCTTCGACCCGCGCGCGGTCGAGGCGGCCGGACTCGCGTATTACGGCATCGGGCGCGGGCGCAGCGTCGCGCGGCCGGGCCCGGAAACCTGAGGTCTGTACCTTGCCCGGTGCGGCGGCTACCATCGCCGGCCCTGAAACCGGGCTACCGCGTCCGGCATTCGTCACCTGCAGGAAGCTCGATCGATGGAAAAGAAACGTGCTTTGGTCACCGGAATCACCGGCCAGGACGGCGCATATCTCGCCGAACTGCTGCTCGAGAAAGGTTACGAGCTGCATGGCCTGAAGCGGCGGGCGTCGTCGTTCAACACCGAGCGCATCGACCACCTGTACAGCGAACTCGACGAGAAGGGTCCCGCGCTGACCCTGCACTACGGCGACCTGACCGACGCCTCGAGCCTGACCCGCGTGATCCAGGACGTCGAGCCGCACGAGATCTACAACCTCGCCGCCCAGAGCCATGTCGCGGTCTCATTCGAGGAACCCGAGTACACGGCGAACGCCGACGGCCTCGGCACGCTGCGCCTGCTCGAGGCGATCCGCATCCTCGGCATGAAGGATCGTTGCCGCATCTACCAGGCATCGACCTCGGAATTGTACGGACTCGTGCGCGAAACGCCGCAACGCGAGACGACCCCGTTCTATCCGCGCTCGCCGTACGGCGTGGCCAAGCTGTATGCGTACTGGATCACGGTCAACTACCGCGAGTCGTACGACATGTTTGCGTGCAACGGCATCCTGTTCAATCACGAATCGCCGATCCGTGGCGAGACGTTCGTGACGCGCAAGATCACGCGCGGCCTCGCGCGCGTGATCCATGGCCTGCAGCAATGCCTGTACCTCGGCAATCTCGATGCGCGCCGCGACTGGGGCCATGCGCGCGACTACGTCGAGGCGCAATGGCTGATCCTGCAGCAGGAGACCGCGCACGACTACGTGATCGCGACCGGCATCCAGCATTCGGTGCGCGAGTTCATCGTGCTCGCGGCGCGCGAAATGGGCGTCGAGCTCGAGTTCAGCGGCGCCGGCGTGGACGAACTCGCGCGCGTCGCCGAGGTGCGCACGCCGGGCGCCAGGGTCGCTGTCGGCGATGTCCTGTTGCGCATCCATCCGCAGTATTACCGGCCGGCCGAAGTCGAAACGCTGCTCGGCGATCCGACGTTCGCGCGCGAGAAGCTCGGATGGACGCCGAAAACGAGTTTCGCCGGGCTCGTGCGCGAAATGGCCACGGCCGATCTCGCACTCGCCGCGAGCGAGGCGGGCGGCAACCATGGCGCACGCCATGGCCGCCATCTGATCGAGAAACTGCCCGGCGCATGAGCACGCTCGAGGAACGCCTGACCGAACTCGAGGTCCGTCTCGCCTTCCTCGACGAGAGCGTGACCGCCTTGAATGCGGCGATGGCCGACCAGGACCGGCTCGGCATGCAGATGCGACTCGAGCTCGAACGCATGCGCGGCGAACTCGTCGGCCTTCGCTCGTCGCTCAGCATCGACGCCGGCAGCGAACCACCGCCACCGCACTATTGAGTCGGGCGACACGAAAGAAGACCGATGGCCGATTCCCTTCGCGATCAGCTGCTCAAGTCCGGCCTCGTCCAGAAGCTGAAGGCCGAGGCGCGCCCGTCGGAGCGCCCGCCGCAGCGGCGTCCACCGGCGAAGCCCGGCGCGCAGACCGCCGGCGCCAAGCCGGCCCGCGACACCGCGCCGCGTGCCCAGCGTCCGCCGCGCAACCAGGAAGAGATCGATCTCGCCCGCGCGTGGTCGCTGCGCGAGCGCGCCGAACGCGAACAGCGTGAGCTCGAGAAGAAGCAGGCCGAACAGCGCGCGCGCGAGAAGGCCGAGCGCAAGCAGAAACTCGCGGCCTTGCTGAAGGACGCGGCACTCAACGCTGCGGATGCCGATGTCGCCCGGCATTTCCCGCACGGCGACAAGATCCGCCGCGTGTACTGCACGGCGGCGCAGCTCGTGCAGCTCAACCGCGGCGACCTCGCGGTGGTCCAGCATCTCGGCCGGTATCTGCTCGTGAGTCGGGAAACCGGCGAACAGGTCCGCGCGATCCATGCCGACGCGCTGGTCCTGCTTTGTGATCCCGACGCACCGACCGACGACGACATTCCTGCCGACCTCGTCTGGTAGGCGCCTGCAGCGCAGGCCAATCCCGCGTCGTCACATCGGCGCCGCCGGTCCGCCTTTGCAGTGACGTTCAGGCGCGCCTGCCGATCATCGTCGCAGGACGCGCGGCCTTCCGGCCTGCGCATGCCGCGATATCGCCGATCCGGGAGCGTCATGAATCCACACCTCTTGCCGGTCGCCGCACCGCAGCCCGTCGTCGAGCCAGTGCACCTGCGTGTGCTGACCCTCAATGTGCACAAGGGCTTCAATTTCCTGAACCGCGGCTTCGTCCTGCACGAACTGCGCGACGCGGTGCGCACGACCGCAGCTGACGTCGCCTTCCTGCAGGAAGTCATCGGCAACCATGACGGCCATGCCCGGCGGCATGCGCGCTGGCCAGCCCAGCCACAGTACGAATTCCTCGCCGACAGCATGTGGCCGCAGTATGCCTACGGACGCAATGCGGTCTACCAGGACGGCGACCATGGCAATGCGCTGCTCTCGAAATTTCCGATCGCCGGCTACGACAACGTCGACATTTCGGTCGGGCGCCACGAAAAGCGCGGGCTGCTGCATTGCCGGATCGCGCTGCCGGGTCGCGACACCCACGTGCACGCGCTGTGCGTGCACCTCGCCCTGCACGAATCACATCGCCGCGAGCAACTGGCGCGGATGCTGCGCCATCTCGCCGACGAAGTGCCGGCCGATGCGCCGCTGATCGTCGCCGGCGACTTCAACGACTGGCGCGACCGCACAAGTGCGCCACTCGGCGAACTCGGACTCGTCGAAGCGTTTGCCCGCCATGGCCGCGGCTGCGCGCGGACCTTTCCGGGGCGCTGGCCGCTGCTGCGGCTCGACCGCATCTACGTGCGCAACGCGCCGATCGTCGCCGCGCATGTCCTCGATGCCCAGCCCTGGCCGCACCTGTCGGACCACGTGCCGTTGTTCGCGGAGATCACGCTGTGAAGCCGACCTGGCACGAGGGCAATTCGGTGCGCCTCCTCGAGAACGGCGACGCCTACTTTCCACGCGTGTTCGAGGCGATGCGGAATGCCCGCCGCGAGGTCCTCGTCGAGACCTTCATCCTGTTCGAGGACAAGGTCGGCGACGAGTTGCGCGACGTGCTCGCCGACGCCGCGCGCCGTGGCGTTTCGGTCGACGTGACCGTCGACGACTACGGCTCGCCCGGCTTCACCCCGGCCTACCTCGAACGCCTGCGCGAGGCCGGCGTGCGCCTGCACGTGTTCGATCCGCGCCGTCGCCTGCTCGGCCTGCGCACGAACCTGTTCCGTCGCCTGCATCGCAAGATCGTCGTCGTCGATGCCTGCATCGCGTTCGTCGGCGGCATCAACTTCTCGGTCGACCAGCTCGAGGAACACGGGGTCGAGGCCAAGCAGGACTATTCGGTCGAGATCGAAGGCCCGGTCGTCGCCGACATCCACGCCGCAGCACGCGCCCTGATCGAGCCACCGGCCCGCCGCTGGCGGCGGCGGACTGCGCTCGCACCGCACAGCCAGGCCGACCGGTCGTGCGTTCGCGGCGATGCGCGCGTCGCTTTCGTGCGTCGCGACAATGCGCGCCACGCCGGCGACATCGAATGGCAGTACCGCGCCGCTATCCGGGTCGCACGCGAGCGTGTCGTCATCGCGAACGCCTATTTCCTGCCCGGCTACCGCCTGCTGCGTGCCTTGCGCGATGCGGCGCGGCGCGGCGTCGACGTCTGCCTGATCCTGCAGGGTCATCCCGACATGCCTTGGGTGACGCGGGCCACACGATCGCTGTATCGCTACCTGTTGCCGGCCGGTGTGCGCATCCTCGAATACTGCCGGCGTCCGCTGCACGGCAAGGTCGCGATCATCGATGACCGCTGGTCGACGGTCGGCTCGAGCAATCTCGACCCGCTGAGCCTGTGGCTCAACCTCGAGGCGAATGTGCTGATCGAGGATCGCGCGTTCACCGCACATCTGCACGATCGCCTCATGCAGCTCGCACGCGAGCACTGCACGGCGATCGGCGACGAGGGCGCGAAGCGCGGCGGCCTGTTCGACCCGCTGCTCGGCGTGATCCTGTTCCACGTGCTGCGTCACGCGCCGCGGATTGCCGGCTGGTTGCCGGCGCACAAGCCGCGCGTCGCCATCGTGACCGCGAGCGCGCCGGCCCGCACGGATCCGGTGCTGGAGCCCGAAGCGGGCGCGGCGCGGCGACGGCATGCCTGAGCAACCCGCACGCGCAGCCAAGCCGGCTCGACGGACCTGGCTGCGGTTCGCGCTCGGCGTCTTCTATCTTGCCCTTGCGGCCATGCTGTACATCGTCGTGCGCAAGCTCGATCTCGACGAGATCGCACGCGCGCTGCGCGCGCTGCCGACCGCCTCGATCGTCCTGGCGTCGGCGTGCAGTGCGCTCGTCTACGCCCTGTATGCGGGCTACGAGATCCTCGCCGCACGCACGCGCGGCGTGCCGCTCTCGCGCGCGCGCCTCGCGCGGATCGGCTTCACGAGCTATGCCTTCAACCTGAGTCTCGGCTCGGTCATCGGCGCGCTCGGCGTGCGCCTGCGGCTGTACGCGAACGAACGGGTCGCCGCCGCCGACAGCGTCGGGATCGTCGCCCTCAACCTGATGACGAACTGGTCGGGCTACTTCGCCGTCCTCGGGATCGCGCTGTTCGTCCACGCGGGCGAGCCGCCGCAGGCATGGTGGCTCGGCAGCGGCACCCTGCGCGCGATCGGGGTCGGCGCATCCGCGGTCGCACTCGGCTATGCATGGGCCTGCGCACGCGCGCGTCGACGGACCTGGGACGTGCGCGGGCAGCGCTTCGAATTGCCGCATGCCCGGGTTGCCGTCCGCCAGTTCGCGCTGTCGATCCCGGCCTGGCTCGCGGGCGCCGGAGGTCTTGCGATCCTGCTTGCCGACGTCGCGTTCGACCAGGTCGTCATCGCGATGCTCGCGGCCTCGGTGATCGGTCTCGTGATCCGCGTGCCGGCCGGACTCGGTGTGCTCGAAGCGGTCTTCGTCGCCTCGTTCGGACCCGAGCTCGGCAATTCGCGCGTGCTCGCGGCGATGCTTGCGTTCCGCTGCGTGCATTACCTCGTGCCGCTCAGCGTCGGCCTTGCCCTGTTCCTGCTCGCCGAATGGCGCGCACGCCGGCTCGCGCCGGCCTGACCGGCCGGATCAGACGCGCGGCGGATCGCTCATCCGCGCTGCCGGCGCGAGCAGCGTGATCGACGCGCCCTCGATGCGGAGCGGACCCCATTCCTCGCTGAAGCGGACCAGCATGTCGAGATCGGTCAGTTCGATGACCGGCGCGCCGAGCGGGCGCTCCTGCCACAGTCCGCGCACCGCGTCGTGGTCGAATTCGAAGCCGAGGCGGCGCAATGCTTCGGTCGTTGCCCCGTCCAGTGCCTTGCCGACATCACCGATCCTTACCTCGAACTTCATGGCCGCTCCTCGATATCGCCGACCCGATCGGGGCCGGAGTCCGGCATCGCTTCAAAGTTGTTCCTCGAGCGCGCGCACGTGGCGGTTCGCCTCGTCCCATGGCACGCGGTAACGCTCACGCAGCTTCTCGGTCAGGTAATCGCGGTCACCGTGGGCCACGCAGAGGTCTTCGTCGGTCAGTTTTTCCCACTTGTCCTTGAGCAGGCCGGACAGATGCGGCCATTCGCGCCTGATCCGATCCTCGTCGCTGCCGGGCTGCATCGGTTACTCCGGTCGGCCGCTGGCCGATGCTGGGTCGCGCCCATTAGAGCGTGGATCTGCTGACCGGTCGGGGACGTGCCGGCGTCGTCATGCAGCGTGGTTCACCGGCGATATACGAAGTCACGTGCGTCGCGCGCAGCGGTGAGTCGGCCTCGCCGACCTCAGAAATCCATGAAGTAGCCGCCGTTGACCGGGATGTTCGCACCGGTGATGTAGGCGGACGCTTCAGCGCTGAGGAAATCGACCACGCGGGCAATCTCGGCGGGCTTGCCGAGGCGGCCGAGCGGGATGTTGGCGACGATCTGTTGACGGACCTCGGCCGGCACGGCCATGACGAGTGCGGTTTCGCAGTATCCGGGCGACACGCTGTTGACGGTCACGCCCTTGCGCGCCACTTCGCGGGCGAGCGCCATCGTGAAGCCGTGCATGCCGGCCTTGGCGGCCGAGTAGTTGGTCTGGCCGAACTGGCCGGTCTGTCCGTTCACCGACGAGATGTTGATGATGCGGCCGAAGCCGCGCTCGCACATGCCGTCGACGACTGCCTTGCAGGTATTGAACACGCCGTCGAGATTGACGGTCAGGACCTCGTTCCACTGCTGCGCATTCATCTTGCGCAGTGACGTGTCGCGCGTGATGCCGGCCGCGTTGACGAGCACCGAAATCGCGCCGTGGGTTGCCTCGATGCCTGCGATCGCGGCCGCGCACTCGGCATGGTCGGCGACGTTCAACGGAGCGAACACGATCGACTCGCCGAATTCGGCGACTTCGCTGCGGAACTGCTCGATGCGGCCTTCACGCGCGCCGAGGTCGGCAGCGATGACGGCATGGCCCGAACGGGCGAGGTGGCGACAGATCTCGGTGCCGAGACCGCCGATGCCACCGGTGACGACGGCGACGCGCTTGTTCATGGGTGTCGGATCCACGGAAGAAGTGTTGCTGCGGCGCAACACGGCGCGCGGATGCTAGGTGGCCGTGGCGCGGCTGTCAAACGGCGGCCAGGCGACGCGCGGCGACGCGCGTCTCAGGATTTCGCGTCCTTCTTCGCCTTCGGTGCTTCCTCGCTCTCGCGCACCTTGTTCGCGGCGGCGCTGAGGAATCCCTGCTGAAGCGTCTTCCACGCATCCATGTTGCGCTCGGTCATCTCGTTCAACATCGACCAGGGGGTCCGTCCCATGATGTTGTTGAGCTGACTGCGGAACTGCTGCTGCTGGTCGAGGAAGACCTGCAGGCTTTTCTCGAGGTAGCTGCCCATGAAGCCCTGCAGCGAGTCGCCGTAGAAGCGGATGATCTGCGAGAGCAGGGCGGCGGTGAACATCGGCTGGCCGCGTTCCTCGTGGTCCGAGATGATCTGCAGCAAGACCGAGCGGGTCAGGTCGTCGCCCGTCTTGGCGTCGCGGACCTCGAAGCTTTCACCGTCGACGACGAGCTGGCGGACTTCCTCGAGCGTGATGTAGCTCGAGATCTCGGTGTCGTAGAGACGGCGGTTCGGATACTTCTTGATGGTGCGGATCTGGCTCATGCGGCAACGCTAGCAGATCGTGTCGCGCCGCACCAGTTTCATGCTGCGCAACAAAGCCGCGCCCGCCTGCTCGCCACAGCGCGGCGTGACGCGTGCGGCAATGCGCAAGCGCGGGCCCGTCGGGCGCCCGACCGCGGGCCGAATGCTGCACCGAAGTGGCATCCGGCCGCGGGCGCGGCAATCACCAGCCCATGTAATGCCCGCCGTTGATCGAGAGGTTCGCGCCGGTGATCCACGACGCGCGTTCGTCGGTCAGGAAGCCGACCGCGTACGCGATCTCCTCGGGCTCGCCGAGGCGCCCGACCGGAATCTGCGCGGCGATCTTCGCGCGCACGTCCTCGGGCACGGCGCGGACCATCTCGGTCAGCACGTACCCCGGCGAGACCGTGTTCACGGTGATGCCGAACTTCGCGTTCTCCTGGGCCAGCGAAATCGTGAAGCCGTGCATGCCGGCCTTCGATGCCGCGTAGTTCGCCTGGCCGTATTGGCCTTTCTGGCCATTGATCGAACTGATCTGCACGATCCGGCCCCACTTGCGCGTGCGCATGCCGTCGATGACCGGGCGGGTGACGTTGAAGCACGAGTTGAGGTTCGTGTTGATGACTTCCTGCCACTGCAGCGCCGACATCTTGTGGAATGTCGTGTCGCGCGTGATGCCGGCGTTGTTGACGAGGATCTCGATGCCGCCGAGCTGGTTCTCGACGTCCCTGATCATCGCCGCGCTGCCCTCGGTGTCGGAAACGTCACCCGCCGCGAGGGCGAAATCGAAGCCGTCGGCCTTCTGTGCGGCCTGCCAGGCGCGCGCCTTCGCTTCGTCGCGATAGTTCGTGGCGACCTTGTGACCGGTCTGCGCGAGATGCCGGCAGATCGCCGTGCCGATGCCGCCGATGCCGCCAGTGACGAATGCCACCCGTGCCGTCATGTTGTTCTCCTTCCCGTGTTGATGCGTGCGAGCGCGTTGCAGGTCGCGTCGATTGTGCCCGTCCGCGCCCGATTAGTCGTCTTGCGATGCCGCATGCGGAGGCGGGCGACGCGGAATGCGCGCGGCATCGAAGGTCCGCACCGCCGCGGCGAGAAAGCGCTGGACCGGAGCCGCCGCCGGGACCGGCTGGCCGAGGAACCCGAGCGCGGCGCGCAGGGCCGGCAATGGATCGGACTCGTCGAGCGGATGGGCGAGATCGCGCTTGCCGAGCTTGCGGCCGCTCGCGTCGAGCACGAGCGGAAGGTGCAACCACGTCGTTTCCGGGAGGCCCAGCAAGCGGCGCAGCAGGACCTGGCGCGGCGTCGAGTCGAGCAGGTCGGCGCCGCGCACGACCTCGCTGATGCCCTGATCGGCGTCGTCGACGACGACGGCGAGCTGGTAGGCGAAATCACCGTCGAGCCGCCGCACGACGAAGTCGCCGACTTCGCTGCGCATCGATTGCGTGATTTCGCCATGCACGCGATCGACGAAGCGGATCGTTTCGTCGGGGACGCGCACGCGCCATGCATGGCCTGCGTTTTCCGCCGCCGCGCGCACGCAGGTGGATGGGTGGATGCCACCGAACGCGGCGAGGTCGCTGCGGCTGCACGCGCAGCGGTAGGCGAGGCCGGAGTCGCAAAGCCGCGCGAGCACTTCGGCATGGCGCGCGGCGCGCTCGCTCTGCCAGACAACCGGTTCGTCCGGTTCGAGGCCGCACGCGCGCAGCGTGGCGAGGATGCGCTCCGCCGCCCCGTCGACGGTGCGCGTGCGGTCGACGTCCTCGATCCGGACCAGCCATCGTCCGCCGGCGGCACGCGCGCACAGCCAGCTGCCGAGCGCGGCGACGAGAGAGCCGAAATGCAAGGGTCCGGTCGGCGAGGGCGCGAACCTGCCGCGATAGCTCATCGACCGCGCGCCGCGCATCGGGACGTCGGGCGGGGGCCGGCCCGGGGCATTTCCGGTCGCATCGGGACGCTGCCTTGCGCTTGAAAGCGCCGAAGTTTACCCAATCATGGTCAACGCGATATCGTGTCGCGAATCCAGCCCGGAGCAGCCCCAGCCATGCGTCGCATCGTCCTCTTCATCCTGACCAACCTGGCCGTGATGGCGCTGTTGACCGTCATCGTCAAGCTGTTCGGCATCGACACCTATACCTATCGCAACGGCGGCATCAACCTGCAGGGCATCCTCGTCATCTCGGCCGTGGTCGGATTCGGCGGCTCGTTCATTTCGCTCGCGATGTCGAAGTGGGTCGCCAAGTGGCAGACAAAGGCACGGGTGATCGAGAACCCGGCGAACCCGACCGAGAGCTGGCTGCTTTCGACCGTGCGCCGCCAGGCCGAAGGCGCCGGCATCGGCATGCCCGAAGTCGCGATCTACGATGCGCCCGAAATGAACGCGTTCGCCACCGGCATGAGCCGCAACAATGCGCTCGTCGCCGTCAGCACGGGCCTGCTGCAGCAGATGAACCGCGACGAGGTCGAAGCCGTGCTCGCCCACGAGGTCAGCCACGTCGCCAACGGCGACATGGTGACGATGACCCTGCTGCAGGGCGTGCTCAACACGTTCGTGATCTTCCTCGCCCGCGTGATCGGCACGGTCGTCGATCGCGCGATCAGCGGCAACCGTGACAGCGGTGGCGGCATCGCCTATTTCGCGATCGTCATCTTCCTGCAATTCGTGCTCGGCCTGCTCGCCTCGATCATCGTCATGGCGTTCTCGCGCTGGCGCGAATTCCGCGCCGACGCCGGCAGTGCGCGCCTGTCCGGTCGCGACAAGATGATCGCCGCGCTGAGCCGCCTCGATGCCGATCGCGGGGCGAACACGCTGCCGCAGGCGATCCAGGCGTTCGGCATTGCCGGCGGCGGCATGCGCAAGCTGTTCTCGAGCCATCCGCCGATCGAGGAGCGCATCGCCGCGCTGCGCAACGCGCGCTGACGCCGGGCGTCCTGGCGCAAACGAAAAGCCCCGCCGGAGCGGGGCTTTTTTTCGTGTCGACTCACGGCAGCTCGGCATCGAGCCCGATCATCGACATCGGCGTTCGGCCGAGCGATCCGCGGCTCCCGGCTCCTCAGCCGTTTCCGAACTCGTAGGCCATGACCTGCTCGGGTTCCTGCAGGAAGTTGCCCTGCACGAAATTGACGCCGCACGAGAACAGGATCGACATGCTCGTCGCGTCCTCGACGAACTCGGCGACGGTCAGCTTGCCCGCGCTGCGCGCCTGTTCGCAGATCGACTTGATGCGCTCCTGGTTGTCCTTGTTCTTCGGCAGTTCCGCCATGTAGCTGCGGTCGACCTTGAGGTAGTGCGCCGGGATGTGCTTGAGCAACTGGAACGAGTTGAGTCCGGAACCGAATTGCTCGAGCGCGAAGCCGCAGTGCAACTGCTCGAGTCCCTTGAGGAACGCGCGCGCGGGTTTGAGGCTCGTCACGACCTTGCTTTCGGGCATCTCGAAGACGAGCGCGTCGCCGCGCAGGCGTGCGTTCTTCAATTGCAGGGCGAGCCACGGCAGCAGGCCATGGTCGTCGAGCGACTGCGGCGTGAGCTTGATGAAGAACGTCGTCTTGCGGCCGGCCTGTTCGCGCTCCGACAGGGCGCGGATCGCATTCGCGATGACCCAGCGGTCGATCGCCGGCATGAGCCCGTTCTGCTCCGCGATCGGCAGGAAGAAGCCGGGCAGGATCTCGCCCTTCGGTCCCTTCATGCGCAGCAGGATTTCGTAGAACTCGCCCTCGGCGCCCTGCAGGCTGATGATCGGCTGGTAGTAGAGGATGAACGCATCGGTTGCCAGCGCGTCCTTGATCAGCGACAGCCAGTGACGCGTCTTCTCGGCATCGGCCTTGTCCTGTGCCGCCGGATCGAAGATGCGCACGCGGTTGCCGCCTTCGGCTTCGGTCGTGCGCAGCGCGGCCGAGGCCTGGGCGAGCACGGCGCCGCCGTTCGCGTTCTTCTCGCCGATCAGGCTGCCGGCGACGCGGATCGTCAGGTTGATCGACTGCTTGCCGATCTCGAAAATGCGTTCCTCGAACGCCTTGCGCAGGCCCTCGGCGAGCTGGCGCACGTCGTCGGCGCCGCGTTCGCTGCAAAGGATCGCGAACGTGTGTTCGCCGAGCCGGCCAGGGATGTCGGACTCCTTGAGGTGGCGGCGCAACAGGTTCGCCATGTCGCCGAGCAGGAGGTCGGTGTTGCCGATGCCGATACCGTCCAGCACGGCCTTGAAGTTGTCCGGCTCGAGCAGGAGCAGGGCCTGGTCGACCTTGCCGCTCGCGGCGGCGCCGGCCGCGCGATCAAGCTCGGTCAGCAGGTACTGGCGGTTGAACAGTTCGGTGATGAGGTCCTTCGAGCGCAGCGCATCGAGCTCCTGGGCGAGCCCGGCGTCGAGCGTCTGCTGGCGGAACGTGATCTGCTGGCACGGTTCGCCTTCGTAATTCGCCTCGGCGAATTCCATGACCGCGTCGAACGCGGTGCCGTCGCTGCGCTGCGCCTTCAGGTTGAGCTTCTGCGGCGGCTTCTCGCCCTTCGACAGGCGCTTGAGCAGGGACTTGAAATCATCGGCATCGTCGGCCGCGACGAGATCGAGGATCGACACGCCCTCGATGTCGTCGAATTCCTCGAAGCCGAACGTCTCGAGGTAGGCCTTGTTCGCGCGCACGTGCATGCCTTCATGCACGTAGGCGATCGGGTCGCGCGAAGAATCGAGCAGTGCCCCGCAACGGCGCTCCGATTCGCGCAACGCATTCTCGAGCCGGCGCACGCTGCGACGCATGCTCAGCGAATCGAATTCGCGGCGCACGATCATCTGCAGGTGCTCGGCGCGCGTGCGCAGCGCGAGTGCGCGCACGCCTTCGCGGAACGCGGTCACGATGTGGTCGTCGTCGACATCACTGCCGTAGCCGATCAGCGCGATGTCCTTGCCGGTGTGCGCGATTGCCTCGACTGCCGACTTCAGCTGCAGTTCGCGGGCGCCGAGGTTGACGAGGACGAGGTCGGGCGTCTGCTTCTCGAGCAGTTCCTGCAGTTCCGCCTCGTTCGCCGCGCGACTCGGGCGCAGTGCGATGCCGCCATTGCGCAGCATGCTGATCAGCTGCTCGGCGTCCTCGACCGAGTCCTCGATCAACAGCAGCTTGATGACATTGTCTTGTTTGGTCATGGGTTACGCGCGGTCAGGGGGCGCAGCGAAAACCGCCGCGGTGCGAGCCGCGGCAGTGGATTGCTTGTACCGGATTCAGGGTCGATTTTCCATACGCCAGGGCATGTCATCGCGCGTGCAGCGGCGTCTTCGCGGCTTCGCCGGCGACCTCGCGCACGAGGCGCGGCACGAGGTACCCCGGCAAGCGCGCGCGCATCGTTTCGACAAGGGCGCAGGCCGCGTCGTCGTCGACCTCGAAATGGGCCGTGCCGTGCACGCGATCAAGCTGGTGCAGGTAATAGGGCAGGACACCGCAGGCAAACAAGCCTTCCGAAAGCGCGCACAGGGCATCGGCACTGTCGTTGATTCCGCGCAGCAGGACCGACTGGTTGAGCAGGCTGGCCCCGGCATCGCGCAGCGCTTGGCAGGCCTCGGCCACCGCGCCATCAAGCTCGTTGGCGTGATTGGCGTGGACGACGACGACGCGTTGCAGCGGCAGGCCGGCCAGCCAGTCGAGCAGTTCGCGATCGACGCGCTCGGGCAGGACGATCGGCAGCCGGGTATGGATGCGCAGGCGGCGGATGTGCGGCAGCGCGGCCAGGGCCTGGCCGAGTTCGACCAGGCGCGCGGTCGAGAGCGACAACGGGTCGCCGCCCGAGAGGATGACCTCGTGGATCGACGGGTCCGCGGCGAGGTGTCCGATCGCCGCGTGCCAGCGCGCCGCAGCCGCGGTTTCCTCGGCATACGGGAAATGCCGGCGGAAGCAATAGCGGCAATGCACGGCGCATGAACCGGTCGCGATCAGCAGGGCCCGACCGGCGTACTTGTGCAGCACGCCCTGGGCCGCGCGTGCGGCCGCGTCGCCGACCGCGTCGAGGCTGAAGCCCGGCACGCGCAGCGCTTCGGCGGCCGCGGGCAATACCTGCAGGAGCAGCGGGTCGCGCGGGTCGCCGTGGCGCATTCGCGCGATGAAGCCGCGCGGGACGCGCAACGGGAATCCGCCGTCGCCGGCCGCGAGCAGTTGGTCGGCGCGGTCGGCGAGGCCGAGCAGGTCGAGCAGTTCGCGCGGATCGGCGACCGCGTCGCGCCATAGCTGCTGCCAGCGGCTGGCACGCGCGGGGGCGATGTGCGGGAACGACGGGCTTGCGGGTATCATTGCGGATCGAATCCGGCATCGCCGGTCGGTGAATCCAACATTCTAGCCGCTTTCACCGAGCGGCTTTTCTTTCAGCTACAGGAGCGCTCCATGGCTTCACATGGGATGAACGACGTCAAGAACGGTCTCAAGATCATCGTCGATGGCTATCCATGCACGATCATCGATACCGAGTTCATCAAGCCCGGCAAGGGCCAGGCGTTCACCCGCGTCAAGTACCGCAACCTGAAGACCGGTCGCACGGTCGAGATGACGATGAAGTCGACCGATTCGGTCGAAGGCGCCGACGTCGTCGACACCGACATGGAGTTCCTCTATTCGGACGGCGAGTTCTGGCACTTCATGCATCCGACCAGCCACGAGCAGATCGCCGCCGACGAGAAGGCCGTTGCCGATGCCGCCAAGTGGCTGAAGGGCAACGAGATGGTCATCGTGACCTTGTGGAACGGCGCGCCGCTGTCGGTCGCCGCACCGAACTTCGTCGAACTCGCGATCACCGAGACCGACCCCGGCGTGCGCGGCGATACCTCGGGTGGCGGCGGCAAGCCGGCCAAGCTCGAGACGGGCGCCGTCGTCAGGGTGCCGCTGTTCGTCAACCAGGGCGAAATCGTCAAGGTCGACACGCGCAGCGGCGAATACGTCGGCCGCGTCAAGTAAGGCGCCGCGCATGCAGGCCAGGGTCGTCGACCTGCTGATCGAGGCGCGCTGGATCGTTCCGGTCGAACCGCACGGCGTCGTCCTCGACGGGCACGCCGTCGCGGTCGACGCTGGGCGCATCCTCGACGTGCTGCCGGCCGCCGTGGCGCGCGAGCGTTACGCGCCGCGCGAGCACGTCGAACTCGGCGAGCACGTGCTGATTCCGGGCCTCGTCAACGCGCACGTGCACAACCCGATGACGCTGATGCGCGGCATCGCCGACGACGTGCCATTCATGCGCTGGCTCAGGGAATACGTCTGGCCGGCCGAAGCGAAGGTCATGGGCGCCGAATTCGTGCGCGACGGCATCGAACTCGCGATCGCCGAAATGATCCGCGGCGGCACGACCTGCTGCAACGAGAACTATTTCTATCCGGACGTGCAGGCGGCGACCTATCGCCGGCACGGGTTCCGGGCCATGGTCGGCTTGCCGGTGATCGAGTTCCCGACCGCCTGGGCGAGCAGCCCGGACGAGTACTTCGACAAGGCGCTCGCGGTCCACGACGAGCTGCGCGGCGATGCCCTGATCGGGACCGCGTTTGCGCCGCACGCGCCGTATTCGGTGTCGGACGCGAGCTTCGAGCGCATCCGCCTGCTCTCTGACCAGCTCGACCTGCGGGTGCACCTGCACCTGCACGAGACCGCCGACGAGATCGAGGACAGCAAGCGCGACCACGGCATGCGCCCGTTCGCGCGGATCAAGCAGATCGGCCTCGTCAATTCGCAGCTGATCGCCGTGCACATGACCCAGCTGACCTCGGCCGAGATCGCCGATTGCGCGACCCACGGCGTGTCGGTCGTGCACAACGTCGAGTCGAACCTCAAGCTGACCAGCGGTTTCTGCCCGGCCGAGGAACTGCGGCGCGCCGGGGTCAACCTCGCGCTCGGCACCGACGGCTGCGCGTCGAACAACGACCTCGACCTGTTCGGCGAAATGCGCACGGCCGCGCTGGTCGGCAAGATGGTCGCCAATGACGCCGCCGCGCTCGACGCGCCGACGGTCCTGCGCGCGGCCACGCTCGGCTCGGCGCGCGCGCTCGGTTGGGGCGAGCGGATCGGTTCGATCGAGCCCGGCAAGCAGGCCGACCTGGCCGCCGTCCGCCTCGACGAGCTCGAGACGCAGCCGATCTATCACGTCATTTCACAGCTTGTCTACGTCGCCGGCCGTCATCAGGTCAGCGACGTCTGGATCGCCGGGCAGCGCAAGCTCGACGCGCGCCGCCTCATCGACATCGACACGGTCGAGCTGCTCGCCAAGACGCGACGCTGGCGCGACCGGATCGCAACGGCATGAACGTCGGCGGACACGCCAATGCGAAAGACGCGCCGAACAGCGATCCGGCCGAGGTCGCGCGTTTCGACCGCCTGGCCAGCCGCTGGTGGGACGCCGACGGCGAGTCGCGCGCCTTGCACGACCTCAATCCGGTGCGCTTCGGCTATGTCGCCGCGCGTGCGCGGCTGCAGGGGGCACAGGCGCTCGATGTCGGCTGCGGCGGCGGCCTGCTCAGCGAGGCACTCGCACGCGCCGGAGCGACGGTCACGGCGATCGACCTTGCCCCGGCCGTGCTCGATGTCGCCCGCCTGCACCTGCTCGAGAGCGGTCTCGCGGTCGACTACCGCGAGACGAGCGCCGAAGCCCTTGCCGACGAGTCGCCGGCCCGCTTCGACGTGGTCACATGCATGGAAATGCTCGAGCACGTGCCCGATCCGGCCAGCATCATCGGCGCCTGCCATCGCCTGCTGAAACCGGGCGGCCAGCTGTTCCTGTCGACCCTCAATCGAACCCCGGTCTCGTTCGCAGCCGCGATCCTCGGTGCCGAGCACCTGCTGCGCCTGCTGCCGCGCGGCACCCACCAGTACGCGCGCTTCATCAAGCCGTCCGAACTCGCGCGCGACCTGCGCACGGCCGGCTTCGGACTCGAGGACGTGCGCGGCATGGCCTGGAATCCGCTGACCCGGCGCGCTTGGCTGACCGAGTCGGTCGCGGTCAACTACCTCGTCTGCGCGCGCAAACCCGCATGAACCCGGCCCTCGCGGTGCGCGGCGTGCTGTTCGACCTCGACGGCACGCTGGCCGATTCGGCACCCGACCTCGTCGCCGCACTGGCCAGCCTGTGCGACGAAATCGGCGCGCCGTCGCCCGATCCGGTGCGCGTCAGCCGGGTCGTTTCGGCGGGCGGCCGGGCGATCCTCCGCTGCGGCCTGCCGCCGGTCGACGAAGCGCGCATCGAGGAGCTGCTGCCGCGCTATCTCGAACTTTATGCCGCGCGCGGCAATGCCTCGACGCATCTGTACGACGGCATTGCCGAAACGCTCGACGACCTCGACGCGCGCGCGCTGCCGTGGGGCATCGTGACCAACAAGGTCGGCTGGCTGGCCCAGCCGGTCCTCGAGCATCTCGGCCTCGGCAAGCGCTGCAAGGCGCTCGTCGCCGGCGACACGCTGAGCCGGCGCAAGCCCGATCCGGCGCCGGTCCTGCATGCCTGCGCATTGCTCGGCGTCGATCCGGCGCACACGAGCTTCGTCGGCGACGACCTGCGCGACATCGTTGCCGGGCGTGCCGCGGGCACGCGGACGATCGCGGCCGGCTGGGGTTACCTCGATGGCGGCGATCCGCATGCCTGGGGCGCCGATCTCGTCGTCGAAACGACCCGGGCGCTGCCGTCGGCCCTGCGGCTGGACTGAGCGATGAGACCCGACGACGCGTTCGCGAGCTTCGAGGCGAAGTGGATCGCGGCCCGTCCGGAATTCGGCATCGGCCTGCGCTTCCTCCCGGTCGCACTGCGCGCCCCTCGCAGCGCATTCGCTTGCATCGGCTTCGAGATCGAAAACGCCGCCTTCCGCATCACCGAGCCCGAGGTCGCAACCGGCAAGTTGCAGTGGTGGCTCGACGAACTGGTCGCGCTCGGCAACCGCCAGGGCCGGCATCCGCTGACCGCGGCGCTTGCCGCCGCGCCCGCGCCCGGGCACGTGCCCGATGCGATCTGGCAGGCCCTCATCGACGCGGCGCTCGCCCAGCGCGAGGGCACCGCGCCATCGACGCTCGCGGCGCTGCTCGAGGATCTCGAACGCTTCCACCGTCCGTTGGCCGAGGCAGGCCGCTGCCTGTTCGGTGACGCCGAAGTCGCTGCGCTCGCGTCGGCGCGGGCGCTGTCGCGCGCGCTGCGCGATGTGCTCGCCTTGCCCGATGTGCTGGCCGGTGGACGTCTCGCCATCCCGCTCGACGTGCTGGCCCGTCACCGTCTGGCGCGCGGCGATCTCGCCGGATCCGGCGCGGCGCGAAGCGATGCCGTGCGCGAACATCTCGTCGCGCTCGCCGCGCGCATGGCCGAGATCGCGCCGGTCCGCCTGCCCGTGCTCGATGCCGCTGCGGTGCAGGCCGACCGCTGGCGCTGCCGGCAGGCCGCACGCGCGGTCGATCCACTCGCGCGCAGTGCCGAAATCCTGCAGCGCGTGCCGATCTCGACCGCCTGGCAGGCCTGGCGCTGCGCCCGCCGGCACATGCGATCATGACGCGAGCCCCTTGATGCGGCACGCTTTTCGCCCCATCTTCGGCAGGATTCGGGCGGCCTTGGCGCCGGCTCGCCGCAACGGAACCCGTCCATGACCCCGAGTCCATCATCGCTGCGCACCCTGCCCGACATCGCGAACGACGTTGAAGCGCGTCACGCGGGCGAGCTCGATTGGGTCGGCATGGACGAGATCGCGGTGCCCGTGCGCCTCGCGGCGGGCGACGGCAGCGTCGTGCAGTCGCCGGCGCGTGTCGGCGCGTTCGTCAATCTCGCCCGGGCGGACCTGCGCGGCATCCACATGTCGCGCCTGTACCTGCATGTCGACCGCCACTTGTCGAGCGAACCGCTGACGCCGTGCACGTTGCGCCGGCTGCTGCGGGATTTCCTCGACTCGCATGCCGAACTGTCCGATCGCGCGAAGATCCGCTTGCGCTTCGAGCACATGGTCAGGCGCAGCGCGCTCAGCAGCGACCACAGCGGGTGGAAGGCGTATCCGGTTTCGATCGAGGCGGCCCTCGACGCCGACGGGTTCGTCCTCGAACTCGAAACCGAGGTGCTTTACTCGAGTACCTGCCCGTGTTCGGCCGCGCTCGCGCGCCAGTTGATCCAGGAACAGTTCGCGCGCGACTTCGCCGCCGGCAAGCCGGTCGAGCGCGCCGACGTGCTGGCCTGGCTCGGGAGCGAGCAGGGCATCGTCGCCACGCCGCACAGCCAGCGCAGCAGCGCGCGCGTGCGCGTCCGCCTTGCTCCGGCTTTCGACTTCCCGATCTCCGATCTCGTCGACCGCATCGAGGATGCGCTGCAGACGCCCGTGCAGACCGCGGTCAAGCGCGAAGACGAGCAGGCCTTCGCCCTGCTCAACGGGCAGAACCTCATGTTCTGCGAGGACGCCGCCCGGCGCATCCAGCACGCCCTCGACGCGGACGAGCGGATCACCGATTTCTGGCTGCGGGCGAGCCATTTCGAAAGCCTGCATCCGCACGATGCGGTCGCGGTCGCGGTCAAGGGCGTGGCCGGCGGTTTCAACGCCGCGACGTTTGCGCAAGCCTGAGTCTATCGCGATCGTTCAAGGGCCGCGGTGCGGCGACTCTCGGGTGGACAGGTGTTCGCCAGACGAACCGGCAGGCCCGGACCACACACGGCCAAACGTCTTCACCGGCCGCGTTCGAGCACGAGTTGCGGGTCGATGCGGACATCGAACCAGTTCATGCCCCAATGCAGGTGGGGGCCGCTCGCGCGGCCGGTCGCGCCAACCGCACCGAGCGACTGGCCCTGCTCGACACGCTCGCCGACCTTCACGTCGATGCGTGACAGATGCAGGAAATTCGAACTGATGCCATGCCCATGGTCGAGCACGATCGTGCCGCCGGTCAGGTAGAGATCGCCGTCGGCGAACGTGACGACGCCGGCGGCCGGAGCCTTGACTGCGGTGTCGGTCGGAGCGGCAATGTCCATCCCGGAATGCGCGGCCCGCGGCTGGCCGTTGTAGACGCGCTGGTTGCCGAAGCGTCCGCTGATGCGGCCTTCGAGCGGACGCACGAAGGCTTCGGTGAAATCGGTGCGCGCGTCGTCACGTTCGCGCGCGGCGGCGACGAGGGCCTGTTCGCGACGGATGCGCTCGGCGATCGCGGGTGGCGGGTCGACCGTCTTCGGCGGCACGCCATCGACGTGCTCGATCGGCCATTCGCGCGCGAGGACGGCGACTTCGCGTTGCGTGCTGCCGCCGGCGGGTACGTCGATCGTGACCGTGACCGGTCCCTTCTCGTCGCGTCCGACCCCGAACACGATGGTTCCGTAGGCGGTCACGCGCAGCGCGCGCGCGCCGACCTGCACGCGGCTTCCGGGCGGAACCTTGCCGATCACGAGCGCGCCCTGGGAGACGCCGCGCGGCAGCACGATGCCGTCCTGCGCGGCGACCAGCGGCGCGAGCACGGCGAGCAGGCCGGCGAACAGCGTGCGCATCAGCGCGCGAACGCGAGGCGCTGGCCGCGCACGGTGTCGTCGATGCGTCCGTCGACATGGCCGAGCTCGCCGTTGACGAAGGTCGCCGCGATGCTCGAGCGGAACGTGTGGCCTTCGAACGGGGACCATCCGCATTTCGACAGCACGTCCTCGCGACGCACGGTCTGCGGCTTGTCCGGATCGATCACGGCGAGGTCGGCGAACCAGCCTTCGCGCAGGAAGCCGCGTTCGTGCACGTCGAACAGCGTGGCCGGTGCGTGGGCGACCGCTTCGACGAGGCGCTCGAGGGTCAGTTCGCCGTCGAACACGCGCTCGATCGCGCATTGCAGGACGAACTGCACGAGCGGCAGGCCGGACGGAGCCGAGGTGTAGGGCTGGCGCTTTTCCTCGAGCAGGTGCGGCGCATGATCGGTGGCGAGGACGTCGATGCGGCTTTCGGCGAGCGCGCGCACGAGCGCGGCACGGTCGTCGGCACGCTTGATCGCCGGATTGCACTTGATCAGGTGCCCGAGCCGGGCGTAGTCGGCGTCGCTGAAGTGCAGGAAGTGCACGCAGGTTTCGGCCGTGATGCGCTTGCCGGCGACCGGGCCCGGCTCGAACAGCGCCATCTCGTCGGCGGTCGACAGGTGCAGCACGTGCAGGCGCGTGCCGTGCCTTCTCGCGAGTTCGACCGCGAGCCGGGTCGACTTGAGGCAGGCTTCGCGCGAGCGGATCAGCGGATGCTGCCCGGCCGGGATGTCGTCGCCCCACTGCGCGCGCGCGGCCGCCTCGTTCGCGGCGATCATCGGCGTGTCTTCGCAGTGGGTGATGATCGGTACCGGCGCGTCGCGGAAGATCGCTTCGAGCGTGGCCGGATCATCGACGAGCATGTTTCCGGTCGAGGAGCCCATGAAGACCTTGATGCCGGGCGCCGCGCGTGGATCGAGCGCGCGGATCGCGTCGATGTTGTCGTTCGTCGCGCCGAGGTAGAACGCGTAGTTGACCCGCGACCGTTCGCTCGCGCGCCGGTACTTGTCCTCGAGCGCGGCCGCGTTCACCGCGGGCGGTTTCGTGTTCGGCATCTCCATGTAGCTCGTCACGCCGCCGGCGAGGCAGGCGCGCGATTCGCTTTCGATGTCGGCCTTGTGCTCGAGGCCAGGTTCGCGGAAGTGGACCTGGTCGTCGATCATGCCGGGGATCACCCAGCGGCCGCCGGCGTCGTACACGCGTTCGCCGGGTCGTGCGGCGAGCTCGCGGTCAATGCGCTCGATGCGCCCGTCGCGCACGCGCAGGTCGGCCACGATGCGCCGCCCTTCGTTGACGAGCGTGCCGTTCGTGATGAGCCAGTCAGTCATGATGGGATCCATTGCAGGGAGGTGGCGTCCGCCGCGGCAACCAGCGGAAGTCGTGTGGAACCGGATCGATGCCACCCTCGCACAACGGTTGGCAACGGGCGAGGCGGAATGCGGCGAGCCAGCTGCCGCGCAAGGCGCCGAAGCGCGCGACCGACACCCGCGCATACTCCGAACAGCTCGGATGGAAGCGGCAGCGCGGACCGAGCAGCGGGCTGATCCAGCGTTTGTAGATGGCGAGCAGGAACAGGATCAGGCGGGACACAGGAGGATGGCCGGCAAACGCGCACGAACACTGGCCGCGGCGGAATTTCTTCGGTTGCCGGGGGCGGGCACTTAGGCTATAACACGCCGCCGCCGAGTCACAAGGTAAGCAGGAACATGGCGAAGACCAAGCAGAAAACCCGCGCGAGCGCGAAGCCGGCCAAGGTTTCCGCGCGCGCAAAGCCGGTGGTCAAGTCGAAGGGAGCGAAGCCGTCGAAGACCGCCGCAAAGGCACCCGCGAAGGCGCCGGCCAAGGCCAAGGCCAAGGCGGCCGCCAAGGCACCGGGCAAGCGGGCGGTCGTGGCGAAGAAGCCTGCCGCCAAGAAGCCGGCGGCGCCGGCACGCAAGGCCGTACCGGTGAAGGCGCGCAAGCCCGCGGTCGCCGCGTCGCGCAAGGCACCGGCCAAGCCGGTGGCGAAGAAGGCGGCGGCCGTCAAGGCAAGACCGGCGAAGACGCCACCACCTCCCAAGGCAAACACCATCAAGTCCTCCGTGATCGAATCGAAAACTGCGCGAAAATCCACTTCCGCGGGCGGCGCCGCGGTGCTCAAGGCGCGTGCCGTCCCGGCCCCGGCGAACGACGCCGGCATCACGATGCAGGACGGTCGCTATGCATTGCCGGCGACCACGCGCGTCGACCTGCCGAACGGCTATCGTCCTTCCTCGAAAGAGGAGTACATGAATCCGAAGCACCTCGAGTTCTTTCGTCGCAAGCTGCAGGGCTGGCGCGAGGATCTCGTCGAGGAATCCAAGCAGACGATCGAGAACCTGCGCGACGAAGTCCGCGATGTCGGCGACGAAGCCGAGCGCGCGACCCGCGAAACCGAGAATTCGCTCGAACTCCGCACGCGCGACCGCTATCGCAAGCTGATCGCGAAGATCGACAAGGCGCTCAAGCGCATCGAGGAAGGCCGCTACGGTTTCTGCGAGGAGACCGACGAGGAAATCGGCCTCGATCGCCTCGAGGCGCGTCCGATCGCCACGCTCTGCCTCGATGCCCAGGAACGCTGGGAGCATCGCCAGAAGCAGATGGGCGACTAGGGCGGCAGCGTTCGGGGACTGCTGCGCGCGCGCACTTCCGCGTGCACACGCCGGTCTCGATGTCCCCGCCCTGATCCCTGACCGCCCTGCTGGATGCCCATGTCCCCTGTACGCAAATACTTCGGAACCGACGGCATCCGGGGCCGGGTCGGCGAATGGCCGGTCACGGCCGAGTTCATGCTCAAGCTCGGCCGCGCGGCCGGCGCGGTCCTCGCGCGCGGCGGCAACAAGCCACTCGTGCTGATCGGCAAGGACACACGCGTTTCCGGCTACATGTTCGAGTCGGCGATC
The DNA here is from genome assembly GCA_964587775.1 of uncultured Dokdonella sp. Lineage (GTDB taxonomy): Bacteria > Pseudomonadota > Gammaproteobacteria > Xanthomonadales > Rhodanobacteraceae > Dokdonella. The sequence continues at coordinate 82,584 of CAZPLY010000005.1, forward strand.
CAGGCCGGACTGCTCGCCGCTGGCGCCGACGTCCGCCTGCTCGGGCCGATGCCGACACCGGGCGTCGCCTTCCTGACCCGCTCGATGCGCGCCGATGCCGGCATCGTGATCAGCGCCTCGCACAATCCGCACCACGACAACGGCGTCAAGTTCTTCTCGGCGATCGGCGAAAAGCTCGACGATGCGGTCGAGGACGCGATCGAGGCAGAAATCGACAATGCGTTCGTCACCGTCGCCTCGGAAGCGATCGGCAAGGCCGTGCGCATCGACGATGCGTCGGCGCGCTACCTCGAGTTCTGCAAGTCGACCGTGTCGCGCGCGTTCCATCTGCACGGCATGCACATCGTGCTCGACTGCGCGCATGGCGCGACCTACCAGATCGCGCCGAAGATGTTCGCCGAACTCGGCGCGCGGGTGACCGCGATCGGCAACCATCCGGACGGGCTCAACATCAATCATGAGGTCGGGTCGACGAGTCCGGCGGCGCTTGCGCGGGCGGTCATCGGGAATGGCGCCGACCTCGGCATCGCGTTCGACGGCGACGGCGATCGCCTGCAGATGGTCGCCCGCGACGGACGCATCATCGACGGCGACGAACTGCTCTGCATCCTCGCCGTCGACTGGCACGCACAGGGACGCCTGCGCGGGCCCCTGGTCGGCACCCTGATGAGCAACTTCGGCCTCGAGCGGGCCATGCACGAACTCGGCGTGCCGTTCCTGCGCGCGAAGGTCGGCGACCGGCATGTCATGCAGATGCTGCGCGAGCACGGCGGCGTGCTCGGTGGCGAGACCTCGGGGCACATCCTCTGCCTCGACCGCGTGTCGACCGGTGATGCGATCGTCAGCGCGCTGCAGGTCCTCGAAGCGCTCGGCCGCAGCGGGCGCGAGCTCGGCGCGTGCGCCGACTCGATGCGCAAGATCCCGCAGACCACGGTCAACATCCGTGCCGCCGGAGGCGCCGGGCTGGTCGCCGATGCCGGCGTGCAGGAAGTGCTCGCGCGCGTGCGCGCCGAGCTTGAAGGGCAGGGGCGTGTCGTCTTGCGCCCGTCCGGCACCGAGCCGCTCGTGCGGGTGACGGTCGAGGCCGGCGATGCGGCGATCGTCGCCCGGCTCGTCGACGAACTGGCCGGTGCGGTGCGCGCAGCTGCCGCGCGCGCGGCCTGAACGAATGCGCGAGAATCGCCTTTCCGCGTCCACCGGTGCGTACCGATGAAACACGTTCCGACCCTCGATATCCGCCGCTACGAAACCGATCGCGCCGCCTTCGTCGCCGAGATCGGCGCGGCCTACCGTGAATTCGGTTTCTGCTGCATCAGCGGCCACGGCATCGCGCGCAGCCTGATCGACGGCGCCTACGACGCGTTCCAGCGTTTCTTCGCGTTGCCGGCCGAGGTGAAGCTCCGCTATCACGTGCCCGGCAGCGGCGGCGCGCGCGGCTACACGCCGTTCGGCATCGAGACGGCGAAGGATTCGCGCTATCCCGACCTCAAGGAATTCTGGCATGTCGGGCGCGAACTTCCGCCCGGCTCGAAATATGCCGAGGTCATGCCGCCAAACCTGTGGCCGGTCGAAGTGCCCGGTTTCCGCGAACACGGCTACGGTCTTTACGAGGCGCTCGATGCGCTCGGCACGCGCGTGCTGCGGGCACTCGCCCTGCACATCGACCTGCCCGAAGCGTATTTCGAGGACAAGACGAACTTCGGCAATTCGATCCTGCGGCCGATCCACTATCCGCCGATCACCGCGCCCGACATCCCCAACGTGCGTGCCGGTGCGCACGAGGACATCAACTTCATCACCCTGCTGGTCGGCGCGAGCGCGGCCGGCCTCGAGGTGCTGACCCGCGAAGGCGATTGGCTGCCGATCACGACCGAGGGCGACGCGATCGTCGTCAACATCGGCGACATGCTGCAGCGCCTGACCAACCACGTGTATCCGTCGACCACTCACCGGGTGACCAATCCACAGGACGACAACGCACGCAAGCCACGCTACTCGGTGCCGTTCTTCCTGCATCCGAATCCCGACGTCGTGCTCGACGTCCTGCCCTCGTGCGTCAGCGCGGACAATCCGAAGCGCTATGCGACGCCGATCACCGCGCACGAGTACCTGCTCGAGCGCCTGCGCGAGATCAAGCTGATCTGAGCGCCCGGTGCGCGCGGTGTTCCGGCGCGTTCGCCGCTCATCCCGACGAAAGGCAGCGATGGCGCGCCCCGACAGCGACGTGATGCACAGGCCGCGATGGCGCGGCGGACTCGCGGCCGTGCTGCTGCTCGCGCTGCCGCTGCTGGTCATGCAGGCCGCGCTCGACGGCTACTTCCTGCTCGACGATTTCGGCATGCTGTCGATCGTGCGCCTGATCGGCAATCCGCTGCCGGCGTTCGTCGAGAACCATATTCCGGGCGGCCTCTATTACCGGCCGCTCGGAATCCAGTTGTGGTGGCTCGCCGAGCGCGCATTCGGTGCTCAGGCCGCATGGCACTATCTCTGCAACGCCCTGCTGCATGGTGCGGTCGTCGTCGCGCTGTGGCGCTGGCTCGCCGCGGCCACGCATTCGCGCGGCCTCGCGTTCGCAGCGGCGCTCGTGTACGCGATCCATCCGGTCGCGATCGGCACCACGCTGTGGCTCTCGGATCGTTTTGACCTGCTCGCGATGCTGTTCGGCACGCTCGGCCTCGGCGCGGCTTCGCGTTTCGCGGTCGACGGCCGGGTCCGCGATGCCGGCGTCGCGCTCGCCTCGATCGCGCTGGCCCTGCTGGCCAAGGAAATTGCGCTCGTGCCGCTCGCGGCGATCGGAGCGCTGTGGTTTTGCGCCGAACCGGGGGTCGCCGTGCGCCGACGCCTGCAGGCGTCGGCGGTACTCGTCGCGGTCGTCGCGGCGTGGTTCACGCTGCGGGCGCTCGTCATCGCCGATGCCGGCGCCGCGCACATGTTCGCCGCGCGGCCGCTGGCCGAGCTGGTTGCGGCAGGCCTTGCCAACGGATTCGGTGCGGCGGTCGATTATCTTGGTTACCTGCCGCGGCTGGCGGGCTGGCAGGCCGTATCGGTGATCGCCGGATTGGGCGTACTCGCCGTCGCGATGCTGGCGGGCGCCGTGCGGCCATGGACGCGAGCCCGCCTGCGCCTGTTCGCCGCCGGCAGCGTGCTCGCCGTCGCGCCGCTCGTGCTGCAGTTCCCGCTGCTTGCCTTCCAGGACCCGCGCCTCGATGCGGCCGGTGACGGCATGCTGCTTGCGATCAACGCACGGCATTTCTACGTCTCGTGTGCCGGCGTCATCGTCGTCGTCGTGGCCGTGCTCGCGCCGCTCTGCACGTTCGGGATCCGGGCCGGCTCCCGGGGCGCCGGGATCGCGGTGGCCGCCGCGGTCCTGCTCGTGGCCGGTTGGTTGCCGGCTTCGCAGCAGATGGCGCGCATCCATCGCGACCTGACCCGGCAGCAGCACGGGCTCGTCGAGGCAGCCCACGCCGCACTCGCATCGATTGCGCTGCCGGGCAGGGGCTGCCACGTGTTCCTGCTCGATACCGGCAACTGGCCGTTCGCGTGGGTGTCGGATGAAGCGATCAAGGGCACGACGCGCGAGCTCGATCGCCTGGCCGGCTGCCTGATCCAGACCGAACACACGCCGTGGTACCACATCGTCGCCGGCGGACGCGTCGGCGACGGCGATCTCGCGCCACTCGTGCCGGCGCCGGGCGTGGCACGCGCGCGGCTCGGCGCGGCCGAGATCCTCGTCCTCAACCTCGACCCGTCGGTGCCCGCCTCGACGATGCGCAATGCGGTGTTCCTCGGCTGGACCGACGGCCGCTTCGTCGACATCACGTCCGACGTGCTGGCCGGCCGGCGTACGCTCAGCCTGCGCTGCAACCGCCGACCGGCCGCATGTCCACCGTGAATCGCGGAACGGATCGCGTGGCGTCGCGACTCATCCGGCCGCGGTCGCCTTGCGGAACTGGCGCGAGCGCTTGCCGATCATGCGCAGTGCGAGGCGATCGGGCAGCAGCTTGAACATCAGCTTGATCAAGCGGTTCACGCGTCCGTTGACGTACACGGCGTCACCGCGCTCGACCGCGTCGAGGCCCTGGCGCACGACGGTTGCGGCGTCCATCCACATCCAGCCGGGCAGCTTCGACATCATCGCGCGCGAGCCGGTCACGTCGTGGAATTCCGACCACGTGAAGCCCGGGCACAGCGCGCAGGTATGCACGCCGCGGTCGCTGTACTCGAGCGTGAGGGCCTGCGACAATTTGATCAGGTACGACTTGGCACCGGAATAAAGCGTCTGCCCGGCCGATCCCGGCACATGCCCGGCCAGCGAGGCGACATTGATGATGCGGCCGTGCCCGCGCGCGAGCATGCCGGGCAGGAAGCGGTGGCAGAGCTCGCTGGGCGCCGTCATCATGACCTGGATGAAATCGGCCTGGACCTGCCACGGCTCGGCGAGGAAATAGCCGGTCACGCCATAGCCGGCGTTGTTGACGAGCAGGTCGATCGTGATCCCGCGGCGCGCGGTTTCTTCCTGCAGCAGGGCCGGCGCAGCGCGATCGGCGAGGTCGCAGGCGAGCACCACGACGTCGATGTCGTGCGCGGCGCGCAGCTCAGTGGCGAGTGCCTCGAGGCGTTCGCGCCGGCGTGCGGTCAACACGAGGTCGTGCCCGCGCGCGGCAAGCTCCCGCGCGAACGCCGCGCCGATCCCGGCCGAGGCGCCGGTGACGAGGGCATGCCCGCTGTGCAATCCGGCCATCGTCGGCTTCCTTGAGGAGAGGATCGCGAGGGTAACCGCAATCGGACCGACGTTCGCGGAGCGCCCGTGCGGTTTGCGGGCTTGCGCCGGCGCGGCTATCCTTCGCGGCCTTTCGCGCAGCGCGGACACCTTCATGCGTCGCAAACTGGTCGCCGGAAACTGGAAGATGCACGCGAACCGCGCGCTGGCGGGCGAGCTCGTCGGCGCGATCGCGGCATCGGCCCCGGGCGGCATCGATGTCGCCGTGATGCCGCCGTTCCCGTATCTCGCCGAACTGATCGGCGCGCATTCCGCTTCCGCGATCGCGTTCGGCGCCCAGGACCTCAGCGAGCATGCGCAAGGTGCCTACACCGGCGAAGTCGCCGGCGCGATGCTCGCGGACATCGGCTGCCGCTGCGTGCTGGTCGGTCATTCCGAGCGGCGCCAGCACCACCACGAAACTGACGCGGTCGTCGCCCGCAAGTTCGTCGCCGCCCAGGCCGCCGGCCTGCAGCCGATCCTGTGCGTCGGCGAACTGCTCGAGCACCGCGACGCGGGCCAGACCGAGGCCGTCGTCGGCGCCCAGATCGATGCGGTCGTCGCCCACGCCGGCATCGCCGCGTTCGCCGGCGCGGTCGTCGCGTACGAGCCGGTCTGGGCAATCGGCACCGGACGCACGGCCTCGCCCCGGCAGGCGCAGGACGTTCATGCTTTCGTGCGTGACAAACTCGCGGCGCACGATGCTACAATCGCCAGCTCGCTGCGCATCCTGTACGGAGGCAGCGTCAAGGCCGCCAATGCTGGCGAGCTCTTCGCCGGTCCCGACATCGATGGCGGGTTGATCGGCGGAGCGTCGCTCGTGGCGGCCGAATTTCTGTCGATTTGCGATGCGGCCGCAGCTGCCGCGAAACAGGTGTACGGACAATAATGGTTCCGATCATTGCCCAGGTTTTCTATGTGCTGATCGCCGTTGCGATGATCACGCTGATCCTCATGCAGCGTGGCGCCGGTGCCAATGCAGGCTCCGGTTTCGGCGGTGGCGCTTCCTCGACCGTTTTCGGTGCGCGTGGCTCGGCGAACTTCCTTTCGCGCAGCACGGCGGTCCTGGCCGGTTTGTTCTTCCTGCTCAGCCTCGGCATGGGCATTTATCACGGCCGTCCCGGCGTGGTCACGACGTCGGATGATCTCGGCGTCATGTCAGGCGTGACGACGGAGCTTCCTGCACCCGCCGCGGGCGACGTGCCGGCAGCGACGCCGTTGCCGGCGCCTGCCGCGGAAACGCCGGCCGCGACGCCGGTCGACGCGGCAACGCCGTCTCCAGAAGCGGCCAAGCCGGCCGATCCGCAGCCTGACGAGAAGGGGAAGGACGGAGCTTGATCGCGTTGCCCAGGTGGCGGAATTGGTAGACGCACTACCTTGAGGTGGTAGCGGCGAGAGCTGTGGGGGTTCGAGTCCCCCCTTGGGCACCAAATTGCAGGTAACCGTCGTTGTCGCGCTGACGCGCGGCAACCGCTGATGCGCCTCCTGGCGCGGAGGTGCGTGTGCTGACCGAGTATTTCCCCGTTGTCCTTTTCCTTGCCGTGGCGGCCGCCGTCGGCATCGCCTTGCTGATCCTCGGCAACCTGCTCGGCCCGAAGAAGCCCGTGGCGGAAAAGCTCGCGCCGTACGAATGCGGATTCGAGGCGTTCGAGGACGCGCGCATGAAGTTTGACGTGCGCTACTACCTGATCGCGATCCTGTTCATCATCTTCGATCTCGAAATTGCCTTCGTGATCCCGTGGGCAGTCGTGTTCGATGGCCTCGGCCTGTTCGGCCTGATCGAAATGGGCATCTTCATCGGCCTGCTCATGCTCGGCTTCGCCTACGTCTGGAAGAAGGGAGCCCTCGAATGGGAGTGAGCGACGCGATCAGCCGGGTCATGCACAACCCGGCGCCGGGCGGCCCGGTCGACGACATCCTTCGCCCCGGCGACGACAACCCGCTGCTCGAACGCGGCTTCGTCACGGCGCGCATGGACGAACTCGTCAACTGGGCGCGGACCGGTTCGATGTGGCCGGTCACGTTCGGACTCGCCTGCTGCGCGGTCGAGATGATGCATGCCGGCGCCGCGCGCCTGGACCTCGACCGCAACGGCGTGATCTTCCGTCCTTCGCCGCGCCAGTCCGACGTCATGATCGTGGCCGGCACGCTGGTCAACAAGATGGCCCCGGCACTGCGCAAGGTCTACGACCAGATGGCCGAACCGAAGTGGGTCATCTCGATGGGCTCGTGCGCGAACGGCGGCGGTTACTACCACTATTCGTATGCGGTCGTGCGCGGCTGCGACCGCATCGTCCCGGTCGATGTCTACGTGCCGGGCTGCCCGCCGACGGCCGAAGCCCTGATCCACGGCATCCTCCAGTTGCAGAAGAAGATTCGTCGCACGAACACGATCGCGCGCTGATCAAGGCCGCGGAGTCGGCGATGGCGGGGCAGGGCGCCTCGCGACAGGCGCCACCCAGGCATTCCGTGCAGGCAGCAGACCACCGATGACAGCAGCCACATCACAATTCGCGCAAACCCTCGCAGCCCGCCTCGGGCCGGCGATCGTGTCGCTCGCGGAACCGCTCGGCGAAATCACGATCGAGGTCCTGCCCGGGAACCTGCTCGCAGTTGCCCGCATGCTGCGCGACGATGCGCAGTTCGGATTCGACGTCCTCATCGATGTCTGCGGCGTCGACCACCTCGGTTACGGCGAGATCGAATGGGACACGACAAACGTCTCGTCGGAAGGCTTCTCGCGCGGCGTCGAGGGTGAGGGCCCCGGCCGCTTCAGCTGGGCCTCGCGTCCGCGCGGCACGTCGTTCCCCCGGCGCTTCGCGGTGGTCGTCCACCTGCTTTCGATCGAGCACAACCAGCGCGTGCGCCTGCGTGCTTTCTGCGTCGACGATGAACTGCCGTCGATGCCGAGCCTCGTCGACATCTGGCCGGTCGCGAACTGGTTCGAGCGCGAGGCGTTCGACCTGTTCGGCATCGTTTTCGAAGGACATCCGGACTTGCGTCGCATCCTCACCGACTACGGCTTCGTCGGGCATGCGTTCCGCAAGGATTTCCCGCTGATCGGAAATGTCGAAGTGCGCTACGACCCCGAGACGAAACGCGTTATCTACGAGCCGGTTTCGATCGAGCCGCGCGTCCTCGTGCCGCGCACGATCCGCGACGACTCGCGTTACGAGCAGGCTGCGGCCGAAAGCAGGACGGAGAAGTAGACGTGGAGGAAATCCGCAACTACACGATGAACTTCGGGCCACAGCATCCGGCCGCGCACGGCGTGCTGCGCCTCGTCCTCGAGATGGACGGTGAGACGGTCGTGCGCGCCGATCCGCATGTCGGCCTGCTCCATCGCGGCACCGAGAAGCTCGTCGAATCGAAGCCGTACAACCAGTCGATCGGCTACATGGACCGGCTCGACTACGTCTCGATGATGTGCAACGAGCACGCCTACGTGCGCGCGATCGAGAACCTGCTGCAACTGGAGATCCCGGAACGCGCGCAGTGGATCCGCACGATGTTCGACGAGATCACGCGCATCCTCAATCACCTGATGTGGATCGGCTCGAACGCACTCGATCTCGGCGCGATGGCCGTGTTCCTGTATGCGTTCCGCGAGCGCGAGGAACTGATGGATTGCTACGAGGCGGTGTCGGGCGCGCGCATGCACGCGACCTACTACCGCCCCGGAGGCGTCTATCGCGACCTGCCCGCGCAGATGCCGAAATACCGCGAGTCGCGCTGGCACAAGGGCAAGGACCTCGAGCGCTTCAACGCCTGGCGCGAAGGTTCGATGCTCGACTACCTCGACGCGTTCTGCGCCGATTTCCCGAGCAAGATCGACGAGTACGAGGACCTGCTGACCGGCAACCGCATCTGGAAGCAGCGCACGGTCGACATCGGCGTCGTGCCGCCCGATCTCGCCAAGGCGTGGGGCATGAGTGGCCCGATGCTGCGCGGGTCCGGAGTCGCCTGGGACCTGCGCAAGAAGCAGCCGTACGCGAAGTACGCCGAGGTCGATTTCGACATCCCGGTCGGCACGAACGGCGACTGCTACGACCGCTACCTCGTGCGGGTCGAGGAAATGCGCCAATCCAACCGCATCGTCCAGCAGTGCGCGAAGTGGCTGCGCGCGAATCCGGGCCCGGTGATCGTGCAGAACTACAAGGTCGCGCCGCCCAGGCGCGAAGAGATGAAGGACGACATGGAAGCCCTCATCCATCACTTCAAGCTGTTCACCGAAGGCTACTGCGTGCCGGCAGGGGAAACCTATGCCGCGGTCGAGGCGCCGAAGGGCGAGTTCGGCTGCTACCTGATTTCCGACGGCGCGAACAAGCCGTTCCGCTGCAAGTTGCGCGCACCCGGATTCGCCCACCTGTCGTCGATGGATACCGTCGTGCGCGGACACATGCTGGCCGACGTCGTCGCGATGATCGGCACCTACGACGTCGTGTTCGGGGAGATCGACCGATGAGGCGGGCAATCGGTTACGGGGAACCGGGAATGGAACCGGCATCCGGCTCCTGTTCGGCGATCCCGTCATCGCCCTGGATGGCGGCACGCGCAATCGCTGAAGGCGAACGCTCGCCGCACGACCGGTTTCCGATCATCCATTCCCGATTCCCGGCGAGGCAGCCATGAAACCGACCGGCACCTGGAACGAGGTCAAGGACGTCGATCCGCAGCAGGCGCTGAGCGCCGCGACGATCGGACACATCGACCATTGGGTCGCGAAGTTCCCGCCCGACCGCAAGCGCTCGGCCCTGATCCAGGGACTGTGGGCCGCGCAGGAACAGAACGGCGGCCACCTGACCGATGCGCTGATCGCCGCCGTGACGAAATACCTCGGCCTGCCGCAGGTCTGGGGCTATGAGGTCGCGACGTTCTACTCGATGTTCGAGACGCAGCCGGTCGGACGCAACAACGTCGCGATCTGCACGAACATCTCGTGCTGGCTCAACGGCGCGGAAGACATCGTGCGCCATTGCGAGGCGAAGTACGGCATCACGCTCGGCGAGAGCACCGCGGATGGGCGCATCTACCTCAAGCGCGAGGAAGAATGCCTGGCTGCGTGTTGCGGCGCGCCGATGATGGTCGTGAACGGGCACTATCACGAGAAGCTCGACACCGCGAAAGTGGACGAGATCCTCGACGCCCTGGAATAGGAATCCGAGGGAGCGGCGCCACCGCGATGCCCGGCAAGGTGAACCCCGGTCGCGCTTGCAGCGCTCCTTCAAAATCGGAACAGCGAACAGGTCATGGCATACGGTCCCGCTCCACAGGAACACCAGGTCGTCTACACCACGCTCCATTTCGAGCAGCCGTGGACGCTCGAGAGTTACCTGAAGGTCGACGGCTACAAGGCGTGGCGGAAGATCCTCGCCGAGAAGCCCGATCCGGCGACGATCATCGACGAGCTCAAGAAAAGCTCGCTGCGCGGGCGTGGCGGGGCCGGCTTCCCGACCGGGCTCAAGTGGTCGTTCATGCCGCGCACGGCGCCGGGCCAGAAGTACATCCTGTGCAACTCCGACGAATCGGAACCTGGCACGTGCAAGGATCGCGACATCCTGCGCTTCAACCCGCATGCGGTCATCGAAGGGCTTGCGATCGCCTGTTATGCGACCGGTTCGACGGTGGCGTACAACTACCTGCGCGGCGAGTTCCACCATGAGCCGTTCGAACACGCCGAGCTCGCGCTGAAGGAAGCCTACGCGGCCGGCCTGCTCGGCAAGGACATCCAGGGCAGCGGCATCGACGTCGACATCCACAATGCGCTCGGCGCCGGCGCCTACATCTGCGGCGAAGAAACGGCGCTCATGGAGTCGCTCGAAGGCAAGAAGGGCCAGCCACGCTACAAGCCGCCGTTCCCGGCCAACTTCGGCCTGTACGGGCGACCGACGACGATCAACAACACCGAGACCTATGCCTCGGTGCCGGCGATCCTCAACAAGGGCGCCGACTGGTTCCTCAATGTCGGCAAGCCGAACAACGGCGGTCCGAAGATCTTTTCCGTGTCCGGGCACGTCAACCGCCCCGGCAACTACGAGATTCCGCTCGGCACGCCGTTCGCGACCCTGCTCGAGATGGCCGGTGGCGTGCGCAAGGGTCACACGCTGAAGGCGGTCATTCCCGGTGGCTCGTCGATGCCGGTGCTGCCGGCCGAGACGATGATGGCGACGACGATGGACTACGACGCGATCCAGAAGGCCGGTTCGGGCCTCGGCTCGGGCGCGGTCATCGTCATGGACGAGACGACCTGCATGGTGCGCGCCTGCCAGCGCATCGCGCGCTTCTACTACGCCGAATCCTGCGGTCAATGCACGCCGTGCCGCGAAGGCACGGGCTGGATGTACCGCATGCTGACCCGGATCGTCGCGGGCAATGCGGTCGTCGCCGATCTCGAGATCCTGCGCCAGGCGGCCGGCCAGATCGAAGGCCACACGATCTGTGCGTTCGGCGAGGCAGCGGCATGGCCGGTGCAGGGTTTCCTGCGCCATTACTGGCACGAATTCGAGTACTTCATCGAGCATCGCAAGTCGATCGTCGACGTGCAACAAGGGGTCGCCGCATGAGCGCACAGCCGATCACGCCCGACGTTCCGCCCGACCACGTCGCGATCGAGATCAACGGCCAGACGGCGTTTGCGCCGAAGGGTTCGATGATCATCCAGGCCGCCGACCGGCTCGGCATCGCGATCCCGCGCTTCTGCTATCACGAGAAGCTGCCGATCGCCGCCAATTGCCGCATGTGCATGGTCGAAGTCGAGATGGGCGGCAAGCCGATGCCGAAGCCGCAGCCGGCTTGCGCAACGCCCGTTGCCGACGGCATGAAGATCTTCACGCAGTCGGAGCGCGCGCTGTCGGCGCAGCGCAACGTCATGGAGTTCCTGCTGATCAACCATCCGCTCGACTGCCCGATCTGCGACCAGGGTGGCGAGTGCGAGCTGCAGGACCTGTCGGTCGGCTACGGCCGGTCGGTCAGCCGCTTCGTCGAGCGCAAGCGCACGATCCCCGACGAGGATCTCGGTCCGCTCGTCGCGACCGAGATGACCCGTTGCATCCACTGCACGCGGTGCGTGCGCGTGATGGCCGAAGTCGCCGGCACGTACGAACTTGGGGGCATGGAGCGTGGCGAGCGCCTGCAGATCGGCACCCATGTCGGCAAGCCGCTGATGAGTGAACTGTCGGGCAACGTCATCGATGTCTGCCCGGTCGGTGCCTTGACCAACAAGCCGTTCCGGTTCCGCGCGCGCGCGTGGGAACTGCTCGCCCGCGAATCGATCGGTTACCACGATGCGCTCGGCTCGAACCTGTGGCTGCATGTGCGTCGCGGCGAGGCCTTGCGCGCGGTGCCGCGCGACAACGACCGTATCAACGAGTGCTGGCTGTCCGATCGCGATCGCTACAGTTGCGAAGGCCTGCGCGCACCGGATCGGGCCGAGCGGCCGATGATCCGGCGCAACGGTGAACTCGTCGAGACGAGCTGGACCGATGCGCTGAGCTTCGTCGCCGACGGCTTGCGCCAGGCGGGCGGCGACCTCGGCGCACTGGTTGCCCCGTCGACGTCCAGCGAGGAAGGCCACCTGCTCGCGCAACTCCTGCGCGCGCTCGGCAGCACGGACATCGACCACCGGTTGCGCGTCCAGGACCGCCACGACCGCGAGCCGGCGCGCCCGTTCGAAATGGCGGTCGCCGATGTCGAGCACGCCGACGTCGTCGTCCTCATCGGCTGCGACCCGCGCCGCGAGATGCCGCTGCTCGGGCATCGGCTGCGCAAGGCCGCCAAGCGTGGTGCGAAAGTGCACGTGATCGATTCGCTCGACGTCGATCTCGCCTTCGAGCCGACCAGCCGCTCGGTCGTGCTGCCGCAGGCGATCGACGCGAAGCTGCTCACGCTGGCCGCAGCGGCCGGTGCTGGCGGAATGGCGCCCATGCCTGCGGACCTTGTCGAGGCGACCCGCGGCGTCGAAGTCGATGCATCCGCGCGCGACCTCGTCGACGGCCTGCGCGCGGCGCAGCATGCCGTCGTCATCCTCGGTGAAGGCGTATCGCTGCATCCGGCCGCGAACGCGCTGCGCGCAAGCGCGGCTTTCATCGCCCGCGCGACCCGCTCGGCACTGAACGCGATCCCGGCCGGTGCGAACGCGATCGGCCTCGCGCGCGCCGGCGCCATGCCTGGCAAGGACGGCCGCGGCGCGGCCGACATGCTCGCGTCGCCGCCGAAGCACCTGCTCGTCTACCACGCCGGTTCGCAGGACACGGCGAATCCAGCCGCGTTCGACCGGGCCCGCAGCGATGCGCAATTCTGCGTCTACATCGGCGCCTATGCCTGCACCGGCGTGCGGCGCACCGCGCATGCGGTCCTGCCGATCGGCTTGCCGCCCGAGATCGACGGCAGCTTCACGAACGTCGATGGCATCGTCCAGCGGTTCGCCCCTGCGGCGAAACTGCCGGGCGACGCCAAGCCCGGCTGGAAGGTGCTGCGGTCGCTCGGTGCCGCCCTCGCGCTGCCCGGTTTCGATTTCATGGAGTTCGACGAGTTGCACGCGCGCCTCGCGAACGGCGCGGACGCTCCGCGCAGCGAGACACCGGCGCGACGGAGCGAAGCCGTCGGCGCGCGTTTCCAGCGCATCGCGACGACCGCGATCTATCGCAGCGATGCGGTCGTGCGCCGTTCGGCGCCGCTGCAGGCGCATCCGCTCAATCGTCCGGCCACGGTCGTCGTGCATCCCGAGGATGCGCTCGCTCTCGGTGTGGCGGATGGCGCAGCAGTGCGCGTCGAAGGCGTCACCTTGCCGGTCGCGGTGTCGCTGCGCGTGCCGCGCGGCGGTGCCTGGATCGAGGCCGGCCATGCCGTGCAGTCGGCACTGCCGCCGCATGGCGCCGCACTGACGATCGAGAGGGCATGAGCATGTTCGATGCGATGCGCGAAAGCCTGCTCGCCTACGGCAACACCGGGCTCGTCGTCTGGGTCGTGCTCAAGATCCTCGCGATCGCCGTGCCGCTGATCATCAGCGTCGCGATGTTCGTGTATTGGGAGCGCAAGGTCATCGGCTGGATGCACGTGCGCATGGGGCCGAACCAGATCGGTCCGTTCGGCCTGCTGCAGGCCTTCGCCGACGTGTTCAAGCTACTGTTCAAGGAAGTCATCCTGCCCAGCAGTTCGAACAAGCTGCTGTTCTTCCTCGCGCCGATGCTGGCCCTCGTGCCGGCGTTCGCGGCCTGGTCGGTGATCCCGTTCGACGCCGGCGTCGTCCTGTCGAACCTCAACGCCGGCCTGCTGTTCCTGCTCGCGATGACCTCGGCCGGCGTCTACGGGATGATCCTCGCCGGCTGGGCCTCGAATTCGCGCTACGCGATGCTCGGCGCGATGCGCGCGGCCGCGCAGACCGTGTCCTACGAAATCGCGATGGGCTTCGCCCTCGTCTGCGTGATGATCCTCGCCGGCAGCCTCAACCTGTCGGACATCGTGCGCGCGCAGCAAGGCAATCTCGGCATGCTCGACTGGTTCTGGCTGCCGCTGCTGCCCGTGTTCGTGATCTATTTCATCTCGGGCGTCGCCGAGACGAATCGCGCGCCGTTCGACGTCGCCGAGGGCGAGTCGGAGATCGTCGCCGGTTTCCATGTCGAATACTCGGGATCGGCGTTCGCGATCTTCTTCCTCGCCGAATACGCGAACATGATCCTGATCGCGTTCCTCGCCTCGATCCTGTTCATGGGCGGCTGGCTGTCGCCGTTCCAGGGCCTCGAGAACGCCACCTGGATGCCCGCCGGACTCGCCGGCGCACTCGCCGCGGGCGGCTGGTGGTGGACGTTCATCAAGGCGTTCCTGTTCTGCAACATGTACCTGTGGTTCCGCGCCACGTTCCCGCGCTACCGCTACGACCAGATCATGCGCCTCGGCTGGAAGGTGTTCATTCCGATCGCGCTGGCCTGGGTCGTTGCCTCGGCGTGCATGAAGTATTTCGGCGTCGTCACGATCGGCGCATGAGCGAGCAGGACCGAAACCGCCTCATGAAAAGAGTCATCCACTATTTCAAGAGCCTGCTGCTGCTGGAGCTTCTCGACGGCATGCGCATCACGCTCGGTTACATGTTCAAGCCGAAGTACACGATGCGCTATCCGGAAGAACACATTCCGAAGTCGAATCGGTTCCGCGGCCTGCATGCGTTGCGTCGTTACCCGAACGGCGAGGAGCGCTGCATCGCCTGCAAGCTGTGCGAGGCGGTCTGTCCGGCGCTCGCGATCACGATCGACTCGGCGCCGCGCGAGGACGGCACGCGGCGCACGACGCGCTACGACATCGACCTCTTCAAGTGCATCTTCTGCGGGTTCTGCGAGGAATCTTGTCCGGTCGATTCGATCGTCGAGACCCACCTGCACGAATACCATTTCGAGAAGCGCGGCGAGAACGTCGTCGACAAGCTGCAACTGCTCGCGATCGGCGACCGCTACGAAAGCGAGATCGCCGCGGCGCGTGCACAAGACGCGGCATTCCGGTGAGCGCGCACGGAGACATGCAGTGACCTTCGAACTCGTCTGTTTCTACGTCTTCGCCGCCGTGTCGGCGGCCGCCGCGCTCGGCGTGATCAGCGTGAAGAACCCGGTCGTGGCCGCGTTGTGCCTCGTCCTGACCTTCTTCTCGATGGCCTGCCTGTGGCTGCTCGCCGAAGCGGAATTCCTCGCCATCGCGCTCGTCCTCGTCTACGTCGGCGCGGTCATGGTGCTGTTCCTGTTCGTCGTCATGATGCTCGACATCGACCTCGTGCCGCTGCGCGAGGGCTACGTGCGCTACCTGCCGGTCGGCATCGCCGTCGCCGTCATCATGCTCGTGGAAATGCTCATGATGATCGGCGTGCGCGCGCTGCAGGTCGCGCCGCCGGCCAATCCGGCCGGCGAGTCGAACATCGCCTGGCTCGGCCAGACGCTCTTCCGCGACTTCATGCTCCCGTTCGAGATCGCCGCCCTGATCCTGACCGTCGGCCTGATCGCGGCCGTGCCGCTGACCCTGCGCCGGCGCGCCGGCATCAAGAGCCAGAATCCCGGGCGTCAGGTCCGCGTGCAGCGCGACGACCGCCTGCGCCTGGTCAAGATGGACGCCGAGACGAACCGGAAGCCGACGCCATGATCACGCTTGCACACTTCCTGACGATCGGCGCCGTGCTGTTCTGCATCGCGGTCGCCGGCATCTTCATCAACCGCAAGAACGTCATCGTCCTGCTCATGTGCCTCGAGCTGATGCTGCTCGCGGTCAACACGAACTTCGTCGCGTTTTCGCGCTGGCTCGGTGATCCGTCCGGCCAGGTCTTCGTGTTCTTCATCCTCACCGTCGCGGCCGCGGAAGCGGCGATCGGCCTCGCCATCCTCGTCGTGTTGTTCCGCAACCGGGCGACGATCGACGTGACCGAAATCGACCGCCTGAAGGGCTGATCCATGGCATTGCAGACAAGCATCCTGCTCGCGATCGTGCTCGCGCCGTTGTCCGGCGCGCTGCTCGCCGGCCTGTTCGGGCGCCAGATCGGCCGCGCGGGCGCACACACGATCACGATCGCGGCCGTCGCACTGAGCTGCGCGCTGTCGCTGTACGTGCTGTACCAGCTGGTCTGGGGCGGGGCGGTCACGTACAACGAGAACCTCTACACGTGGTTCCAGGTCGGCGCGCACAGCGCGCACATCGGCTTCCTCGTCGACCGCCTGACCGCGCTGATGATGGTCGTCGTCACGTTCGTGTCGCTGATGGTGCACGTCTACACGATCGGCTACATGGCCGAGGACGACGGCTACCAGCGCTTCTTCAGCTACATCGCGCTGTTCACGTTCTCGATGTTGATGCTCGTGATGAGCAACAACTTCCTGCAATTGTTCTTCGGCTGGGAAGCGGTCGGCCTCGTGTCCTACCTGCTGATCGGCTTCTGGTTCAAGCGGCCGAGCGCGATCTTCGCCAACATGAAGGCGTTCCTCGTCAATCGGGTCGGCGACTTCGGTTTCCTGCTCGGCATCGCGGGCGTCATGCTCTGGTTCGGCTCGCTCGACTATGCGACCGTGTTCGCAGTCGCCCAGAATCCGGCCGTCGACATCGGTTCGCGCACGGTCGAACTCGTCGCCGGCCATCCATGGCACGTCGCGACGATCGTCTGCATCTGCCTGTTCATCGGCGCGATGGGCAAGTCCGCCCAGGTGCCGCTGCATGTGTGGTTGCCGGACTCGATGGAAGGCCCGACCCCGATCTCGGCCCTGATCCATGCCGCGACGATGGTCACCGCCGGCATCTTCATGGTCGCGCGCATGTCGCCGCTGTTCGAACTGAGCGAGACGGCGCTGACCTTCGTGCTCGTGATCGGCGCGACCACGGCCCTGTTCACCGGCCTGATCGGCATCGTCCAGAACGACATCAAGCGCGTGGTCGCGTACTCGACGCTGTCCCAGCTCGGCTACATGACGGTCGCGCTCGGTGTCTCGGCGTATTCGGCCGCGGTGTTCCACCTGATGACGCATGCGTTCTTCAAGGCATTGCTGTTCCTCGGCGCGGGCTCGGTCATCATCGCGATGCATCATGAGCAGGACATGCGCCACATGGGTGGGCTGCGCCGCTACATGCCGGTGACCTGGATCACGATGTGGATCGGTTCCCTCGCCCTGGCCGGCGCCCCGTTCTTCTCGGGCTTCTTCTCGAAGGACGCGATCATCGAAGCCGTGCACGCTTCGCAGCGCAGTGGCGCCGGATATGCGTACTTCTGCGTGATGGCCGGCGTGTTCGTCACCGCGCTGTACAGCTTCCGCCTGCTGTACATGACATTCCACGGCAAGGAGCGCTTCGTCGTCGACAAGCCGAAGGCCGCCGGACATGGCCACGATGCGCATGCCGACGCGCATGGCCATCACGCGCCGGGTCATCTCGCCCATGCACCGCATGAGTCGCCGTGGGTCGTCACGCTCCCGCTCGTCCTGCTCGCGATTCCGTCGATCATCATCGGCGGCCTCACGATCGGGCCGATGCTGTTCGGTGACTTCTTCGGCAACGCGATCTTCGTGCGCGAAGCGAACGACGTGCTCGCCGAAATCGGCAAGGACTTCCACGGTGCGCTCGGCTTCGTCGTCCACGGCCTGACCCAGCCGCCGACCTGGATCGCGTTCGCCGGCTTCGCCACGGCAACCTGGATCTGGCTGCTCAAGCCCGGCATCGCCGACAAGGCCATGAACGCGCTGCGCCCGCTGCACGCGATGCTGATGAACAAGTACTGGATCGACAACCTGTACCAGGCCGTGTTCGCGCGTGGCGGTGTCGCGTTCGGTCGCGGCCTGTGGCGGGTCGGTGATGCCGGCCTCATCGACGGCGCGATCGTCAATGGTTCCGCCGGCCTTGTCGAACGCATCTCGGCCGGCGTACGTCGCCTCCAATCCGGTTACCTCTTCCACTACGCGTTCGCGATGATCCTCGGCCTGATCCTGCTGCTGGCAGGCGCATGGTGGGTCGTCGCGCGCGTCGCCGCCTGATCGATCGACGGGAACGACGACCACCATGGCTCACTGGCCTCTTCTCAGCATCCTCATCTGGCTGCCCATCGTCGGTGCCGCGCTCGTGCTCGCCTTCCCGAAGCGGCCCGATGCGGCGCGCTGGACGAGCCTGGTGGTCGCCCTCGCGACCTTCGTCCTGAGCATCCCGCTCTGGCTCCACTACGATGCGCCGGCCGGCGGCATGCAGTTCATCGAATCGCATGCATGGATCGATGCGCTCAAGGTGTTCTATGCGCTCGGTGCCGACGGCATCTCGGTCGCCCTGATCGTGCTGACCACGTTCACGAGCGTGCTCGTGATCATCGGTTCGTGGGGGCCGATCGACCAGCGCGTGTCGCAGTACATGGCGGCGATGCTCGCCCTCGAAGGCATGCTGATCGGCGTGTTCGCGGCGACCGACGCGCTGCTGTTCTACGTGTTCTTCGAGGCGATGCTGATCCCGATGTTCATCATCATCGGCATCTGGGGCGGTCCGCGCCGGGTCTACGCGACGCTCAAGTTCTTCATCTACACGTTTCTCGGCTCGATCTTCATGCTGATCGCGCTGATCTACCTGCACATGAAGACCGGCGAGTTCTCGCTTACCGCATTCGCCGCGGTCGGGCTCGGCACGAAGGAGCAGGCCTGGCTGTTCTTCGCGTTCCTGATCGCGTTCGCGATCAAGGTGCCGATGTGGCCCGTGCACACGTGGTTGCCCGACGCCCACGTCGAGGCACCGACCGGCGGCTCGGTGATCCTGGCCGCGATCATGCTCAAGGTCGGCGGCTACGGCTTCATCCGCTTTTCGCTGCCGATCACGCCGGACGCTTCGCAGGAATATGCCTGGGTCGTCATCGCGATGTCGCTCGTGGCCGTCGTCTACATCGGCTACGTCGCCCTCGTCCAGGACGACATGAAGAAGCTGATCGCGTATTCGTCGATCGCGCACATGGCGTTCGTCACGCTCGGAATCTTCATCGCGCTGGCGCTCGTGCGCACGCATGCGAATCCAGATGCGGCGCGCCTCGGCATGCAGGGTGCGATGGTCCAGATGATCTCGCACGGTTTCGTGTCGGGTGCGATGTTCTCGTGCATCGGCGTGCTGTACGACCGCCTGCATTCGCGCATGATCAAGGATTACGGCGGTGTCGCGAATGCAATGCCGTGGTATGCCGCGTTCTTCGTGCTGTTCGCGATGGCCAATTGCGGGCTGCCGGGCACGAGCGGGTTCGTCGGCGAGTTCATGGTCATCCTCGCGGCGTTCCAGGACAACGTCTGGGTCGCTGCGGTCGCCGCGTTCACGCTGATCATCGGCGCGGCCTACACGCTGTGGCTCGTCAAGCGCGTGATCTTCGGCGAAGTGACCAATCCGAAGGTGGCGAAGATGGAGGATCTCGATGCGCGGGAGTGGATCGTGCTCGGTTCGTTCGCGGCGGCGGTGCTGTTCGTCGGCATCTATCCGAAACCGCTGACCGACCTGATGGAA
This sequence comes from uncultured Dokdonella sp., assembly GCA_964587775.1. Taxonomy (GTDB): domain Bacteria; phylum Pseudomonadota; class Gammaproteobacteria; order Xanthomonadales; family Rhodanobacteraceae; genus Dokdonella. Next base: position 102,313 of record CAZPLY010000005.1, read on the forward strand.
ACCTCGGTGTTGCAGATCGTCAACGCATTGATGACGGCGAAGGCCTGAGAGACAGATGATGATCCAATTCAACCCCGCCGACCTCATCGCGATCCTGCCGGAACTGGTCCTGCTCGGCGCGACCTGCGTGATCCTGCTGGTCGACCTCTTCATCAAGCCGTCGCAGCGCGACATCACGCATTGGCTGTCGCTCGCCGCACTCGCCGTCACCGCGGTGTTCGTCTGGCACGGAGCGCCGGTGGCCGGACAGTCGACCTTTGCGTTCAATGCGATGTTCGTGCATGACGGCATCGCGGTCGTGCTCAAGCAGTTCGTGCTGCTGACCAGTGCGATGACGTTCCTGTATGGCCGCCATTACCTGCGCGAACGCGGCCTGCTGATCGGCGAGTACTACCTGCTGATCCTGTTCGCGACGCTCGGCATGCTGCTGCTCGTCTCGGCCGGCAGCCTGATCACGGCCTATCTCGGCCTCGAACTGCTGGCCCTGTCGTCATACGCGCTGGTCGCGCTGAATCGCGATTCAGCGGTGTCGGCCGAAGCCGCGATCAAGTATTTCGTCCTCGGTGCGCTCGCCTCGGGGCTGCTTCTGTACGGCATGTCGATGGTCTACGGCGCGACCGGCACGCTCGACCTCGCACGCATCGGGGCGTCGATCGGCACGCTCGAACACCCGAACCTGCTCGCCTTCGGACTCGTCTTCATCGTCGTCGGCATCGCGTTCAAGCTCGGCGCGGCGCCGTTCCACATGTGGCTGCCCGACGTCTACCACGGCGCGCCGACCGCGATCACCGTGTTCATCGGCTCGGCCTCGAAGATCGCCGCATTCGGTCTCGCCTACCGCCTGCTCGAGAGCGGGCTCGGCGGCCTCGGCCAGCACTGGTCGCTGATGCTGGCGATCCTCGCCGTGGCGTCGCTTGCGGTCGGCAACCTGTTCGCGATCGTGCAGAGCAACCTCAAGCGCATGCTCGCGTACTCGACGATCTCGCACATTGGTTTCCTGCTGCTCGGGTTCGTCGGCGCCGACGCGGCCGGCTTCGCCGCCGCGATGTTCTACGTGATCAGCTACGCGCTGACCGCGGCCGTCGCGTTCGGCATGATCATGGTCCTCGCCCGTGCCGGCTTCGAGGCCGAGGAGATCGACGATTTCAGGGGCCTCAACCAGCGCAACCCGTGGTATGCGGGGATCATGGCGCTTGCGATGTTCTCGCTGGCCGGCGTGCCGCCGCTGTTCGGCTTCTTCGCGAAGCTGCTCGTGCTGAGGGCCGCGATCGACGCCGGCTTCCTGTGGCTCGCGATCGTCGCGATCGTGTTCGCGATCATCGGCCTCTACTACTACCTGCGCGTGGTCAAGGTCATGTACTTCGACGCCGCCGCCGATTCCGCGCCGCTCGCGCTGCCGCCCGATAGGGCGATGCGCTGGGCGATTTCGCTGAACGGCATCGCGCTGCTCGTGCTCGGCTTCGCCTGGGGACCGCTGTTCGACTGGTGCAACCGCGCGTTCGGGATCTGAACGGGCGACCCCTGGTATTGAAGTCCGTCGCGCCGGCGCCAATTCGATGCGGCGGAACCCGATGGTGCGCGTTTGTCGCCGGGGCGTTCGTCGCTTGATGTTGTTATTGCGCAGTTGCAGCAACGTCGTTACAATTGCCGGCTCTGATGCGGGGTGGAGCAGTCTGGCAGCTCGTCGGGCTCATAACCCGAAGGTCGCAGGTTCAAATCCTGCCCCCGCTACCAGTTTTTCGGTGAAGGGCCACCACGGTGGCCCTTCTGCCGGAGGCGCAGGAAGCGCACGTTGCCGATGTTGGGAAGCAGACAACGGTAGACTACGGAATGGGCCTTGCGCCCATTTTTTTTTGGTGAAATTCGGCGGTGCGGCGACAGTGACGAACGAAAAGCTCGGCGAAATCCTGGCTCCACTGGTCGGCGACCTCGGTCTCGAGTTCGTCGGCATCGAGTTCAGTCCGAGTGCCGGCAGCAGCCTGCTGCGCGTCTACATCGACGCGCCGGAGCGGCCCGTCACGATCGAGGACTGCGAGCGCACGAGTCGCGAGATTTCGGCGCGGCTCGACGTCGACGATCCGATCCCGGGCCGTTACACGCTCGAGGTCTCGTCGCCGGGGATCGACCGGCCGCTGTTCACGCCGGCGCAGTTCGCGCGCTTCGTGGGCAGCGAGGTCAAGGTCGGCACGGCCTTGCCGATCGAAGGGCGACGCCGGTTCCAGGGCGTGCTGCGCGCGGTGGACGACGAACGCGTGACGGTCGACCAGGACGGCAAGGAAGTCGCGATCACCCACGCGAACATCGTCAAGGCGAGACTGGTACCTGATTACGCCGCGCTCGGCCTGGGCGGAAGCAAACGCAAGCACGAGGAAGCCGGGCCGGCGCGCAAGCGCGGTCCGAAACAAAAGTGAGGCCGCAGCGACGGTCGCGCAGGAGCTGAGAGATGAGCAAAGAGCTATTGCTGGTCGTAGATGCCGTGGCCAACGAGAAGGGCGTCCCCAAGGACGTCATTTTCGAGGCGATGGAAGCCGCACTCGCGTCGGCAGCGAAGAAGCGCTATCCGAACGAGGACGTCGCCGCGCGCGTTTCGATCGACACCGAATCGGGCGAGTACGAAACGTTCCGGCGCTGGGAAGTCGTGGCCGACGACGTCGTCATGGAGTCGCCGGACCGGCAGACCCGCCTCATGGACGCGATCGACATCAAGCCGGACGCGGCGGTCGGCGATTTCCTCGAGGAGCCGATCGAGAACCCCGAGTTCGGCCGCATCGCGGCACAGGCCGCCAAGCAGGTGATCGTGCAGCGCGTGCGCGAAGCCGAGCGCGCCCAGGTCGTCGAGGCCTATCGCGACCGCGTCGGCGAGCTGATCACCGGCATCGTCAAGCGGGTCGAACGCGGCAACCTCTACATCGACCTCGGCGGCAATGCCGAAGCATTCATTCCGCGCGACAAGGCCATCCCGCGCGAAGCCGTGCGTGCCGGCGACCGCTTGCGCGGCTATCTGGTCGAAGTGCGCTCGGAAGCGCGCGGCCCGCAGTTGTTCATTTCACGCACGGCACCGGAATTCATGATCGAGCTGTTCAAGCTCGAAGTGCCCGAAGTCGGCCAGGGCCTCGTCGAGATCAAGGCCTGTGCACGCGACCCGGGTGACCGCGCCAAGATCGCCGTGCTCGCGCACGACCATCGCACCGATCCGATCGGTGCCTGCATCGGCATGCGCGGTTCGCGCGTGCAGGCGGTGTCGAACGAACTCAATGGCGAGCGCATCGACATCGTGCTTTGGAACGAGAACCCGGCCCAGTTCGTCATCAACGCAATGGCGCCGGCGGAAGTGCAGTCGATCATCGTCGATGAGGAAAAGCACTCGATGGACATCGCGGTGGCCGAGGACAAGCTGTCCCAGGCGATCGGCCGCGGCGGCCAGAACGTGCGCCTCGCGAGCAAGCTGAGTGGCTGGCAGCTCAACGTGATGACGGCCGACCAGGTTCGGCAGAAGAGCGAGAGCGAGCAGGAGGCCGCGCGCCAGTTGTTCGTCGAGAAGCTCGAGGTCGACAACGAGATCGCCCAGATCCTCGTCCAGGAAGGTTTTTCGACGATCGAGGAAATCGCCTACGTGCCGACCGCGGAACTGCTCGCGATCGAGGGCTTCGACGAGGACATCGTCGAGGAACTGCGCGCGCGTGCCCGCGATGCGCTGCTCACCGAGGCGCTCGCCGTCGAGGAAGAGATCGACGAGCACAAGCCGGCGGACGACCTGCTCGCGGTCGAGACGATGGAAGAGTCGCTCGCATACGAGCTCGCGCAACACGGGATCGTCACGCGCGAGAATCTCGCCGACCTCGCCACCGACGAGCTCATCGAGCTCGGCATCGACGGCATCGACGAGGATCGCGCGCGTGCATTGATCATGGCGGCACGCGAGGCATGACGCGGTAGTCGCGCCCGGGAACGGGCGCTCGAGGGTAAGGCAGGTAGGCGGAAGTCGCGCGGCGGGTCAGGAGTACAGAGAAAATGTCGGACGTAACGATCAAGCAACTGGCCACCGTGCTCGGCACGCCGGTCGACAAGCTGCTTTCGCAGCTCGCCGAGGCGGGCATGAAATTCTCCGATCCGGAGCAATCGATCAGCAGCACCGAAAAGGTCAAGCTGCTCGGCTTCCTGCGCCGCAACCATGGCAAGCAGGAATCTTCGGCCGACGACAGCTCGCCGCGTCAGGTCACGCTCAAGCGGCGCACGGTCAGCGAATTGCAGGTCAACCCCGGCCAGCGCGGCGCGGCGACCAAGACGGTCGCGGTCGAAGTCAGGCAGAAGCGCACCTACGTCAAGCGCAGCGCGGTCGAGGACCAGGCATCACTGGATCCCGAGCGCGAGGATGCGTTGCGCAAGCTGCAGGAATCGCAACAGCGTCGTGACGCCGAGGACCAGCAGCGCGCCGAGGCCGACCGCCGCCGCCAGGAAGAGGACGCGAAACAGCGTGCCGCCGAGGAAGCGAAGCAGAAGAGTGCCGAGGAAGCGCGTCTCGAAGCCGAGGAAGCCGAGCGCAAGCGCGGCAGCGCAGGTGCGCCCGCGCGTGATGCCGCGCCGATCCCGGTGGCGGCCGCGCCGTCGGGCGGCCATGTTCGGCGTGGTGACGATCGCGCGCCGGCCGATGCCCGCCATCACAAGCCCAAGCACGGCCATCGCGGCCGCGAGGGTGGCGATGACGCGCCGTCGCCGAGCCGTTATTTCGGCAACGAACTGCATCTTTCCCAGGAAGGCAGCGCGCGCCGTACCGGTCGCAAGAAGCCGCGTGCGCGCCCGAGCGAACCGACCCGGGGTGCCGGCGCGCATGGCTTCTCGCGTCCGACCGCCCCGGTCGTGCGCGAAGTCGCGATCGGCGAATCGATCAGCGTCGCCGACCTCGCCCAGAAGATGGCGGTCAAGGGCGCCGACGTGGTCAAGGCACTTTTCAAGATGGGTGTCATGACGACAATCAACCAGGTCATCGACCACGACACGGCCCTGCTCGTCGTCGAGGAGATGGGACATACCGCCGTCAAGGCCAGCGCCAACGACGCCGAAACGGACCTGCTCGCGCACGCCGAGACCTCGGGGACGCGCGAGCCGCGCCCGCCGGTCGTGACGATCATGGGCCATGTCGACCACGGCAAGACCTCGTTGCTCGACTACATCCGGCGCACCAAGGTGGCCTCGGGCGAGGCGGGCGGCATCACCCAGCACATCGGCGCGTATCACGTCGAGACGCCGAAGGGCGTCATCACGTTCCTCGACACGCCGGGCCACGCCGCGTTCACCTCGATGCGCCAGCGTGGCGCGCAATCGACCGACATCGTGATCCTCGTCGTCGCTGCCGACGATGGCGTCATGCCGCAGACGGTCGAAGCGATCAAGCACGCGCGCTCGGCAAACGTGCCCCTGATCGTCGCGATGAACAAAATGGACAAGTCCGAGGCGAATCCGGACAACGTCAAGCAGGGTCTTGTCCAGCACGAGGTCGTGCCCGAGGACTGGGGTGGCGACGTTCAGTTCGTGCCGCTGTCGGCCAAGACCGGCGACGGCGTCGATGCGCTCCTCGACGCGATCTCGGTGCAGGCCGAAGTCATGGAACTCGGCGCGGTGCGCGAAGGCCGCGCATCGGGTGTCGTGATCGAGTCGAGCCTCGACAAGGGCCGCGGGCCGGTCGCGACCGTGCTGGTCCAGCAAGGCACGTTGAAGAAGGGTGATTTCCTCGTCTGCGGCGTCGAGTACGGCCGCGTGCGCGCGCTGTTCGACGAAGGCGGCAAGCAGGTCGCCGAAGCGGGTCCGTCGATCCCGGTGCAGGTGCTCGGCCTGTCCGGCGTGCCCGAAGCGGGCGACGATTTCGTCGTCGTCGCCGACGAGCGCCTGGCCAAGGACGTCGCCCAGCAACGCGATGCGAAGCGTCGCGAAACGCGTCTCGTCGCGAGCGCGGGCAACCGCATGGAAGACGTCATGGCCCAGATGGGCCAGGGCGAAGGCCAGCAGACGCTCAATCTCGTCGTCAAGGCCGACGTGCAGGGTTCGACCGAGGCCTTGCGCCAGGCCTTGACCGCACTCAGCAACGACCTGATCAAGATCAACGTGATTTCGTCCGGGGTCGGTGGCATCACCGAATCCGACGCGACGCGTGCAGCGTCGTCGAAGGCGACGATCATCGGCTTCAACGTGCGTGCCGACGCCGCGGCGCGGCGGATCGTCGAGGCGAACGGCATCGACCTGCGCTATTTCTCGATCATCTACGACGTGATCGACCAGGTGAAGCAGGTCGCGACCGGCATGCTCGGCGTCGAGATCCGCGAAGAGATCATCGGTATCGCCGAAGTCCGCGACGTGTTCCGCTCGTCCAAGTTCGGCGCGGTCGCTGGCTGCATGGTCATCGAGGGCGTGGTCAAGCGCAACAAGCCGATCCGCGTGCTGCGCGACAGTGTCGTCATCTTCGAAGGCGAACTCGAGTCGCTGCGCCGGTTCAAGGAACTCGTCGACGAAGTGCGCAACGGCGTCGAGTGCGGCATCGCGGTCAAGCAGTACAACGACGTCAAGCCCGGCGACCAGATCGAGTGCTTCGAGCGCATCGAGGTCCAGAGGACGTTCTGACGTGCCGGGAATGCAGAGTCGGGAACACGGAACAGGCAATGCAGCAGCTTGAGGGTACTCCCCCTGCTGCGATCCAGCCCTGTCCCCGATTTCCGGCTCTTGCCATTCCCTGTTCCCCATTCTCCATTCCCGATTTCCACACCATGGCCGACTTCACCCGCTCCGATCGAATCGCCGTGCAGTTGCGCAAGGAAGTCGCCGTGCTCGTGCATCGTGCCGTGCGCGACCATGCGTTGCCGTCGGTCAGCGTGTCCGACGTCGAGGTGACCAGGGATCTCGACCTGGCGCGCGTGTACGTGACTGCCTTGATCGCCGAGCAGTCGGTCGCCGCCGTCAAGGCGCTCAATGCGATGGCCGTCGATTTCCGGCGCGAGCTGTCACGCACGCTGAAGATGCGCCGCGTGCCCGAACTGCGCTTCCTCTACGACGACTCGGTCGATCGCGGCGAACGCATCGAGCAGCTGTTGCGCGAACAGCCCGAAATCAACATCAAGTAGCTGCCTGCTCGCCGGACGGTCGCGCGATCGCGCTGTCGCGGTTGCACCGGATCGATGACCACGGCGCCCGATCGACGACAAGATCCCGATGCGCAAGCCGAAACGCCAGCACGAACGCATCGCGTGGCGGCCGCTGAGTGGCATCCTCCTGCTCGACAAGCCGCAAGGGATCAGTTCGAACGCGGCCCTGCAACGCGCGCGGCGCCTGTTCCGTGCTGCCAAGGCCGGACACACCGGCAGCCTCGACCCGCTCGCGACCGGCCTGCTGCCGATCTGCTTCGGCGAGGCGACCAAGATCGCCGGGCTGCTGCTCGGGTCGCGCAAGGCCTATGAAGCCGGTTGCCGGCTCGGGGTGACCACGGACAGCGACGATGCCGACGGCAATGTGCTCGAGCAACGCGCCGTGCCGGCCCTCGACGCGGCTGCCATCGAGGCGGCGCTGGTCCCTCTGCGCGGCCACATCCGCCAGGTGCCACCGGTCTATTCGGCGCTCAAGCGCGACGGCGAACCGCTGTATCGGCGCGCGCGGCGTGGCGAAACGGTCGAGGTCGAGGCACGGGACGCCGAGGTCCACCGTCTCGAACTGATCGGGCGGACCGGCGATGAGCTGCGCCTTCATGTCGAATGCGGCTCCGGGACCTACGTGCGCAGCCTCGTGCGCGACCTCGGCCGCAACCTCGGCTGCGGCGCCCATGTCACCGCGTTGCGCCGGCTCTGGATCGAACCGTTCACGGCACCAAGGATGTTCACGATCGACGCGCTCGAAGCGCTCGCCGTGGCCGGGACGGCGGTCCTCGACCAGGTCCTGCTGCCGCTCGAGGCCGGGCTTGCCGGCTACCCGGTGGTCGATCTCGACGCCGGAAACAGTCTTCGATTGCGCCAGGGACAGCCGGTGGACGTGGCCGGGCCGGGCGGGCGCTGCCTGGCGCGCGATCCCGATGGCCGTGCGGTCGCCTTGGCCGAAACCGGCGCCGACGGCCTGTTGCGCAGCGTCCGCGGGTTCAATCCCGGCTGATCCGCGGCGGCGGGCGCCGAAATCCCGCGATCCGGGCGGTCCGCCAGGCAGAAAGCGGCGGTCGAACGTCAGGAATCCTTGCGGGAACTTGTTGCGGTGCGGCTTTGCCCGCTAAAATGGCGAGCTTTCCCCCACGTACCTCCACGCGGGGTTTGGAAACCGTCACCGGGGTGGTGGCCGTTCCCAAGCCTCGCCCTTGCGCCAACAGGGTTGCCCACATGTCGCTCAACGTAGAACAGACCAGCAAGATCATCGCCGACTTCGGCCGCGTCGCCAACGACACCGGTTCGCCGGAAGTCCAGGTCGCGCTGCTTTCGGCACGCATCGAACACCTTTCCAAGCATTTCGCCGACCACGACAAGGATCATCACTCGCGTCGCGGCCTGCTGAAGATGGTCAACCAGCGCCGTCGCCTGCTCAATTACCTCAAGAGCAAGGACAACGACCGCTACAAGACCCTGATCGAGCGCCTCGGCATCCGCCGTTAAGCACCTGTGTTCGCGTCCGGAGACGGCACCGCGTGCCGATCCGGGGCGAATCCGCAGCGCGCGGCATGAAACGCCGGTGCGGCCAGCGATGGCCGCACCTTTCGAGTGAAGCATGAGCGGACTCCATGGCGAGTGCGCCTTTCCAGACAGGACGAACAACGTGGCGAAAACAACCAAGACGTTCCAGTACGGCGCCCATACGGTCACGCTGGAAACGGGCGAGATCGCTCGCCAGGCCAGCGGCGCGGTCGTGGTCAGGATGGGCGACACCGTCGTTCTCGTCACCGCGGTCGGCGCCAAGACGATGCGCGAGGGGCAGGACTTCTTCCCGCTCACGGTCGATTACCAGGAAAAGTTCTACGCCGGCGGACGCATCCCCGGTGGCTTCTTCAAGCGCGAAGGCCGTCAGACCGAGAAGGAGACGCTGACCTCGCGCCTGATCGATCGCCCGATCCGCCCGCTGTTCCCGGAAGACTTCAAGAATGAAGTCCAGATCATCGCGACCGTCATGTCGATGAATCCGGAGATCGACGGCGACGTCCCGGCACTGCTCGGCGCTTCGGCCGCACTCGCGCTGTCGGGCCTGCCGTTCGCCGGCCCGATCGGCGCGGCCAAGGTCGGCTATGCGAATGGCAAGTACCTGCTGATGCCGACCGCGACCGAACTGAAGACCTCGGATCTCGAACTCGTCGTCGCCGGTACCGCCAATGCGGTGCTGATGGTCGAATCCGAAGCGAAGCTGCTCAGCGAAGACGTCATGCTCGGCGCGGTCGTGTTCGGCCACAACGCACTCAAGGGTGCGATCCAGGCGATCAACGAATTCGTCGCCGAAGCAGGCGCGAAGACCTTCGCATGGCAGGCGCCGGCGAAGAACGCCGCGATCTCCGACGCGGTCAAGGCCGCCGTCGGCGAGCGTCTCGTCACCGCGTATGGCGTTCGCGACAAGCTCGAGCGCCGCGACGCGATCAGCGCGCTGAAGAAGGAAGTCCTCGCCGGGCTGAAGTCGCAGGCCGAGGCGAATGCCTGGGCGGCGGCCGACCTCGCCAAGGAATTCGGCGAGCTCGAGTACAACACGCTGCGCGCCTCGGTCCTCGCGACGAAGACCCGCATCGACGGCCGCGACCTCAGCACGGTGCGTCCGATCACGATCCGCACCGGCGTGCTCCCGCGCACGCATGGCTCGGCGCTGTTCACGCGCGGCGAGACGCAGGCGCTGGTCACGGTCACGCTCGGCACCGGCCGCGACGCGCAGATCATCGATGCGGTCGAGGGCGAGTCGAAGGACACGTTCCTGTTCCACTACAACTTCCCGCCGTACTCGGTCGGTGAAGCGGGCCGCATGATGGGCCCGAAGCGTCGCGAGATCGGCCATGGCCGCCTCGCCAAGCGCGGCGTCCTCGCGGTCAAGCCGACGATCGAGGAGTTCCCGTACGTGCTGCGCGTCGTCTCGGAAATCACCGAGTCGAACGGGTCGTCGTCGATGGCGTCGGTCTGCGGTTCATCGCTCGCGATGATGGACGCCGGCGTGCCGCTCAAGGCGCCGGTCGCGGGCATCGCGATGGGCCTCGTCAAGGAAGGCAACGACTTCGTCGTGCTGTCGGACATCCTCGGCGACGAGGATCACCTCGGCGACATGGATTTCAAGGTGGCCGGAAGCGCCGAAGGCATCAGCGCCCTGCAGATGGACATCAAGATCGACGGCATCACCGAAGAGATCATGAAGGTCGCGCTGGCCCAGGCCAAGCAGGGCCGCCTGCACATCCTCGGCGAGATGAACAAGGCGATCAGCGCTGCGCGCACCGAGATGAGCGAGTTCGCGCCGCGCCTGCTGACGATGCACATCCACCCGGACAAGATCCGCGAAGTGATCGGCAAGGGCGGTTCGGTGATCCGCTCGATCACCGAGGAAACCGGCACCACGATCGACATCACCGACGATGGCCGCATCGTCATCGCCTCGGTCAACCGCGCCGCTGCCGATGAGGCGAAGAAGCGCATCGAGATGATCGTGTCCGACGTCGAGCCGGGCCGCATCTACGAAGGCAAGGTCGCCAAGCTGATGGACTTCGGCGCATTCGTGACGATCCTGCCCGGCAAGGACGGTCTCGTCCACGTCTCGCAGATCTCCAACGAGCGCGTCGAGAAGGTCTCCGACAAGCTCAAGGAAGGCGACATCGTCAAGGTCAAGGTGCTCGAAGTCGACAAGCAGGGCCGCATCCGCCTGTCGATGAAGGCCGTCGAGGAAGGCGAGGGCGTCACGCCCTGATCCTTCGCGACTTCATGTGAACAGGGAAAGCGGGCTTCGGCCCGCTTTTCTTGTTTCAGCGGATCGTGATGTCATCGCTGGACCGGCTGAACATGCCGTCGAGGGTCGGCCCGCGGCCGCACGTGAAGACTTGCCAGGTGTTGCCGCCCTGCAGGCCTCTCCGACGCCGATGCGGTAGACATCACCGTTGGCGGGCACGCCCTCCGTTGCGGGCATGTGACGCGCCGGGTTCGCGCGCACGTTCGAGGCGGTTGTCGTTGACGTCGGTCGCGTTGAGGCCGCCCGCGCCGCAGCGCTCGTGATCGTGCACCGGATCCGCGCCCGCGATCGAGCGCGGGACCGGTCCGGCGCCGCGGACCACCCGCGAGCGCCGGAATGGGCTTTCAGTCCGTCGCGGACCCGCGTCCCGCGGTCCGCGCTGGTCTCATTCGAAGCCGTCTGCGAACAGCGTGTCGTCGACGCGGGTTTCGATCGTGACGCTGTTGTTGGCCGGATTCGCATCGAGGAATTGCGGCGCGGCGACCGTGCCGGTCACGCTGAGGATCGTACCGGGCACGACGTCCGTGCCTACCCGGGTTTCGATGTCGAGCACGTCTGCGAGCGACAGCGGGGCAAGGGCGCCGGAAACGAGGTCGCACACGACATCGCCGGCATCGGGCGCGCAAGTCCAGTCGCCGGCGCCGGCGACGAGACGACCGCCGACGAATTCGAGTCCACTCGGCAACTGCAAGGTGAGACGCACGCCGCTCGCCGCATCGCCGCCGAAGTTGGCCACGCTGGCGACGTGGTGCACGGTGTCGCCCGGGGCCGCCACGTCGGGAATCGCGCTCATCGCGAGGGCGAGGTCGGCATTGCCGAGCGGGGCCTCGCTGCAGTTGTAGCAGACGATCGCGAAATCCTGCGCCGGCGCTCCGGGCGTGTACGGATTGAGCGCATCGGCCGCGATGTTCGCCGCGAGCACGCTGAGCGTGATCGGGCCGTCGATCTGCGCCGGACTCAGGAACACGCCTTCGAGGTTGTTCATCGTATCGGCGCTGCCACCGCTCGCCGACCATCCGTCGGGACCGATCACGTTTCCGCGATATGTCGTTCCGTCGCTGACGACGCTGAGGTCGAGGTTGTTGACCCAGGCCGGCGTGACGCCGCCAAGGCCATGGCCCTTGGCGTCGCTCCACGCGAGCATGATGCGCACCGGGCGCGCCGGATCGGCGACGGTCAGTGTGCTCGTCCAGCTCGCGCCGGTCAGCGTGAATACTTCGCTCTGGTCGAGATTGAACACCTGATCGGGCGAATTGACGGTTGCGTCGAGGTCGAGGCGTCCGTAGCCCTGGAAGCGGTCGGGACGATGGCCCATGACGCGCCCGTCCGCATCGTTGAAGCCGACGAGATTGGTCGCGACGGCCGTGAACGCAGCCTTGATCATCGCCGGGCTCGGCGTGGCGCCCGCGTGCTCGGCACGATACTTCTCGACAAAGACGGCCGACGCGCCGCTCGCCACCGGCGAGGCCATCGAGGTACCGCAACTGAAGCCGAATGCGCTATCGCTGCCGCCGCTCGTCGAGTCCGTGCGGCAACCCGGCGCGACGATGTTCGGCACGCGCCGTCCGTCACAGGCGTTGCCATGCGCCGAATTGCTCGAGATACCGAGGATCGTCGACAGCTGGGTGCCGGTGGAGGTCTGCAGGTTCGTCGAGCCGATCGCGAACAGGTTCTTCGCCTCGTCGGGCGAGCCGAGCGACGACGGCGCACAGGCGCCGGACGGGCGATCGCCATTGCCGTTCATGATCGACCAGACATTGAGGACCTGCTGGTTGCCCGGGATATCCGGGTTCGCGTCGCGGATCACGATGTCGATCTGCTGGGTCGGGATGTCGTAGCCCTGTGGCGTCCCGGTCGGACCCCACGAATTGTTGGTGAGCACGGCGTTGCTGAGGCTCGATTCCTTGTAGATCGTCAGCATGCCGTTCGCGATCATCGAACCGGGCCCCGCGCCGAGGAACGCGCTGTAGCGCTGCTGCACGAGATTCGCACCGGGGGCGACGCCCTGGCCGCGCAGGAATCCGTTCAACAGGATGCCGCTGACGCCCGTGCCCGCGATCGCACCGGCCACATGCGTTCCATGCGAATCATTCGCGGTCGAGCAACTCGACGGCGTACCGCCTGCCGACGTGCAGCCGAGCATGCGCGAGGCGATGTCCTGATGCGTCGTGCGGACCCCGCCGTCGACGACGCTGACGACGACGCCACTGCCGTTGTAGCCGAGGTTGTCGAGCCAGGTCGCGTAACCCGGGATGATCGTGTAGCCCGGCGCCGGCCCGTACGCACCGACGATCGACTGGTTGCTCATCTCGCCGCGCGGGCCGCCGGTAGCGGGAATGTCCTGCACGGTGTAGACGCCGCTGAAGCCAGCGAGGTCGACATAGCGGTCGCCGGGCAGTTCGAGCTGGACGACACTGAAATGTGCGTCGACTGGCGTGATCGACTGCACCGACCCGCCGAGGACGGCGATCTCGTCGACGAACACCTGCGCATCGCGATGCCGGCTGACGAGCGCCATGGTCGGCCGCGGCGCGGGCGCGAATGCGCGCTGCTCGGGCTGAACGCGGAACGCGGTCTGGAATTCTCCGCGCCAGCGGATTTCCGCGCGCGCACTGCTGCGCGAGAGTGCGGAGGCATCGCTCCAGACGACATAACCGTAGGGATGGACATACTGGGCCGGGACCGCGCCGTCGGCGCGCAGGTTCTCGAGCCATTCGGGCTTGATCGGTCCTGCGAACTGGACGAGGCGCCAGTCGGCGCTGCCATCGGCACTCGCGCGCGGTGCGATCGGGGGCGGCAGGGATTGCAGCGGGTCGAAGCGCGTGCCGCCGAGTTCGAATGTGAACGCGTCGTCGATCGTGCCGACTTCGATGCCGGCGCCGCGCAATGCCTGTACATCGACGGTCGAGGCAGGCAGCCATTGGAAGCGGCCATAGTCGATGCCGCCGACGCTGCGCCCGACAATGCGCGAAACGCGATCGTGCGTGGCTTCGACACGCAGCCACGTCGTGTCGTCCGGTGCACTCGAGCCGGATGCCCCGCTCGCGAACGCGTTCGGCATGGGAATGCAGGCCGCGGCAAACGCCGCGAGGACGGCTGCGGAAAGTCGATTCAAGTGGATTCCCCGGAGAGTGCGCGAGGCGGTCGATCCTATCTGCTTGCAGCACGCTTGTCAGTGCTTTCCTGCATCGCGATTCACATGGAATTCGAGCAGAGTCACCGTGCGCCGGCGAATGGAATCGCGTCAGTGAAATCGACGTTCATCCGGGCAGCCGCTTGCGCGTGTTGGAGGCGCGTAGCGGAAAGCAACGGCTCAAGCCTCGACAGCGCTCACCCTGCGTGCGCGCATCCGGGCTCCGCCCGGAAGCGCCGGCGTGACCGAGCGAATGACCGAGGTGATCCGCAGCTGGCGCATGGCGCCCTCGGTGCCAGGCTGGCGCGCGCGCCCGGCTCGTCGGCTCGATCGACACCGATCGGACCGAATCCTCAAACCCAGCCGGTCAGGTAGAACAGGCCGATCACGACGAACACCGCGAGCGTCTTGATCAGCGTGATCGCGAAGATGTCCTTGTAGCTTTGCCGGTGACTGAGGCCCGTCACGGCGAGCAGCGTGATCACGGCGCCGTTGTGCGGCAGCGTGTCCATCCCGCCCGATGCCATCGCGGCGACGCGATGCAGCACGTCCATCGGGATGCCGGCTGCATTCGCGTTGGCGATGAAGCTGTCGGCCATTGCGGCCAATGCGATGCTCATGCCGCCCGATGCCGAGCCCGTGATGCCGGCCAGCGCGGTCACCGAAACCGCCTCGTTGACGAGCGGGTCGGGAATCGACTGCAGGGCGTGCGCGACGACGAGAAAGCCGGGCAGGGCCGCGATGACGGCGCCGAATCCGTATTCGGAAGCCGTGTTCATCGAGGCGAGCAGGGACCCGCCGATCGCGCTCCTGGTGCCTTCGGCGAAGCTTGCGAACACGGTCCGCCAGGCGAACGCGATCACGCTCAGGATGCCAACCAGCAAGGCCCCGAGCACGGCCCAGATCGCGGCAAGCTTCGGCACGTCCTGGACGACCGGCGCCGGATTGCCGATCACCGACGGCACGAACGACTGCGTCGCGCCATAGAACTCCGGGATCCAGCGCGTGAACAGGAAATTGGCGACGCCGACGAGGACGAGCGGCAGGATCGCGACGAGCGGATGGGCGAGCACGTCGCCGCGGAACGGCGCCGGTTCGTTGAGCAGGTTGCTGCCGTAGCCTTCGCCCGCGCGCAGCGCGCGGCGGCGGCGCGATTCCAGATAGGCCATGCCGATCACGAGGATGAACAGGCCGCCGAGCAGGCCGAGCACCGGCGCGGCCCAGCCGGTCGTGCCGAAGAACGAACTCGGGATGATGTTCTGGATCTGCGGCGTGCCGGGCAGGGCATCCATCGTGAACGTGAACGCGCCGAGCGCGATCGTGCCGGGGATCAGGCGTTTCGGGATGTCGCTCTGGCGGAACAGCTCGGCCGCGAACGGGTAGACCGCGAACACGACGACGAACAGCGAGACACCACCGTAGGTCAGCAGCGCGCAGACAAGCACGATCGAGAGCATCGCGCGTTGCGCGCCGACGACGCGGATCGTCGCGCTGACGATCGATTTCGAGAAACCCGAGATCTCGATCAGCTTGCCGAACACGGCGCCGAGCAGGAACACCGGGAAATACAGCTTGAGGAAACCGACCATCTTGTCCATGAACAGGCCGGTGAACATCGGCGCGACGAGGGCCGGATCGGTCAGCAGGACCGCGCCGAGCGCGGCGACTGGCGCGAACAGGATCACGCTGTAGCCGCGATACGCGACGAGCATGAGGAACGCGAGCGCGGCGAGGACGATCAGCAGGGACATCCGTGAAGCTCCGGGCGCGGGCGCGCAGGGCGGCTGGGTTGCGCAGTATCGGCAGGCGGGCCCGGCGCGGCCCACTGTACCAAGGTACAAGTGTCGCCCGCGCGACGGCACCGCAGACTGCGCGCAGCCGGATTCCGTTGCCTCGCGCGTCTCGCGCCAGGCACCACCGATCGCGTCAACTCATTCGAATAGGGGTCGTCATGAAGCGCAAAATCCTCGGTCTCGCGATTGCCGGCGTGTTCGCCGCATGGACCTGCCAGGCGATCGCGGCCGACGCCGCAGCCGCGGATTCGCAGGAAGCCGCGCCGGCCGAAGCCGATGCGAACACGCTCGAATCGATCACGGTCACCGCGCGCCGCCGCTCCGAGAGCATCGAGAAGATTCCGGTCGCGGTCAGCGCGTTCAACGAGGAAGATCTCAAGGACCTGCAGGCGAGCAACATCGACGGCCTGCAAGGCGCGGTGCCGGGCCTCAACATCGTCCAGGGACGCGGTTCGTCGTCGAGCGCCAACGTGTTCATCCGCGGCATCGGCCAGCCCGATGCGCTGCAGACCTTCGACCCGGGCGTCGGCATGTACGTCGACGACATCTATTACTCGCGCATCCAGGGTGCCTTGATCAGCCTGTTCGACGTCGACCACATCGAAGTGCTGCGCGGCCCGCAGGGCACGCTGTATGGCAAGAACTCGACCGGCGGCGCGATCAAGATCGTGACCAAGCAGCCGTCCGAGGCAACCACCGGTTCGGTCGAGGCGACGGTCGGCAACCACGGCCGCGCCGAAGGACGCTTCTACCTGTCCGGATCGTTCAACGAGGCGTGGTCGGCGAGCATTGCCGGCGCGCTCGTGACCAACGACGGCTACATCGAAGATCCGTCGACCGGGAAGGATTACAACGACGACGACACCAAGGCACTGCGCGCGAAACTCGCGTGGCGTCCCGGTGACACATTCAATGCGACGCTCGCGCTCGACTACACGCGCCAGTCGACCGCGCTCACGCTCGGCCAGCCGACCGCGCCGCTCGTGCAGACCAACATCACGGCGGCCGGTTTCGTGCCGGTCATCCTGCAGCCGGCGCCGAGCGGCGAATACGACTTCGAATCGCGAACCTCGTTCGCCGACGGCGAGGGTCAGGACCTGACCCACAAGGGCGTTTCGCTGCACGCGAACTGGAACCTCTCCGATGCCTGGCTGTTCAAGAGCATCAGCGCGTACCGCCGCCTCGACAGCCGCTCGTTCATCGACATCGATGCGTCCGAGTTCGAACTCGGCGACGTCCTCGTCGCATTCGACCAGAAGCAGGCGAGCCAGGAATTCCAGTTGCAGTACGACAACGGCAGCAACCTGCAGGCGACCTATGGCCTGTACTGGCTGCGCGAGACCGTGCCGTCACACCAGGAGGCGTACGCCGACGACCTGTTCGCGCTGTTCGGCGGACCGCTCGGCTTCCTGCGCACGATCGACGACGACCTGCGCACGACGAGCTACGCCGGCTTCGGCCACCTCAACTGGGAATTCGCGCCGAGCTGGACGCTCGCCGCGGGCCTGCGCTTCACGCGCGAGAGCAAGGATTACGACCGCAGCACGTCGGTGTTCTGGTCGCCGCCGATTCCGCCGGCGCTGGTCAACAGCACGCTCGCCTTCAGCGGCGATGAAACCTGGAGCGCGTGGACGCCGTCGCTGTCGCTGCAGAAGCAGTTCAACGACCAGGTCATGGGTTACATCTCGGCGAACCGCGGTTTCAAGTCCGGCGGCTTCAACGGGCGTGCGAACAGCGCGGCCGAAGTGACCCGCGCGAAGTTCGATCCCGAGTTCGTCTGGACCTACGAGATGGGCCTCAAGATGCGTTCGGCCGATGGCCGCCTGCAGGGCAACATCGCGGCGTTCCACAGCGAGTACAAGGATTTCCAGGCCCGTGTTTCGGAAATCGTCGATCCGAATTCGGCGACCCCGTCCTTCACGTTCCCGGTCCTCAATGCCGCCGCGCTGTCGATGAACGGCGTCGAGTTCGAAGGCGCCGCGCTGCTCGGCGAAGGCACGCGCCTGTCCGCCCAGGTCGCCTGGCTCGACGCGCAGTACGACGAGTTCGTCGATCCGCGCGTGGACCTGAGCCCAGGGCTGGCCAACCTGCACGACCACGTGCCGTTCTCCCCTGAATGGACGGCGCGCGTCGCCTTGTCGCAGACCTTCAACCTGGGTAGCGGCAGCGCGATCACGCTCGGCGGCGACGTCAGCTATCGCGACGATGTCTGGCTCAGCGTCGACAACCGCGACAACCTCATGCAGCCGAGCTACACGCTGGTCGGCCTGTTCGGCGTGTTCGATTCGGCCGATGCGAAGTGGCAGTTCCGCGCCGGCGTGCGCAACCTGACCGACAAGGTGTACAAGACCGACGGCCAGGAGTTCTCGAGCGTCGGCAACATCCAGACGGCCTACTTCGGCTGGCCGCGCAACTATTACGTCTCGGCGCGCTACTCGTTCTGAGCCGGCACCGACCCGCCATGAGAATCCGCAGCAGCGGTTCCACGATTCGCCGCATCGGCGCCGGCCTCACGGTCGGCGCCATGCTGGTCATTGCGGCCTGTTCGAGACCCGAGCCGCCAGCGCAGTTGCCCGCGTTGACGCTCGATCGAGCGCGCACGACCGTGTCGGGGATTTCCTCGGGCGCATACATGGCGACCCAGGTCCATCTCGCGTTCTCCGATCACGTGGCCGGCGCGGCCCTGCTCGCCGGCGGTCCGTACGGCTGCGCTCAGGGCAGTCTCGAAACCGCGCTCGGGCAATGCCTCAACCCGGCGGCCGACCAGCTGCCCGACCCGGCCGCGCTCGTCGCCGCTGCGCGCGAGCGTGCGGCAAGTGGCGCCATCGCACCGCTCGAAGGCCTCGCCGGCGATGCGGTCTGGGTGTTCCACGGCAAGCGCGATGCCACGGTCGCGGCCGGCGTCAGTGCGGCGGCTGCCGCGTTCTATCGCTCGCTCGGCGGCGCGCGCGTCGAGGAAGATTCCGGACGCGACATCGCCCACACGTTCCCGACCGTCGATCGTGGCGGCGAGTGCGCGACGAGCGAAGCCCCGTACATCGGAAACTGCGGCTTCGACGCGGCGCACGCGATCCTGAGCGCGCTGCATGGCGAGGCACCGGCAGCGGCCGGTCCGGCGGATGGCGAACTGCGTCGGTTCGACCAGCGTGCCTGGCTCGATGCGGGACAAGACGCGCAGCTCGCCGATTCCGGGTTCCTGTACGTGCCGAAGGCCTGCTCGGCCGGTGAAACCTGCGGCCTGCATGTCGCATTCCATGGCTGCCAGCAGAACGTCGATGCGGTTGGCGAGGCGTTCGTGCGCGATGCAGGCTACAACCGCTGGGCCGATACCTACCGCATGGTCGTGCTGTATCCTCAAACGCGCGCAACTTTCGCGCCGCTGAATCCGAAGGCATGCTGGGACTGGTGGGGCTACGGCGGACCCGGCTACGACACGCGCGCCGGTGGGCAGTTGCGCTGGCTCGCGCGCGTCGCGAAGGCCCTCGGCGCGCCGCTCGAGTAAGCGCGGCGCCGGCGCCCGGTCGGCCTTCGCACGTCGCGGAGCGCATCGATGCTGTCTGACCTCGGCGTCATCGCCGCCGGCCTGCTCTGGCTCGGCCTGCTGTTCGGCGCGGCCCTGCTCGGCGATCGCCGCCCGCAGATCTTCGCGCGCCACTGGTCGATCGTCTATGCGCTGTCGCTCGCCGTGTACTGCACGTCGTGGACGTTCTACGGCACGGTCACCCAGGCCTCGCGGTCGGGCTGGTGGCTGCCGCCGACCTTCGTCGGCACGATCCTGCTGTATGCGTTCGCGTTCGGCCTGCTCATGCGGCTCGTCACGATCGCGCGCGCGCACAACAGCACGTCGCTGGCCGATCTTGTCGCGATCCGCCTCGGTCGCAGTCCCGCGCTCGCCGCGCTCGTGACGGCGGTCGCCGTGATCGGCATCGTGCCGTACATCGCGCTGCAGCTGAAAGCGGTCGCGATGAGCTATGGCATGCTGATCCGCCGCCAGGAACTCGTCGCGCCGGCCTGGCAGGACAGTGCGCTGTGGGTCGCGCTCGCGATGGCGCTGTTCGCGATCCTGTTCGGCGCGCGCCGCGCGAGCGCGACCGAACACAATCGCGGACTCGTGCTCGCGATGGCGTTCGAATCGGTGTTCAAGCTCGTCGCGATGCTCGCACTCGGTGCACTGGTCTGGCTCGGCATGGAGTTGCCGGCACCGGGCACCGTGTCCGTCCCGCGCACGCCCGACAGTTCCGGCTTCTCGGCGCTCGTGCTGCTCGGCGCGCTGGCCATGTTCACGCTGCCGCACCAGTTCCACGCGGGCGTGGTCGAGTGCCGCGATCCGCAGCACGTGCGCACGGCACGCTGGCTGTTCCCGGTGTACATGCTGCTGATCGCGCTGCCGATCCTGCCGCTCGCACGCGCCGGCGACGCCTTGCTGGCACCGCTCGGCGTGCCGTCGGACCTGTACGTGCTCGCGCTGCCGCTCGCGCACGGCCAGGGCGCGCTCGCCCTCGTCGCGTTCCTCGGCGGGCTCAGCGCGGCCACGAGCATGGTCGTCGTGGCCACCCTCGCATTGAGCCTGATGATCGGCAACCACTGGATCGCACCACTGCGCGTGCGCGCCGGCTGGGGCCGTGGATTGGCCGGCGACCTGCGCGGCGAAGTGCTCATCCAGCGGCGCATCGTGATCCTGCTCGTCGTCCTGCTCGCGTGGATGTACAGCCGCGTGCTGGTCGCGAGCGATGCGCTGGCCGACATCGGCGCGGTCTCGTTTTCGGCCTTGTCGGCGATCGCACCCGCTGTGCTCGTCGCGGTCTATCGCCCGCAGGTCGGCGCGCGTGCGGTCGGCGCCGGACTCGTCGTCGGCACGCTCGTCTGGCTCTACGCACTGTTGCTGCCGGTGCTCGTCGGCGACGGGCCGCGCTGGATGCATGCGGGGCCGCTCGGACTGGAATGGCTCGCGCCCGACCATCTGCTCGGTCTCGGCGAATGGAGCCGGCTGAGCAGGGCCGTGACGGTCAGCCTCGTCGCGAACGGACTAGTCATGTTCCTCGTCGCGCACTCGCGCTACGCGCATGCACTGGCCGCGACCGACGCCGGCGTGATCGGCATCGGCGAGTTGCGCCTGCTGTCGATGCGCTTCCTGCCGGGCGAGCGCGTCCAGGCGCTCTTCGACGACGTGCCTGCCACCGGCACGGCACCGGAGGCATCGGTCGCCGCGATCGAACACGAGCTCGCCGCGGTCATCGGTGCTTCGTCGGCCCGCCTGCTGATCACGGTCGCGCGGCGCGAGCGCACGGCCGAGCTCGAGACGGTCGCGACGATCGTCGGCGAGGCGTCACAGGACCTTCGCTTCAACCAGCGTGTGCTCGAGGCCGCCCTTGAGAACATGAGCCAGGGCATCAGCGTCGTCGACCGTGACCTCGCCCTCGTCGCCTGGAACCGTCCGTACGCGGACCTGTTCGGTTATCCGGCCGAACTGCTGCGCGTCGGCGTCAAGATCGCCGAGCTCGTGCGCTTCAATGCCGAGCGTGGGCTCGCCGGCAGCAACGACGTCGAGCGCGAGGTGCGCAAGCGCATCGTGCACATGCGCGCCGGCACGCCGTACGTGGCCGAGCGCAGGTTCCCGCGTCCCGGCGGCGAACGCGTGGTCGAGATCCGCGGCAATCCGATGCCGGGCGGCGGTTTCGTCGCGACGTTCACCGATGTCACCGCGTTCCGCCGCACCGAAGCCGAACTCATGCGTGTGGCCGAAACCCTCGAGCAGCGCGTCGTCGAGCGCACGGCGGAGCTCGCCGCGGCCAAGCGCGAGGCCGAGCGCGCGAATCGCGCCAAGTCGCGCTTCCTCGCGGCGGTGAGCCACGATCTCGCTCAGCCGCTCCACGCGGCACACCTGTTCACGCATGCACTCGCACAGCGCCTCGCGCATGCCGAGTACCGGGAATCGGTGGCGAACATCGACGGTGCGCTGACGTCGGCCGAAGGCCTGCTCTCGGGTCTGCTCGACATTTCCCGGCTCGACGGCGGCCGCATGCAGGTGGACGTGCAGTCGTGGTGCGTCGACGAATGGCTGCGCGGACTCGCGGCCGAGTTCCGCGTACTTGCCGAAGACAAGGGGCTTGCCTTGCGCTTCGTCACCTCGCGCACCTGGGTCCGCAGCGACCCGAAGCTGTTGCGGCGCGTCGTACAGAACTTCCTCTCGAATGCCGTGCGCTACACCGGCTCGGGACGCATCCTGCTCGGTTGCCGCAGGCGCGGCGCGAACCTCTCGATCGAGGTCTGGGACACCGGTCCCGGCATCGCCGAAGTCGACCAGGCACTGGTCTTCGAGGAATTCCGGCGGCTCGGGCCCTCGGGCGAAGGTCTCGGCATCGGACTCGCGATCGCCGAGCGCATCGCGCGGCTGCTCGGCCACCCGCTGCGCCTGCGCTCGCGACCGGGTCACGGCACGGTGTTCGCGATCGAGGTGCCGCGCGTTCCTGCGCTCGCGACGCCGGGCGTGCCGGTGCAGGCCGCGACCGCCGACCTGGCGCGCAGCCGCGTCCTCGTCGTCGACAACGACCCGGCGGTGCTGAAGGCCATGCAGGCCCTGCTCGAAGGCTGGCATTGCGAGGTGCATGCCGCGCGCACGCCGCAGCAGGCGCAGAAGGCCTTCGCCGAAGCGCGCCCCGACCTCCTGCTGCTGGACTACCACCTCGACCATGCGGTCAGCGGCCTCGACCTGCGCGCGTCGCTCGGCGCAGGTGCGCGCGGCATCCCGTGCGTGATCATCACCGCCGACCATGGCGACGCGGTGCGCGAAGCGGTCACTGCCGCGGGCTGCCATCTGCTGCACAAGCCGTTGCGGCCACTCGCGCTGCGCTCGCTGATGGCCAGCCTCGGGGCATCCGCGCGCGCTCGCTGATCCTGCTTCAGCCGGGCTGGTACGAATCGTGCTACATAGTGCCTTGGCTTATTTCTGTGAGCTGCCCTGCAGCGTGCGCATGCGCGCCGGCAAGGCGACTCGCAGCGTGCCTGTCGATCCGGCGGGCGCAATCAGACATGTTCCGGTCCTGCCGATGCCCCTGCGCCTGCTGTTCTGCCTGCTGGTCCTGCCGATTGCGGTCATCGCCCTGCCTGCCGAGGCCGGCGAGGTGCCGCTGCGCGCGACTTGGGCGCTTGCCGATGGCAGCCAGGCCACCCCGCCTGAAGCCGGCTCCGATGCATGGCACGCCTTCGATCCGGCAGCGGTGACCAACATCCCGCGCGGCGCGGCAGGCGCCTGGGTGCGCCTCGATGCAGAGCAGGGCTGGCCAGCGCAGGATCTCGTGCTTTCGATCCGCACGCCGCCATACGGCGGCATCAGCCTCGTCTCGGAAGACGGCAGGATCCTGCGCCGCACCTCGCTGATGGATCCGGACCGTTCGCACTGGCACGGGCACGGACGCGTTGCGCTGCCGCTCGATGCGGCCACGTTGCGCGGACCGTCCCTGCTGCTGCACCTCGAGCCACCGCGTCGCGCCGCCGACGGCCTTTCATTCAGCGTGATGTCGATGGCCGCGTTCATGCATCGAGACGCGACCTGGCTCGCCTTCGCGAGCGCTTGCCTCGCCGTGCTCGCCGGCATGTCGCTGATGGCCCTCTGCTTCGGCGCACTGCTGCGTGACCGGACGTTCTACTACTACGCAGGCTACGTGCTGGCCTACGCGATGATCCAGCTCGTGCAGACCGGCTTCGCCATGCACCCGCTCGGCATCGACATCATTGGCGCGCATCCGCGCGTGTTCGGAATCAGCGCACTCGTGTTCTCGGTCGTGTTCGCCTGCCTGTTCGTCGATTGCTTCGTCAATCTGGCGCGGTACGCGCCACGACTGCGCGTGACGATCCTCGTGCTTGCCGCGCTCGTGTCCGTCAACAGCGTGTTCGCGCTGATGCCGGTGCCTTTCCTGCAGGATTTCACGCGTGCGCTGATCAATCCGCTGCTGATCGTGACCGGCCCGATGCTGATGGTCGCGGGCATCGTCGCGCTCGCGCGCGGCTCGCGTTACGCAGCGTATTTCCTGGTCGGTTGGACGCCGCTGCTCGTGCTGACCGTGATGGCGTCGCTGCAGACGATGGGCCTGTTCGCCGAATGGACCTGGCTCAACGACCTCTGCCTCGCGGCCGCCGCATTCGAGGCGATCGTGCTCTCGCTCGGCCTCGCCGACCGCGCGCTCGCGATGCGCCGCGATCGCGAACGGATCGGCCACCTCGCCGCGACCGATTCGCTGACCGGCGTGTACAACCGGCGTGCATGGATGGAACGGGCGCAGGCCCTGCTCGCGGATTCCGAGCGCCGGGGCAGTGCATTCAGCGTGATGTTCCTCGACCTCGACAGCTTCAAGCTGCTCAACGACACGCGCGGGCACAAGGCCGGCGACGAGGCGCTGCTGCGCCTCGCCGAGCTGATGCAGGCGGTGCTGCGCGGGGCCGATGTCGTCGGACGTTACGGCGGCGAGGAATTCGTCGTCGCGCTGCCTGATTGTCCGGGAGCGGCAGCGATCGAGATCGCGGGCCGCCTGCGCCATGCGCTCGAGCGCGAGGGCATCGCGATCGGTGTCGTCCGGCGCGTGCTGACGACCTGCATAGGGGTTGCCGAACACCTCGACGGCGAAACTCTCGGCGCACTCGTCGCGCGCGCCGATGCAGCGATGTACTTCGCGAAATCGGCCGGGCGCAACCGCGTCGTCGCGGCCGAGCCGCTCGGCGTCATCGCCGTGTTGTAGGAAAGACCCGGCCTTGCCGCACGCTGCATGGCGTGCTGGCGGCTTCCGATCCCGGATTGCTGCCCGATCGGGCGCCGTTTCAGTCGCGGAAGTTCTCGTACTGCAGCGGCATCTCGAGGTCGCTCGCGCGCAGCAGGGCGATCGTCGCCTGCAGTTCATCGCGCTTCTTGCCGACGATGCGCAACTGGTCGCCCTGGATCTGCGCCTGCACCTTGCTGCCCGAATCCTTGATCAGCTTGACGATCTTCTTGGCCAGCGCCTGCTCGATGCCCTGCCTGAGCATTACCTTCTGGCGCGCGCTGGCGAGGTTGACCTCGGGATCGGCGATCTCGGCACAGCGGATGTCAATGCCGCGCGCGGCGAGGCGCTGCATGAGGATGTCCTGCATCTGCTTGAGCCTGAATTCGGCATCGGCCTTCAACGTGACGACCGTGTCCGACAGCTCGAAAACCGCATCGCTGCCCTTGAAATCGAAACGCTTGGCCAGTTCGCGATTGGCCTGATCGACCGCATTGGTCAGTTCGTGCTCGTCAAGCCTGGAAACGACATCGAAGGAGGGCATGGCGGGAAGTCCGGTCGGTCGCGTGATTCTAGCGGTTCATGCGCGCCGGGAGCAGCCGCGGGAGCGTGCGGCCGTCGCTTCGGCGAACGACGCACGCCTCAGCGCAGCACGCGCACCCGCACCTGCGCCCAACTGCCGGCGTCGGTCATCGCGGTGATCGTCTGCACGCCGGTGGCTTCGAAGGCGTGCTCGAAGGCTTGCGCCGCGGATGTCGTCGCGGCCAGGCGTCCATTGACGAGCCAGGTGACTTCGCCGCTCGCGCCGAGTGCACGCAGGCGCACGCCGGCCGGATTCGTGCTGTTCGGAGCGCGCGCGATCGTCGCTTCGTCGGCGATGCCGTCGATGCGCAATTCGTGCATCGCGTCGAGCGCATCGGCCGCACAGCCAGGCGCGAGCGCGGGCAGGCTCGCGCGCCGCCGCTCCTCGCGCGAGAGCCACGGATAGGCGAGCGCGGGCCAGCGCGCGATTGCCGTTTCGCGCACCTCGTCGGCGCGGCATCCGCTGGACAGGCGCTGGCCGTTGCTTGCATCGAGGCGAACGCGAAGGACGCCCGCGCCCCACGATCTCGCCTCGCGCTCGGGGAGGGTCGGGGCGACGACGCCATCGAGTACCCAGGCCTCGCGCCTGCGCGCGCAGAGTTCGGGCCTGCCGGCATCGTCGGCGACACCGAGCGGCCAGCAGATCGCGACTTCGGAGACGCTCGCCGGCGGTGCATCGGCCACCGCCGCGAGCGCCGCACGCGGCAGGCTGTCGACGACCTGGAACATCAGCGGCAACGCGGTTACCGCGCCGTACTGGCCCGGCAAGGGCGTCCCGTCGGGACGACCGATCCAGACCGCGACCGTGTGCCGCC
Organism: uncultured Dokdonella sp.; assembly: GCA_964587775.1. Taxonomy (GTDB): domain Bacteria; phylum Pseudomonadota; class Gammaproteobacteria; order Xanthomonadales; family Rhodanobacteraceae; genus Dokdonella. The sequence goes on from CAZPLY010000005.1 coordinate 128,303, forward strand.
GGGTGCCGCCGATTGCCCAGGCATCGCGGAAGCCGTAGCTCGTGCCGGTCTTCCAGGCCACGCGCGGGCGGGCGCCGGTGTCGAACGTGCCGCTGCGATAGCCGGGGCGCGGGTTTGCCTCGAGGATCCCGCGCACGATCCATGCTGCGCCGGGTGACATCAGGCGGCGCTCGACGTGCCCGGCTTCGGGCGTGTAGCGCACGTGTCCGCCGACCCCGCCGCGATTGAAGGCCGCGAACGCGCCGGCGAGGTCTTCCATGCGCACGCCGGTGCCGCCGAGGATCACCGAGAGGTTCGGTTGCACGCCACGCGGCAGGCGCAGCACGAGGCCGGCGTTGGCGAGACGCGCGGCGAAGCGCGTCGCCCCGACCCGATCGAGCAGATCGACCGCCGGCACGTTGAGCGACAGGCGCAATGCATCGGCCGCGCCGACCGGGCCGTTGTAGTCCATGTCGAAATTGCCGGGTCGATAGCCGCCGAACGACTGCGGCGCATCGACGAGCAGACTCTCCGAATGGATCAGGCCGTCATCGAAAGCCAATGCGTAGAGGAACGGTTTCAGGGTCGAACCCGGCGACCGCCAGGCCTGGACCATGTCGACGTGGCCAAGCCGCGCCTCGTCGCCGAACGTCGCCGAGCCGACGTAGGCGAGCGCCGAGAGATCGTTGTTGTCGAGCACGAGCAGGGCCGCCGAGGTGCGCTCGGGCAGGCGCGCAAGGTAATCGTGCACGCGTGCTTCGAGGGCCCGTTGCAGTTCGGCGTCGATCGTCGTCGTGATGCGCCGGGCATGCGGATGCGCCTGGCGCAGCCGCTCGGCGAGCAGGGCCGCGCTGAGCGGCGGCTGCAGGCTGCGCGCGACGACGGCCTCGATGCGCGCGTCGGCGACCGCGGCCGCGCTCCACACGCCGAGTGCGGCCATGCGATCGAGGACCTTGTCGCGGGCCGCGCGGGCGGCCTCGGCGGCGCGATCGGGACGCAGCCGGCTCGGTGCCTGCGGCAGCACCGCGAGCAGGGCCGCTTCGGCGTGCGAAAGCCGTTGCGCCGGTTTGCCGAGGTAGGCCCACGACGCGGCCTCGACGCCTTGCAGCGTGCCACCGAACGGGGCCCGATCGAGGTAAAGCGTGAGGATCGCGCGTTTCGGAAGATGCGCTTCGAGCTGCAGCGCGCGCAGGCCCTGGCGCAACTTGCCGAACGCGCTGCGCGGCTGTGGTTCGAGGATGCGCGCGACCTGCATCGTCAAGGTCGAGCCACCCGAGACGACGCGCGCGTTCGCGAGCATCTGGCCGGCCGCGCGCAGGAGGGCGAACGGATTGACTCCCGGATGCCAATGGAACCAGCGGTCTTCGTAGCCGAGCAGGGCGTCGAGGTAGAGCGGCGAGACCTCGTCGGGCGTCACCGGATAACGCCAGATCCCTTCGCGATCGGCAAACGCGCGCAATGGCGTGCCGTCGCGCGCGAGCACGACCGTGCTCGCGCCGGACTCGTCGGGCAGGGGAAGCGGGAACGCGCGATCGAGGATCACCGCGACAACCAGCAGTGCGGCCATCGCGAGCGCCAGGCTGCGTGTCCATCGGCGCAGGCGTGCGGATCGTCGCTGGATGGCAGATCGTGTCATGCGAGGCGATGCGCGTCGGTGCCGATCCCTGTCCGATGCGGGAGCAGGGATCGGCGCTTTTCATCCACGCGCGAGGACGCCAGGCGCGGCGGCGCTCATGGCTGCACGACCTTGATCGATGCCACGCCCGACATGCCGATGCCGCGGATCTCGGGGCGATACATGTCCTCGACGAGCGGTGGAGGGACGAGGTAGGTGCCCGGCGAGACCGCGCGCACGAGGTAGAACACGTGCGCCCGCTGGCCTTCGCCGAGCTTGAGCGCGGCGACGTAGCGGTCGTCGCGGAACTCCTCGTGGACGACTTCCGCAGCGCTGCTGCGATCGCTCAGCGTGATGCCGTCGACGACGATGTCGGCCCATTGCCGTGCATCGGTCAGGTTGAAGTTCTCGATCTCGAGCCCGCCCGGCAGCAGGTCGACGAGCAGGGCATCGGGCATCGCGACACGCGCCTCGATCTTCAGGCCGACGATCAGGCCATCGCCTTCCTTGAGTGGACCGGCGACCCAGGGCTTGCCGTCGAGCGTGTAGTAGGTGCGCCGGATCGAGACGTTGCGATCCTCGATCGGCGGCGCGGTTTTCGGCACGCCCGCGACGTCGGTCGACAGGTACAGCGGCGGCGCACCCTGCGGTGTGATCCGCACGCCGGCGCGCAGCTCGGCCGCGTCGAAGCTGCGGCTCCAGATTCGGTCGGGAGTGATCGTGCTCGTCGCCGGGCCGATCGCGAGCGTGCCCGACACCAGCGCATCGCCGTCGCTGATCAGGTGCTTGCCGAGGCGGCCGATCGCGATCTGCTCCTGCGTGCTGAGAAAGATGCGGCCCGAATGGCCCCAGCGCTCGCGTGCCTGATCGCCTTCACGCTGCTCGACCTTGAGCGCGCGCGCGAGTTCGAACACGCGCGCGCCATGCTCGGGCCGGGCCAGGTCATGCCGCTGCACGAGCGAAACCATCAGTGCCGTGTCGCGCAGGTCCGAACCATAGTCGCCGAGCCAACGCGAGCGATCGACCTTCTTCGCGAACGCCTCCTCGATCGCCTTCACGGCGCGCGGCTCGTCGCCCATCAGTTTCAGGGCGATGCCGAGGTGGACGAGCGGCAGGGCCGTCTTCGTGTTGGCACGTTCGTTGTCGAACAACGCGCGCAGCGTGCCGAGCGGCGCCCGGTTGACGCGTGCGAGCACATAGGCCGACCAGGCCTGGTCGGCGAAGCGCATGTGGTCCGAATCGTCATGGCTGTAGTACGGGTGGCCGCCGGCGAGCAGGTCGTCGGACAGGCGCTCGAGCGATTTCTGCAGCATGCCCTCGGGCACCGCGAAGCCCTCGTCGCGCGCGTCGAGCAGGAACTCGGTGACGTACGGGGTCAGGAACGTGACGACGCCGCTGTCGCCGCCCCACATCGAGAAGTGCCCCGAGCCGGCCTGCATCGAGGCAATGCGGCCGATCGCGCCGTCGATGCGCGCCTTGCGCGACTGTGCGTCGAGGCCATCGACATGCAGGCGCGCGGCGGTCTGCTCGTCGAGCAGCAAGGCGCCGTAGGCCTTGCTCGTGGTCTGTTCGAGGCAGCCGTACGGATACTTGAGCAGATTGGCGAGAGCTGCCGCGAACGGCAACGGCGGCAGGCTGCTGAGCGTCATGCGCGCATTGACCGAATCGGCGATCAGGCCGTCGAGTGCGCCGGCGCCGAGCGTGATCGGCGCGAGCGTGTCGAGCGACTGCGGCGTCGAGCGCAGCGCGGCCGGCCAGCCCGCGCGCACGACGAGTTCGAACTCGCGCGCGACGCGGATCGGTTCGCCGGCATCGTCGCTCGATTCCGCGGCGACACGGATCTTGCCGACGCCGTAGCCTTCGAGCGCGGACAGCGGGAAGCGCAGGGTCGCCTTGGCATTGTCGTCGAGCTCGAGCGAACGCTCGCCGTCGCGCACCGCGAGCGGCCCGCCGCTGTCGACACGTACCTTGAACGCGCGCGCGCTGCCCGAGAAGTTCTGCAGGTCGAGGGCGACCGCGGCGACATCGCCCGGCGCCATGACGCGCGGCGTGCTGATTTCGGCGACCAGCGGTGCGCGCACGACCGTTTCCGCATCGCTGCTGCCGTAACGCTGATCCGCGAACACGACCGCGGTCACGCGCAGCGTGCCGTTGAAGTCGGGCACGTCGAGGCTGACGACCGCATTGCCCTGCGCATCGAGCACGACCGGACCGCTGAACAGGTCGACCGTCTGCACGCGCGCCGTCGGCCTTCGCGCCTGCGGCAGCGCGTCGAGCGCCATGTCGCCGCCGTAGCGGAGCTTTGCGGTGCCGCCGTCGAAACTCTCGATGACGCGGCCATACAGGTCGTGCGCATCGATGCCGAGCCGGCGCTGGGCGAAGAACCACGCATTCGGATCGGGCCGCGCGAAGCGCGTGATGTTGAGGATGCCGACATCGACCGCGGACACGGTCGCCATCGCGTTCTGTCCGGCCAGGCCGGGCACCTTGAGCCTCACCGCCAGCGTGCTCTCGGGCTTCATCAGGTTCGCCGCCTCGATCTGCACGTCGAGCTTGCGCTCGCCGCGATCGATCGGCACGAAGGCCGTGCCGACGGCGCGCGCCGGCGTGATGCGCTCGGTCGCCGAGCCGCCGCGGAACACGAGCGCGGTCAGGTAGACGTCGTGGCGTTCCCAGTCTTCGGTGACCGGAATCTCGAACACGCTGCCGGCGCGCGCCTCGATGTTGCGCGTGTAGAGCATCTTGTCCGATTCGACGATCAGCACGCCGGGTCCCGCGTGTGGCGGCGTCAGCGTGACCTTGAGCGTGTCACCGGCGCGGTAGGCCTGCTTGTCGAGCGCGAGCTTGACCTTGTCCGGGCGCGCTTCGCTGCCGCGGTTGTCGTCGTTCCAGCTCCAGCCGGCGGTGAACGGGAAGCGCAGGGTCAAGCCGGTCTGCGGATCGAGCACCTCGATGCGATAGCCACCCCATTCGACGGCGACGTCGAAGCGCGTCGCCTTGCCGGCCTCGACGACGAGGTCGCGCGATTCGGTGTTCTCGTAGCGTTCGTTGTAATTGAAGTGCCAGCCGCTCTCGCGGTCCCAGACCCAGTGGTAGTCGCGACGCTCGCGCACGAGGGTCAGCTTGAGGTTCGTGCCGGCCAGCAGTTCGCCGGCGGCGTTGCTGCGGATCAGCTCGAAGCCGGCGCGCGAATTCGCGTCGGCGCCGTCCTTCGGATCGAACAGCGGGCGCACGCCGACCAGCGCTTCAGCCGGCCACAGCGTGCGCTTGAGCGTGCGCGTGACCGTGCGACCACCGGTTTCGTGGACGCTGCCCGACACGGTCGCCGCGACCGGCGCAGTCGGCTTGCCTTCGAACAGGTCGATCCGGGCCGAATGCCGGCCGTTCCCGTCGAGGACGACATCGATGACATCGCGCGCTTCCCTGGCCAGCTCGATGGTCGGATCGCCGAAGAACCAGTCCTTGCGCGACTCGACCGGATGCACGTCGGCGGCGAGCGTGAGGCGGGCCGTGAAGCGGTTGCCGGCCGCCGGAGCGCCGTACAGATAGTCGGCCTGGACGTCGAGGGCCAGCGCTTCGCCGGGCTTGACCTGGTCCTGCTTCGTGGCGAGATCGAGCTTGAGCCGCTCGGGCAGGAACTCCTCGATGCGAAGGCTCAGGCTCTGGGTCACTTCCTTGCTGTTCGGATCGACCCGGAATTCGACCTGCCAGCGCCCGGTCGGCGCATCGACGGGGATCTCGCGCGTCCATTCGAAATAGCCGAGCTCGCCCGGTTCGAGGCGGGCCTCCGCATACATGCGCCCGTCGGGCTGCTTGAGCGTCGCGAACAGTGGTTGCGGCTTGATCGACTTGCCGTCGTTGTCGCGCAGGAGGGCCGACAGGCGCACCGTTTCACCGGGGCGATAGAGGTCGCGTCCGGACCACGCGAACACGTCGAACCATGCGTTGCGGCGGCCGGCCACCGCGAATTCGGACAGGTCGAGCGCAGGCTGGTTGAACGGCAGCAGGGAAACATCGCGCCCGGCGCGCGCGGTCAGCACGTGGCTGGCGTCGAGCGTGTAGGCGAGCATCGCATTGCCGCTCTCGTCGACCTTCGCGCTGGCGACCGTGTTGCCGGCGGCATCGACGACGGCGATGTCGACGCCGGCGAGCGCTTCGCCGGTCTTCAGCGAAGCGGTGTGCACGAACAACGCATCCTTGTAGGCGCGCGAGTGCAGGCCGATGTCGCTGACGAAGAAGAAGCTCGTCTCGACCTCGTCGGTGAAGCTGCCGGCGCGCTTGAGCACCGCGAAGTACAGGCCCGGCTGGGCGAGTTCGTTGATGTTCTGGATCGGCAGGTAGCTCAACGCGCGCTCGTTCTCCTTTCCGCCGAGGACGAAGCGGTTCGCATAGACCGAATCGGCGATGCGCGCGACCGGCTTGCCCTTGCGCCCGTACCAGCCGTATTGCGGATCGAGGTCCCAGGAACTGCGCTTGCCGTTCTTCTGGTAGGCGGCGAAGAAGTTCGCGACCTCGCCGTCGCGCACGCGCAGGAACTCCACGTCGACTTCCTTGACGTTGACCGAGACGACCGGCAGGCCGCGCGTTTCGCGTGCCGGCAGGACGCTGCCCTGCGCGGCGAATCCGGCCGCCGGTTGCAGCGGGCCGGTGTAGATGTCCTTCGCCGTTTCGCTGCCGAGGGTCTTGCCGTCCGCGGCGGCGAGCGCGCCATCGACGCGCACGCTGTAACTCGCATCGGCCGTGACGAACGGAAAGCGCAGGGTCTTGCCGTCCTCGTCGAGCGCCCAGCTGCCGCTGACCGCGGCACCGTTCGGACCACTGACGACGATCAACGGATCGAACGCCTGGCTGCCGATCAAGGCGTGCGAGAACTCGAGGGCGAGGGCGAGTTGTCCCTGGTACGGCTCGGCGCGCGCCGAGACGATGCCGAACACGTCCGGGGTCGCCGTCTTCGCCGGTTCGGCCGCGATCGGGGCATTGCCCTGCACCGGCGGGACTCCCGAGGGCGGCTTGCTGCAGCCGGCGAACAGGATCGTGGCCAGCGCGAGCAACGCAAACGCGGCCGGACGCGCGCGGGGAGGGCAGGGACGAGACGTCATCGCGGTTTCCTTGCGGATTCGGGCGGGCAGGGCAGGCGCGCTTCACGACTGCATTGGACGGCCGCAGTATAGCGGCGCGTCGATGGCAATCCGCGGGCACGAACGGCGCCCGCGCGGGCATTTTCGGCGTGCGTGCGCGACGATCGGTGCCGGTGCGCGGCGTGCCGCCGGGACCTGCGCACGCATGCGTTGCACGCGCTATGGTGGACGCTGCCTTGCCTGTCAGCCCGCCTGCCGATGTCCACTGCGATCGTCTGGTTCCGTCGCGACCTGCGTCTTGCCGACAATCCCGCGCTCGATGCCGCGCTGCGCGCGCACGAACGGATCGTCGCCGTGCATGTGCATGCGCCCGACGAGGAGGCACCCTGGGCGCCCGGCGCGGCGAGTCGCTGGTGGCTGCATCATTCGCTGGTCGCCCTCGAAGCCGGACTCGCCGATCGCGGCGCGCGCCTGCACATCGTGCGCAAGGCTTCGCTCGATGCGTTGCGCGAGATCATCGCCGCCAGCGGCGCGCGCGCGGTGTACTGGAACCGCCTGTACGAACCGGCGATTGTCGCCCGCGATGCGCAGGTCGAGCGGGCCTTGCGCGACGACGGCATCGAGGTCCGCACGCACCGGGCCGGCGTGCTGTTCGAGCCATGGCAGATCGCCACCGCCCAGGGCCAGCCGTATCGCGTGTTCACGCCGTACTGGCGAACGGCGCGTTCGCGCCTCGAACTCGCGCCGCCGTTGCCGGCGCCCGCACGCATTGCATCTGCAGCGGTCGCGCCGGCCTGTTCGATCGACGAACTCGGCCTGCTGCCGCGCGTTCGCTGGGACGGCGGTTTCAGCACGTCCTGGACGCCTGGCGCGGCCGGTGCGGAGCAGGCGCTTGCGCGCTTCCTCGATGATGGCCTCGCCGCCTATCCGGTCGATCGCGACCGCCCTGATCGGCACGGCACCTCGCGCCTGTCGGCGCACCTGCATTTCGGCGAGATCTCGCCGATGCGGATCGCCTGGGAAATCTTCGAGCGCGTGCGCGATGCCGGTCCGGCCGCGATGACCGATGCCGCCGAAAGTTTCGTCCGCGAACTTGGCTGGCGCGAATTCGCCCGGCACCTGCTGTTCCACTTCCCGCAGATGCCGCACGAGAACCTCAATCCACGCTTCGATGCGTTTCCGTGGGCGCGCGACGACCGCGGGGCCTTGCGTCGATGGCAGCACGGCCGGACCGGAATCCCGATCGTCGATGCCGGCATGCGCGAGCTGTGGCGCACCGGATACATGCACAACCGCGTGCGCATGCTGGTCGCCTCGTTCCTGACCAAGAACCTGCGTCAGCACTGGTCGCACGGCGCGCGCTGGTTCTGGGACACGCTCGTCGATGCCGACCTCGCCAACAACGCGCAGGGCTGGCAGTGGACCGCGGGCGTCGGCGTCGATGCCGCACCGTATTTCCGGGTCTTCAATCCGGTTACGCAGGGTGAACGCCACGATCCCGACGGCCGCTATGTCAGGCGCTGGGTGGAAGAACTCGCTGACGTGCCCGACGCGCTCGTCCATGCGCCGTGGCGCGATCCGGCCGTGCTCGCGAAAACCGGCTACCCGGCGCCGGTCGTCGATCTCGCCGCCTCCCGCGCCGACGCGCTGCTGGCCTGGCGGGCGAGCCAGGCCTAGGCTCGACGCAATCGCGTTTCCATCGCGTTGCCGTAATGTGGCAGGCGGGTGCTGGCCCGCCCGGAAAAACCTTCTGCGCCCGCGCTTTTTCGGGGGTTTTCCATTGCGCATCCCGGCAGCCGCAACCGGGTCCTGTCATTCAATCGCAATCAAGCGTCGTTAGGTTGCCGGCTTGACCCGGCACCCAATCGTGGGCCGTTCCCGCCTGACGGACGCACTTCATGTACAGAATTTCCTTGCCCGGCCGCAGCAGGCTGGCCGCCTTCATGCTTTCGGCCGTGCCAAGCGTTGCCCTTGCCCAGATTCCGCCCGCAACACCTGTCGGGGACGAGCCATCGAGCGCCGACGCGATGGCGTCGACCGAGCCCGCCGACCCGGCCGTCGACGCGCTGCTCGAAGGCGTGCAGGTCACCGGTTCGGCCTTGCCCGGCAGCAACGAGGCGCTCTATCTCGACGAGAAGCGCATCGCGCCGACGGTCAATGAAGCATTGAGCTCGGAACAGATCGCGCGCACCGGCGACTCCGACGCGGCCACGACATTGAAACGCGTGCCGGGACTCAGTCTCATCAACAACCGTTACGTTTACGTACGCGGGCTCGGCGAGCGCTATTCGAGCGTGCTGCTCAACGGCGCGCAGATCCCGAGCCCCGACTTCACGCGGCGCGTCGTCCCGCTCGACCTGTTTCCGACCGAACTGCTCGACGGCATCATCGTGCAGAAATCGTATTCGCCCGACGTGCCGGGAGAATTCGGTGGCGGCACCGTCCTGCTGCGCACGCGCGAAGTGCCGCGGGCGCCGTTCCTGCGCATCCAGGGCACGCTCGGCTATGCCGACGGAACGACGTTCGAGGACGGGCTGCGTTACAGCGGTGGCGGCGAGGACTGGACCGGCAGCGACGACGGCGCGCGCGCGATGCCCGGTTCGCTGGCCTCGGTGATCGCCGGCGGGCGTTACCTGCGTCCACGCTCGTCGGGCAATCCCGACGGCGCCACGCCCGAGCAGCTGCAGGAATACGGACGTGACCTCGCCGATGGCGGATTCGGCATACGCAACAAGCGCGTCGGTCCGGACACCGGATTTTCACTGAGCCTCGGCAACAGCTACGCGCTCAACGACGACGTGCGCTTCGGGATCATTGCTTCGATGCGCTACAGCCAGGACTGGGAAACGCGCGAAGAACGTCGCAACGCCTACGCCGCCAGTTCGGCCGGGCTGACCCGGATCGGTCTGCTCGACCTGCAAAGTACGCAGCGTTCGGTCGACGCAAGCGGCTTTCTCGGATTCGGCCTCGCACTCGGCATGAATCACCGCATCGGCATGACCCTCATGCAGTTGCGCCAGACCGAGGACCGTGCGCGCATCAGCGAAGGCCTCGTCGACAGCGTCGAGTCGCGTTTCCACGAATTGCGCTGGACCGAGAACGAACTGACCGCCGGCCAGTTGACCGGCTGGCACGTGTTTCCGGCGCTGCACGACCTCGAACTCGACTGGCAATACACCCGCGCGAATGCCGCGCGTGACGAACCCGACCGGCGCAGCTACCGCTACGACTTCGCCGGCGACGTGCTCGAATTCTCGCGCCGTTCCGACGCGCACGCCTCGACGTTCTCCGCGCTCGATGACGATCAGGACGATTTTTCGCTCGGCGTGAAACTGCCATTCACGCTCGGCGACAGCTCGACGCTGACGATGAGTGCAGGCCTCGCGCGCATGTCGCGCGAGCGCGACTCGTCGATCCGCACGTTCGCCTACCAGCTTGCTGCCGGGTCGCCGCTTGCAACGCAGCCCGGATTCTTCGAGCAGCCGATCGACCTGATCCTTCGCGACGAGAACATCCGGCCGGACGGCTTCGTGCTGCGCGAGGTGACGCGCCCGACCGAGAACTACTTCGCCGAGCAGACGCTGATGGCCGGCTTCCTCAACGCCGACCTCACGCTCGGTGCCTGGCGCTTCACGGCAGGCGCGCGCCGCGAGAACAACGAGCAGTCGGTGACGACGTTCGACATCGGCAACGCGTCGCTGACCCCGGTCATCGCGCGCGACGACAGCCGCAGCTGGTTGCCCGCCGCCGGCGTCACGTATGCGTACAGCGACAACGCGCAGGTGCGGCTCGGCTTCGGGCGCACCGTGTCACGCCCCGATTTCCGCGAGTTGTCGAGTGCGCCGTTCACCGACCCGGAACTCGACATCGACACGATCGGCAACCCGGACCTCAAGCCGACCCGCATCCGCAATCTCGACCTGCGCTGGGAGTACTACTTCGGCGGCACCGACAGCGTGTCGGTCGCCCTGTTCGACAAGAAATTCGAGAATCCGATCGAGAAGCTGCGCGTGCCCGGCTCCTCGCCGTTGCTCGAACTCGCGAATGCCGCCAGCGCGCACAACTACGGTATCGAGTTCGATGGCCAGAAGAGCCTCGGCTTCATCGGCGAGCGCTGGTTCGACGGACTGGACCTCGACCGTTTCAACGCCGGCTTCAACTACGCGCGAATCCGCTCCTCGATCGAACTCGATCCGGTCAGTGCGAGCTACCAGACCAATCTGTCGCGACCCATGCAGGGACAGTCGCCGTACGTTGCAAACGTCCAGCTCGGCTACCTCGGCGACAGCCACGAAGCGAACCTGCTGTTCAACCGCTTCGGCCGCCGCATTTCGGAAGTCGGCGTGCAGGGCCAGCCCGACATCTACGAGGAGCCGCACGGAAGTCTCGATTTCATCTGGCGCTACCGCTTCGCGACGAGCTGGCGACTGAGCCTGCGCCTGCGCAACCTGCTTGATCCCCAGGTTTCATACACCCAGGGCGGACTCGCCACGCGCAGCTACAAGCGCGGACGCGAAGCGATGGTCACGGTCGAGTGGCGCCCGCAGCCTTGACTCCTTAACGCAAGTGTCTTGTCGGTGAAAACGCGATGTCACACCGGCTTCGCATCATGTCCGGAAGGGCCGTCGGAGAATCAACCGCGGCCGACATCCGCCAAACGAAAGGAAAGTCAGCATGATGAATTCCCTCAAGCGCGTCGCGATGGCCGCCTGCGTCGCCGGCGGCGTCGTCGCGGCGCCGGCGTACTCCGCGGTCGTCCTCAGCGATGCGTTCTCCGGCAACTGGACTGACGCCGACCGTTCCAATCGAGGCTGGGACATCGACGTCCTGACCCGCCCGGACGGCAGCAAGGTCGTCTTCCTGTACTCGGCGACGTTCGACAGCGAGGGCCGCCAGATCTGGTGGACCAGCAACTTCGACATCAAGGAATTCGAGTTCGCCTGGACGAACAAGGTGCTCGGCACGTTCGAAGGCGGCACGTTCACGGGTTCGCAGCCGCTCACGCCGCGAGTGCTCGGTGCGGTCGATCTCAGCATCGAGAGTTGCGGCGAGATCAACCTGCGCGTCAAGCCGGATGCGGTAACCGGCCTTCCGGAAATGAACCAGCGCCTCGTGCCGACCCAGCGCCTCGCCTCGGGCGTGGAGCAGAAGGGTCCGCGTTGCGTCTACAAGACGAAGTTCAACGCCTGCCCGAGCGGCACGACGGCGGGGCCCGAGCCGCGCAGCTGCGTCCTGCGCGGCGCGATCACGAACAACCTCACGCTGACCAACAACACCACCTGGATCCTCGACGGCCTCGTCCGCGTCGGCGGCGACAACGCGAATCGCTCCGTGCTGACGATCGAACCGGGCACCGTGATCAAGGGCAACGGTGCGACGTCGGACTATCTCTACGTCCAGCCGGGTTCGCGCATCATCGCCGACGGCAAGGCGTATGCGCCGATCATCTTCACGAGTGCCGACGACGGCATCGCGAGCGACCGTTCGCCTGCACCGAAGGACTGGGGCGGCATCGTGCTCTCGGGCAATGCGCCGGACAACAAGTGTCCGACCGCGCCGTTCGATTGCCGCAGCGAGTTCGATCCGAGCCTGCGCTACGGCGGCGACAAGCCGCATGACAGCTCGGGCGTGCTGCGTTACGTGCAGGTCCGTTACGGCGGCTACGTGTTCGCCGAAGGTCGCGAAGTCAATTCGTTCACGTTCCAGGGCGTCGGTGACGGCACCGTGCTCGAGTACCTGCAGGCCTACCGCGGCGGCGACGACGGCTTCGAGTGGTTCGGCGGTACTGCCAACGCGCGCTACCTTGTGGTGACCGAAGGCGGCGACGATTCGTTCGACTGGGACGAGGGCTGGAGCGGCAAGGTGCAGTTCGCGTTGTCGCGTGCAAGCTCGGGTCTCGGCGAAGACAATGGTTTCGAATCGTCGAACCAGGCGCAGAACTTCGATGCCCTGCCGCGCTCGACGCCGACCTTCGCGAATTTCACGTTCCTCGGCAGCGCTACCGCCGGCGACGGCATCCACCTCAAGGAAGGCACCGGTGGCCGTCTCATCAACGGCATCGTTCGCGGCTTCGATCGCAGCGGCAAGGCCTGTCTCGCGATGTTCGGTGTTCCGACGTTCACGGCTGCCGGCACCCCGGCCGCATTGACCGGCACGCTGACGATCGATCACACGTTCCTCAATTGCGCGACCGCATTCCGTCAGGATGCCGCTGCGCCGTGGACCCCCGAATCGTTCTTCCTCGGCCAGCAGGGCAACTCGGTCGCCGACGTGCAGTTGAACGGCTTCCTGCCGAGCGCCGCCTCGCCGGTCATCAGCGGCGGGCGTCTGATCGACGATTCGTTCTTTGCTCCGGCCCCGTACGCCGGTGCGTTCGCCGGTCCGCACGACAACTGGACCGAATCCTGGACGTATCGTCCGTAAACGATCTCGCCAGCGCGCATCGAAGTGAAAGCATGGGAGGGGCCGCAAGGCCCCTCCCTTTTTTCATGTCCAGCGCCGGCGCCCTGCGGCGCGATGCATTGCAACAGGACGTTCCCGTGCACACGACCCGTCGTTGCGTTTTCGGCGCCGGGCCACGATGCTAGCTTCGGCTCCGCCCTGGCCGCATCGTGCCGATGCCGTGGCACCGCGGCGCACGCGGGAGGGACGATGTCCGAGGCAGCCAGCAAGCGCGAGGCGATGTCGAAGGTCGATACGGCCTGGCTGCGCATGGAGCGCCCGACCAACCTCATGATGATCACCGGCGTCATGATGTTCGCCGGCAAACTCGACCCGGCCGCGATCAAGGCCCTGCTCGGCGAGCGCTTCCTCGCCTATCCGCGCTTCCGCCAGAAGGCGATCAACAACGGCACGACGGCGTACTGGGAAACCGATGCCGACTTCGACCTCGACTGGCACGTGCGGCGCTGCGCCTTGCCCGGTGCCGCCGGCAAACCGGAACTGGAAGCGTTCGTCGGCGAACTCGCCTCGACCCCGCTCGATCATTCCAAGCCGCTCTGGCAGTTCCACATCGTCGAGAACTATCGCGGTGGCGGCGTGCTCGTCGTGCGCATCCATCATTGCTATGCCGACGGCCTCGCCCTCGTCCAGGTCATGCTGTCGCTGACCGATACCGCGCCCGATCCCGACCAGCACGCCGAACTGGCCCGCACGTGGCTCAAGCGCGATGGCGGCAACGTCTGGCAGCGCATGCTCGAACCGGCCCAGGCCGGGTTCGGCAAGGCCTACAGGATCGGCTCGAAGGTCTGGGACGCGGCAGCGAAGATGCTTGCCGATCCGACCGTCGCCGCCGAGGTCGCCCGCGAAGGCGGCGAGATCACGCGTGAACTCGCGATTGCGCTGAGCCTCGCCGACGATCCGCCGACCCGGCTCAAGGGCCCGCTCGGAGTCGTCAAGCGCGTTGCCTGGGCCGATCCGCTGCCACTCGAGGACGTCAAGACGCTCGGGCGCGCGCTCGGCTGCACGGTCAACGACGTCCTGCTCGCGTGCGCGAGCGGCGCGTTGCGCGGTTACCTGCGCGATGAAGGCCAGCAGATCGACGGCGTGACGATCCGCGCGACCGTGCCGGTCAACCTGCGCCCGCTCGAACATGCGAAGAAGCTCGGCAACCACTTCGGTCTCGTCTTCCTCGAGCTGCCGATCGGCGAGCCGAATCCGCTGCGTCGCCTCGAACGCGTCGCCGCGAACATGCGCGCGCTCAAGCGATCGCGCCAGGCCGTCGTCACGCTCGGCCTGCTCGCTGCCGTCGGCATGGGCCCGCAGTCGTTGCAGGGGCCCGCGCTCGAACTGTTCAGCCGCAAGGCGTCGGCAGTCGCGACGAACGTGCCGGGGCCGCAACAGCCGCTGTATCTGGCCGGCGTCGAAGTGCGCGAGCTGATGTTCTGGGTGCCACAGTCAGGCTCGATCGGAATCGGCCTTTCGATCCTGAGCTACAACGGCACCGTCCATTTCGGCTTCATCGGCGATGCCAAGCGCGTGCGCGATCCCGAGGCGGTCGTCGGGCGGTTCGCCGCGGAGTTCGAGAAGCTCGTGCTGATCGCCCTGATGGAAGACTGGGACGGCGAGATCGCTGCCGGCGACGCGGCCGCGACGCTCGCGCATCACGTTGCCGCGAAAATCTGATCGCGCACTGAACGATGCCGGCGTCGTCGCGCCGGGTTCAGTCGCAATCCTGCACAGTCTGCTTCCCCAAACCGCGGAGCAGGACCATGAAAAAAGGCATCATCCTCTGGCTGCTGGGCGTGCCGGTCCTCGGCATCATTGCGCTGGCGCTGTTCGGCATCATCTGACCCCAGCGATCGCGTGAAGAAAAAAAGCCCGGCAAGTGCCGGGCTTTTTCCTGGGGTTTCGTGCGTCCCGTCAACGCTTGCGCGCGGTGCTGCGCGTGCGCGCGCGGGCCGGCGCGGCGCTGCGGCGTACGCGCAGCTGGTTGACGAGCCAGCCGATCGCGAACGCGGCGCCGGCGACCAGGACGACAGCCTCGAACGGCCGGTTCTGCACGAGTTCGCGCGCCGAGCGGGTCGCTTGCCGCGTCGTCGCCTGCGCCTGTGCGGACAACTCGCGGGCCAGCTGCATGCCCGAATCAAGATGGCGGCTGGCCATTTCGCGCGCGCCGTGCACGGCTTCGCGCGCGCTATGCGCGGCGTTCCGCGCGCCCTCGGCGGCCTCGGCCAGATGCGGCTGCAGCGCCGGGAGCGGATGGTTCCAATGGCTGGACATGGCGGGTTCCTCGTCGGTGGGGAAGGGCACGACGCGAACGTCGTCCCGGGCATTGGAACAAGCGGTGCCCCAACGCGGCCTGAGCGCAGCCACCGGCATTCATCGGCCGTTGGCGCGCCGTTCGTCGCAGGCGCGCGCCGATGAGCCGTCGATCCGGTGTTCGGTCTGGCCCCGTGCGTCGCTTCTTGACGTGGTCCCTCGCGTGCACCGGCGCCCCTGACGGAGTTCGACACCATGAAGCCTCAACTGGTTTGCCTGCTTGCCGTACTCGGCGGCGCCACGTCGCTGCAGGCCGCGACGATCACGGTCACGACGACCGCCGACCAGGACGGCACCGGTTCGGCCTGTGCCTTGCGCGAGGCGATCGTCGCGGCGCGCGACAACGTCGCCTATGGCGGCTGCATCGCCGGCACCGCCAGCGACACGATCGAACTGCCGGCCGGAACCTTCAACCTGTCGCTGCCGCCTTCGCCGGTCGGCGGCGCGCAATTGCGGATCTACGGCGACACCGGCCTCGTGCGCGTGCGCGGCGTCGGTGCCGAGCGCACGATCGTCGACGGCAACAACCAGTCCAAGGGCGTGTTCTCGGTCAGCGGTGACCAGGCGTCGCTGACGCTCGAGGACATGACGATCACGGGCGGCAATGCGAACACCGGCGGCGCGCTCGATGTCGGCAGCCAGGCCACGGCCACCGTGCGCCGCGTGCACATTACCGGCAACATGGCCAACGGCGGCGGTGCGCTTTACGTCTACGCGTTTTCGGGCACCTCCACCGTCCTCATCGATTCGAGCACGATCTCCGACAACGACGTCGACAACGTGCTCGGCGGCGGTGCGATGGTGCTCGAGCAGGGGTCGAACGTGACCCTCCTCAACAGCACGATCAGCGGCAACCGCTCGACCGCGAGCGGCGCGATCAACATCCGCGATGCCGACGTCGACCTCGTCGTCGCCAACAGCACGATCGCGTTCAATGCGCAGCTCGAACGCACCTCGCCGCTCGTCGCCGGCATCAGCAGCACGCCCGGCGCGAGCGTGATCCTGCGCAACAGCATTCTTGCGCACAACTACACGCGCGGCGAATTCGGCTCGACCGATTGCGGCAGTGGTACGTTCACCTCGCAGGGCTACAACGTGCTGGGCAACGTGGCCGGCTGCACGCTCGCCGGCCAGACCGAACTCGACCTGTTGAACACGGATCCGCGCCTGCTGCCGCTATTCGATTACGGCGGTCCGACGCCGACGCTCGCCTTGCGCCTCGACAGCCCGGCGCGCGATGCAGGCAACCCGGCGTCGCCGGGCAGCGGTGGCTCGAGCTGCCCGAGCGTGGACCAGCGTGGCGCATCGCGCGGCGCGACCTGCGACATCGGTGCCTATGACCATCGCAACACGTTCACCGTCAACACGTCCGAGGATGGCGGTCCGTTGACGGCGAACGCCGAAATCTGCGACAGCGTCGCCCCGAACGGGGGCGGCTGCACGATCCGCTCGGCGCTGACGAAAGCCGGCGACCGCACGACATTCACGGTGATCCGCCTGCCGGCCGGGCGCTACTTCCTGCGCAGCACGCAGTCCGGCATTTCGGGCGGCGACCTCAACGTCTCGATCGACGACGCGGTCATGATCCAGGGCGACGGTGCGAATCGCACGTTCATCGAGATGCAGATCGAGCCGAACGGGCAGGCGAACAATGTGCTGACGCTCGCGGAAGGCAGTCTTGCCCTGATTGGCGTGACCTTGACCGGCGGCCAGCCGGGTGCCGGCATTGGCACCGGCGGCATCCAGGTCGGCAACAGCAGCCAGGTCGCGAATGCGATGCTGTTCGAGTCGGTAATCGAGAACTCGATCGGTTTCAATGCCGGCGGCGCCTACGTCCTCAACAACGCGAGCCTGCGCCTCGAGCGTTCGACGATCGCGCGCAACCGTGCCGACTACGGGCTGAACGGCAATGGCGGCGGCCTCTACGTCGCGGCCGGTGGCGAACTCGTCATGCTCAACAGCACGATCAGCGACAACATCGCCGAAGGCAGCGGTGGCGGCATCTACAACCTCGGCAGCATCCGCAGTTCGTTCTCGACGATCGCCGGCAACCGCGCCGACAGCAACGGCGACAACGTCGGCAGCGGCGGCGGACTGCATCGCTCGACCGGCAGCATCTTCCTCAAGGCGAGCCTCGTCGCCGGCAACATCGACGGATCGGGCATTGCGCCGGACTGCGCCGGCAGCGTGCAGCGCCAGGGATTCAACCTGATCGGCACGACCAGCGGCTGCACGCCGGGTGGCGTGGCGACGAGCGAGCTCGTCAACGTCGCTGCACCGCTGTCGCCGCTCGCGAACTTCGGCGGACCGACCCGAACGCGCGGACTGCTTGCCGGCAACCCGGCGATCAACCACGTTCCGGGTCCGAACAGTTCCGACGCGCTGGCCTGCGCCGACGACCGCGGCACGCGCCTCGTCGCCGACCAGCGCGGACAGACCCGCCCGGCCGGTGGCAATTTCAACGGCTGCGACATCGGCGCCTCGGAAGGCCTCAGCGACGCGATCTTCATCGACGGCTTCGACGGCTGATCACCGCGGCGTCTTATCTCCCGCACAACGTCACGGCACCCTGTAGGAGCGACCCCGGTCGCGACCCGAGCTCGCCTCAAGTTTGTTCGATCGCGGCGCGGTCAACTGCTGCAAGATGGCCTTCGCGGACAGGCGCACACCTGCCGAACGCCGGCGCGGGCTCCGAGCACCGTCGCGCGCGCCGTCCCGCTCTCCTCGCCGATTCAAGACGTGGGTCGCGACCGGGGTCGCTCCTACGACGCGAATTGCGCAATTCCCTTCGGCAACTCACGCCGCACTTGCCGACAATTCATGCAAATGCGTATGATTCGCATTACCGGAGCAGCGGAAAGCCGACGCGACCGGATCACTCAGAAGAAGACCTGCCATGCCCTTGAATTGCCGTTGCCCGGCGACGCGGTTCGCGTCGCGCCGTCGCCTTGCCGTGGCCTGTGCATTCGCACTTTCGACCAGTCCGGTGCTTGCGGAGCCGGTCGCGACGCCCGGTCCCGACACGCTCGAGGAGATCGTCGTCACGGCCGCCGGCTTCGCCCAGGCAATCCGCGAGGCACCTGCGAGCATCAGCATCATTTCGCGCGACGACCTCCAGACGAAGCCGTACCACAGCCTCGCCGAGGCGCTGGCCGATGTCGAAGGCATCGACGTCGGCGCCGCGGTCGACAAGACCGGTGCACCGAGCATCGCGATCCGCGGCATGCCGTCCGACTACACGCTCGTCCTCGTCGACGGTCGCCGCCAGAACGCGGCCGGCAATGTGACGCCGAACAATTTCGGTGGCACCGCGAACAACTTCATCCCGCCGCTGTCGGCAATCGAGCGCATCGAGGTGATCCGCGGCCCGATGTCGACGCTGTACGGCTCGGACGCGATGGGCGGCGTCGTCAACATCATCACGCGCAAGATCGGCAAGGAGTGGCGCGGTTCGCTCGGCCTCAACGCGACGCTGCAGCAGGACAGCGACTTCGGCGACACGAACGGCGGCAACCTGTATGCCGCCGGGCGAGTCGGCAAGGCACCGCTTGGCCTCGCCCTGTGGGGCGGCTGGTTCAAGCGCGGCGCCGCCGACATCGCTTATGTCGAGGAGGACGGCGACAGCGTGACTCCGTGGATGGGCGCGAATCCGGTCGCATACGAAAACTTCAATCTCGGCCTGCGCCTTTCGCTGCTCGTCAGCGAGAACCATGACCTGTGGCTCGAATCGACGCGCGGCCGTCAGCGTTACGACAACAGTGCGGGCCAGGTCGGCACGCTCGGCAGCGGCGGCTATGCCGAAACACAGCGCTACCACCGCGACCAGAACACGCTCGCGTGGACCGCGCGCTGGGGCATCGGCACGCTCGAGACCTCACTGATGGACTCGACGACCGAGACGATCGGCCGCCTGATTCCTCCCGGCGTGCCGGGCGCCGGCAATCCGCGCACGCTCGAGACGACGAATACCGTGCTCGACACGAAGTTCGTCACGGGCTTCGGCGCGCACATGCTCAGCGTCGGCGGCCAGTACTGGGACGCGAGCATGCACGATGGCGTCGCCCCGCAATCGTTTGCATTCGACCAGTGGGCCGTGTTCGCCGAAGACGAATGGTCGTTGCGCGATGACCTCAATCTCACGCTCGGCGTGCGCAACGACGAGCACAGCACGTTCGGCGGCCACGTCAGCCCGCGTGCCTACCTGGTGTGGAATGCGAACGCGAGCTGGGTGCTCAAGGGCGGCATCAGCCAGGGTTACAAGACGCCGCGCGTCGAACAACTCGTCGATGGCATCAACGGCTTCGGCGGCCAGGGACGCATCCCGCTGATCGGCACTCCGGGCCTCAAGCCCGAGACGAGCACGACCAGCGAGATCGGACTGCATTACGCCGGCGCAAACGGCAGCAGCGCCTCGGTCGGCCTGTTCCACAACGACTTCAAGGACAAGATCGCGAGCGGCGTGCCGGTCTTCAACTGCACGTTCGCCGCGTCTCCGGATCGCCCGGGTTGCGTCGACGTCGGCCACTGGCCGCTGATCGACACGTTCGGGCAGAGCGTCAACATCGACGAGGCGGTCACGCGCGGCGCCGAACTCGCGTTCGCCGTGCCGTTCGCCACGCGTTGGGAATGGCTGGTCAACTACACCTTCACCGAGAGCGAACAGAAGAGCGGCGCGAGCGCCGGCAAGCCGCTGACCGATACGCCCAAGCACATGCTCAATTCGACCCTGCACTGGGATGTCAGCGACAGGCTGGGCCTTTCGCTGCGCGGCGAGTACCGCTCCGACCGCTACCGCGGTGCCGGTGCCGCGCAGGACCAGCTCGGCGATTTCCGGTCCTACGGCCTGCTGCACCTCGCCTCGACCTGGCGCATCCGCGACAACCTGCGCCTCAACGCCGCGATCAACAACCTCGCCGACAAGGACTTCATCGATTACCGCCCGTATGAGAGCGACGCAACCACCGGTGCCGTGTCGTATGCGAACAGCTACGTCAACAGCGAGGACGGGCGGCGCCTGTGGGTTTCGGCGACGATGGATTTCTGACGCGACGGATGGCCCGGGCCAGCGCGTCGCCTTGCCGCCCATGAATGCGCTGCAGGGGACGGGAAGCAAGGAAAAACCGGCCGCGAGGGCCGGTTTTTCTTTTCAAGCATTGGTGGAGCGGATGGGGATCGAACCCACGACCTTCGCATTGCGAACGCGACGCTCTCCCAGCTGAGCTACCGCCCCGTGACACGGACGCATGGACGTTGCGGCGGCCTGGGGGGCCTTGTGCATGCGGGCGCGCATCATAACGGATGGCCGATGCGGCAGCCAAGTCCGCGCACTGGGGGCGCTCAGGCCTCGGGCAGGCGAGCCATGAGGACATCGTGCAGCAGCGGCCTGCGCCAGCCTTCGAGCGCAGCCGGCCACTGGCGGGTCAGCCACAGGGTTTCGAGATGGCGGCGGGAACAGAGCAGGCCGTCGGGAATGTCGAGTTCGCTGGCGCGGGCGACGACGATGTCCTTCATCGCGCTGACCGCGCGGCGTTCCTGCAGGGTTGCCGCCGCCGGGATCGGCAGGAACTCGAGTTCGTCGTCGGCGAGCGGTGCATGCAGGACCTCGAGCAGCAGCGCGCGCTCGGGGCTGCGCAGTGCGCGCAGGCCTTTCGCGCGTTCGAAAAGCTCGTCGTTGTCGCGCGGCGGGTTCGAGGTGAAATCGAGCACGCGCGGATCGTCGAGGATCCACGGGCGCGGCTTGTCGATGCGGCGTGCGGTTGCGTCGCGCCAGATCAGCAGGCGACGCAACAGGGCCTGTTTCTCGCGCGGCCATTCGGCCGCACCACGGAACGCGACCTGAGGTTCGCCGTCGGGTTCGCGCCGGCGCGCACGCTCGAGCATGCGTGCGCAGTCTTCGGCATGCCAGGCGGCGAAGCCGCGTTGCTCGAGGCGCGCGGCGAGTTGTTCATGCAGCAGCGGCAGATGGACGACGTCCTGGGCCGCGTACTCGAGTTGCTGCGGCGACAGTGGTCGGCGCAGCCAGTCCGAGCGCGTTTCGCCCTTCGGCAGATCGACACCGACGAGGGTCGCAACGAGTTTCTGGTAGCCGAGTCCGGCACCGAGCCCGGCAAACGCGGCGGCGATCTGGGTGTCGTACAGCATGCCGAGGCCGTCGGGCACGCTCGGCGCGAGCGCGTCGAGGTCTTCGCTCGCGCTGTGCATGATCGACAGCGTCCGGGGATCCGAGAGGCGTGCGGCGAGCGCGCCCGGATCGAGCCCGGCGAGTGGATCGACGAGCGCGATCGCGCCATCGATCTCGATCTGCACGAGGGCGAGTTTCGGCGCGAACGTGTCGGTGCGCATGAATTCGGTGTCGAGGCCGATCCTCGCGGCGCCGCGCCCGAGGAACTCGAGCAAGGCTTCGGTGCAGTCGATCCAGGCTGCCAACGGGGACTCCTCGGTAGGCAAGGGGGCGGCGGGATGCGCGGTTGCGGACGCCGAGCGCGATAGCCTAAGGTGCCCGTACGCTGCTGTCAGCTATTTCATCCCCCGCATGCCCGGCACCGAGAAGGTCAACACGCAACGCAACCTGGGTGGTGCCCTCGGCATCGCCCTCCTGCTGTTCGCGCTCGGTTATCGATTCTTCCCCGGCGTGCTGCACGTCGAGCCGCAGGAGCAGGTGCAGACCGACACGACGCCGGGCGCGTCGACGCCGCCATGGCTTCTAGAAGCCTTGCCGGGCGCAACGCCGGGGGCGGATTTCGCCGGCGTCCATTCCGGCACGACACTGGCCGAGGCGATGGCGATGGGGCCGCCGGTACCGGTGACGAGGGAAATCGCCGCCCTGATCAAGGAGGCGCGCGAGGCCGAGGAGCTCGATCGCCTGCTCGATCCGCACGAGACGAGCGCGATCACGCTGTACCGCCAGGTGCTCGAGCAGGACCAGAACAACCAGGCGGCATTGAGCGGGCTCTCGCGGATCGGTGGCGCGATGCGCGACTGGGCGATTGCTGCGCTCGAGCGCGGCGACGAGGCCGAGGCGCAGCGTTATGCAGCGGTGTTCGCCGAGCTGCCGCATTCCGAGCGCGAACTGCACAACCTGCGTGCACGCCTGAAGACGCTCAGCGAGGTCCAGCCGATGCTCGCGCGCGCGGCCGAGCTGCTCAAGGAAGGCAAGCTGCTGCCGCCCGGCGACGACAATGCGCTGACCGTATACCGGAGCGTGCTCGCGATCGATCCGGCCAACCGCGTCGCCGACGGCGGTCTCGCCCAGATCGAACGCGGCTTTCTTGATCGCGCGCTGGCGGCGGCCGCGCAGGATGACTTCGCGACCGCCGACGCCGTGCTGGCCGATGCCGCGAGCATCCGCCCCGGTTCGCAGGCCCAGCTGGATACGCGCTCCCAGGTCGAAGGCGTCCGTCGCCAGCGTGCCGAAGCCGTTCTCGCCCAGGCGCGCTCGGCGCTCGATTCGGGCGACGCAGATCTTGCCGAGCAGCTGGTCCGCAATGCGCAGACGATCAGCCCCGACCTCGCCGGCCTCGATGAATTCGGCCAGCGCCTGCGCAATGCGCGCCTGTATGCGAACTTCGCGCCGGGACAGGTCATACGCGACCGCTTCCTCGATCGCACCGGCTCGGCGCCGGCTGTCGTCGTCGTGCCGACCGGGCGGTTCATCATGGGTTCGCCGGCCGACGAACCGAACCATCGCGACAACGAGGAACCGCAGCGCCCGATCGAGATCGCGACCGGCTTCGCGCTCGGCCAGAGCGAGGTGACGGTCGCCCAGTTCCGCGATTTCGTGCGCGCCGTGCGTTACCGCACCGAAGCCGAGCGCGAGGGCACCGGCAGCGTCTATGACGAGAGCACCGGGCGCATGATCGACCGCCGCGGGATCGACTGGAAACGCGACTACAAGGGCGATCGCGCGGGCGATTCGCTGCCGGTCCTCAATGTTTCGTGGAACGACGCGAATGCGTATGCCGAGTGGCTGTCGCAGCGCACCGGCAAGCGCTATCGGCTGCCGAGCGAGGCCGAGTTCGAGTATGCGCTGCGCTCGGGCACGCAGACGCGATTCTGGTGGGGCGTGGGCGATCCGAAGGACGCGGCCGGCAAGCCGCTCGCGAACGTGACCGGGGACCGTGACCGTTCGCCCGGCAAGCGCAGCTGGGCGCGCGCGTTCGAGGATTACAGCGACGGCTTCTGGGGGCCCGGGCCGGTCAAGTCGTACCCGGCGAATCCATTCGGCCTGTACGACCTCGACGGCAACCTGTCCGAATGGGTCGACGATTGCTGGCACGACAACTACGTGCGCGCGCCGCGCGACAGCAGCGCGTGGATCAATCCGGGTTGCGAACGGCGCGTGATCCGCGGCGGCTCCTGGGGCAGCGCGCCCGATCAGGTCCGCTCGGCGTACCGCCTTGGCGTGCGCGCCGATTCGCGCAGTGCGCGCGTGGGCTTCCGGATCGCGCGGGAGCTCTGACACGTCGCGGGGGAATCCCGGCGCCTTCGAACCCGGGTGGATCTTCCACCGCCCCTTAGCTGGCGGAGAGGGTGGGATGTGTTCGGCTCGTCCCTTAGCCTCACCCTTCGCGCTCGCGCGCGAAGGGCCAGCCTGCGGCTGTCCGGATTCGTTCCCGACGAATCCGTCGAACCCGAGTGGTTTCTTGCACCGACCCTCTCCGCCAGGCACAAAAAAAGCCCCTTGCGGGGCTTCTCTTGTACCTGGCGGAGAGGGTGGGATTCGAACCCACGGTGCGCTTGCACGCACGCCTGATTTCGAGTCAGGTACATTCGACCACTCTGCCACCTCTCCTGAAGTGGGCCGCGCATGATACGGATCGATGGGCGGACTGACAACCCGCGCGATGCGTGCAGGCGATCAGCCGGTCGGCGCCGTTCCGCAGAACTGCTGGCGGACCTGGTTCGCTTCGCCCATCCACGCCTGCAACTGGTTGATGCGCGTGCCTTCGGCCGGGTGGGTCGACATGAACTCGGGCGGCTTCTGCTTGCCAAGCGCAGCCATGCGTTCCCACAGGCGCGGCGCTTCCTCGGGGTTGAAGCAGGCGGCTGCCGAAAGCAGCAGGCCGACGCGGTCGGCTTCCGATTCATGGCTGCGCGAGAACGGCAGCAATACACCGTACTGCGTGCCGGCGCCGATCGCGGCCATGACCATCTGCCGTTGTTGCGGGTCCATCTCGCCGGTCGACATGCTCGCCGCGATCGAACCGATCTGGACGAGCTTCTGCTGGGCCATGCGCTCGCCACCGTGGCGCAACAGGGCATGGGCGATTTCGTGGCCCATGATCGCGGCAAGGCCGTCGGTGTTCGCGGCGACCGGAAGGATGCCCGTGTAGACGGCGATCTTGCCGCCGGGCAGGCAGAATGCATTGACCTGATCGGACTGGATCAGCGTCGCTTCCCACTGGAACGCACTCCAGTCGGTCGAGGCCGGAACGCTCTCGGCATCGGCGAGGTACTTCTCGACTTTCGGCGCGACTGCGACGAGCCGGTTGGCGATGTCGATGACGGCCTGCGCCTCGGGACCGCTGCGTACGACCTGTGACTGCGCCACGATCTCGCGATAGGACTGCAGCCCGAGCGCGGCCTCTTCCTGCGCCGAGGTGTCGAGCAACTGCTTGCGCCCGGTGAACGAGGCTTCGTTGCTGTGGCTGAACCAGTAATAGGCGAAGTACGCGCCGAACAGCAGGATCGGCCACAGCTTGAGGCCGCGACGACGGCCTTGGCCGGAATGCGCAGAACGATTGCCGAAAGGTCCCATGACACGCCCCTCCTCGAAGATGCGGGCGAGCTTAACGCGATCCTCCGGCAGCGGAGCACCGCGACGCACTGTTTTACCGAGATGGTGCAAGATCCATTCAGGTGGATCGATCAGCGGTGGGTCAGTCTGCGGGCCGGGCGCCGGCCAGATGACGGAACAGGCTGGCCAGCGTGATGACGTCCTGGCGGTTGTGGGCCTGGACGCGGCGCAGCAGCGTGGCATCGCCGCCGCGCAGGTAGGTCAGCCAGGCGGCCGGCGCTTCCGAACCGGGCAGGTCATCGTCGCGCACGATCCGCAGCACTTCGCGTTCGATCGTCGCGAGACGGCAGTTCTCGTACACGCCACGATACCTTCGGCGCGTGGGGAACAGCAGGTCGACATGGCGCAGGCCGGCGAGCGGATGCGCGCGGCGGGCGAGGCGATAGCGGGTCGCCAGCAGCGGGGCGTCGTAACACTTGCCGTTGTAGCTGCACAGCACGGCGCGTCGCGACACCCAGTCCGCCAGCACGTCCAGCATCGCCGCCTCGGCGGCCATGTTCGCGATCGTGAGCTGGCGCACGTGCAGGGCGCCGTCCGTCCACTGGGCGATGCCGACCATGAACGCGCGCGTGCCGGTGCCGCCGGCGAGCCCGGTTGTTTCGGTGTCGAAGAACAGCAGGTCGTCGGCGGCGACGCGCTCGCCGCGGTCGAAGCTCGCGTCGAAGTCATGCGGAAGGTCGACCTCGACGAGGCGCTCCTCGCTGAAATGCAGGCCCGGCGACAACTCGATGCCCGGCAGTTCGCGATCGCGGCCGTGCAGCCCGGGCGAAGGCCGCGCACGCACGCGCACGAGGCTGCGCAGGCGATCGAGCGTCGTGTCCGGGACGCCGGCTGGCGGCGACGCTTCGCGCCGGGCGCCGGCCTCGCGCTTCAACCGGTGCAGCCTCTCGATGCCCAGGCTCATGCCGACTCCAGGGCATCGAGCACGCGCGCGGCGAGCGCCTTCGGCGATGTCGCAAGGGCTTCCTGCACGGCAAGCACGGGACCGACGCAGGCCGGGCAGCCGGCCTTGCATTCGCAGCGCCGCAGGAGCTCGCGCGCGTGGGCGACGAGTTCGCGCTGGCGATGCCAGAGCGGCTCGCTCTGGCCGACACCACCGGGATAGTTGTCGTAGAGGTAGACGGTCGGCACGAAGGACTCGGCCTGGCCGAGGCTGCGCGTGCTGCCGTCGCTGCCGCGCAACTGCCCGCGGCCGCGGCCGTCGTGCAACGCGAACCAACTGCCGTCGCCGTTGCCGACCGCCTTCTGCAGGTCGGGCGCATCGGCCATGACCGCGACCTTGGCGACCACGTGCAGTGCGCTGGCCGCGCCGAGGAAGCCGTCGAGCGCGTCCTGGCGCGAGTCGAACCGGCGATCGAGTTCGGCTTGCGGAAGCTGCCACCAGAGCGCGCTCGTGTGCATTTCATGGTCGGGCAGGCTGACCGGGCCATAGCCGATGTTCTCGTGCGTGTAGTAGCGGATCTTCTTGTAGCCGGCGACACGGCGCACGACATGCACTTCACCGTGATGGCAGGTGCCCGCACCGGCGACGCCGCCATCGAAGCGTTCGAGCACCTTCAGGCGCGTGTAGTCGATGGCATCGGTGTAGTAATCGACATGCGTGCGCGTGACGTAGGCCTTGCGGCCTTCCCAGTCGAGGCGCTCGACCTGGAACGGCACCGACTGGACCATGTGGATCGCGCCTTCGTGGAGCGTCAGCGCCGCCGACGAGTAATCGACTTCGGCGATGATGACCTGGCGCCCGTCGGTGCGGTCGACGACGACGAAGTTGCCGTCGGCGACCGAGCGCAACGACACCGCAATGGCCGGGTAGCTGTCGGCGATCCATTCCCAGCGCCCGCCCTCGGCATGGACGACGCCGTCTTCGGCGAGCAGTTGCAGGTAGACCCCCGGATCGACGTCGCCGAACCGCTCGCCTTCGACGAAGGGCAACTCGAACGCCGCACAGCGGATGTGGTCGAGCAGGATGACCGGCTGGTCCGGCGCGATGCGCGCGTGCTCGGGTGCAGCGGCCTGGAAGAACTCCGCATGCCGCACGATGTACTGGTCGAGCGGATCGGAACCCGCGACGAGGATGCCGAGCGAGGCCTGGCGGCGGCGGCCGGCGCGGCCGAAGCGTTGCCAGGTCGCCGCGATCGAGCCCGGATAGCCGTTCAGGACGACGAGGTCGAGGCTGCCGATATCGACCCCGAGTTCGAGTGCCGACGTCGAGATGATGCAGTCGATCGAGCCGGCCCGCATGGCCTTTTCGGCATCGCGCCGTTCGGTCGCCAGGTAGCCGCCGCGATAGGCGCGCACGCGCGGCGGCTTGCGCGGGTCGTGGTCGAACACATCCTTGAGGTACTTGGTCAGCACCTCGACCATCGTGCGCGACTGCGCGAACACGAGGGTCTTCAAGCCGGCCTTGACCGCCGCGCGCGCGATCCGCTTCGACTGCGAGCGGGGCGATGCGCGCAGGCCGATATCGGCATTGACGATCGGCGGATTCCAAAGCAGCACGTGGCGCTCGCCGCCCGGCGCGCCCGATTCGGTGATCGCGCAGACTTCTTCGGCGAGCAGCGACTCGGCATGGGCTTTCGCATTGCCGATCGTCGCCGAGCAGAGGATGAACTGCGGGCGCGCGCCGTAGAACGCGCAGATGCGCGCGAGGCGGCGCAGCACGTTGGCCAGATGCGAACCGAACACGCCGCGGTAGCTGTGGATCTCGTCGATGACCACGTAGTGCAGGCTCTCGAAGAACTGCGCCCATTTCGTGTGATGCGGCAGGATGCCCTGGTGCAGCATGTCCGGATTCGAGACCACGATGTCGCCGTTGAGGCGGATCGCCTGGCGCTGGTCGCCCGGAGTGTCGCCGTCGAACGTCGCCGGCTTGAGGCCGAGCGCGCCGGCGCGGTTGAGGTCGAGCAGTTCGGCGACTTGGTCCTGGGCGAGTGCCTTGGTCGGAAACAGGTAGAGCGCCTTGGCCTTGCGCTTCATCACGCCGTCGATGACCGGCAGCGTGTAGCACAGCGACTTGCCCGAGGCAGTCGGCGTGGCGACAACGACATGGCGACCGCTCGTGACCGCATGCCAGGCTTCGGCCTGGTGGCTGTACAGGCGCTCGATGCCGCGTGAGCGCAGTGCGGCGACGAGCGCACCCGGCAAGCCTTCGGGCAGCGGTGCAAAGCTGCCGTCACTGGCGGCCGTGACGAAATGGCCGGTGATCGACCGGCCGTGACGTTTCGCAAGTCGTTGCGCGAAGTGTCCGCCATCGACCGCGGCGGCCGGCAACTGCGGAGGGTCGTACACGGAGACAATCGACATGGTGGCTCCCGATCGGAAGCGCGCGATTACGCAAAGGTGTGGTCTCAGCGCGTGAGACGTCGCTCGCTTTCCAGACGGTCGCGACGCTTGCAGCTGCGTACGCGCCGTTCGTCGTTTCCCGTCCCGCCGGCCCTGGCGCAGGATCGTTCATCGCGCGCGGGCGCGTTGCCTGCGCGAATCCGCTGCGGGCGTCGATGGCTTTTTTGGCTGCGGACGCTTCGTTTCCGGCAGGATCGCGGCTGCGCCGAAGCGGTCCCGGCGCGGTCGCCGGGCCGCGCTCAGCCTGCGTTCGGCATTGGCTGGGCCCAATGCGGCGTCTTCCTCCGGCGCAGGCCGATCTGTCCGGCGCCACATGCGGCCGCCACGGTCGATGCACATACGGGGCTCGTGATGCGTTTCAGCTGGAGTCGCAAACGCATGGTGTGGACGATCATCATCACGGTATGCGCGACCGCGTTGCTGCTTGCGCTCGCGCGCAATTTCACCGGTGCCGAAAAGAAGCTCGAGCGCAAGATCGAGCACCGCCACGCCATCGCCGACGCGCAGTTCCAGCGCGAGATGTCGGTGATGATGGGCCCGGCGATCCTGCCGGGCAACCATGTCGTCGCACTGCAGAACGGGATCGAGATCTTCCCGGCGATGCTCGAGGCGATCCGCGGTGCCCGCAGCTCGATCACGTTCGAGACCTATATCTACTGGTCCGGCGAGATCGGCGACACCTTCACCGAGGCGCTGTCGGAACGTGCGCGCGCCGGCGTTCCCGTGCATGTGACGATCGACTGGGTCGGCAGCATCAAGATGGACCAGGCCCTGATCGAGCGCATGGAAGCCGCCGGCGTCGAGGTCGAGCGCTATCGACCGCTGCACTGGTACACGATCAGCCGCATGAATTACCGCACGCATCGCAAGCTGCTCGTGGTCGACGGCCGCATCGGCTTCACGGGTGGTGTCGGCATCGCCGACCAGTGGCAGGGCGATGCCGGTGATCCCGAGCATTGGCGGGAGACGCATTTCCGGATCGAAGGCCCGGTCGTCGCCCAGTTGCAGGCCGCGTTCAACGACAACTGGATCAAGACGACCGGCGAAGTCCTGAATGGCGAGCGCTATTTCCCGCCGCTCGAACCGGTCGGCGACATGCGCGCACACCTGTTCCTGGCCTCGCCTTCGGGTGGCAGCGAGAGCATGCACCTGATGTACCTCCTGTCGATCGCGGCGGCCGAGCACTCGATCGACCTGGCGGCCTCGTACTTCGTCCCCGACGAGCTCGCGATCAAGGCACTCGTCGCGGCCTGCGCGCGAGGAGTCCGCGTGCGCATCCTCGTGCCGGGCGAACACATCGATTCCGATGCGGTGCGGCTCACGTCGCGCGCGAGCTGGGGACCGCTGCTCGAGGCCGGCGTCGAGATCCGCGAATACCAGCCGACCATGATGCACACCAAGCTGCTCGTCATCGACAGCGAGCTCGTTTCGGTCGGCTCGACCAACTTCGACATCCGCTCGTTCCGGCTCAACGACGAAGCGAGCCTCAACGTCTACGACCGCGCGTTCGGCGCGCAGATGACCGCCGCGTTCGAGAAGGACCTCGCGCTCGGCAAGGCGTATTCGCTCGAATCCTGGCGCAAGCGCCCGCTGCGCGAGAAGATCGCCGAGCGCGTGCTGTACCCGATCCGTTCGCAACTCTAGGACCGTTGGCCGCGTGCCGCCCAATCGCGTCTGGAGTACATTGCCGGCTCGCGGCACCCGCCGCGACAGGAGCGCCGTCGTCGGTCGGCGGCGGCATGCAATGACGCGCGCGACGCCGGCCACGCAAGCGAGGCAACGAACACGGGAGCGCAGGTGAACAGTTCACTGCAACAGCGGGCAGCGGCGATGTTCATCGGACACGGCAGCCCGATGAACACGCTCGAATCGAATGACTTCACGCGCGGCTGGCGGGCGCTCGGCCGGATGCTGCCGAGACCGCGCGGCCTCGTCGTCGTCTCGGCGCACTGGTACATCGGAGCAACCGCCGTGACCGCGATGCGCCGACCACGCACGATCCATGATTTCTACGGCTTCCCGCAGCCGCTGTTCGACTTCGAATATCCCGCGCCGGGATCGCCGGAACTGGCGGCTGAAGTCGCCGATGCCCTCGCGCCGGACTGGGTCGGTCTCGACGAGGACGAATGGGGACTCGATCACGGCACCTGGAGCGTGCTCGCCCATCTGTACCCGGAAGCCGACATCCCGGTTGTGCAGCTCTCGATCAATGCCTCGAAGCCGTTCGCGTACCACATCGCGCTCGGCGAGCGCCTGTCGGCGCTGCGCGATCGCGGCATCCTCGTGCTAGGCAGCGGCAATGTCGTCCACAACCTGCGCCTCGTCGACTGGAAGCAGCCGAATGCGTCGGCCGACTGGGCGCGCCGTTTCGACGAAGCGGCGATCCGGCAGATGTCCGACGATCCGGCCGCGATCGGCAAGCTTGCCGAGCATCCCGACTACGCGAGGGCGGTTCCGACGCCCGATCATTTCCTGCCGCTGCTCTACATCGCCGGCATCGCCGCGACCGAGGGGCGCGTGCAGGAGATGTTGCGCGGCTACAGCCTCGGTTCGCTGTCGATGACCGGCTACTACGTCGGCCCCGAACGCGAACTGCCCGCGGTCGAGGGACGCGATGCCGGACTGCCCGGCGACGTTCCGGCCGACCAGACCAATACCTGACCGGCAACGAAGGACGCCAGATCGCGCCGCGCCGATCGGGCCTCGTGATCCGTCCATGCGGGCAGCCCGGACGCCACGATTCGGCGTATCGTCAGCTTCGATCCACCACCACGGAGAACTGCCATGACCACCTTCAGGATCGGCTACCTGATCGGCAGCCTGTCGAGTACGTCGATCAACCGCAAGCTCGCCAAGGCGCTGATCCGGCTCGCGCCGCCGCGGCTCGAGTTCGTCGAGATCCCGTTCCGCGACCTGCCGCTGTACAGCCCCGATCACGATGCCGACTACCCGCAGGTCGCGCGCGCATTCAAGGATGCGATCAAGGGCGTCGACGGCGTCCTGTTCGTCACGCCGGAGTACAACCGCTCGATCCCCGGCGCGCTCAAGAACGCGATCGACTGGGCGAGCCGCCCGTACGGCACGAACTCGTTCGCGCGCAAACCCTCGGCCGTGATCGGCACCTCGCCCGGCGCGATCGGCACCGCCGTCGGCCAGCAGACCCTGCGCAGCATCCTCGGCTTCTGCAATTCGCCGCAGATGAATTCGCCCGAGGCCTACATCCAGTTCACGCCGGGCCTGATCACCGACGACGGCGACGTCACGGTCGAATCGACCGAAAAGTTCCTGCGCGGCTACATGCAGGAATTCGATGCGTTCGTCGCGCGCGTGCTGTCGGTGTTGCCGCGCGACGGCTGAGTTGCACGGCGCAGCGGTGCTCGCCGGTCAGCGGATGGCCGGCGCGAACGGAAACGTGCCGAAGCGCTCCGACAGATGGCGCGTCGCCCATGCGCCGACGAGCACGATCAGCGACGAGTAGTAGACCCACAGCAGCATGAGGACCAGCGAGCCGGCGCCGCCGTAGGCGTCGGCGGTCGCCGCCGACGACAGGTAGGCACCGATCGCCCACTTGCCCGCCTCGAAAAGGATCGCGGTCAGCAGGCCGCCGACCAGCGCCGGACGCAGCGGAATGCGCACGTCGGGCACGTAGCGGAACAGCGCCGCGAACGCCACCGCGAACAGCAGCAGCGTGATCGCCTCGTTGACGATGAGCCAGAGCGTTCCTTCACGGGTCAGCACGAGGGCGAGCGCCGAACTCGCGACGAGGGCGACCATCAGCAGGAAGCCGATCACGGCGATCATCCCGAACGACAGCAGGCGCCGGCGGATCCATTGCCAGACCGCATTCGAGGGCGGCGCATCGACGTCCCAGATGCGGTTGATCGCGGCCTGGAACTGGGCGAATGCGGTCGAGGCCGAGACGAGCAGGGCGCCGATGCTGATCAGGCCGGCGCGGTCGGCGCGGAAACGGGTCGCCTCGGCGTGCTCCATGACGGTCGCGGCGGTCTGCCCGATCTGCGGGCCGAGCAGGGCGCCGAGTTGCTCGATCAGGCGGTTTTCGGCGCCCGGCGACAGCTGGGAGACGGTCCACAGGCCGAGCACGATGATCGGTGCGAAGGACAGGGCCGTGTAGAACGCGATCGAGGCCGACAAGGTCAGCGGATCATGCGCGATGAACGTGCGCAGGCTCTTGCCGAGGCTGATCTTCGTGCGCGCTTGCATGCCGGGCCTTCGTCATTGTTTGCGACAGGCTGCCAAGACGGCGATGAACGAAGGCGAACGGCGCGGGGCCCGGATCAACGCACGACGAGGACCGGAATCCTGCCGTGGGTCAGCACCTTCTGCGTCTCGCTGCCGAGCAGCAGGCTCTGCAACCCGCGGCGTCCGTGCGATGCCATGAGGATCAGGTCACAACCGCGCGCTTCGGCCGCGTTGAGGATCGCCTCATATGGATGGTCATGCACGGTGAACGCCGAACTGCATTCGACGCCGAGCGCCCTGGCCGGTTCGCCGGCCTTCTCGAGGATCGCCTCGGCGCGCTTCGTGTAGGCCTGCAGGTGTTCGTTGCGATTCAACTCGAGCGTCTCGGCCTCGAACGAGAGCGCATGGAACGAAGGCAGGACGTGGATCAGCGAAATGCGCGCGCCGAGCGCGGCGGCGAGCTTCGAGCCGTGCTCGACCGCGCGCGCCGAGAGCTCGCTGCCGTCGGTCGGGATCAGGACATGCTTGTACATCGTGCGTCTCCGGGGCTGCGGGATTCGGGGCGCGCTGGCGCTCAGTTGCGCATGAACACGGGCAGCCTGGCGGCGCCGAGCACGTCCTTCGTCGCGCCGCCGAAGATCCATTCGCTGACGCGGCTGCGCCCGTACGCGCCCATCACGAGCAGGTCGGCGCCGACGGCCGCGGCCGCATCGAGCAGGGCCATGCCGGCCGCCTCGTCGCTCGTCTCGATCTCGCGTCGCGTCGCGTCGATGCCGTGCCGGGCGAGATAGTCATCGATGTCGAACGGCGGGCGCCAGCTCGTTTCGGCATCGCGCTCGTGCGGGCGGCCGGCGAGCAGGACGACGCGGCTCGCCCGTTGCAGCAGCGGCATCGCGGCATGGATCGCACGGACCCCCTCGATCGCGCCTTTCCACGCAATCGCGATGCAATCCATGCGTGCCTCGGTGATGCCCTTTGGCACGACGATGCATGGAATGCCGGCGGCGAGCACGAGTGCACCGACATCGGCCTGCGTGCCCCACGCGATCTCGTCATTGCGTTCGAGCACGAGCAGATCGTGCCAGTTGCCGAGATGGGCGAGCGTCGCGGGCAGGTTGCCTTCGACGACCTGCCAGGCCGCGGTGGCGACGCCGGCCGCACGCGCCCAGTCGACGAACGCCTGTGCCGAGGCGCGCGCGTTGCGCTCGGTGTTTTCGGCATTCTCGAGGATTGTCGAGATCAGGTTCGCCGAGGCGAACGGCGGCACCATGTGCATCGCCGACGGGTGCACGAAGGCCCCGGTCAGCGCGCCACCGATGCGTGCAGCCAGATCGGCCGCATAGGCGACGCCGCCGCCCCACGCGGAAACGTCGTTGGTATTAACCAGGATGTCGCGCACGATGTCCTCCTCGACCGTTGCAGAAGACGGCGCCGCATGCGCGGGCATGCGGTCATCCGGCTACGATTCCATGTTGGATCGTGGCGCGACTTTACCAGTTGATCGGCGTCAAGACGGAGGCATTCGATGGCGGCACGAGGGAGCGGTCGCGGCGTCGAGGGGCGCCGCGCTCGACCCTCGCGCCCCGGGCAGCGCTCAGCAATGCGGGCGTGCGACGCCGTCGAGGAGGTTGTCGGTCGCGCGCGCATTGTTCGCGCTCGCGATGTTGGCGAGCGAGATGAAGCCGACCAGGCGCTTTCCGCTGTCGACCACCGGCAGGCGGCGCACGCCGAGATCGGCCATGTTCTTCGCGATCGCATCGACGTCGTCGTCGGCGAAGCAGTACTTGATGCTCTCGGACATGACGTCGCCCGCGTTCGTGCTGGCCGAATCGAGTCCCTCGGCAATCGCGCGCACGACGATGTCGCGATCGGTGACCATGCCGATCAGCTTGTCGTCGCCGTGCACGGGCACGCTGCCGATGTCTTCGCGCGCCATCAGGCGCGCCACTTCCATCAGCGAGGTGTCCGGGGACACCACATGCACGTTCTTCGTCATCACGTCACTTGCTTTCATCACGATCTCCTCGGCTACCGGAACGGGGGGCCGGCACGCCGCGGGCGGGCGGGAGCCGACCGCGCAAGCGTGCACGGCGGCGACTGAACCGCGCGCGAAACGGCCGCGCCGGCGTCAGGCCGGCCATCGCGCGGTACCATGGGCCGTCCAGCCTGCAGGGTTTCCGCCATGAGCCAGATTTCCGTCCCCGTGTCGCACGGTGAGCTGATCGACAAGATCACGATCCTCGAGATCAAGGCTGCGCGCATCGGCGACCCCGCCAAGCGCGCGAACGTGCGCACGGAACTGGACCTGCTGAACGCGACCTGGAACGCCGACCCGGCCGCCGGCACCGACATCTCGGCCGAGCGTGCGAAGCTGCGCGCGGTCAACGAGGCGCTGTGGGACATCGAGGACCGCATCCGGGTCAAGGAGAAGGCCAAGGCCTTCGACGCCGAGTTCATCGAACTCGCGCGTTCGGTGTATTTCCGCAACGACGAGCGCGCCGCCTTCAAGCGCGAGATCAACGAGAAACTCGGCTCGCTGCTCGTCGAGGAAAAATCCTACGAGAACTATCGCTGAGGTGCCGACATATCCGCGCCGGCGGGTCCTGCTGCTCGCGATCGGCGGAGCGCCGGCCTGCGCGATGGCCGGGACCCTGGCGCAGGCGGCGCCGACTGCCGTGATGCCACCCGCTTCGCCACGCGCGACGGCGGCCGCGGCGCGCGTGCGCCCGATGCTGGAACGCGATCTCGCGGTGCACGGTCTTCGCGTCGGCGCCGGCGTGTTCGTGCGCATCTTCAAGCAGGAATCCGAACTCGAGCTGTGGCTCGCCGCGGCCGATGGCAGGCATGTGCTGTTTCGCCGTTATCCGATCTGCGCCTGGTCGGGCGAACTCGGCCCGAAGCAGCGGCAAGGCGATCGCCAGGCGCCCGAAGGCTTCTATCGCGTCGGCGCGGCCCAGCTCAATCCGCACAGCCGATACCACCTTGCTTTCGATCTCGGCTACCCGAATGCATACGATCGCGCGCATTCACGCGATGGCGATTTCCTCATGGTCCACGGCAACTGCGT
Organism: uncultured Dokdonella sp.; assembly: GCA_964587775.1. Lineage (GTDB taxonomy): Bacteria > Pseudomonadota > Gammaproteobacteria > Xanthomonadales > Rhodanobacteraceae > Dokdonella. The sequence goes on from CAZPLY010000005.1 coordinate 164,140, forward strand.
GTCGATCGGTTGCTATGCGATGGGCGATCCGGCGATCGAGGAAATCTACACGCTCGTCGCGGCCGCGCTGGCCGGTGGACAGGCCGCCGTCGAGGTGCATGCATTCCCGTTTCGTCCCGAGGCTGCCACACTGGCCGCGCATGCGGACTCGCCGTGGCATGCATTCTGGTCCGGACTCGAACCGGCCTGGACCGTCTTCGAGCGGACCCGCAAGCCGCCGCGCATCCGGGTCGAGGGCCGGCGTTACGTCGTGGAGGAGGGGTGATGGCCGAATCGATGGGCATGCGCATCGAGCAACTCGATGCGCTGTGCGCCCAATGGCCGGGGGCCACGCGTTCGATCAAGTGGGAGGTCGACCTCGTCTGGAGCGTCGCCGGCAAGATGTTCGCCGTCATGTGCACGCTCGGCCCCGAACGCGGGCGCCTCAGTTTCAAGGTCGAGGCCGAACGCTTCCTCGAGCTGACCGACCAGCCCGGTTTCATGCCGGCGCCGTACATGGCGCGTGCGTTCTGGATCAGCGTGCCGGAGCCGCAGAACTTCCGCGAGGCCGACCTCGCCCTGTTCGTGCGCCAGTCCTACGACCTCGTGCGTGCCGGCTTGCCGAAGAAGACCCAGGTCGCGCTCGGCGGTTGAGCCGCCTCAACGGATGCCGACGCCGACGCCGATGCTGATCCGCGGCCTGCGGTCGGGCATGAAGCCCCACGGCCACACGTGCACATGCTCGCCGCGCACGAGCGGATGCAGATAGGCGTGTTCCCCGACATGGCCGCTGCGCGTTCCGGCCAGCGTGCCGCGCGCGCTGAGGTGACGCCCGACCTCGTAATCGAGCGCTTCGACGTAGCCGGGCAGGACCAGGATGAAGCGCCCCTCGCTCGGCGCCTCGGTCAGCGGCTGCTGGTCGCGGTCGAGCGGGAACGCGAGGACTTCGACTTCGCTGCGTCCGGCGAGGTTCTCGAAGCCGACGATGCGTCCGCCCCAGATCACTTCGGCGCCGACATGGCGCCCGGGTGATTGCTGCACGTCGACCGGCGAAATCGGCGCGACCGCGGCGACATCCCGGAACACGGGCGTCGCGCAGGCGCCCGCGAGCAGGCAGGCGCACAGCAGCGGAAGGTTGCGCAGGGCTGCAAGACTTGCGTTCATCGCCGGCTCGACTCCACGACAGGCGGGCCATTGTGCGCCGCGCGCAACGCCGCAGCCAACGCTTGCGAAAGGACTCAGCCGCCGACCAGCCACTCGAGTCGATGCTGGCCGTAGCGTCCCTGGGCGAGCAGGGTCTGCAGCGCCGGCAGCAGGTCCTCGAGCTGGCGCTCGAATTTCCAGGGCGGATTGACGATCGCGATGCCGCATCCGTTGAGGCGCAAGGCCGAGTTGTCCGGATGCAGCAGCAGTTCGGCGACGAGGACCTTGGCGAAGCCGATGCGCGCGAGCCAGCGATGGAACGGCTGCACGTGCTGGCGCAGCTTGATCGGGTACCAGACCGCGTAGATGCCGGTCGGCCAGCGCCGCTCGGCATCGGTCAGGGCCTTCTCGATCACGCGGAACTCGTCGTCCTGGGCCTCGAACGGCGGATCGACGAGGACGAGGCCACGCCGTTGCGGCGGCGGCAACAACGCCTTCATCGCCGCGTAGCCGTCGCGTTCGTGCACGGCGAAGCGCGCGTCGCCGCGGAACAGGGCCTTCAGCGCGACCGCCTCCTCGGGCTGCAACTCGCACAGGATGCCGCGGTCGTGCTCGCGCATGAGCAGGCTCGCGAGCAGCGGCGAGCCCGGGTAGACGGTCAATTCCTCGTGGCCCGCGTTGAGCGCGCGCACGAGATTGACGTAGACATGCAGCAGGGCCGGTGCCCGCGTCGAGGCGAGCAGGCGCTGCACGCCGCTCGTCGCCTCGCCGGTCCGCGTCGCCTCGGCCCCGTTCAAGTCGTAACGGCCGCGCCCGGCATGGGTGTCGACGTAGCAGAACGGGGTCTGCTTGCCCTTCAGCGCCTCGATCAGGCCGAGCAGGATCGTGTGCTTGAAGACGTCGGCGAAGTTGCCGGCATGGAACGCATGGCGGTAATTCATGGCGTCCGGTGTGCGCGCGTGCGCGGCGGGTGGTCCGGCAAAGTAACCGTCGGCCGACCCCGGGCGCAAGCGTGCACAAAGACACATAACGGTCGGCCCGCGATCGTGCACGATCGTCGGAGCGGCGTACCGCTGCGGCACGGGCCGCTGCCCGCGCGCGCCGTCTCAATCCGGGGAATCCACATGAGAACCTTGCTGAAGTGGCTGTTGCGCCTGGTCGTGCTCGTCGTCGTGCTCGCCGGCATCGCCTTCGTCCATATCTGGTACTTCAAGCCGTACAAGGTCGACTGGTTCTACACGCGCGTGGTCAGCGCCTTCATGTTCGAAAGCCCGCAGATGCTCAGCAGCATGCGCATCCTGCCGTCATGGATCAATTTCCACAACGACGACCTCGACGACGTGTCGGTGCAGCGCGAGGAGCGGCTGGCCAACCAGTTGAAGGCGGACCTCGCCACGCTGCGCAGTTACGATCGCGCCGCGCTCGATCGCGACGAACAGTTGTCCTACGACACGTTCGAGTTCTTCCTCGCCAACCAGGTCGACGGCGATCGCTTCCGCAATCACGATTTCCCGGTCAACCAGATGTTCGGCGTGCAGTCGAGCCTGCCGAACTTCATGGCCGACCAGCACCAGGTCAATTCGGCCGCGGACGCGGAGGACTACATCGCGCGCCTCGACCAGTTCCCGCGCAGCTTCGCCCAGGTGATCGAGGGCCTCGAGCTGCGCGAGAACGCCGGTGTCATCCCGCCGCAGTTCCTCGTCGAGAAGGTCCTGCTGCAGATGACCGGGTTCATCGCGATGCCGGCCCGCGAACACATGCTGTACACGAGCCTCGCCGGCAAGCTCGACAAGCTGCCGGGCGGCACCGTCACGTCGGCGCAGCGTGACGAACTTCTGGCGCGCGCGGCCAGCTCGATCGAGAGCCGCGTCTACCCGGCCTACCACGCGCTGATCGACTACTTCACGCGGCTGCAGCCGAAGGCGGTCGGCAACTTCGGTGCATGGAAGCTGCCCGATGGCGAGGCCTACTACGCCTGGTGCGTGCGCAACCACACGACGACCGGCATGACGCCGGCCCAGGTGCACGAACTCGGCCTCGCCGAAGTCGCCCGGATCGGCGCCGAGATGGATGCGATCCTGCAGGGCCAGGGGCTCGTCGAGGGCACGGTCGGCGCGCGCCTGCAGGTCCTCGCGCGCGATCCCGCGCAGATGTACGCGAACACGCCCGAGGACAAGGCGGCGATGATCGCGCAGTACCAGGCGATCCTCGACGACATCAATGGCAAGCTCGGCGACACGTTTCGCGCACGCCCGAAACTCGGTGTCGAGGTGCGTGCGGTGCCGGCGTTCTCCGAGAAGACCGCGCCGGGCGCGTACTACCAGCCCGGCGCGTTCGACGGCTCGCGGCCGGGCGTGTTCTACGCGAACCTGCGCGATCCCGGGGAGACGCCGAAGTTCGCGATGCGCACGCTGGCCTACCACGAAGGCATCCCGGGCCATCATTTCCAGATCACGATCGCCCAGGAACTGAAGGGCGTGCCGTTCTTCCGCCGCGTGCTGCCGTTCACGGCCTACTCGGAAGGCTGGGCCCTGTACGCCGAACGGCTCGCCTGGGAGATGGGCTTCCAGGACGATCCGCTCGACAACCTCGGCCGCCTGCGCGACGAAATGATGCGCGCCGTGCGGCTGGTCGTCGACAGCGGCATCCACTACAAGCAATGGACGCGCGAGCAGGCGATCGCCTACATGCTCGACAACACCGGCATGGGCGAGGGCGATGTCACTGCCGAGATCGAACGCTACTTCGTCAATCCGGGCCAGGCGCTCGCCTACAAGGCCGGCATGCTGAGGATCCTTGCGCTGCGCGAGAAGGCGAAAGCCGCGCTCGGCGAGCGCTTCACGCTGGGCGGATTCCACGACGCGGTGCTGACCCACGGTGCGTTGCCGCTGTCCTTGCTCGAGCGCGTCATCGACGACTGGATTGCCGAGGGCGGTAGCTGAGTCCGCGCCGGCGGCGATCGCTCAGGGCGATGCCGCCGGATCGGCCGGCGCGGTCGATGCCGCAACCGGCAAGGCCTCGATGCGCCGTTGCAGCCAATCGGGAAACGCCGGTTCGGCACCGCTGGCGAGTTCGCCGATCGCGGCCACGGCGCGGGCCGCGTCTTCGCGCGCTCCGCACTGCGCCTGGAGCAACCAGTGGACCGCCCACCAGCGTCGCTCGATGCCGCCGAGCGTGCCGGTCGCGGGAACCGGTGCCGGCTGCGCGCGGCAAGACCCGTGGTCGGCATCGTCGAGGCGTTGCGCAAGGCAAGCCCAGCGCCCGATCGGTCGCTGCGCGGCCAGGTCGTCGCAATCGGCTGCATGGCGCGCGAGCAGGTCCGCTGCACCGGCCTTGCCGCGTTCATGGCGAAGCACGCCGGCCAGCGGCACGATCCAGGCGATCAGCTCGCGATCGCCGGCCGCCAGTTGCTCATGCATCCGCAAGGCCGACTCGGCAGCCTGCTCCGCGTCCTCGACGTGACCGGCCTGGTAGTGGGCGAGGGCAAGCCAGCCCCGGTTGGTCGCGAGATCGACATGGAGGTCGGTGCCGAGGACGTCGGGCAGGAGGTCGAGGATGCGTTCGAACTCGGCGATCGCGGCCTCGCTGTCGCCGCGCGCGAGATGCAGGCCGGCGAGGTTGCCGAGCGTGTTGAGCGTGGCCGGATTGCGCTCGCCGAACATGCGCATCTGGCCGGCGAGGGCGAGCTTCCAGGCATTCTCGGCCGCATCGATGCGTCGGGCTTCGTAGTTGGCGAGGCCGAGTTCGTTGTAGGTCGAGGCCAGCACCTCGCTCTCGGGATGGTCGCGCGCGAGTGCGGCCGCAGCCTGCTCGAGCAGCGCGATCGCTTCCTCGTGGCGACCCTGCATGCCCGTCGCGGCGCCGAGCGAGCGCAATGCGAGCAGGAAGGTTTCCTCGCCGGTGCGTCCGGCCTCGCGCATCTCGGCGACGATGCCGCTGGCGAGCGCCGAAGCTTCCTCGGGCTGGCCCCCGACGACGAGGTGGTCGGCCAGGTGCGCACGGATGCGCCAGCGCAGTTCGTCGTCATCGAATGCGATCCGGTCGGCCGCGCGCAAGGACTCGAGTGCCTCGTCGTTCTTGCCGAGCTCGTAGGCGAGCAGGCCGCGCGCAGTGCGCGTCCGGGCGTGAAGGACGGGGTCCGCGACACGACCCTCCTCGTGCAGGGCGAGCGCGGTGTCGAGCGTTTCACGCGCGGCGTCGAGGCGGCTCCGGTGCATCTGCGCGCGACCGATCAGGAGCAGCATCTCGGCCTGCAATTCGGGGCGATCGGACAATTCGCCACGCACGCGCCGGGCCCCCCGCGAGAGCAATTCCGAGGCGGTCGGGTCGGCCCCGTAGGTCTGGGTCGGATCGGCCGATTCGAGGATGTCGATCAGCAGGCCCTTGACCGCCAGCGCGCGCGCGGCCTCGCGTTGCGCGCGCGCGGACTGCCAGAGCACCGCCGCGATGCCGATCGCGAGCAGGAGCACGAGGCCGGCGCTCGCGGCGACGCCGACCCGATGGCGGCTGACGAACTTGCGCAGCCGATGCAGACGGCTCGGCGGCGCCGCGAGGACCGGTTGCCCCGCCAGCCAGCGGCGCAGGTCGGCCGCGAACGCCTCGGCGGTGCCATAGCGTCGTTCCGGGTCCGCCTCGAGCGCCTTGCCGAGGACGCGGGCGAGGTCGCCGTCGACCGCATGCGGTCGACGTGCACCGGCGCCATGCGGATCGCGTGGCGCGACGGCTTGCGCCGGCGCCTCGCCCGCGCGCGGCGGCGGCGTGCCGTGCAGCAGCCGGTGCAGCAGGGCGCCGAGGCCGTAGATGTCGACGAGCGTGGTCGGCGGTTGCCCGCCGAACTGCTCGGGGGCGGCGTACTGCGGAGTCAGCGCGCGCCACTGGGTTCGGGTCGCTTCCCCGGCATGATCGACGAGCCGGGCGATGCCGAAGTCGAGCAGGTGGGCGCGGCCTTCGCCATCGACGAGGACATTCGACGGCTTGAGATCGCGATGGATGACGAGGCTGCGATGGGCCGCGGCGACCGCGCCTGCGACCTGCACGACAAGTCCGACGATTTCGCGGACGTCGCAGCCGCGTTGATCGCACCAGGCATCGATGTGGACGCCGTCGACGAGCGGCATCGCGAGCCACGGCGTGCCGTCGGCGGCGACGCCGGCATCGAGCAGGCCGACGATGTTCGGATGGGCGAGATGGGCGAGGATGTCGGTTTCGCGGCGGAAGCGCTCGCTGCCCTCGCGGCCGATGCTCGCGATCGTCAGCAGCTTGAGCGCGGCGACCTGGTCGGCCGCGCCGTCGACGCGCCTGGCGCGGTAGATGACCGCCATGCCGCCGCGACCGAGTTCATCCTCGATGCGCCAGACGCCGAAACGCCGGCCGCTCATCGTTTCGGCCGTGCGCGTCGACTGCGCGTCGGACCACGCCGCGGCGAGGTCTTCGCGGCGGTCGATCCAGGCGACATCGCGATCGATGCTCGAGAGCAACAGGCTCACGCGTTCGCGCAGCCCGCCCTCGAGCCGCATTGCAGCGAATCGCTGCGTCCGTTCGCCGGCCGGGAGCTCGAGCAGTCCGGCGAACACGCGGTCCGCTTCCTGCCACGCGGTTCGCTCGGCGGGGTCCATCCCTCAGCTCATCTGGGCGAGCAGCAGCGCACGCGCGCGCAGCCAGTTGCGGCTGACCGTGCGCATCGAACAGCCGCTCGATTCCGCGATCTGCTCGAGGGTGAGGCCGGCGAAGATGCGCAGCTCGACGAGTTCGCGCAACGAGGCATCGATCGCGTCGAGGCGCTCGAGCGCGGCATCGACGTCGAGCAGTTCCGGATCGGCGAGGGCGTGGTCGTCCGCATGCGAGAGCGTCAGCGGTTCTTTTGGTCCGCCGCGCTTGGCCGCGCCGCGCGCGCGCGCGCGATCGACCAGGATCTGGCGCATCGCCCGCGCCGCGCAGGCGAAGAAGTGATGGCGGTCGAGCAGGTCGAGGCGTTTCGCGTCGACGAGCTTGAGGTAGGCTTCGTGCACGAGCGCGGTCGCACTGAGCGTGCTCTCGCCGGGCTGGCCGCCGAGGCGCGCGGCGGCGAGCTCGCGCAGGCGCGGGTAGAGATTCGCGAACACGGCATCGAGCGAGCCCGGCTCGCCGGCTTTCGCCGCCTGCAACAACTCGGTGATGTCGCCCATGCGATCGACCCGGCTCGCGAGGTGCTGCCGGTATGGTAGGGCATCCTGGCGCGAGGGGCGTGCCGCGACGTGGTTGCCCGGCTTCCTCCGGGAATGCGCGGCCAGGCCCGTGCGTGGCGCGCGCGCTTCCTGTGAGCCCGTGCCGCGCTCGATCATTGCGTGAAGCGTGAACCGAATCCGTTGAAGAACAACACGTCGCGGTTCTCCACCGCGCCGAGGTCGTTGTTGCCCCAGACAGCGAACACGCCGCCGGCGTCATGGCCGGGTGCGCCGCGAAGCGCGTCGACCTGGGCCACGACGACGTCGTCGTCGCAATAGTCGATGGCCGGCGAACTGCCCGCAGGGACGAAGTCGCCGCCGATCTTCGGGTCGTAGACCACATTGCTGCCCGGGACCGGCTCGTGAGAGATCAGGCAGGCGTTGTGGTCGATCGTCGCCCCGGCCGTCTGCGTCCAGACCTGGGTTCCCGGCGACCACAGGATGCTGCCCTGGGCGCGGAACACGCCACCGTTCATGTAGAACAGCGTGTCGACCTCGTTGTCGAGCACCGTGTTGTAGACGAAGCGCAGGTTGATGCCGGGGGCGTTCGCGAGCATCGTCGTGGTCGTGCCGACGTCCGCCTCGTTGCCGACGAAGATGCAGCGTTCGAACTGCATTTCGCTCGTGCCGAATGCCATCGCGACCGCGACCTCGCCGTTGTAGTCGGCATTGGCCTCGAACAAGGTGCGCGAGAAGCGGAAGATGCCGCGCGGACTGCCGGTGTCGTTGAAGATGTACCCGACGCCGCCGCCCGGGCTGCCGGTCGTGCCGACGTTGAACGCGCCATTCTGGCGCACGACCGAGCACGGCAGGCTGCGTCCGGAAAAACTGCAGCGCTGGTTCGCCGGCGCGTTGTGGTCGAGTATCCAGTCGACCGCGTTGCGCGAGTGGAACGCGCCGCCCTTGCCGATCGCCTGGTTGTTGTAGATGTAGGTGTTGCGCATCGAGATGAACGTGAAGGGGTCCGCCGCGGTGGACGCGCCTTCGGCGTAGATCGCGCCGCCGTAGTTGCCGCGATTGTCGGTGATGTAGGTCGCGAACTTCGCGAGCGACGGTCCACTGATCGTGATGTTGGCCTGATTGCTGTAGATGGCGCCGCCGAATCCCTCGCCGGTGGAGAATGTCTCCCGTCCGGCCTGGTTGAAGAACAGGATCACCGTCGCGAGCGGATTGACTTCGGTCATCGGCAGCACGAGCAGGCGCGTCGTGGCCCCGCCGAGGGCAATGCCGCCGCCTGCGCGGCGCGCGGTATTGCGTTCGATGCGGCCGTGCAGCAGGCGGACGTCGCTGCCGTAGAACGCGAACACGCCGCCGCCGTTTCCGAGCGCGCCATTGCCGTCGGCCGTGTTGTTGCGGATCACGGCGTCCTCGGTCAGCACGAGTTCCGCAGTCCGCGAGTCGGTGCCGAACAGGCTGACGCCGCCGCCATTGCCCGCTCGGTTCTCCTCGACGATCGCACCGGCGGCGAGCGTGAGCGAGGCATTCTGGACGACCAGCGCGCCGCCGCCACCGAGCGCGTTGGAGATTCCCTCGTTGCCTCCGGTCAGCGTGATGTTGCGCAGGATCAGGCGGCGGCGCGTGTCGCTCGCATTGATGAAGTGCAATACCCGGGCAGGATTGATCTGGCGGATGACCATGCGCGCGCCGGCGGTCGGCGCCGTCGAGGCACAGGTGTCGTAGCCGCCCTCGATCGTGATGTCGGCCAGTGGATCGTCGACGAGCACGCCGCCGGTCATGATTTCGCCGGCACGCATCTTGATCAGGTGCGGACCGCTGGCGTTCGCCGAAGCCGCCGTGATCGCGTCGGCGAGACTGAAATGCGTGCAGCCGCCGGCGGCGCCGACCGAATAGGTGGCGGCATGGCTGGCGCTGCAGGCCGCCAGCAGGGCGAGGGCGGTCAGGATGCGAATCGGTTTCATGGACGGTCTCCGGCGGGGCGACGAAACATCGCTTTCCCGACTCAATCGGAAAGCGGCGCGCAAGCGTGCCACCCGGCCGCGAATGCGCATGACAGACGTCATTTGCGCCGGCTGACGGCGGGCAATACCGCCCGCTGCACCATTTCGCGATGCTGGTCACGCGCCATCCCGGCGCTCAGGAGCCCACCCATGATCCTTTCGATCGAGCAACGTGAAGTCCTCCAGCGCTGGTTGCCGCTCGTGCTCGTGGTCGGCGGCGTCTGGCTGCTCGCGCGCGGCATCCGCAACCTGTTCTGGACCGTGTTCGGGTTGAGCTGGGCGTTCGTCTGGTCCGGGGGCTGGTTGCTGTTCTGGCGTTGAGCGTGATGCGGACAGCAGCTGCGATCGCGGCGCGCGACTTGAAACGCGGGCGGCGGCGCTCCACGATGGCCGGCCGCCCGTCGCCACCACGCCCCGCATGCTGATCCGCACGTTCACGGGACCTTCGGTCACCGCCTACCTGCCGGCGGTGGCCGCACTGCGCATCGCGGTATTCCGCGACTATCCGTATCTCTACGACGGCGATCCGGCCTACGAGGCCAGCTATCTCGCGACCTACGCGAAATCGGCCGGCAGCGTGTTCGTGCTCGCCTTCGATGGCGAGCGCGTGGTCGGCGCCTCGACCGGCATTCCGCTCGAGGACGAGACCGATGCGATCCGCGCACCGTTCGTCGCGCGCGGAATAGTGCCGCGCGAGGTGTTCTATTTCGGCGAATCGGTCCTGCTCGCCGAATACCGGCGGCGCGGGATCGGCCACCGCTTCTTCGATGAACGCGAGGCCTGGGCCGTGCGGCTCGGCGGGTTCTCGATGACCGCGTTCTGCGCGGTCGTGCGCGACGACGACGATCCGCGTCGCCCGCCGCAGTATCGCTCCAACGAGATGTTCTGGATTGCTCGCGGCTACACGAAGCAGGCCGGGATGCACTGCCGGATTGACTGGAAGGAAATCGGTGCCGAGGTGGCAACTGGCCAGCAATTGGCTTTCTGGTTGCGACCACTGGAGCGCGCGCCATGAAGCTGACCATTGCCGCCGCCCAGCATGCGATCGGCATGCCGGCTGATTTTCGCGCTTTTGCTGCGCGCATCGTCGAGGACGTCGCGCGCGCGGCCGCTGCCGGGGCGCGCGTGATCGTGCTGCCCGAATACCTCGCCCTCGAGGTCGCGGCGATGTTCGATGAGGCGACCCGCGGTGACTTCGCGCGCTCACTGATCGCACTGCAGGACTTGCATGCGCAGTATCTCGAGATCGCGCGCTCGCTGGCCGTGCGTCATCGTGTCCATCTCGTCGCGGGCACATTCCTTGTCGACAACGGTGCAGGCCGATTCCGCAACCGCGCATACCTCGCTTCGCCGTCGGGCGACATCGCGTGGCAGGACAAGCTCTGCCTGACCGGCTTCGAACGCGCGAGCGGTGTCATCGAACCCGGCGACGCGCTCAAGGTTTTCGATACCGCGTTCGGACGCATCGCGATCTGCATCTGTTACGACATCGAGTTTCCGCTGTACGCCCGCGCGCAGATGGAAGCCGGCGCGCGCCTGATCCTCGTGCCGAGTTGCACCGATACCGAGGCCGGCGCGAGCCGCGTGCAGATCGGTTGCCAGGCGCGCGCGATGGAGAACGAGGTCTACGTCGCGTGCGCTGTCACCGCGGGCGAGGCTGCATGGAGTCCTGCGCTCGACACGAATACCGGCACCGCTGCGATCTACACGCCGATCGACCGCGGATTTCCGCACGATGGCGTGCTTGTGCGCGCGAGCGGCGGATGGGCGATCGCCGAAGTCGACCTCGATGCGCTTGAATCGTCCGGGCGCGATGCGCAGGTCGGCATCCGCGCCGACTGGCCACAGCAGCAACGCGCGCGCGTCGTGCGTGCACGAGTCGAGCGTTCCTAGCAGCGGCCCTCGCTGCGATGGATCCTGCCGCGGTGTTGAATCGCACCCGCGCGGTTGAATCGCGACCAG
>CAZPLY010000005.1:175484-190003 GCA_964587775.1 uncultured Dokdonella sp.
GTTGGGGGCGAAGGCGTTGCCGCTTTGCTCTTGTAGGAGCGGCCCCGGCCGCGATTGATCTTGCCGCGGTGTTGAATCGCATCCTCGCGGTTGAATCGCGACCAGGGTCGCTCCTACCTCTTTGAGGTTCGGGACGGGTTCCGGGCGAAGGCGTTGCCGCTTTGCTCTTGCAGGAGCGGCGGGCTGTTCAAGCCCGCGGGGCGCGCCGACAATCGACCCTCCGTCACGGAATGCGGCCGCCGATGCTCTACCTCGCCTCGCAATCACCGCGTCGCCGCCAGTTGCTCGAGCAGATCGGCATGGCATTCGGCGTGCTCGAGATTGATATCCCGGAGATCCGCGCGGTCGGCGAGCCGGCCGAGGACTACGTCAATCGGGTCGCGCGCGAGAAGGCGGCGGCCGGCCTGCTGCAGGTCGCCGGCGTGGCCGGCGCGGTCGTGCTCGGGGCCGATACCGAAGTCGTGCTCGACGGCGACGTGTTCGGCAAACCGGCCGATGCCGACGACGCCCGCGCGATGCTCGCGCGCCTGTCCGGGCGCACGCACCGGACGATCTCGGTGGTCTGGTGCGTCAGTGCGGGTCGCGAGGAACATGCGGTCTCGGTTTCCGAGGTCACGTTCGCGCCACTCGATGCGCGGGCGATCGCAGCCCTTGTCGACAGCGGCGAGGCATCCGGCCGCGCCGGCGCGTATGCGATCCAGGGGCGCGCGGCGGCCTTCATCAGCCACCTGTCGGGCAGCTACAGCGGGGTCATGGGTTTGCCGCTGCACGAGACGGCCGGCCTGCTCGCGCGCTTCGGCCTCACCTCGGGTGCCTGATCGCGCTGCCGGCGGACGCCGGTGCCTGGCACCGGTGCCCGGTCCGTGCTCATGAACAGGTTGCAAGGTGTTGAAAACACGACGAATAACCCCGGCAGCTGCGGGTCCATTCGTGCTCGTCGAGGACCACCCGCTCGCCGCGTTCCGGCCGATTCGACAAGAACCGGGCGTGCCAGCTATAAGTCGGATCACTTTTTCGCGCCAAGCAGTTGTCGTGTCCGAAGAGATCCTGATCAACGTCACTCCGCGTGAAACCCGCGTCGCGCTGGTCGAGAACGGCATGCTGCAGGAGCTGCATGTCGAACGCGCGAGCCGGCGTGGCTATGTCGGCAATGTCTACAAGGGCAAGGTCAGCCGCGTCATGCCCGGCATGCAGGCGGCCTTCGTCGAGGTCGGCCTCGATCGCGCCGCGTTCCTGCATGCGTCCGACATCATCCGCCCGCAGTCGCCGCTGCTGAGCGAGAACGGCGAGAACACGCCGTCGCCGACCCCGCCGATCAACGAGTTGCTGCGCGAAGGCCAGGAGATCGTCGTCCAGGTCGTCAAGGATCCGATCGGGGGCAAGGGCGCGCGCCTGACCACCCACCTGTCGATCCCGTCGCGCTATCTCGTGCTGCTGCCCTACAGCAAGGTGCTCGGCGTATCGGTGCGCATCGAGGACGAGACCGAGCGCATGCGGCTCAAGGAAATCCTCGCCGAGTCGATCGGCGAGCCACCGCTCGGCTACATCGTGCGCACGAATGCCGAAGGACAGATGCGCGACGCCCTCGTCGAGGACATCGACTACCTCGGCAAGCTGTGGTCTTCGTTGAGCGAACGCATGGGCTCGGCGAAAGTCGGCACGCGCGTCTACGAGGACCTGCCGCTGGCCTTGCGCGCGCTGCGCGACCTGATGCGGCCGACGATCGAGAAGGTGCGCATCGACTCGCGCGAAACACTCGAGCGCGCGCTCGAATTCACCCGCCAGTTCATGCCCGACCTCGCCGACCGCCTTGAGCATTATCCGGGTGAACGGCCGATCTTCGACCTCTACGGCGTCGAGGACGAGATCCAGCGCGCACTGAAGAAGGAGGTGCCGCTGAAATCGGGCGGCTACCTGATCGTCGACCAGACCGAGGCGATGACGACGATCGACGTCAACACCGGCAGTTTCCTCGGCGCGCGCAATCTCGAGGACACGGTCTACCGGACCAACCTCGAAGCCGCCCAGTCGGCCGCGCGCCACCTGCGCCTGCGCAACCTCGGCGGGATCATCATCATCGACTTCATCGACATGGTCGACGAGGAACACAAGCGCCAGGTGATCCGCCAGCTCGAGAAATCGCTCGCGCGCGACAATGCGAAGACCACGGTCTACGACATGTCCCCGCTCGGCCTCGTCGAGATGACGCGCAAGCGCACGACCGAAAGCATCGAGCGCCAGCTGTGCGAACCGTGCCCGGCCTGCAGCGGACGCGGCACGATCAAGACGGCCGAAACGGTCACCTACGAGATCTTCCGCGAGATCACCCGCGCCGTGCGCCAGTTCGACGCCGAGAAGCTGCTCGTGCTCGCCGCGCCGCAGGTCGTCTCGCGCATCCTCGACGAGGATTCGGCGGCGGTCGCCGAACTCGAGGAGTTCATCGGCAAGACGATCCGCTTCCAGCCCGAGGAGCACTACTCGCAGGAACAGTACGATGTCGTACTGCTCTGACGCGTCGCCGTCGCCGCCACCAAGGCCCGCCTGAAATGACCGCGTTGCGTCGTCGCCTGCGCAGGCTGCGCTTCGCGCTGGTCGCAGCCGTGGCCGGTTCGATCATCGTCGTCGCGGTCGTCGTCGGCCTCGCGCGGCTCGCCCTGCCATGGCTCGCCCACAATCCCGAACGCGTCGCCGACTGGCTGTCGGCGCGGCTCGGGCGCAGCGTCGCGGTCGGCCACGTGTCCGGACTGTGGACGCGGGCCGGGCCGCGCCTCGTCATCGACGACCTCGTGATCGGACGCGGGCCGGCCGGCGAGGCGCCGCTCGAACTCGCCCGCGCCGAGCTCGCCCTGAACCTGTATGCCCCGTTCCAGCGCAACCGTGCCTGGAACGAGTTCCGGCTGGTCGGCCTCGACCTCGCCCTCGAGCGCGGCGACAACGGCATCTGGCAGATCGTCGGCATCGACACGTCGGGTTCGGGCAGCGGTTCGATGGGCGCGCTCGGCGCGGTCGTGCTGGTCGACCTCGAGCTCGCCGTGCGCGACAAGAGCCGCGGCATCGACCTCGCTTTCGCCGTGCCCGAACTGCGCGTCGTCAACCTCGGCGACACGACCCGCGTGCTCGGCCGGATCGGTCTCGCGGGATCGACCTCGCCGTTGTTCTCGCTCGTCGCCGACATCGACCTGCCGGCGAAGGCGGGACGGGGCTGGCTCGGCGGACGTGACCTCGATCTTGCCGAGGTCGCCGCCGGCCACTCCGTGCGCGGCCTCGAAGTCCCGGCCGGGCGTGGCGACATCGAACTCTGGGGCGAATGGAGTGCCGGGCGCGTCGACGACGTGCGCGCCCGCTTCGACCTGCGCGAGACGACGCTCGCGGCGGTGACGACGGTCGCCCTCGACGACGCGCTCGCGGTCGCTCCGCGCGTGCTGTTCGAGCGCCTCGCCTTTCTCGCGCGCTGGCAGCGCAATGGCGAGGATTGGACCCTCGACGTCGCCGACGGCGCGGTCACGCGCCGTGGCGTCGCCAACGAGGGCGCGCGCCTGCGCGTCGAGCGCAGCGGCGCCGGCGACCGGCATTACCGGGTGCACGCGAGCGGCATCGAACTCGAACCACTCGGCAGCCTTGCGATGCTCGCGCCGGATGTCCCGCCACGCGTGCGCGCGTGGCTGTACGAGGCGAATCCGCAGGGCAGGGTCGAGGCAGCCGGACTCGACTGGCGTACGGCCAACGACTTCAGCATCGACCTCGCGCTCGCACGCTTCGCTGCCCAGGACGCGCGCGCGATCCCGGGCATCGACGCGCTCGATGCGCGCCTGCGCGGCGATGCCGCGGCGCTCCTGCTCGAGATTCCGCAGCAGGCGACGACGATCGACTTTCCGCAGGTCTTCCGCGCGCCGTTTGCGTGGACGCGCTTCGGCGGCGACATCGTCGCGATGCGCGACGGTGAATCCTGGCGCGTGCAGACCGCGCAGCTCGCGATCGAGGCGGTCGACTACGCGATCGACCTGCGCGGTGGTGTCGTGTTCGAGGGCGACGGCAGCAAGCCCGTGCTCGACCTGCATGCGTTCGTGCCGGGGGCCGAGGTGATCGCCGCGAAACGCTTCTGGCCGATTCCGCCGATGTCGGCCAGGACGGTCGAGTGGCTCGACCGCGCACTCACGGGCGGCAGGGTCGCGTCGGGACGCGCGATGTTCCGCGGCGACCTCGACGACTGGCCGTTCCGCGAGCCGCGCGGCCGCTTCGAGGCACGCGCCGACCTCGCCGGCCTCAAGCTCGACTACCTGCCCGACTGGCCGGGTGGCGAGGAACTCGACCTGGTCGCCCGCTTCATCAACAGGGGCATGCATGCCGAGGTCACCGGCGGGCGTTCGCAGGCGATCGTCGTCGATGCGGTCGAGGCGACGATCGCCGATTTCGGCGAAGCGATCCTCGACCTGCGCATCGAAGGCCATGGCACCGGCGCGGCGATGCTCGACTATCTGCGCGCGTCTCCGGTCGGCAAGAGCCACGCGAAACAACTCGATGGCCTCGTGATCGGCGGACAGGGGGCGACGACGATCGATCTCGTCGTGCCGCTCAAGGACAACGCCGCGCTCAGTCTCGATGGCACGGTCGCCCTGCGCAATGCGGACCTGCGCCAGTCGACCTGGGACATCGCGTTCGCCGGCGCGACCGGCGACGTGAAGTTCACGCGCGGCGGCGTCGTCGCGCCCGAACTCGCGGTCATCCATGAAGGCCGACCGGCCAGGCTCGGCATCGCGATCGGCGCCGCTGCGGCCGATCCGGCGAATGCGTTCGAGGCCTCGCTGCACGCGGTCCTGCCGGTCGCCAGCGTGTTCGCGCGGGCGAGCCAGCTCGCTCCGGCATTCGCCTCGTTCCCGGGCGAGGCCCCGTGGGCAATCACGCTCGCGATCGGCAACAGCGAAGGCGACGCGCCATCGCCGGCGCGCCTGCGCATCGACAGCACGCTCGAAGGCATCGGTATCGACCTGCCGGCACCGCTCGGCAAGCCGGCGGCCACCGCGATGCCATTCTCGCTCGCGCTCGACATCCCGCCGGTCGGCGCACCGTTCGAAGCGATGCTCGGCGATGTCGTGCGCGTGCGCGGACGTCTGCCCGGTGTCGTCGAACCGCTCGCCGCGCGACTCGATTTCGGCGCCGGCGGCGACGGCCCGGTCCCGGCCGCGGGCGTGGTCGTCGGCGGACGCGTGGCGGCGTTCGATCTCGGCGGCTGGATCAGCCTGCTCGGCACCGGCAGCCAGTCCGGCACGTCGCTCGTCGGACTCGACCTCGAGGTCGGCGATCTCCTGCTCGGCGGCCGCCACTTCCCGGCCACGCGCTTCGCGGTCATGCCGGCTGCCAAGGCGACCACGATCCGCTTCAGCGGCGCGAGCATCGAGGGCGAGGTGCACCTGCCCGCTACCGATCTCGCCCGCGCCGGCATCACCGCGCAGCTGCAGCGGCTGCACTGGCCCGAGCCGGTGCCCGGCGAAGTCGAAGCGCCGGGTGTGCTGAGCGGCGTTGCGCCGTCATCGATCCCGCCGCTGCACCTGTGGGTCGGCGAACTGCGCATGGGCAGCGCGAACCTCGGCGAGGCGCGCTTCGAAAGCTGGCCGACCGCCGAGGGCATGCACATCGATCGCCTCGAGACCGAATCGCCGGACATCGGCATGCGCGCGAGCGGAAGCTGGAACGGCAGCGCGACCGACAACCGCTCGCACCTCGACATCGACATGACTTCGCAGAACCTCGGCGGCATGCTCGATGCGCTCGGCTTCGCCGGGTTCATCGACGGTGGCCAGACCCTTGCCCACATCGATGCGACCTGGCCCGGCGCGCCCGGTGCGTTTGCCCTCGCAAATGTCACCGGCACGCTCGAGATCAGCGTCGACAAGGGTCGCATCCTCGATGTCGATCCGGGTGCCGGTGGCCGCCTGTTCGGACTGCTGTCATTGCGCGAGATCCCGCGCCGGCTTTCGCTCGACTTCAGCGACCTGTTCAAGTCCGGCATGACCTTCACGGCGATCAACGGCACGTTCGAACTGCGTGACGGCAATGCGTACACCGAAGACCTCACGATCAGTTCGCCGGCCGCCGAGATCGGGATCAGCGGGCGGACCGGCCTGCGCGACAAGGACTACGACCAGCAGATGGTCGTCACGCCGCGCGCTGGGGTGACCTTGCCCGTGGTCGGTGCGCTCGCCGGCGGACCGGTCGGCGCCGCCGCCGGGCTCGTCATGCAGGGGCTGATTGGCAAGCAGATCAACCAGGCCGCGCGTTCGCGCTACCAGGTCGAAGGCAGTTGGGAGAAGCCTCAAATCCGCCTGCTCGGGCGCGACAAGCCGGGCGCCGCGGCCAAACCGCAACCGGAACCGGTGCAACCGCCCGTCGGGCAGCCCGCTCCCGATGCCGCGCCGGAACCGGAATCGGGACCCGGACCCGATCCCGACCCGGCTCCGCCGACGCCTCCCGAGCCCGCGATCGACTGAGCGCGCTCAGAGCCGCGAATGGCTCCACGCCAGCATGCGACCGTCGCGGTACGGCATGACACCGTGGAACGCGCGCGGATCGTCGTCGAACACGAGCGGCAGGAAATGCCGGTCGCCATCCCAGAGCGGAAGGTCGAGCAGGTTCGCGACCGGCTTCCATTCCAGCGTGCCTTCGGGATTGGCCGCCGGCGGCGTGCCGCTGTAGCGCGTGACGAGGAAGACGAAGCCGAACCAGTCCTCGCCGTGCTTGCCGAACCCGGGCCAGCTGATCGTCCCGCGCAGGCTCATGTCGAGGCATTCGATCGCGGCCTCCTCGCGGATTTCGCGGCGCATGCAGGCGACGACGTCCTCGTCCGCATCCATCTTGCCGCCGAGGCCGTTGTACTTGCCGAGATGCTGGTCGTCGGCGCGCGCGTTGCGGTGGACGAGCAGCACCTGCGAGCGATCCGGCGACAGGACATAACCCAGCGTGGCAAGGATCGGCGTGTAGGGCATGGCAAGCGGCAGATCGTCAGGGAAGAAGCATGATTTTCGCATGCTCCAGCCATTCGATGCGGGGGCTGTCGTTTCGCGGCATCGACCGGACCGACGGGATGGCATCGACGACGCGCGGCTCATCGGACTCCGCGGCCGGTTTCGGCAGGAGTGCGCCTGCGCGCGAAAGCAACCATGCGGGATTTCCCTTGCGATGAGTCTTGCGGCACGGTGGGTCGCGACCGGTGTCGCTCCGACAACACGGCAGTACGCCGGATTTTCTCCGGCGAAGGCCGGACACCGCGAGCATTCCGTCTGGCCGCTGCCCCCGACCCGTGCGCGGTCTGACACACTTCGCACATGCATTCCGAACGTCGAAACGCCACGTGGTGCGGCATAGGGGCGATCCTGTTGTGGTCGTCGCTGGCGCTGATGGCCGTGTCCACGGCCGGGTTGCCGCCGTTCCAGGTACTCGCCACGAGCTTCGCGATCGGCGGCGTGCTCGGCCTCGCCGTGCTCGCGCGCGACGGGCGCGCCGCGCTCGCGGTGCTGCGCCAGCCCTTGCCGGCGCTCGTGCTCGCCGTCGTCGCGCTGTTCGGCTACCACGCGCTGTACTTCATCGCGTTCCGCCACGCGCCGGCGGTCGAGGTCAACCTGATCAACTACCTGTGGCCGCTGCTGATCGTCGTGTTCGCGGCTTTCATGCCAGGCACGCGGCTGCGCGCGGGACAGATTGCCGGCACCGTGCTCGGCCTGGCCGGCGTCGTCATCATGGTCTCGCGCGGGCGCGCGATCACGTTCGAAGCAGGGCATCTTGCCGGCTACCTCGCGGCCCTGCTCGCCGCGCTGACCTGGGCGGCCTATTCGGTATTGAACCGTCGCCACGCGGCGGTGCCGAGCGCGGCGATCGCCGGTCCCTGCCTGATCGTCGCCGTGCTCGCCGGCCTCGTCCATCTGCTCTTCGAGCAGACCGTCGCGCCCGACGCGGGCCAGTGGGGCGTGCTCGTGCTGATGGGCATCGGTCCGGTCGGCATCGCGTTCCGCTGGTGGGACCGCGGCACCAAGCGCGGCGATCTCGCCCTGCTCGGATCCTTGTCGTATGCGGCACCGCTGCTTTCGACCGTCCTGCTCCTGCTCGGCGGACGCGTGGAGGCGCATGTGAGCCAGGCGCTCGCGGTTGCCCTGCTCCTGCTCGGTGCCTGGCTCAGCGTGCGCGCAGCGCAGCCCAACGGCCGCTGAGCTTCACGGCGCGGGCGGATGCGCCAGGCGCGCGGCCTCGAATGCGGCCAGCTGTTCGGGCGTGGCCTCGCGCTGGTGGCGCGCTTTCCATTGCGCGAACGGCTCGCCGTAGATTGCCTTGCGCGCCTCGTCCTTGCCGATCTCGACGCCGCGTTGCCCGGCCGCTTCGGCATACCAGTCGGCCAGGCAGTTGCGGCAGAAGCCGGCGAGGATCATCAGGTCGATGTTCTGCACGTCGCTGCGCGCCGCGAGATGGGCCACGAGGCGGCGGAATGCGGCGGCTTCTAGTTCGGTCGTGAGGTCGGTCATGGCGGGTCTCCACGGCGGTGTTCGATCCTAGCACCGTGTTTGAGGCATGCCGGCCATGCATGGATAATGCGCGGCCCCGCCGCTGGAGTTCAGATGAGCGCACGCATCCTCGACGGCAAGCGTATTTCCGATGAGCTGCTGGATCGCCTGAAGGTGCGGGTCGCGGCGCGCGTGCGGGCCGGCCGCAAGCGGCCCGGACTCGCCGTCATCCTCGTCGGCGACGAGCCCGCATCGTCGGTATACGTGCGCAACAAGCGACGCGCCTGCCGCCACGTCGGTTTCGAGTCGTTCGATTTCGACCTGCCCGGATCGACCCCGAGCGACGAACTGTCCGCGCTCGTCGAACGCCTCAATGCCGATCCGCGCGTGCACGGCATCCTCGTCCAGTTGCCGCTGCCGGCGCATGTCGATGCGAACGCGCTGATCAACCGCATCGATCCGCGCAAGGACGTCGACGGGTTCCAGGCCGAGAACGTCGGCCGCCTCGTCCTGCGTCAGCGCGGCCTGCGCCCGTGCACCTCGAAAGGCGTGATGACCCTGCTCGCGAACACCGACCTGCCGGTGCGCGGGCGACACGCCGTCGTCGTCGGCGTATCCAATCATGTCGGTCGCCCGCTCGCGCTCGAACTGCTGCTGGCCGGCTGCACGACGACCGTCTGCCATCGCTTCACGACCGATCTCGCCGCGCATGTCGCGCGCGCCGACATCGTCGTCGCCGCGGCCGGGCGCGCGGGCCTCGTCAAGGGAGAATGGATCAAGCCCGGCGCAATCGTCATCGATGTCGGCATCAACCGTCGCGAGGACGGCAGCCTGACCGGTGACGTCGAGTTCACGGTTGCCGCCGAGCGCGCCGCCTGGATCACGCCGGTGCCGGGCGGCGTCGGCCCGATGACGGTCGCGACCCTGATGGAAAACACGCTGGAAGCGGCCGAGACGTTCTTCGACTAGGTGTCCGGCACGCGCTGTTTCGCGGCGCGGCGGGCGGCCGCGTCGCTGCGTTGCACCGTGATCCAGGCCGCGATGCTTCCCGCGTCGGGCGGCACCTCGTCGATCCAGTCGCTTGCGTCGCCGTCGAGGTGGAAGCCGTACACGGCCTCGTCGCCGAGGTAGACGTCGACGCGGTTGCGATCGTCGCCGCGCACATGGAACAGCGCGGTCGCCGGTTGCGGATCGGGACGCAGGAAGCTGCCGGCGAACGGATCGCGGCAGGCACGTTCGCCGAGCAGCCAGGCCAGCGACGGCAGCAGGTCGGTCTGCTGGAACGGTGCCTCGACGACCTTCGGCATGTCGAGCGCGCCGGCGACGACGAGCGGCACGCGTGCAAACGCGCGTTCGCCGTCCCTGGCGAATTCGGCGGCGCGGAGCGGGGTCATGCTGCGGTGGTCGCCGAGCACGATGAGCACGCCGTGCTCGAAGAAGCCGCGCGCACGCAAGGCATCGTGGAACGCGCCGACCTCGGCGTCGACGTAACGGAACGAAGCCTCCGGATCGATGCGTCCGGTGGCGGGATCGACGAACGGCGGATGCGTCGTCACGGTCAGCATCATCGAGATGAAACGCTGTCCGGCCGGCTGCCGGTCGAGCCAGTCGAGGTAGCGTGCATGGAACACGCTGTCCTCGGCGGCACCGAACTGCCAGCGGCGATGGCCGGAATAGAACGCGTCGCTGCTGTCGTGCACGCCGTCGAAGCCGAGGTCGCGCAGCCAGTCGCCGAGGTCGAGGAAGCCGCTGTCGCCCGGCGTGAAGAAATCGCTGCGGTAGCCGGCCGCGCGGGCGAGGGTGGGCAGGGCGGCTTCGGGCAGTGCGTAATTGCCGAAGTCGAGTTCGATCGCGCCGGGCGGGTTGAACGGCACGCGCCCGGTGATCAGCGCGATCTCGCCGCTGCTGGTCGTGAAGCCGCTCGCGTAGAAGCGGGTCAGGTAATGGTTGTCGCGCGCGATCGCGTCGATGCGCGGGGTCCAGTCGAGCTCGCCGCCGAACAGCCGGCTGTGCCAGGTCGACAGCGATTCGACGAGGAGGACGATGACGTCCAGGCGCCGTGCGGCGGCGTTCTGTTCGCAGGTCTCGGGCAACGTGGAAACGCTCGCGTGCGCGGCCGCGACATGCGCATCGCTGTAGGCCTTCATGCGACCCTGCGGCAGGTTGATCGTGACGACGTTCTCGACATACACGGCATGCACGTAGCGCAGCGGCAGCGAGCGCGCGTGCACGGCGAACGCCAGCGCGCCTGCCGCGAGCACGAGGCAGCCGGCTGCCCAGCGCGGGCGCCGGCGCGAACCCGCGAGTCCGGCACCGGCGACGACGACGACGAGCGCCGCGGCGAGCAGCTTGAACAGCCCGCGCGAACCGTCGAGGCTTGCCGAGACCACGCTCCAGTTGTTGCCGAGCGCGCCGCCGAGGCGCACGACGTCGTCGAGATGCAGGCGTTGCATGAGCAGGTCGAGCAGGACGAGATCGACCGCAGCGACCAGGATCAGCAATCCGACGATCACGCGTGCCAGCGCGCCGCCCGCTCGCCACGGCATGAGCCAGGACAGCGCAAGCAGACCGAGCCCGGCGGCCACCAGCCAAGCGTCCTGGCCGAGAGTCGGCACGAGGTAGCAGCTGCGGCATCCGGTGTACCAGCCGACCGTCGACTCGACCAGGACCGCACGCAACGCGAACAGGCCGGCCAGCAACAGGGGCATCGCGATGGCCGCAAACGCGGACAATCGACCGGAGAATCGGCTCGCTCGGGAAGGTCGCGTCGGCATGTCGCGGATTCGGGTTGGCGCTGGACGGTGGGGAAACGCTAAAATAGCGTACTTGACTACCCGCCCAGGCCCCATGCGTCTTCTTGCCGATGCCCTGACGTTCGACGACGTCTATCTCGTTCCCGGTCACTCCGTTGTCCTGCCGCGCGATGTCGATACCTCGACGCGCCTGACCCGCGACCTGCGCCTCAACGTGCCGATCCTGTCGGCGGCAATGGACACCGTGACCGAGGCACGCCTCGCGATCGTCATGGCCCAATGCGGCGGCATCGGCATCATCCACAGGAACATGACGGTCGAGCAGCAGGCGGCCGAAGTCCGCCTGGTCAAGAAGTTCGAGGCCGGCGTGATCCGCGATCCGCTGACCGTGCGCCCGGACGCGTCGATCCGCGACGTCATGCGGATCACCCACGAACACGGCATCTCGGGCGTGCCGGTCGTCGATGGCCAGGAACTGGTCGGCATCGTGACGAGCCGCGACATGCGCTTCGAGAAGAAGCTGGACGACCCGGTCCGCAACATCATGACGCGCAAGGATCGCCTGATCACGGTCAAGGAAGGTGCCAGCGAAGAAGATGTGCTCGCCTTGCTGCACAAGTACCGCATCGAGAAGGTCCTCGTCGTCAACGACTCGTTCGAGCTGCGCGGCCTGATCACGGTCAAGGACATCCAGAAGGCGCGCGACAACCCGCATTCGGCCAAGGACGACCACGAACGCCTGCGCGTCGGCGCCGCGGTAGGCGTCGGTGGCGACACCGAGAAGCGCGTCGCCGCGCTGGTCGAGGCCGGCGTCGACGTGCTGATCGTCGATACCGCGCACGGGCACGCGCAGTCGGTAGTCGACCGCGTGGCCTGGGTCAAGAGGAACTTCCCGCAGACCCAGGTCATCGGCGGCAACATCGTGACCGGCGATGCCGCGCTGATGCTGCGCGATGCAGGCGCCGACGCGGTCAAGGTCGGGGTCGGCCCGGGCTCGATCTGCACGACGCGCGTCGTGACCGGGGTCGGCGTGCCGCAGATCACCGCGATCGATCTCGTGGCGAGCGCGCTGAAGGACGACATCCCGCTGATCGCCGATGGCGGCATCCGCTATTCGGGCGACGTGCCGAAGGCGCTCGCGGCCGGTGCGTCGTGCGTGATGATCGGCAGCATGTTCGCCGGTACCGAGGAATCGCCGGGCGACGTCGAGCTCTACCAGGGCCGCTCGTACAAGAGCTATCGCGGCATGGGTTCGCTCGGGGCGATGGAGAAGGGCTCCAGCGACCGCTACTTCCAGGATGCCTCGGATCCCGAGAAGCTCGTTCCCGAAGGCATCGAGGGTCGCATCCCGTACCGCGGCTCGATTCGCAACATCATCCATCAACTGGTCGGCGGCCTGCGCGCGTCGATGGGTTATTGCGGCTGCGCGACGATCGACGCGTTGCGCGAGCGTCCGCAGTTCGTGCGCGTGTCGGGCGCCGGCGTGCGCGAGGCGCATCCGCACGATATCGAGATCGTCAAGGAAGCGCCGAATTACCGGCTGTCGTGATGAAGCAGGGCCCAGCGGTCAAGCGCGATGGCGCATGGTCATGCCTTGGCGCCACGCCGGAATTCCGGCGGAAGTCCTGAATGATGCGCCCTCGACCCTGATCCCTTGCCCCCAGGTCCTGCCTTCCAATGAACCTGCACGCCGACAAGATCCTCATTCTCGATTTCGGTGCGCAATACACGCAGCTGATCGCACGCCGCATCCGCGAGATCGGCGTCTACTGCGAGGTCTGGGCCTGGGACCATGACCCGGCCGAAATCTCCACGTTCGCGCCGCGCGGCATCATCCTCTCGGGCGGACCCGAGTCGACCACGCTGGCGGGTGCTCCGGTCGCGCCGCAGGCCGTGTTCGAGGCCGGCGTGCCGATCCTCGGCATCTGCTACGGCATGCAGACGCTGGCCGCCCAGCTCGGTGGTGCGACCGAAGCGGCCGATGCGCGCGAGTTCGGCCATGCCGAAGTCGAGATCGTCGCCGACGACAGCCTGCTGCGCGGTTTCAATGATCATGTCGGCGAACCGGCCCGCCTCTACGTCTGG
The DNA here is from genome assembly GCA_964587775.1 of uncultured Dokdonella sp. GTDB lineage: Bacteria > Pseudomonadota > Gammaproteobacteria > Xanthomonadales > Rhodanobacteraceae > Dokdonella. Next base: position 188,809 of record CAZPLY010000005.1, read on the forward strand.
ATGAGCCACGGCGACCATGTTTCGGTCGCCCCGCCCGGGTTCATCGTCAGCGCGCGCACCGCGCGCATCCCGGTCGCTGCGATGGCCGACGAGCAGCGGCGCTGGTACGGCGTGCAGTTCCATCCGGAGGTCACCCACACGAAGCACGGCGAGGCGCTGCTGCGCCGCTTCGTCGTCGGAATCTGCGGCTGCCGCGCGTTGTGGACCGCGGCCAACATCATCGATGACCAGATCGCGCGCGTGCGCGCCCAGGTCGGCAGCGACGAGGTCATCCTCGGCCTGTCCGGCGGCGTCGATTCGTCGGTCGTCGCCGCGCTGCTGCATCGCGCGATCGGCGACCAGTTGACCTGCGTGTTCGTCGATACGGGCCTGATGCGCTGGCAGGAAAGCGACCAGGTCATGGCGACGATGGCCGAGCACATGGGCGTCAAGGTCATCCGTGTCGACGCGGCCGACCGCTATTTTCGTGCACTCGCCGGCGTCGTCGACCCGGAAGCGAAGCGCAAGATCATCGGCAACCTGTTCATCGAGATCTTCGACGAGGAATCGGCCCGGCTCGCGAATGCGAAATGGCTCGCCCAGGGCACGATCTACCCCGACGTGATCGAGTCGGCCGGCAGTCGCACCGGCAAGGCGCATGTGATCAAGAGCCACCACAATGTCGGTGGCCTGCCGGCATACATGAAGCTCGGCCTCGTCGAGCCGCTGCGCGAACTGTTCAAGGACGAGGTGCGCCGGCTCGGCATCGAACTCGGATTGCCGAAGACGATGGTCCAGCGCCATCCGTTCCCGGGACCGGGCCTCGGCGTGCGCATCCTCGGCGAGGTCAAGCGCGAGTACGCCGAAATCCTTGCACGCGCCGACGCGATCTTCATCGACGAACTGCGCAAGGCCGACCTCTACGACAGGACCAGCCAGGCCTTCGCCGTGTTCCTGCCGGTCAAGTCGGTCGGCGTGGTCGGCGACGCGCGTGCCTACGAATGGGTCATCGCACTGCGCGCGGTCGAGACAGTCGACTTCATGACCGCGCACTGGGCCCACCTGCCGTACGACTTCCTCGGCAAGGTTTCGAACCGCATCATCAACGAACTGCGCGGCATCTCGCGCGTCGTTTACGACATCTCCGGAAAACCGCCCGCGACGATCGAGTGGGAGTGATTCGGCGTCTGGTACTGGCTGGCACCTAGTGGCACGA
>CAZPLY010000006.1:0-3991 GCA_964587775.1 uncultured Dokdonella sp.
GGCGAGAGCGTCATGTGGGCGGGGTTGACGGGAAGTCTCTTACGGAATTGTTAGGAGTCACGCCCGTTGACCCGGCGGCCTTTCTGCTTCTCTATTTCTTCGAGCACGGCAACGACACCGTCTTGTGACATCTGCGAACGAGTCCTCCTGTCCGTCTGTTCTTGCCGCGACGCAGCCAAAAAAGAAGATACTCTGCCAATGTAAATATTGGCTCCATCATTTAAATAGCAGTCCCTATCTCGCCACATGGGGATGCCGCCGAGCCTCCAGTCATCTTGGATCTTTAATCTTTCTGGCCTTGGGGTGCTGGTCAATGGTGCCCAAGTACAGTCGCCACCATCTACCCTCACACAAACGAAAGGCCGCAGTTCTGTCCGTGTCTGCGGATAGGTGTCTACCACCCTTGGGTCTTGAGAAAGCGCAGTTTGGTCTAGGTGAGCGACCAATCCCGCTTTGATCTCATCCAAGCTGAGCATCCCCATCGTGACTCCTAACGCTGGAGTTAAGCGGCGCGCGCAGCGCGTCCGCTTGGACGAATTGTTAGCCAACGGTTGTCGACGCAGGTTGTTTGCGCCAAGGGAAAAGCACAAACAGATTGATGATGGAAGGCACAGCAACTCCGGCGAACGCTACGACCTGCAAAAATGAACCTTGACCGCGACTTATGGTGAAAGCTTCAAACACAAACAGCAATATACCAAGCGCAAAAAGTAAATTTGTTACGAGCGCGATGCCAGTAAACCACCCGCTTGGCTTGAAATGTAGCGCAGCGAGAGTCGATGCGAACGGAAGAAGGCCTAGCAGCATGCCTGCGCCTGAGGAATGCTGGCTCCTCACGGCCATGCGTACCATTGCAACAATGATGAATGCAATGCAAAGCCAGTTCACTACGCGAGCGATGGTTTTCATATTGGCTAACTACAAATAGACCCCGCATCCGGGGCATAGCGCAGCATCGTTCATGATCGCCTGCGGGTCGTCAAGCTGTATTCCTGCATCACGACAGGCACTTGCACGCGTTCCGTGGTTTCCGGGTGAGGGCATGCTGACTGCGTTATCCGACGAATGCGGGGTACTATGCATTATCCAGACGAAACCGCGGTGCATAAATGCAGGCAGACACAAAGGGAAAACCGCGCCTGTTCGAGGAGGTTCGACGCACGATGCGTGGCAAACCCGGCAGGTTGGGCACGTCACAGCCCTGTCGGGGACCGATGCGGCGGTTCATGCTTTTCAATGTGACGCCCGCAAGCAGGTTCCAGTCCTCGGAGTCATGGACCACGAGCAGGACGGGCCAGGATGCTTCAAGGACGTGACTGCAGGCGACACGCGCCCACGTTTGGTGGCGGGAACTCCATGGAGAACTCCCGACCATCGCGCCTGGCCACTGGCGAAGGCCGTTCGAAAGTCCACGCAGACCCTTGGCGACCGACCTGGACTCATGCGCCGGATAGCTACCTGATCGCTTCGTCCAGCATCAACTGCCGCACAAACCGCACCGGTGGCGCCCCATACGAAAGCACCGTGTCGTGGTACTCCTTGAGCTTGAACGCACTGCCCTGCTTCGTCTCGACGGCCTTGCGCAGGTCGAAGTGTTCCTGCACGCCGACGAAGTAGGTCGGCAATTGCGCCGAGGTGAGCTGGGCGCGCACCCACTTGCCGGCGGCTTCGCGTTCCTGCTGGAAGGTCTGGCGGACCATGAGGTCCATCGCCTGTTCGCGCGTCCAGTTGTCGACGTGCACGCCCTGGTCGAGGATCGCGTTGGCGATCGTGCGCAGGTAGAACTTGAGCTGGACGAGACGGAACAGCGGGTCGTTGTCCATGTAGCCCGCGTCGGCCATGACCTTCTCCGTGTAGACGGCCCAGCCTTCGGCGAACAGACCCGAGCGCAGCACGCCGCGCAGCGTCGAGGCGTGGCGCCCGGAATGCCAGCCTTCGAGGTAATGGCCCGGCGTGCCTTCGTGGATGCTGAGCAGGTGGATCATGCGCGAGTTGTATTCGCGCAGGAATGAATCGACCTGGGTGTCGGTCCAGTCGTCGGGAATCGGCGACACCGCGTAGAACGTCTCGAGGCCCTTGTCGAGCGGGCCCGGCGAATCGCAGTAGGCGACCGCGACGCCACGCTGGAACTCGGGCATCAGGATGATCTTGACCGGCGCGTCGGGCATCGTGACGAGATCCTTCTCGCGGACGAAGTCGGTCGCGGTTTTCAGCGCCGCTTCGGCCGCCTCGACGACCTTGTCGCGCGCGGGCTTGTCGGCGTAAGCGAGTTCGAGTGCGGCCTCGATCGCGGCCTGCTGCTGCACGTCGCTCGGCGCATCGGGCAACGCCGGTGCCTTCGGTTTGTCCTTGAGCACCGTGCGCGCGATGCCGTACATGTCCTCGCGCACGCGCTTGAGTTCGGCCTCGGCGCGCTGCTTGATGTCGGCGCGCGACAGCGACGACAGCAGCGCGAACTGCAGCTTCTGGTCGTATACGGCCTGGCCGACGCGGAAATCGCCCTTCGCATTCGGCACGAGCGTCTTGTCGAGCCATTGCTGGTGTTCAGCGACCGCGGCCTTCAGCGTCTCGGTCGCCTTTTCGGCGCGCACGCGATCGGCTTCAGGCAGGTCCTTCAGATGCGGCGTGATGAACATCGCGACGATGCTGAGTACGCCCGCGTTCTGCTTGGCGACCGTCTCGGCGTGGATCTTCGGCACGCGCGCCGGGTCGAGATTCCCGCGCGCCTGCGCGAGCAACGCCGGCAGCTTTTCCATGCGCGCGGTCGCCGAGCGGATGCGATCGGGCAGCGGCGCGAACTCGCGCGCCATCAGGTTGTAAATCGCACCACCGGCAAGACCGCTGTAGACCTGTGGATCGGTCGCCCAACTCTGCGAGGTTTCGGCATCCCACAAACCGTACTTGAGCTGGTTGCGCAGGATCGCGGCATCGACCTGGTTCTCGCGCGAGAGCTTCGTCGCATCGATCGCGTCGAGTTCGGCCAGCGTCTTGCGCGCGAAATCGATGCCATTCTGCCGGCCGGCCGCACTGAGGTCGTCGAGCTCGCTGTCGTACCTGTGTTCACCAATCTGCGTCGCGCTGACCGGCGACAGTTGCAGCCAGCCATCCAGCGCGCGCTTCGAGAGATCGGCGAACGTGGCATCCGATGCGGCCGTGCTGGATTCCGCGGGCGGCGGTGCGGGTGTCGCTGCCGGGGCAACCGGTGTTTCGGTTTTCTGGCACGCGGCGAGGACGGTAAGCAGGGCGAGGGCAAGCACGGTATGGCGCATGGCGGGAGTTCCTTGACGGCGCAGCAACGGATGACGCGCAAGCATAGGCACAAAAAGGTCACATGTGTGGGGATGAAACACCAGAGTCTGACGACCTCCGCCGCGAGAATCGGTGCCTGGATACGGCGCGTTTCACGACAACGGAAGCTCACCGCGAGTCGCGGCAGGGCAGGAATGTGACTCCCGATCTGACGCCGGATTGCATCGCGCCCGGGGGCGCTCCTGCCGAGGGCCGGCGTGGGCTTCGATGACCGCTACGGCGTTTCCGCTTCGTCGTTTGGAGCCGCCCCGGCCGCGACACGACCTTGACGCGGGATTGCATCGCGCCCGGGGGCGCTCCTACCAAAACACGGCGCGGGCTTCGATGACCGCTACGGCGTTTCCGCTCCGTCGTTTGGAGCCGCCCCGGCCGCGACACGACCTTGACGCGGGATTGCATCGCGCCCGGGGGCGCTCCTACCAAAACACGGCGCGGGCTTCGATGACCGCTACGGCGTTTCCGCTCCGTCGTTTGGAGCCGCCCCGGCCGCGACACGACCTTGACGCGGGATTGCATCGCGCCCGGGGGCGCTCCTACCAAAACACGGCGTGGGCTTCGATGACCGCTACGGCGTTTCCGCTTCGTCGTTTGGAACCGCCCGGGCCGCGACTCGATCTTAACGCGAGGTTGCATCGCGCCCGGGGGCGCTCCTACCAAAACACGGCGCGGGCTTCGATGACCG
>CAZPLY010000006.1:4091-155556 GCA_964587775.1 uncultured Dokdonella sp.
CCCGGGGGCGCTCCTACCAAAACACGGCGCGGGCTTCGATGACCGCTACGGCGTTGCCGCTTCGTCGTAGGAGCGACCCTGGTCGCGACCGGCATCGCCGCAAACTGCATCGCGCCCAACGTGCTGCTACGGCCTGAACGCGCGAACGATCGCTTCGACCGACTGCCGCACATCGGTTTCGGTCGTCGACCAGTTCGATACCGAGATGCGCATCGCGGCCTGCCCGCGCCACGAGGTCCCGCCGAGCCAGCATGTTCCCTCGCGCTGCACATCGGTGATGACCGCGCGCGTGGTTTCGTCGGAATCGGCGAAGCGTACGAGCACCTGGTTGAGCGCGACGTCATTGAGGATCGCGATGCCGGGCTCGGCGCCGAGCAGGTCGGCGAACAGGCGTGCGTGCGCGCAGCAGCGCTCGACAAGATCGGCCACGCCGTTGCGACCGAGGTGGCGCAGCGTCGCGTAGACCGGAACCGCGCGCGCGCGGCGCGAGAACTCGGGCACGTATTCGAGCGCATCGCGTTCGGCATGCGCGGCGTGCTCGAGGTAGGCTGCGCGCACGGCCATCGCGCCGCGGTGCGCATCGGCGTGGCGCACGATCACGATGCCGCAGTCGTACGGCACGTTGAGCCACTTGTGCGCGTCGGTCGCCCACGAGTCCGCGCGCTCGGCACCGTTTGCGAGCGCGGCGTACGACGCCGAAGCACGTGCCCACAAGCCGAATGCGCCGTCCACATGCAGCCACGCGCCGTGCGCATGCGCGAGCGCGGCAATTTCGTCGAGCGGATCGAATGCACCGCTGTTGACGTTGCCGGCCTGCGCGCAGACGATCGTCGGGCCGGCGCAGGTCGCGAGCACCGCCGCGAGCTCGCCCGCGATGATGCGACCCTGGTCGTCGGCCGCAACGGACTTCACGTGGCGCAGGCCGAAGCCGAGATAGCGCAATGCGGTGTGGATCGTCACATGCGCCTCGGCACCGATCACGAGGTTGATGCGCGGCGCACCGTTCAGGCCATCCGCTTCGACATCCCAACCGGCGTTCGCGAGCACGTGGTGGCGCGCAGCGGCGAGCGCGGTGAAATTGGCAGCCTGGCAGCCGGTCGTGAAGCCGACCGACGCGGTTGGCGGCAGGCGGAGCACGTCGAGCACGTCGCGTGCGGCAACCTCTTCGACCTCGGCCGTAAACGGCGAAGTCGCATGGAGGCCGGGATTCTGGTCCCAGGTCGAGACGAGCCAGTCGGCCGCGAGCGCGACCGGGTGGCTGCCGCCGATCACGAACCCGAAGTAGCGCGGCCCGGCCGACGCGACCGTGCCGAGTTCGCCGAGCGCATGCAAGGCATCGATGACTTCCCCGGCGTCGATGCCGTCATCGGTGAGCGCTTCGGCCGCGCGCGCACGCAGCGTCGCTGCGGATCCAACGGCGCCGACCGGGCGCGTGGCCAGTGATTCGAGGTATCGCGTCGCGAGATCGCAGGTCTTGCGCAGCAGCGCGGCGTTGACGGGAGCAGTCGACATTGGAGGGGTCCTTCGCATGGGGCAGCAAGGAAAACGCTGTTCGACGGCAAATCGCGCCAGCACACGATGCGGATCGAGCGCGATCCGCGATCACCCGCCTCAGCCGCGCGCCCGAGCGCCAACGGGTTCGGGATGCATCACGCGCAGGTATTCGCGGTCGAACGCGGCGAGCTGGCTTTCGAGTTCCGAGTACGGACCGGGTTGCCAGGCCAGCGAGGTCACGCCGCGGTGCGCGTTCTCGCACAGTTCCCAGTCCTGGCGATTGGTGAGATCCCAGAACGCGATCGCGGGCTGCGGATCGAAATCCGCGCGCGCGATCGCCGCGGGATCGAAATACCAGTCGCAAGTCACACGCGTGCGATCGATTGCGAGCGACTCAACGCGATGCACGAGCACGTAGTCGGGATGGAACGAGATGAATGCGCTCGGGAACACCGTGTAGTAATAGACCCGCGCGCGCTCGTGCGCCGACAGGGTCGATGCGGGCGCCGCGCAGCGTTCGCCGCCGATCGTCATGCTGCCTTCCGGATTCGTCATCCACATCGGCCCGCCGAGCACGGGGCCTTCGTCGAGGTCGTTCTCGGAATTGCGGAACGGCGTGAGCTGGTTCAGCAACGGGTGCACGGTCGGGCAGTGGTAGCACTCGCTGAAATTGTGGAACAGCAGCTTCCAGTTCGCGGCGACGTCGTAGACCGCGCTGTGCACCGAACGCAGCGTCGTCGCGTCGCGGTGCGCGAACTTGCCGACCAGCGCAGGCAGCGCACGCGCGAACGGGACCGGCTCGCGCGCGAGGTTGAGGAACACGAAGCCGTGCCAGAGCGCGACCGCAGCCTTGTGCAGCGGGTAGTCCGCGACATTGAATCCCGCCACGTCCGCCATCGCCGGCACGTGGCGCAAGGCGCCGTCGAGGCCATAGGTCCATGCGTGGTAAGGGCACTGGATCGTCGCACCGATCTGGCCCGAAGCGTGCTGGCACAGCCGGCTGCCGCGGTGACGGCAATGGTTGTGGAACGCCTTGACCTCGCCGTTCGCGTCGCGCAGCACGATCACGCTTTCCTGATCGAGTTCGAACAGGAAATAGCGACCCGCTGCGTCGAGTTGCGAGACATGGCCGGCGAGCAGCCACGACTGCCGGAAGATGCGCTCGCGCTCCGCGTCGTGGATGGCCGGCGATGCGAAGGCTTCCCTCGGGAGCGTGCTCTGGCCGAACGAGGTTCGCTTGTTCATCGCCCGCACCTGTCGTTGCGCTGGAATGACGACGGTAGCGCAACGCGCGGCGGCCCGGAAGCGGGCGGAAACCGGGCGGCGGCAGCGCAACGCCGCGGCGGCGTGGGACGGTGCCGCGCCGATTGCGGTTCGGATCCGGGCCGGGCCGACGCCGCGGTGATGGATCCGGTCTACTTCGCGGGCTGCGCCGGCACCGATGCGGGCCCGAGGTCGAGCTGGTATGGCGGCGCGAACCAGAACGGAATGCGGTACGTGTGCGGACGCTTGCGACGCGTTTCGTCGCCCCCTGCATTCCACGTCACGGTCAATACGTGCTGGCCCGGCCGCAATCCCGCCAGCGCGATGTATCCCTGCAGGCCGCGCAAGCCGATATCGCGCCGCTCGCTGCCGACGAAATCGCGCGTGTCGACGGCCACGCCATCGAGTTGCAGCGTCCAAAGGGACGCAATGCAGGCCGGTCCTGCCCCGGCAGTCGCGGGATCCGCGCAGCGCTCGCGCAGCACGGCATTGTCGCGCCGCGGCAGGTACGGCAGGAACACGCGCAGGTACGACTCGGCCACCATGTCCGCGGCAATCATCGGCAGGCGCAGGACGCGGTCGTCGGCGCTGCGCAGGTTCTCGTAGTGCGCGCTGCGCAGGCCTGTCGCGGCTTCGTCGTCATCGAGGTAGTGGTAGCTGTCGATCAGCGCGAACTGCGGCGCGAGCGCGCTCGGCACGCCGCCGACCACCGCGCTCGTCGCGACCAGCGTTCCGAACAGGATCGCGAACGTGTGACGCGGCAGGTTGCTCTCGAGCGACAACTGCACCGGAAGCACGAAACGCTGCGGCAGCAGCAAGTCCTGGACACGCACGAGTGCGGCGACGAACGGCGTCAGGAACTTCGCGGTTGCGCCCTCGCGGTCGATGCGGCGCATGACGCCGCGATCGAGCACGCCAACGGCTATCGGCGCGATCAACACGAGCATGGCGAGTCCGATCAGCACGTGCCGCGCACCCGCATCCGGATCGGCGAACAGCGCGCCGCCGAGGATCGACAGGCCGAGCAGCACGACGAGAAACGCGCCCATCCACAACGTTGAAATCGTGACCACGCTGACCAGCATGAACACGATCGAGGCCGCGCGGTCGGCGCGATCGATCGCCTCGTCGAGTCCGATGCGCCGACTGCGGTAGAGGTCACTCGCGACCGGGCCGAGGCTGCGGATGTTCGGCCAGCGGATCCCCTCCGGAAAAGCGGCCTTGAGTCCGATCAACCCGACCCAGTACGCGCGCACGGCAAGATGCACGAGGAATGCAGCGGCCAGCGTGTAGCTGAGGCCGATCGCGAGATGCAGCCCGATCGCGACGAGCGATGCACGCGCGCCTTCGACGTGCGCTTCGATCTCGATCATGCGCTCGAACATCCACGACGGCAGCGAGACGAGCGCGACGAGACTGATACCGGAAATGATCAGCTCGAGTTCGTCGGTGCGTTCGCGCAGGCGTTCGAAGGCGATGCGGCGCTCAACGCCGACGACGGCCGGAGCGGGTCCGTTTGCGTTTTCCTCGGTCACGTCGCGGGCCTGTCAGTGCGGTTCTTCGTGCAGTGTACTGGCCGCGGCATCCGGCGGGCAGATCGGGCCTGCATTGCGCCGACGTCCGGACGCGCTCGCGAGACTGCCGCGCAGGCCCTGCCCCGCTCGGCGAGCCCGTTCGCGAAAATCGAAATCGGGGTCAGCGCCACGTCGTCGAATCCGGCGATGAAGGCTCCGCCACACCGTGGCGGCGCGGTCACGCCATTGGACGGATCCCCGGCGAACCGGAACGTGGCGACCCGCCGCGGATCACCGCACGCGCAGGCCCCGCAGCCGCGTCTGGCCATCGGAAAAATCGGTGATGACGAGATGCGCCTCGCCATCGCGGGCGAGGAGGCGTGGCAGGCCGGTCGCGCGACCACGCGCGGCGAGTTCGGCGACGACCTGCTTCGACTCCACGGCGCCGCTGCGCGCATCGATGCGGGCGAGCCAGAGTTGCTGGCCGTCGCGCCCGCCGGCGCGCTCGGCGAGCCACGCGAGCCATAGCGTGTTGCCCTCGAGCGCAAGCGCGGCGCGGCCGAGCAGGCCTTCGCCGTCGGCCACGTGCCGTGCTGGATCGAAGCGGTCGCCCGCATCGATCGAACGCGCGATGCGCAGGGACGGCTTGCCTTCTGCTTCCGTGTACCACGCCACCCACACCATGTTGCCGCGCGCAGCGACCGCCGGGCCGTTGACCGGGCAACCGGCGAATTTCCAGCCATCGGCATGAACGTCCTTCGGTTCACTCCAGCGGTCGCCGTCGAAGCGCACGAGACGGATGTCGCGGATCTCGCCTTCGCTGCGTCCGCGATAGGCAAGGACCGGACCACGCGCTGTCAGCGCGGCCGCGGTCGTACAGCAATCGCAGGTCGAACGGTCGAGCGGCCATTCGACCGTCCGATTGCCATTCGCATCGAACACGGCTGCGCGCAGCATCATCGCGCCGCCGGCGTGCCCGTCGTGCGCGTGATGATCGGCGCCGGCGCTTTTCTGCCGGCTGTCGAGCCAGGCGATGCCGAGCGTGCCGGGCGCATGCGGCCACATCGCGACGAATCCGTAATCGTTCTTTGCCCCGGGGGGCTCGATGCGGATCGGTTCGGACCAGGTCGTGCCGCCGTCGGCCGAACGGGTCAAGGCGATCCCGTAGTCGTAGACGCCGCTGCCGTTGCGCTGCAGCCAGTGTGCCCACAACGTGCCGTCGTCGAGCGCGAGCAGATGCGGCGTGTCGGCCCAGTTGACGAACCAGTCGCTGCCTTCGGCGATCGTGCGCGGCGCCTGCCATTCGTCCGGTCCGCGCGAACGACCGGTCGCGTCGATCGACGTTCGACTGTACTTCAGCGCAGGCGTGCCGTCGTTGCGCCTTTCGACCCACGCCAGCAGCGCCTCGCCGTGTGGCGTGATCGAGAGATCGGGTTGCGCCGCCTTGCCCGCGACCGACGGCATCGGCCAGTCGCGCACGTCGAAGCCCGCGGCGAGTGCGGGGTCCTGTACCCCGAGCAGGATCGCGGCAAGCGCGACGGCGCGACAACTCCGGACCAACTGTGGACCCGACATCCGAATGACCTCCTGGCAGCGGCCCGAGTCTAGCAAGAGCGCACCGCGGGCAAGCGGCGTCCGCGCTCCCGCATGAACGCGGGAGGTACCCGGATCGGCGCGGCGCTGGCGACCGACTGCCGCGCACGCTACCCTCGCGCGCCTATGACCGACATCATCCACAACGATTTCACTCTCGATCCCGACGACGGCGAACGCCTGTCCAACCTCGTCGGCCCGTTCGATGAACACCTGCGCCAGATCGAGCTGCGCCTCGGCGTCGAGATCGCGAACCGCGGCAACGTGTTCCGCGTGACCGGCGATGCGCGGCCCGTGCAGCTCGCGAGCCGGCTGCTGCGCGGGTTGTACGCCATCACCGCAACCGACACGCTGAATGCACACCAGATCAACCTGCACCTTCAGGAATCCGGCATCGAGGCCAGTGCGGCCGAGGCGGCGGAAGGCGTGCAGGAAGTCGCGGTCAAGGTCAAACGCGGCACGATCCGCGGGCGTGGCCCGAACCAGGCGCGCTACCTGCACGCGATCGCGGTCCACGACATCAACTTCGGCATCGGACCTGCGGGCACCGGCAAGACCTACCTCGCCGTCGCGATGGCGGTCGATGCGCTCAACGACAATCGGGCGCAGCGCCTGATCCTCGTGCGGCCCGCCGTCGAAGCCGGCGAGAAACTCGGCTTCCTGCCCGGCGATCTCACGCAGAAGGTCGACCCGTACTTGCGCCCGCTGTACGACGCACTGTACGAAATGCTCGGTATCGAGCGCGTGACGAAGCTGATCGAGCGCAACGTGATCGAGATCGCGCCGCTCGCCTACATGCGCGGACGCACGCTGAACGATTCGTTCGTGATCCTCGATGAAGCGCAGAACACCACGGTCGAGCAGATGAAGATGTTCCTCACGCGCATCGGCTTTGGCTCGATCGCGGTCGTCACCGGCGACGTGACGCAGACCGACCTGCCGCGGCACATCAAGTCGGGCCTGCGCGATGCGATCGAGGTGCTCAACGACGTCGAAGGCATCAGCTTCACGTTCTTCAACGCGAAGGATGTCGTGCGCCATCCGCTCGTGCAGCGCATCGTGCGCGCCTACGAGGCGCGCGAGGATGCGGCGCAGGGCGCATCCGGCAACGGGGAGTCGGCATGAAACGCACGAGCCTTGCGGCACTCGCCGCGATCACGGCCTTGCTCGCACCTGCCGCCGGTGCGCAGATGTACAACGGCCCGGAAAGCGTCGAATACCACTTGCGTCTCGATCGCCATCTGGTCAGCAACAAGGATGGGGGCAACATCATCGCGCGCGCCGCGGATGGCACGTTGAGCGAGTTCACGGCCGCTCCAACCTCGCCGTACGGCATCGAGTTGCTGGCCGGCACGCTGTTCGTGCTCGACAGCGGAAAACTCAAGGGGTACGACATCGACAGCGCGGCACCGGTCCTTGATTTCGCGATCAGCGGGGCATCGTTCCTCAATGGCATCACGTCGAACGGCGTCGACACGATCTACATCAGTGATTTCAGCGCGAAACGCATCCATAGCGTGAACGTTGCGAACCTCGCCGCGCCGGTGCAGGGAACGCCGGTCGTGGTCGTGCCGACACCGAACGGACTCGTCTTCGATGCGGCCGCGAACCGCCTGCTGATCGCGACCTGGGGATCGAACGCGAAGGTGCTGAGCCTCGATCTCGGCACGCCCGGCGCGACGCCGGTCGACCTCATCAACACCTCGCTCGCCAACATCGACGGCATCACGCTCGATTGCAACGGTGCGATCGTCGTCGCGGCATGGAGTTCGTGCGGTGCCGCCGGTGGCTGCCTGCGCCGTTTCAACCAACCGTTCACGCTGAGCTCGCCGGCCGTCGTCGTCGCCAATACCCTGTCGAGCCCGGCCGACATCGACTACAACCCGCTGGCCGCGACGATCGGCGTACCGGAATCATCGGCCGCGCGCGTCACGCTCGTGCCGAGCGGTTGCGGCGGGTCGTTGTTCATCGGCGACTTCGAGCGTTGAACGGCTGATGGCCCTGCCGTCAAAGGCCCGGCGACCGTTGCCCGACGCGATGGTTTTCGTGCGCAACGAAGCCGGGCGCGCCGGCGTCCCGCTGACGCCAAGCTTCACGCGCTGGGTGACAGCCGCACTGCGTGGCGCCGGACATCGCCGGCGCACCGAGGTCAACATCCTCGTCGTCGGTTCCGCGGCCGGGCGCGCCTACAACGCACGCTTCCGCCATCGCGACTACGCGACGAACGTACTCAGTTTCCCGTACGAACCGATGCCGCACGAGAAGACCGCGCTGATCGGCGATCTCGTGATCTGCGCACCGGTGGTGACGATCGAGGCCATCGCGCAATCCAAGCCCGTGCGCAACCACTGGGCGCACATGACCGTGCACGGCGTGCTGCACCTGCTCGGCCACGACCATCTTGTCGACACCGAAGCCGAACGCATGGAAGCCCTCGAGACGCGCATCCTGGCCGGGCTCGGCATCGGCGATCCGTACCGCGAAACCGCGCGCTGATCCGCAATCGTTCGGCGATCGCCGGATCCGAAAGCCGCACCCGTGGCTTGCACGGCGGACCTCAGCCCGGCGGGTCATTCGCGGGCGAGTCCCCGCAGGTTCGCTGCAGCGACCCGCACGACATGGTCCGCGCGCGAATCCGCGGCCTCGAGTCGGTCGAGCAGCGGCAATGCCGCGCTGAAGTCACGATTCATCACATGCCATTGGGCGAGCGCGAGGCGCGTGTACGCGGGCTGCGCAGCCCCGGGATCGTCCTTCGCATTCCAGCCCGCGATCGCGGTGTCAAGCAGGCCGCGCACTTCGTCATCGGCAATCCCGCTGTCGAGCATCGCCTGTGCGAGCACGGTCGTGGCCACCAGCGTACGCGGATCCTCTTGCGCATAGCGCCGCGTGAACTGCGCAACGAGTTCGCGCAATTCGGCCGTCGCTGCGCGCGCCCCTCCCGCACGCGCAACGTGGCGCGCAAGCTGCAGGCGCGCATCAAGGTACTCACCGCTGTCGCGCCCATCGAACGCCTCGGCATCGGCGAGCGCGCGCTCGAACAGCGGACGTGCCTCGTCGTGGCGACCGGCATCGTCGAGGATCACGGCCTGACGCGTCATGAACACCGTGCCGAAAGGACTGCTGTCGCCCTTCAGTTCGCGCGTGATCGCGAGTGCCTCGGCGGCGAGATCCAGTGCCTGAACGAAATCTCCCTGCGCGGCGCGCAATTGCGCCAGACGGCTCGTCATCATCGCAAGCACGACCTGACGGCCTTCGGCGAGGCGCCTTGCATGGGAATGCTCGCAGTAAGCCGCCGCGTCAGCGTACAGGCCGCGATGGGTCAGGATGATGCAGAGATTGCCGTAGGCCGCGTCAATGCGGTTGCCTTCGTCTTTCGGCAATTGCGCATTCATTGCGAACGTCGTTCTTGCCGCGTGCTCGGCCGCGACGAGATGGCCGCCACGGTACAAGGCCAGCGACAGCACCATCCACGCATTCGCGATCTGCTGCGAGCCCGGTGGCGTCAGGCGTTCGGCCAGCGCGAGTGATTCGCGCGCCGCGGCTTCGGCATCCTTCGCCGGAAACTGGCCATTCGCCATCGCATTCGCCATCTGCTCGAGGCAGCGTGCCGCATCGAGCGGCTGGTCGATTGCGGGATCGAGGTGGATGTCGGCCGCCTTGCGCAACAGGGCAACGCCTTTCGCGTTCTCGTTCATGTGCCGGTACGCGTTGCCGATCGATTCGTAGAGGCGCGCGCGGATGCGCGGCTCGCCGGCCAGTTCGCTGTCGATGCGCGCCGCGCCCGCGTCGAGCACGTCGCGCGCCGAAAGTTCGTGGGTCAGCCGCGTGTTGAGGTTCGAATCCGATGCGGAGAACACCGATACGAGGAACGCGGAAACGCGGTCCGAAATATCGGCCTGCCGACGCGCCTCGCGTTCGGCGAGCACGGTGCGCCAGTTGAATGCAGTGGCGATCACGAGAACCATGGCGCAGGCCGCCAGCAGCCAGCGGTTGCGCCAGCCGAAGCGGCGCAGGCGATAGCCGGCCTGGCCACGCCGCGCCTGCACGGGTCGCGAGGCCAGGAACGCACGCAGGTCGTCTGCGAAGTCGGCGACCGAGGCGTAACGCTGGTTCGGCGCGCGACGCAGCGCCTTCATGACGATCGCATCGAGGTCGACCGGGATGCGTCGTGGCACCGACGCATGCCGTGCCGCGCGGTCGGTGCGCCGAACGATGAGGCTCGGCGGTGGCACGTCACCCGAGACGATCGCGCTCGAACGCGCATGGTCGGTTTGCAGGTGATCGAACGGACGCACGCCGGCCAGCAGTTCGTACAGCACGACACCGAGCGAATAGATGTCGCTGGCCGTGCCGAGGCGCTGGCCTTCGATCTGCTCCGGGCTTGCGTAGGCCAGCGTCATCGCGCGCGTCGCCGTCACCGCGCGGGTGTCTTCGGCTTTTGCATCGATCAGACGGGCGATGCCGAAATCGAGCAGCTTCGGCTCGCCGCGTGCATCGACGAGGATGTTCGCCGGCTTGAGGTCGCGGTGGATCACGAGCTGCGCATGCGCGTACTCGACCGCCGCACAGACCCTCGTGAAGATCTCGATGCGCATGCGCAAGGTCGACGCGCGTTCCCTGCACCAGCGGTCGATCGGCACCCCGTCGACGAACTCCATCGCGAGATAAGGGGTACCATCGCCACCCTGCCCGGCTTCGACGAGGTGTGCGATGTTTGGGTGGTTGAGTGTGCCGAGGATGCGGCCCTCGTCGAGGAAGTGCGAGAGCGTGCCATCGGCGCCGAGCCCCGTTCCGCGCAGCATCTTCAGTGCGACGCGCTGGCGAACGGAACCCTGTTCGCGCTCGGCCAGCCAGACCTGGCCCATGCCGCCCTCGCCGATGCGTTCGATCAGGCGATAGCGCGCGGGCGCCACCGACTCGAGGCGCGTTTCGGCCAGCACGCTCGAAGCAATCGATCCTGCACCGCGATCAAGCAGTCCGCGAGGCGCTCGATCGCCGCTCGAATCCTCGATCGAGGCCAGCAGCCAGTCGACCTCGCGGCGCAACGCAGCGTCGCCTGCGCAGGCCGCGACGAGATGCGCCTCGCGCTCCCGATCGGGCAGGTCGAACAGTTGGTGCACGATCGCCTGGGCCCGGTGGTAGTTCGCGTCGAGCGGCGTGCTCATCCGGCGCCCCACAGGATGCGACCCGCGCCGCGGCATGCCGACGCGGGCGCAACCGATGCGGACGGGATCCATGCGCAGGCAGGACGGTGCATGCCACGAGCATAGCAGCGCGCGCGACAGGCCCATGATCCTCGACGACGCGTTCCCGCGCGTACTGCAACGACGCCACGCGAGCGTCGGCGGGAACAGCCGGTTCCCGGCCAACGATGCGATCAGGGGATCGATGATGAAACTGCATGGAATTACCACAGCCTGGCCGCTCCGCGCGCGGCGCCGGGCGCGCGAACTGGCGCTGCTGCCGCTGCTGCTCGCCGCCAGCCTGACCAGCCTGTGCGCCGGCGCCGCCGATCGGCCGCCGCTTCCGCGTTTTGTTGCCGGCCCGCTTGGCATCGACTGCAGCACGACACCGTTCGGCCTGCACACGCCACTGGTCCAGGATATCGAAGGCATCAACCTGATCGAGTCGACCAGCCTCAACCTGATCGACGAGTACCGCGCCACCACCGGCACCGAGACGCCGCCCTATGTGCGGACGTTCCGCGCGAGCCGACCCGCCGCGTTGAATGGCGCCTCGTTGCAGCGCGCGGTCAACGTCGACCTCGATGGCAACGGCCGCGATGAAGTCGTGGCGGCCTACCGCATGGGTGACGCGAGCCTGCGCCTCGCCGTCTTCCGCAGGACCGGCAGCGGCGCATCGTCCACGGTGCAGCTGGCCGATACCTGGTCGCTCAACCAGACTTTCAGCCAGGTCGAACTGGCGGCCGGCGATCTCAACGGATCGACCGACAATCGCCAGGAACTCGGCGTGATGCTGCGCACGCTGGCGGGTGCCGTTCTCGTGCACGTGCTGCAGGGTGATGTCGCCGGCAACATCGCGCAGGCCGACAACCTGTCGGCCGGCTACTGGCAGCGCACGGGCCCGGTCGGCAGCTCGGTCGGCTTCACGGCAGGCGACCTGCTGCTGACCGGACACGACCAGCTCGCGGTCGTCAGCGAGCTCGATCCCGGCAGCTTCCGCCAGTTCGCGTTCGACCTGCTCGAGTTCGAGCCGAGCACGACCGAGCTGCCGATCAGCGGCAGTGCGGTCAACGTCGGCAGCAAGTCGTTCACCAGCAACGTCGGCGGCACGTTCGGCGGCAATGCGAACGGCATCCACCGCATCGAGGCCGATGCCGGCGATGTCGTCGACAGCGCCGCCGCGGAACTCGTGCTGCACGTGCAGCACCAGCAGTCGAGTTTCGACTACATCACGCAGCGTCTCGTGCATTTCCCGACGACGCGCGACGAAAACAACCACATCACCGGCATCTCGCTGTACGACCGCACGCCGGGCGACCCGAACGATGACGGCCACTACGACGCGAGCCAGATCGTCCAGCAGCAGAACGAGTACGGCCGCGCGAGTTTCGAAGCGACCATCGCGCAGGTCGATGCCACGCCGCCACGCGAGATCGTGCTGGCCCGCTCGAATCCGAACACCGAGGCACTGACCGTTGCCGCGTACGCGCCGACCGTCGACCGCAAGGCCGGCTTCACGTACCTGACCACCGGCACCACGGTCAACTTCCGCAACACATCGACCGGCGGCGCGACCACGTATTCGTGGAACTTCGGCGACAACACGGGCGTGCTGCAAGGCGTCGACGTGACGCACCAGTACACGGCGAC
The DNA here is from genome assembly GCA_964587775.1 of uncultured Dokdonella sp. GTDB lineage: Bacteria > Pseudomonadota > Gammaproteobacteria > Xanthomonadales > Rhodanobacteraceae > Dokdonella. Next base: position 16,789 of record CAZPLY010000006.1, read on the forward strand.
CGGCAGCTACACGGTCACGTTGACCGCCACCTATCCGGGCAATGTCACGCGCACTTATTCAACGGCAGTGCCCGTCAATGCCGCGACGAACTCCGGAGGGCTCGTGCCGGGCTACAGCTACAGCGTCGGCAACCCGACCTACACGGCGCAGTTTTCGGTCGCGAGCCACAACGATCTTTCGTTCGTCAATGTCGCTGCCGGCGACATGAACCGCGATGGCACGTACGAAGTGCTGACGGCGGCGCGCCACCTCAACGGGCGTGTGTTGCGCTCGCGCTGGCAGCTCACCGATCCGGTCAACCCGGGGTCGTTCTCCGCCACGCATGCCGAGGAATCCAACGCCGCCTTCAACGCGATGTCGTCGATGGAACTGGTCGGCAGCGATTTCGATGGCGACTCGTTGCACGGCACGCTCGGCGACGAGTGCGTCATGGTCTTCGAGCCGCAGCTGCGCCAGGTCATCTGGCATCCGCCGTACTTCGGTGTCGAACAGGCGAACGCCGAAAAGCTCTCGACCTGGGGCCAGTCGACGACCGGCACGACGAGCAGTGAACGACGCTCCGGGAGCTACACCTCGCATGACGTCTCGGGTTACATCGGGATCGAGGTCGGCACCCCCGACAACCTGCCGTACACGGTCGAGGCTTCGGTCAGTTTCACGGCCGGCGCGAACTGGCAGAAGGCACGCGGCGCGATCCATGGCGAAGAGAGTTCGCTCAGCGTCGACGAAGGCCAGCAGCAAAGCCAGGGCGAGGCGCTCGTCATCACTGAGGAAAACGCGTTCAACTGCTACGCCTACGACGTCAGCCGCGCGCAATCCGGCCTCGACGAAGACAGCGCGATGCGCCTGTGCGAACGCATCGATGACAGCCGCATCGTCACCGGCAGCGATGCGCTCGAATGGGACACCGCGGTTCCCGCCGCAAGCGTGCAGCTGCTCGGCCACAAACCCGCGCAATGGGTGCCGCTGCAACGCGACTGGAGCAGTCTCGCACTGTTCAAGGCCGCCACCGCGAACGTCGCGTTCCCGGTCGGCAACGGCGTCGACAAACTGACCGACGGCAGGTTCGACACCGAGACGCGCGCCGCCGCGGCGAGCACGAAACCCTATGTCGAGATCGACCTTGGCAGCGTGCGCGACATCTCCAACATCCGCGTGTTTCCCGCCGCCGGCGATGCGATCGATCTGCGCGGCTTCCACGTCTATGCATCGCGCACGCCGATGACAACCACCGGCGTGCCCTCGGGTGCCGGCATCGCGCAGTTCGCCCCGGAAACCGAGGACGCGGTTTCGTACGATCGCTGGAACATCTGGACGCGCAATCCGCTCTCGCCGTCCGAGCTGCTGCGCGCACGCTTCATCCGCCTGCAGCATCCCGGTACGCAGGCGGTCAACCTGCGGGTCGCCGAGATCCAGGTGTTCGGCGACGCGCACGTCGACCCGCCGGCCTACCCGCAGGCGGTCTGCGATCCGGTTGCCGACGACGGCTTCTTCAAGGCGCTGGTCTGGAATGCCGCCACGGCGAAATTCGCCGAGGTGCAGATGCGCGGCGACCTGCTGTGGAACGGCTCCGGCACCTGGCCCAATCCGCAGGCCGGCGACACGTTTGCCGCCTGCAGCAACCATGGCCAGCTGCCGACGCGCGACATCTGGTCGACGATCGCGGTCGGCGCAAGCGCCACCAACAGCTGGAACCTCAGTTCGGAAAGCGGATCGCTGACCGGATCGACGACCAGCATCGACAATTCGACGCGCGTCGGCGCCGCGTTCGACTTCAAGGCGGGCTTCATCGCGAAGGTCATTGCGGGAGTGGCCTACGAGTTCACCAAGGGCGTCACCAGGGAAACACAGAACAGCACCTACTGGGGCAGCGGCCTCGAAATGGGCGGCGCGATTGCCGGCTTCACCAACTCGGCGTTGACCAACGCCTGCCGCTACCGCCCACGCCCGTACGCGTTCACGCTGCCGGACCGCTCGGATACCGGCTACCTGCACGAGGCGTATGCGGTCGACTACGTCGTGCAGGAGGGCGCGACCGGACTCTGGAAGCGCTCGCAGGTGCCGTCGATCTGTTTCGGCGACCGGATTTTCGCCGACGGTTTCGATTGAGCGGTGGTCCACGAGTCACATGCCTCCAGCACACGCCCACCCGCGCTTCGAGGATTCCCGATGAAGAGTCTTTGTCTCCCGCCCCTTGCCGTGCGCACCGCGCTGCTGCTCGCAGCCGTGCTGCCGATCTGCGCAGGTGCTGCAAGCGTGCTCCCGGCCGGCGAGCTTGCCGCTCGCCGCTACGGCGCATCGACGGCTGTCATGGCCGACGGCCGCGTGATGATCGCCGGCGGTGTTTCCACCCCGACGACAACGGCTTCGATCGAGATCTACGACCCCTCGAACGGGCGCTTCGAAAGTGGTCCTTTCCTCGCGATGACCGAGCCGCGTTCCGAAGCCGTCTGCGTGACCCTGCCGAACGGTCGCGTGTTGATCGCGGGCGGGCGCGAGGATGTCGGCAGCAGCTCGAGCCTGCGAAGTGTGGAACTGTTCGATCCGGTCACCCGGCAATCGTCGACGACCGGAATGCTGGCAACGCGACGGCACGGCGCAACCGCGACCCTGCTCGCGGATGGTCGCGTGCTGGTCGCGGGCGGCTTCGATGGCGGCGACGGCGGCGGCGTCGGTGGCGATCCAGGCGTCGGTGGCCTCGCGAGCGCGGAAATCTACGATCCGCAATCCGGGACATTCAGCGCGACCGGATCGATGACCACGCAGCGCGAGCGTGCGAGCGCCGTCCTGCTCGCCGACGGGCGCGTGCTGATCATCGGCGGCTATGGCGCATTCAGTGGTGCCCTCCTCAACACCTCGGAGATCTACGATCCCGCCACGGGCCAGTTCGGAAGCGTCGCCACGATGCCGGGCGGCGGCCGGCAGAACATGGTGGCAACGCTTCTGACTTCAGGTCGCGTGCTGGTCGCGGGTGGCGCGACCGGCGGCTCGACCCATACCGCGAGCGCCCTCGTATACAACCCTGCGAGCAACACCTACGCGGCCACCGGCTCGATGGCGATCGCGCGCGGCCGTGCCGACGCCGTACTGTTGCCGAGCGGCAAGGTGCTCGTGATCGGCGGGCAGAGTGCGCAGTTCGCGGCGACCCCGCTCATCGAAAGCTATGACCCCGCAACCGGCATGTTCGCCGTCGAAGGCAATCTTGCGACAGCACGCCTGTGGGCGTCGGTCAGCATGCTGCCCAGTGGTCGCATCCTCGTCGCGGGAGGCTATGTGCCGCCGCCGAACAGCAGCCAGGGCCTGACGATCGTCGGCAGTGCCGAACTCATCGAGCAGCCGGTGACCAGCTCGGTTGCGCTCGCGCAATCGATGACGACACCGCGCGCCGCAGCAACGAGCAGCATCCTGCTAGACGGCCGCGTGCTGCTTGCGGGCGGGCGCAACGGCAACACCGTGCTGGCCAGCGCCGAGGTGTACAGCGACGTGCTCGACACCTTCACTGCGGTCGGTCCGTTGTCCGAGGCGCGTGAGCGCGCAAGTGCCGCGTTGCTGGCCGATGGATCGGTCGTCGTCATCGGCGGACGCAACGCGGCAGGCACGACGTTGGCCAGCGCCGAACGCTTCAATCCGCAGGCACAGGCCTTCACTGCCAATCCACGCCCACTCTGGCAGGCGCGCCATTCGGCCGGCAGCGCGCTGCTGGCAAATGGCCACCTGCTCGTCGTCGGCGGTCGCAATGCCGGCGGGCCACTGGCGAGCGCTGAAACCTACGATGGCCATACCGGCATGTTCCGCATGACCCGACCGCTCGCCACCGCGCGCAGTGAATCGAGCACGGTCCTGCTCGCCGATGGCAGCGTGCTGGTCGCCGCGGGAGAAGGCGCAAGCGGCGTGCTGGCCAGCGCGGAACGCTACGACGCGGCGACACGCAGCTTCAGTCCCACGCTCGGCAACCTGGCCACGGCGCGGCGCGCGGCGATGACGGCCCTGTTGCCGAACGGCAAGGTGCTGATTGCAGGCGGTCGCGATGCGTCTTCCAAAGCGCTCGCGAGTGCCGAACTCTACGACCGGGCGACAGACACCTTCAGTGCGGCCGGCACACTCACCTCGGCACGCGCCGACGGCGCGATCCTCGTGTTGCCGAGCGGCGCCGTCATGTTGGTCGGCGGCACCGGTGCGGCAGGGACCCCGCTCGCCTCGACCGAGATCTACGATCCGGCGCGCGGGACCTTCACGCCCGGACCGACGCTTGCGGTGGCACGCACGCAAGCCAGCGTCGCGCTGACCTCGTTCGGTCGCGCGCTGGTTGTCGGTGGGGTCGGCAGCTCGGGCACGCTTTCCAGTGCGGAAGCGCACCTGCGCAGCGCATTTGCGACGACGTTCACCGGCAATCGCCCGACCTTCGGCGTCACGCCGTCCGCGCTTGCCCTGCCTGCCGCGCTCGTGCTCGACGGCGAGGGTCTGCGGGGCTCGCGTCGCTTCCCGAACGACAGCATCGCCGGCAGCGAAGGCTCGAGTGGCGGCACCTCGAACACCGCGAGCAACGTGCCGCTGCTGCGTCTGCAGCGCATCGACAACCAGCAGGTGATCTATCAGGCGCCCGACCCCGACCTGCCATGGACCGACCTCGAGTTCAACACGCCGATACTCACGCGCTTCGATCCGTTCGACGTCAGCAGTCGCATGGCCGGCGCGTACCGCGTCGTGGTCGGCGTCAACGGCGTCGAGAGCAGTGCGCAGTACGCGTCGCTGTACTGGATCGAGGATGCGATCTTCGCCTCGGGCATCGAGAACGGAGAGTGATGCGGATCAGGCAAGCTCGCGCTGCAGCCAGGCGCGCGCCATGCGCCAGTCGCGCACGACGGTTGGCCGTGCGACATCGAGCATGTCCGCGATCTGCTCGAGTTCGAGGCCGGCAAAGAACTTGAGGTCGACGACGCGCGCCTGGCGCGGACTGATCGCGGCGAGTCGCTCGAGCGCGCCATCCAGACCGACCAGATCGAGTTCGTCGGCCGCGAGGTCGATCTCGGCAATGTCGATGCGTTGTTCCGGATCCGGGCGCTTCGCCGCAAGGCGTCGCCGCGCATGATCGACGAGCACGCGACGCATCGCCTGCGCCGCGAGGGCCGCAAACTGCGCGCGATTTGCCGCTCCCGCCGCCTCGTCGCCGAGCAGGCGCAGGCAGGCTTCGTTGACCAGTGCGGTGGTCTGAAGCGTGTGGCCGGCGCGTTCCTGGCGCAGTGCGCGCGCGGCCAGCGCCTTCAGTTCGGCATACACCAGCGGCGTCAGGCGGTCGCGGGCCTCGTGGTCGCCGCGGCCACAGCGTTCAAGCAGATTCGTGATCTCGGCGGCATCGAACGATTCGGCCATAAGGGCGAGGTGCCGGCATGCAGGGACGCCCGAGCATAGCAAAGCCGCTTCGATGCCCGCCGCTGCACGAGTCCACCGTCTTTCGATTGCGCGAGATCGGCGCGGCAGCGATGTGCGCGGCAGCGCGATCCGCGTCAGGCACGGCTGCGGACGTGCTCCGCACGGCGCGTTCCCGGATCAGTTCCCGCGGAAGATGAAGTACGCGGCACCAACGATGCACAGGGCCGCCCACAGGTAATCGAGCTTGAGCGGCTCCTTCATGTAGAGGACCGCGAACGGCACGAACACGGCCAGTGCGATCACTTCCTGCATGATCTTGAGCTGGCCGAGCGTGAGCACGCTGTAGCCGATCCGGTTGGCCGGCACCTGCAGCATGTATTCGAAGAACGCCACGCCCCAGCTGATCAATGCGGCGACGATCCAGGGTTTGGCGCCGAGTTCCTTGAGGTGCGCGTACCACGCGAACGTCATGAACACGTTGCTCAACGAAAGCAGGATGAGGGTCAGACCGATCTCGCGCATGCAGGCACCGGCAGGGAATTTTCGCGCGTGGCGGATGCAGCGTCACCGCCTTGCGGCGGCCGGATCCGCACCGCCATGCCATGCAGCCGCGGCACACGCATTGCACGCGCGCCGGGACTGCCCTGGTGGAGACCGCCGCGGCTCGCGCCGCGGCGGTCGGTCGATCACGGAACGATGACTTCGAAGCCGTCCGCGAAGATCACGTCGCTACCGGCGCCGCAGGCCTGGACCTTGACGTCGTCGAGGTAGAAGCCGTGCGGGACGCGCCCGACCGACGAGTCGCTCGTCATGCGGAAGCGGAAGCGGACGGTCTGGCCGGCGTAGCTGTCGAGGTTGACGACATAGCGCGTCCACGCCTGCGGGTCGCCGCACCATGCCGGCGCGCCACCGGCCGGATTCTGGAATCCGGTGCTGAGCGGACCGGTGTACGGCCCGACCTGCAGCAGCGCATCGGGCACCTGGGTCCACGTCGTGCCATCGGTCGATATCTGCAGCAACGCGCCGTCGTAGCAGGCCGTCGCGCTCTGGTCCTCGATCGTCTGGTCGTTCCAGAACAGCAGCGCGAGTGGCGACTGCCCGGTCGGCAGTGTGATTGCCGGCGAGGTCAGCAACTGGTCCGATCGCGTAGCGAGATCCTGGGCGAGGAACGCGGTGACGCCGCTGTGCGTGCGTGCGCCCGTCGTTGCCCAGGTCGGGGTTCCGGCCACCGTGCCGAGGCTTGCCACCCAGCCGCTGTTGTCGCCCTCGAAATCGGTCGCATAGACATCGGTCGGCGTCGCGCCGACCGGGCAGTCGCCCGGCAGCGGGATTGTCGTGAACGAACGGTTGATGCTGGTCGCCACGGCGTTGCCGCAATCGTTGCTCGCGAACACGCGCCAGTAGTACGTCGTGGCGCTGTTGAGCGCGGTGCCGACCGTCACGGTCGGCTCCGTGACCGTCGCCGAGTAGATCACGTTCGAGAAGTTCGAAACGGTCGAGATCTCGACGAGATACTCGCTCGCCTGCGCCGACGGCTCCCAGGTCAGCACCGGACTCAGCGCCACGTTGCCCGCGCCGGCGGCCGGCGAGATCTGGTCGAACACGCCGGGACCGGCCGTGTACAGGGTCAGTCCGACATCGCGGGACTTGACCTCGGCACCGGCCGTGCCGGTGATCGTCAGCGTCGACGTACCCGCTGGCCCTGCGGCAAGATTGCCGATCGTCAGCACGCTGACGCCCGGCACCGTGACCGGATTGGTGCTGAAGCCCGTCGTCACTCCCGCCGGCGCGCCGGTGACCGACAGCGCTGCCGGCGTCGTGAAGCCGAGGATCGAGCCGGTGCTGACGTTGTACGGAATCGACGTGATCGCACCGGTCGTGCAGATGCCGATGTCGTCCGGCGTGACCGCAAGCGTGAACGTCGGGTTCTGGGCACAGTTGCTGCAGACGATCGCGAAATCCTGGTCGGTCAGGTCGGCATTGCCCGGCACGCCGTCGCCGCCGATGTTGAAGCCCTTGACCCGGATCGTCACCGAATCTGCGGCACCGGCGGGCAGGAACACCGCTTCGTAGTTGTTGCGGATGTCCGGGGTGCCGCCGGCCGTGCTCCAGCGCCCGGTCATGCGGTTGCCGAGATAGGTCGTCGAGCCGACCTCGACTTCGAGATCGAGGTTGTTGACCTGCGGACTGGTGCCGATCGCGCCGGCCGCATCGGTCCAGGCAAGGGCGACGCGCAGGGGCTTGGATGGATCGACCGAACTGCCGACCCAGGTCCAGGTCTGCCCCGTCTCGGTCAGCACCTGGGTCTGGTTGGAGACAAAGGTCGGCGTTTCGCCGAACATCGCCTGCAGGTTCGGCATGCCGTAGCCCTGCACGTTGCTCGGCAGCGTGTCGTTCGCACCGACACCGGTCAGGTAGGTCGGATGGGCCATCATCCACGCCTTCATCAGCGCGGGCGACGGATTTGACGGCGACCCGCCATCGAAGCTCAGCGCGCCTTCGCCATTGGCGATCCACCAGTAAGCGAGCGAGGCGACGCCGGCGACGGCCGGAGCCGAATGGCTCGTGCCCGACGAGGCGTTGTAGGTCACGTTGCCGACAGGACGCATGTTGTCGCAGGTGTTGCCGCCCGCGGTCGGATTCGCGCGGGTCCCGGTGATGTGGGTGCCGGGGGCGATGACCTCGGGCTTGACGCGCACGCCCGGCGCGGGACCGCGCGAGGAGAACGCGATGACGTCCATCGCATTGTCGGCGCCGGTCGGCCCGGTGCCGCAGCCATCGGTCCACGGGCCGTTCTCGTCGTTCGGACGCTGGTTTTCCGAGGCACCGACCGTGATCATGTTCTTGCCGTTGCCGGGTGTACCGACCGTGCCGGCACCCGAGCCGCTGTTGCCGGCCGAGAAGATCGTGATCAATTGCTGGTTGCCGGCCACGGTCAGGTCGGCATCGCGCGTGCCGACGTCGTAGGCCTGCGAGGAATCGTCATACGAGCTTGCGCAACCCGAGCAGCCCCACGAGTTCGACGAGATGCGCGCGCCGGCAACATAGCTCGCACGGATCACGCCGGCATCGGTGTTGCCGCAACCGCTCTGGTCGAATGCGTTGGACGAGTTGAAGATGCGCGTGCCGCCGAGTCGGCCATACGGATTGATGCCGAGTCCGCGCTGGTACTCGCCCGGGAAGCGCGCACCGGGCGTCGTCGCGTTCGTGCGCAGGTCGTAACCGAGCGCGATGTTCGCGTTGATGTGGCCGTGCCCGCGCACGTTGCCGTTGGTCGCGGCCGATCCGCAATGCTGGTTGAAGATCACGCGTGTGGCGTTCGCGACATTTCCCAGCGAATGCAGGGTCGGATCGCCCGAGGCCGTCGTGCGGTTGCCGATGCCGTCGTCGGTGATGTCGAGGATCGGGTATGCGGCGGGATCGGTCGGGAATCCGAGCGCGTCGAGCCACGGCAGGTAGCCTTCCGACTGCGGACCCGACTGGCTGCCGTTGAAGTAACCGCGCACGATCTGCGCCTGGACTTCGTCGTTGAGCGTGCGCGGATGGATCTCGCCGACCCAGAACACGTCGGGCATCTCGATGATCTGGCGGACCTGGTCGAGCGTCGCGCTGAACCTGGCATTCTCGTAGCCGAGCACGGGCGACCACTCGCCCTCGGGCTTGAGGCCGAGCGCTTCGAGCGCGCGCTTGGTCGTCGCGCCATCGGCATGCCGGTACATCTGCACGGTGACCGGGATACGGGTCGAACCGGCTTCGCCGCGTTGCGCGCGCTCGAACAGCGAGGTGCCGAGCTTGACGAACGACGGCAGCGGCTGGCTGAACTGGAGGACCTTCCTTTCGCCGGCGAGAGCGGCCAGCGCCGCGCGCGCCGGAGCATCGGCCCAGACCAGGTAGCCATTGCTTTCGATGTAGTGGACAGGCAGCGCACCGGTCGCGCGCACCTGGTCGAGCCATGCGTCCTTGAGCGGACCGACGAACTGCACGATCTGCAGGGCGGCACCGCTCGGCGCCGCGAGCGCGAAGCCGGCCGGCGCCTCGATCGTCGATTGCTGCGTGTCGAGGCGCAGGCGATCGAACTGCAGCAGGTCGGCTTCGGCGAGCACGTACGCGCCGTTGACGCCGCGCGGCATCGCCGCCGGGTTGCCGCGATAGAGTGCGTAGGCACCGTAGTCGGAGATCCGTTCATAGCCGGCTGGCGCCTGGGTGCCGGCCGGAAGGACGATCTTCTCGATATCGGCTGCATGGGCAACCGACAACGTGGCCGCGATGGCAGCCGCGAGCAATGAAACTCTGCGCATGATCTGGACCCCGAGTGTTGTTCCGAAAAGGAAAATCGGCGAGACCCCCTGGCCGATCGGGTGAAGCTAGTCGCGGGTGACCGGTCGCGTCAATAGAAAGTTGCAGATTCCCGCATCCTGGACTCCTGCGCTGCCGCGAGCGACGCGCTGGGCGCGGGCGATGCCAGGCAACTGATCCCGCACGACGCCGGTTCAGGCTTGGGCGGCCACGATCATGGCCGATTCCGGATGGCGCGCTGCGAGGCTGGCTTTCCGGTCCATCGACCCCATCTCGACGCGCATGGCGGCGCGATATCCTTGCCGTCCACTCTCCCCCCCCTGCCGACCGATCCGATTCCATGGCCATGGACACCATCCGCATCCGCGGCGCGCGGACGCACAATCTCAAGAACATCGACATCGAACTGCCGCGCGATGCATTGATCGTCATCACGGGCCTTTCCGGCTCGGGCAAGTCCTCGCTCGCGTTCGACACGATCTATGCCGAGGGCCAACGTCGCTACGTCGAATCGCTGTCTTCCTATGCGCGCCAGTTCCTGTCGGTCATGGAGAAGCCCGACGTCGACCACATCGAGGGACTGTCGCCGGCGATCTCGATCGAGCAGAAGTCGACCTCGCACAACCCGCGCTCGACGGTCGGCACGATCACCGAGGTCTACGATTACCTGCGCCTGCTGTACGCGCGCGTCGGCACGCCGCGTTGCCCGGACCACGGCAACGCGCTCGAGGCGCAAACGGTCAGCCAGATGGTCGATGCGACGCTCGCGCTCGATCCCGAACGCCGCTGGATGCTGCTCGCGCCGGTCGTGCGCGAGCGCAAGGGCGAGCATGTGCAGGTCTTCGACCAGTTGCGCGCCCAGGGTTTCGTGCGCGTGCGCGTCGACGGCACAGCCCATGAACTCGACGCGGTGCCGGCCCTGGCCCTGCGCCAGAAGCACACGATCGAAGCGGTCATCGACCGCTTCCGCGTGCGCGCGGACATCAAGCAGCGGCTCGCCGAGTCGTTCGAGACCGCACTCCGGCTCGGCGACGGCATCGCCCTGCTCGTCGACATGGACGACGAGGCGAACGTGCACACGACGTTCTCGTCGCGCTTCTCGTGCCCGATCTGCGACTACTCGCTGCCCGAGCTCGAGCCACGCCTGTTCTCGTTCAACTCGCCGATCGGTGCCTGCGCGGCCTGCGACGGCCTCGGCGTGACCCAGTTCTTCGATCCGCAGCGCGTCGTCGTGCATCCCGACGCGGCCCTGTCGGGCGGCGCCGTGCGCGGCTGGGACCGGCGCAACATGTACTACTTCCAGATGATCCTGTCGCTCGCGAAGCACTACCGGTTCGACGTCGACACGCCGTGGAGCGAACTGCCGGCGAAAACGCGTGAGCGCATCCTGTATGGCTCCGGCGACGAGTCGATTGCGTTCAACTACGTCATGGAGAGTGGCGGCAAGGTCACCCGCAAGCATCGCTTCGAGGGCATCATCCCGAACCTCGAGCGCCGCTACCGCGAGACCGAATCGCCGGCCGTGCGCGAGGAGATCTCGAAGTTCATCAGCCCGCGCCCGTGCCCGGACTGCGGGGGCCAGCGGCTCAACCGCAGCGCGCGCCACGTGTTCGTCGGCGAACAGAACCTGCCGACCCTGACCGCGATGCCGATCGAACAGTCGCTGGTCCATTTCGAATCGCTCGCGCTGGCTGGCTGGCGCGGCGAGATCGCGGCGAAGATCGTCAAGGAAATCCGCGAACGGCTGCGCTTCCTCGTCGATGTCGGACTCGACTACCTGACCCTCGATCGCCAGGCCGATTCGCTGTCGGGCGGCGAGGCCCAGCGCATCCGCCTCGCGAGCCAGATCGGCGCCGGCCTCGTCGGCGTCATGTACGTGCTCGACGAGCCGTCGATCGGCCTGCACCAGCGTGACAACGAACGCCTGCTCGGCACGCTGAACCGCTTGCGCGATCTCGGCAACAGCGTGATCGTCGTCGAGCACGACGAGGACGCGATCCGCGCGGCCGACCACATCGTCGACATCGGTCCCGGCGCCGGCGTGCACGGGGGCGAGATCGTCGCCCAGGGCAAGCTCAAGGACATCCTCGCCGCGCCGCGTTCGCTGACCGGACAGTATCTTTCCGGAAAGCGTCGCGTCGAAGTGCCGAAGCAGCGCCGCGAAGCCGACCCCGAGCGCGTCCTGCGCGTGCTCGGCGCCTCGGGCAACAACCTCAAGCAGGTCGATCTCGAGATTCCGATCGGGCTGCTGACCTGCGTGACCGGCGTGTCGGGGTCGGGCAAGTCGACCCTGATCAACGACACGCTGTTCCGCCAGACCGCGGTCGAGCTGAACGGCGCGAACGAAAAGCCGGCCGCGTTCCGCGCGATCGAGGGGCTCGACCAGTTCGACAAGGTCGTCGACATCGACCAGTCGCCGATCGGGCGCACGCCGCGTTCGAACCCGGCCACCTACACGGGCCTGTTCACGCCGTTGCGCGACCTGTTCGCCCAGGTCCCCGAGGCGCGCGCGCGCGGCTACGGCCCCGGGCGCTTCAGCTTCAACGTCAAGGGCGGTCGTTGCGAAGCCTGCGAGGGCGACGGCCTGATCAAGGTCGAGATGCACTTCCTGCCCGACGTCTACGTGCCGTGCGATGTCTGCCACGGCAAGCGCTACAACCGCGAGACGCTCGAGGTCACGTACAAGGGCCACACGATCGCCGACGTGCTCGGCATGACGGTCGAGGACGCGCATGCGCTGTTCAAGCCGGTGCCGATGCTCGCGCGCAAGCTCGACACGCTGCTCGATGTCGGGCTCGGCTACATCACGCTCGGGCAGAGCGCGACGACCCTGTCCGGCGGCGAGGCACAGCGCGTGAAGCTGTCGCGCGAGCTCAGCAAGCGCGATACCGGACGCACGCTGTACATCCTCGACGAGCCGACCACGGGCCTGCACTTCCACGACATCGAGCAGCTGCTCAAGGTCCTGCACCGGCTCGCCGATGCCGGCAACACGGTCGTCGTCATCGAGCACAACCTCGATGTCATCAAGACCGCGGACTGGGTCGTCGACCTCGGCCCCGAAGGCGGCGACCGCGGCGGCACGATCCTCGCAACCGGCACGCCCGAGCAGATCGCACGCAGCAAGGCCTCGCATACCGGGCGTTTCCTCGCCCGCACGCTCGCGGCCGGATCGGGCAGGAAGAGGGCCGCATGAGCACCGGAACAAGGTCCCTCGCGCGCGTGCCGCTGCGCATCCGCTGGCGCGACCTCGATGCGTTCAACCACGTCAACAATTCGACCTTCCTGACCTATCTCGAGGAAGCGCGCCTGGCCTGGCTGGCCGGGGTCGGTGACTGGATCGACGACCGGCACGCACCGCTGCTCGCGGCGACGACAGTCAACTATCGACGTCCGCTGCAATGGCCGGGCGAAATCGTCGTGGAACTGCTGGCGGGCCGAGTCGGCACGAGTTCGCTGACGATCGAACACCGCGTGACCGGCAGCGAGGATGCGCTGCTCTACTCGGACGGCCACGTCGTCATGGTCTGGACCGATCCGGCGACTGGCCGGCCCGTGCCGTTGCCGGCGTCGGTGCGCGCAGCCTGCACCTGAGCGCCCGCGTGCTGGGCAGCGGCGCGGGGCAGTGAGACAATCGCACGCTGCAGCGCCTCGGCTGCACTGGCCGATGGCGGATCGCGCATGCAGGACAACCCGGAACATCCCGTGACGACGAAACCGGCAGGCGCCGCGACGGCGCCGACCGGCCTGCAGATCGGCATCAACGGCAAGGCCTATTTCCATCGCGGTGATCCGGCGATGCCACTGCTCTGGTTCCTGCGCGATGTGCTGCGCCTGACCGGCACGAAACACGGCTGCGACAGCGGCATCTGTGGCGCCTGCACCGTCCTCGTCGATGGCGCGGCGACCCGCGCATGCCAGTTGCCGGTCCTCGCCGCGGCCGGGCACGAAATCACGACGATCGAAGGCCTCGAAGGCGAACGCCTGCATCCGGTGCAGCAGGCCTGGATCGAGGAAGACGTCATCCAGTGCGGTTTCTGCCAGGCGGGCCAGATCATGGCCGCGGTCGATCTGCTCGCGCGCAAGCCGCGTCCGGATGACGAGGACATCGCCCGGATCGGCAACCTGTGCCGCTGCGGCGGCTACCCGCGCATCCGCCGCGCGATCCTGCGTGCCGTGCAGCTGAAGGCGGCGAAGCCGTGACGATCGTGCACGACGCGGCGCGACGGCGCTTCCTGCGCATCGCCGCGAGTGCCTCGGGCGCGCTCGTGGTCGGCTTTCGGGCCGGCACGGCAGGCGCACAACACCTGCCGGTCGAACTGATCGGCGACGAGCTCGCGCGCCTGACCGCGTTCGTCATGATCGAACGCGACAATCGCGTCGTCGTCGGCGCGCGCGGATGCGAGACCGGCCAGGGCGTGATCACGACGCTGCCGATGCTGATCGCCGAGGAACTCGATGTCGATTGGCCGCAGGTGCGCGTGATCCAGCTCGGCTACGGCTACGTCGAGGTCGACGGCACGCCGGCCAACCTCTACGGCTCGCAGGCCGCCATTAGCGGCTCGACGCTCGGCGCGGCCTGGGCCGAATTGCGCAAGGCCGGTGCGATCGCGCGCGCGCTGCTCGTGCAGGCTGCGGCGAATGCCTGGCAATTGCCGCCGGACGTGCTGCGCACGGGCTCGGGCCGCGTCATCGCGCCGGACGGGCGCACGCTCAGTTACGGCGCGATCGCGCGCAGTGCGGCAGACCTGTCCCCGGCCGGCGACGACCCCGCGCTCAAGGACGCGATCGACTTCCGCATCATCGGCAAACCGACGCGCACGGTCGACGCGCGTAACGTCGTCACCGGACGCACGCGCTATGCGAGCGACGAATTCCTGTCGGGGGCGCTCGTCGCCGTGATCCTGCGCTGCCCGTTCCTCGACGGCACGCTCGAATCGTTCGACGCGACCGATGCCCGCAAGGTGCCCGGGGTGCGCGAGGTGATCGCGCTCGAGGGCGCGAAACCCGGCGAACCCCCAAGCGGACCGCTCGCCGCCGGCATCGCCGTGCTCGCCGACGCGACCTGGGCCGCGCTGCAGGGCCGCGCCGCGCTCAAGGTCGTCTGGAAACAGGGCCCATGGGCCGACGAGTCGAGCGCGGCGCTCGCCGCGAAGGCGCATGCGCTGCTCGATGCCGACGACGAAGGCCTTGTCGTGCGCAAGGACGGCGACTTCGCCGGTTCGCGCACGCGCGCGCGCCACCAGCTCGCCGCACGCTATGAAATGCCGTTCCTCGCCCACGCGACGATGGAACCGCCCGGCGCGCTCGTCGAGTTGCGCCAGGACGGCGCCCTGCTGATCGCCGCGCTCGAGGATCCCGATGGCGCGTCGCGCATGCTCAGCGAGCTGACCGGGCTGCCGCGCACCGCGATCGACATCCGCCTGCCGCGGGCGGGCGGCGGTTTCGGCCGGCGCCTCGAGAACGATTTCGTCGCCGAAGCGGTGCAGGTCGCCAAGCTCGCCGGCAAGGCCGTCAAGCTCGTCTGGACGCGCGCGGATGACCTCGCCCACGACGCGTACCGGCCGTTCGGCGTGCACGCACTCGCCGCGACGCTCGATCGACGCAATCGCGTCGCCGGCTGGTCGCAGCGCTGCGCAGCAACCCCGCGCAACGATCGCGATCCCGCCCTGCAAGGGCGGCCGGCATGGCTCGGCTGCGTCGGCGCCGACGACTTCCCGGCCGGCCTCGTCGAGCACTTCGAGAAGAGCTTCCTCGCGATCGAGTCAGGCATGCCACGCGGCGCGCTGCGCGGATCGACGCATGCGTTCGACGCCTTCGCCGTGCAGAGTTTCATCGACGAGATCGCGTTCGAAGTGCGCCGCGATGCGGTCGCGTTGCGCCTCGAGATGCTCGGCGAACCGCGCCTCGTTCCGGGCAGCGGACCGGGCGCCACGGATTTCGATACCGCGCGCATGGCCCATGTGCTGAAACTCTGCGCCGACCGGATCCAGTGGGGCACGAAGCGCAGCGACGGCCGCGGGGTCGGCATCGCCTGCCATTTCGCCGCGGGCGGCTATGCCGCGCATGCGTTCGAAACCTCGATGGACGGCGAAACGCTGCGCATCCACCGCGCGGTCTGCGTCGTCGATGTCGGTCGCGCGATCAACCCGCTCGGGCTCGAGGCGCAGATGATCGGCGGAACGATCGACGGCCTGTCGACGGCCCTCAACCTCGCGATCACGGTTCGCGACGGCCAGGTCCAGCAGCGCGATTTTTCGGACTACCGCCTGCTCGGCATGGCCCGTGCGCCGGCGCGCGTCGAAGTGCAGATCGTCGAATCGGCGCACGAACCGGTCGACACCGGCGATGTCGCGGTCGCCAGCGTCGCCCCGGCGCTCGCCAACGCGATCTTTGCGACGACGACCGTGCGCATCCGCAAGCTGCCGCTGCTGCCCGAGCTCATGCGCCTGCTCTGAGCGACGCTCCGCGCCGCGTCCGGCGCCGTCGCGAACGCACGCCGCGATGGATCGAGCGTCCGCAGCGAGGACCACGCCGAGGTCGCGCGACCGGCTTGAACCGTTTCAGGGCGGCGGATCGCAGCCGTCGGCCGCGCGCTGTTGACGCTGGCGCGCGCGTTCGGCGATCGCCGCCGGATCGGCGAGGCCGATCCACTTCAGGTACTTGCCGGCGACCGCGTCACCGACCGACTGGTCGGTGCGAAACGCCGAAGCGAAGCGCGTGCGCTCGCAATCGAGCGGATTCTCGCCGCGCAGTTCGAGTTCGGCCCAGCGCGCCTTCGCCGCCTCCTGCGGATTGGCGATCGGTTCGGGGCCGATCCGCAGCTTCGCCTGCGGCATGCGCAGCGAGCCGTCGGCATTGAACAGGCGCACGTCGACGCTGCCGGCGCTGCCGATGCGCGCCGACGTCGTGCTGTCCACGGCAGTCTGCAGGGGCGGCGGCGTCTCGCGCGTTTCCGGCGGCGCGATGACGATGCGCGAGGGCTTGCGTTCGAATACGGCCGGTTGCGGCGGGTCCGGGACCGCCGGCCATTCGACCGGTTCGATGACGCTCACCTGGATGACCTTGCTGCGTACGTCGACGAGCGCCGGCGCCAGCATGATGCGCTCGAGGCCGAAGATCCAGACCGCGGTGAACGCGATCGCGAGCACGACGAGGCCGATCACCGCATTGCGTTCCAGATGCGGCGCACGCCACTTGCGCTCGCGCGCGCGCAGGCGGCCGGCATAACCGAAGCGCAGCACCGCCGACTCGCTCACGCTTGGAACAGTCTCGACCGAAGCGGGAGCGATGGATGTGGGCGGCATTCAATCGGGAGTCCGGCGCGGAATGCGCGTCGCTGGCGCAGCATACGCAGCGCGCGCTAAAGCGTCGTTAAGCCGGGGCGGCGCGCGGGTCGGGGTTGCTCGTGGCCGACCCGCCGCGTGCTCAGAAATCCCAGGTCGCGGTCAGGGTGTACTGGCGACCATCGCCCGGCGTCGCCCAGCCGTTGTTGCGGATGCGCGTGTAGTACTCCTTGTCGGCGAGGTTGTTGACGTTGAACTGCAGGTCGAAACCGCGCTTGACGCGCCAGGCGACCATCGCGCGGTGCACCCAGTAATCGGGCGATTCCGCCAGCGGGCCCGCGGGATGGCTGGCCGAGTGCTGTTGCACGGTATTGCCGGCCTGCCAGGTCGCGCCATAGCCGACCTGCCATGCGCGCGTGATGTCCCAGGTCGTCCACAGGCTCAGCGAATCCTCCGGCGTGTTGAGCAGCGGATCGCCACGCGTGTAATCCTCGCCGAGCCCTGCCGAGTAGTCCGAGGCGCCCTGCAACACCTCGCTGTCGAGATGCGCGTAGTTCGCGTGGACCGACCAGCGTTCGTTGATCGTGCCGGACACGCCAAGCAGGATGCCGTCGACGCGTGCGCGACCGTCGAGTGCCTGTTCGCCGGTCGGATTGAGCGGATCCGGATCGGCGACGCGGTAGTTCTCGCGGTCGTTGCGGAAGACCGAAGCGGTCAGCGCGAGACGACCCTCGAGCACATTCCACTTCGCGCCGAGTTCGTAACCGATCGCCGACTCCGGATCGACATTGCAGTTGGCCGTGCCGGTCGTGCTCGCGGCGACGCATGAACCGTTGACCGACGACTTCGACGGCGTCTTCGAGTTGCCGTAGGCGAGATAGACCGAAGCGTTCTCGACCGGTTTGAAGACGAGGCCCGCGCGGTACGAGAACAGGTCGTCGTGGTTCTTCGCCGGCGCATTCGCACCGGTGATCGCGCCGATGTCCGAACCGGTTGTCGATATCGTGTAGATCGTCGAGCTGCCTTCATTGCGTTCGTAGCGTGCCCCGAGATTGAGCATCCAGCGCGTTCCGAACTTCAACGTGTCGAAAACGTAGAGCGCGCGGTTGTCGAGGTCGCCGTCGGTCTTTCCGGTCAGGGTCGGATTGACCGGCCCCGTGTAGCGCGAATCGGGTGCGCCGATCGCCATGAACGGCAGGTGGTCCGGGGCGGCATACGGGTTCGTGCCATCGGCATTGCGGAACAGGCTGCTCGATTCGAGTTCGTACTTCTCGCTCGACAGCGAGAAGCCGGCGACGAGCGCGTGCACGACCGCTCCGGTCGTGAAATTCAGCGTGAAATCGGTCTGGTTGTAGAGGGTCTTGTTGGTCGTGTCGCGCATGAGCCCGCGCGGGCCGCTCGGCAGGTAGAAGCCCGCGGGTATCGTGATCAGCGTCGCACCGCTGCCCGAGGTGCATGGCGTTCCGAGCGGCGTCATGTTGCCGGCGAGGCACCAGGTGCCCTGCACCGCATCGACGATGCTGACCTGGTCGACGCGCTGGGCACGGGTCAGGTTGCGCAGCGAAACGAGGTCGTCGAAATCGTGCTCGATGATCGCGGTCAGGGCATCGACGTCGATGCGCTGGCGGTCGATGTTGTGGTAACCGAAATAGCTCGACGGATCGACGTCGGCGAGCGGCCTGCCGTTGTAGAACGGCACCCCGTACTGCGGGATGTTGTCATCGTCCTGGTGCAGGTAGTTGACGGTGACGCGGGTCGCGCTGCCGAGGCCGAACGCGATCGACGGGGCGAGCCCCCAGCGTTCGAACTGTTCGTGGTCGCGGCCCGGGACGTCGTTGCGGTGCCCCATCAGGTTGAAGCGCACCGCCGTGCGTTCGCCGAGCATGTGGTTGCTGTCGGCGGTCACGCGCGCGTAGTTGTCGCTGCCGATGCCGGCGGCGAGGGTCGTCGCATCGCCCGCATGGGCCGCCTTGCTGACGAGGTTGATCGTGCCGCCGACCGATCCGGCGCCCGAATACACCGAACTGGCGCCGTTGACGAGTTCGACCTGCTCGAGGTTGAACGGATCCGAGCGCGTGTATTGCGCGCTGTCGCGCACGCCGTCGATCGTGATGTCGCTGCTGCCGGCGAAGCCGCGCAGGTTGATGCTGTCGCCGTAGCCGCCGCCGCCTTCGCCGGCGCCGAACGTGATGCCGGGCAAGGTGGCGAGGATGTCGCGCAGGGTCAGCAGGTTCTGTTCCTCGATCGTCTCGCGCGGGACAACCGAAACGCTTTGCGGCGTGTCGAGCAGCACCTCGGTGTACTTCGGCGAGTTCTTGATCCGCGCGCCCTCGACGTGAATCGTGTCGAGCTCGGCTTCCTCGCCCGGCGGCGCGCGTCGTTGCTCGTCCTCGGCCGTGGCGTCCTCGGCGGCCTGGGCGCCGGGCAAGCCCGAGGCGAGGGCGAGTGCAATCGCGACGAGCAGGATCTTCCGGCTCGGCAATGCAGGCAAGGCGGGCGAGGCGGCGGTGCGCATCATCAAGCGTTCTCCAGGCGTGGGTCGGGTCCCGGCTCGAGGGCACATCGCGGCATCGGGCCGCGAGGATCAACCGCGTCGAACGGGATTCAGGGTCATCGGCATCGCGCTCCGCCACCGTGCGCAGCGCGACTTTACATCGCAATGAGACTGATTCGCAATACCGAATTCGCGCGGCCGGACCGCGGGATCTGGCGTCGGTCAGTAGATGTCGCGGCGATAGCGGCCGGCGGCGAGCAGGCCGTGCACGACCTGATCACCGAGCACTTCGCGCAAGACGCGATCGACCCCGGGCGCCATGCCTTCGAGGCTCCCGCAGACGTGGATCGAAGCACCGCTCTCGACCCATGCGCGCAGCTGCCTTGCCCGTGCGGCAAGCCGGTGCTGGACGTACACGCGCTCGGCCTGGTCGCGCGACCAGGCGAAGTCGAGCTGCTCGATCGCGCCCTCGGCGCGCGCGCGTTCGAACTCCTCGCGCCAGTATCCGTCGTGCGCCGCATTGCGTTCGCCGAACAGCAACCAGTTGCGACGGTGCCCTGCCGCGATCCGCTCGCGCAGCAGCGCGCGCAAGCCGGCGATGCCGGTGCCGTTGCCGACCAGGATCAACGGACGCCCGTCCTGCGGGGCATGGAAATTCGCATTGCTGCGCACGCGCAGCGCGATCTCGCCGCCGGCCGGCGCGTGCTCGGTCAACCAGCCGCTGCCGATGCCGAGCCGGCCATGGCTGTCGCGCATCTGGCGCACGAGCAGTTCGATCGCGCGATCGTCTGCCAGCGATGCGATCGAGTATTCGCGATGCGGCAACGGCTTCATGCGCGCGGCGAGCAGGGCCGGCGGGAAGCCGGCGACGTCGTCGGGCGCAGGCAGCACGCTGCGCGCGGCGATCCCGCGCAGGGTCTCGCGGCGGCCGTCGATGTCGATGATGCTGGCCCCGTCGAGGCCGAGGACGCCGAGCCAGTGCTCGACGTCGGCGGCCGCATGCCGAGGCCCGATCTCGGCGATGTCGCCGGCCCGCCAGGCCGGCAGCCCGTTCTCGATCGGCTGCAGGACGAGCTGGAAACAAGGCTCCCCGGCACTGCCGGGATTGACGAGTCGTCGTTCGACGAGCCGCCAGCGTGCATAGTCGGGTGACGCCCAGTCGGGCAGGTCGGCGCGTCCGCCGAGCTGGCCCAGATGATGCTGCCAGTGGCGCAGCGCGCCATCATCGCCGTTGTCGACCTCGACGAGATCGAACATCGCGCGCGCGCCGGCTTGTTGAAGCCAATGCTCGAGGCGATGGCCGAACGCGCAGAAGTTGGCGTACTCGCTGTCGCCGAGCGCGAGGATGCCGTACTCGAGCGCGGAAAGATCGAGCCTTGCGTCGAGCATGTCGCGCACGAAGCCGGCGGCGGAATCGGGCGCATCGCCTTCGCCGGTCGTGCTCGCGACGAACAGGGCGCGCCGGTGTGCGGCGAGTACGGTCGCATCGAGTTCGGCGAGCGCGCGCAGGTCGACGTCGATGCCGGTCGCGCGCAATGCCTGCGCCGTGCGCAGTGCCAGTTGTTCGGCGAAGCCGGTCTGGCTCGCCCAGGCGACCAGCATCGTCCGCGGCGGCATGCCGTCGACCGCGTGCACCTGCTCGGCGTCCCCGGCGCGCGCGCGCCGGACGTGCCGGTGGCGCCGCCAGGCATGACCGGCCGCCCAGGCGCCGAGATAGGCAAGCGTGATCGCGAACGCGGCACCGATGCGGGCCGGACCGGGATCGCTCCATGCGGGCAACACCGGTTGCCAGCCGAGCAGCGCAGCGGCGATGACGACGAGCAGGCCACCGACCACGCAATTGCCGAGCAACGCGCGAAGGTCGCCGCGCGCCGCGCTTGCCGGGCGCGTGCTCATTCGGCGAGCAAGGCCTTGAACGCGGGCGTCGCGCGTTCCTCGAAGCCTTCGCCGGCGCGCACGATGAACAGCACGGCGAGGCCGCGGCGGGTCGCCCAGGCCAGGCCCTCGTCCGGGCCGAGCACGCTGAGGGCCGTCGCGAGTGGATCGGCGTCGATGCCGCGCGGTGCGAGCACGGTGACCGAGGCGACACCGTTGTCGATCGGCTCGCCGCTGCGCGGATCGATGCGATGCGCGTAACGCCGGCCGCCGGATTCGAAGAAGCGCCGGTAATCGCCCGAGGAACCTAGCGCGGCATCGCGCAGCTCGATGACGTGGCGTGCGTCGATCGTGCCGTCGGCGCGATCGCTGGCGACCGGCGATTCGATCGCGACGCGCCACGGCTGGCCATCGGGCCGCGTCCCGTGCGCGCGCAACTCACCGCCGATCTCGACCAGATGATCGGACAGTCCACGCGCCGACAATGCCTCGGTGATGCGGTCGAGGGCATGCCCGGGTGCGATCGCGTTGAGGTCGACCTGCGCGCCACCGGGCTGGAACACGCGACCGCCCTGCTCGTCGAAGCGCAGTCGCTGCCAGCCGATGCGCGCCCGCGCGGCGGCGACCGCCGTCGCATCGGGCGGACCGCCGTCACGCCCGGACGGGCCGAAACCCCAAAGCTCGACGAGCGGGCCAACGGTCGGGTCGTAGGCGCCGCCGGTATCCGCCGCCAACTCAACCGCCGCACGCATGACCGCGAACAGCGGTGCCGGCAGCGCGTGCCAGGTTCCGGCCGGCGCGGCGTTGTAGCGGCTGAGATCGGATGCCGGCTTCCAGGTACTCATCGTCGCGTCGATGTCGGCGAGTTCGGCTTCGATCACGCGCCGCAGCGCATCGGCCGCGTCTTCGGGTCCGACGTACTTGACCGTCCAGCTCGAGCCCATCGATTCGCCCGACAGGGCGACGATGCCTGCGCGCGGCGCGCAGGCCGCGAGCAGCACGGCAGCAAGCACGCACAGGAGTCGTGTCCGCATGATCGACGTCGGCGCTCCGGACCGCTGCGCCGCTTACTGCGGCAGCACCTCGACCGTGGCCGTGTACAGCATGCGCCGCTGCTTGGCCGGTGCGATCGTCGCCTTGTCGTCGCTCGCCGACGCTTCGATCCAGTACATGCCGGCCTCGGGCCAGGTCACCGAGAACGAACCGTCCTCCGCGCTCACGAGCTTGATCTCGTTCTGGCGGTCACGGTAACGGCTGCCACCCGGCACGATCTCGATTTCGAGTCCGGAGGCCGGCTTGCCGTCGATGAGGAAACGGAAATCGGCCTTGTCGCCGGCGAACAGGTCGTTCGGGTGGGTGACCGTGGCGAGTTCGATGCCGACCCCGGTCGGCTTCAGCGCTTCGCTGCTCGGCTTGCCGGCGGTCACGAAGGTTTCGTTGCGCCGGATCGACTGCACCGGTTCGCGCGGGGTCGCCGTGGCCGGTCCGCGTGGCTGCGCGATCGCGTTCGAGAACAGCGCGATGCGCCAGGTGCCTTGCTGGTCGAGGTGCACGTCGAACGTGCTGCGGAACTTGCCGGTCGCCGGATTCGCGGGCGCGGCCGTGCTGCCGTCGGGCGCGGTGATGACGAGCGCATCGAGGCGCAGCGGCACGTGGTTGAAATAGAACAGGTCGTTGGACACCGCCGCGTCGACCGTGATCCACGGATCCTCGGCCGACAGGACGGTCTGCGACGGCAGCACCCATGCCTTGTGCGCCTGGGCCGCCATCGGCGTTGCAAGTACGAGCAGTGCTGCCAGCGATGTTGCCTGGATCTTCATCGGATCACTCCACGGTCAGGGATTGAGGTCGAGCGCGATCGCGCCGAGTTCATGCGTGCCTTTCGCTTCGAGATGGACGGCCTTCGCGATCGGCCAGTCGAACGCGATCCGGACCAGTTCGCGCCCGCCGACTTCGCGCACCGCTTCGACGACGAGGCCGTAACGGCCCGGTGCGAGAATCGAGAAGGGCGGCTTCGCAGCATCGAACGCGAGCTGGTGCTGGCCAACCGGGCGCGTCGCGCCGCTGACGCCGTCGATCGGCAGGGTCTGGTCGCGACCGCTGCGCCGCCACCACTGGCGCAGGTCGGCCAGCCATTTGGTACCGGCCCCTTCCTTGCTCTCCTTCTGCATGTACCAGACCGCGAGATTCGCGGCGACGCTCTGGTCGGGATTCTCGATCCAGGTCGCGACGTACGGGCGGTGGTACTCGGACGCATCGATGCGCGGGATCTCGATCTTGATGCCGACATCGGCGGCCGCGACCGGCAGGGTGGCCAACAGCAGGACGAACAATGGAATGCCGCGAACGTGCATCGGGGACCTCGTCAATGGATGAACAGGATGGCCACGAGCAGCATGACCACGAAACCGAAACCGACCAGCGGCCAGGTCAGCGGCCGCTGCCGCGCATGCATCTGCAGCAGGAAGAAGCCGCTGAGCGAGAACACGATGCAGGCGACCGCGAACAGGTCGATGAACCAGCTCCACGCCGCCCCGGTGTTGCGCCCCTTGTGCAGGTCGTTGAAGTACGAAATCCAGCCGCGGTCGGTGCGTTCGTGCTCGATCATGCCGCTGGCCCGGTCGATGCTGAGCCAGGCGTCGCCACCGGCCCGCGCCATCGACACGTACACTTCAGCCTCGCTCCACTCCCCGACCCGGTCGCCGACCCGCACGTCGAGATGCTCGACGATCCAGTCGCGCACCGATCCCGGCAAGGGCGCGTTCGCCTCGTGCACCGTCGCCAGAACCTCGACCAGCGAAGCCGGCAGCTGCGCCGTTCGCGTCACGACCTCGGGTTTCGCTTCGATCTGCGCGGCGTGGTTGAGGGTGATCCCGGTAAGGCTGAACAACAGGATGCCCGCCAGGCAGATCGCCGCGCTGATCCAGTGCCACTCGTGCAAGGTCTTCAGCCAGTACGACCGGCGTTTCGGGTCAACGGGCTTGTTCATCCGGAACGCAGGACCTGGAACGGCGCGGCGGGCGATTACAGCACATAATGAGAATCACTCGCAATTGCATCGACAGCCGATCGCGACCGCCCGCCGCGCCGGTCAGGCCAGTGGCTTGTGCAGGATCTCGAAGCGCAGGTCATCGCGTCGCGGGATGCCGTAACGCGCGTCGCCGTACGGAAATGGCTTGTGCACGCCGGTGCGCCGGTAACCGCGCCGTTCGTACCACGCGATCAGTTCATCGCGCACGTCGATGACGGTCATCTGCATTGCCGTGCACTGCCAGGCCTCGCGCGCGACGCGTTCGGCTTCGGCCAGCACGCGATTGCCGATCCCGCGCGCCTGGACATCGGGCCGCACCGAGAACATGCCGAAATAGGCGCAGTCGTCCTGCCGGCGCAATTCGCAGCAGGCGACCAGACGACCCTCGTGTTCGCCGAGCAGGATCCGCGCCGACGGATCGGCGATCAGCTCGGCGATGCCCTGCGCGTCGATGCGCTGGCCGTCGAGCAGGTCGGCTTCGGTGGTCCAGCCCGCGCGGCTCGCGTCGCCGCGATAGGCCGATTCGACGAGGCGGACGACCGCGTCGATGTCGGCGACGACCGCATCGCGCCAGGCGAGCTGCGGGTTGTCACTCATGCAAGCAGCAGGCGCACGCGTGCGATCGCGTCGACGAAGCGGTCGATCTCCTCGTGCGTGTTGTAGAACGCGAGCGAGGCACGCAGCGTCGCCGGCACGCCGTAGAACTGCATCAGCGGATGCGCGCAATGGTGGCCCGAGCGCACCGCGATCCCTTCGTGGTCGAGCAGGGTCGCGAGGTCGTGCGAATGCAGGCCGTCGATGAGGAACGAGATCACGGCGGCCTTGTGCGCGGCCTCGCCGACGATGCGCAGGCCCGGGATCGCGCGCATCTCGCGCGTCGCGTAGTCGAGCAGGTCGGCCTCGCGCGCGCCGATGCGCCCGAGGCCGAGCGACTCGACGTAGTCGATCGCCGCGGCGAGGCCGACGAAGCCCGCGATGTTCGGCGTGCCGGCCTCGAAGCGGTGCGGCGGATCGGCGAACGTCGTGCCCTCGAAGCGGACCTCGCGGATCATCTCGCCACCGCCGAAGAACGGCGGCATCGCGGCAAGCAGTTCGCGGCGTGCCCACAGCGCGCCGGTCCCGGTCGGGCCGAACAGCTTGTGTCCGGTCAACGCGTAGAAGTCGCAACCGAGCGCGCGCACGTCGATCGGAAGGTGGGGCGCCGCCTGCGAACCGTCGACGAGCAGGACGATGCCGCGCTTGCGGCATTCGCGCGCAAGCACCGCGACCGGATTGATCGTGCCGAGCACGTTCGAGACGTGGGTGACCGCGGCCAGCTTGACCTCGGGCGTCAGCAGTTCGACGAAGCGCTCGACGATCAGCTCGCCGGCTTGCGTGATCGGCGCGACCTTCAGGCTGGCCCCGGCGCGCTCGGCGACGAGCTGCCACGGCACGATGTTCGCGTGGTGCTCCATGCGCGTGACGAGGATCGCATCACCGGGCGTGAGGCGCGGCAGCAGATGGCTCCAGGCGACGAGGTTGATCGCCTGGGTCGTACCCGATGTGAACACGATCTCGTCGCGCGAACCGGCATTGATGAAGCGCGCGAGCGTGTCGCGGGTCGCCTCGTAGGCACTCGTCGCCTCGGCCCCGAGCGTGTGCACGGCACGCGAGACATTCGCATTCGTGGTCCGGTAGAAGCGGTCGACCGCCGCGATCACGGCCTCGGGCTTCTGCGCGGTGTTCGCGCTGTCGAAGTAGACGAGCGGCTTGCCGTTCACGCTGCGCGCGAGCAGCGGGAAGTCGGCGCGGATGCGCGCGATGTCGAGGGCGCCTGCCGCCGGCGCGGCGGCGATCATGCCGGCGCCCCGGGCATTGCCATCTGCGGAAGGTGCTCGAGCAGCAAGGCGCCGATCGCCTCGCGCAACGGCAGGTTCTCGAACGAGTCGATCGCGACCCGGCAGAACGCGAGGGTCAGCATCGCGCGCGCTTCGGCTTCCGACAGCCCGCGCGTCCGCAGGTAGAACAGCGACTGTTCGTCGAGTTGTCCGACCGTCGCGCCGTGCGCGGCCTTCACCTCGTCGGCATGGATCTCGAGCACGGGCTGGGTATCGATCTCGGCCTGTGCCGACAACAGCAGGTTCTTGTTGCTCAGGTTCGCATCGGCGCCGTCGGCACCGGGCTCGACCGTGATCGCACCATGGAACACGCCGCGCGAGCGCTGGTCGGCGACGCCGCGCCAGACCAGGTCGCAGGCGGTGTCGCGCGCGACGTGGCGCACGTCGATGCGGGTATCGGCATGCTGGCGGCCGCGCAGGACGAAGGCACCGTGCGACACGAGCCTGCCGCGGTCACCGCCGAGGCGCACGACGAGGTCGTGGCGGGAGAGCTGGGCGCCGAGCTCGAGCGTGCGCAGGTGCGCTTGCGCATCGACTCCGAGCGAGACCTCGCTGCGGCGGATCCGGGTCGCGGTTTCCGGCGCCGACTGGAGTTGCAGCAGGTCGAGCCGCGCCCGCGCGGCGAGCGTGAACTGGCTGACCAGGTTGCCGAGGTGCGCTTCGCCGGCATCGCCGAGGTGGTGTTCGACGAGGGTCAGCGCGGCATCCTCGCCGAGTTCGACGACGACGCGCGATTGCCAGGCGATCGCGTCGTCGGCCCGCGCCCCGAAGAAGACCAGGTGGACGCGTTCGGCGATGCGTGCGCCAGGCGCCACGCGCACGACCGCGCCATCGAGCGCGAGCGCGGTGTTCAGTCGCGCGAATGCCTGCGCGGGGTCGTCGAACGGGCGCGCGAGCGCGTCGCGCAAGGCCTCGGGATCCTCGTCGAGCGCAGCCGAGAGCGGGCGCACCTCGAGGCCCGCGATCGCCGGCATCCGCGAGAGGTCGGCCCGCCACGAACCATTGACGAAGACGAGGCGCGGCCCGTCGACGCCGGGCAAGGCACACGCGTCGGCATCGACGACGCGGGTCGACGGTGCCGGATCGCCCGGCGCATGCGCGCGCTGGCCGAGCGCGCGCAGGTTCGTGTATTTCCAGGCCTCGTTGCGCGCGCCGGGCAAGCCGTCGCGGGCGAGTCCGGCGACGGCATGCCGGCGTGCCTCGGCCAGCCACGCCGGTTGCCGCGCCGGTCCGGCAATGCCGGCGTCGAGCAGGCCACCGAGGAACACGCCGTCCATCAGGCCGCTCCGGCCAGCTTGCGCCCGGCAATCCATGCGTAGCCGTGTTCCTCGAGCTTGAGGGCGAGCGTGCGGTCGCCGCTCTCGACGATGCGGCCATCGGCGAGCACATGGACGAAATCGGGAACGATGTAGTCGAGCAGGCGCTGGTAGTGGGTGATCACGACGAACGCGCGGGCCGGATCGCGCATCGTGTTGACGCCGTCGGCAACCATCTTGAGCGCGTCGATGTCGAGGCCCGAATCGGTTTCGTCGAGGATCGCGAGCTTCGGTTCGAGCAGGGCCATCTGGAAGATCTCGTTGCGCTTCTTCTCGCCGCCCGAGAATCCTTCGTTGACCGCGCGATGCAACAGGTCGTCGCGCAGGTGCAGCACCGCGAGCTTCTCGCGCACGCGCTTGAGGAACTGGATCGAATCGAGTTCGGCCTCGCCGCGCCGGCGACGCTGCGCATTGAGCGCGGCACGCAGGAAGTAGGTGTTGTTGACGCCCGGGATCTCGACCGGGTACTGGAAGGCGAGGAACACCCCCGCTGCGGCACGTTCCTCGGGCGCGAGCGCGAGCAGGTCGTCACCTTCGTAGGACACGCTGCCCTCGACGATCTCGTAGCCGTCGCGCCCCGCGAGCACGTTGCCGAGCGTCGACTTGCCGGCGCCGTTCGGGCCCATGATCGCGTGCACCTCGCCGGCGTTCACGGCGAGCGACAGGCCCTTGAGGATGTCCTTGCCGGCGACGCGGACGTGCAGGTTGTCGATTTTCAGCATGGCGTTGCTTCCGTGTGCGGGCCCTGGGGCCGGCGATGGGATGGCGCGGGCCGCAGAGGCGTGCGCCGGGGTCATTCGAGATAGCGCCTGAGGTCGTCCGGCACCGGCATCGTTCGCAGTGGATGGACGTTGCTGCCGCCGGTATTGCCGATCGGCACCCAGATCATCGACTTGGTCAACGCGGCGAGGATCCGCGGCACCTGCCCTGCCACTTCACGCATGTCGCGCCGGCGCCAGCCGAAACGCAGCATGCGCCAGTGCACGCGCACATGCGCCCGTGTGCTGCGCTGGCCGAGGACATGCGCGCGCTCGAGGTGCGCGAACGCCGATTGCGGGTCGCCACCCGCCTCGTCGCGCGCGGCGGCGCGCAGCTCGGCGTCGAAGGCCGCGCGTTGGCCGGGCCTCCACCTCATCCGACTGCACCCTCCAGCGAAACCTCGAGCAGCTTCTTCGCCTCGACCGCGAATTCCATCGGCAGCTCGCGGAACACCTGCTTGCAGAAGCCGTCGACGATCAGCGAGACCGCGTCCTCCTCGCCGATGCCGCGCGAACGGCAGTAGAACATCTGGTCCTCGGAGATCTTCGAGGTCGTCGCCTCGTGCTCGACGATCGCATCGGGGTTCTTGACCTCGATGTAAGGGAACGTGTGTGCGCCGCATTGCTTGCCGATCAGCAGGCTGTCGCACTGGGTGTGGTTGCGCGCGCCGCTCGCGCCCTTCTCGATCTTGACGAGGCCGCGGTAACTGTTCTGGCCGCGCCCGGCGCTGATCCCCTTGGCGATGATCTTTGACTTCGTGTTGCGGCCGATGTGGATCATTTTCGTGCCGGTGTCGGCCTGCTGGCGATGGTGGGTCAGGGCGACCGAATGGAACTCGCCGACCGAATCGTCACCGCGGAGCAGGCAGCTCGGGTATTTCCAGGTGATCGCCGAGCCGGTCTCGACCTGGGTCCACGAAATCTTCGAGCGTGCGCCTCGGCAGTCGCCGCGCTTGGTCACGAAGTTGTAGATGCCGCCCACGCCGTTCTCGTCGCCGGGATACCAGTTCTGCACGGTCGAGTACTTGATGCTGGCGTCGTCGAGGGCGACGAGTTCGACGACCGCCGCATGCAACTGGTTCTCGTCGCGCATCGGCGCCGTGCAACCTTCGAGGTAGGACACGCTGGCGCCTTCCTCGGCAATGACGAGGGTGCGTTCGAACTGGCCCGTGTGGCCGGCATTGATGCGGAAATAGGTCGACAGCTCCATCGGGCAGCGCACGCCTTTCGGCACGAACACGAAGCTGCCGTCGGAGAACACGGCCGAGTTGAGCGCGGCGAAATAGTTGTCGCCGGTCGGAACGACCGTGCCGAGATAGCGGCGCACGATGTCCGGATACTCGCGGATCGCCTCGGACATCGAGCAGAACAACACGCCCGCGTCGGCGAGTTCCTTGCGGAACGTCGTGCCGACCGAGACCGAATCGAATACCGCGTCGACTGCGACGCCGGCGAGCTTCGCGCGCTCGTGCAGTGGCACGCCGAGCTTGTCGTACGCTTCGAGCAGTTTCGGATCGACGTCGGCGAGTGATTTCGGCCGGTTCTTCGGCGCCGCGTAATAGCTGAGCGCCTGCAGGTCGATCGGCGCGATGCGCAGCTTCGCCCAGGTCGGCTCGGCCATCGTCAACCAGTGCCGATACGCGGCGAGGCGCCAGTCTGTCATCCATGCCGGCTCGTCCTTCTTCGCCGAGATGAAACGGATGATGTCCTCGGACAGGCCCGGTGGCGCGAATTCGGTTTCGATGTCGGTGATGAAGCCGGCGTCGTAGCGCCGGTTCATGACTTCGACGAGGTGTTCGTTGCCGGCCGCCGCGACCGGTTCGCGTTCGCGCAGGCGGTTCTCGATGTCGGTACGCGCGCTGGCCATCGGCATTCTCCTGCTCAGGCGACCGCGACGCGCAACGGGATCGTCGCGCCGTGGCGGGTCGGTGGATTCAACATGTCGGCCAGGCTGACGCTTTCGAGCGCGGTCGCGATCGCGAGGCTGATCCGCTGCCAGTTGACGCGCACGCCGCAGTGCGATTCGTGGCCGCACAGGCCGTCGTGCGCGCTGCATTCGGTCATGCCGATCGGGCCTTCCATCGCGATGACGATCTCGGCGACCGAAATCGCCTTCGGCTCGCGGGCGAGCCGATAACCGCCGTTGACACCGCGAAACGACGTGACGAGACCCGCATGCGCGAGCAGCTTGAGCAGCTTGCTGACGGTCGGTGCCTCGAGGCGCGCGCGCTCGGCCAGCTGCTGGGCGCTGAGCACCTCGTCGCCGGCCGCCGCGAGGCAGGTCATGACGACGGTGGCGTAATCGGTGAGCTTGCTGACACGGAGCATGTCGGCAGGGTCCGCGGGAACTGGGACCAATATAGTACTATTTAGGCCTCTGCCCGACAACCGCGACGATCGGTCCCACGCAACGGAACACGCGGCGGTTTCGACTAGACTCGAAGCCGGACTCCTGGAAGCCGCCGCTTGAATCCGAACCGCGAGCAATCCCGCCGAAACTGGCTTGCCTCCGTCCTGGCCGGGGATGATTTCAGCATCGAGCGCGCGTCCGAGGACGCGAGTTTCCGCAGCTACTGGCGGGTAACCCACGGCGCGACCACACGCATCCTCATGGACGCGCCGCCCGGGCGCGAAGCGCTCGGTCCGTGGCTCGACATCGCTGCGCGCCTGCGCGCGGCCGGCGTGCATGCGCCGCGCGTCGACGCCCACGACGCCGGGCACGGCTTCATCCTCATGGAGGACCTCGGCGGCCGCACCTACCTGCCCGAGCTCGACGACAGCCGCGTCGACGTGCTCTATGCCGATGCGCTCGACGCGCTGCTGCGCATGCAGCATGCGGTCGACACGACCGGCCTGCCCGGCTACGACCGCGACCGCCTCGTCGCCGAAATGGAACTGCTGCCCGAATGGTTCCTTGGCCGCCATCTCGGCTGCACGCCGTCCGGCGCGGACCGCGATGTCATCGAGGCGGCGTTCGCGTTCCTCGTCGACGCGGCCGACGAACAACCGCGCGCCTTCGTCCATCGGGATTTCCACAGTCGCAACCTGCTCGTCACGGCCGACAACAGCCCGGGCGTCATCGACTTCCAGGATGCCGTCGTCGGACCGCTGGCCTACGATCTCGTGTCCCTGCTCCGCGACTGCTACATCGAATGGGACGAGGCGCGCATCGCGGGCTGGGTCGAGGCATACCGGCTGCGCCTGGGCGAGGCACACCTGCTCGACGCAAGCGTCGACGCGACGCGCTTCCGGCGCTGGTTCGACCTGATCGGCGTCCAGCGCCACCTCAAGGTCCTCGGCATCTTCTGCCGGCTCTGGTACCGCGACGGCAAGGCGCAGTACCTCGGCGACCTGCCGCTGACCTGGCGCCATGCGACGAGCGTTGCGCGACGCTATCCCGAACTCGTCGACCTGGTCGCCCTGCTCGAGCGCGCGCGCGGCGACCGCGACCTGACCGTCGCGCGCGCGATGGCCGGAGCGTGAGCCTGCGGCGCGCCCTGATCCTGGCCGCCGGCCGCGGCGAGCGCATGCTGCCGCTGACCGCGCGGACACCCAAGCCACTGCTCGACGCGGGCGGCAAGCGCCTGATCGAATGGCATCTCGACAAGCTTGCCGCCGCCGGCGTGGGCGAGGTCGTCGTCAACACCTCGCACCTGGCCGAACAGTTCCCGGCCGTGCTCGGCGATGGCCGGCGCTGGCAACTCGATATCGCCTACAGCCACGAAGGACCGCAGCCGCTCGAGACCGGCGGCGGCATGCTGCACGCGCTGCACCGTTTCGGCGACGCGCCGTTCCTCGTCGTCAACGGCGACGTCTGGTCCGACGTCGATTACGCGCAACTCGCGCAGGCGCCGCGCGGGCTGGCCGAGCTCGTCCTCGTCGACAATCCGCCGCAGCATGCGCGCGGCGATTTCGCGCTCGCCGGCGACGGACGGCTCGTCGAAGACGGCGCGCCGCGCCTGACCTACGCCGGCATCGGCGTATACCGCCCGGCCCTGTTCGCGGACTGGAAACACGATCTCGCCGTCGCGGGCCAGGCCTGGGATGGCGTGCATCCGGCCCGCTTCGCGCTCGTCCACCTGCTGCGCGCGGCGATTCGCCGAGGCGAACTGTACGGCCACCACCACCACGGACGCTGGACCGATGTCGGCACACCGGCGCGCCTTGCCGAACTCGATGCGCGCCTGCGCGCCGAAGCCGGGATGCGCGGCTGAGTCGCGCTCAGGAGCCGGGGTCGGCCGCGAGCAGCGAGCGCAGGAACGGGATCGTCACGCGACGGCGGGCCGCGAGCGCGGCGCGGTCGATGCGATCGAGCAAGTCCATCAGTGAACCAAGGTCACGCGCGCGGCGCGTGAACAGCCAGTCGAGCACGCCGTCGTCGAGGTCGATGCCGCGCGCCTGGGCGCGCTGCTGCAGGAGCGCGCGGCGGGCCGGCTCGTCGAGCATCTGCAAGGCGGCCTGGGTGCACGCAGCAAGGCGCGAGACGAGATCGGGCAAACCGATGCCGAGCTGGGCCGGCGGCGCGCACGCCGCGAGCAGCAGGCTCGTGTCCTCGGCTCGGCAGCGGTTGTAGAGGTCGAACAAGGCATGCTCGCCGTCGCTGTCACCGGCGATCGCTTCGACATTGTCGATCGCGAGCAGCCGGCTGCCGTGGAACATGCGGATCGCCTGCGCGCGTGGCGCCGGCAAGGCCGCGAGATCGAGATACTGCGCCGCACGGTCGGCCGCGCTGGCCGCCGCGCAGGCCCCGATCAGCAGATGGGTGCGGCCACTGCCGGGCGGTCCGGCGAGGAAGATGCGGGCCGGCGCCGGATCCAGCGCCGCGTCCTCGGCGAGGCCGAACGCGGTCGCGTTGTCGCCGACCACGAAGTTCGCGAACCGCTGGTGCGCCGGCCAGCGCAGCGCGAGCGGCAGCTGCGCGTTCATGCGTCGCCGCTGTCGCCGGGCGCGCGCCGGATGTCGCGCGCCGCGACGACGACGATCTCCGGGTTCGCGCCGGCGCCGGGGTCGCCCGGGACGACGATCTGAGGCCCGTCGGGCGCGTCCTGGTACATCTCGCTCTGCGTGTAGCGTTCGTAGGCATAGCGCAGCAGGACCATCGCGACGGCCGCGATCGGCAGCGCGAGCAGCACGCCGACGAAACCACCGATCTGGCCACCGGCGAGGATCGCGAACATGACCGCGACCGGGTGCATGCCGATCTTGTCGCCGACCAGCTTCGGTACGAGGAAATAGCCTTCGAGCGTCTGCCCGACCGCGAACACGACGAGGACCATGCCGACGTGGAACCAGTCCTGGTACTGCACGAGCGCCGCGATCACGGCCATGACGAGGCCGACGATCGCGCCGAGGTAAGGCACGAAGCTGATCAGCCCGGCGATCATGCCGATCAGCGGGCCGACGCTGATGCCGACCAGCCACAGGCCGACGCCGTAGATCACGCCGAGCACGATCATCACGCTGAGCTGGCCGCGCAGGAAGCCGCCGAGCGTGTCGTCGCATTCGCGCACGAGGCGCACGACGGTCGGCTCGACCGAACGCGGGATCAGCGAATGCATGCGTTCGACGACAATGTTCCAGTCACGCAGCAGGTAGAACGCGGCGACCGGCACGATGACGAGGTTGAGCATCCAGCCGACGATCGCGAAACCGGATTTCGACACGCGCCCGATCAGGTTCGTGGCGAAGCCGCCGGCTTCCTTCCAGTGTCCCTGCAGGATGCCGACGAGGCCCTGCGCATCCATCGCCCCGAGACTGATGCCGAAATGCCGCTCGATCCACGGCGCCGCAACCGTCTGCGCCCAGTTCGTCCAGCGCGGCAACTGCTCGAGGAAATTGGCGATCTGGTTTTCGATGAACGGGATCAGGACGAGGACGATACCGATCAGGGCGAGCGTCATGATCAGGAAGAGCAGGCTGACGCTGACGACGCGCGACACACCGCGTCGTTCGAGGCGCTGCACGAGCGGGTTGAACAGGTAGGCGAACAGCGCGGCGGCGACGAATGGCGCGAGCGAGGGGCCGAGCAGCCAGAGCACGGCACAGACAAGGGCGATCAGCACGAGCCACTTCAGGCGCAATTCGAGCACGGGCGAATTCATCGCGGGAAATTTCCTTGTTTGCGCTGGCGCACCTCGCGCATCGCGCGGGTCGACCACGCCGCAACATAGTGTAGCCCGCTCGACACCGTCGCCAGCGCGGTCAGGACCAGCATCGCATCGCGCCCGGGCAAGCCCGGCCACCAGGCGAGGCGAAGCAATTCGCCGAGCACGCACAGGATCTGCACGACGGTCGTCAGTTTCGACAGGCGGCTCGGTTGCGCATCGAATGCGCCGATCAGGTTGTGATAGGCGACCGCCCCCGCCACGATCAGCACGTCGCGGCCGACGACGAGCAGGAGCAGCCACAGCGGCAACGCATCGACCAGGGTGAGCGCGCTGAAGCAGGCGAGCAACAGCATCTTGTCGGCCAGCGGGTCGAGCAAGCCGCCAAGCCGGCTCTGCCAGCCGAAGCGCTTGGCGAGGAAGCCGTCGAGCGCATCGCTGGCGCCGGCGATCGCGGCGAGCAGCAGGGCCTTCGCATATTCGTGCTCACCGATCAGCCAGAACACCGGCAGCACGAGCAGCAGGCGCAGCCCGCTGATCAGGTTGGGGAGGTGCTGCCACATGGCCGATCAAGGCACGAGCGCGAGCGTCGCATCGATGCCCTCGACCGGTGGCGCGGCATTGGTCACGCTCAGCGTGCCGTCCGCCGCGAGCACGCCGAGCAGGCGGTCGATGCCGCCGAGCACGACCAGCCGGACCCGCAGCCCGTCCCCGCGTGCTTCGTCCGGCTGGGCGTCGCGGACGAGCGGGTGGCGGGTCAGGTAGCCAAGCGCGCGCGCGTAGTCGAGCGCTGAATGCACGCCGCTGATCCAGACCCGATGTTCGCTCGGGGTCGAATCGACGGCGAGCGGCGCACCGCCGCCAAGTCCGACCCGATCGAGCAGGCGGTCGACTGCGGCGGCGTCGAATTCGGCGACAAGGGTCAGGCGCACCTGCGGCGTTCCGTCGGCGGCCGCGACGACTTCGCGCTGGTACTGGTACTGGAGGACGTAACCGGTGCCCTCGGCGACCGCGCGCGCGACATCGGCGCGGGCGAGTGCACCGGGATCGCCGCTCAGGCGCATGACGACATCGGCCAGGGCCGACTTCAGGGCTTCGGTGCGTTCGGCTTCGGATTGGCTGCCGACCGCGGCCGATCCGGTATAGGTGGCCGGCGCGGCAAGGGCATGCGGCGCGCCGAGCGCGAGCACGAACGCGAGCCAGGCGAGGAAGCCCGAGCGGGGGAAATGGAGGCCATGCATCGTGGTCGTCCTTGTCGCCGGATGGCCCGCAGTCTGCCCGAACGCTCGCTTGCGCGTCCATTGCGGCTGCTATGATTCGCGGCCCCGCGAATCGGGCTCTTTCTCATGTCGAACCAGAACGAGGCTCTAACCTATCGCGCCGCCGGCGTCGATATCGACGCCGGCAATGCCGTCGTCGAGCGCATCAAGCCGCTGGTCGCGCGCACGTTCCGCAAGGAAGTCATGGCCGGGCTTGGCGGCTTCGGGGCGCTGTTCGAGCTCGGTGGCCGTTATCGCGAACCGGTCCTCGTGTCCGGCACCGACGGCGTCGGCACCAAGCTCAAGCTCGCCCAGATCCTCGGTCGCCACGACACGATCGGCATCGACCTCGTCGGCATGTGCGTCAACGACGTGCTCGTGCAGGGCGCCGAGCCGCTGTTCTTCCTCGACTATTTCGCGACCGGCAAGCTCGACGTCGAGACCACGGTCGCCGTCGTCGGCGGCATCGCGAAAGGTTGCGAACTGGCCGGCTGCGCGCTGATCGGCGGCGAGACGGCCGAGATGCCGAGCATGTATCCGCCCGGCGAATACGACCTCGCCGGCTTCTGCGTCGGTGCGGTGGAGAAGCTCGCGCTGATCGACGGCAGCCGCATCCAGGCCGGCGACGCGATCATCGGCATCGCTTCCTCGGGCGCCCATTCGAACGGCTATTCGCTGATCCGGCGCATCGTCGAACGGGCCGGCAATCCGTTCGACCTCGATCTTGGCGGCGTGCGCCTGGCCGACGCGCTGATGGAGCCGACCACGATCTACGTCAAGCCGATCCTCAAGCTCATGCAGCAGTTGCCGCTGCACGGCATGGCCCACGTCACCGGCGGTGGATTGCTGGAAAACGTCATCCGCGTCGTGCCCGCACCGCTCGCGATCACGCTCGACAGCGGTGCCTGGAAACTGCCGCCGCTGTTCGACTGGTTGCAGCGCGAAGGCATTGTCGCCCGCGACGAGATGTGGCGCACGTTCAATTGCGGGATCGGCTACACGCTGATCGTTGCCCGCGACCAGGCCGGCAGCACGCTCGACGCACTCGAGACGCTGGGGCTGCGCGCGTGGACGATCGGCGAGGTGTTCGCCGGGAATGGCGACGAGCGCGTGCACATCCGCTGAGCGCGGCGGCGCGCCGATGCGCATCGTCGTGCTCGCTTCGGGCCGCGGCAGCAACCTCGGCGCCCTGCTCGATGCCGCACGTCGCGGGGTCCTTGGCGCGGAAGTCGTCGCGGTGTTTTCCGATCGCGCCGATGCCGGCGCCCTCGCGCTGGCGCGCGCCGCCGGTGTCGCCGCCCGGGCCCTCGATCCGGGCGGTTTCGCCGGACGGGCCGGGTTCGATCGCGCCCTGTTCGACGAGGTCGAGCGCTGCGCACCCGACCTCATCGTCCTCGCCGGCTTCATGCGCATCCTCGATGCCGGCGTCGTCGCCCGCTGCGCCGGACGCATGATCAACATCCATCCTTCGCTGCTGCCGAAGTACCGCGGCCTGCACACGCACCGGCGCGCGCTCGCGGCCGGCGACCGCTGCCACGGCGCGACCGTGCATTTCGTCACCGCCGAACTCGATGGCGGTCCCGCCATCGCCCAGGCCGTGATCGGGATCGACGAGGGCGACGACGAGCGATCGCTCGCGGCACGCCTGCTGCCGCGCGAACATGCCTTGCTCGTCGCCAGCGTGGCCCTCATCGCGGACGGACGCCTGCGCTGGCACGACGGGGCGCCCGCGCTCGACGGGCGCGTGCTCGCCGCACCGCTGCGCCTCGACGATGAAAACGAACTGTCCGCCGGCTGATGGCCGGGCCGTGTTCAGGCGCGCAGCCCTAGGCTGTTCCCCATTTTGCCCGGAGTGCATCGCTTGAAATTCCTGCCGACCCTTGCCGTCCTGCTCGCCTGCGTGCCGCTTTCTGCGCCCGCCAGCGTGCCCGAGTTCACTGCCGAGTACCGCGCCCTGCGCAACGGTGATGAACTTGGACGCACGACGATCGAACTGCGCGACAACGGCGACGCAACCTGGACGCTGCGCTCGAGCACGGTCGGAACGTCCGGGCTTGCGCGTCTCGCCGGACTCGACGTCGTCGAGGAATCGATCGTGCGCTGGCGCGGCGGCCGGCCGGAGACGATCCACTACGAGTTCAACCAGCAGACCGCCGTGCGCAACAAGCGCCGGCGTGCCGAGTTCGACTGGGACCGGCGCGAAGTGCACATGGCCGACGGCGACAGCAAGGCGCGCTACGCCCTCCTCGACGGCACGATCGACCGCCATGCCGTGACCCTCGCCATCGTCAACGACCTGATCGGCGCGCGCACCGGATTCGACTATGCGGTCGCGATGAAGGATGCGATCGAGACGGTCCGCTACACCGATTGCGGCGAGCAGCGCGTGCGAGTGCCGGCCGGCGAGTACGACACGCGATGCCTCGAGCGCGTGCGCGAGAAGCGCACGTCGACGAGCTGGTTCGCAGAGGCGATCGGCTGGTTGCCGGTGCGCATCGAGCAGGTCGAGCGCAAGGGCGACACGATCACGTTGCAGCTCGTCTCGCTCGGCAAGCCCCGCCGGCCGGAAATGCGCGCGACGCGCGGCGAGTGATGTCGCGCGTCAGCCGGCCTCAGGTCGGCAGGCGGCGGATCTTCGCGCCGAGCGAACCGAGTTTCTCCTCGATGTTCTCGTAACCGCGATCGATGTGGTAAATGCGGTCGATCTGGGTTTCACCCTTGGCGACGAGTCCGGCCAGCACGAGCGAGGCGGACGCGCGCAGGTCGGTCGCCATCATCGGTGCGCCGGTCATCGAACCGACGCCCTTGATGATCGCGGTATTGCTCTCGAGCTGGATGTCGGCACCGAGCCGCTGCAGCTCGAGCGCGTGCATGAAGCGGTTCTCGAACACCGTCTCGGTGATCACGCCGACGCCTTCGGCGACGCAGTTCAGTGCGGTGAACTGGGCCTGCATGTCGGTCGGGAACGCGGGGTATGGTGCGGTCGTGATGTTGACCGCTTTCGGACGCCTGCCCTGCATGTCGATGCCGATCCAGTCATCGCCGGTGGAGATGTGCGCACCGGCGTCCTCGAGCTTGCCGAGAACCGCGTCGAGCGTCTTCGGCCGCGCATGCTTGGCCAGGATCTTGCCGCCCGTGATCGCGGCGGCGACGAGGAAGGTGCCGGTCTCGATGCGATCCGGCAGCACTTCGTAGTCGGTGCCGTGCATGCGCTCGACGCCCTCGATCGTGATCGTGTTGGTGCCCGCGCCGCTTATCTTCGCGCCCATCGCATTGAGGCAATTGGCGAGGTCGACGACTTCGGGCTCCTGCGCCGCGTTCTCGATCACGGTCGTGCCGTGGGCCAGTGCGGCGGCCATCATGAGGTTCTCGGTGCCGGTCACGGTCACGAGGTCGAGATTGATGCGCGCGCCTTTCAGGCGTTTCGCGCGGGCCTTGATGTAGCCGTTCTCGACGCGGACGTCGGCCCCGAGCGCCTGCAGGCCCTGGATGTGCAGGTTGACAGGGCGCGAGCCGATCGCGCAGCCGCCCGGCAGGGAGACCTCGGCCTCGCCGAAGCGCGCGACCAGCGGACCGAGCACGAGGATCGACGCGCGCATCGTCTTGACGAGGTCGTACGGCGCGAAATAGTTCTTCGCCGGCCGTGGATCGACGTGGATCTTCATGCGTTCGTCGATGACGAGCTCGACGCCCATCTGGCCGAGCAGTTCCATCGTCGTCGTCACGTCGTGCAGGTGCGGCACGTTGGCGATGCTGACGGGCTCGTCGGCGAGCAGGCAGGCGGCCAGGATCGGCAGCACGGCGTTCTTGGCGCCTGAGATCTGCACTTCGCCTTGCAGCGGTTCACCGCCATTGATCACGATCTTTGCCATTGGTGTGCTTCGGTGTCCTTCGGGCGGGCCCTGCGGCCGGCGGGAGCGGCGCCGGCATCGCGCGTAGCGATGCCGGCTGCCGGCGGATCGACTAGGTGCCGGCGGCCTCGTCGGGTGTCAAGGTGCGCAAGGCCAGCGCATGGATCGCGCCGCCCATGAGGTCGCCGAGCGTGGCATAGACCATGCGGTGCCGCGCGAGCGGCAGCTTGCCGGCGAACGCCGCGCTGACCACGCGTGCCTCGAAATGCACGCCGTCGGCGCCTTCGACCACTACCTGCGCACCGGGCAGGCCTTGTTCGATGAGAGTCTGGATCGTGCGCGTGTCCATTTCGGGGCGGTTTCCTGTTCGGTTCGGGTCGGCATTGCGGGCATCGCGCGGGCGGGGCCGGGTGGCCAGGGTCGCCGTGGCGCCTGCGTGGACGCCGACGGGGCGGCCTGCGACGAAGCGGCGGTCCGTCGCGTCCTTTAGCGCTGCCGGGGGTGTTGCGGATACAATGGGAGGGCGAATGGTACTCAAATTACTGCGTCGCCGAAAACAAGAATGGGCCGATCCGGCCGTTTCGCTGCTCAATCCGATGTTGATGAACGCCCAGACCTCAGCCTCCGCGGCCATATATCCGTTGACCAACCCGCTGCTCGACCAGGCGACGATCCGCAACAGCGCCCTCGCGGTGATCGACACCGAAGCGCGCGCGATCGCCACGCTGCGCGACCGCGTCAACGACAGTTTCCTGCATGCCTGCCAGCTCATGTTCGAGTGCCCCGGGCGCGTCGTCGTGATCGGCATCGGCAAGTCGGGCCATATCGCGCGCAAGATCGCGGCGACCCTGGCCTCGACCGGCACGCCGGCATTCTTCGTGCACCCGGCCGAGGCCAGCCACGGCGACCTTGGCATGATCACGCACAAGGACGTCGTCCTCAGCCTCAGCAATTCGGGCGAGACCGACGAACTGCTGACGATTCTGCCGCTGATCAAGCGCCAGAACGTGCCGCTGATCTCGATGACCGGCAACGAGAATTCCTCGCTCGCGCGGCTCGCCGACGTCCATCTCGACGTCTCGGTCCCGGCCGAGGCCTGCCCGCTCGGACTCGCCCCGACCGCGAGCACGACCGCTGCCCTCGTCATGGGCGATGCACTCGCGATCGCCCTGCTCGAGGCGCGCGGGTTCACGTCCGAGGATTTCGCCCGCTCGCATCCGGCCGGCACGCTCGGCCGGCGCCTGCTCGTGCACATCAGCGACATCATGCACACGGGCGACAAGATCCCGCTGATCGACGGCAACGCCTCGTTGACCGCAGCCCTCGTCGAGATGACGCGCAAGGGCCTCGGCATGACCGCCGTCGTCGATGCCGGTCGCCGCCTGCTCGGCGTGTTCACCGACGGCGACCTGCGCCGCGCGGTCGACGACGACGACATCGACCTGCGCGAAACGCCGGTCCATCGCCTGATGTCCTCGAGTCCGAAGACGATCAGCGCCGACAAGCTCGCGGCCGAAGCCGCGCGCGTCATGGAGGCGCACAAGATCCATGCCCTGCTCGTCGTCGACGCCGAGAACCGCGTCGTCGGCGCGCTCAATATCCACGACCTGTTGCGGGCAAGGGTGGTCTGAGAATCCCGGCGCCGGGAATCTTGAAGCGCTTCCGTCCCCCAGGCCCTCCGTCCGGGATTCGCGGCTGAAGGCTGTCCGACCCCCGATCGCCTTCCCTTGACGTTCCCGATTCCCCATTCCCGATCACAGATACCCCGAGTCCCGTGCTTCTCAACGA
Organism: uncultured Dokdonella sp.; assembly: GCA_964587775.1. Lineage (GTDB taxonomy): Bacteria > Pseudomonadota > Gammaproteobacteria > Xanthomonadales > Rhodanobacteraceae > Dokdonella. Next base: position 58,095 of record CAZPLY010000006.1, read on the forward strand.
CATTCCTGCCGACACCCGCGAACGTGCCGCACGCGTCAGGCTCGCGATCTTCGATGTCGATGGCGTGCTGACCGACGGGCGACTCTGGTACGCCGAGGACGGCCACGAACTCAAGGCGTTCCACGTCCACGACGGGTTCGGGCTCAAGCGCCTGCGCGCGAACGGCATCGAAGTCGCGATCATCACGGCACGGATCAGCCACCTCGTCGCCCAGCGCACGAGCGAACTCGGCCTCGTCCATGTCTACCAGGGTCAGGAGGACAAGTCCGCCTGCTTCTCCCGGTTGCTGCATGCCTTGCAGCTCGACGCGTCCGAGTGCGCCTACACCGGCGACGACCTGCCCGACCTCGCGGTCATGCAACGCGTCGGACTCGCGGTCGCGGTCGCCAATGCACATCCGTGGGTCCGCGAACGCGCACACTGGCGCACGCGCCTGGCCGGTGGCGCCGGTGCCGCGCGCGAAGTCTGCGACCTGATCCTGTGTGCGCAAGGCAAGGGCGAGGCCGAGCTTGCCCACCACCTCGGCCCGCGCTGAGCGATGCTCGACCGGCGTTTCATCGTCACCGTCACCCTGCTCGCCGTGCTCGCCGCCGGCAGCCAGGTCCTGCTCTGGCTGACCCGCCCGCGCCCGGTCGAACCGGCCTTCGCGGGCCCACCGCGTTCGGGTTACACGCTCGATGGCTTCACGCTCAACGCCCTCGACGAAGCGGGCAAGCTCAGTTTCACCGTCAGCGGGCCGCGCCTCGTGCGACGGGCCGAGGATGGCTCGATCTTCGTCTCGACACCCGATTACCTGATGGTCGACAGCGCCGGCAATCCATGGATCGGCAAGTCCGATTCGGCCTGGGTCGACAAGAACGGATCGCTGGTTCGCCTCGAGGGCAATGTCGACATGCGGCGCACGCCGTCGGCAACGGTCAGGCCTGCGACGATCACGACCAGCGAACTCGACGTCTGGCCGAAGCTGCGCAAACTCGAAACCGCCGCGCCCGCCCAGATCATCCAGCCGGGCTCTATACTGCGCGGCACCGGCCTGCGCGGCGACCTGAACACGAAAGCCCTGGAGCTTCTTGCCGATGTCCACCACACCTTCGAGCCGACCCGACGCAGGAAGTGAGCGCCGGGCGCCGGCCCTGTTCGTCGCCGCCGCTCTCGCGCTGGCCTGCGCGGCGCCGGCCCATGCGCTGAGCAGCGACCGCGACAAGGATCTCGAGGTCCGCGCCGATTCGAGCAAGATGGTCAGTGGCGCGGCCGACAAGCCAGGACCGGCCGAATACGCCCTGTTCCTCGGCAACGTCCGCATTGAGCAGGGGTCATTGAAGGCGAGCGGCAACGAGGCGAGGGTGTTCGACAGCGCCGGCACGGGCGACAGCGCCAGCCGCCGTCTCGTCCTGACCGGCGCGCCGGCGCGCCTCGAGCAGATGCAGGACGGCGACGGTGGCAAGCTGACCGCGCGCGCGGCGACCATCGACTACGACGACGGCAGCGGCATCGCCGTGCTGACCGGAGAGGTCGTCGTGATCCAGGAAGGAAAATCCGAGTTCCGTGGCCCGCGCATGGTCTACGACACGAATACCGGCGCGATGGAGGGCGGCAGCGCGTCGCCCGGCAGCGAAGTGCACATGATCTTCAAGCCGAAGAAGCGCGCCGCGCAGCCGACGTCCGGATCCTGATGCTCAGCGCTGCCGATCTGCGCAAGGCCTATGGCGGCCGCACGGTCGTGCGCGATTTCGGCTTCTCGCTGAAGCAGGGCGAGGTGGTCGGCCTGCTCGGCCCGAACGGCGCCGGCAAGACAACGTGCTTCTACATGATCGTCGGCCTCGTCTCGGCCGACTCCGGTTCGATCCGGCTCGACGGCCACGACATCACCGAACTCCCGATGCACGAGCGCGCGCGCCTTGGCGTCGGCTACCTGCCGCAGGAGGCGTCGGTGTTCCGCCGCCTCAGCGTCGCCGACAACGTCATGGCGATCCTCGAACTGCGCAAGGACCTCGACCGCGCGGCGCGCGAGGTCGAGCTCGAAACCCTGCTCGACGAACTCCAGATCGCCCACATCGCCGACAGCAAGGGCGTCAGCCTGTCCGGAGGCGAACGCCGGCGCGTCGAGATCACGCGCGCACTGGCCTCCAGACCGCGCTTCCTGCTCCTCGACGAACCGTTCGCGGGCATCGACCCGATTTCGGTCGTCGACATCCAGCGTATCGTGCGCCAGCTCAAGGCGCGCGGCATCGGCATCCTGATCACCGACCACAACGTGCGCGAAACGCTCGGCATCTGCGACCGTGCCTACATCATGAACGGCGGCAGCGTGCTGACCCATGGCTCGCCGGCCGATGTACTGGCCAACGAGCAGGTGCGCGAGGTCTACCTCGGACGCGAGTTCCGCATGTAACGAAGGCCGTCTGCACGGTCGCATCCGGGCCGCCAATGCCCGCGGCGAGTGGTCCTGGCCGATGCCGGGCATCCGGCCATGCGCTGGGGAATTTTCGCCACGTGTCCGCGAGCGCGCCGCGCTGCGCCTGCACCCAGGTGCGGAAAGGCGACGCGGAAGCCTGAACCGACCCCGCCACAGCGTCAAGCCCTGCCCGTTGCAGGACATTGGCGCTAGGATTGCATGCAGTCGCCTCGAGAACCTGGGAATGAAACCGGCGCTCCAACTCCGCGTTCAGTCGCAACTGGCACTGACCCCGCAACTCCAGCAGGCGATCAAGCTGTTGCAACTGTCGAGCATGGAGCTCGAGCTCGAACTCAATCTGGCCCTCGAATCGAATCCGCTGCTCGATCTCGACGAAAGCGAGCTCGAAGGCGAAGAGACCCACGAAGAGCTCGCCGAGAACGAAATCCCGCTCGGTCCGGCAGTCGAGTCGAGCGTCGAAGTCGCCGACGCGACGCCCGATTTCGACGACCTCCCGCTCGATCTGGGCCAGGATCGCAACGACTTCCGCCCTGCGCACGGCGACGAGGAGGGCCTCGAATCGCAGGATGCCGAAGCCGAAGACCTGCGCGACCACCTGCTCTGGCAGCTCAACCTGACCCCGCTTTCGCCGCGCGACCGCGGCATCGCGACCGCGATCATCGAAGCGATCAACGACGACGGCTATCTCGACGAATCGAACGAGGCACTCGCAGACAGCTTGCGCGAGCTCTACGAAGTCACGGCCGACGAGGTCGAGAGCGTGCGCCATCGCGTGCAGCGCTTCGATCCGATCGGGGTCGCCTCGCGCACGCTCGGCGAATGTCTCGGCGTCCAGCTCGACGCGCTCGATGCGCAGACACCCGGCATCGAACTCGCGCGCGGCATCGTCGCCGAACACCTCGAACTGCTCGCGCGAAACGATCGCATCCGCCTGTGCCAGAAGCTGCGCACGACGGTCGACGAACTCGACGTCGCGATCGACCTCGTGCGCTCGCTGACGCCGAAACCGGGGGCCGGCTACTCGAGCGGCCCGGCCGAATTCATCGCCCCCGACGCTTACGCGCACAAGATCAATGGCCGCTGGCAGGTATCGCTGTCGCCAAACTGCCAGCCGCGGCTTGCGATCAACGAGCACTACGCGAGCCTGATCGCGCGCGCGCGCCGCGACGATGCCAATTACCTGCGCGGCCAGTTGCAGGAAGCCCGCTGGCTGATCAAGAGCCTGAAGACGCGCGCCGACACGATGCTGAAGGTGGCCCAGGCGATCGTGCGTGCGCAATCGGGCTTCCTCGAGTTCGGCGCGGAAGCGATGCGCCCGCTCGTCCTGCGCGACGTGGCCGAGGAAATCGAGATGCACGAGTCGACGGTGTCGCGGGTGACCACGCGCAAGTACCTGCATACGCCGCGCGGCACGTTCGAGTTCAAGTACTTCTTTTCGAGTGGCGTTTCCACCGTGGACGGCGGCGCCGCTTCGGCAACCGCGATCCAGGCGATGATCCGCAAGCTCATCGACGAGGAAAGGGCGAATCGCCCGCTGTCGGACCAGGCGCTCGCAGGTGAATTGAACCGCCGCGGCATCACCGTTGCGCGACGTACCGTGGCCAAGTACCGGGAGGCATTGAACATTCCATCATCGAACGATCGCTGCCGGCTCGACTGAGGAATGCGGTCACTGCCGCCGGCGGCGGGAACGCCCGCGATGCATTGCGGTCACAGTTCTTGAGCGGCGCCCTTGAATGGCGACGCCACGAACACCAAACCGGTTAACAGGGCCGGCACGTGCCGGCCCGCACACGAGGAGGCTGTCATGCAGGTCAATATCCAGGGCCATCAGATCGAGGTCACTCCGGCACTGCGCAACCACGCCGAAGCGAAGCTCGAACGACTGACCCGCCACTTCGACCACCTCCACGAACTCTCGATCGTGCTCAGCATCGAGAAGCTCCTGCACAAGGCCGAGGCCACCCTGCTCGTTTCCGGCAAGGCGATGCACGCCGACGCGACCGCCACCGACATGTATGCCGCGATCGACGCACTTGCCGACAAGCTCACGTCCCAGGTGCGCAAGCACAAGGAAAAGCTGACCAACCACCACAACGAGGAAGTGCGCGCCGCCCGCTACGAATAACCGCATCGCGGCCCGCGCTCCGGATCGACCGTCGCGCTCCTTTCCTCCACGGAGAGGGGCGCGCCGCTGCCGATCCGGTCGACGACACATCGGAAGGACAAGTCACGGGGCTGCATGCATACTCCGCCCCGGACTCCGCCGCCCCCGCCGACTGCTCATGCCGTTTCTTGATCTGCTGCCCGCCCGACGCATCCGCACCGACCTCCCCGCAGCCGACAAACCGACGCTGATCAAGGCGCTGGCCGGCCTGCTCGCCGGCGCGGACGCCGACGAGGCGACGATCCACGAAGCCCTGCTCGCGCGCGAAACGCTCGGCTCGACCGGACTCGGCCGCGGCGTCGCGATCCCGCACGGCCGCAGCGCCTCGCCCGCCGATCCGCGCGCCGCATTCGTGCGCCTTTCCAGGCCGATCGCGTTCGATGCGGTCGACGGCCAGCCGGTCGACCTCGTCGCCGCCCTCGTCGTGCCGCTGCACTTCACCGACCAGCACCTGCACCTGCTTGCCGAACTCGCCGAGATGTTTTCCGACCGCGCCTTGACGGCCGCGCTGCGAGAAGCTCCCGATGCAGGCGCGCTGCGACTCGAACTGGCAGAATTCAAGCGCCGCAAGAACAGGGCCGAGACATGGACCGACTGAGCGCACGCCAACTCTACGAGGCCGTCGGCGAGCGCATGCAACTGCGCTGGGTCGCGGGCATGCGTGGCGAATCACGCGCAATCGAGCCGGGCGACAACCTGTCGCGGCGCCCGTCGCTGATCGGCTACCTCAACATCATCTATCCGAACAAGGTACAGATCATCGGCACCGAGGAGTTGAACTACCTCGACGGCCTCGATCCGCGCCAGCGCTGGGAGACGATCGAGAAGATCATCGCGTACCGGCCGATCGCGCTGCTCGTGACGAAGGACCAGAAGGTTCCGGGCGACCTGCGCGAGGCGGCCGAGGAGTCGCAGACGCCGCTGTGGATCAGCCCGAAGCGTGGCCACGAACTGCTGACCTACCTGCAATACCATCTCGCCCGTGGCCTCGCCCGCCAGATCACGATGCACGGCGTGCTCATGGAAGTGAACTCGATCGGCGTGCTGATCACCGGCGAAAGCGGCACCGGCAAGAGCGAGCTCGCCCTCGAACTGATCACGCGTGGCCATCGCCTCGTCGCCGACGACGCGCCGGAGTTCACCCTGATCGCCCCCGACGTCGTCGATGGCACCTGCCCGGAGATGCTGCGCGACCTGCTCGAAGTCCGCGGCCTCGGCGTGCTCAACGTGCGCGAGATGTTCGGTCACACGGCCGTCAAGCCGTCGAAATACCTGCGCCTGATCGTGCATCTGCAGCCGATGGCGCAGAACGGTGCGGACGATGCGATGAAACGGCTGTACGGCGACGTCGGTTACCGCGAGGTGCTCGACGTGCGCATCCCGCAGATCGTCATTCCGGTCGCGTCGGGCCGCAACATCGCCGTGCTCGCCGAGGCGGCCGTTCGCAGCCACATGCTCAAGTCGAAGGGCTTCGACCCGGCCCAGACCTTCGTCGACCGCCAGGCGCATCAACTGCGCCGCCTGCCACCGTGGTGAAGGCATGAACGAGACGGGCACACACGCGCCGACCACACGACTGATCGTCGTCAGCGGCTTGTCCGGCTCGGGCAAGTCGGTCGCCCTGCGCACGCTCGAGGACCTCGACTACTACTGCGTCGACAACCTGCCGAGCGCGCTGATGCCGGCCTTCGTGCGGGCGGTATCCGAGGATGGCGCCGGCCTCCATCCGAAGCTCGCGGTCGGCGTCGACGTGCGCAATCGCGTCTATGACCTCGATCGCCTGCCCGGCGTGCTCGCCAGCCTCGCCGAAGTCGGGATCGCCTACGAACTCGTGTTCCTCGACACGCGCGATGAAACCCTGATCAAGCGCTATTCGGAGACGCGCCGGCGCCACCCGCTTTCAGCCGACGGGCTCGGCCTCGCCGACGCGATCGCCCTCGAACGCAAGCTGATGCGCCCGATCGCCGCGATCGCCGACCGCGTCATCGACACGAGCGAACTGAATGTCCACCAGCTGCGCCGCCTGGTCATCGCCGAACTCGGCCAGCGGAGCGGCGCGCTGACCCTGCTGTTCGAGTCGTTCGCCTACAAGCGCGGCGTGCCGAGCGATGCCGATTTCGTCTTCGACGCACGCTGCCTGCCGAATCCGCACTGGAACGCCGTGCTGCGTCCGCTGTCCGGGCGCGACGCGCCGGTCCGCGCCTGGCTCGAGGAACAAGCCGACGTGAACCTGTACCTCGAGCAGTTGCGCACGTTCCTCGAAGTCTGGCTGCCGCGTTTCAAGACCGAAGGCCGCAGTTACGTGACGATCTGCATCGGCTGCACGGGCGGCCGCCACCGCTCGGTCCACCTCGTCGAGCGGCTCGCCGAGCACTTCCGCCACGATTACGAACAGGTGCTCAGCTACCACCGCGAACTCGAGTGACCGCGGCCGGCCGGCGCCAACGGTTTCCCGTTCGCCGGCGTTGTCGGTTACTCTCGCACGCAGCTGTGCCCGCGGCGCGGCGGGCGATGGATGGAATCGGTGAATGGGCGTCGGCGTACTGTTGTTGACACACGAGGCGATGGGCGAGGCGCTCGTCGGTGCGGCGCGCCACGTGCTCGGCAAGCTGCCACTCGAGGTCGACGTGATCGAAGTCGATGCCGGGGCCGACCCCGATGCGACCCTGACCGACGCGGCTGCGCATGCGCGCGGCCTCGACGCCGGCGCCGGGGTGCTCGTGCTAACCGACCTCTACGGCGCGACGCCCTGCAATGTCGCCCAGCGCCTGCCTTCACTCGGGATCACGACCCATTGCGTGTCGGGGCTGAACCTGCCGATGCTGCTGCGCGTGCTCAACTATCCGGAACAGAACCTCGACGAGCTCGCCCAGACCGCGGCGACCGGCGGGCGCGGAGGAATCTTCATCGACCATGCTTGAACGCGAAATCACCATCAGCAACAAACTCGGCCTGCATGCACGTGCATCGGCCAAGCTCGTGCAGACCCTGCACGGGTTCCAGTCGAGCGTGTTCATGGTTTACCGCGGCAAGGAAGTCAACGCGAAAAGCATCATGGGCGTCATGATGCTCGCAGCCGGGCTCGGTGCCGTGCTCAAGCTGCGTGCGGACGGCTCCGACGAGGAGGCGGCGATGAACGCACTCGTCGACCTGTTCGAGCGCAAGTTCGACGAGGGGCAATAGCCTCCACGCAATCAGGAACCCGACAACCCGGCCACCGCGTACATCCCGTCGCGCGAAATGGATCGCGCGGCACATCGGAGAAGGATCTGCAGTGCGACTCGTACTCACCGGAACCGGCGCATCGCGCGGCAAGGCGCTCGGACGCGCTCGGCTCGAGCAGCCGAGCCGGTTCCTCGTCGACGAGACGCGGCTCGAGGAAAGCGAAGTCGGCAACGAGCTGCAGCGACTCGATCATGCGTTGGCCAGCGCGCGCGCCGAGTTGCGCGCGCTGCGCGACAAGCTGCAGGGACCGCTCGCCCGCGAAGTCGCCGAGTTCATCGATGCGCACAGCCTGATCCTGATGGACCCCGAGTTCGTCACCGGCCTGCACGAGCTCGTGCGCACCGGCCGCTTCCACGCGAGCGCGGCCCTCAAGATGCAGCGCGACAGCCTCGTCGCGGTGTTCGAGGCGATGGACGACCCGTACCTGCGCAGCCGGCGCGAGGACATCGAACACGTGATCGGTCGCGTGCAGGGTGCGCTGAGCCGCGAGTCGAGCGTCGAGGAACGCAAGCTCGCCTCGCGCGTCGGCGAGATCCTCATCAGCGACACGGTCGCCCCGTCCGAACTCGTGCCGCTCGCCGAGCATGGCGTACTCGGCGTCGTACTCAGCGCCGGCAGCGCACTGTCGCACGGCGCGATCCTCGCGCGATCGCTTCGCCTGCCGATGGTGGTTGGCGCGCACGAGGCACTTTCCCACCTTCAGGACGGCGACCTCGTACTGATTGATGGCGAGCACGGCGACGTCATCGTCCATCCGACCGCCCAGGATCTCGCCGGCTATCGCACGTGGCAGCGCGACCTCGCCCAGCAGGGCAAGCGCCTTGCTCGCCTGCGCGATGTCGAGACGCGCACGGTCGACGGTGTCGCGATCAACCTGCATGCGAATGCCGAGATGCCCGCCGACATCGCCCAGGCACGCGCCTGCGGCGCCGCCGGCATCGGCCTGTACCGCACCGAGTACCTGTTCCTGCAACGCAAGGACGCGCCGGGCGAGGAAGAGCAGTTCCTCGCCTATCGCGATCTCGTGCTCGGCATGGGCGGCCTGCCGGTGACGATCCGCACGCTCGACCTGGGCGCCGACAAGATCGACGGTGCGGGACTGGCCCTGCGCGATGAACCGAACCCCGCGCTCGGCGTGCGCGGCGTGCGCCTGTCGCTGCGTACGCCGCAACTGCTGCGCACGCAGTTGCGCGCGATCCTGCGTACCTCCGGCTACGGCCCGGTACGGATCCTCGTGCCGATGATCACCTGTGTCGAAGAAGTGGATGCCGTACGCACCCTTCTGATGGACTCGGCCAGGGAACTGCGCACCGAGGGCCATGAAATCGCCGACCAGTTCGAACTCGGCGCGATGATCGAGGTACCGGCCGCCGCGATCGCGTTGTCGGGAATGATCCGCAAGCTCGACTTCGTCTCGATCGGCACCAACGACCTCGTGCAGTACACGCTTGCCGCCGACCGCAACAACGACGAACTCGGCGGCCTCTACGACCCGCTGCACCCGGCCGTGCTCAAGCTGCTCGCGCGGATCATCGCGACCTGCCAGCGCGCGGGGCGTCCGGTCACGCTGTGCGGCGAGATCGCTGGCGAAATACGCTACACGGCCCTGCTGCTCGCGCTCGGCCTGACCGATTTCAGCATGCATCCGGGCCTCCTGCTCGAAGTTCGCGAGGTCGTCAATGCACTCGACCGCGGCGAATTGCGCAAGCTTGCGCCCGCGCTGCTTCGGGCCGGCAATCGCGCGCGCATCGACGAGTTGCTCGCGCAGATGCAGATCGCGCTGCCAGCGGCTGCCGCATCGGAGCAGGCGGTGCCCGCGGAAGCGGGCTGACATCGCCGTTGCGCTGCGGAGGCGCTGCACCCCGCGGTGGCGGGATGTCGCTGTGGCACCATACGCGGCATGACTTCGCCCTCTCCCGACCTGATCGAGCCACGCACACAGGCGCGAGCCGCGGATCACGCCCGCATGTTCGCTGGCCGCGATCCATTCCGCCACGTCGTCATCGACGACTTCCTCGCGGATGCGTTTGCGGCGCGCCTGCTCGCCGAATTCCCCGCCTTCGAGCGTGGCAATGCACGCAATGAAGCCGGCGAACTCGGCCAGAAGTCGACCGTCGAGCGCATCCGCGATCTTGGCGCGGCCTACACCGAACTTGACGCACTGGTGCAGTCGCCGGGCTTCCTCGATTATCTCGGGCGCGTGACCGGCATCGAAGGCCTGCTCTACGACCCGTGGTATTTCGGTGGCGGCACGCACGAGAACCGCGAGGGCCAGGATCTCGACCCGCACGTCGATTTCAACCGCCATCCGGTCGAGCACTGGCACCGCCGGATCAACCTCATCGTCTATCTCAACCACGAATGGGACGACGCCTGGGGCGGATCGCTCGAACTGCATTCCGATCCGCGCGCACCGGATGATCGCGTCACCCTCGTCACCCCGCTTTACAACCGCTGCGTGATCTTCGAGACGACCGAGTGGAGCTGGCACGGATTCAGCCGCATCGCGCTGCCGGCGGATCGACAGGGCCTGTCGCGCAAGTCGATCGCTCTGTACTTCTACACGAAGGAGCGTCCCGCCGATGAACTCGCCGACTCGCATTCGACGATCTATGTCGACCGTCCGCTACCCGAGCGCTTCGCGCCAGGCATGACGCTCGAGGCAGCCGACATCGAGGAAATCCGCGTCCTGCTCGCACGACGCGACCAGCACAACCAGCGGCTGTACCGCGACATCACGGCACTGACCGCGCAACTCGAACAGGCGCGCACTGCACTCAATTCGGGACGCCTCGGCCGACTCCGCTATGTCGTGCAGCGATTGCGCGCACGCCTGACGGGATCGGCATGATCGCGATCGGACCGCAACCCCTCCGTGCCCGTTACGACCTGCGCGCCAATGCGCGTCTGCACGGGAATCCCCGTCCAAGCCGGGGGCCGAGGGGCGAAATTGGATGAGTTGACGGTCGTACGGCGGATTAGCCGGTCGAACAGGCCTGCTGTCCAGCAGCAGCGCTTCAGTGGTGCAAGACAGCGGCGATCATCTTGTAGGCGAGCTCGCGCTGGTCGCCGCTCTCGCCTGTAGCCGCTGGCCGCCAGGTCCGTGCGGCATGGATCCGCAGAGCGGTCTCGTCGCCGCTGCTGGCACCCAGGCGCAATTCGACGGTGGTCCTTGCCCCGGGTTGCAGCAGCTGCACGTACGCGACACCGCCGATGTCGATGCGAAGTTCCTGCGTTTCACCGAGCTGCCCGGGCGCCCACAGTTGCATGACCAGCGACTTGACGTTGCGCGTGGGCACGAACACGGCGGCCAGCTCCGCGCCGGCCCAGCCATCCGCCCAGAGGCCGACCACACCGCGTGGCTGGGTCGCATACCCCTGCAACTCGAGCCGCTGCGCGCCGCGAGCCTCGGCGAGCGCGTGTTCGAGGTTCGCGATCCGCGCACCGAACTGCTTCTCGCGATCGTAAAGGAAGCGAAGTTGCGTGCGCATGCGCGTGAAGCGCGCGCGCAGCCCGGAGAGATCACGATCGTCGAGGACGCGCCCTGCCGCCCAATCCGCCGGCATCGCCTCGGGCACATAGATCGTCGCATGCGGCGGCGCCGTTTCATCGTGCGGCCGCTCGACGGTATACAGGTAGATCGCGAACGACTTCCGCGAAACGGAATCTCGCTCCTCAGGCAACCGGATCGTCGAGAATCCATGCCACGAAACTTCGTTGGTTTCGAATATCACGGCCTTGTTGAACAGCGGCGTCACGCTCGTCGTGCGATTGTCGGCAGAATCCCAGGGATTGGAATGCAGTTCCAACTCACCACCCCACGACGATTCCCACTCCTCGTTGAGGTAGACGATCAGATTGAGTCGACGGTGCCAACGCGTCCGCGGATGGAAGTTGAAATCGACATGCGCATCGAGCCCCTGTCCGTGCCGGTTCTCGTGGGTACCGCCGCCGATGTAATCGGCGTCGTACAGCAGGTCCGGGATCCCGGTCACCGCCGAAACGAAGTCGAGGAACTCGCCAGACTGCAGGAAACGATCCAGTTGCCGATACGCGGGCGAGATCTCGCGCACATCCATCCGCACGGCCTTGCCGCCGACCCGGCCCATCTCATCGAGCGCATGGCGTGCCTCGAATGAAGGAAAATCCGCGAGAAGGCTCCGGCACAGATCGTCGTCGAGGAAGCGATCGATGACGACATGGCGGAACGGCGTCGCGGCCTGGAAGCGCTGCGCATACCGGTCTGCATCGTGCAATACATGCGGTGCGATCAGGGACATGGGATCATTCGTCGCCGGCGGATCGGCGATTATAACGAGCGCCAGGAATCGCCGGACACGGAGCAGGACCGATGTGGTGGAAGAAAAAGAACGCACCCGAACATCCATGCCGCGCTTGCGGCCAGCAGGCCGCATTGCGCCGGCTCGGCGACGTGTCGCCGACCCATCCGGGCCCGTTCCACACGAATGAATTCGGCCTCGTGTGTTGCCCGAGGTGCGAGGTCGTCTACCTCGATCCTGCGCCGACCAGCGAAGACCTGCGCACGCTTTATGAAGTCTCGGTCCAGTTCGCTGACGACCACTACACCTCACCGGACCAGGTCGCCCGGATTCTCGAGTACTACACGCACGCGGTGCGCAACCTGGGCCTGCTCGACGGACGGGGCTCGCGCGTGCTCGAGATCGGGGCCGGTTACTCCTGGGTATCGCGGGCTTGCAAGAGCATCGATCCGACAACACGGACGATCGCCCAGGACGTCAGTGCCGAATGCGCCAACCGCTGCGAATGGGTCGATAGTTACCATGTCGGAACGGTCGAGGATCTGGCGGAAGCGGAACCGTTCAAGCTCGCATCGATGACGCACGTGATCGAACACCTGGTCGATCCGCGGCAGATGCTCGCGACCGTCGCGCAGCTGCTCGAGCGCGGCGGCAAGCTGTTCGTCACCGCGCCGCATCGACCGGTCAAGTGGAAGCCAAGCGACGGCATCGAGCGATGGCGGGACTATTCGTATCTGCACGTACCGGCGCACGTGACGTACTTCTCGCGACGCTGGTTCGAACAGGTGGCGCCCGAACTCGGTCTTCGCGTCGCCCATTGGGATGCGCGCCACGAAGACGGACAGGCCTTCGAACTGGTCCTCGAACGCCGTTGAACGGGCTCGCTCGATCGCCCTGCGACATCGAACCGACGCGCGCTCAGGGCGCCCTGGCCTGCTCGCGCTCGCTGGTCGTCAGCGCAACCCTGTCGCGCAGGTAGACCGGCAGGGCGAGTTCGGCGACGACGCCGCGGCCCGCGTCGAATTGCGGCGCGGCGAGGCGGGCGATCGCGGTGGCCTGTGGATAGCGTTCGCCGTGCGCGCTGCGCGGTTCGGCGCCGAGACGCGAGCGGATCGCCTCGGCATACACGCCCCACCCGCTGCCGATCACGTCCCAGCCGAGTGCCGGCGGCACCTGCAGCGCGGTCGCCGGGCCGACCGTCTCGAGCCCGGTCGCCTCGACGAGTCCGTCGGCCGTGCGCCGGAACGTGCCCGCGTAGATCTCGCCCATGCGCGCGTCGATCACGGCAAGGATCGAGGTCGCATCGTGCGGCGCGTCGACGGCGAGCGCGGCGAGCGAAGAGACCGTGATGACCGGCAGGTCGAGCGCGAGCGCGATGCCCTGCGCAGCCGAGACCGCGAGACGCACGCCGGTGAATGCCCCCGGCCCGCGGCCGACCGCGATCGCATCGAGTTGCCGACGCGCGATGCCGACCTCGGCGAGCACGGCCTCGCACATCGGCAGGAGCAGGTCCGCATGCCGGCGTGGCGCGATCTCGCTGCGCGCGACGAGGCGCGTGCCGGCAAGCAGCGCGACCGAACAGCTTTCGGTCGAGGTTTCGAGGGCGAGCAGGTTCATCGGGATTCCATCCGGCCGGGCACGTCGACCCGCGCCGGGCCGAGAGCGTACCAGTCCACGCGCCGGGTCAGATACATCAAGGCGCCGATCGACACGAGCAGCGCGACCGCGCCGATCAGCAGCGAATAGTGTTCGCTGATGACGAGGCCGTAGAGCAGCGCATAGATCAGCGCGAGCAAGGCCCCGAGCGTCACCCCGGCCGCGCGACTGCGCGCCGCGGCGACCGCATAGCCGCCGATGATCCCGACCATCACGACGGCTGCGGCGAGATAGGCAAAACCGAAGCCGACCTGCTCCGACAACGCAAGCAGCACGACATAGAACGTGCAAAGCGCGATGCCGACCAGCAGGTACTGGACCGGATGCACGCGCCAGCGACCAAGTGCATCGAACAGGAACAAGGCGACGAAGCTCAGCGCGACGAACAGCATGCCGTATTTCCCGGCGCGCTCGTTGCGCCGGTAGGTACCGACCGGCTGGTACAGCTCGACCCCGAATGCCGAAGCGGACAGCGCAGGCTGGTCGAGCGTGTCCTCGCGCCATTGCTGGCCGAACGGGCGGTTGAGGTCGAGCACCTGCCAGTTCGCGCGGAAGCCGCGGGCGTCGGCCTCGCGGCTCGCGGGCAGGAACGCGCCGCCGAAACTCGGGTCGGGCCAGGCACCCGTCAGCGAGGCTTCGGTCACGCGCGCAAGCGGCAGGAACTGGAGCATGGCGGTACCGGCCACGCGCAGTTCGAACGAGAATTCGATCGGCGTTGCAGCGCGGGCCGGATCGATCGGCCAGGCGACTTCGGTCGTCGTCATCCCGGCGACCTGGCCACCGGGTCCGAACGGGACGTCGCGGCCGTCGATGCGCAGCGGCGTGGCACTGCGGATGCCGCGCACGTCGGCGATCGGGACGCGCAGCACGGCCGACTGCCATTGCGGCTCGCCGCCTTCGGCAGCGATCGTTGCGGCGACATCGGCGCCGAAGCGGCCACTGATCGTCAAGGCCGCCGTGTACACCGGCGTCTCGTAGATCCCGTAGCGGCGCAGTTCCGGTTCCAGCGATCCTTCGATGCGCAACTGTTCCGGCAAGGCGAAATGCCGGACATCATGCCAGCGTGTTCCGGATTCATTCGTCACGGCCCGGCGAACGGGCACGACGAGCACCGGGCCGCCGATGATCTGCTGGCCGCCCCAGCGTGCGGCGATGCTCGCATGCGCCCCGCGTTCGAGGCCCTCGCGTTCGCCGATCAGGTCCTGCACCTGCGACAGCGGAATCAGCATCAGCATCGCGAGGAAGCCGATTCCGAGCACGCGGGCCGTGGCGCTGCGGCTCCAGGTGATCGCCTGCATGAGGTTGCTCCATGATTCGGGAGGATGCACTGGACCATGCGCCACGGGCGTTCCAGCGCCGGAACATGGCCGATTGCTGGCAAGATGGGCCCTGCGCGGGTCGCCGGCATGCAACCGGCCGCGCACGAGGAACCGTGATGACCTTTCCGATCCGATCGGCCGCGCTGGCCTTCGCGAGCCGCGTGCTCGCCGCGCTCGCCCTCGGCATGTCCATGCCGGCCGCGATCTGCGGGGCGGCCGAGCGCGCAACCGACCTCGGCGAACGCCTGGCCGCCTGCGCGACCTGTCACGGCGAACATGGCGAAGGTGCCGAGGGCGCCGAGTACTACCCGCATCTCGCCGGCAAACCTGCCGGCTACCTGCTCGCCCAGTTGCAGGGCTTCCGTGACGGCCGCCGCCACTATCCGCAGATGGTCTACCTGATGCAGTTCCTCGATGATGCCTACCTCGGCGAGATCGCCGCCTGGTACGCGGCCCAGCCGACCCGGCTCGTCCATCGCGAACCGTCGCCGATCCCACTCGATGCGGCGGCCGAGGCACGCGCGCGACAACTCGTGTTCGATGGCGACCCCGCATCCGGCCTGCCCGCCTGCGCACGCTGCCATGGCCCGGATCTCGCAGGCCTCGAGCCCGGCGTCCCGGCCCTCGGCGGCCTGCCGGCCGACTATGTCATCGCCCAGATCGGCGGCTGGCGCAACGGCGCACGCAAGGCGGTCGAACCCGATTGCATGGCCGTCATCGCGAACCGTCTGTCGGCCCGCGATACACGCATCGTCGCGACCTGGCTCTCGCGCCAGCTTCCGGCGATCGATTCGCGGCCCGCGGAACGCGATTCGCGGCCACTGCCGCTCGCCTGCGGCGAACTTCCACGCGACGCGAACGCGGACAGCGCACGATGAACGCGCGCCTGCGCCGGTTCGTGATCGCATCGGGCGTGCTGTTCCCGCTGCTCGTGCTCCTCGCCGTCGCGGCCGCCCTGCTGCTGCAAGCGCAGGGTGGCACCGCCGTGCTGCGCACGCCACGGGACGCGCTCCTCGTCGCGCCGACCGATGCGCAGACCGTGGCGCGCGGCGAATATCTCGCCCACCTCGGCAACTGCATCACCTGCCACACCGCGCGCGGTGGCACGCCGTACGCCGGCGGACGCGCGTTCCCGTCGCCCTATGGCACGCTGTACTCGACCAACATCACGCCCGATCCGGACACCGGACTCGGCCACGTGTCGCTCGAACAGTTCCGCCACGCGATGCGCCACGGTGTCGGACGCGACGGCCTGCTCTACCCGGTCTTTCCGTTCGCGAACTTCAACCGGCTCGACGACCGCGACCTCGATGCGCTGTACGCCTGGTCGCGCCGACTCGCGCCGGTGCGCGCCGTGCCGCCGCCGAACGCACTCGAATTCCCGGCGTCGTCGCGGCGCGCCTTGCTGGCCTGGCGCATGCTGTTCCACCGACCGCAGTCGTTCGAGCCCGAGCCGGCCCAGTCGGATGCATGGAACCGCGGTCGCTATCTCGTAGAGGGCATCGGCCACTGCGCGATGTGCCATGGCGACCGCGGCAGCATGGCTTCCTTGCGTACGGGCCGGGATCTGGCCGGTGAGCGCATCATCGGCCGCAACTGGCATGCGCCGGCGCTCGACCGGGATGCCCTGCACCGCTACACGGTCGAGGAACTCGCCGCATCCCTGCAACACGGCGTCTCGCCGCACGGCTCCGCGTATGGCGCGATGGCCGAAGTCATCGCCGCCAGCCTGCGCCACCTGCACGACGATGACGCGCTCGCGATGGCGACCTTCCTCAAGAGCGTTCCGGTCGCCGCCGACGGGCGGCGTGACACGGCGCGCGCGACCCGCGAGGCGAATTCCGCGCGCCGTCAACAAGTCGGCGAAGGCAGGCAGCTCTACCTCGATCATTGCGCCGACTGCCATCAGCCGGATGGGCGCGGACGCGGCCTCGACTATCCTCCGCTGGCCGGCAACCCGCTCGTCGTCAGCGACGACGCGGTCAACCCGATCCGGCTCGTACTGTCCGGCGGCATCGCCCCGACGACCGCCGGCAATCCGCAACCTTATTCGATGCCGCCGTTCGCGCAGAAGCTCGACGATGCCGAAATCGCCGCGGTGCTCAACTACATCCGTGCGAGCTGGGGCAACGACGGCACGGCGGTGTCACCCGCCGAGGTCGGCTCGTTGCGCGGCTCGACGCTCGACTAGACCCGCCTGGCCCGCGGACCGCGCGCTCAGGTCCCGGGATTGCGCCCCCCGGCGATCGCATTGCGCTTGTGCACGGCGATCAGTTCGACGAGCAGGTGCGAGAACGGGCGCGTCATGAAATAGTCGCGCGCCGACAGCCAGGACATGAAACTGACCGTCTCGCGCACCTGGTAGTCGCTGCGCTCGATCTGATCGGCACTCTTGCCGTGCGCCGAAGGCGCGAGCCGGCCTGCCCAGACGAGGACGCCATGCTCGCCGCGATTGCGCATCGTGATCGCGTATCGCGTGCCGTCCTCGAGGACGTCGGAGCACATCACGTGCGCCACATTCGAATGCATCATCAGTGTTGGCCCCGGGGAGGCGACGACAGGCGCCGGGTCCTCGCGATGGTACGCCAGGCAAGGCGATTTCTGAACCGATCGGGGCCGCCCCGGCTGCCCGCTTGCAGCACCGGTTAAGCAAGCGACGGGCATACACGGAAGCGGCTGACCACGGACGCCTCGATGTCGCCCCGGAGACCGATTCCGACCACCGCCAACGCGATCCCCAGCCGCGGAGCCGGGTCATGGGGCTGAGCACCTATGCGCGCAAGCGCAATTTCCGGCAGACGCCCGAACCTGCGACCGGTGGCGAGGCCGGTCGGCATCTGTTCGTCGTCCAGCTCCATCACGCCTCGCATCGGCACTACGATTTTCGGCTCGAACTGGACGGCGTGCTGAAAAGCTGGGCGGTGCCGAAGGGACCGAGTTTCGACCCGCGCGTCAAGCGGCTCGCGATGGAGGTCGAGGATCATCCGATCGCCTACGCGACGTTCGAAGGCGACATCCCGAAAGGCAACTACGGTGCCGGCCATGTCGACGTGTTCGACTCGGGAACCTGGGAGCCGCTCGGCAATGCGCGCAAGGATCTTGCCCGCGGCGAACTCAAGTTCATCCTGCACGGCGATGTCCTGCGCGGCTCATGGGTGCTCGTGCGTACGCGCAAGCAGGGATCGAAGCAGCAATGGCTGCTGATCAAGCATCAGGACGAATATGCCGGCGAGCGCGATGCCGACGCATTCGTCGATCCGCGCAGCGACCGTCCGATCAGCCTCGCGCGCAGGCGCAAGGTCTGGCCCAAGGCGAAGCCTGCGGCGCGCAAGCCGGCACCGGCAAGACGCGCGGCGGTTCCGGAGAAAGGCAGGCGCGCGCCGCTCGAGGCGCCATTCACGCCGGAACTGTGCCGGCCGGTTGCCTCGCCGCCCGACGGCGACGACTGGCTGCATGAAGTGAAATGGGATGGCTACCGGATCCTCGCCACGGTCGTGCGCGGCAAGGCGCGGTTGTGGTCTCGCAATGGCATCGAATGGACGGCCAAAGTGCCTGAACTCGTTGGCGCCATCGAGTCACTCGGCTTCCGCAATGCGCAGCTCGACGGCGAGATGGTCGTCGTGCACGGCGAGCGCGAGAGCTTCAATGCCCTGCAGCGCCGGCTGGCCGATTCCGGCGGCGATCCGCCGATCTACATGCTGTTCGACCTCGTGCATGCCGATGACTACAGCCTGCGCGACGTCGCCCTCGTCGAGCGCAAGCGTCGACTTGCCGCGCGGCTGGCCGGGCATCCGCATCCGTTGCTGCGCTACTCCGAGCACACGATCGGGAATGGCGCCGACGTCTTCGCACAAGCGACGCGGCACGGCCTCGAGGGCGTCGTCAGCAAGCGTCTCGGAAGCGCGTACAGCGGCACGCGAAGCGGCGCCTGGACGAAGGCAAAGGGCCGGCCATCCGACAAATTCGTCGTGGTCGGCTTCACCGAACCGAAAGGCGCGCGGGCCGGCATTGGCGCCCTGCTGCTGGCCGCGCCGGCCGACGCCGGGCTTGAATACGTCGGTCGCGTCGGCACGGGTATCGGCGATGCCGAACTGCGCGCGCTGCGCAAGAGGCTGGAACGCACGCGCCGCGACACCCCGCCGGCCGATACGTCGAGGATGGCGCTGGCAGACCGCAAGCTCGCGCTGTGGGTCGAGCCGAGGCTCGTCGTCGAAGTGTTCCATCAAGGCTACGGCGGTCTCGGCCTGTTGCGCCAGGTCGCATTCAAGACGGTGCGCAAGGACAAGCGCGTGGAGGATCTGATGGCACCGACAAGAACCAGCCGCAGGCGCGCGGCGGGCGCGAAGGATCCGGCCACGGCGAAACCGGCGCCGAAGGCACGCGCGAGCGAGGTCGCGATCACGCACCCGGAAAGGATCGTGTTCCCCAAAGCCGGCATCACGAAGGGCGAGGTCGCCGACTACTATCGTGCAGTCGCGCCATTGATGCTTCCGGAGATCGCCGGCCGTCCGCTGTCGGTCGTGCGTTGCCCTGACGGCATCGCCCAGGCCTGCTTCTTCCAGAAGCATGCCGGCCGCGGCTGGGGCGCGCATGTGCGTACGATCGACATCGAGGAAAAGTCGGGGCCCGACCAGTATCTGTGCATCGACGACGAGGCGGGCCTGCTCGAACTGGTCCAGATGAACGTGATCGAGTTCCATCCGTGGGGTTCGGCCCGCGGCGAGCCCGAGCGTGCCGATCGCATCGTCTTCGACCTCGACCCCGGTGCCGGCATCGACTGGAAACAGATCGTCGCCGCCGCACGCGATGTGCGCAAGCAACTCGCCGAGGTCGGCCTCGCCGCGTTCGTGCGCACCTCGGGCGGCAAGGGCCTGCACGTCGTCGTCCCGCTCGATCCGGCGCCTGCCTGGCCCGAGGTTCGCCATTTCGCGCGCCAGGTCGCCCACGCATTCGCCGGGCTCCATCCGGACCGCTTCGTCGCGACCGCAGGCCCGAGGAACCGCAAGGGCCGGATCTTCATCGACTGGCTGCGCAACGGCCGCGGCGCGACGAGCGTGGCCTCGTACTCGCTGCGCGCGCGCCCGACTGCCGGTGTCGCGATGCCGCTCGCTTGGGAAGAGCTCGGTCGCGTGCGCAGTGGCGATGCATTCACGCTGGCCGACGCGCTGGTCCGGATCAGGCGCCGCAAGCGCGATCCGTTTCAGGATTTCCTGACGACACGGCAATCGCTGCCCGACATCGGCTACGACGCTTCGGCCGACGATTGACAAGGCCGCTGCGCGATCCGTGCGGCCCGCGCCGGCCACCTGGTCAGGGCGCGTTCGCGCGGCATCGGCCAGACTTGAGAAATCCCGTGCATCCCGCGGAGTTCCGATGCGATTCAAGCGCTCCCGCAGATTCCTCGTCGTCGTCGCGATCCTGATTGGCCTGCTCGTGGCGGCCCGCCTGTACCTGCCGATCTGGGTCACCGACACGCTCAACGCGCGCATGGCGCAGATGGGCGAGTACACGGGCCGGGTCGAGGGCGTCGACATCCATCTTTGGCGCGGCGCGTACACGATCCACGGCCTGCGCATCGACAAGCGCGATGCCGACATTCCGGTGCCGTTCTTCGCGGTCCCGCAGCTCGACATCGAGATCAAGTGGGCCGCCGTGTTCGATGGCGGCATCGTCGGCAGCGCGGTGTTCTGGTCGCCGAGCGTGAACATCGTCGATGCGCGCGGCGAACGCGGCAAGCAGACCGGCAAGGGCGTCGCCTGGCGCGACCAGCTCGAAGCACTGATCCCGGTCCGGCTCGACGAAGTCGTCGTCCATGACGGCACCGTGCGTTTCCACAATTTCGTCAGCGATCCGCCGGTCGACCTCGCCGCCGACCAGATCGAAGGCAGCATCCTGAACCTGACCAATGTGCGCGACGAGGACACCGCGTCCGCCGCTTCGCTGGACGTGACCGGCCGCATGCTCGAGACCGCGCCGATGGAAGCGCACGGCAGCTTCGATCCGTTCGAACCGCTCGGCGCGTTCCGCATCGCGCTGCGCATCACCGGGATCGACGTGACGAAGGCGAACGACCTGCTCGCGGCCTATGTCAACCTCGACGTGGTGAGCGGCCGCGGCGAGTTCGTCATGGAACTCGAGGCGAAGGATCGCCAACTCGACGGCTACATCAAGCCGCTGTTCCACGACGTGCAGGTGTTCAGCATCGAACAGGACATCCGCGAGCAGGGTGACAACCCGCTGCGCGTGATCTGGGAAGCGCTTGCCGGCGGGATCAAGAACATCTTCAAGAACCAGGCCGCCGACCAGTTCGCGACGCGCATCGAGATCAGCGGACGCACCGACGATCCCGAAACATCGACCTGGGATGCAATTCTCGCGATCCTGCGCAACGCCTTCGTCAAGGCGTTCGAAGCCGAGTTCGAGAATCTTCCGACCCGCCCCGACGCCGACTGATCACGTCGCCCCGGCGCCGAGCAGACCAAGCGCATCGCGAAGCTCGCCGACGAGCAGCTCGTATTCGGTGCCGCTGAAGTGTGCGCACGCCGCGTCGGCCGATGCGAAGTGGAAGGCCTCGTGCGTGCTGAAGTCCGACGCGACGATGTCGCCCGTGTCTTTCGCGATCGCCTGCGCGCGCAGGCGGCCGGCCCAGGCGTCGACTTCGTTGCCGGCGTCGAGAGCGAGCCGCACCGCACGGAAGCTGCCGTCTTCGAAGGCGTTCAGCTCGCGTGCGACCAAAGCGGACTTTTCATGCATTGCGTGGGCCTCCAATCCGGTCATCCTCTCGCGGTGGAGCGTACCGGGACATGAACGCCCTTCCGCCAGACGCCGTCCATGTTCAAAATGGACATGTACACGAACTGACACTGCAATGGGCGATGAATGAATGCCGGCAAATCGCTGCGCGTGCGGCGAAAACTCACTGCCAATTCATCGCGGGAGGCCATGCTCGAGCGACCGGCATTCGCGTCGGTGACACCAGGAGCAATCGACATGAGCAACACGACAAAGCAGACGCAAGGCACCCACAACCCCGACCAGAAGAATCGGAACCCGACCCAGCAGGCACCGGGCAGCCAGCCCGACCGCCGCAATCCGAATGACCGGGACGACGGCAGCCAGCCGGCTCGCCGCGACGAAAGCGATCCCGACGGCGACCAGCGCCGCAATGCCAATCGCTGAGTCAGGCAAGGCAGGAGCAGCGGGGATGCCTCATGCATCCCGCGCTACTGAACTTCCTGGCATTGGCCTGTGCCGAGCGCGGCGGGCAACTGGCGGAACGGTAGGGATGGTGGGCCGTGATGGATTTGAACCATCGACCAATGGATTAAAAGTCCACTGCTCTACCGCTGAGCTAACGGCCCATGTGCTCGGGGCGACGAGGCATCGATGCAATCGTCGCGGATGCCGTCGGGAAAACGGCGGTCGCGAATTCTAGCCGGATACGTGATTCAGCGGTAGCGCGTCGGGTCGGCGAGCGCCGCGGCGGCGAATCCTTCGGCGCGCAGCCGGCACGCATCGCAATGGCCGCAGGCGCGGCCTTCGCCGTCGGCGCGGTAGCACGACACCGTGGCCGCGAAATCGACACCGAGGCGGGCGCCTTCGCGCGCGATGTCGGCCTTCGAAAGTGTCATGAGCGGCGCGTGGATGCGCAGTGCGGCGCCTTCGACGCCGCGCTTCGTGGCGAGATTTGCCAGCGTTTCGAACGCCGCGATGAATTCGGGACGGCAATCGGGATAGCCCGAATAGTCGACCGCGTTGACCCCGCAGAAGATGTCGTTCGCCCCGAGCACTTCCGCCCAGCCGAGTGCGATCGACAGCATGATCGTGTTGCGTGCGGGCACGTAGGTGACTGGAATGCCGTCGCCACCCTGCTCGGGCACCTCGATGTCGGCGGTCAGTGCGGAGCCGCCGATCAGGCGCAGATCGACCGCGACGACCTTGTGTTCGCTGGCGCCGAGCGCAAGCGCGACGCGCTGTGCAGCGGCAAGTTCCGAGGAATGGCGTTGACCGTATGCGACGCTCAAGGCATGGCAGCGGAAACCTTGTTCGCGCGCAAGCGCCAGCGTGACGGCCGAGTCCATGCCGCCCGAGACCAGGACGACGGCGGCCGGCGCCAGGGCCGGTTCGACGCGGTTCGATTCACTCATCGCTTCGGGTCATCCGGGTGTTCGCGCGTTGGTGGCGTGCCATTCCTCACCGGCCCTTGGCATCGTCCCAGAGCAGCTTGTGCAGCTGCATCTGGAAACGCACGGGCAGATGGTCGGCGAGCATCCATTCGGCCAGTTCGCGCGGGGCAAGCCGGCCGTGCACGGGCGAGAACAGCACCGCGCAACGATCGGCCAGGCGGTGTTCGGCGATCGCGGTGACTGCCCAGTCGTAATCGGCGCGATCGGCGAGGACGAACTTGATCTGGTCGTGCGGTTGCAGGTGCTCGAGATTGCCCCAGCGGTTGCGCGCGACTTCGCCGGATCCGGGCGGCTTGAGGTCGACGACGCGGCGCACGCGCGCATCGACCGCCGAGATGTCGATCGCGCCCGATGTTTCGAGCGAGACCTCGTATCCGGCGTCGCACAGGCGTGACAGCAGGACGAGGCAGCGCTTCTGGGCGAGCGGTTCG
Source organism: uncultured Dokdonella sp. (assembly GCA_964587775.1). Lineage (GTDB taxonomy): Bacteria > Pseudomonadota > Gammaproteobacteria > Xanthomonadales > Rhodanobacteraceae > Dokdonella. The sequence goes on from CAZPLY010000006.1 coordinate 81,775, forward strand.
CCGCCGGTGACGCAGACATGGCGCACGCGATGCGTCGCGACTTCGACGAGGATCGAATCGATGTCGAGCCAGGCGCCGCCGTGGAACGAGTAGGTCGTATCGCACCACGTGCAGCGCAGCGGGCAGCCGGTCAGGCGAACGAACACGGTCGGCCAGCCGATGCTGTCGGCCTCGCCCTGCAGCGAGTGGAAGATCTCGGTGATGCGCAGTCGCGCCTCGTCGGTGGCGACGTGCGCCACCGCGGGTGTCACGCTCGAGGACATCGGATCGCCCCGCCTGCTTTCCCGGTCAGCGCCGGTTCTCGAGTCTCAGCGCGCGCAGCCGGCCTTGGGCGAGTCGCGCGACGGTCGTTTCGGGGTAGCGGTCGCTGACTTCGGTGAGCGTGCGTTCGGCGTCGTCCCATTGCTTCAGCTCGTAATGGCAGTAGCCGATCTTGAGCAGCGCATCGGGCGCTTTCTGGTTTGACGGGAAGCGTGTCAGCAACGTGTTGAACGTGTCGAGCGCGACGCGATAGTTCTGCGTCACGTAGTACGACTCGCCGAGCCAGTAATAGGCATTGCCGGCGAGCTCGCTGTCCGGGTACTGGTCGATGAATGCCTGGAAGCGGCGCGCAGACTCCGCGTAGCGGCCATCCTTGAGCGCGGCGAACGCTTCGTCGTAGGCGCGCTTTTCCGCGGCCGGATCGGCGGCTGGCGGCACGCTCATGTCGAGCGACGCGTCGACGACCGGGGCACGCACGTTGCGCTCGTCGTTCGGCGCGAGCGCGGCGTCGTCGGCGGTCAGCGTGCCGGTCGCAGGTGCGCCGAGCTCGATGTCGCGCATGCCTTCGTCGACCGGCGCGGCAGCCGCGGCCGGAGCGCGCGCGCCACCGCCCTCGATGCGACCGATGCGCGTATCGAGGTCGATGTACTGGTCCTTGGCCCGGCGCTGCATCTCGCCGAGTTCGTGTCGCAATTCCTCGATCTGCCCCTGCAACACCTGCACCTGTTGCTGCAGGGCCTGGTTCTGGTTGACCAGGTCGACGCTGCCACCGCGCGAGGAGGATTGCTGCTCGAGGCGCTCGACGCGCTCGGCGAGGCTCAGTCGCTGCTGGGCGATCGCCGGGGTCGAGAGTGCAGCAGCGGTCAGGACGACCGCTGCTGCGAACGCTCTACCCGACACTGGACGTCGGGCCTGCATCAGTTGGCGCTGGTGTAGACGATTTCGACGCGGCGATTCTTCGCCCAGGCCGACTCGTCATGGCCACGATCGACCGGACGCTCTTCGCCGTAGCTGACGACGGTGAGCTGGCCCATCGAACCGCCGGCCGACGTCACCGCGCTCTGCACGGCATTGCCGCGACGCTCGCCGAGGCCGAGGTTGTACTCGCGCGTGCCGCGCTCGTCGGCATGGCCTTCGAGGGTGACGCGGGCATTCGGGAACTGACGCAGGTATTCGGCATGGCACGAAACCTGGGCCTGGAACTCCGAACGGATCTCGGTGCGGTCGAGGTCGAAGTAGATGACGCGCTGGCGCAGACAGGCATCGGTATCGAGGCTGTCGGTGGTGTAGCGACCACTCGTGTCGGCCGGACGGGTCGTCGTCTCGGTCGTCGGCGTTTCGACTTCGGCCGGCTTCACGGTCTTCTTCTTGCAAGCCGCCACGCCGGCGACGAGCAGGATGGCGAACAGGACGCGAACTGCATTTTTCATGAGCGTTCCCCTCAATCGGGTGTCAAGGTTACGGTTAGTGGAACAGGGACAGTTGCAACAAGAGCGGAACAGGCCGGTGTGCCGGCTCGATTATCGAGTGCGAGTTTCAGCGTTGACGGAAAGGGCCCCATGCAGGCTCACGTACGTCGCCGTCGGCGAGTACCAGGCGCTGGCGCACCCGGCCATCGGCAGAGACTGCATAAAGGACGCCGCGAGGTCCTTCCGTTGCGGCGTACAGAACCATGCTCCCGTTCGGCGCGAAGCTCGGTGATTCGTCCACGTTGCCCGGGGAGATCTCGGAATATCCACCGGTCACGCGATCCAAAACCGCAATACGATACACGTTTCCCGTACCCTGTGCCATGGCGATCTTCTTGCCGTCGCAGCACAGGGTCGGGCGCGCATTGTACTGGCCCTGGAACGTGATCCGGGTCGCGTCGCCGCCGGTCGTCGGCACCTGGTAAAGCTGCGGTTTACCCGAACGGTCCGAGGTGAAGACGAGGCTCGAGCCATCGCTGGTCCAGACCGCCTCGACATCGATCGCGAAATGATTCGTCATCTTGGTGGTGCGCTTGCTCGCCAGATCCATGATGTAGATGTCGGGATTGCCGCCATAGGACAGGGTCATGGCGAGGCGCGTGCCGTCCGGGGAGAACGACGGGCCGCCATTGATGCCCTTGCTGGCCGAGACAAGTTCGCGCGAACCGGTCGAAAGATCCTGCACGTAGATCGAGGAATTGCCGCGTTCGAACGAGACGTAGGCGAGCCGGCGCCCGTCCGGGGCCCAGGCCGGCGACAGCAGCGGCTCGCGCGAACGGACGACCGTTTGCGGATTGAAGCCGTCCGAATCGGCGACCATCAAGGCGTACTGGGTGTTCTGCCCGGTACCGACCGAGGTGACATAGGCCACGCGCGTCCAGAACGCGCCGCGGACGTTGAGGATCTTTTCGTAGATGAGGTCGGCGACCTGGTGGGCGACGTCGCGCATCGCGGTGCGCTGGCCGCTGATCGCGAGGCCGAGCATGCGGGTCTGCGAGGCGACGTTGAACAGCTCGAATTCGACCCGCAGCGCGCCGTCTCCGGCGTCGGCGATGCGCCCGACGACGAGGTAGTTCTGCTTGAGCATGCGCCAGGTCGGAAACCTGACCTCCGACTCGCGCGTCGGAAACTCGACGATGTCGTTGCGACCGAGCGTGCGGAACTGGCCGGAGCGCGCGAGATCGTTGCGGATGACGTCGCTGACGTCGGTCTCGGGCGGCAGCCCTGCCCCTTCGAACGCGAACGGCACGACCGCGACCGGGGTCGCAGATTCGGTTCCCTCGGGTACCGTGATGCGCAATGCATCCTGGGCCGTTGCCAAGCCGGCAAAGCTGATCACGAGCAGGCACACGGCTGCCACGACGAATCGGTTACGCATCATTTTGGACACACCTCACGCGGATGACAGAAGGTAAGTACGATCTCGCGGCGGAACACGCTTTCGTAGCCCCGATACGGCAAGGCCTGTTGGCGCACGGCCGCCTCCATCGAGGTTCGCGTCAATTCGTCGGCCGCGCAAGTCGGCGAAACCGTGGCTGAAATCACGTCGCCGCCGGGAATCTGCACGATCCGGATATCGCATACGACTGAACTGATGCCTTCCGGCCTGCGCCAATTGTTGACTGCCTGTGCCTGAATGGCAGCGGCATAGCGCGCAGTCAGGTCATCGTCCTTGCCGCCGGCCCCGGTCTGGGCCTGGGGTGCTTCCTGTTCGAGCAGCTCGTTGAGACGGTCCTGGTCGGCCTTGCTCTGCTCGGCCGCGCGCAGGTCGCGCAGCTGTTCGAGCTTGGCTTCCTCGGCCTTGCGCTTCTGTTCGGCGGCCTCGCGCTGCTTGCGCACGTCGGCGAGTTGCCGGGCGCGCTCGGCCTCGGCCTTCTGCTCCATCTCGAGCTCGATCTGGCGCTGGCGGACCTTCGCTTCCTGCTCGCGTTTCGCGTCTTCGGCCTTCTGCATGGCGAGCGCGGCGACGCGTTCCTGGTCGACCGTGTCGGGCTTCGGCGGTGCGGGCGCAGGCGCCTGCTCCGGGACCGGCTCGGGCTTGGCCGGCTCGGGTTTCGGTGGCTCCGGCTTCGGCTGCACGACCGGCTTCGGCGCGGCGGGCTTGGCGCGTGCCCGCGCGCTCGGTTTCGGTGCCGCGGTCGGCCCGACCAGGGTGGCCTCGATGATCGGCCCCGGCATCACGACCTGGCGCGTCTCGCGTGTCCACCACAGGCCGGCGAGCATGACGAGCACGATCGCCGCGTGCAGCAACAGCGAGTAGAGGACGGCGCGGAGCTTGTCGCCTGCGTTTTCCATCGCGTTCCGGTCAGCGCTTCGGCGCCGGCGCCTGGTTCGGCTGGCTCATCAGGCCGACCTTCGGCACGCCGGCCGACTGCAGCAGGACCATGACCTGGTAGATCGCCCCGTAATCGACACGCTCGTCGCCGCCGATCAGGACCGGAACCTCGGGGTTCTGGCGCACGAACGCCGCGACCTTCGTGACCAGCGCCTCGGCCTCGATCGGCTCGCGCGTGGCCGCGCCGATGCTCAGGAAATACTTGCCCTCCATGTCGACACTGACCACGACCGGCTCCTTGTCGTTCTGAATCGCGGTCGCGTTGGACTGCGGCAACTGGATGTCGACGCCGAGGTTCATGAGCGGCGCGGTGACCATGAAGATGATCAACAGGACGAGCATGACGTCGATGTAGGGCACGACGTTGATCTCGGCCTTGAGCTTGCGCCGGCGGCGATTGCGGTAGCTGTGCTGCATCAGGGGGCTCCGGTCCGCGCCACGCCGACGGCGTCATTCGGGCAGTCGAACGGCGCTGCCCGCTTCGCGGGGTTGCACTCAGTCATCGACATGCGCCTGGCGCTGCAGGATCGAGGAGAACTCTTCGAGGAAGGTCTCGTAGCGCAGGGCAACGCGCTCGACGCGCGTGGCGAAACGGTTGTAGGCCCAGACCGCGGGAATCGCCGCGAACAGGCCCATCGCGGTCGCGATCAGCGCCTCGGAGATGCCCGGGGCGACCATCGCGATGCTCGCTTCCTTGACGTTGGCGAGTCCCTGGAACGCGATCATGATGCCCCAGACGGTGCCGAACAGGCCGACATAGGGGCTGATCGAACCGACGTTGGCGAGGAATTCGAGGTTCTGCTCGAGCCGCTCGACCTCCCGCGACTGTGCGACCCGCATCGCGCGCTGCGCGCTTTCGAGCAGGCTGCGCGGATCGGCACCACGGCGCTGGCGCTGGCGCGCGAACTCGCGGAAGCCCGACTCGAAGATGGCCTCGATGCCGGCAATCCGCTCGCCGCTCGCGTTGACGTCCTTGAACAGCGCGGCGAGGTCCGATCCCGACCAGAAGCGCTCCTCGAATTCGTTCGCGCCGGCATTCGCCGCGTCGATCATGGCCTTCTTGCGGAAGATGATGACCCAGGACGCGATCGAGAACAGGATCAGGATCAGCATGACGATCTTGACCGGCAGGCTCGCGCCCCAGACCAGGGCGAGCAGATTGAGTTCGTGATTCATGGTTTGGCGATCTCTTGGAGCAGGAATTCCGGGATGGGACGCGGGCGCCAGCGCAACGCGTCGACGCAGGCGATGCGCACGTCGGCATCGACCAGCGAGGTGCCGCCGGCTTGCGGCAGCAGGCGCTGGGCGACGCGAAAGCTCGCGCTGCGCAACTCGTCGACGCGCACCGTCGCGCGCAGCGCATCATCGAGCCGCGCTGGACGATGGAAACGGATATCGAGACTGTGGACGACGAAAACGACGCCGAGTTCCTCACGCAACGTCTGCTGGCCGATGCCGGCCGCGCGCAGCCACTCGCTTCGCGCGCGCTCGAAGTAGCGCAGGTAGCCGGCATGATAGACCACGCCGCCGGCGTCGGTGTCTTCCCAGTAGACGCGGATCGGCCACTCGAAGACGGCCGCGGGCTCCGGGCCGGATGCCGGTGCGCGGCTGTGCATCAGGCTGGGCCTCCGTTCCCGGGCGCATCGTCGGCGGCCGTCGCGGCACGCTCGTCAAACAGGTCGCCGGCACCCGGGCGGCGCGGCACCGGCAAGCCGAAATGCCGCCAGGTCTTGTTCGTGACCATGCGCCCGCGCGCCGTGCGGATCAGGTATCCCTGCTGGATCAGGAATGGTTCGAGCACGTCCTCGATCGTGCCGCGTTCCTCGCTGAGCGCGGCGGCGAGCGATTCGACGCCGACCGGACCGCCGTCGAAGTTCTCGATGATCATCGTCAGCAGGCGGCGATCGAGCGCATCGAAACCTTCGGCATCGACCTCGAGCATCTCGAGGGCGCCGATCGCGACCTCGCGGGTGATGACGCCATCGGCGCGGATCTCGGCGAAATCGCGCACGCGGCGCAGCAGGCGGTTGGCGATGCGCGGGGTTCCGCGCGAGCGCCGGGCGATCTCGAGCGCGCCGTCGGCCGCGCAGTCGATCGCGAGGATGCGCGCCGCGCGGCGCACGATCGCGGCGAGTTCGGCGGTCGTGTAGAACTGCAGCCGCTGGACGATGCCGAAGCGGTCACGCAATGGCGCGGTCAGCAAGCCGGCCCGCGTGGTCGCCCCGACCAGGGTGAACGGCGGCAGGTCGAGCTTGATCGAACGCGCCGCCGGACCCTCGCCGATCATGATGTCGATCTGGAAGTCCTCGAGTGCCGGATAGAGGACTTCCTCGACCAGCGGCGACAGCCGATGGATCTCGTCGACGAACAGCACGTCGCGCGGCTGCAGGTTGGTCAGCAGCGCGGCGAGATCGCCGGCGCGTTCGAGAACCGGACCCGAGGTGCTGCGCAGGTTGACCCCGAGCTCGTTCGCGATGACATGCGCGAGCGTGGTCTTGCCGAGACCCGGCGGGCCGAAGATCAGCACATGGTCGAGCGCCCCGCCGCGCCGCCGCGCCGCCTCGATGTAGATCGACAACTGCTCGCGCACGGCCTCCTGGCCGAGGTATTCGGCGAGCCGCTGCGGACGGATGCTCGCTTCGAGCAAGTCGTCCTCGGTGCTGGCGGCAGCGGCGATCAGGCGGTCGGACATCGGACGGGAATGGGGAATTGGGGAATGGGGAACGGGAATGGACCGGCGCGATTATCGGCGGGCCGGTGCCATCGGGAAAGCTCCGCACTCGCCTGGACGGGAGAATCCGAGTAGAGCACATGCAACGGCAATCCACCGCTTCCCGACGCCCGACTCCCGATTCCCGATTCCCGGCCCTTCAGATCTCGACCTGGGTGCCGAGTTCGATCATGCGATTGCCCGGAACCTGGAAGAAGGCGGTCGCGGAGGTCGCATTGCGCGAGAGGAAGGCGAACAGGCGGTCGCGCCAGAGCACCATGCCGGGCCGATCGGTCGCGACGATGCTCTCGCGGCTGAGGAAGAAGGTCGTGTCCATCATGTCGAACGGAAAACCGCATTCGGTGACGCCGGACAGCGCGCGCGGGATGTTGGGGTCCTCGGCGAAGCCGTAGCGCACGATGACCGAATAGAAGCCCTCGGCGATCGGATGCACCTCGATCCGGCGGCCCGGCTCGGCGACCGGCTCGTCGAGCATCTCGACGGTCAGGACGACGTTGCGTTCGTGCAGGACCTTGTTGTGCTTGAGGTTGTGCAGCAGCGCGTTCGGCACACCGTCGCGGTTCGCGGTCAGGAAGATCGCCGTGCCCGGCACGCGCAACGGCGGGTGCGCGCTGATCGAGACGATGAACGGCTCGAGCGCGAGGCCGGCGCGCCGCATCTCGCGCATGAGCAGTTCCTTGCCGCGCCGCCAGGTCGCCATGATCGTGAAGACGGCGAGGCCGAGGGCAAGCGGGAACCAGCCGCCGTACTCGATCTTGTCGGCCACCGCGGCGAGCAGGACGAGGTCGATGCCGAGGAAGATGACGCCGACGATGCCGACGTACAGGCGGTTCCAGCCCCAGATCCGGCGCGCGACGACGACGACGAGGATCGTGTTCATGAGCATCGTTCCGACCACGGCAAGGCCGTATGCGGCGACGAGGTTTTCCGACGAGCGGAATCCGAGCACGGCCGCGATCGTCAGCACGAGCAGGATGCGGTTGATCCACGGCAGGTAGATCTGGCCGATCGTGTGCTTGGAGGTATGCAGGACGCGCATCCGCGGCAGGTAGCCCAGTTGCACGGCCTGGCGCGCCATCGAGAACGCGCCCGAGATGACCGCCTGCGAGGCGACGATCGTGGCCATCGTCGCCAGCACGATCATCGGGATGCGCAGGATTTCGGGCACGAGCAGGTAGAACGGATTGTCGGCCTTGGATGGATCGGCGAGCACGAGTGCGCCCTGGCCGAGGTAATTCAACATGAGGCACGGCAGGACGAGGAAGAACCAGACGAGCCGGATCGGCCGTCTGCCGAAATGCCCCATGTCGGTGTACAGCGCTTCGGCGCCGGTGATCGCGAGGACGACCGCGCCCATCGCGAACAGCGCGAACTTGCCGTTGTGGGTGAAGAACTCGATCGCGTGGTGCGGGCTCAGCGCACGGACGACCTCGGGTTCCTGGACGATGCCGTGCACGCCGAGCGCGCCGAGCGTGAGGAACCAGACCAGGGTCACCGGCGCGAACAGCGGGCCGACCCGGCTGGTGCCGTGCTTCTGGATCGCGAACAGGCCGAGCAGGATCAATACGGTCAGCGGCACGACGAAGCTGTGCAGCTTCGGCGCGACGATCTCGATGCCCTCGACCGCCGACAGCACCGAAATCGCCGGCGTGATGACACCGTCGCCGAAGAACAGGGCGGCCCCGAACAAGCCGATCACCATCAGCAGCCAGCGCGTGCGCTTGCCGTTGACGCCGCGCTGGGCCAGCGCCATCAGGGCCATGATGCCGCCCTCGCCCTTGTTGTCGGCGCGCAGGATGAAGGTCGCGTACTTGACCGATACGACCATGATCAGCGACCAGAAGATCAGCGAGAGGACGCCGAGCACGTTCTCGCGGCCCACCGTCACGCCATGCTGTCCGAACGCCTCGCGGAACGCATACAGCGGACTCGTGCCGATGTCGCCATAGACGACCCCGACGACGCCGAAACAGAGCGCAAGCAGGCGCCTGCGGCTGGCGGCATCGGTCTGCGCCGGATTGCTCATGGGCCGTTCCGTTTGCATGGCTTCAGCGCAATGCCGCCTTGAGGGCCTTGCGGATGATGTCTTCCGCGCCGTCGCCCGGCGCACTCGCCTCCTTGACCAGGCGCGCGACCTCGGCCGGCTTGTAGCCGAGTGACTGCAACGCGACGCTCGCCTCGCTGACCGGGTCCTGCGGCACGCCGCCGAATCCGCCAGGCGTCGAAGCGCCACCGATCAGGCCCTCGACGCGATCGCGCAGCTCGACGACGATGCGTTCGGCGGTCTTCTTGCCGATGCCCGGGATGCGCGTCAGCGCGGCGATGTCACCGCCTTGGACGAGACGCGCGAAGTCGTCGACCGACACTCCCGAGAGCACGGCGAGCGCGGTCTTCGCACCGATGCCGCTGACCTTCTGGACGCTGCGGAACAGGCTGCGCTCGCGTTCGCTGAGGAAGCCGTACAGCACCGCGGTGTCTTCCCTGACCGCGTAGTGCGTGCACAGCACCACTTCGCGACCGGTCTCGGGCAGGTCGTAGAACGTCGACATCGGGGCCTCGAGCTCGTAGCCGACACCGCCGACCTCGAGCAGCAGCCCGGGCGGATGCTTCGCGATCAGGATCCCGCGCAGGCGACCGATCACCGGCGTCTCCTCCAGGCCGTACGCGGAATGCCGAGGCGCTCGATGCTCGAGCGCGTGTGCGCATGGGTCAGCGCGATCGCGAGTGCGTCGGCCGCATCGGCCTGCAGCCGGCCCGGCACGCCGAGCAGGACGCCGACCATGTGTTGCACCTGCCCCTTGTCGGCTCCGCCACCGCCGACCACGGCTTGCTTGATTTCCTTCGGCGCATATTCGGCCAGCGCGAGCCCGCGACAGACAACCGCGCAGATCGCCGCGCCGCGCGCCTGGCCAAGCTTGAGCGCCGAATCGGGATTGCGTGCCATGAACACGCGCTCGATCGCGACCTCGGTCGGTGCATGCGCCTCGATGATCGCGGACACCTCGTCGAAGATCTGCTTGAGGCGCTGATGGAACGTGTCATTGCCGAGCAGGCTCAGCGCGGTATGGAAGACGTGCCGCGAGCGCCCGTCCTCGGCCACGTCGATGACGCCGATGCCGGTCCGCTGGCTGCCCGGGTCGATGCCGAGGATGCGGATCATGCCGGCGCCGCGAGCCGGCGCTTCGACGCGCGCCCGCTGCGGGTGCTCGGCAGGGAACGGCGGGTCGACGGGAGAGCGCTCGGCATGGTCGTTCGATGTTATCAGGTACGCCATCGTGTCCTCCGCGGATTCACGCGGTCGCCGGCGGCGGGAAACGCCCGCCGCGCAGGAACGCGGCGGTCAGGCGGGCGACCTCATCGGAGTACACGAGTCCTGAATGGGTGACCCCGACCACGCGATGATCGGTGATTCCGGGCAGCAGGGTCTCGGCGATGCTGACCGTGCCGTCGTGCGGCCCTTCGAGCGCGCCGACGAACCGGCCGAGGCCGAGCGGCCGGCGGCCGGCGATCACGCCGATTTCGCCGCGCCCCGGCCAGCGTTCGAAGCCGCGCATCAGGATCGGCGCACTCGAGCCCATGATCCAGCGTGCAACGGGCACGCGCTGCATGCCGCGCGCCGCGGCGCTGCCGCGCAACGGCGAACCGAGGCAGACGATGCGCCCGCGCGGTTCGATCGCACGTGCGGCCATCTCGACCGCGAGCATTCCGCCCAGGCTGTGGCCGACGATGTGGACGTCGCCCTCGCGCGCCTGCACGCTGGCGATGAGGCGCTCGACCGCGACATCGAGCGTGCCGCTGATGCTCGCGTAGTCGAACGTCTCGATCGATGCAAAACCGGCCTCGCGCAGGCGCCGGGCGAACGGCGCGAGCGTGAAACCGCGCATCCAGATGCCGTGCAGCAGGATGACGTGTTCGCCCATCGCGCGTGCCGCCCGTCGTGCCTCGTCAGGCCTTGGGCTCGACGACGACCTGCACGTGCAGCTCGCGCAACTGCGCGGGCGCGATCGGCGACGGCGCACGGGTCATGAGGTCCTGGGCGCTCGCCGTCTTCGGGAACGCGATGACGTCGCGGATCGAGTCGGTTCCCGCCATCAAGGCGGCGATGCGGTCGATGCCGAATGCGATGCCGCCATGCGGCGGCGCGCCGTGGCGCAACGCCTCGAGCAGGAAGCCGAACTTCGCGTCGGCCTCCTCGGCACCGATGCCGAGCAGTTCGAATACCGCGCTCTGCATGTCGGTGCGATGGATGCGGATCGATCCGCCGCCGATCTCGTTGCCATTGAGGACCATGTCGTAGCCACGCGATACCGCATTCGAGGCATTCGCCTGCAGGTCCGCGACGTCATCGATCTTCGGCGCCGTGAAAGGATGATGCAGGGCGACGTGGCGCCGCGCCTCGGCATCGTATTCGAACATCGGAAAGTCGACGACCCACAACGGCTTCCAGGTGTCGGCGACGAGACCGAGGTCCCGCGCGACCTTGATGCGCAGCGCGCCGAGCACGTCGCAGACGGTCTTGTACGCGCCTGCGCCGAACAGCACGAGGTCGCCGGACTGCGCCGCGGTCGCGGCGAGCACGCCCTCGAGCGCCGCATCGTCGAGGAACTTGGCGACCGGCGAATGGATGCCGTCGCGACCCTTCGCGAGATCGTCGACGCGCAGCCAGGCAAGGCCCTTGGCGCCGTACTTCGCGGCATAGGCGGCGAGTTCGTCGATCTGCTTGCGCGTGAACTTCGCGCCACCCGGCACGCGCAGTGCGGCGACCCGACCGGCCGGATCGTTGGCCGGGTCGGCGAACACCTTGAACTCGAGTTGACGCACGTGCTCCGCGATGTCGACGAGTTCGAGCGCGATGCGCAGGTCCGGCTTGTCCGATCCGTAGCGCTGCATCGCCTCGGCCCAGCTCATGCGCGGAAACGGATCGGCGAGTTCGACGCCGGACACCTCGCGGAAGATGTCGCGGATCATCGCCTCGACCAGGTCCTGGACATCGCGCTCCTCGACGAAGGCGAACTCCATGTCGAGCTGGGTGAACTCGGGCTGGCGGTCGGCACGCAGGTCCTCGTCACGGAAACAGCGCGCGATCTGGTAGTAGCGGTCGAAGCCGGCGATCATCAGCAGCTGCTTGAACAACTGTGGCGACTGCGGCAACGCGAAGAACTCGCCGGGGTGCACGCGGCTCGGAACGAGATAGTCGCGCGCACCTTCGGGCGTGGCCTTGGTCAGGATCGGTGTCTCGATGTCCTGGAAGCCGCGCGCATCGAGCCAATGGCGCAGGGCCGAGACGAGTTTCGTGCGCAGGCGCATCTTGCGCTGCATGTCCGCCTGGCGAAGTTCGAGATATCGATAACGCAGCCGCGTTTCCTCGTGCGGGTTCTCGTGCAGCGCGAATGGCAGGTTCTCGGCGCGATTGAGGATCTCGATGCGTCCGGCGAGCACTTCGACGCGGCCGCTGCGCAACTTGTCGTTGGCCTGGATGCGCTGGCGCACATGACCCGACACGCGCAGGCAGAATTCGTAACCGACCTGCGCGGCGATCGCGAACGCTTCGCTCGCCTCGCGTTCGACGACAAGCTGGACGATGCCTTCGTGGTCGCGCAGGTCGATGAAGGCGACATGGCTCTGCAGCCGCACGCGGTCGACCCAGCCGCACAGCACCACGGCCTGGCCGTCCAGGCCTTCGTCGACGAGACCGCAAAGGTGGGTGCGCATGGCAAGCTCCGGGTGAAGGCGCGGAATGCTATAGCCGTTCATGCTGCACCGCAAACAAGAAGCCCGCCTTTCGGCGGGCTTCCGGTATCACGCGGCGCGCAGGCCGCGCGGTGCGCAGCGGTCAGCGCCAGCGGCGATCGACCACGAACACGGCCGAGCAACCGCGATCGACCCAGACGCCGGCACGGTTCGCACCCCAGGTGCGGCCTTCGATGCAGGCGGTATCGGACATCTGGCGCTCGATGCGGACGCGACCGGCCGGTCCGATGTCGACCTGGCAGAAGCGGTAGCGGAAATCATTGCTGCCGCAGGCGAGGCGGATGTCGCGGTCCCAACCCGGACCCGGCTCCCAGCCACCGCCACGGCCACCGCGGCCTCCGACTTCGACGAACACGCCGCCGCAGCCGCGATCGACCCACAGGCCACGCCGGTCGACACCCCAGTTCTGGCCGCGCACGCAGCGCGAGGACGATGTCTGGCGAACGAGCCGTGCATCGCGCCAGTCGACGTTGCAGCGGTTCATGCGGTAGTCGCGACTCTGGCACTGGACCGAGTCACGGTCACGGTCATGATCGCGGTCGCGGTAGCCGCCACCGGGTTGTGCCTGTGCCGAGGAAATCGCAAACAGCGAGCCGACGAGCGCGCCGGCGACGATCGAGATGGTCTTGAGCATGATTCACCCTCCTGAGGATCATTGGACGCGGCAAGTGTATGCCGGGTATTCCTGAACGTCTCCCTATCCGCCGCCACTGGCCGGCGTGTCCGGCTTGGCGGACGGCTTGGCCGGCGTCGCGGCGTTCGGTGCCGGCGCCACAGGCTTCGACGGTTCGGCGGCCGCCGGCTCCGCCTTCGGGGCCTCGTCCTTGCTCGCGAGATTGCGCTTCGCGTCGCCTTCCTTCTTGAAATCGGTTTCGTACCAGCCCGACCCGGACAGGCGGAACGCCGGCGCGGTCAGGCGCCGGCGCACGCCCGTGCCCTTGCACTCGGGACATTCGGTCGGATCCGCATCGGACAGCTTCTGCAGGCGCTCGAAGCGATGGCCGCAGGCGTGGCATTCGAAATCATAGATCGGCATCAACGGTTTCCTGGAGTCATCGGGTTGCCGCGGCCGACACTGCGGCCGCGCGGATCGAAATCAAGACCGCCCCGGACGCGCCGGCGCACGTCCACTGTAGCGCGGCCACGCGCAACCGGGCGTGGCCGCGGGCGGGCCGGTCATTCGCCGGCGAACACGAGACGCCCGCCTTCGGCATCGATGCGCACGAGCGAACCGGCCGGATACTCGCCGGCCAGGATCCTGGTCGCGAGCGGGTTCTCGAGTTGCTGCTGGATCGCGCGCTTGAGCGGGCGCGCGCCGTAGACCGGATCGAAACCGGCATTGCCGAGCAGTTCGAGCGCCTTCTCGCTGATCTCGAGGCGCAGTTGGCGCTCGGCGAGGCGCTTGCCGAGGTATTCGGTCTGGATCCGCGCGATCCGGCGGATCTGGGCCTTGCCGAGCGAGCGGAACACGACGATCTCGTCGAGCCGGTTGATGAACTCGGGGCGGAAATGCGCCTGGACCACGCCCATCACGGCCGCCTTCATCTGCGTGTATTGCTCTTCGCCGTCGCCGTCGAGTTCCTGGATGTACTGCGAGCCGAGGTTCGAGGTCATGACGATGACCGTGTTGCGGAAATCGACCGTGCGGCCCTGGCCGTCGGTCAGGCGGCCGTCGTCGAGCACCTGGAGCAGGATGTTGAACACGTCCGGATGCGCCTTCTCGACCTCGTCGAGCAGGATCACGCTGTACGGGCGGCGGCGGACGGCCTCGGTCAGGTAACCGCCTTCGTCATAGCCGACATAGCCCGGCGGAGCGCCGATCAGGCGGCTGACCGAGTGCTTCTCCATGAACTCGCTCATGTCGATGCGCACCATCGCGTCGCTCGAATCGAACAGGAATTCGGCAAGCGCCTTGCACAGCTCGGTCTTGCCGACGCCGGTCGGACCGAGGAACAGGAACGAGCCGTTCGGCCGGTTCGGATCGGACAGGCCGGCCCGCGAGCGGCGGATCGCATTGGCGACTGCCGTCACCGCCTCATCCTGGCCGACCACGCGCTCGTGCAGCGCGTCCTCCATCTTCAGCAGCTTGTCGCGCTCGCCTTCGAGCATCTTGCTGACCGGAATGCCGGTCCAGCGCGCGACGACTTCGGCGATCTCCTCGGCGGTCACCTTGTCCTGGAGCAGGCGGAAGCCGTGCTGCTCGGTCTCGGCGGCCGCAGCGAGCTGCCGTTCGAGCTGCGGCAGGCGCCCGTACTGGATCTCGGATACCTTCGCGTAGTCGCTCTGGCGCATCGCCGCGTCGATCTCGAGGCGCGCCTGCTCGATCGCCTCCTTGATCCGGCTCGTGCCGGTGACGACGGCCTTTTCGGCCTTCCAGATTTCCTCGAGGTCGGAAAACTCGCGCTCGAGCACCTCGATCTCGGCTTCGAGGTCGGCGAGGCGCTGCTTCGATTCGCTGTCCTTCTCCTTCTTCAGCGCCTCGCGCTGGATCTTGAGCTGGATCAGGCGCCGTTCCTTGCGATCGAGTTCCTCGGGCTTGGAATCGATCTCCATGCGGATGCGCGAGGCGGCCTCGTCCATCAGGTCGATCGCCTTGTCGGGCAGCTGGCGGTCCGGGATGTAGCGGTGCGACAGCGTCGCCGCGGCAACGATCGCCGGATCGGTGATCTCGACCGCATGGTGGACCGCGTAGCGCTCCTTGAGCCCACGCAGGATCGCGATCGTGTCCTCCACGCTCGGTTCGCCGACGAACACCTTCTGGAAGCGGCGCTCGAGCGCGGCATCCTTCTCGATGTACTTGCGGTACTCGTCGAGCGTGGTCGCGCCGACGCAATGCAGTTCACCGCGCGCGAGCGCGGGCTTGAGCATGTTGCCGGCATCCATCGCGCCTTCGCCCTTGCCGGCGCCGACCATCGTGTGCAGCTCGTCGATGAACAGGATGACCTGGCCTTCCTGCTTGGCGAGATCGTTGAGGACACCCTTGAGGCGCTCCTCGAATTCGCCACGGAACTTCGCGCCGGCGATCAGCGCGCCCATGTCGAGCGAGAGGACGCGCTTGCCGCGCAGGCCTTCGGGTACCTCGTCGTGGATGATGCGCTGGGCGAGGCCTTCGACGATCGCGGTCTTGCCGACGCCAGGCTCGCCGATCAGGACCGGGTTGTTCTTCGTGCGCCGCTGCAGCACCTGGACCACGCGGCGGATTTCCTCGTCGCGCCCGATGACCGGATCGAGCTTGCCCGATTCGGCGCGCGCGGTCAGGTCGATGCAGTATTTCTCGAGCGCCTGGCGATTCTCTTCGGCATTCGCGTCATCGACCTTCTCGCCGCCTCGCATCGCCTCGATCGCGCTCTCGAGCGCAGCCTTGTTCGCGCCGGTCGCCTTGAGCGCGGCCCCGGTTTCGCCGCGGTCATCGAGTGCGGCGAGCACGAACAACTCGCTCGCGATGAACTGGTCGCCGCGCTGCTGGGCGAGCTTGTCGGTCAGGTTGAGCAGGCGGTTGAGGTCGTTGCCCACACCGACATTGCCTTCCTGGCCAGCCACTTTCGGCAGCGCATCGAGCACCTGGCCGAGGCGCGTGCGCAGGGCGGCGACATTGATCCCGGCCTGGGCCAGCATCGGCTTGGTCGAGCCACCCTGCTGGTCGAGCAAAGCGACCAGCACATGGGCCGGTTCGAGCATGTTGTGGTCACGGCCGACGGCAAGGCTCTGGGCATCGGCCAGGGCCTGCTGGAAACGCGAAGTCAGTTTGTCCATGCGCATGGCGCGGAATTCCCGGGTCGTGGGCGGACCAGCCGCCGATGCCTGCGGAAATGGTGCCTCGGCACGCGCAATCAAGCGCACACGGGCGCCTGCCAAGCCGCGCGCGGCGATCTACCGCGCCCGCATCGCGCCCTACGGCGCGCCGTCGAATCCGTCGGCGAAGACGAGGTCGGTATCGGCCGGCGGCGTGATCGCGGTCGAGGCGTTGTTGGTCGAGACCGGGTCGATCGCCGGCGGGCCGACGACCGTCGTCACCGTGTTCGTGATGTCGCCGGTCGTTCCGGCCGCGACGGTCGCCTGCACGGCGTAGACGACCTGGCCGGCGGCAGGCAGCGCGACGGAGTGAGCGATCGAGCCGCTGCCTGCCGGAACGCAACTCGCACCGCCCGTGGCCGTGCAGGTCCAGCTGACACCGGTCAGCGACGACGGGAACACGTCGACCACGGTCGTGTTCGGCGAAGCAGCGGGGCCGGCGTTGCGCAGCGTGACCGTGTACGCGAGTGGCGCCCCGGCGACGTAGCTCGCCGGCACCGAAACGACTTCGGCTGAGACATCGGCGTTGTTCGAAACGACCGGGCAATCGATCACGGCGCGCAGGATCCAGTCGCCGCCGACGCCGAAGAAGCCCGACGCAAGCCACACCAGCGTTCCGCCTATATCGGCGTGGATCGCGTTGCGGTTCGGCTGGTTGCCGTCGATGTCGTTGGCCACGCTGGGACCGACGATCGGCGGCGTCTCGAAGAACCGGTAGGCGAGAACAAAGGTCTCGTTGGCCGCGACCGGCACCGCCAGCGGAATCGTGTTGTTGTCGTCGAGGAAGCGGTATTCGTTGATGACGCCGTCGGTCAGCACCGGACCCGCGATTTCTTCCACTAGGATGCCGGGGTTCGGAAACGTGCCGGCGCGGTAGATCTCGATCCAGCCGCCGAGAACCTGGCCGGTATTGCCGCCACCCGAACTCCAGAACACCTGCGCGGCGACGATCGTGCCGGCGCACGGCGAGGTCAACCAGCTCGCCGCACTCTCGCCGGCGACGAAGCCGGCCTGGACGACCGCGCTCGAAAAATTCGTCAGCGAATCATTCTTGACGGTCACCTCGGCCGCGACCGCGCTGCCGGCGAGTGCCGTCCCCAGGACCATGCCGAAGATCGTGCGCATCGCGTTTCCCCCTGCCCGATGACGAATTCCACGGTAGCGCGCCGCGACCACCCGGGCCTTGCGCGAGGTCACAGTTGTCGGCGTCGGATTTGGTCATCGCGCCGCCGTGCGGCACAATCGGGCGACGGGCCAGCCGCGTTCGCTTCGGCGCGCCCTTCGATTCCCGCCATGAACAGCCCCCGCATTCCCGCCGCACTCGACCCGCCGCCCGTGCTGCCCGCGCGCGCCGCATTGTTCCTCGATCTCGATGGCACCCTGCTCGATTTCGCCGCGCGTCCCGATGCAGTCGTCGTCGAATCGGGCCTGCGCGAGGCGATCGGGCGCCTGCAGCACGCACTCGACGGTGCCCTCGCGATCGTCAGTGGCCGACCGCTGGACCAGATCGACGCGCTTGCCCGGCTGCCGGACATCGCCGCCGCCGGCATGCACGGCGCCGAACTGCGCGACGCGCGCGGCAGGATCGAACGCGCGCCGGTCGCGCACACCTTGCTCGCCCGCGCGCGCCAGCATGCGCAGGAGCAGACGAGACATCTCGCCGGCGTGCTCGTCGAGGACAAGGGCGACGCGATCGCGTTGCACTATCGGCTTGCTCCGCAGGCCGCCGCGACGATCAGCGAACTCGCCGCCGAGCTGTTGCGCATCGCTGGTTCAGGTTTTGCCCTGCAACATGGAAACCACGTGATCGAGCTGCGCGCGAGCGGCAGCGACAAGGGGACCGCCATTGCGGCCTTGCTCGAAACCTCGCCGTTCGCCGGTCGCCAGGCGTGGATGGTTGGCGACGACCTGACCGACGAACACGCCTTCGCGGTGGTCAATGCACGCGAAGGCACCAGCGTGATCGTCGGGCCGCGCCGACCGACTTCGGCACGCCATGCATTTCCCGATCCGGCCGCCGTGCGCCATTGGCTTGCGGTGTCGGCGGATGCACTCGACCACCGCTGAGGAAAACCACCACGATGGCAACGACTGCGCCCACCCTCGAACTCGGCGTCATCGGCAACGGTACGGTCTGTGCCCTGCTCGATCGCGATGCACGCGTGGTCTGGAGTTGCCTGCCGACCTTCGACGGCGATCCCGCCTTCTGCGACCTGCTCGCGCCGAAGACCGAGGGTGGCTTCTTCGAGGTCGTCCTCGAGGGCCAAGCCACCTCGTCACAGCACTACACGCACAACAGCGCGATCCTCGTCACCCGCCTCGAAGCGACCGACGGCAGCGCGATCGAGATCACCGACTTCGCGCCGCGCTACAAGCAGCACGGTCGCCTCTATCATCCGATGGGTTTCATCCGTCGCATCCGGCCCCTTGCCGGCGCCCCGCGCATCCGCCTGCGCCTGCGCCCGATGGCCGGCTACGGCACGCGGTGCGCCGAACGCACGTTCGGTTCGAACCACGTGCGCTACCTGCTCGACGGCCTCGTCCTGCGCGCAACCACCGACGCGCCGCTGCCGATGCTGCTCGACGAACTGCCGTTCTACCTCGACCACGAGATCCACATCATTCTCGGCAGCGACGAAACGCTCGGCGATTCCCCGTCGCGGCATGCGCACGAGGCCCACGAGGCGACCCTCGACTACTGGCACGAATGGGTGCGATTCCTGTCGATCCCTGCCGAGTGGCAGGACGCGGTGATCCGCGCCGCGATCACGCTGAAACTCTGCCAGTACGAAGGCACCGGCGCGATCGTCGCCGCGATGACGACCTCGATCCCGGAAGCGCCGCACACGCGGCGCAACTGGGACTACCGCTATTGCTGGCTGCGCGACGCCGCCTTCGTCGTGCGCGCGCTGAACCGGCTCGGCGCGACACGCAGCATGGAGGAGTACCTGCGTTACCTGTTCAACCTCGCCGCCCCCGAAGGCGACCTCGGTCCGGTCTACGGCATCCACTTCGAAAGCGAGCTGCACGAGCGCGAGGCACCCGAGCTCGCCGGCTATCGCGGCATGGGGCCCGTGCGCGTCGGCAACGATGCCTGGCGCCAGGTCCAGCACGACGTTCACGGCGGCGTCGTCCTCGCCGCCGCCCAGTTGTTCTTCGACCGGCGCCTGCTGACGACCGGCGATGCATCCGCGTTCGCGCGCCTCGAACCATCCGGCGAGGCGGCCTGGCGGTTGTATGACCAACCCGACGCGGGCCTCTGGGAGTTCCGCGGCCGCGCCTCGGTGCACACCTACTCGAGCGTCATGTGCTGGGCCGGCTGCGACCGCCTCGCGCGCATCGCCGGCCATCTCGGCCTCGGCGAGCGCGAGGCCCACTGGCGCGAACGCGCCGACACGATGCGCGAGAACATCCTCGCCCGCGCCGTGCATCCCGAACACGGCCATTTCGTCGACACCTTTGACGGCTCCGGCCTCGACGCAAGCCTGCTCCTGATCGCCGAGCTCGGTTTCGTCGATCCATCCGACCTGCGCTATGTGACGACCGTCGAGGCGATCGGCCGCGATCTCGCCCGCGGCCACCACGTGTTCCGCTACATCGCGCCCGATGATTTCGGCACGCCGGAAACCGGTTTCACGATCTGCAGTTTCTGGTACGTCGATGCGCTCGCCGCGATCGGGCGCGTCGACGAGGCGCGCCGACTGTTCGAACAACTGCTCGAGCAGCGCAATGCGCTCGGCCTGCTGTCCGAGGACATCGCGCCAGAAAGCGGCGAGCTGTGGGGCAACTTCCCGCAGACCTATTCGATGGTCGGCCTGGTCAACTCGGCGATGCGACTCTCGCGCAGCTGGGAGAGCCTCGCATGAGTCGGGCCGCGCACCGACTGGCGGCCACGCGCCGATGAGTCGCCTCGTCGTCGTCTCGAACCGGGTCGCGCTGCCGAAGGAAGTGCGGGCGGGCGGTCTCGCGTCGGCGATGCATGCCGCCCTCGCCGAGCGCGGCGGCCTGTGGTTCGGCTGGAGCGGGCGCGTCACCGCCGATCCGGCCGGCGCACCGCGCGTCGACCGCGAGGGCGACATCGAATACGCCGTCGTCGACCTGCAGCGCGCCGACCATGCAGGCTATTACCTCGGCTTCGCGAACCGTACGCTGTGGCCGTTGCTGCACTATCGGCCAGGCCTGCTCGAATACCATCGCGAGGACTTTGTCGCCTACCTGCGCGTCAACCGCCAGTTCGCCTCGCAGCTCGCACCGCTGCTGCGCGAGGACGACACGATCTGGGTCCACGATTACCACCTGATTCCGCTGGCCCGCAAACTGCGCGCGCTCGGGGTCGGCGCGCGGATCGGATTCTTCCTGCACATCCCGTTGCCGCCGCCCGAACTGCTGGCGACCTTGCCGGGCCATCGCGAGTTGTTCGAGTCGCTCGCCGCCTACGATCTCATCGGCGTGCAGACCGAAGCCGACCTGCGCGCGGTGCGCGCGTATTTCGCCAGCGAGATGCACGCGGCGGTCGCCGACGACGTGATCGTCGATGCGAACGGGCGGCGCTTCCGCGTCGGCGTGTTCCCGATCAGCATCGACACGCGCCGCATCGCACGCCAGGCCAAGACCGCGGCGACGAGCACCGCGACACGCGGTCTCGTGACGAGCCTGCAGGGCCGCGCGCTCGCGATCGGCGTCGATCGCCTCGACTATTCGAAAGGCCTGCCGGCGCGCTTCGAGGCGTTCGGCCGCTTCCTCGACGCGCACGCCGAATGGCGCAGCCGCGTGTCGATGATGCAGATCGCCCCGCTCTCGCGCGAGGACGTCCCCGAGTACCGCGAACTGCGCAGCCGACTCGAGCAACTGGCCGGCGCGATCAATGGCCGCTACGCCGAACCGGATTGGGTGCCGATCCGCTACATCAACCGCAGCTTCCACCATGCCACCCTGACCGGCTATTACCGCGTCGCCCAGATCGGCCTCGTCACGCCGCTGCGGGACGGCATGAACCTCGTCGCGAAGGAATTCATCGCCGCCCAGCCGGCCGAGGATCCCGGCGTGCTCGTGCTGTCGCGCTTCGCCGGCGCGGCGATGGAACTCGGGCAGGCGCTGCTCGTCAATCCGTTCGATCCGGACGATACGGCCGAGGCGATCGAAGTCGCGCTGGCAATGCCGCTCGCGGAACGGCGCGAGCGCTGGCGCGCGATGATGGATCAGATCGAGACGCACGACATCGACGCCTGGCGCAACGCCTTCCTCGCCAAGCTCGATGGCTGCTGAGCGGCGCAGCATCTGCCCCGACAGCGACCGGACATCGCAGGATTGGATCGCTCCGCGCGGTCGCAACGCGCCAGATTGAATCGCGCGCCGGGCCGCTCCTGCCGGAATGCGGCGCCGATCCGGTGGCGCGTTTCCGCGTTGTCGCAGGAGCGGCCCCGGCCGCGACCAATCGCGTTACGACGTTGA
The DNA here is from genome assembly GCA_964587775.1 of uncultured Dokdonella sp. Lineage (GTDB taxonomy): Bacteria > Pseudomonadota > Gammaproteobacteria > Xanthomonadales > Rhodanobacteraceae > Dokdonella. The sequence continues at coordinate 103,565 of CAZPLY010000006.1, forward strand.
ACTCGTCGACGCGGTCGAAGGGCCGCCCGGGGGTGCCGTTACCGCACTGTCGCAGGAGCGGCCGAGGCCGCGACAAACCTTACCGGAAGCATTGATCGCGCCGCACGATTGCGTCGCCGCGAAACACCGCGCGGAATTCGATGACCTGTACGGCATTTCCGCGCTGTCGTAGGAGCGGCCCCGGCCGCGACAAACCTTACCGGAAGCATTCATCGCGCCGCACGATTGCATCGCCGCGATCCAAGGCGCGGCGCTTCAATCGCGCCAGATCAGGCTTGCGAAACGACCGGTGCGGCGATCGCGCCGGTACGAATAGAAGCGTGCATCGCGGCGCGTGTCGGAGCCGCCGCCGTGCACGTCGCGCACGCCGATCGCGCCGAGCCGGCGGCGGGCGAGCGCGGCGAGGTCGCAAGTCCAGTGGCCCGGTCGCGTCGCCACGAAGGCACAGGCGGCACCGGCATCGCGCTCGACGAACGCGGCACGCACCTCCTCGCCGATCTCGTATGAGGCCGCCCCGATCGCCGGGCCGAGCCAGGCACGCAGCGACTCTCCGGCCGGCGCCAGTGCGGCGCAGGCCGCCTCGATGACACCGGCGGCCAGGCCGCGCCAGCCCGCATGCGCCACCGCGACAGCGGAACCGTCGCCGCGGCAGAGCAGCACCGGCAGGCAATCGGCGGTCAGGACGACGAGGACGCTGCCGGCCGTGCGGCTGACCGCGGCATCCGCCTCGGGTTCGCCCTCGGCCAGGCCGACGCGATCGGCATCGAACACGGCGGCGCCATGCACCTGGTGCAGCCAGTGCGGCGTGGACGGCAGGCCGAGCTCGCGGACGAGGTCGGCGCGATTGTGCGCGACCGCCACCGGGTCGTCGCCGCAGCGGCTGCCGAGGTTGCAGCGATCGAATGGCGGCAGCGATGCGCCCGTGCCGATGCGCGTCGTCACGCGTGCGTGGACGCGCGCCGGCAACGGCCAGTCAGGGACGAACCAGCCCGCACTCACGATGCGTCGGCGCCGGCCCTGGCGTCGGCTCGCAGTGCGTCGAGCAGCGCCTCCATGTCGGCGGGCCGCTGCGCCTCGACGACGATCGCGCGACCATCGGCCGGATGGGCGAACTCGAGGCGCTCGGCATGCAAGGCCTGGCGCCGGAACCCGCGCAGCGCTTCGGCGAGTTCGGCGGTCGCGCCCTTGGGCAGGCGCAGGTTGCCGTAACTCGCGTCACCGACGATCGGATGCCTTACATGCGCCATGTGCACGCGGATCTGGTGCGTGCGTCCTGTTTCGAGCCGGCACTCGATGCGAGTCAATGCGCGGAAGCGTTCGCGCACACGGTAGTGGGTCACCGCTTCGCGGCCGTCCTCGCGCACGGCCTGGCGCAGGCGATCGACCGGATGGCGGCCGATCGGCTGGTCGACCTTGCCGCCGGCGATCATCGCGCCGTAGACGATCGCCTCGTACTGGCGGTGCATCGAGCGCTGGGACAGCTGCTCGACGAGGGTCGTGTGCGCGCGCAGCGTGCGCGCGACGACCATGAGGCCCGACGTGTCCTTGTCGAGCCGGTGGACGAGGCCCGCACGCGGGATTTCGGCCAGCTTCGGATCGCGATGCAGCAATGCATTTTGCAGCGTTCCGTCGGGATTGCCGGCGCCCGGATGCACGATCAGGCCGGGTGGCTTGTTGATGACGAACAGGTCCTCGTCCTCGTAGCGCACGTCGAGATCGATCGCCTCGGGCGCGGCGCCGACCTCGCGTTGCATGCGCACGCAGAGTTCGACCTGCTCGCCCCCGTGCACGAGTTGCCGCGGCGCGACTTCGGCGCCGTCGAGGAGGGCCGCGCCGGCCTTGATCCACGCGCTGAGGCGCGAACGCGAGTAGTCGGGAAACAGGTCGGCCAAGGCCTGGTCGAAACGGCGACCGGCCGATTCTGGCGGGATCGTCGCTGTGAGTCTCGATTCGATGGCACGCATCCGGAAAGTGAAAAAAACGTGCGTCACGGGCCTGATTCCGGCCTGCACCGGGTTCGGGGTATGATCGCGCTCTTGCCATCATCGCAGAGCCCCCCTTCGCATGCGAGTTTCGCCCTTGCTCCGCACCGTATCCCGGCTGCTGCTGATCGCGCTGGTCATCGCCCTCGCCGGTTGTTCCCTGTTCGGCAAGAAGAAGGCCGATCCGCTCGAGACCCTCGGCGTCGAGGCGCTTTACGACGAAGGCAAGCGCGCCAACGAGAAGGGCAATTACGACGTCGCGGTGCGCACGTTCGCGCGCCTGATCGCGCGCTTCCCGTTCGGGCCGTACACCGAGCAGGCGCAGATCGACCAGGCGTACGCGCAGTACAAGATGAACAAGCCCGATGACGCGTATTCGACGATCAACCGCTTCATCAAGACCTACCCGGCACACAAGCACACCGACTACGCCTACTACCTGCGCGGCCTGATCAATTTCGACCGCGAGGAAGGCCTGCTCGAACGCTACGTCGGCCTCGACATGACCCAGCGCGACCAGGCCTTCGTGCGCCAGGCGTTCGACGATTTCTCGGCGCTCGTCAAGCGCTACCCCGACAGCCGCTACGCCGACGATTCGATCCAGCGCATGATCCACCTGCGCAACAGCATGGCCCAGTACGAAATCAACGTCGCCCTGTATTACCTGCGCCGCGGCGCCCACGTCGCCGCCTCGAACCGCGCCAAGACCGTCCTCGAAACCTATGACCGCTCGCCGCAGGTCGGCGACGCGCTTGCCGTGCTCGTGAAGAGCTACCACGAACTGGGCCAGGACAAGCTGTCCGACGACGCCGCGCGCGTCCTCCAGATGAACTTCCCCGACCACCCGTCGCTGGCCGGCGGCTGGCCCGTCTGGCGCTCGAACTGGTGGAAGCTGATCCCGCTCAGCAACCGCGGCGCGAAGCCGGCTTCGCGCGACTGACGGCTCGGGAACCGGGGATCGACGAGGCTTTCGCGCGCCTCGAGCGTTCCCTGCCCACGCTGCCGCTTTCTCCAATCCCGGATTGCGGTTCCCCGCCCCTCACCGCCACCCCGACGTGATCGGATAGCGCCGTTCGCGCCCGAATGCGCGGCGCGAGACTTTCGGTCCGGGCGCGGACTGGTGGCGCTTCCATTCGCTGATGCGCACGAGTTGCAGCACGCGCTCGACGACGGCGGCCTCGAACCCGGCGGCGACGATTTCCTCGCGTGACTGTTCCTGGTCGATCGTGCGCGCGAGGATCGCGTCGAGCACCTCGTACGGCGGCAGCGAATCCTGGTCGGTCTGGTTGTCGCGCAGTTCCGCCGAAGGCGCGCGCTCGATCACGCGCTGCGGGATGACCGGCGAGCCGCCGATCGTGTTGCGCCAGCGCGCGAGCGCGTAGACCTCGGTCTTGTACAGGTCCTTGATCGGCGCATAGCCGCCGCACATGTCGCCGTAGATCGTCGCGTAACCGACCGCGTATTCGCTCTTGTTGCCGGTCGTCAGCAGCAGGCCGCCGAACTTGTTCGAAAGGCCCATCAGCAGCGCACCGCGGCAGCGCGATTGCAGGTTCTCCTCGGCCGTGTCGGGCGCGAGACCGGCGAACAGCGATGCGAGCGCGTCGAGGAAACCGTCGAACGGCGCCGCGATCGGAACGGTTTCGATCCGCACGCCCTGTGCGCGCGCCTGCTCGGCGGCGAGGTCGTTGCTCTGCGTCGAGGTGTAGCGCGAAGGCAGGCGCACGGCCGTGACGCTTTCGGCGCCGAGCGCATCGACCGCGACCGCAAGCACGAGCGCCGAATCGATGCCGCCCGACAAGCCGACCCAGATGCGCTTGAAGCCGTTCTTCACGCAGTAGTCGCGCGTGCCGCGCACGAGCGCGCGCCAGACCAGCGCTTCGCGGCTCTCGTCGGTTTCGGTGGGCCAGCCGATCGGCTCGAACGTGCGCGATGCGCGGTCGTAGTCGGCGAGCAGCCAGCGGTCCTCGAAGGCGGGCGCCGCCGGATGGACGTGGCCATCGCCATCGGCGAGGACCGAAGCGCCATCGAACACGACCGAGTCCTGGCCGCCGACGAGGTTGAGGTAGGCGAGCGCGGCGCCGGTTTCGGCAACGCGCGTCGCAAGCAGCGCGTCGCGCTGCGCGTGCTTGTCGCGCTCGAACGGCGATGCGTTCGGCACGACCACGACTTCGGCTCCGGCCGCGACACTCGACGCGAGCGGCTCGGCGTACCAGAGATCCTCGCAGATCACGATGCCGACCGGCACGCCGCGCACGTCGATCACGCAGGGACCGCCATCGGGATCGACCTCGAAGTAGCGGCGCTCGTCGAACACCGCATAGTTCGGCAACTCGCGCTTGCGATACGTCGTCTCGATGCGCCCGTCGCGCAGGACACTGGCCGCGTTGTAGACGATCGAACCTGCGCTCTGCGGCCAGCCGACGACCGCGGCGATGCCGGTGCAGGCGCTCGCGATGCGCTCGATCGCGACGCTGCATTCGGCGAGAAACGCAGGGCGCAGCAACAGGTCCTCGGGCGGATAGCCGCTGACCGCGAGTTCGGGAAACACGACGAGATCCGCCCCGTGCCGATCACGCGCCTCGGCGATCAGCGCGATGATGCGCTCGCTGTTGCCGGCAACCGCACCGACCGGGAAATCGAACTGGGCGAGCGCAAGGCGCAGGGTCGACATGGGCGGATCAATCCTCGACGGCAATCGATGGTTGCAGGATCCCGGCTCGCGCGCCGCGCATCACGCGTCGCAACGAGGCTGGCGCGCGCGCAGTATGCCGCATCGACGATCGCGGCCTGTTCGAACGCTACTCGGATTCACATTTCCCGAACGAGACGGAAGCCGACGTCGTCCCAGCCGCGATCGCCGTCGAGCGTGCGCTCGCCGTTCGAGCGCTCGTCGGCGCCGTCGCGCCAGGACAGGCCGACCACGACATGCTGCGTGCAGCGGCCGCCCGACGTCGTACCGCAGTCGAGCGTCCATTCGCTGGCGTTGCCGAGCAGGTCATGGATGCCGATCAGGTTGGCCGGGAAGCGTCCGCCCGGCGCGGTGAACGCATAACCATCGCTGCAGGTGTGGCGGGCACCCGAGGCGCTCGCGTTCGCGCTGCGATCGAGCACGTTGCCGTGCCGGCAGGACAGCGAACGCGCTGCCGGCGCCTGCGCGGCATGGCGCCATTCCGCGCGCGTCGGCAAGCGGTAGCGCTGGCCGCTGCGCGTGCCAAGCCAGTCCGCGTAGGCGCGCGCGTCGTCGATGCTGACGCAGACGACGGGATCGTCGGCCGATTGGCTGAAGCCCGGGTCGCGCCAGTCGCGGCGGTCGAACAGGCGCAACGGCGAAAGCCGGTTGCGGCAGCGCGTGGATGCGTGTCCGGTCTGCTCGACGAAGCGCGCGTAATCGCCGCGACTGACTTCCTCGCGCATGAACAGCAGCGCTTTCGGGATTTCCGAGCGGCCGAGACGCGGCGGCACGACCTGCATCCGCGGACCGCCGCGGTCCTCGATCGTGGCCCCGGCCGGCACGAGTGCCGCCGCGGTCACGTGCAGTCCCGCCCACGGCTCGCCGACCGAACCGAGCGCAGCGGCGAGTTCGAGCCATTCGAGCGCGGCATCGCGCTCGTGCCGTGCGATGCGACGGCGCGCGTGCTCGACGGCGACCTCGGCAGCCGCCGCGCGCAGCTCGGCGAACGCCGGATCGTCGCGCATGCCGGCTTGCGTCGCGGTCTGCTCGAGCAGGGCATATTGGGCATCGAACGCATCGCGCTGGCCATCGCGCGCGGCGTCGAGCAGGGCCGGCCGCGCGGCCGCGAACACATCGGCGAGGCCGGCGCGCGCATCGGTGTTCGCCGCATCATGGGCGATCACCTCGAGGAAGCTCTCGGCGGCGTTCGCCGCGGGCGGCGCGAGCAGGTCGCCGGCGGCAAGTTGGGCGCGCGCGCGGGCGAGGCGCAAGGCCGTCGCGGTCGCTTCGAGGTCGACCGATGCCTGCGCTTCGGCCGGCGCCGGTTCGACCGGTGCCGCGACCGCCGGGACCGTGGCGGGACGCCAGGCAAGCAAGAGGCTCAGCAATGACAGCGAAATCAGCGCACCGACGGCGACCAGCAGCGCGGGACTCGTCGTCAGGATCATCCGGACCCGACCGACGAGCCCCTTGCGCCGGCGCAAGTGGCGGGCGATCGGCTCGAGCGCACGCTGCATCGCCTGCGCGTTGCGGAAGCGATGCTCGGGCCGCTTGGCCATTGCCTTGTCGATGAACCACTGCCAATGGGCCTTGTTGGCCGGCAAGCGCGGAATCGGGTCGTTCGCGTGCTTGAGCGCGAGCGCGAGCGTGTCGGTCGCGTCGTACGGCAGGTCTCCGGTCAGCAACTCGAACGCGAGCACGCCGAGGCTGTACAGGTCGGCGCGGCCGTCGATCGTGTCGGCGCGCGATTGCTCCGGGCTCATCTGCGCACTGCTGCCGATGACGAGGCCGTCGCCGGTCACGCGCATGTCGCCCGCGCTGCTGGCGAGCGCGATGCCGAAGTCGGCGAGCTGCGGACGGTCGGCATTGTCGAACAGGACGTTCTCGGCCTTGACGTCGCGGTGCACGATGCCGCGCGCGTGCGCATACCCGAGCGCATCGAGCAGCACGCGCAGCAGCGCAACGAGGCCTTCCTCGTCGTCGCGATAGTCACGCGCGCTGAGGTCGCCGCGGGCGAGGTACGGCATGACGTAATAGAGGTCGCCGTCGAGCGTGCGTCCGACCTCGTGGATGACGACGATGCCGGGATGTTCGAGCTTGGCGATGATCCGCGCCTCGTGCTCGAAACGCACGGACTGCGCCTCGTCGAGCTGGCGCGCCGGGCGCATGACCTTGATCGCGACTTCGCGGTCGAGCGATTTCTGCACGGCCAGGTAGACCATCGCCATGCCGCCGAGGCCGAGCCGGCGCATCACCCGATAGCCGGCGATGCGCGGCAGCGCACCACGCGGTTCCGCAGCTTCGCCTGATTCGTTGGTCTCGGTCGGGGCCATGCGCAACCTGTCGCTGCGGGATTCGGAAACGCGATGCCGGAGCGACACCGCCGGCAACGCGTTCGTGCGCGCAGGATAGCCCAGCGCGCGACCGGAACCGCATGCAGGCCGGGGTCACCGCATCATCGTGCGTCGCCCGGTATCCCGGCATTCATGCGCGGCGCGGCCGCGCATGCATCCCCGCAGCATCGTCGCGGCGGCGCCGGTCGGGGCCCGCGACCGCGCGCGTCACAATCGACGCGGTTGGTCGCCCTCGTTCGGGCGGGGTGACCGCCCGCAGGAAGCGGCAGCTCAGCCGCGCATGCGTGCGGCGAGGGTCTTGCCGAGGTCCGCCGGTGACTTCACGGTCGTCACTCCGGCTTTTTCGAGAGCCTCGAACTTCGCTGCCGCCGTGCCCTTGCCGCCCGAGATGATCGCGCCGGCGTGGCCCATGCGCTTGCCGGCCGGAGCCGAGGCGCCGGCGATGAACGCGACGACCGGCTTGGTCACGTATTCGCTGATGAATTCGGCCGCTTCCTCTTCGGCGCTGCCGCCGATCTCGCCGACCATGATGATGCCTTCGGTCTGCGCGTCGTCCTGGAACAGGCGCAGGCAGTCGATGAAGTTGAGGCCGTTGATCGGATCGCCGCCGATGCCGATGCAGGTCGACTGGCCGAGTCCGACATTCGTCGTCTGGAACACCGCTTCATAGGTCAGCGTGCCCGAACGCGAGACGATGCCGACCTTGCCGGGCTTGTGGATATGGCCCGGCATGATGCCGATCTTGCATTCGCCGGGCGTGATGACACCGGGGCAGTTCGGGCCGACCAGCACCGTGTCGGGATAGCCCTTCAGCACGTTCTTGACGCGCAGCATGTCGAGCACCGGGATGCCCTCGGTGATCGCGACGATGACCTTGATGCCGGCATCGGCCGCTTCGAGGATCGCGTCGGCCGCATACGGCGGCGGCACGAAGATCATCGAGGCGTCGGCGCCGGTTTCGTCGACGGCATCGGACACCGTGTTGAACACCGGCAATTCGATGTGGGTCGTGCCGCCCTTGCCCGGGGTCACGCCGCCGACGAGGCGCGTGCCGTACTCGAGCGCCTGCACGGAATGGAACGTGCCCTGCTGGCCGGTGAAGCCCTGGGTGATGACCTTCGTGTTCTTGTTGATCAGGACACTCATGAATGCATTCCTCGAAAATCGTACGCCCGCGTGCGCGGGTTCGGCCCTGCGGCCGGAAAGGGTGCGCGGCAGCGGGTCAGGCGGCCTTGACGGCGGCGACGGCCTTCTGGGCAGCGTCGTTGAGGTCGATCGCCGGGGTGATCTTGAGCCCGGAATTGCTCAGCAGTTCGCGGCCCTTTTCGACATTCGTGCCTTCGAGGCGCGCGATCACCGGAATCGTCAGGCCGACTTCCTTGACCGCGGCGATGATGCCTTCGGCAATCAGGTCGCAGCGCACGATGCCGCCGAAGATGTTGACGAGGATCGCCTCGACCTTGTCCGAGGAAAGGATCAGCTTGAACGCCTCGGTGACGCGTTCCTTGGTCGCGCCACCACCGACGTCGAGGAAGTTCGCCGGTTCGGCTCCAGCCAGCTTGATGACGTCCATCGTCGCCATCGCGAGGCCGGCGCCGTTGACCATGCAGCCGATGTTGCCGTCCATCGTCACGTAATTGAGGTTGTTGCGCACCGCTTCAGCCTCGGCCGCGTCTTCCTGCGATTCGTCGCGCATCGCGGCGAGCTTCGGGTGACGGAACTCGGCGTTGTCGTCGGAGTTGATCTTGCCGTCGAGCGCGATGAGGTCGCCACCGGCGACGATCGCGAGCGGATTCAGTTCGACGAGGGCGAGATCCTTTTCGTTAAACAGCTTGTACAGGCCGAGCATGATCTTCGTCAGCTGGCCGGCCTGTTTCACGTTGAGGCCCATGTCGAACGCGAGCCGGCGCGCCTGGTACGGCTGCAGCCCTTCGACGAAGTCGACTTCGATCGTGTGGATGTTCTCGGGGTTGTCGCGGGCGACCTGCTCGATGTCGACGCCGCCGCTCGCCGAGGCGATGAACGACACGGTCCGGCTCGCGCGATCGACGAGGATCGACATGTAGAGCTCGCTGACGATGTCGCCGGCGTCGGTCACGAGGACGATGTTGACCGGCAAGGCGCGGCCGGCCGACTGGTAGGTCTCCATGTTCGTGCCGAGCATGCCGGCTGCGGCGGCCTTGACGTCATCGACGGTCTTGCAGAACTTGACGCCACCGGCCTTGCCGCGGCCGCCGGCATGGATCTGCGCCTTGACCATCCACGGCCCGTCGCCGAGCGCGCGCGCCGCCGCGACCGCTTCTTCGGCCGTCCTCGCGATCTTGCCGGCCGGCACCGGGATGCCGTATTCGGCGAACAGTTCCTTGGCCTGATACTCGTGGAAGTTCATGCATGCACCTTGGTCGAGAATGCGCAGGCCGCGTGCGCGCCGGAACGACGCGGACACAGGCCGGGATTGAGCGGGAGAGTCCGAAAGACGATCGGGCCGCGAAAGTTCGCCGGACATTTTGGCGGAAACGATGCTGCGAAGCAAAAACCGCCCGGCGGCATGCTGCCGCGGCCCCGGCGCCCGGCGCGGACCGTCAGCCGGTGGCGCGCCGCCGCGCCGCTACTCGAAACCGTCGGCGAACAGGCGGTCGTTGCCGACCTCGATCGTCCAGCTGCGCGAATGCACGAGCAGGCCGTCGGCCATCGTCGCATCGACGAAGGCAGTCTGGTCGAGCACGCGCAGTTCGAGGGTGCGGATGGCCGGCGTCGGCCCCGGCGGCGTGAACGCGATCGTCTCGCTGTTCGCGCCGGGCACGGCGACGCCATCGAGATACCACTGCACGCCGACGTTGCCGATCGTCGGCCGCAGAAGGGTCGCCGCGAACGTGCGCGAAGTACCGGTCGCGACCGCGACCGGTGCCGCATTGGCCGGACGCTGGCTGCCCGGCTCGATCAGGTCGATGCCACCCGCCGGCGTGCCGAATCCGCCGCGGTAGAGCATCTTGACGTATTCCTGCCGGCATACCGCGCAGAAGGTCGTCGACAGCGAGCGCATGAGGCAGCTGTTGTTGACCGGCCGGTACATGCCGGTGTTGAGGTAGCGGGCGCCTTCGAAGAGGCCGAGGCCCGGCGTACCGGTGGGGGTCGGGATCGCGATGCCCGGGGTGAACCAGCTGCGCCATTTGACGAGGGTCGGATCGACCTGGTTGGTCACGTTCGCCTCGCATGCAGGTCCACCGCCGAGGTCGCTGCAGGCCGGGAAACCGGGGTACGGCGACTGGTACTCGTCGGCGAGCTTGTGGAAGCTGTGGCCATACTCGTGGATGACGATCAGCGCGGCCTGGGCCGCCGCCGAGGTGACCGCGAACGAGCCGCCGGCTCCGCCGTACACCGGATCGTTGACCGTGACGAGGATCTTGTCCCAGTCCGGAAACGCGGCGGCCGCGGCGAACACCTTCGAACTGCTCACGGTCAGCAGGCGATGGATCTGGTTCGTGCAAAAGCGCCCGTCGAGTGCGGTCGTGACAAAGGTGCCCGCGCCGGCTGCCGCCGGATCGCCTTGCGCCGCGGTATCCGCACAACATGCGGTCGTCGTGCAGCCGGCCTGGTACGGCGGATGGTCGGCACCCGATTGCGCCGAGGCGATGAATCCGGCCTGCCAGTTGACGAAATTGTCGTACTCGCGATACGGGCTGACATTGAACATCGCGGTCTTCAACGCGGCCGCATGCGTATCGAACAGGGCGGTCTGGGCCGCCGTGTAGCCGTCGCCGAGAACGAGGATGTCGACGCGGTTGCCCGAGTTCGGCGCGCGTTCGCCACCGCGGGCGACCGGTCCCGGCACGCCCGCGGCGAGCGGCAGGCTCGCCGCGGAGGCGGCGAGGGCAACGAGATCGAACTGCTGCATGCCGGCATCGGTGGCCAGTTCGATGCGATCGGCCTCGGCCAGCGGCACGCGCAGGACGAACGCGCGCTCGCTGTCGACGACCCGGTGCGCGTCGATGCCGCCGAGTCCCGATTCCGCATCATGGGCGAACTCCGCGCGCACGAAACGCGGCACCTCGACCTCGCGCGTGGCGCCGGCCACGCCGTCGCGGATCGGCCGCCAGGCCACGCGTTCGGTCTGGCTGTCGGAGCCGCGCAACGGCTCCAGCAGCGGCTTCGGGTCGTCGGCGAGGTCGACCTGCGCATGGAACACCGGTTCGGCCTGACCGCGTGCGTCGAGCCGGAACACGAGGTAATGGGCCGGCGCGGCGAGCGCCTCGGCCGCGAATGCAAACAGCACGAAAAGCATCGAACCCTTGCGTTTCGTCAGCATCTCCATCTCCCCTGCTGCTGGCCGCGGTCCGCCCGGATGCGCGGACCCGATGGCGAAGTCTGTTCCTGCGGGCCGGCGCGTGCAACGAAATTTCACTGGCCCGGCATGCCGCTCGACGCTGTAGCTTTGCGGGCACCGCACCTATACTCGGGCGACGGGAGAAAGAGCCTTGGGCGAACAGCGGCGGCGCAATACCGATGCATCGGGTGACATCACCCGGCGCGAACTGTATTTCTTCAATCTGTACCGCGTGCTCGAAGCCGTGGTCTACATCGCCCTCGTATTCAGCTCGCTCGCGGTCGACTGGATCAAGCTGAGCCACTCGACGCTCGGACGCGTCGTCGCCCTCGCCTATCTTGCGGTCGCTATCATCCTGCTGTTCTCGACCGACCGCATGCGCCGGCGCATCGCCACGAGCATCGGCATCGCGCTGACGATCGACATCGTCGCCGCGTCGGCCGTGCTGCTGGCCCTGACCGGCGGCCACAGCTCGATCCCGGTCATGCTGATGGTCAATGTCGGCGTCGGTGCGCTGCTGCTGCCGTTCCGCCAGTCGATGCTGCTTGCCGCGCTGGCCGCGCTCGGCGTCATCACGCCGGCGCTGTTCGCACTCTCTGGCGCGGTCGTGAGCGATCGCAGCGTGGTCGAGGCAATGCTGTTCGGGGTGGCGTATTTCGCGGTCGCCGGCCTGTGCGCGCACCTCGGCCGGCAGATGCGCGAGACCGAGGCGCTGGCCGAGCAGCGCGGCGTCGACCTGCTCAATCTCGAGCAGGTCAACGACCTCATCATCCAGCGCATGAAGACCGGCGTGATCCTCGTCGACGACGCGAACAAGATCCTGCGCATCAACGAGTCGGCCTGGCACCTGATCGGCAACCCGTCGCCGAACCAGCGCGATCTCGGCGCGGTTGCCCCGGAATTGTCGCGCCGCCTGTACCACTGGCGTCATTCCGGACGGGTCGACCAGACCCCGATCGCGCTCGCCGCCGACGTCCCCGAGGTGATCCCGCGCTTCTCGCGGATGGCGCCGAACGACGACACCCACGTGCTGATCTTCCTCGACGACACGTCGTTGCTGTCGCGCCGCGCCGAGGAGATGACGCTGAGCTCGCTCGGCCGGCTGTCGGCCTCGATCGCCCACGAGATCCGCAATCCGCTCGCCGCGATCCGCTACTCGGCGCAGTTGCTGGCTGAATCGGAAAACCTGCACGAGGAGGACCGCCGCCTCGTCGACATCGTCAACAACCACTGCACGCGCGCCAACGAAGTCGTCGAGAACATCCTGCAGTTGTCGCGCCGCGAACGCTCGCGACCCGAGAGCATCGACATCAACGCCTGGGCGCTGTCGTTCGTCGAGGACTACAAGCAGAGCAACGACCTCGGCCAGGATCACCTGCGCGCGATCACGCAGAACCGCCGGGTCGAGGCGATGGTCGATCCACAGCACCTGCAGCAGGTCGTCTGGAACCTTGTCCAGAACGCGATCCGCTACGGCCGCGAACCGGGTGCGGCCGCGCGGGTCGTCGTCGTCGCCCGCCTCGCCACCGACAAGGGCCCGCCGCTGCTCGAAGTGGTCGATCGCGGCCCGGGCATCCCGGCCAAGGTTGCCGCGCAGATCTTCGATCCGTTCTTCACCACCAGCGAATACGGCACCGGGCTCGGTCTGTACCTCGCCAAGCAGATGTGCGAATCGACCCAGGCCACCCTCGAGTACGTGCCGGTGGCCGGTGGCGGGGCCTGCTTCCGCATCACCCTGTCGCCGTCGGCATCGCTTGCCACGAAGCCGGTCGCCGTGCGCTAGCGCGCGCGCACCGGCGCACGACCGCCACTCACTGCAGCGATCAGAACCACCGGCGCGTTTCGCCCTCGCCTTCGACGTTCGCGACGCAGCGACCGCACAGTTCCGGATCGTCGGGATGGGTCCCGACGTCGGCGCGGTAGTGCCAGCAGCGCACGCACTTGGCGGCTTCGCTCGCCCGGGCCACGATCCACACTTCAATGCCCTCGGCGTCGCCGCGCACCGCGGCGGCCGGCTTGTCGGCCAGGTCGGCCCAGGCCAGTTCCGAGGTGATGAAGAAGAAGCGCAGTTCGTCGGCGACCTGCGCGCAGCGCGCGCGCAACGCCGCATCGGCATGCACGGTCACCTCGGCCTGCAGCGAGGCACCGATGGCGCCGCCCGCACGCATGCCTTCGAGGACCTTCGAGACGGCACCGCGGATCGCCAGCAGGTCGGCCCAGAAGCGTCTCTGGTCGGGCGATGACTGGGTCGCGACGAGGCCGTCGTACCAGGTCTCGAACAGCACCGAGCCATCGCGCCGACCCGGCATGTGCCTCCAGATCTCCTCGGCCGTGAAGCTCGTGATCGGCGCGAGCCAGCGCACGAGCGCGTCGAGGATGTGGAACATCGCGCTCTGCGCGCTGCGCCGGCCGAGGCTGTCGGTCGGCATCGTGTAGAGGCGGTCCTTCGTGATGTCGAGATACAGCGATCCCATCTCGTTCGTGCAGAAGTTCTGCACGCGCTGGACGATGTCGGGGTAATCGTGACAGTCGTACGCGGCGATCACGGCGGACTGCACGTCATGCGCCTGCTGCACGGCCCACCGGTCGAGCAGAAGGCATTGGTCGACCGGCAGCAGGTGCCGGGCCGGATCGAAGCCGTCGAGGTTGCCGAGCAGGAAGCGCGCCGTGTTGCGGATGCGCCGGTAGGAATCGGCGACGCGCTTGAGGATCTCGTCGGAAACGGTCATCTCGTTGCGGTAGTCGGTCGAGGCGACCCACATGCGCAGCACGTCGGCGCCGAGCGAATCGACGACCTTCTGCGGCGCGACGACGTTGCCGAGCGACTTCGACATCTTGCGCCCGTGCTGGTCGACCGCGAAGCCATGGGTCAGGACTTCGTCGTACGGCGCCCGCGCGTGCATCGCCGCGGACGTCAGCAGCGAGGAATGGAACCAGCCGCGGTGCTGGTCCGATCCTTCGAGGTACATGACGCGGTCACCCGGCTTGCGCGCGAGCTCGGCTCGCTGGTCGAGCACGCAGAAATGGGTCGTGCCCGAATCGAACCAGACGTCGAGGACATCGTCGACCTTCTCGTAGCGTGCGGCATCCTCGCCGAGCAGGTCGCGCGGATCGAGCCTGGACCAGGCGTCGATTCCGTCGACCTCGACGCGGCGGGCGACCTGCTCGAACAAGGCGACGCTGTCCGGATGCGGCAATTGCGTCTGGCGGTCGACGAACATCGCGATCGGCACGCCCCAGGTACGCTGCCGCGAAATGCACCAGTCCGGCCGCCCGGCGATCATGCCGGTGATGCGCTCCTCGCCCCAGGCCGGAACCCAGCGCACGTCCCTGATCGCGGCCAACGCGGTCGCGCGCAGGCCTTCCTTCTCCATGCCGATGAACCACTGTGGCGTCGCCCGGAACGCCACCGGCGTCTTGTGCCGCCAGCAATGCGGGTAGCTGTGCTCGAACTTCGCATGCGCGAGCAGATGGCCGTTGTCACGCAGCAGCGTGGTGATCGTGTCGTTGGCCTTCCAGATGAACTGGCCCTCGACGAGCGGCGTGCCGGCGAGATAGACGCCGTTGCCGCCAACCGGGTTCAGGACGGCGGCATCGCAGCGTTCGACGAGGCCGTACTTGCGTCCGACCGCGAAGTCCTCGACGCCATGCCCGGGCGCCGTGTGGACCGCGCCGGTGCCGTCCTCGGCAGTGACATGCTCGCCGACGAAGATCGGGATTTCACGCCCGGGATGGAACGGGTGGCGCAGGCGAAGGCCGCCGGCCGCGCCGGGTGCCGCACTCTCGAGCGCACTTCCGCTGGCCCGGCCATGCACGACGACCGACTCGACGCCATAACGGGCCAGCGCCGTCGCGGCGAGCGCCTCGGCGATCACGAGCAGCACGCGCCGGCCATCGCGCGACGGGCCTTCGACGAGCACGTAGTCGAGCTCGGGCCCGAGCGACACGGCGAGGCTGGCCGGCAGCGTCCACGGCGTCGTCGTCCAGATCGGCACGGCGACGATCGTGTCATCGCCGACCGACGTGCCGAACTTCGCCGCGAACGCGACCGGCTCGATCGCGTCGTAGGCCACGTCGATCGCCGGCGAAACCTTGTCGGCATACTCGATCTCGGCCTCGGCGAGCGCCGAGCCGCAATCGAAGCACCAGTGCACCGGCTTGAAGCCGCGCGTGACATGCCCGTTCGCATGGATGCGCGCGAGCGCCCGCAGCATGTCGGCCTCGAACTTCGCATCCATCGTGCGATACGGATTGTCCCAGTCGCCGAGCACGCCGAGGCGCTTGAAATCGGCACGTTGCAGGTCGATCTGCCTGGCGGCGTACTCGCGGCACTTCTGCCGGAACGTCGCCGCGTCGACCTTCTGGCCGACCTTGCCGAATTCCTTCTCGACCGCGATCTCGATCGGCAGGCCGTGACAGTCCCAGCCTGGCACGTACGGCGAGCGGAAGCCGGCCAGCAGCCGCGACTTGACGACGATGTCCTTGAGCACCTTGTTGACCGCATGGCCGATGTGGATCACGCCATTCGCGTACGGCGGGCCGTCATGCACGATGAACGCGTGCGGGCGCTGCGCGGTTTCGCGCTGGATCCGGCCGTAGAGGTCGTTCGCGTACCACTCGGCGAGCATGGCCGGCTCGCGCCTGGGGAGATCGGCCTTCATCGCGAAGTCGGTCTTCGGCAGGTTGATCGTGTTCTTGTAATCCTTGCTCACGCGACGACTCCGACATTGACCGCTTGCGGCAATCCGAGGATGGAACGGGCCCTGTCCGCGTCGTCGTCGATCTGACGGACCATCGCGTCGAGGTCGCTGAATTTCTTCTCGTCGCGCAATCTTGCGACGAATTCGACATTGATGCGACGACCGTAGAAGTCGCCGTCGAAGTCGAACAGATGGGCCTCGAGCAGGGGCTCGGTGCCGTCGATCGTCGGCCGCACGCCGAGGCTCGCGACGCCGGGCAGCGCCTGCGCGGCGACCCCGTGAACGCGGACAGCAAAGATGCCGAGCACGGGCGAAGTGCGTCGACCAAGCGGGATGTTCGCAGTCGGATAGCCGAGCTTGCGCCCGAGCTGGAGGCCGCGCACGACGTGGCCGCCGATCATGAAGCGGCGTCCGAGCAGGCGTGCGGCCGCATCGAAATCCCCGAGCGCGAGATGTTCCCGGATCACGCTGCTGCGCACGCTTTCGCCGTCGAGGCCGAACTCGGCGAACACCTCGGCGCTGAATCCGTGCCGGTCCCCGCAGGCACGCAGCACGCCGATGTCACCGCGACGCGCATGGCCGAAGCGGAAATCGGGACCGACCCAGACCTCGCGCGCCGCGCAGCGCGCGACCAGGATCCGTTCGACGAAGGCCTCGGCCGGCATCGCCGCGAGCGCGGCATCGAAGCGCATCAGCAAGAGGCGGTCGATCCCCGCCGACCGGATCTGCCCGATCTTGCCGCGCGCGTCGTCGAGGCGCGCGACCGGCGTGCCGCGGGCGAAGAATTCGCGCGGAATCGGTTCGAAGCTGATCGCGATCGCGCACATGCCGAGCGCATCGGCGCGCTCGCGCACGCGCGCGAGCAAGGCACGATGGCCGAGGTGGACGCCATCGAACGCACCAATGCAGACAACGCTGCCTTGCGGCGCCAGACAGGCACCGTGGCCATCGCGATGGAGTCGGAACATGCACGAAGTATAGCGGCTGGCCGGAACGATGCGGCAGCGCAATGGCTGCGCGAGCACCGGCTCATCGCGCTCGCGTCGATCCGCGCAACGCGCTGCCGGGTCAAGCCGTCGGCGCCGGACCCTTGAGGTCGCGCAGCCGGAAACCGCTCGCGAACAGCACGCCGACGAAGGTCGTCCCGGCCGCCGCGACGAGGATCGCCAGGCGCCGGATGCGGGTCGCCTCGGGCCAGACCGTCCACTCGTTCCAGACCACGAGTCCGCCGACGAGCACGGCAGCCATCGCCGCACTGGCGACACCGAGGCGCACGAGATGGCGAGCCCATCCGGGCTGGCGCAGGTAGACGCCATCGCGACGCAACGCGTGCCAGAGCAGGGCCACGTTGAGATAGCTCGCGCACGCGCTCGACAAGGCGAGGCCGACATGCAGGCCCGGGATGCTCGCGAGCGCTTCGGTCCAGCGCATCGACAGGTGCGCCGGTGCGTGCCACAGCCAGAACAGGATCCCGACGAAGACGAAGTTGAGCAGCATGCTCGCGAACATCGCGATGACGCCCGCACGGACCGGGGTGCGCGTGTCCTGGCGCGAGTAGAAGGCCGGCGCGAGCGTCTTCACGAGGGTGAAGGCGGGCAATCCGAAGCTCAGCGCGGCCAGCGACATCGCCGCCATCTGCACGTCGTGGGCGGTGAACCTGCCGCGCTGGAACAGCGTCGCGAGGATCGGCTCGGCAAGGATGACGAGGGCGAGCATGGCCGGCACGGCGATGAGCAGGGTCGTGCGCATGCCCCAGTCGAGCGCGCGCGAGAATCCGCCGGCATCGGCGCCGACATGATGGCGCGACAGGGTCGGCAGGATCACGGTGCCGAGGGCGACCCCGAACAGGCCGAGCGGAAACTCGAGCAGGCGGTCGGTGTAGCCGAGCCAGCTCTGCGAACCGACGATCAGGAACGAGGCGATCACGGTGTCGAGCAGCAGGTTGATCTGGGCGACCGACGAGCCGAACAGGGTCGGAACCATGAGCTTGAGTACGCGGCGCACGCCAGAATCGCGCCATCCCCAACGCGGCAGCACGAGCAGTCCGAGCCGGGCCAGGGCCGGCAGTTGCACGAGCAACTGCAGGATGCCCGCCGCGAGCACGGCCCAGCCGAGCGCCATGATCGGTACCTCGAGGCGCGGGGCGAGGAACAGCGCGGCGCCGATCATGCACAGGTTGAGGATGACCGGGGTCAGGGCGGCGACCCCGAACCGGTTGAAGCTGTTCAGCCCCGCTCCGGCCAGCGCCGTCAGCGACACGAACAGCAGGAACGGGAACGTCAGGCGCAGCAGGTCGGTGGTCAGCGCGAACTTGGCGGGCTCGTCGAGCGCGCCGGGCGCGAAGCCGCCGACCAGCACCTCGGCGAAGATGACGCCGAGCGCGGTGACGACGAGCAGGATCGCGCCGAGCGTGCCGGCCGTACGCGCGAACAACTCGCGAAGCTCCTCGTGGCTGCGCGTCTCCTTGTACTCGGTCAGGACCGGCACGAAGGCCATCGAGAACGAGCCTTCGGCGAACAGGCGGCGCATGAAGTTCGGGATGCGGAACGCGATCAGGAACGCATCGGTCGCGGCGGTCGCACCGAAACGGTCGGCGATGACGATTTCGCGGACGAGGCCGAGCAGGCGTGAAACGAAGGTTCCGCCGCTGAAGGTCAGCATCGAGCGGAGCAGGCCGCGACGATTCACGCCAGCTACCCGATTGACGCGGGGCGGCAGGGTCGGCATACTCTCACGCCTTTTTCCACCCCCCCGTCTTTTGGAGTTCGACCTTGGCTAACATCAAGTCCGCGAAGAAGCGCGCGCGCCAGTCCGAGAAGGCTCGCCAGCGCAACGCCAGCGCCCGTTCGATGGTGCGCACGGCGATCAAGAAAGTGGTCAAGGCCATCGAGGCCAAGGACAAGGCCGGCGCCGAAACCGCGCTGCGCAGTGCCGAGCCGATCGTTGACCGGTATGCCGCGCGTGGCCTGATCCACAAGAACAAGGCCGCCCGCCACAAGAGCCGCCTGACCGCGAGCATCCGCGCACTGGCCTGAGGCCGTAACCGCGCGAGCATCGCGAATCGCGAAAAAGCCGGCGCAAGCCGGCTTTTTTGTTGCCTGCGCTCGGCCCAGGCAGGTGCCGGTGGCAGCACTCATCCGGCGCGTCCATCGGCCGCCGCCTCGGCCGCATCACGCTTGCGCTCGTCGAAGAAGCGCTGGATGTCGAGGCAGATCGGCCATGTGTTCTCGCGCGCAAGCGCCGAGACGAGGTACCACGGCTGCTTCCACTTGAGCTTCCTGACGAGCGCCTTGGCGGTCTTCTCGCGCTCGTCGGGTGCGATCAGGTCGAGCTTGTTGAAGACGAGCCAGCGCTCGCGCTCGAGCAGCTGCGGATCGAAGCGCGCAAGTTCGCGCTCGATCGTGCGCACCTGCTCGACCGGGTCGGTTTCGCCGTCGAGCGGCGCGATGTCGACCATGTGCAGCAGCAGGCGCGTGCGCGCGACGTGCTTGAGGAACTGGATGCCGAGTCCGGCGCCCTCGGCCGCGCCTTCGATCAGGCCCGGGATGTCGGCAATGACGAAGCTCTTGTCGGTCTCGATGCGAACGACGCCGAGATGTGGCTGCAGCGTCGTGAACGGATAGTCAGCCACCTTCGGCGTCGCCGCCGACACTGCGCGGATGAAGGTCGACTTGCCGGCATTCGGAAAACCGAGCATGCCGACATCGGCCAGCACCTTGAGCTCGAGCCGCAGTTCGCGCTCCTCGCCGGGCGAGCCCTGGGTCGCCTTGCGCGGGGCGCGATTGGTCGAACTCTTGAAATGGATGTTGCCCTGTCCGCCACGCCCGCCCTGGGCGACGAGCAGTTGCTGGCCATGCTCGGCGAGGTCGCCGATCTGTTCGTCGGTGTCGACGTTCGAGACGACGGTGCCGACCGGCACGCGGATGAACGTGTCCGCACCACTCTTGCCGGCCATCTGCCGGCCCATGCCGTTCTCGCCGCGTTCGGCGCGGTACGTACGCTGATGGCGGAAATCGACGAGCGTGTTGAGGCCTTCGTCGGCGACGAGCCAGACACTGCCGCCCGCCGCGCCGTCACCGCCGTCGGGACCCCCGAACGGGATGAACTTCTCGCGGCGGAAACTGACGCAGCCGTTGCCGCCGTTGCCGGCATGGACGCGAATCGTGGCTTCGTCGACGAATTGCATGGGTGCGGGAATCGGGAATGGGGAACAGGGAGTCGGCAACCGGGGGAGCCGGGACTGAGCAAGCATGGCGCGGCGAATCGGTGGACCCCCGCCCTGCCCCGACGGTCACGATTTCCGGTTCCAATCCGGGACCAAGCGTACAAGAACGGTGGCTTCGGGCAAGCAGGTCGAGGAAACCGGAGTCACCGGAATGCGCTCGTGTCCTGCCTGATCCGCGTTCCCTGTTCCCGATTCCCGTCCAATGAAAAGCCCCGCACGGGGCGGGGCTCTGTCCGGACGCTGGCGATTTGCGGTCAGTTCGTCGCCGGGGCCGGGACGACGCTGATCGTGCGCCGGCGGTTGGCGCCCTTGACCGCGAAATGGACGACACCATCGACGATCGCGAAGATCGTGTGGTCGCGGCCGAGGCCGACGCCGCTGCCCGGATGGAACTGGGTGCCGCGCTGGCGCAGGATGATGTTGCCGGCGTTGACGGTCTGGCCGCCATACACCTTCACGCCGAGGTACTTCGGGTTGGAGTCGCGACCGTTGCGGGTTGAACCGCCTGCTTTCTTGTGTGCCATGACTTACTCCTTGCCCGCCTTCGAGCCGCCGGTGATGCCGGTGATCTCGATCTCGGTGTAATGCTGCCGGTGACCCTGCTGCTTCATGTGGTGCTTGCGGCGGCGGAATTTGATGATGCGGATCTTCTCGCCACGGCCATGCGACTTGATCTTCGCGGCAACCGTGGCGCCGGCGACGAGCGGGGCGCCGATGCTGATGCCTTCGCCGGTGCCGACCATGAGGACCTGGTCGAAATCGAGCGCGCTGTCGATCTCGCCGACGAGCTTTTCGACGCGCAGCGTTTCGCCCTGCGCGACCCGGTATTGCTTACCGGCAATGAGTACAACTGCGTACATGATGGCAATGCCTCTGTAGTTATTCTTGAATCTGCCTTCCCTGCCGCCGCGGACGGAGCCCGGGCGGAAAAAGGGTCGCGAATGATAGCGGGGCTGGCGATTTCGGTCAAACCGGGCCGCCACGGCCGGCCTGCGGCCCCGCTCGACGCGGCGAAACGGTGCCGGAACGACCCTGCGGACCCGATCCGGCACCGCCACATGCATTTGCTACACTTCGCCGTTCCGCCCCCCGTGGGCATGTTCCAGCGAGCAATGAGCGAGGAACCCCCAAGTACCCTGTCACAGCGTTCGTGGTTCGGACGCCTGACCCACGCCCTTTCGGGCGAAGTGAGCAGCCGCGAGGAACTGATCGAGGAGCTGCGCCACGCACAGGCCAACGGCCTGTTGTCGAACGACACGCTGTCGATGATCGAGGGCGCGATCGAGGTCACCGACCAGACCGTCGGCGACATCATGGTGCCGCGTTCGCAGATGGTCTCGGTGCCGATTTCGTCGTCGTTCGACGAAGTCCTGCGCATCGTCATCGAATCGGGCCATTCGCGCTTCCCGGTGCATGGCAACGACCGCGACGAGATTCTCGGGATCCTGCTCGCCAAGGACCTGCTGCGCTGCTTCGCCGAGAACGGGACGCGCGACATCCGCACGCTGATGCGCCCGGTCGCCCTGATACCGGAATCGAAGCGCCTCAACATCCTGCTCAAGGAATTCCGGCTCTCGCATCACCACATGGCGGTCGTCGTCGATGAATACGGCGGCGTCGGCGGCCTCGTCACGATCGAGGACGTCCTCGAACAGATCGTCGGCGACATCGATGACGAGCACGACGACGAGGAGACGCCGAACCTCATCCAGCCGCAGCCGGACGGCCGTTTCCTCGTCAACGCGATGACGTCGATCGAGGACTTCAACGACCGCTTCGAATCGCGTTTCCCGAGCGAGGAATACGACACGATCGGGGCGATGCTGACTTCGGAGTTCGGCCACCTGCCGCAACCGGCCGAAGAGATCACGCTCGGCGGCTTCCAGTTCCGCGTGACCAAGGGCGATGCGCGGCGCGTGCAGCAGTTCGCCGTGCGCATCCACGAGGCCTGAGCGGCCGGCACCGTCCACCGGCGTGGCGACCCACGCCGGCGCACCGACGTACCCTGTGATCCCGACCGGAACATTGCGCATGCGCTGGATACTCGCCCTGACCTGCCTGTTCGCGACCGGCGCCGTTGCGCAACCGCATCCGCCGCCGGGTGACCTCGAGATCAGCCTGCTGACGTTCGGGCCCGGCGAAATCTACTGGGAGCGGTTTGGCCACAACGCGATCGTCGTGCGCGATCGCGTGAGCGGCACGTCGAGCGCCTACAACTACGGCATGTTCGATTTCGAGGAGGACGATTTCCTCGTCAATTTCGCCCGCGGCCACATGACCTACCAGATCGTCGCCAACCGCGCCGACGAGGACATCGCCTGGTATGCCGGCGAGGGCCGTTTCGTGGTCGAGCAGGTGCTGCGGTTCGACCCGGCCCAGGCGCTCGCGCTGAAGCAGTTCCTCGACTGGAACGTGCAGCCCGGGAACGCGCGCTACCGCTACGACTACTACACCTCGAACTGTTCGACGCGCGTGCGCGATGCACTCGATGAGGCGCTCGGGGGCGCGTTGCGCAAGCAGCTTTCGGCGCCATCGCGCGGCTACAGCTATCGCATGCTGACCGGCGCCCTGATGAGTCCGCAGCCCCTGCTGATGGGCGTGCTCGACGCGGGCCTCGGTCCGTACGCCGATCGCCGCCTGTCGTTCTGGGAAGACAGCTTCGTGCCGATGGAGCTGATGACGCACCTGCGCGACGTGACGGTCGCCGCCGCCGACGGGAGTCGGCTGCCGCTCGTGGTCGAGGAACGCGTGCACGCGACCGCGAGCCTCGCAGCGCCGCCGAAGCTGCCACCGGACCTGCGCTGGCCGTTCCTGATCGCCGGACTCATGTCCGGCGGCTTGCTGTTCGCCCTCGATGCGCGGCGCGAGCGGCGCGCGGCACGGCGCCTGTTCGCGATCCTCGCGATCGCGATCTCGATCGCCTGCGGCGCGACCGGACTGGTCCTGCTCGCGCTGTGGGGATTGACCGATCACCGCTCGGCCTGGAGCAACGAGAACCTGCTCGTGTTCAGTCCGCTGTGCCTGCTGCTCGTGCCGACCTGGTGGCGCGCCGCGCGCAGCGGCTGGGCGCCGTCGCGCTTCGCGCGCGCGATTGCGATCCTGATCGCCGTGCTCGCCGCACTCGCGTTGTTCAGCAAGGTCCTGCCGTGGTTCGTCCAGGCCAACCTGCCGTGGATCCTGCTCGTGCTGCCGGCCCATCTGGCGCTCGCGCTTGCCACGACATCCGCGCCGTGGCCAGCCCGAGTGGACGGGCGCGCGCGCTGAGCAGCCGGCTGGCCCGCCTGGCCGGCATCGTGCGTGGGTAAAGGGAACCCCAATGCGGAGCACGGCCATAATGAAGCGGATGATTCCCCTCGTATGCGCGCTTTCGATGTCCTGCACCGGCGCGTTCGCCGGCCAGGCAAGCGGCACGTTCTCGAACGGAAACAGCGTGTTCTCGCCGAAAGCCGCGTCGGCGATCGAGATGCGCGACACCTCCGACCCGGGCCGGCGCGCCATCGCGATCGTGCTGACCGAGGAGGCGGTCGACATCGGAGCGGCTGCGCTGGAACTCGACCCGTACCGCGCCCTGATCAACATCCCCGAGCTGATGGAGCGTTCGCACATCACGGTCTACGTGCACGAGGACGGTACGGTCGCCTAAAACGCCCAGCATGCCGGTGATTCGACCCAGTATGTCGATTCGACGAAGCTCGGCTTGAAGGCCGAAGTTGACCGCAAGGACCCCGCATCGCTGAAGGCGCGCCTGCATTCTCCCCCCGGCAGCGACGCGACCCCGATCGACGTGCAGTTCACGACACGCATCGCCCGGATGCCTGACGGCACCCCGATCGCTCGCGGGGGCGGTGATGCGGGCAAGTCGCTCGTGGAACTCGTCGGCGCGATCAAGGCAGGTGATCAGGCTTCGATCCGCCGGCTCGTCGATGCGGAGACGCTGGCCGGGTTGAGCGCCGACTACCGCAGCGACGAGGAAAACGCCGCCGCGATCCTCGACGTGCTGCGCATGTGGCTGCCGGAAAAGGTCGAGATCCTCGGCGGGCAACGTGTCGGCGACGCGGCGTTCCTCGATGTGCGCGGACCGATGTTCGACATGCCGCACCACTTCGCGGTGAAGCTGAAGCGGGTTGCCGGCCACTGGGTCCTGACTGAAACGGCCCGGCTAGGACCCGCATCCTGATCGGCGCGATCGCGCGCTGCCGGGCCGGCTGGCCTGACATCGTCGCGATGCATATGCTGCGATCCGGGCAGCGATGCCCGGCGCGGGCGGCAGGCAGTCCGTCCACGCCCGCGCACCGCCGGCGCCGCGCCGCGCGGCGACGCCTGCCACCGCGCACAGGAGCCGCACACCGTGAAGCCATCGAGCACGTTCGATCTCGCCGGGCGCATCGCGCTCGTCACCGGCGCGAGCCGCGGCATCGGCGAAGCCGGCGCGCGCCTGCTGGCCGCACACGGGGCGCATGTGATCGTGTCGAGCCGCCGGCTCGAGGCCTGCGAGCTCGTCGCGCGATCGATCCGCGAGGCGGGCGGCTCGGCCGAAGCGATGGCCTGCCATATCGGCGAGATCGGACAGATCGAGGCGGCATTCCGCGCGATCGACGAGCGCCACGGCCGGCTCGACGTGCTCGTCAACAATGCCGCGACGAATCCGTACTTCGGACCGATCGTCGACACCGATCCCGCTGCCTTCCAGAAGACCGTCGACGTCAACATCCGCGGCTATTTCTTCATGTCCTCGCTCGGCGCGAAACTGATGGCCCGCGGCGGCGGCGGCTCGATCATCAATGTCGCCTCGGTCAACGGCGTGATTCCCGGCGACCTGCAGGGCATCTATTCGATCAGCAAGGCGGCGATCCTCGCGATGACGAAGGCGTTCGCGAAAGAATGCGCGGCGCAGGGCGTGCGCGTGAATGCGCTGCTGCCAGGTCTCACCGACACGAAGTTCGCCGGCGCGCTCGTGGGCGATCCGGCGATCCTCGCCCGCGCCCTCAAGCACGTGCCGCTCGACCGGGTTGCCCTGCCCGAGGAGATGGCCGGCGCCCTGCTCTATTTCGCCTCGCCCGCATCGAGCTACACGACCGGTGCGTGGCTCAACGTCGATGGCGGCTACCTGACCGCATGAGCGGGAACGCGGCGGCGAAAACCCGCCTGCCCGCCCACGCCTGAAGTACCCTTGGACGAAAGCTGGCCCGCGCCGCGCCGAGCGCGCCGCCCGCCGGGACAAACCGAGGCGTTCACGCGCGCATGACCGTCGTTCCGGCCAACCGTCGCAAGGCAGCAATCGCGTTCATCCTCGTGACCGCGGCGCTCGACATCATCGCGATGGGCATCGTGATCCCGGTGCTGCCGATCCTGATCGAGGAATTCACCGGTTCGAACGCCCGCGCCGGAATGATCAATGGCGTCTTCGTCGCGTTGTGGGCGCTCATGCAGTTCATCGCCTCGCCTGTCATCGGCGCGATGTCCGACCAGGTCGGGCGCCGGCCGGTCATCCTGGTCTCGGCGGCCGGGCTCGCCGCCGATTACGTCCTGCTCGCGCTCGCACCGAACCTGTGGTGGCTTGCCCTCGGCCGCATCCTGTCCGGGGTCACCTCGGCGAGCTTCACGACCGTCTATGCCTACATGGCGGACATCACGGCACCGGAACATCGCGCGCGCGCCTATGGCCTGATCGGCGCCGCGTTCAGCGCCGGCTTCGTGGCCGGCCCTTTGCTCGGCGGCGTGCTCGCCGAGTGGTCGCCGCGCGCACCGTTCTGGGTCGCGAGCGCCCTGAGCGGCGTCGCGTTCGCGTACGGCTTGTTCATCCTTCCCGAATCGCTGCCACTGGAACGACGCATGCGTTTCTCGTGGCGCCGGGCCAACCCGTTCGGGGCCATGCGCCTGTTGCGCTCGCACCCGGAGCTGAGCGGGCTCGCCCTCGTCAACTTCCTGCTCTGTTTTGCCCACTATGTCTTCACGGCCGTGTTCGTGCTCTACACGAGCCATCGCTTCGGCTGGAGCGCCTGGCAGGTCGGTGCCGTGCTGGCCCTCGTCGGGGGACTCGACATGCTTGTCCAGGGCGTGCTGGTGGGGCCCGTGGTCCGCCGTTTCGGCAACCGCGCGACGATGGTGTTCGGACTGTTCGGCGGTGCCGTCGGCATCGCCTGCATGGGCCTGGCTCCGACCTCGATGCTGTTCACGCTGTCGATGCTGCCGAATGCGTTGTGGGGTCTCGCCAATCCGCCCCTCCTCTCGTTGATGTCGCAACGCGTGTCGCCGTCCGAGCAGGGCCAGCTGCAGGGGGCGAACATGAGCCTCGCAAGCATCGCGGGCGTGCTTTCGCCGTTGTTCTTCGGCGCGGTCTATGCCTTCACGGTCGGTCCCGACGCACCTGTTCCGTATGCGGGCACGGCCCTGCTGATCGCCGCGTTCGTCCTGTTCGCCGCCGCCGTCATCGGCTGGAAAGTCGCGCGCGCGGCCGAGGCGGCGGACACCGCGGCTTGAGTCGTGCCGCCGCCGGCCTCATCTCGGACAGTCGACGAACCGCTCCTGCCTGAGGATCCGCCATGCCCGCACCCGCCTCGCCGCCGACACTGAAGATCGACTTCGTCTCCGACATTTCGTGCCCGTGGTGCGCAGTCGGCCTGCACTCGCTCGCTGCCGCGATCGAGCGGATCGGCGATGCGGCGCACGTGGAGATCCACCTGCAACCGTTCGAGCTCAACCCGCAGATGGGTCGCGAAGGCGAGGACATCGGCGAGCATCTCGCGCGCAAGTACGGCTCGACCCCGGCCGAGCTCGAACAGAACCGCGAAGTGATCCGCGAGCGCGGCGCCGCGCTCGGCTTCGCGTTCAACCAGCGCGACCGCATCTACAACACGTTCGACGCCCACCGCCTGCTGCACTGGGCCGGGCTCGAAGGGGACGGGTATCAACTCGCCCTCAAGCACGCGCTGCTGCGCGCGTACTTCAGTGACGGCGAGGATGTGTCATCGCCGGCGGTCCTCGCGCGCATCGCCGGCAGCGTGGGTCTCGATGTCGCCCGCGCCGAGGCGATCCTGGCCTCGGACGAGCATGCCGCCGACGTGCGCGCGCAACAGCGGTTCCATGCGAGCCTCGGCATCCGGTCGGTGCCGGCCGTCATCATCAACGAGCGCCACCTGATCTCGGGCGGCCAACCGGTTGAAGTGTTCGAGCAGGCGTTGCGCGACATCGCCTCCGGCGCCGTGCGCTGAACGCACCGGCGCGCCACCGTCACGGCGCGGCGTCGGGCAGGCTGTAGGCGAGATCGTAGGAATGGATGCCGCCGGCGATCGTGATCGTCAGCGTTCCGGACAGTCCGAGCAGTTCACCGGTGCCCGAATCGGGCACGACCGTGACGACGAGGCTCGGCGCTCCGCGGTTCGTGACACCGGTGTGCTGCAGCACGAAGCTGCCCTTGCGGCCGTTGAGCGTGCCGCTGACCCGCTCGATCGCGGCATAGGCCATCGAGCCGCTCGTCGCCGTGGTCGCGGTCAGCATCTCGCCGACGCTCGTCGCGTCGAGGTCGCCGTGGAACTGCTTGTTGATCGACATGCGTCCGCGCGTGTCGTCGGGCGCGCCATCGGCGAGCGCGAGCGCAACGATCCTGACGTCGAAGGTGCCGCTGGCATGTACGCTCATCGGATGCTCCGGATTCGTGGCGCGTGTGGCCGCACCGCGTTCGGGATCGGCGGCGGCCACGGTGGACGCGAGCCCGAGGGCCGCGGCAAGGACGACAGGGCGGACGGCGATCATGACGCTCGGCTCGCGCAGGCTGGAGACGTCATCGTAGCGCAGCGCGGGCGAATGACGGAAAGGGCCTCGGCCGAGCGGCGGCGGCGCACCGCCATCGATCCCTGGGGCGTTCCTGCGCGTACCACGACTTCTGTCCATGTCGCCTGATCGACATCGTCGTTATGCTCGCCTCGAACTACCTCCGATCACTCCGGGAAGCCAGGATGAAGCACGCGTCGATCGCACTGATGGTCCTTTGCTGCACGAGCGTGAACGCATGGGCCGTCGATGTCGGCGACACGCGCATGCTGTCCGACCCGGCCGTGCGCGGCGAGCGCATCGCATTCGCCTACGACAACGACCTATGGCTCGTCGCACGCGCGGGTGGCGGCGCGCGACGCCTGACCCAGGCACCGGGCAGCGAGTTCTCGCCGCATTTCTCGGGCGACGGGCGCTGGCTGGCCTTCAGCGCCGATTACGGCGACAACATCGATGCCTATGTGATGCCGGCCGGCGGCGGCGAAGTGCGCCGCCTGACCTGGCATCCGGGTGCCGACATCGTGCGCGGCTTCACGCCGGACGGACGCGTACTGTTCCAGTCGCAGGAAGGCCAGCATTCGCGCCGGCTCGCCTACCTCTACACGGTCCCCGTCGAGGGCGGCATGCCGCAGCGCCTGCCGGTGCCGAGCGGCTTCAAGGCCGCGCTGTCTCCGGACGGCAAGACACTCGCCTACACGCCGAACGCCGAACCGTTCCGCCAGTGGAAGAACTATCGCGGCGGCACGCAGAGCAGGATCTGGTTGCTCGACATGGCGAGCCTCGCCGTGCGCGAAGTGCCCAAGCCCGCCGCCGGCAGCAATGACACCGATCCGATGTGGATCGGTGACACGCTGTACTTCAATTCCGACCGCGACGGCGAGTTCAACCTGTATCGCCACGAAGCGGCAGGACCGGCGACCGCACTGACGACGCTGACCGGATTTCCGGTCAACAACCCGCGCGCCGACGCGGGCGGCGTCATCGTCTTCGAGCAGGCCGGCTGGCTGCACGAGTTCGACACGAAAAGCGGGACGATCCGCCGGATCGTCGTTTCGGCCGTATCCGACCTCGTCGAGACGCGCACGCGCCTGGCCAGCGATGTCAAATGGGTGCGCGAGGCGTCGGCCTCGCCGGGCCTCGAGCGCATCGCCTTCAACTACCGCGGCGAAATCGTCAGCATGCCGGCGGAAAAAGGCGATCCGCGCCAACTGACGCGCTCGACCGGAGCCAACGACCATTCGCCGAACTGGTCGCCCGACGGACGTTCGATCGCGTGGTTCTCCGATGCATCGGGCGAGTACGAGCTGTTCGTCGGTGCGCAGGACGGCAGCGGCACGCCGAAGCGCTACCGGCTCGAAGGCGCCGGTTACTACGACAGCCCGTTGTTCTCGCCCGACGGCAAGCGCATCGCCTACCAGGACAACAGCCAGTCGCTGTGGGTGATCGACCTCGCGAGCGGGCGCAACACGAAGATTGCCTCGGAACCGGTCTACTCGCCGCTCGATCCGATGAGCGCGAACTGGTCGCCCGATTCGCGCTGGCTCGCCTACACGGTGCAGACCTCGGGCCTGATCCAGACCGTGCATGCCTGGTCGAGCGAAAGCGGAGAGACGCTGCGGATCACCGACGGCCTCAGCGAAATGCTCGAACCGGTGTTCGATCCGGGCGGCGAATTCCTGTACGTGCTCGCCTCGACCGATGCGGGGCCCGTCAAGGACTGGTTCTCGCAGGCCAACAACGACAATGCCGTCAGCCATGGCCTCTATGCGGTCACCTTGCGGCGCGACGGGCCGAATGCGATTCCGCCGCAGAGTGACGAAGCGGGCCGCGCCGATGAAACGCCGGCCGATGCCGGCAAGGGCGATGCGGACAAGTCGACCAAGGCAGCCAGGCCGACCGTGCGCATCGACGCCGAAGGCATCGGCGACCGCATCGTGGCCCTGCCGGTCGGCGCTGCCACGCGGCGCGCACTCAAGGTCGGCGCGAGCGGCGAGATCTGGTTCATCGAAACGGTCGGCCAGCGCTCGTTCGGCGCTTTCGGGGGCTCCGGCGAGCTCAGGCGCTTCAAGCTCGACGAGCGCGAGGCGAAGACCCTGGCGAAGAAGGTCGAGGACTTCCAGCTCTCGCGCGACGGCAAGCGCGTCGCCTACCGGATCGGCAGCGACTGGTTCGTCACCGAGGTCAAGGACGAACTTCCTTCCGGCAAGGGCAAGCTCGCCCTCGACAGGATCGCCGTGCGCGTCGATCCGCGTGCCGAGTGGGAGCAGATCTTCGACGATGCCTGGCGGATCAACCGCGACTACTTCTACGCAAGCAATTTCCACGGCGCCGACTGGCCCGCGATGCGTGCGAAATACCGCGCCCTGCTGCCCGATCTCGCGACCCGCGCCGATCTCGACCACGTGATCCGCATGATGCTCAGCGAACTTGCGGTCGGCCACAGCTACCTGCGGCCCGGCGATTATGCGTTCAAGCCGAAGAAGATCGATGTCGGCCTGCTCGGTGCCGACTACGAAGTCGTCGGCGACCGCTATCGGCTGCGCAAGATCCTCGGCGGGCTCAACTGGAACCCGGACCTGCGCTCGCCGCTGCGCACACCCGGCGTCGACGTCCGCGTCGGCGAATTCCTGCTCGCGATCGACGGCGTCGAACTGCGCGCGCCAACCAGCGTGCATGCCCTGCTCGAGAATCGCGCTGGACGCCAGGTGCGCCTGACCGTCGGCGCGAATGCCGACGGCCGTGCATCGCGCGAGGTGGTCGTCGTGCCGGTCGACAGCGAGGACCGGCTCCGCTACCTCGACTGGGTGGAAGGCAACCAGCGCCATGTCGACCAAGCCAGCAACGGTCGCCTCGCCTACGTGCACCTGCCCGACACCTCGACCGGCGGCCATACCAGCTTCAAGCGCTGGTTCTACCCGCAATCGGACCGCGCCGGCATCATCCTCGACGAACGCTTCAACGGCGGCGGGCAGATCGCCGACTACTACATCGATCTCCTGCGCAGGCCGCTGATCGCGCACTGGTCGATGCGTTACGGCGCCGACCTGGTCAGCCCGCGCGGCGCGATCTTCGGGCCGAAAGTCATGATCACCGATGAAACCGCCGGATCGGGCGGCGACCTGCTGCCGTGGATGTTCCGCCGCTTCCAGCTCGGCACGATCGTCGGCAAGCGCACCTGGGGTGGCCTGGTCGGCATCCTCGGCTTCCCGACCTTGATGGACGGCGGCAGCATCACCGCGCCGAACCTCGCGATCTGGACCGAGGACGGTTACGCGGTCGAGAACGTCGGCGTGGCTCCGGACATCGAGGTCGAGCAATGGCCGGCCGAGGTCGCGGCCGGGCGCGATCCGCAACTCGATCGCGCGATCAAGGTCGCCCTCGATGCACTTGCCGAGAAGCCGCCGGTCAAGGCGAAACGGCCGGCATTACCGGTACGCGTACGCTGAGACGGCGACCGGTGCCCTCGCGCGGCCGGGTCGTCGCCCGCGCACGCCGTCATCGCGGAACGCGAGGCGGGCGGCGTCGCTGACCGGCGGAAACGCCGTCGCGCGCCGCCGGGTTCACGGTGCGGCGGCCGACCGCGGCAGCGCAGCGAGTGCACGACACACGCGCAATGATGCGAAGCGGCGCGACGAATCGGGCGCCGGCGGACAGGCAGGACCCGCGGCCAGCGCAATCGCCTCGAACAGCATGTGCCGTGGATCGAGATCATGCGCGGCGCGGCGCCGCGCCTCGTCGAGCAGGCGCGCGGCGCTGACCGGATCGCCGCGCCGGCGCGCGAGCAGGGATTCGCCGAGCCGGATCTCGATCAGCCGTGGATGGCCCTCGGGCTGCACCGCATCGAATGAGCGGGTCGCGACCGTGAACCATTCCGCGGCCTGCACATCGGCGTCGCGGGCCAGCGCGACATAGGCGCGATTCAACGCGAAGTAGCCGAACATCAGATGCTCCGCCGGCAGGATCTCGCGCAACGCCACGCTGAACCGCGCAAGGCGGGCATCGGCCGCGGCGTAGTCGCCGTGCAGTTCGTCGATCTCGGAAAGATGGCGCTCGTAGTAGCTCGATGCGGAAACGTTGCGCTTGATCTGCTTGTAGCGCGTGAACGCGGAATGCAGCGTCTGCTCGGCCTCGACATAATCGCCGCGCTCGAACTGCAGCCTCCCGAGCCCGAACTCGCCGATGATCGTGTTGACATGCATCTCGCCGTGGGCAACGCGGGTCACGTCGAGCGCAACGCGGTAGTTTTCCGCCGCTTCGGCGTGGCGGCCGTGGTCGCGCTGGATGTCGGCGAGATTGCGCGCGAGGTTGGCAGCGAGTACGTGTCGCGCGCCGAACGTCGCGCGCGCATCGGCGAGCGCCGCTTCGAGCACCCCGATCGCCGCGACATAGCGCCCGCGCGTATGCAGCACATCGGCATAGCCCCGGCGTGCGACGAGGGCCTGGAACGCGTTCGGCTCGGCGCTGGCCGCGTAGTCCGCGACGACGTCGCGATACGTGTCCTCGGCCTGCGCGTAACGGCCGGTCAGATGCAGCAGCTTGGCGAGGATCTGCCTGCTGCGCCCACGGGCCTCGCCCTCGATCGCGGGCAGGCTGCGGTACAACGCGTCGGCTTCGCGCAGCACGGGCTCGGCGAGCGCGTATTCCCCGCGCGCGATGTAGACATCGCTGATGATCGACAGGATCTCGGCCTGCAGGTCCGGTTGCGCGGACAGCTCGCCCCGCGCGCGCGCAAGCCCGTAGACGAGCATCTCGCTCGCGGTCGGATCGCGGCCGTCCGTTCCGCCCGGGTCAGCCTGTTGCAGCCAGCCGACGAGATAGTCGCGCACCGCGCGGTTCATCGATGCCTCCTGCTCGATCGCACGTGCCTGCACGACGGCGGTCACGACATAGGCGATGCCGAGCGCCATGACGGTCGTTACGGCGCTCGCGAGCAGTGCGTGCCGGCGCAACCATTTCCCGCCGCGGCGCATGACGCCGGCACGCCGCGCACGCACCGGCATGCGCCGACGCCAGCGATCGATGTCGTCGCAGAATGCCTCGACGGTCGCGTAACGCGCGCTGCCGGCCTTGGCCAACGCAGTCAGCACGATCGCATCGAAGTCGCCGCGCAGGCGCCTTGCGAGTCGCGCTGGCGTCGTCGCGAGTGCGGCTGCGCGCAATGTCGCATCGGCATCGTTGCGCACCCGGTGCGATGGCGCTGGCGGGTCGATTTCCAGGATATTGCGCTCGCGCGCCGCCACCGGGCCGAAGCGGAAGGGCAGCACTCCGGTGCTCAGCTCGTACAACAGCAGGCCGAGTTGATAGACGTCGCTCGAGGTCGTCACGCCCTCGCCGCGCAGCTGTTCCGGACTCGCGTAGTCGCGCGTCAGCGCGCGGCCCTCGAGCCGGGTCGGCGGCGCCGCATGCGGGAAGTCGTCGGGCTCGAGCAGCTTGGCGATGCCGAAATCGAGCAGCTTGACCGCGCCCTCGCGGCTGACCAGCACGTTTGCAGGCTTGAGATCTCGATGCACGACGAGATGCCGATGTGCAGCGGCCACTGCAGCGGCGACATCCAGCCACAGGTCCAGCCGTGCATCGAGATCGAGCTGGTGCGCCACGCAATGCGCATCGATCGGTTGCCCGTCGATGAACTCGAGCGCGAGCCACGGCACGCCGTCGTCGCGCACCCCGCCATCGAGCAGGCGCGCGATGCGGGGATCGTCGAGCCGCGCGAGGATCTGGCGCTCCTGCTCGAAGCGCGCGATCAGGGCCGGTGTCGCGAGTCCTGGCCACAGGCACTTGATCGCGGCATGCGCGTCGAATGCACCATCCGCGCGCTCGGCCAGCAGGACGTGCGCCATGCCGCCGTGGGCCAGGGTGCCGATCACGCGCCACGCGCCGAAACGCTGGCCCGCGGCGGGGTCCCCGGCCAGCTCGGCCCACAGCCGCGCGTCGAGCACCCGGTCCACGCATGATGCATCGCCGTCGGCCGCTGCGAGCATGCCGGCGATGCGCGCCGCACGGCGCGGGTCGCGGTCCTGCAGATGGGCAAGCCATGTGGCGCGCGGTGTCGCATCGAGTTCGAGGGCTTCGCGCAGCAGGCTGTCGAGTACGAGGAACTCGTCCGGCTGCACGTGGCCGATCATGGCTCGAGCAATTCGCACAGCCAGGCACGCGCACGCTTCAGTTCGCGCTGCACGCTGCGCAGCGACAAGCCATGCAGGTCCGCGATCTCGTCCGCATCGAGGCCGACGAACCAATGCTGCTCGATGAGGCGGGCGAGACGCTCGTCGCTCCGTGCGAGGTTCTCGAGTGCCTCGGCCAGCATCAGCAGCGCATGGCCCTGGGCATCGACCGCGACCTGCGCATCGGCGACTTCGAAGCCTTCGACACCGCCGCCGCGCTTTTCGGCACCGCGCGCGCGCGCGTGGTCGATGATGACCTGGCGCATGACGCGGGCACACAGTGCGATGAAATGCGCACGTTCGAGCGGCGCGGCGCGCGACGCCGCGGCAAGGCGCGCCCAGGTTTCATGCACGAGTACCGTAGTCGACATCGTCGCGCCGCGCACCTGGCGCAGCAGCTGGCGATGCGCGATGCGCTTGAGATCCGCGTAGACAAGCGGCAGCAATTCGCGCAGTGCCGGCGCTTCGCCGAAACCTTCGCGCTCGAGGCGCTCGGCGAAGTCGTCGCGATCGACGTCCACGGGCTCCGGCTCCGGGCATGCGCGCAATGCGCAGCGGGCGGAAAGTATGCCGCGGTTGCCGGCGCAGGCAAGTGTCGGCTTCGCGGTTGCGCCGATCCGGCGCGCTGCGTGCCCGGGGCCAGGGATGCTCGTGGAAATGCTGGCCGGCATCCGCTCAGAGACGCTCGAAGGGATCGAAGAACAGCCGATCCTCGTCCGATTCGACCGCCCCGATATCGCATCGCGCGAGGCCATCGCCGTTCCCGTCGAGCGGCCGCGCGGCGAACTGCTGGTCGCTGCTTTCGCACCCGGTCGCGGCGACGACCGGGTGCCCGCGGTCGATCACGCCAGGTGCCGTCGTGCGCAACGGCCAGATCGCCGGGGTCGGGCCGCCGCGCCGCGCGAGCGGCGTCAGTCCGGGATTCGAAATGCCGGACAGGTTTCCGGTGCCGCCGGCGAGGCCGCAGCTCGCGTCGGAATCGAGGTTGTACGCATC
The DNA here is from genome assembly GCA_964587775.1 of uncultured Dokdonella sp. Classification (GTDB taxonomy): domain Bacteria; phylum Pseudomonadota; class Gammaproteobacteria; order Xanthomonadales; family Rhodanobacteraceae; genus Dokdonella. The sequence goes on from CAZPLY010000006.1 coordinate 138,751, forward strand.
GACATCGACGGTGCCGCCAGCGCCAATCTCGCAATCGAGCAGGTTGCGCGCGATCGCGCTGTTGCGCATGCGCAGGACGCCGCCGCTCGGATCGAAGCGGATGCCGAAACCGGCGTTGCCGCCCACGGTCGAGTTGCGCAGTTCGAGACGAGCTCCGATCGCGACCTCGATGCCGGTGCCGGCATTCGACGCGACCGTCGTGTTGATCAGGATCGTTTCGGCATCGTTGCCTCGGGTCGCGATCGTTGCAGCACTGGATCCGTCGCTGCTCGTGTTGGAATGGATCGCGCTCGCCTCCACGATCAGCTGGCCGTAGTTCTGGATCGCGGAACCGACATCGAGTCCGCCGAAGAAGGCCACCCATTCGTTCGCATGCAGTTCGGAACCCGATATCGTCGTTGCGCTGCCGTTGTTGAGCAGGACGCCGCCGGTATTCGCGCGGTTGCCGTACAGGCGCAGGAACTGCAGCAGCACGGCGCCCGCTGTCGACACCACGTTCAGCGCGCCGCCGGTTCGCGCATTGGCCACGGTCGCGTTTCCGCCCGTGATGTCGAAGCCAAGCAGGGTCACGTTCCCGACCCGGATCGTGAACGCACGCTCGAGCCCGTTGACGTCGATGATCGGTCGCATTGCATCGGAACCGAGATACAGGATCTGCAGGCTGTCGTTGATGTCGAGGTCACCCGTCCACGCGTTCGCCTCGTTCACGCCGACACGGGTCAATACGTAGCTCATCCCCGCGACCAGATTGATGCGATCCAGACCGGCCAGCGCGTTCGCTTCGATGACCGCCGCGCGCAGCGTGCAAGGACCCGGGCCGGCCTGCGGAAGGACACTGCAGGACCCGTTTCCGGGCAGCAGGTCCGGGAGGTCGGTGGCGAGATTGGCGGTGAAGGTCGCCGCCTGCACGGCGACGTTCGCGACCAGCAGCCATGCGGCTCCTGCGCGCATGGCAAGGCCGAAAGGCCGCCGCGGTGGTCGGTACCTGTGCACGATGGCGGGCTCCGCTGCCGAATCCTTGTCCCCCGGAATACGCATTCCGATGCCGGAAACGACACGGCCTCGGCGCGGCAGGCGGACTCGCGGAGGCGTGCCGCGGCCCGAGCACCGCGACTCCGGTCAGCAGCAGCGTCCCCCGCCGCCCTTGTAGCGCGCGTTCTGGCGCTCGATGAAGAATTCCTCATAGGTCATCGGCACGCGCTCCGGATGCGAGCGACGGACATGCGCGACATACGTGTCGTAGTCGGGGATGCCGATGATCAGGCGGCACATCTGCACGCCCTTGCGCCAACCGTCGCGCAACGCGATGCCCAGAGTCGCGTTCACGGTCGCACCGCCTCGAGTGCGACATACGGCGTTTCCTGCGCCGTCGGCGTGCCGATCGCACGCGCCTTGAGCGCCGCACGGATGCCGAACACGATGACCAGCACGACCAGCGTCATGAAGATCAGCGCGAGTCCCGCATTGACGTAGTCATTGACGACGATGCGCTGCATCTCGGCAAACGACTTGGCCGGCGCGAGGATCTGGCCCTGGTCGAGCGCATCGCTGTACTTGCGCCCGTGTGACAGGAAACCGATGCGGATGTTCTCGTGGAACACCTTCTGCCAGCCGGCCGTCAGCGTGCAGATCACGAGCCATACGGTCGGCACGAGCGGTACCCAGACGTACTGGTCGCGCTTCATCTTGATCAGGCACACGCAGCAGATCGTCAACGCGATCGCCGCGAGCATCTGGTTGGCGATGCCGAACAACGGCCACAGGGTATTGATGCCGCCCAATGGATCGACCACGCCCTGGTACAGGAAATAACCCCAGCAGCCGACGCACAGCGCGGTCGCGACGACATTGCCGAGCCACGACTCGGTCTTCTTCAGCGCCGGCACCGCAAGACCGGCCAGTTCCTGGATCATGAAGCGCCCGACGCGCGTACCGGCGTCGACCGTGGTCAGGATGAACAACGCCTCGAACAGGATCGCGTAGTGGTACCAGAACGCCATCATGCCGTCGCCCGAGATCACCTGGTTGATGATGTGGGCCATGCCGACCGCGAGCGTCGGCGCACCGCCCGTGCGCGACAGGATCGTGCCTTCGCCAATGTCCTTCGCGGTTTGCGTGATCGCTTCGGGCGTGATCACGAAGCCGAGATTGGTGATTGCCGCGGCTGCCGACTCGGCGCTGGTGCCGAGCAATGCCGCCGGCGCGTTCATGGCGAAGTAGATGCCGGGATCGAGCACGCAGGCCGCGATCAGCGCCATGATCGCGACGAACGCCTCCATCAGCATCGAGCCATAGCCGACCATCCGCGATTCCTTCTCGTTCGCGAGCAGCTTCGGCGTCGTGCCGGACGCGATCAGCGAGTGCCAGCCCGACACCGCACCGCACGCGATCGTGATGAACAGGAACGGGAACAGGCTGCCGGCGAAAACCGGGCCGGTGCCGTCGATGAAACGGGTCACGGCCGGCATCTTCATTTCCGGCGCGGCGATCAGGATGCCGAGCGCGAGCATGACGACGGTGCCGATCTTGAGGAATGTCGACAGGTAGTCGCGCGGCGCCAGCAGCAGCCAGACCGGCAGCACCGAGGCGAAGAAGCCGTACGCGATCAGCATCCAGGCCAGTTGTTCGCCGTTGAAATGGAATGCGCTCGCCCATTCGGGATCGTGCGCGACCACGCCACCGAGCCAGATCGAAACCAGCAGCAGGACGAGACCGATGAGCGATACCTCGAGCACGCGACCGGGCCGCAGGTAGCGCAGGTAGACGCCCATGAAGAACGCGATCGGGATCGTCATCGCGACCGTGAACGTGCCCCACGGGCTGTCGGCGAGCGCCTTGACCACGACCAGCGCGAGCACGGCGAGGATGATGAACATGATCATCAGGATGCCGATCATCGCGATCACGCCGGCAGTCGGGCCGAGTTCGGCGCGCGCGATGTCGCCGAGCGACTTGCCGTCACGGCGTGTCGAGAAGAACAGCACCATGAAATCCTGCACCGCGCCGGCGAAGATCACGCCGACAAGGATCCACAAGGTCCCCGGCAGGTAGCCCATCTGCGCCGCGAGGACCGGACCGACCAGCGGACCGGCACCCGCAATCGCGGCGAAGTGATGACCGAAGACGACGTACTTGTCGGTCGGGACGAAATCGAGGCCGTCGTTGCGGCGCACCGCAGGCGTCGCACGCGTCGCGTCGAGCTGCAGGACGCGGTCGGCAATGAACCGGCTGTAGAAGCGGTACGCGATGAACAGGATCGAGACAGCAGCCGTGACCAGCCACACCGCGTTGATCGTCTCGCCGCGGTTCAGTGCGACCGTGCCGAGGCAGAATGCGCCAAGGATGGCGAGACCGAGCCAGCCGATCTTGCTTGCAAGCGAGCCCATGATTCCTCCGCCGCAGGTGGGATTCGGCGGCAGCCTGTTCCCGCTGCACAGCGCGGTCAAGCTGCGCTGCAACCATCCGGGTGCGCGTCCTGCACTGCCGCGACGCGCCGCTGGCCTTCGGATAGACTCGGCCGCGCCGGGAGATCCGCGATGAACGATGCAGCACCCCCGACGGCGCTGGACACGGCGCCGGCCGAAACCGATGCGATGTTCAGCGAAGTCTACGGGCGCCTCAAGGCGATGGCCGGTCGCCAGCTTGCGCGCGGCGCACGCGGCACGCTCGACACGACGGCCCTCGTCCACGATCTCTACCTGCGCATCCAGCGCAATGACGGGCTCGCGTTCGCGCGTCCCGAACAATTCTTCGCCTATGCGGCACGCGCGATGCGCCATCTGCTCGCCGATCACGCGCGTGACCGCCAGCGCCTGCACGCCGGTGGCGACTGGGTCCGGATCACGCTGACCGCGCGCGACGAGCGCCTCGCGCTCGACGGTGCCGACGAGGCGCTTGCCCTCGAGGAGGCGCTGGGCCGGCTCGAGGCCGTCGATGCGCGGGCGGCGCGCGTGACCGAGCTCGCGTGGTTCGCCGGCCTCGACCACGAGAGGATCGCCGCGACCCTCGACATCAGCCTGCGCACGGTGGCCCGCGACTGGCGATTCGCGCGTGCGTTCCTCAAGAGCGAGCTCGGCTGATGGCAGGATTCCGCATCACACGGCGTTGTCCGCCCGAGGCATGAACAACCCCGACCCGACCCTGCTGCGCGCCTTGTTCGACGAGGTCGTCGACCTCGAGCCGTCGGCGCGCGCGCGCCACCTCGATTTACATTGCCCGGCCGGGCTGCGCGCGACGCTCGATGCGATGCTCGCGGCCGACATCGACACGCGCGAGCCGGCTTCGCGGATCCGCATCGGCGAACTCGCCGGCGAGCTCGCCGCGGGTTCGGGCACGCGCCCAGCAGCCGGCAGCCGGGTCGGTCCGTTCGAGATCGTCGACCTGCTCGGCGAGGGCGGTTATTCGACGGTGCTGCGCGCGCGTCGCGAAGTCGCCGGCGCGGCCCAGGACGTCGCCCTCAAGCTGATTCGCCGCAGCCTGCGCGGCCCCGAAGCACGCCACCAGTTCCGCCGTGAACAGCGGGCCCTGCTCCGCCTGCAGCATCCGAACATCGCCCGCATGATCGAAGGCGGCGTGACCGACGACGGGCAGGCCTACATCGCGCTCGAACTCGTCGAAGGCACCGACATCATCGAACATGCGCGTGCGCGCGCGCTGAGCCTGCGCGCACGCCTGCAGCTGTTCGTCGTCGCGTGCCGGGCCGTCGACGCCGCCCATCGCGCGCTGATCGTGCACCGCGACCTCAAGCCGTCGAACGTTTTCGTCTCCACCGATGGCGAGGTCAAACTGCTCGATTTCGGCATCGCCAAGCTGCTCGAAGGCGACGACGAGACGCAGCACACGCTCGTGCCGGCCTTCACGCCCGCCTATGCCGCGCCCGAGCAGCGCAACGGCAACGCGATCACGACCGCGACCGATGTCTACGCACTCGGCGTGCTGCTCGGCGAACTGCTGACCGGCGAGCGCGTCAACGACGGCAGCGGACGCACGCCGTCGAGCCGGATCGGTGCGCCCGCAGACGACATCGTTGCGCCAGCGACGATCACGCGCCGCCAGCTGCGCGGTGACCTCGACACGATCGTCATGAAGGCGCTCGACGACGACCCCGAGCGACGCTACCCATCGGCCGGCACATTCGCCGACGACATCGATCGGCTGCTCGACGGTCGACCGGTCAGCGCGCATCCGCCGTCGGCCTGGTATCGCACACGCAAGTTCGTCGCCCGCCACAAGGGAGGCGTGGCCGGGACCCTCGTGCTGCTGCTGGGCCTGTTTGGCGCGCTCGGCGTGGCCGTCTGGCAGGCGCATGTCGCGCATGGCGAGGCGATGCGCGCCAACATGCAGGCGCAACGCGCCGAGACCGTGCGCGACTTCCTCGTCTCGGTGTTCGAGGCCGCGCAGCCCGAACTGCCGCGCGAGAAGCGGCCCGGCATCGAGGAGATCGTCGCGCAGGCGGCCGAGCGCGCGACGACCGACAGCCGGATGGCTCCCGATACCCGGCTCGACCTGCTGCTGACGCTCGCGGGCGTGCTGCACTCGCTCGGCGCCGACGCGCAAACCCACGCGCTGCTCGACCGCGCGGACAACGAAGCCGATGCGCTGCAACTCGCCGCCCATGCCGAACCGCGGCGGCGCCTGCGTGTGCTGCGCGCGCAGGCGCTGCTCAACGAATCGAAACCGGCTGAAGCGCGCGCCGTGATCGGTCAGCACGAGCCCGCCGCGGCGCTGCACCCGGATCCGCTCGACGTCGACGCGCTCGTCGTGCGCGCGAGCGCGGAAGGCGGCCAGGACGAAATCGACGCGGCGCGCAAGAGCTTCGCCGAAGCGCGGCTGCTGGCTGCACGTCTCGCCACCGGCGGCGACGATGCCGTGCGCGGCGTCGACGTTGCCGAGGCCAACGTGCTGGCGTTCGCCCAGCGGTTCCCGGCGGCGCTCGAGCTGGCTGAAGCAACGCGCGCGCGCTGGGCGGCGAACGGCGCACCGACCGACCGGCGCATGCTCAGGCTGCTGGCGACGATCAGCACCGCGGCGTCGTTGACCGGCGCGGTCGACACGGCCGACGCCGCCTACCGCGAAGCCATCGCGCTTGCCGAACGCATCCATGCGCGTCCGCATCCCGAAACCGCCTGGGCGATCGGCACCTATGGCAGCTTCCTCGTCTCGAGGGCGCGCTATGCCGAGGCCGAGCCATACATCGAGCGCGCGCTCGCGATGCGCCGCAATCTGCTCGGCGACACCCACCCCGACACGCTCAACGCGATGGCGGCACTCGGTCGCCTGCGCGCGGGCCAGCTGCGGCGGGACGAAGCGCGTGCCGCCTTCGCGGAAGGCGTCGCGCGCTGCCGCGATGGCGACGTCCGGCATCCGGTCTGCCCGCGCCTGCTCGGATCGTTGTCGCAGATGCTGCTCGGCGAAGGCGAGTTCGAGCGGGCCGGCGAACTCGCAGCGCGCGCGGTCGACGAACAGCGCGCATTGTCGGGTACCGACAGCCCGCAGCTCATCGCACCCTTGCAGTTCCGCGCCCAAGTCGAGGTGCGCGCCGGTCGGTATAAAGAGGCGCTGCGCACCACCGACGAACTGCTCGCGATCGCAACGCGCGCCGGCAGCCTGCAATCGAAGGACGCGCGCTATGCACGTTTCCGGCGCGCGCTCGCGCTGTTCGCACTCGGCCGCAACGACGAGGCCCTCGAACTCGCGCGCGCGGTCAGCGCCGAGCAGAAGGCGAAGACGCCCGACGAGAAATCCACCCTGTTCTCGATGCTGATGCTCGAGGCACGCGCATTGGCGCGCGCGGGCCAGGCCGACGCAGCGCAGCCGGTGGCGAGCGAGGCCCTCGCGATCGAACCGAAGCCGCGCGGCACCGACGACGCGATGCTCGCCGAGTTGCAGCGCATCGCGAGCGGCCGACGTACCGACTGACGCCGATTCGCGGATCGCGTGGCAGGTTCGCCGATCAAACGGCGTTGTCCGAGGCAGCCCCCCATCCTGAGGACTGCCATGAACACCGCCACCTTCCCATGCGCCGGCCTCGCCGCTGCCGTCATCGGCCTCGCGCTGCTGCCGGCCCACGCGCTGCATGCCGCGACCTACATCGTCGGCACCGGCAGCGGCTGCACGCACGCGACCGTGCAGGCCGCGATCGATGCAGCGCAGGCCAATGCCGGTCCCGATACGGTCCGCGTCACCCGCACGCAGGCCTGGAACGCGCAGGAACTCGTCATCAACACGACCCAGGAGCTCAACGTCGTGGGTGGTTTCGACGCCTGCGACAGCGCCGCGCCCTCGGGCATGACGACGCTGAGCGGCGCGGGCGGCAATCCACGCCAGGTATTCCGCATCACGCTGCCGACCGGCGGACTCGTGCGCCTGCAGCACCTGATGATCCGCGACGCCGATCCGGCCAGCGACGCCGATGGTGGCGGCATTCATTTCAGCGGCAACGGACGGCTGGAACTGAGCGAGAGCTCGGTCATCCAGAACCAGTCCGGCTACGGCGCGGGCATCTACGCGCAGGGCACGGACAACGAAAGCAGGCTCGTGTTCGGACCGAACGTCATCGTCGCGTTCAACAATGCGCGCTACAGCGGCGGTGGCGTTTACGTGAACAACTTGCGCGAGTTCTACATGGACCAGCCCGGCAGCGTGATCATGTGGAACACGGCCTCCGGCAATGGCGGCGGTGGCTATGGCGGCGGCCTGATGATCCGCGACTCGGGGCGCGGCACGAACGCATTCATCGGCAGCGGCCAGGCCGGACTCGGCGCGATCGTCTCGAACACGGCCGTCTACGGCGGTGGCGTGGCGATCTACGGCGACGACCCCGGCAGCGTGACGACGATCATCGTCTCGTACGCCGCGCTGCACCTTCGCCAGACGGCGGCCGACGTTGCCGCGCGCGTTCGCGACAATGTCGCGACCCAGCGCGGCGGCGCGATCTACCTGCGTTCCTACTCGGATTTCGACGACACGGTGCGCGCGAACGCGTACCTGTGGAACGTCGACCTCGAGGCGAACAGCGCACCGGCCGGCGCCGCGATCTTCAGCGAATCGGGCGATGACGACAGCATGGTCGCGATCAACCCGACCGCCGCGTTTCCCGGCACGCCGGGCACCTGCCCGACCGGTCAGTTCTGCGGTGGCATCGTCGACAACATCGTCGAGGACGCGAACGGCAGCCCGACGGGCGGCGCCGTGATCCAGCTCGGTTCCGGCACCGACTTCCTGGTCAACACGTCGAGCGCGGACGGCAATCCCGACAACGGTCCGGCCGTGAGCGGCGGGCTGCGCATCGAAGGCAACCAGGGCGGTCGCCTGATCCAGGCCAACTCCGGCGCGGTCTCGATCCGGAATGCGCTGATCGCCGACAACGCGGTGACCGACGTGCTGATCCGGCACGACGAGGGTCGCCAGCAGCTGACCGACATCACGCTGGCCGGCAATGTCGTCGGCGGCAGCCACGTGTTCGTCATGGGCGGCGGCCCGGCACCCGGCTTCATCTTGCGTCGGACGATCCTCTGGCAGCCCGGGAAAACCCTGCTCCAGTGCAACGGCTGCACGCGCGAATTCGGCTGGGTCATCGCCAACGAACGCGCCTCGCTCGACGGCGGACAGACACCGTTCGTATCGGTGCGCGATCCGCGCTTCATTGACCCCGCGCGCGGCGACTATCGCCCGCGTGCGGCGTCGCCGGCCGTCGACTACGTCGCGCCGATCACCGGCGACGACCGCGACGTGCTCGGCCAGCCCCGCGACCAGAACCTGCCGATCGTCGTTCCGGGCATCCGCGACATCGGCGCGTACGAACGCCCGACCCTGCTGCCGCTCGTGCTCAACCAGGATTTCGACGTCGACCTCAACCTGTGGTCGACCGTGACCGCCGGCGTGACGACGCGCGACACGACGTTCAACGCGACCGGCGCGAGCGGTTCGGGATCGGCCAAGGTCTCGCAAACGAACATTGCATTCGGCCAGGCCGTGCGCGGCATCGCGCAATGCGTGCACCTGCCGGGCCCGGGCCTCTATGCGGTCAATGGCTCGGGGCGCGGCACCGGCAATTTCGCGGCCGCCGGCGACATCGCGCAACTGCATTGGGAGTTCCGCCGCAACGGCGGCGAAGCCTGCACGCAGGGCGCGGCCGATGCGAGCGGTTACCACACGCTGTCGAGCACCACGAACTGGGGGCGGCCGGCGAATCCGGCCTATGTCGGTGTCTCCGCCGGCGACTGGACATCGAACAGCTCGATCACGATCACGCTGGTCGGCACCGAGAGTGGGGCCTCCGGCACGCCGCGCACGCTGAACACGTGGTTCGACGGGATCACGCTCGACGTCGCCGGCTCCGACACGATCTTCGCCGACGGATTCGACCCCTGAGCCGTGCGCCACGACCCGCCCGCCGGGTCGCTGGCGAAATCATCGTGCAATGACGGGTCAGCCGCGCCGCGGCGTGGCCCGTCGCGCAACGGCATGTGGCACACGCTGCGCTGCCGGCGTCATCGGCCCGGCGCGACGCCGGCGATCCATCGGGATAGACTCGGCGCGACCGGGAGATCCGCGATGAACGATGCCGCACCGCCGACGGCCGAAGATTCGCGACCGATCGAAACCGATGCACTGTTCAGCGAAGTCTACGAGCGCCTGAAGGCCATGGCCGGCCGTCAGCTCGCGCGCGGCGCGCGTGGCACGCTGGACACGACCGGGCTCGTGCATGACCTCTATCTGCGCCTTGGCGCGAACAACGCGCTCGTGTTCGAACACCCGAACCAGTTCTTCACCTACGCCGCCCGCGCGATGCGCCATCTGCTGGCCGATCGCGCGCGCGACCGGCTGCGCCAGCGCGCCGGCGGCGACTGGGTGCGTACGACGCTCACCGGCAGCGACTACCGGCTCGCGATCGACAGCGCGGAGCAGGCGCTCGCGCTCGACGCTGCCCTGCATCGGCTCGCGACCGAGGACGCGCGCGCGGCACGCGTGGTCGAGCTGATCTGCTTTGCCGGTCTCGACCAGGACCAGGCCGCCGACGCGCTCGGGCTCGCACGGCGCACGGTCGGACGCGACTGGCGCTTCGCGCGCGCATTCCTGAAGAGCGAACTCGGCTGATGGCACGGCGGACCGCCGAACGGCGTTGTCCGGAACGATGAATACCGCGAGGCGCTCGCTGCGCGAACTGTTCGAGGCGGCGCTTGCGTTGCCGGTGGACGCGCGCGCGGCATTCCTCGATGCGCAGTGTCCCGACGGCATGCGTGTCCACGTCGAGCGCATGCTCGATGCCGATGCCGACGCCGACGAGCCGGTGTCGGGACCGCAGCTCGATCGCCTTTCGCGCGCGATCGGCGAGTCCGCCGCGCTGCCCGTGCTGCCGGCCGGAACGCGCATCGGCCCGTTCGAGCTGGTTGGCGTGCTCGGTGAAGGCGGGTCGTCGACGGTGTTCCATGCGACGCGCTCGATCGAAGGCGCGACCCAGCACGTCGCGCTGAAGCTGTTGCGGCAGAGCCTGTACAGCGCCGAATCGCAACGTCGCTTCGGGCGCGAGCAGCGTGCCCTGATCCAGCTCAGGCATCCGAACATCGCGCGCATGATCGAAGCCGGCGTCACCGACGGCGGCCTGCCCTACATCGCGCTCGAACTCGTCGCCGGCACGACGATCACCGAGCATGCCAGCGCGCACCGGCTCGACCTGCGGCAGCGCCTGCGCCTGTTCGTCGTCGTCTGCAGGGCGGTCGACGCCGCGCACCGCGCCCTGATCGTGCATCGCGATCTCAAGCCATCGAACGTGCTCGTCACCGACGACGGCGAGGTCAAGCTGCTCGATTTCGGCGTGGCCAAACTGCTCGCCGAAGACGACGATGGCGGGCGCACCCTGCTGCCCGCATTCACGCCGGCGTATGCCGCGCCGGAACAGCGCAGCGGTGCGACGGTCACGACTGCGACAGATGTCTACGCGCTCGGCGTGCTGCTCGGTGAACTGGTGACCGGACGGCGCGTCAATGATGGCAGCGGACGCACGCCCTCGAGCCAGATCGGCACGTCGAGCGGATCCGGCCCGCCGCCGGATGTGGCCCGCATCACGCGCCGCGAGGTACGCGGCGATCTCGACTCGATCGTGATGAAGGCGGTCGAGGCTGACCCCGCATTGCGCTACGCGTCGGCCGGCGTGCTCGGCGACGACATCGAACGCCTGCTCGCCGGGCAGCCGGTCGTGGCGCACGCCGCAAGCGGCTGGTATCGCACGCGCAAGTTCGTGCTGCGCCACAAGGGCGCCGTCGCGAGTTCGCTGGCCTTCCTGATCGCGCTGTTCGCCGCGCTCGGCATCGCGTTGTGGCAGGCCCAGGTCGCGCGCGACCAGGCGCGCATCGCGCGCAGCGAATCGAGCCGCGCCAATGCGACGCGCGCGTTCGTCGTCGACCTGCTGAAGACCGCGAGCGCGGAGCTGCCGAAAGACGAGCGTCCGACGCCCGAAGCGCTGGTCGCGGAAGCCGCGAGGAAGGCACGCGAGGATCGCGACATGGATCCGCTGGTGCGTGCGCAACTGCTGTTGACGCTCGGCGAAGTCGCGCGCAGCCATGGCGACTACTCGAATGCCGAGGTGCTCATCGACGAAGCGATCCGCCGCGCGCGCGACCTCGGCTCGCGCACCGATTCGGCCGAATGGATCGGCGCCAACGTTTCACGGGGCAACCTGCTGCACAGCACGAACCGCAGCGCCGAAGCGGATCGCCTGATGCAGGACCTGCTGCCGGCACTCGATGCCTCCGACTCGGATGAAGCGGTCTCGGCACTCATGCTGTACGGGGTCACGCGCGCGTATGCGGGCGATGCCGATCGCGCCGTCGCGATCGCGCAGCAGGCGCTGGCCAAGGCGCAGCGCGTGTTCGGCGCCGATTCGACCAACGGCATCGAAACCGCCACCTATCTCGGCCAGCTCTGTTCGAGCCTGCGTCGCTATCGACAGGCGGTGGCGATCCTCGAGGAAGCCATGCAGCGCTGGCGACGCCTGCAGTTGCCGCTCAACGAACAGTACGCGCGCAGCCTGTTCCACCTGGCCTTCTCGCGCCACCAACTCGGTGAACGCGCGCTCGTCGAACCGCTGTATGCGGAAGGCATCGCGCTGATGCGGCGCGTACACAGCGGACCGTTCCATCGCCTGGCCCAGGGCCTGGCCGGCCATGCGTGGTTCCTGATCGAGGAAGAGCGTTTCGACGAAGCCGCCACGGCCATCGACGAAGCCCTGAAGATCGATCGCAGCGTGTTCGGCGACGATCATGTGCGCACCGCGATGTCGCTCGAGGTGCTCGGCCAGTTGCACGATGCACGGCACGAAGCCGTCGCCGCCGAAGCGGCCTACCGCAAGGCGTTCGCCATCCTGCAGCGGCACGCGAAGTCCGCGCGCTACGAGCCCGAGCACGCGCGCGTTGCACTGCGTCTTTCGAATGCGGTGTTCGCACTCGGACAGGTCGAGGATGCGGTCCAACTGCACGGACAGACGATGCCCGCACTCGAGGCGCATTACGGCGCCGCGAGCGCCGAGGTCGCGGACGGACTGTGCACGGCGGCGGCGTTCGCGCTCGCGCGGGCCGAACCGGCAGGCGCGCTGGCCTCGACCGATCGCGCGCTGGGCCTGTTGCAGGCCCTCGACATTGCGGTACCGTCGAGCGAGATCGCATGCCGGAGCATCCGCACGAACGCGCTGCTCGGCCTGTCGCGCGCGGGCGAGGCGCGCATCGAGATCCAACGCGCAATCGAACGCGCGCGAACGTCGATTCCAGCGGCCGCCGCACGCCTGACGTACCTGCTTGTGCAGCGCGCGCGCGCCGAACGCGCGGACGGCGACACGAACGCCGCGACCGCAACGCTTGCCGAAGCCCGCGCGCTCGACGTCGCGACGGAATCGCTCGAACCCGAAGCACGGGAGGCCTTGCGCTCGAGCGGACCGTGATGCGCGCGCCTGCAGGCGCACGGAAGCGGTACGCGCGGACGGCAACCGGCAACTGCGTATCCACGGGACGTGCGGGCCATGGCCTGCCTTCGATGATGCCGGACGCCGGTCCTCCAGCCCGGCCCTTGCGCCGCATGGCCGCTCCGGCCGACGCGAGCGATGCGCGCCGACATGGCACACGCCAGCGGCGAACGGCGTTACCCGAACCGAGTGGAGCGCATTCCGGCCCGCCCCGAGGCTCGGCAGACGTTGCCGGTCCGCATTGCCAGGCCTGGACGGAATCCGCAGCACGCACGCTGCACACCGAGGACAGGACCATGGACATCGCAGCGCAGTGCCTGATTCGCCGGGGCTTGTTGACCCTGCTTGTTGTTCTCGCCAGTCACGCCCATGCGGCGATCGTCACGGTCGGCGGCGACGTCAACTGCTCGCACGCGACGGTCCAGAGCGCGATCAACGCGCTGCCGAGCGGAGGCGTGCATGAAGTGCGCATCGCGAACACGGCGACCTACACCGCCCAGGCCATCCAGTTGTCCGGACGCAGCGTGTTCGTGCGCGGTGGCTATGCGAACTGCGCGGCCGGCGAAAGCACGGGCACGACGACGCTCAACGGAAGCGGCGGCTCGCAGGACAGCGTGCTGACGATCCGCGGCTCGAACAACGACGTGATCCTCGAGAATCTGGCCCTGATCCGCGGCGACGAGGTCTACGACGGCTTCGGTGGCGGCATCGATTTCAAGGGCCGCGGCTACCTCACCCTGCGCCGGACTGCGGTCACACAGAACTATGCCGGCTACGGCGGTGGCATCAGTTTCATTGCCGACGGCGGCGCGGCCGAACTTCGCCTCGAAGCCGGCTCGGCGATCGTCCTGAATACCGCGCAGTTCTCGGGCGGCGGAATCCACGTGGAAGGCAATGCGCTGATGACGATGCTCGGCGAGGACTCGTCGATCGCGAGCAACGAAGCGCTCGGCTTCAATCCCGTCACGAGCCAGCCGCAATATGGCCATGGCGGTGGACTCCACGTCATTGCGCCCGCCATCGCCGAGATCGGTTCGCCCGGAACCGGCACGAGTGGCGTGATCGTCGGCAACACCGCGCGCTATGGCGGCGGCATCGCGGTCAATGCGCGCGACAACGCCGACGGCAAGGTCACGCTGTTCAGCGTCGATCCGTTGCGGCCGGTGCGCGTATACGGAAATCGCGCGACGAACACGGGTGGCGGCGTCTGGCTAGCTACCGATACCGGCGTTGTTGATCTGTCACGCGGTCTGCTGTGCGCATACGACGCGCGCATCGATGGCAACCGCGCCGTCGAAGGCAGCGCGATCTACGCGGATACCGACAGCACCTTGCCGACGGTGTACTTCGGCACAGCGGCCGCGTTCAACGTCGACTCCGGCTATCCGGCATTCTGCCGACGGCCCGCCGCCGGCCGCGCGTGCTCGAGCAGCGTCGAATGCAACACGATCGAGGGCAACCGCACCGAGAACGCGAACGGCCAGCCGACAGCCGGGGCCGCGATCCTGATCCAGAACGCGGGCAAGTTCGAAGCCGCGCGGGTCAGGATGCGCGGCAATACCGGTGCTTATGCGGCGCGCGCGTACGAGTCGCTTTTCACGCTCGACAACGCGCTGCTGACCGACAACGCGGTGTCGGCCGAATTGATTCGCATGGAGAGTGAAGGCGCCGTCAGCATGGTCGACAGCACGCTCGCCGGAAACATCATCGGGGCCGCGCAGGGGTTCTCGGTCAACGGTGATTTCGAGCTGACCCGATCGATCCTGTGGCAACCCGGGAAGACATCACTGGTCCAGAGCGACGGTACGCGCACGACCAGCGACGTGATCGCGAGCGAGATCAGCAGCCTTGGCGGCGCGACGGTCGCGGTCAGCAGGCCACCGCGCTTCTTCGACCCCGCGACTGGCGACTATCGTCCGCATGCGGCTTCGCCGGCCATCGATTTCTCGCTGGCGGTGGCGGGTGACGACCGCGATATCGACGGTCGACCGCGCGACCTGCGCCAGGCGATGACACCGCGTCCCGCGGGTCGCGTGCGCGATATCGGCGCGCATGAACGCCAGGCCGTGCTGCCGCTCGTGGTCAATTCGACCTTCGACGGCAACCTCGGTGGCTGGCTTGAAACCGCTCCGGGCGTGTCGAGCTGGGATGGCACCCAGAATGCGCTTGGCCCGACCGGCTCGGGTTCGACCAAGGTCACCCAAGCCAACACGAGCAACGGCATGCGCATCGGCGGCCCGGTCCAGTGCATCTACCTGCCCGGCCCCGGCACCTACGCGCTGAACGGCTCGGGCCGCTCCGGAGTTGGCGGAATCGGCAATCGCGACTACCTCTACCTCAACTGGCAATACCGCCGTGCCGGCGGCGACAGCTGCACGGGCGGCACGGCCAACGCGTCGGGCGATCACTTCGTGTCGAACTCGAGCAGCTGGTCGCGCCCGGCCAATCCAAGAGTGATCGAGGTTCCCGCGAACGAATGGACGGAGTCGAGTTCGATCGCGATCACGATGATCGTCACCGAAGTCGGCATCGTCTCGCCATCAACGACGCTTGGATGGTTCGACGGCATCACCCTGGAGCCGGCCGCTGCCGACCGCATCTTCACGAACGGCTTCGAGCCGTTCTGAGTCCGGGTGCGCCAGCCCGGTGCGGCGAGGCATCGCGCACCGGTTCCGGCGACCGGCGCCTACAGCCACTTCGCGCGTTTCAGCACGAGATACAGCCCGCCGCAGATCATCAGCGTGAGCCCGATCATCGCCGGGTATCCCCAGGCCTTGTCGAGCTCGGGCATCGAATGGAAGTTCATGCCGTACCAGCTCGTCATCAGGGTCGGTGCGGCGAGCAGTGCGGCCCAGCCGGCGAGGCGCTTGACGACCTCGCCCTGCGCGACCGTGACCAGCGACAGGTTGACGCTGAGCGCGGCGGTCAGCATCTCGCGCATCGTGTCGGTCGATTCGTTGATGCGCGCGGCGTGATCGTAGACATCGCGGAAATACGGACGGACTTCGTCGCGGATCAGCCCTGGGTACAACCGCGTGAGCTGGTTCAGCATGTCCTGCAACGGACCGATCGCAAGGCGCAACGTGACGAGTTCCTTCTTGAGGTTGTACAAGCGGCGGATCGTCTCGCGCTTGAATGTGTCCTCGAAGATGTCCTCCTCGAGTTCCTGCAGGTCCTCGCGGAAGCTGCGCACGATCGGCATGAAGTTGTCGACGATGAAATCAAGCACCGCATAGAGTCCATAGCTCGGCCCGCTCATCAGCATGTCGGGTGACTGCTCGCAACTCTTGCGCGCCGGCGCGTACGAGAGCGATGCGCCATGGCGCACGGTGACGAGGTAGCGCCTGCCGACGAAGATGTGGGTCTCGCCGAACTCGATCGCACCGGCGACGACCTGGGCGGTCTGGGCGACGATGAACAACGAATCGCCGTAGGCCTCGATCTTCGGTCGCTGGTGCGCCTTGTGCGCGTCCTCGATCGCGAGATCGTGGAGGCCGAACTCCTCCTGCAGCTTCTCGAGCAGCGCCTCGTCGGGTTCGTGCAGGCCGACCCAGACGAACGTGTCGGGCCGTTGCAGCACGTCGCTGATCTCGTCGATCGTGATATTGCCTATCCGGCTGCCATCATCGGCATAGGCGACGCAATTGACGACCATGGCCGGCTCGCCCTGAGGCGGGCTGACCGATTCCGGACGCGGAATATCGAGCAGGTTCATGCACGCAATGATGCGCGCCCGGGCAAGCGCCCGGCAATGCCGGATCGCGACCAACAACGGAGCGGCAACGCCGTCACGGTCATCGAAGCCCGCGCCAGATGTCGGTAGGAGCGCCCCTGGGCGCGAAAGCAATCTG
>CAZPLY010000007.1:0-151101 GCA_964587775.1 uncultured Dokdonella sp.
AGGCAATCCACTTATCCAACCGGGCTAGCTGTTCAAACAACCGGGGCCAGCTCTTGGTTGATCCGACAATTCCCCATGTCCTCCCCTTTCGCCGCGGCGCCAGGATACATCGAACGGAGAAACGGGAGGGCAGAGTGCGCTCTTCTCGATTACGTGGCGTCGCGCTATTCGTTTCCCTGATCGGTCGGACGTGCAATTGATCCGGCCACTCAGCATCACAAGAAGGCAGGGACAAAGGCGACGTTCTGGCGCGTCGCGGCGTCGCCTATCGTTGCGGATCGTCAACCACGCTAGAGTCGCTTCGAGGGCCACATCAAGAGTTCTGCAAGAGTCGTATCGATTGCTTCTCGGCCACCCGAAAAAAAACACCCCGCCGGTGGGGATCGGCGGGGTGCAGGTTGCAGCCTTGATGTCATCCCTCTCGACGGGGATGCATCTTCATTGTCGCGATTACTTCGGCAGCATCACGGTGTCGATCACGTGGATGACGCCGTTCGAGGTTTCGATGTCGGCCTGGGCGACGGTGGCGCTGTCGACCTGGACCTTGCCGTCGACGACCTTGATCATCACCGATTGGCCGTTGACGGTCTTCGCGCCATCAAGCTTGACCACGTCGGCCGCCATGACCTTGCCCGGCACGACGTGGTAGGTGAGGATCGACGTCAGCTTGGCCTTGTCCTTGAGCAGGCCTTCGACGGTGCCGGCCGGAAGCTTCGCGAATGCGGCATCGGTCGGCGCGAAGACGGTGAACGGGCCGGGGCCCTTCAGGGTTTCAACGAGACCGGCCGCATCGAGCGCCGTGGCCAGCGTCGTGAACGAGCCCGCGGCAACCGCGGTATCGACGATGTCCTTCTTGGCGTTCATCGAGCTGGGGTTGCCCGCCATGGCGGCGAGCGGGGCTGCGATGACCGCAGCGACACAGAGGTAGGAGATCGGGTTCATGGCAGATCCTGATAAATTGGGGGGGAGAGAGGCTTGTCCACCGCTTGTCCAGCTTTCGGTGCGTTGAACAGGCCTGTGTACGGTATATGTCCAACTATCTGGTGTCAATAGGCCAGATTTAGTTGGACAGAATTCATCAATATCTGGACAACGACGCCCGCGCTGCCTAGGATGCTGCATGTCCGAAACCCTGCCTCCCCTGCATTCTGTCCGTGTCGTGGCCCGGCGCACCGGGTTGACCCCCGACCTGTTGCGCGCCTGGGAAAGGCGTTATCGGGTCGTCGAGCCCACGCGTTCTGCCGGGGGCCAGCGCAATTATTCGGATGCCGACATCGAACGCCTGCAGTTGCTGGTCAAGGTCACGGCGGCCGGAAGGCCGATCGGACAGGTCGCTGCGCTCGGCAATGCCGAACTGCGCGAACTCGCCGCGGCGGATCGATCCGCACACACCGTCGATGCCACCGAGCTCGAAGACCCGGCTGTCGATCACTTCCGGGAGGTCGCGCTCGGTGCTGCAGAAAACTTCGATGCAAACCTGCTCGAGTCCACATTGCGCACAGCGGCGCTGCAGCTTCCGTCCGACCGCGCACTCGACGGAGTGATCGGGCCGCTGCTGCTCGAAATCGGCTCACGCTGGGAACAAGGCCGGTTTCCGCCCGCCAACGAGCATCTCGCGACGACGGTCATTCGTCGCGTGCTGACCTGGATGTCGGATTTTCCTGCGACGCCTGCGGAACATGCCCGGACCATCGTGATCGCCACCCCAGCCACGCAATTGCATGATCTCGGTGCGATGCTCGCGGCCACCGTCGCGGCGACGAGCGGATGGCGTGTCGCTTTCCTTGGCGCGAGCCTGCCCGCCGACGAACTCGCGCGCGCGGCGCGTCTGGCGAACGCGGACACCGTCGCGCTGTCGATGGTCTACTCAAGTGACCCTGCGCACGTCAGCGGCCAGTTGCGCCAGTTGCGCAGCGAACTCCCGCCGTCGGTTGCGCTGGTCATCGGCGGCGCCGGCGCGGCAGCGCATGCGGACGTCCTCATGCAGATCGGCGCGCACCGGCTCGATTCGCTAGCGGCGCTGCGCGCGTGGCTGATCGCACGCGGGCAGGGTGGCGAGCCAGGGCAGGAGCCGACTTTTCCGGACTGAGAATGGCCCGGTCAGAGCGTCAGACCCGATCTCGCATTGTCGGAGAGACGACGCAGACCATGCAGGGCGCGAAATCCCTCGATCCGGATCTTGCGTGTCCTTGCTGCGTCACTTACCGGGTCAGTTCCCGTCGAACCCGTCGCCGAAGATGTCGTCGTCGACCGGCCGACCCTCACCCCGCAGGGTCACGGTTTCGGCGCTCGCTGCGGTGTTCTGGAGCAGGACGTCCAATTGGATCTGGCCGACTGCGGCGGGCACAAAGGTGAACCCGACCGTGCAAGCGCCAGAGGCAGAGATCGAGAACGGCGGCGCGGGACAGGTGCCGCCGGTGCGCACGAATGAGACGACAGGCGGTGGCACGGACGGCCCGATCGAAAGCACATCGAGCGGCACCCTTCCAATGTTCTCCAGCGTGGCGAATCGCTCGTCGCTGATCGCACCAACCGGAATCGACGGCATGAAGTCGATGTTGCGCGGCGTCACGACAAGGCGACCCCTGTCTCCTTCGCCGGCAAGACCGAAATTCACCGGTTCGCCCACACTCGGAGCAACAGTCAGGGTCTGATAGACCGTTCCAACGCCAAACGGCGTGTAGGTATAGCCCAACGTGCAATTTCCTTGCGCGGTGATGTTGAACGGGACCGTGCCGCAACTGCCGCCAGCACGCGCGTATTCCCCGCTCGCGGGCGTCAACGAGACGACCGTCACGACTGCGCCGCTGATGTTTCTCAGCGTCACGAACAACGGGCCGGCGGTCGTACCCACTGCCTGAAGCGGAAACATCAGCTGCCCCGGGTCTGCAACGAGGGTCGCGCGAGCGTTGCCGAGGCAGCAGAGCAACAGACTGCCAAGAAACAGACGGAAGGCACGCGCCATGCGGTTTCCCCGGGATTGGAATGATGTTGGCACACAGTCGTGCATTGTTGCCAAATATGCAACGAGCGATTGTACAAGACGCGGGATCGGAGTCGGACGTGCTCGCCGCTGGCGCCGTTTTCGAAGCGAGCGGCTTGCGCGGCCGAAACCGGGGTCAGAGTCGACTTTTATGCGCGGTCCGGTGTTCGTGCGCTCTGGATCTGCGTGCGCGAGCTTGAGCGCTTTCCGGCGTCGGTGTTGCGACGGTGTGGGCCACCAGCCGACAACAGTCGCACTTATTCAGCGGACGGAATTCAGATGACCGGTATCCCAAGGTCCCGCAGGTAGGCATGAGTGGCGTCGTAGAACGCCGGCAGGCGCGTTCGATCCTCGGCATTGCCTCTCGGCACAAAGATCACCATCCCCTGCCGGGCGCGCGTCAACAACACGCGGTACGCATTGATCAGGTAGCGAACCCGCGATTCGTCCTTGAGGTTCTTCCACTTCGCCCCGGCGAACATGTGGTGGCTCCATCCGGTCTCCGTTCGCCGCAGGTCCGCGTCCCAGTTGACGCAGGCCCAATCCACTTCGAGGCCCTGCACCTGGAATTCGGTGGCGGCGTCTTCGAGGAAGTTGCTGGAACGGATATCGTCAGCTTCGCCGAGGAACCAGTGCACCGGATTGATCGGCGCGCGCACGTCGATGGCGTGTGGCTTGAGCCGCATCGCGCCGGAAGTGGCGACGAGGCCCGAGCGTTCGCTGCCGCGGGCGTGCGCCTTGATCCAGCGTCGAGCAGTGTCGAGGTCGCGTGTGATCGCGATCGGGTACTTGTCGATCAAGCCGCCGAGCACGTCACGCGCGAGTGCGTGCTCGCTGTCGAGCACGGTCTTGACGAATTGCGAAACGTGCTCGGCGCGGAACGAACGCATCGACACCGACAGGTGCAGGCGGCGATCGTCGACGATGCTGACCTCCGTTCCGAGTCGCTCCAGCGCGTGGCCGGCGGCGTACTCCCGATCATGCAGTTCCGGCGAGATATGCACGTCCCAGTGCGGAAACCTGGCGCGTACTGCATCGAGCCAGCCGCTGATGCCCGCCTCGCCACGGTTGATTTCCTGCCCGCCGCCGACGAGGCAGACGACGACCGCCCAATCGTGGCGATCCATGTACGACAGCAGCAGTTCGGGCTCCGAATCGTCGAAGCCCGGCATACCCTTCTTGCGCCGCATGAAGTCGCCGGTCATCGCGCGATCTCAGGCGCGCTGCGCTTCGTCGAAGATCACGACGTGCTCGCTTGGTGGTGCGGTCGCGCGAATCCCGGCATCCCGGAAGTGATGGATCAGGTGGATGAACGCCTTGATCTTCTGACGCGCCTCACCTTTCTCAGGTCGCAGTCCGGAAGCCCGACGGCGCTTGACTTCGTCACGTGCGAGCGCTTCCGTGAGCACGGCGACCAATGGCCCGTTGCCGGAAAGAAACGAGGCGTGCGTCGCGCCCGATTCGTGGCGACGCGTGGCTGTGTCCAAACCGACCAGTGTCTTGCCCGCGCCCGGCACGCCGGTCACGAAGATGATCTTCTTGCGTCCGTCCCGGCGCGCGGTATCGACGAGCGCGTCGACCGCACGTGCCGTAACTGCCAGGTTCTCCCCGGCTTCATTGCATGCTAACGCCTCGACCGAGTGGCTCGAATACAGGACACGCGCCGCCTCGATGATGGTCGGCGTAGGCGAGTAAGGCGACGCTTCCCACGACGTCGGGTCCAGTGACGTCGGGACGCCGCGAGCGAGCGCCCGATCCAGCGTGGCCGATAGTTCATCGGCATTCGTCAGCAGCGGTGAATAGACCAGGTCCGCATAGGGTTCGGAAACCCGGTTCGGGCTGGTCGAGGCAGCGGTAGCCACCAGGATGGGCACAATTTGCGCGTCACGGCTGCCGCGGTGAAAGTTCTTCAGGTCCAGCGCGTAGTCCCAGGCCTGATTGATGTCGGCGGTGTTGAACCGCGATGCGCCGACCTTGAATTCGATCGGCACGATGACGCCCGCAGACAGCACGACCGCGTCGATGCGGTCACCGAGGCGTGGAACCGTGAACTCGAGGAACAGATGGCCATCGCGGCCGCGCAGTGCCGACTTCAGCAGCGCGATCTGCTCAAGCCACGCCAGTTTCTGCTCGTGGACGTCGTCTCCGCTCGACATGACCAAGGCGCCGAGAATCGATTCGACACTTGCATCAAGGAACTCCGCGATCGCGGCGTTGTAATACGCCGCACCAAACTTGCGCATCAGCTACTCCTGGCTGGGGCCAGGATAGGGAAACCGGGGTCAGAGTGCACTTCTGCGCGTAGGGAAACTCGACTCTGACCCCGGTTTTGGTAGCGCGCAGGGAAACTCGACTCTGACCCGGTTTTGGCATTGCAAGTCGTTGATGTTTCAACGGCTAGGTCATTCGCCTTATGGCCCCGGCGTGGTGGCGTGGAGAAGATCCGGACACCCCACCCGCAGGAGTCACCCCATGCACAAGGTCTTGGTCTACGATTTGCCGACCCGTCTTTTCCACTGGTTGTTCGCGGGCTTTTTCATCGCGGCGTTCGCGATCGCCAACCTGGTCGACGACGACTCGGCGCGGTTCTCGCTGCACATGCTGGCGGGCTTCGGCATGGTGTTCGTGGTCGTCCTCCGGCTCATCTGGTCGCTGGTCGGGACCCGTCATGCGCGACTCGGCGATCTGGCCTTGAACCCGACGCAGCTGATCGCGTACTTCAAGGGCATGTTCTCCGGTGGCAGCAGGCGCTGGATCGGCCACAACCCGGCCTCGAGCTGGGCGGCGGTGGCGATGGTGGGGCTCGCGCTGGGGTTGGGCGCCACCGGGTACCTGATGGCCAGCGGCGCCGAAAACGACGCGCTGAAGGAGGCACACGAACTCATGGCGAATGCATTCCTCGTCGTCGTCCTGCTCCATGTCGGCGGCGTGCTCGTGCACGTACTGCGGCATCGTGACCATTTGCAGAACAGCATGGTCACGGGGAGGAAGCAGGTTGCCGAAGACCAGACGCCCGCCGCCGATCACGCCCCGGTGCGCAACCTCTCCGTGACCGGTTTGGCCTTCGTTCTCCTCACCGGCATGTTCATGGGCTATCTCATGCAGCACTATGATGCGCGTGCGCGCACCCTGGACCTGTTCGGCACCACCCTGCACCTCGGCGAGAACGAACACGAAAATGGCGAAGGGCATCCATCCGGCGACATCGACGGAGATGAGCGCGAACGTGACTGAAGAGCCCGACCCGAAGCCAGGCACGCAGATCGGAGGCGACGCCCGCGCGGGATCGCGTGGCAGCGCGTTGCAGACCAGCGAGCGCACCGTCATTGCCGGCGTGCTCGCGCTGATCGCGCTGCTGGCCGGCATCGATCTGATCGTCGACCTGCGCGAAGGCGTCAGCCTGTGGCACGTCCTTGCCGAGGCCACGGTGGCGCTGCTCGCATGCGTCGGTGCGGTTCATCTCCTGCGCGGCGCGTGGCTCCTGCGTAGGCGCCTGGATGCCCAGGGGCGGGACTTTTCGGCCTTCAGGCAACAGGCCGAGGCGTGGCGAATGGAGTCGAAGAAGTACCTGGACGGCCTGTCGCGGTCGATCAGCCTGCAGCTCGACCAATGGCAACTGTCCACGGCGGAAAAGGAAGTCGCGTTCCTCCTGCTCAAGGGCCTGAGCCTGAAGGAGATCGCCACCGCACGCAGCACCACCGAAAAGACCGCGCGCGTGCAATCCAGCGCCGTCTACACGAAATCCGGACTCGCGGGCCGTTCGGAACTGTCTGCCTACTTCCTGGAGGACCTGCTGCTGCCTGGCACACCTTCGCCGGCCCGTGGATCCGGGGAAACCGGGGTCAGAGTGCACTTACCGCGCGCAAGAGAAACTCGACTCTGACCCCGGTTTTTCGCGCGCGTGCAATCCAGCGCCGTCTACACGAAATCCGGACTCGCGGGCCGTTCGGAACTGTCTGCCTACTTCCTGGAGGACCTGCTGCTGCCTGGCACACCTTCGCCGGCCCGTGGATCCGGGGAAACCGGGGTCAGAGTGCACTTACCGCGCGCAAGAGAAACTCGACTCTGACCCCGGTTTTTCACCGTTTTTCATGCTTTCTCAGCAACCATCTGCACGTTTGACGGGTTTTCGTGGTCGGCCGATCTTCGCCGGCCCGACCCTCCGGCCGAGTTGCGCTTCGATCGCCTGGCGGAACCGGTCGGGGCCGTAAAGATGCTGGCGTTGCAGGTGCAGTCGGATTGCCTCGGTTTCCTCCGGGTCGACGACGTCCATGACGAATTCGCGCCACGCCCGCTGCCGTGAGACCGAGTCGTTTCCGAGGCGCAGCCAGACGGGATGGCGAACGAGTACCGGGTCGCTTGCGTCAGTACTGTTGCCGCGATGGCTGGACCACGCATGGTCGGCCGGGTCGGCGACCATGCCGGCGCGCAGTGGATTGAGTTCGATATAGCGCTGGCAGCGGAGGATGCAGGCGTCGCCCATGATCGGGCATGCCTTGTAGCGACCCTCCCACAGCGTGCCGGTGCGGTGATAGCGGTCATTGATGGCGCGGACGTATCGGCGCCCCAGCGATTGCATAAGGCGCGCGACCTGGCCTTGCTCCGACGGGGTGAGCAACAGGTGCACGTGGTTGGTCATCAGCACATAGGCGTGCACCCGGCATTGCTCGCGCAGCGCGAGTTCGCGCAGGTCCTGCAGGTAGCGGACGCGATCAATGTCGGCGAAGAAGCACGGTTGGCGGTCATTGCCGCGCTGCACGACGTGCTGGGTCACTCCGGGGAGATCGATACGGGGAAGGCGTGGCATCGTCGCGTCCGAGCCAGGGCGATGCCGTACGCTGACGCCTGCGGATTCCCCTTGTCGATGGACGCATGCGCATTCGCGCGTAGGAAAAAGTCGACTCTGACCCCGGTTCTTGATCAACGAAACTCGAACAGCTCGTGGCGGATCCGCGAGGCCGGCACGCCGCGGGCCTGCAGCAGTGTGCGCGTCGCGTGCAGCAGGCCGGACGGGCCGCAGAAATCGACATCGACGTATTCGGCGCCGGCCTTGCGGACGATGGCAGTGAGTGCATCGGCAAATGCCGGCGAGTCCGGTCCGGCATCGATGCAGTAAAGGCTGACGCCGCGCGCGGCGGCGAGTTCGGCGAGTTCGGCCGGGGCGGGGAAGCTGCGTCCGGGTGTGTGGAAATAGAACAGGCTCACGTGTTCGAGGCCTCGGGCTTGTGCATCGTCGAGCCAGGCGATGAACGGCGAAATGCCCACCCCGCCGGCAATCCAGATTTCGCACGCCGACTGTGCGCGCCGCTCGAACGTTCCGAACGGTGCGTACACGGAGGCATGCATGCCGGGTGCGACCTCGGCGACGAGACGACGCGTGTGGTCGCCGAGTGCGCGGATCATGAACACGACGCGCCCCTCGGCGTCGGGCGCGCCGGCGAGCGTGAACGGATGTGGCTCGCGCAGGCCTTCGACGTGCAGGACGAGGAAGCCAAACTGGCCCGGCTTGAATGCGATGCGGCGACCGGTCGGAAGCAGTTCGATGCGCACGGCCGCCTGACCCGGCGTCACGCTGACGATCCGGTAGTCGGCATGCGACGACAGCCATGGATACAACAGCAGTTTCCAGGCCGCACCGAGCACCCCGAGCGTGCCCATGCCTGCGAGCCACCAGCCGGCCGGATCGTGCAGGAGGATCGGTGACTTGATGCTGAGCCAGTGCGCGATGACGATCAGCAGGAACGGCCCGGACAACTTGTGCCACCAGCGCCAGGTCGAATACGGAATTTTCCGGTTCAGTGCGAGCAGCACGATCAGCATGAGCGCGACGAACGAGAGCTGCCGCACGAGTCGCGTCACGTCGCCGGGCAGCGACAGCATCGGCGCGACTTCCCATGACGGCAGCCCGGCCTTGAACGCCAGATGCACGCTGGCCATGGCCAGTGCCCAGATGCCCAGCCACTTGTGCACCTGGTAGACGCGATCGAGGCCACCGAACACGCCTTCGAGCCAGCGCCAGCGCGATCCCAGCAGCGCCGCGGTGGCCATCAGGGAAAATGCGGCAACGCCACTCGCCAGGCTGAGGCTGGCGATGCCAAGGCGCGTTTCTGCGGGAACTGACAGCGCGCTCAGCCCGAAGCTGACCGCCACAATAAACGCGATCGCATGACGCGCATTCACGCTCATCGCAACTCCCGGGTTGTCGACATGGGCCTAGTGTCGATCGAGAGCATCTGGCCGGACATGACCTGGATCAAGCCGTGTTGGGTCCATGAGACACCGCGGGGACGGAATTGCGTGAACAACATCCGACTTCGTCGTGCATGACGGCACCGCGGCTGGTTTGACCCGCACGACCGGTTCGCGCCGGTGCGACCCACCGGCTACCATGCCGCTCCCCACAATTCCGGAATAACTCATGTCCGTGTCGATGCACGCCGCGTCCGTTCCCGTATTCCAGCAGATGCTTGCCGCACTCGGTGCTGTACTGGCCAAGGCGGAAGCCCATGCTGCCGAACGCAAGATCGATTCCGCCGCGCTGCTGCAGGCGCGCCTGTTCCCCGACATGTTTCCGCTCGCGCGCCAGGTCCAGATCGCGTGTGATTTCGCAACCAGCGTGTCGGCGCGGCTTGCCGGTGCCGAGGTCCCCGCCTACGAAGGGGGCGATCAGTCATTCGCCGAACTGCAGCAGCGTATCGCGGCGACGCTGGCCTTCATCGGCGGGCTCGACGCGGCACGCTTCGAAGGCAGCGAGGAACGCGAAGTCGTGTTGCGTCCCGGCACGCCGAAGGAACGTCGCATCGGCGGTCAGGCTTACCTGCTGGCCTACGGATTGCCGCAGTTCTTCTTCCATGTCACGACGGCGTACGGCCTGTTGCGCCACAACGGCGTGGCGATCGGCAAGAAGGACTACATGGGCGCGTACTGACGCAGCGCCACAATCGCGGTCTGACCACGCCAACCAGGGGCGCCCGACCGCAGCGGGCTTGTTCGATGCACGTGACCACCGTGGTCTGCATGGTAGCCCGGCGCGCACGACCCATCGCGCACGTCGATCTCGCGGCTTTGGCTACACGATCTCGACCCACGTCGGCGCGTGGTCGCTGGCTTTTTCCTGCAGGCGCACCCAGCGATCGACCCCGGCGCTCTGGAGCCGTTTCGCGGCTGCAGGATTGAGCAGCAGGTGGTCGATGCGCAGGCCGCGGTCGCGTTCGGCGTGCTGCCGGAAGTAGTCCCAGAACGTGTAGATCGTGCCGGGACCGTGGGCCTTGCGCAGCGCATCGGTCCAGCCTTGCGCGAGCAGGCGCTCGAACGCATCGCGCACTTCGGGCTGGATCAGCGCATCCTTGCGCCAGGCCTTCGCATCGTAGACGTCGGCGTCGGTCGGGATCACGTTGTAGTCACCGATCAGCGCAACGGGATGTGGCAGCTTGACCAGTGACGCGGCATGCCTGGCGAGGCGTGCCATCCACGCCAGCTTGTAGTCGAACTTGGGCCCCGGTTGCGGGTTGCCATTCGGCAGGTACAGCGCACCGACGAGCACGCCGTGCACGGCCGCCTCGAGGTAGCGGCTCTGCGTGTCGGTGTCGTCGCCAGGCAGTCCACGCCGGCTCTCGACCGGCGCGACGCCACGGCCGAGGATCGCGACGCCGTTCCAGCTGCGTTGCCCGAGCCACAGCGCCGCGTATCCGGCCGCTTCGAGTTCGACAGCCGGGAATGCGTCGTCGATCGCCTTCAGTTCCTGCAGCGCGACGATGTCGGGCTGCTCGCGCTCGAGCCAGCCGAGCAGGTGCGGCAGGCGAGTGCCGATGCCGTTGACATTGAATGTCGCGATGCGCAGCGTCGCGCGTGGAGCCATCGAATCGTCCTCGTCTGCCGATGCTGCGCACCGTGGACCGTCGAGCCATGAAGCGCAAGCTCGAGCCATGAAGCGCAAGCTCGAGCCATGAAGCGCAAGCGGTCGCGTCGCCGCTACACTGCCGGCCCTGTCCCGACGGCGTGCTGAATCGATGATCCTCAATGACGTCCTGCGCAGCATCCGCTACATGCTCGACCTCAGCGACCCGATGGTCGTGGATATCGTGCGCCTCGCCGATCCTGCCTTCGTGCTCGACCGCGCGGACGTGCGCGCGATGCTGTTGAAGGAGGACGAGGCGGGACACGCGGCATGCACTGACGCCGTGCTCGCGCGCTTTCTCGATGGACTCATCGTGCATCGACGCGGGCGCGATGAGCGCCAGCCCGCTCGCCCGATCGAGTCGCGCATGACGAACAACCTCGTCATGAAGAAGCTGCGCATCGCATTCGAACTGACCGACGCCGACATGCACGCGGTTTTCGCCGACGCCGGGTTCTCCGTGTCCAAGCCCGAGCTGTCGGCCTTGTTTCGCCAGCCGGGGCACCGCAACTACCGGTCGTGCGGCGACCAGATGCTGCGCAACTTCCTCAGGGGCCTGACCCTGCGCGTGCGCGGCATCGACGTCGCCGACGTCGCGCGCCAGACCGATGCACCCGCGCGCGAGACGTCGCGCTGAATCCGGGCCGCCTCAGCGTGGAACGAGGCGCGAAACGAGATCGGTGAACCCGTCCACATGGCCCTGCAGGAATGTGCGCGTGGAGTCATGGGTGAACTGTCCATCGGCGCCGATGAGGTCCGGCTTGAACTGGATGTAGGCTTCGCCGCCCTGGACCACGCCGCCGAGGATGCCGAGGATCTGGCGCAGGTGCTGCTGGCCTGCGGCGGTACCGATCGCGCCGGGCGAGGTGCCCGTGATCGACATCGGTTTGCCGCGCCAGACATTCCTGTCCATCGGCTTGGAGCCCCAGTCGATCGCATTCTTCAACACCGCCGGCAGCGAGCGGTTGTGCTCGGGCATGACCATGGCGACGGCGTCCGCCTCGGCAATCTCGTTCGTGAAACGGTCGACTTCGGCCGGGCGATTGCCTTCGAGGTCCATGTTGTACATCGGCAGGTCGTCGATGCGCGGATAACTGACTTCGAACGTGGCGGGCAGCAGGCGCGCCATCGCTTCGGCGAGCTTGCGGTTGATCGATTCGCGGCGGTTGCTGCCGACGACAATGGCGAGGCGGTAGGGATTCATGATCACCCCGCTCCCATTCCGCCATCGATGCGGTAATGCGCTCCGGTGATGAAGCGGCTTTCGTCCGACGCGAGGAACAGCACGAGGTTCGCGATGTCGGCCGGTTCGCCATAACGGCCGAGCGGAATCGCATGCTCCATTGCTTCCTTGGCGCCCTTCGCGTCGGCCGGGTCGAAACCGGCTTCGAGCGAACGCATCATGCGCGTGTTGACCGGCGACGGGTGCACGGAGTTGACCCGCACGTTGTGGGCCGCTGCTTCGAGTGCGGCGACCTTGGTCATGCCGCTGAGCGCGTGCTTCGAGGTGACATAGGGCAGCACGCCAGCCGAGCCGCGCAGGCCGGCGACCGACGAGGTATTGATCACGCTGCCGGCCCGCGCCTTGTACATGTGCGGCAGCACGTGCTTCAAGCCGAGATACGCGCCTCGCACGTTGATCGCGATGACCTTGTCGAACATCGCTGTTTCCTGCTGTTCGAGCGGCGCGACCTTGCCCTCGATCCCGGCGTTGTTGAAGAACACGTCGATGCGCCCGAACGTGTCGATCGCGGATTGCACATAGCGCTTGACGTCGTCTTCGTTGCTGACGTCGGCCTTCGCGGTGCGTACGCGATCGCCGCCGCCGAGTGCTTCGCGGGCGGCATCGAGGCCGGCCTGGTCGATGTCGACGAGGAGC
Organism: uncultured Dokdonella sp.; assembly: GCA_964587775.1. GTDB lineage: Bacteria > Pseudomonadota > Gammaproteobacteria > Xanthomonadales > Rhodanobacteraceae > Dokdonella. The sequence goes on from CAZPLY010000007.1 coordinate 12,760, forward strand.
ACCGAGGCGCCTTCATCGAGGAAGCGTGCCGCGGTTTCCTTGCCGATGCCGCCTGAACCGCCCGTAATGACGGCTACCTTGTCCTGCAAGCGCTTCATGGCATCTCCTCGTGCGTGGGGGTCCTTTCACGATGGGGTCGGATGCCAAGCCGAAAAGGCACCTGGATCGAAACAATGAGTTTCCATCGGGCGAATGAAGCGGCGTCGCTGCGATCAGGCTGCGTTCGGCTCGATGCGTCCATCGACGAGCGTGATCGTGCGGTCGCAGGTTTCGGCCAGGCTCGGGTCGTGGGTGACGAGCAGCACGGCGCAGCCGAAATCGGCATTGAACCGGCGCAGCAGCTCGAAAACGTCGGCGGCGGTTTTCGTGTCGAGGTTGCCGGTCGGTTCGTCGGCCAGCAGCAGGTCGGGCCGCGTGACGAGGGCGCGCGCGATCGCGACTCGCTGTTGCTGGCCGCCGGAGAGTTCGCTGGGCTTGCGGGCACTGAATTTCTCGAGTCCGACGTCGGCGAGCAGGGCTCGCGCGCGGTCGAGCGCTTCGCGGTCGGGTTTGCCGTGGGCGACCATGTGCGGCATCAGCACATTCTCGAGCGCACTGAATGCACCGATCAGGTGATGGAACTGGAACACGAAGCCGATGTGCCGGCCGCGCAGCGCGGTACGCGCCTCGTCGTCCATTTCGCGCGTCGGCTTGCCGAGCAGGTACAGCTCACCGGCCGTCGGCGAGTCGAGCAGGCCGATCTGGTTGAGCAGGGTGCTCTTGCCGGACCCGGACGGGCCGACCAGCGCGGCGAAATCCGCGCGCTCGACGCGCATGTCGATGCCGTGCAGCACCTCGACCTCGTTCGGCTGGCCGATGTTGTAGGACTTGCGCACGCCGTCCAGGCGCAAGACCTCGCGCGATTCAGGCATGGCGGATCGCCTCGACCGGATCGAGTCGCGCGGCACGCGAGGCAGGCACGGCCGCGGCGATCACGCCGGCGACCGTGGCGAGCAGCATCGATGCGGGCACGAGGCCGGCCGGCATCGGGATGTAGAACAATTTCGGGCCGAACGTGTTGAAGATGCCGACGAGGCCCCAGCCGGCGAGCGCGCCGATCAGCGAGCCGGCGACACCGAGCACGGCGCCCTGGACGAGGAACACCTGCAGCATCTGTCGCCGGCGCGTGCCCATCGCGCGCAGGATGCCGATCTCGCGCGTGCGCTGGGTGACGCTGACCGCGAGCACGCTGGCGATGCCGAGCGCGACCGACATCGCGACGAAGAAGCTGATCATGTTGGTCGACATGCTCTGCGAGGTAAGCGCGTTCATGAGCTGCGCATTCGTTTCCATCCAGCTTTCGGCCTTGAGCCCGGTCAGGCCCCGGATGCGTGCCGCGATGCGCTCGGCTTCGAACAGTTCGATCACGGTGACGTCGATCACGGTGACACCGCCGGGCAGGGCGAGCAGCGACTGTGCCTGCTTGAGATCGAGGTAGACGTAGCGTGCGTCGAGTTCGCGCACGCCGAGTTCGAAGATGCCCGCGACATTGACGATCGTCGTGCGTCCGTCACCGGCATCGAGCCGCAGCTTGCCGCCAGTGCGCAGGCCGAGATCGCGCGCGAGCTGGCGGCCGACCAGTGCATTGCCCGAGCCCACGTCGAGGCGGCCTTCGACCATGTTCTCGTCGAGCGGAATCACGCGCAGGTAGCGCGGAAGATCGATGCCGACAAGGGCAACGGACTCGACCGCTTCGCCGCGCCGCCCGAACGCCGGACCCGACACGATCGGGGAGACCGCGCTGATGCCTGGCAGGTCGTCGAGCGCGTCGCGCACCTGCTGCCAGTTGATGATCGGCCGCAATGCCTGGGCGCGGCGGTCCTCGAGCAGCAGTTGCATGGTGCCGGGCGCGGCCGGCGCAACCCGATTCAGTTCTTCGGGTGCCTCGACGCGCACATGCGCCTGCGTGCCGAGCGTGCGGGCAATGACGTTGTCCTGCAGGCCGGAGATCAGCGCGATGACGAAGACGATCACCGACACGCCGACCGCGATGCCGAACAGGATCAGCAGCGTCTGTGCACGTCCCTGACGCAGGAACCGCATCGCGATGGTCGTTTCGATCCACATCCCTCAGTCGAACCGGACCGGGAGTTCGCGACGGGTTGCCGAGTCGCCGGCCGGCAGGGCCTGGCTGTCGATGCGCACGCGATCACCGTCGCTCGGCAGTGCGTCCGGATCGAGTGCGGCAGCGGCCACGATGTGTTCACCGGCGGCGAGTCCGTCAGTCACTTCGACCATGAGCAGGCCGCGCAAGCCGAGCGTCACCGGCGTGCGGCGCACGCGGCCGTCGCGCACGGCAAGCACCGTCGCCCGGGCGCTGCCGTCGCGCGCGTCGAGCAATGCGTCGGCGGGGACGATCAATGCACGATCACGCTGCGCAGTGCGGATCGTCGCGGTCACGGTCATGTCCTGGCGCACGAAGTCGGCCGCGGGATCGGTGCGCAGGCGCACATCGACGGTGCCGCGCGAGGGATCGATGCCCGGCGCGATGTGAAAGACGGTCGCCGCAAACGGTCGAGCGGGGAATGCATCGGCAATGCAGGTGGCCCGCTGCCCGACCTCGAGGCGCGCGAGATTCTTCTCGTCGACAGGCACAAGGATCTCGCCCGGCGCATCGGCGGCGATGACGAGCAGCACGTCGCCAGGGCGGACCGTGTCGCCCGGTTCGACGTCGCGCGACAGCACGGTTCCGGCCACGCTGGCACGGATCTCGGCATGGGCCAGCGCGGCATCTGCAGCTGCCAGGGCCTCGCGAGCCTGTACCTCGCGCGCGCCGCCCGCCAGCGCATTGACCGCGAGACGTGCCTGCTCGGCCGTCGCACGCGCGGTCACGACCGCCTGCGCGGCCTGTTCGACGGTCTCGCGCGCGACGAGTTGGCGCTCGGCCAGGTCCTTGCGGCGCGCGAGTTCGCGCTCGGCCTGGCTCACCTGGGCGCGCGCCTGGCGCAGTCGCGCCTGGGCTTCGGGCAGGTCGGCTTCGCGGATCGCGGCGAGCGCGGCGCGCGCCTGGTCGCGGCGCGCCTCGAGATCCTGCGCGCGCAGCAGCACGAGCAAATCACCGGGCGCCACGCGATCTCCTTCGATCACGCGGCGCTCGAGCACGAGTCCGGTGATTTCGGCGCCGATCTGCACGCGCGACGGATTTGCCGCCCGGCCGGTCGCTACGACGTCCTGCACGAGAGGACCCGCCTGCACTTCGTATCCGGGCAATACGGGCCCACGCATGCGCGCCAGGCCCCACACGGCGAGCAGGGCCAGGGTGAGCACGGCCAGCACGAGCCACCGCCTCCGGTGCGAGTTTGCCGCGGCCATCGGGTCTTTTCCGGTATCAGGAGCGACCATCCTGCCTGAAAACGGGCGGAGCGGGGCACTCGAACGACCCGGCCCGAGCATGGACCGGCAAGCAGTCGACAGCGCATCGAATGCTCAGGATCGTTGCGGTCATGCGATCACGTTGGCGCTTCGTCGCCGCGCGGGCCGGGCCGCCTCGAGGGCGCGAATGCGACCGGTGACCTCGACGTCAACGGCAGCGGCACGATCGTGTTCGTCGGACTCGGCGCAAGCAGGACGGTCATCGATGGCGATGGCATCGACCGAGTGTTCGACCTCGCCTGCCGCACGGACATGAGCGTCCAGTTCTTCAGCATGACGGGCGAAACGCTCGGTTCGATGCTGATCGCCGGCAATCTCGACGGTTACGCGCTTTCCGCGCCCGATTGCAGCACGCTCGCGACCGGCACGACGTCGTCGGGCTACAACCTGATCGGCGCGGCCGGCCTCGGCACCTGTGCCCTCAGTGGCGACACGACCGGCAACCAGATCGGCGTCGAAGTCGATCTCTCGCAAACCAGCATGATCGATGCCGAGATGCCCTATGCGGCGCCGCGGTTCGAAAGCGTGGCAATCGGTGCGGTCCCGCGCCTGCGCTGCCGTCTTGCTTCGGGCGACCTCGTCGATTCCGATCAGCAAGGGAACGTGCGGCCAGTCCTCAATGCGTGCACGGTCGGCGCGATCGAGGGCGTGTCGGACCTGATCTTCGCGAATGGCCTTGATGCGAGTTACGCGGGCGAGTAGCGGACCCAAGTGAATCCGGACCGCACGCGCGGCGCAGCGGTCCGGGCGGACGTTCCCGGGCAGCCCGGAAACGTCCGCATCGGGTGGTTCACGGCATCCGGAACGCCGATGATGCTTTCACCGGCGTGTGACGGATCGGCCGGTCCGGAAGGGTCAAGCCGATGCTGTCTTCTTCGGCAGGGGGGTCGGCTTCTTGCGTTGGGCGGCGCTCGAGTGGAACTGGCTCGGCGCGTTCGGGCGCAGCGGGGTATTGCCGAGAACTTCGATGCGGCCACCACGCTTGCGGAACTCGGCGAGGTCGGCGGCGATGCTCTCACTCGTGAAATTGCGTTGGTTGGCAGTGCCTTGGGCGGGTTTGCGGCTCATGCCTCTCCTTCGATGATTGCTGAGGACGGCCGCGAATTATATTCAAAATCAACACTTTAGGCAAGGCTGATCAATCCTGCATGACGAGCCCGGGCGGCACCGGCGCCAAATTGTCCTGCTGAACGCGTACCGGTCGAGCCTTCAGGCCGCTGCGCGACCCGGGCATCGAGGCTCCAGAATGCGCCGCGACGCAGGCCGCTCGGGCTCCAGACGCCGGATCGGCAGCGGCACTTGCATCGCCTTGCCGTTCCCGATTTTCGGACCGTCGCGCCGCGCAGCTCGCGCATGCGGCACACCGTCCGTGCCGCCGACAGGTCACGGACGGCCACGTGACCCATAATCCCCGGCATGCCGAACGTTGCCGAACCTCGATCGAGGCCCGCATGAACGTGGCCGACATCCACGACGAGCCGTCGACCATCGATGGCGCGGAAGTCGCCGCCGGGCTCGGTGTCGATCTGCTCCGGGGATTGACCTCGGCCGAAGCCGGGCGGCGGTTGGCCGCGGACGGTCCGAACGCGCTTCGCTCGGTTCCGGCAGCGTCCGCCTGGCGACGCTTCCTCGACCAGTTCCGCGATCCGTTGATCTACCTGTTGCTGGCGGCAGTGGCGGTATCGTTTGCCGCGTGGTGGATCCAGGGCCGGGCTGGCTGGCCGATCGACGCGCTCGTCATTCTCCTGATCGTGGTGCTGAATGCCGGTCTCGGCTTCGTCGAGGAAGCCAAGGCGCAGGACGCGGTTGCGGCCCTAGCGCGCATGACGGTGGCGATGTCGAGCGTGCTGCGCGATGGCCGGCCGCAGCGCATCGAGAGTGCCGGCCTCGTTCGTGGCGACGTGCTGCTGCTGAACGAGGGCGATGCCGTCGGCGCCGATGCGCGCCTGCTCGAGGCGGCTGCACTGCGTGCGCAGGAAGCCTCGTTGACCGGGGAGAGCGAGGCCGTCCTCAAGGATGCCGCGACGCTCCTGGCGCCGGTGCCGCTCGGCGAGTGCGCGGCCATGGTCTTCAAGGGAACGGCGATCGTCGGCGGCACCGGACGCGCCGTCGTCACCGCGACCGGCATGCACACGCAGATCGGCAAGATCGCCGGCTTGCTCGACGCGACCGAAGAGGCCCCGAGCCCCTTGCAGGTCCAGATGGCCAGGATCGGCCGCACGCTCGGCACCGCCGTCGTCGGGATCGCGATCGTCGTGGTCACGATCGTGCTGTTTATCTCGGATATCCGCGGAACGGGCGATGTCGTCAGCGCCTTGCTGCTCGGCGTCTCGCTGGCCGTGGCGGCGGTACCGGAAGGCCTGCCGGCGATCCTCTCGGTGGTCCTCGCCCTCGGCGTGCAGCGCATGGCTGCGCGCAATGCGATCGTGAAGAAACTCTCGTCGGTCGAGACACTCGGCTCGGCCTCGGTGATCTGCACCGACAAGACCGGCACGCTGACGCGCTCGGAAATGACGATCGTCTGCGTGATGACGGCATCGGGCGCGACCCGCGTGAGTGGTGTCGGATATGCGCCCGAAGGAGCGGTCGAGCCCACCGCTGCCGACGCCGACCGGGCGGCGCTGCGCGCCGAGAACATCGTCGTCCTCAGCGGCGGCAGCGTCGCCGGCAATGCAGACCTGCGCCGCAGCGACGGCGGCGACTGGGAAATCCAGGGCGACCCGACCGAAGTCGCCTTCCTCGTCGCCGAACGCAAGCTCGGCGTGCACGAACGGCGCAAGCGCCGCTTCGAGCGCGTGCGCGAGATTCCGTTCACGTCCGAGCGCAAGATGATGTCCGCGATCGCGCTCGATCACGAACACGTCGGGGAACGCGTGCTCATCACCAAGGGCGCGCCGGACGTGCTCCTTGCGCGCTGCACGCACGCGCGCGAAGGACTCGAGGTCGTCGAACTCGACCCGGACCTGCGCGCGCGCATCCTGGCCGACGTCGATGCGCTGACCGACGAGGCCCTGCGCACGCTGGCGGTCGCCTACCGACCGCTTGCGCCCGGCGAAGGCGATGCCGGCGATGCAACGCTCGAGAGCGACCTGATCTTCGTCGGCACGGTCGGCATCATCGATCCTCCGCGCGAGGAAGCGGGGGTGGCAATCACCGAAGCCCGCCGCGCGGGCATCCGCATCGTCATGATCACGGGCGACCATCCGCGCACGGCCGCGCGCATCGGCGCCGATCTCGGCATCATCGCGCGTGGCGACAAGGCGCTTTCGGGGCCCGAGCTCGATGCACTCGACGATGCCGGATTGGCTGAAGCGGTGCGCACGACCTCGGTGTTCGCGCGCGTCGCCCCCGCGCACAAGCTGCGCATCGTCGATGCCTTGCAGGCCGCAGGCAATGTCGTCGCGATGACCGGCGACGGTGTCAACGACGCGCCGGCAATGAAGGCGGCCGACATCGGCGTGGCGATGGGCATCACCGGCACCGATGTGTCGAAGGAGGCGGCGCGCATGATCCTCGCCGACGACAACTTCGCGACGATCGTCGACGCCGTTCGCGAAGGCCGCGGCATCTTCGACAACATCCGCAAGTTCCTGCGCTACCTGCTCTCGTCGAACATCGGCGAAGTGTTGACGGTGTTCTTCGGCGTCGTCCTCGCCGGCGTGATCGGCCTCGCTGGTGCTGGTGGAGAAGCGGTCGTGTTGCCGCTGCTGGCGACCCAGATCCTGTGGATCAACCTGATCACCGATTCGGCACCGGCACTCGCGATGGGCGTCGATCCGGTCGACGATGACGTCATGTCGCGCCGCCCGCGCAGACTCGACGAGCGCGTCATCGACGCGCGCATGTGGGCGAACGTGTTCGGAATCGGCGCCGTGATGGCCGCGGTCACGCTGATCGTCCTCGACGGCTACCTGCCCGGCGGTTTGCTCGAGGGCGACCGCAGTCTCGACAACGCGCGCACGGCCGCATTCACGACGCTTGTTTTCGCGCAGTTGTTCAATTGCCTCAATGCGCGATCGGGCCGGCACAGCGCATTCCATCGGCCCGCGGGCAACCCGTGGATGTGGGCGGCGATCGCGTTCTCGGCGCTCTTGCAAGTGGCCGTGGTCAACCTCGGGATCCTCAATGCCGCGTTCGGCACCGTGCCGCTCGACCTCGGCCAGTGGATCACTTGCGTGGTCATGGCCAGCGTCGTGCTGTGGTTCGAGGAGGGGCGCAAGCTGCTGCTGCGACTGTTTGCCGGTGCTCCCGGCGCGGCGGCGAAGCGCGCCGCGGATCCGCGCGACAGCGCGGCATGCTGATCGACCTGCTCTGGTGCGTGCTCGGCATCGGCACGCTGGTTGCCGGCGCCGAAGGACTCGTGCGCGGAGGCTCGCGCCTCGCCGCACGGCTCGGTGTTCGTCCGATCGTGATCGGACTGACTGTCGTCGCGATCGGCACGAGCATGCCCGAACTCGCGATCGGCATCGAAGCCGCGCTGCACGGCAGCGGCTCGCTCGCGGTCGGCAACATCGTCGGGACGAACATCCTGAACCTGTTGTTCATCCTCGGCCTCAGCGCCTTGATGAAGCCGTTGTCGATGCAGATGCAGATCCTGCGGTTCGACCTGCCCGTAATGACGGCTGCGGCGGGGCTGCTGCTCGTTCTCGCCTTGGACGGCAATCTGAGCCGCACCGATGGCGTGGTCATGCTGATCACCGGCATCGTCTATTTGATCAGCGTGGTGCAGCAGTCGCGCAGCGAGAGCCGGAAGATCAAGGCCGACTTCGCCGAAGAGTACGCAATCCCGCCGCAGGGGGCGATCGGCAGCATCTGGCGCGACCTCGCCTGGTTGTTCGGCGGCATGGTCGTCATCCTGGTCGGCGCCGATTGGCTCGTCGACGGCGCGGTCAGCCTCGCGCGCACGCTGGGTGTCTCCGATTCGCTGATCGGATTGACGATCGTCGCGGTCGGCACCTCGGCACCGGAACTCGTGACGACCGTCGTGTCGACCCTGAAACAGGAGCGCGATATTGCGGTCGGCAACCTGCTCGGCAGCAGCATCTACAACATCCTGCTGATCCTCGGGGTCACCTGCGTGGTCCCCGGCGGCGGCCTGCAACTGGACATGCAACTCGTGCACGTCGACCTGCCGATCATGGTCATCGTCACGCTCGCCTGCGTGCCCGTCTTCATCAGCGGGCGCGAGGTCAGCCGGGTCGAGGGCGGCTTGTTCGTGGCCACTTACACGGCATATTTCGGCTATCTCGTAGGCAGTGCATGAGCGCGCGCGGCAGCGTGTGCGCGGGCGCAGCGGTCGCGGTGAAGAAACCGGAACCGGTCGTGCGGATCAGGACATCGGTTCGGGGCGGGCCCCGGGGTTCGCGGGCAGCGGGATGAATTCGGCATTGTCGAGGTCGGGCAACTTCATGCGCCCGGCCTGCCAGTCGGCACGTGCCTGCTCGATGCGCTCGCTCGACGACGAGACGAAATTCCAGTCGATGTAGCGCGGTCCGACCGGCTCGCCGCCGAGGGCCATGACCACGGCATCGGCGAGCGCGGCGATCGTCGCGACCTTGCCGCCGGCAAGCACGGCCATGCAGCCGGCCCCGATCTGCTGGCCGGCGACTTCGACCTCGCCGCTGACAACATAGACCGCGCGCTCGCTGTACTCCGCAGGCAGCGAAACGCGGGCACCGGCACGCAACTGCCAGTGCACGTAGAACTGCGGGGAATCGATGCGAACCGGTGACCGGATGCCGGCCAGCGCGCCGGCGATGAGCCTGCCGGTCACGCCGTCGCCGTCGAATACCGGCAAGGCGTCGCTCGGGTAATGCCAGAATCCCGGATCGGTTTCCTCGCGCTCGTCGGGCAGGGCGACCCAGGCCTGGATGCCGTCGAGTGCGCCGCCCTGGGCACGCAATTTCTCGAAGCGTTCGGAATGGGTGATCCCGCGGCCCGCAGTCATCCAGTTGACTTCACCGGGTCGCACCGGCTGCTCCGAGCCGACGCTGTCGCGGTGCATGATCTCGCCGTCGAACAGGTAGGTGATCGTCGACAGGCCGATATGCGGATGCGGTCGCACGTCGGCTTCGCGCGGCAGTCCCGGCGCCAGGTCCTTCGGACCCATGCGGTCGAAGAAGATGTACGGCCCGACCATGCGGCGCTTCGCGAACGGCAGGACGCGGGCGACTTCGAAACTGCCGAGATCGCGGCGACGCGGCTCGATGACGAGTTCGATCATGGCTTCTCCTGACTTGCTGCGATCTTCATTGTCGGCGCATCGTGGCAACCCTGAGCCCGGCACAGGCCAGCCTGCGCTACCGGGCGATCATCCGGACTCGTCCTGTACACGCTTGACGCGCTTTCGGAACGCCTGCACGTTGTCGCCGCTGATGCGCGACTCGCGCGTGCCCTTGATCTCGTCGACCTTGCGGTCGGCGTTCACGCCGGCAACCGGCTTGGCCTCGACCTTCGTCTCGCGTTCGAACGCATGCGACTTGTCGGTATTCCGATAGTACCGGTACAAGGCCCAGTACAGCGCGGTTGCACCGGCCGGACCCAGCGCGAGGAGCATCCAGCTGCCGCCGTCGTCGCTCATGAGGTCGCCACCAGGATCCAGAGCACGAGACTTTCAATCACGGTGCCTACGGTGAGCGCGGCAAGCAGCAGCTTCCACTGCTGAACGGGCACGCTGCCCATCGTCTCGCCGGTGCGGCCGTTGACCGCGATGTAATGCACAAGCCCGCCGTTGCTGCCCGGCTGATGGTACGAATAGAGCCACACGGGCAGATACATCGATACCCAGCGCGTGCCATGCACGCGCAACTGTTCCTCCTCCCAGCGCACGCCGCGATCGTAGCGGCGCACCGACGGTTCGACTTCGCAGCGGGCGATCGACAGCAACTGGTCCTCGAGGCGCGGGCGCAGGTGCTCGACATCGCGATCGCGCTTTTCCGAACTCATGCCGAACAGGTAGGACGCGTTCCATTTCACGGCATTCTTCGTGTCGAACGGCAGGATCGTGTTGATGATGTTGTTCGTGTTGACCTTCGTGTCCAGATTGCCGCGCACGACCGATGATTCGAGGGTCAGGTCGTCGACCGTGAAGTCCACATGGCGCTGCACCTGGTACACGTCGGCGTCGTAGTAGGTCTTCTGGTTCTTGCCCGAGCCGCGCGTGTATTCGCGGGTCTTGATCTCGCCCTTGCCGGCAATGCGCGCGCTGGCGCGTCCGTCGACGATCATGTACGGCAGGTAGACGCCGACGACGTTCTCCGGCGTGAACTGATCCTTGAATTCCTTCAGCGCGAACAGGCGCCGCTTGTCGACGAACTGGCGGATGCGCGCGACCGCGTCGTCCTTCCTGATGTGGAACGGCAGGACCGCGTCGGGCACCGCGCCGTTCGCGATCTGTTCGTTGACGCCGAACACGTGCCGGCACCAGTGGCAGCGCGCGGTCATCGCGTTTTCGGTGTTGACCGTGACCTCGGCACCGCAGCCCGTGCACTTGAACGTCATGAGGCTGGTGCTGTCGGCCTCGATGTCGCGTGCGCCGGACGCAATGACCGTGCCGGTCAGTTCATCAATGCCTTCGCCGAATCCGTACGCTTCCTCGACGCGCTGGCCATGCCATTCGTTGCGACAGTAAAGGCAGACCAGCAGGTCGCTGCCGTGCTTGTGGCGGATGTCGGTCGCGCCGCATTTCGGGCAGCGGTTGAGGCCGTCCTTCAGTTCCTCGGCCGCCGTGTCGATCGCGACCGGATCGGGCGCAAGCAGTTCGTCGCGGATCGGTTCCGGCAACGTGGCCGGATCGATCGGAAAGCTGCCTGGCGGCGGCGGCACGTCCTGCGGTGAACCGGGGCCGGTGACGGGCGGCACCGGCGGCGGCATCTTCGTGTTCGGCATGGGTTTTCCGCGATCGGCGGCTTACAGGCCGAGCATCTTCGTCTTCAGTGCGTCGTAGTCGGCCTGCGTGATGAGGCCGAGATCGAGCATCTCCTTGGCCTTCCTGAGCTTGGCGACCGGATCGTCGGCCGCCGCTGCGGCCGGCGTCGCGGGCTGCTGCAGGCCACCGACGCCGAGCATGCCGCTCGCCATGCCGACACCGACGAGGCCGGCCGCACCGCCGTTCTCGCCGGCCGACTGGATGCCCGCGGCGACGCTCGCCTGCAGGTTCGAATTGCCGCGCGAACCGGCCAGCGCATCGGCGCGCTGCACGGTCTTCAGCAGTTCCTTCGTGTTCGTGTCGTACTCGATCGAGACGATCGCGGTCTTGACGATGACGAGGCCGCGATCGGATTTCCACTGATAGGCGTTCTCGACCGCGTCGGTCAGGCTGCGCGCAAACCCGACCGAGTCCTGCTGCAGCTTCGTGATGCGATTGCCCTTGCCTGGGTCGTTCGTGTACAGGCTGAAGGCCGGGGCGAGCGAACCGACCACCTCGTTGAAGAGCTGGCTCGCGGCGGCGTTGTCGATGTCGGTGAAATCGAAGACCTGGCCTGGCTGCAGGTATTTCGCCGGCACGAAGTTCTTCACGAACAGGATCGGGTCGACGATCTTCAGCGTGTACGAACCGCGCGTGACCGCGCCGACCTGGGTGCCGAGGAAACCGTCGTCCCAGTAGATCTCGGACTGCGTTCCGAAGCGGTTCTCCGGCAGTTCCTTCAGCGAGACGAAGAACGCGGCCTGCTGCGAACCGGGCTGGCCGCCGAACTTGAAGCGCTCCCAGCTCTGCTTGATCAGCGAGTCGACGAGGTTGTCGCCGGCGAAGATCGACTTCGAATTGATGTCGTCCGAGCGCCATTCGTAACCGCCCGGTTCGGCGGCGAAGCCGGTGACCGCGCCGTCCTGGAAGAGCAGCAGTCCGTAGCCTTCGGGAACGACGATCTTCGTTCCGTTCGTGATGATGTTCGAGGATCCCTTCGTGTTCGAACCGCGCCCGGCATTCGTGCCGCGCGGCACGGCGGCGAACATCGCTGCCGTCGCCGGCAAGCCTTCCGGGATCGTGTAGAAATCCTTCCACTGGTCGGCGAGCGCGCCGCCGACCGAGCCAACCACTGCCTGCACGAGTCCCATGACATCCCTCCGCGATTCTGGCCGGTACCGTACCCACCATGCCGGGCGAACTATACCTTCCGTAACGCGGGAGCGGGCAGGTGCCGGCGCTGGCGGCGCGACGCGACGGGTTGTGCCGGGCCATGCCGCTGTCCACGTCGCACGATGCCGGCCGTTCGCCTCCGGAGGCACGCCGATCCGACACGGGACCTCGTTCCTGATCATGTTGCCGACGTCCGCGAACGGGTTCCTGTCGAGCAAGGCATCGTTGGCCGGGCGCTGCGGGCCGGACGCGCAACCTGCGCCGTGCCGCAACCGCGTCCCGGGCGCCGGCCATGACGTCGACGCGCCAGTCCAAGTGCGCATCGAGATCGCTTTCGACGCACCTCACCGCAAACGCGTGGACGTTGCGTTGCTCGCCGCGACCAAAGCCCGGTGCGCGCGCGAACCACGAAGGGCGAGCCGCTCCCGCGCGATCCCGCGCCCTGGCCCGGAATGTCAGGCCGTGCTACAATGTTCGACGTAAATCCTTGTAATCACTGAATATTTCAAAGGAGGTACCCAAAATAAACGCGTCTGTCATGTCGTTCTTCTTCAGCAGCAAGTCCCCGGCAAAGTCGCGCCGGTATTCGGTCGCCAATCCCCACACCGCGCGTATCTGGCGCTCCTTGCCGGCGTCGGCATCGGTTCCGGCCTCGATTCCCGCCGCGCGCCGGGGCACCACGCCGGTCCGCCAGTCTTCGCGCTGGCGCAAGCAACGCCCGCTCGGATACCGCGCGCCCACCGCGCTTCGTCAACGCCTGTTCCGCGTGACCTGACCTGTCCGGAAACACTCGCGTCGCGGAGGCCGGCAAGGATCTTCAGCGCAGCGTTCACGTGCGGATCGCGTTGCGGCTTTCAAGCCGGGCGCGACGCCGGACGGAGCGCGTGCAGCGCATCGAGATGCGACCGCGTCGCGCGATGTCGTAGAGTGGCGGATTCGCCGGGTTGCCCGATCCGTACTGCATGAGGACTGCGTTGCAATGAGTGTGCGCGTGGACTCCGACATCGTCGTCGTCGGCGGTGGCCTGGCCGGCATCGTCACGACGCTCGAGGCCCTGCGTGCGGGTTTTTCGGTCAGTGTGGTCGACCGCGACAGCCGCGAGCGCTTCGGAGGCCTTGCACGCTGGGCGTTCGGAGGCATGGCCCTGGTCGGCACGCCGCTGCAGGCGCGCATGAAAATCCACGATACACCCGAGATCGCGCTGCGCGACTGGATCCGCTTCGGCGCGATCGATCCCGGTGATGCGTGGTCGCTCGCGTGGGCACGCCACTATGTCGAACGTTCACGCGCGGACGTGCATGACTGGCTGCGCGACGAAGGCGTGGAATTCCTTCCGGCGGTGAACTGGGTCGAGCGTGGACGTTTCGGCGAGGGCAATTCGTTGCCGCGCTACCACGTCGTCTGGGGCACGTCGCTCGCCCTCGTGCGTTGCCTGACCGATGCGATGCATCGTGCCGGTCGCGAAGGTCGCCTGCGCGTGTTCCACGGCCACCGCGTGACCGCGCTCGATCGGCGTGATGGCCGCGTGTGTGGCGCGCGCGCGACCGACGAGGCGTGCGGTGCCGAGATCGAGTTCCGTGCGCCGAATGTCGTGCTCGCGATGGGTGGACTCAACGGCAGCCATGCCGAATGCCGGGCGAACTGGCCGCGCGACCGGCCGCTGCCGGCGCGCATGCTCAATGGTGCCCATCCGGGTGCCGATGGGCGCCTGCATCATCTGGTCGCCGAGTCGTTTGGCGCCCGGATCGTCAACGCCGGTGCGATGTGGAATTACGCGGCCGGCATCGCCCATCCTTACCCGCATTTCGATGGCCATGGCCTGTCGACGATTCCGTGCAAGTCGGCGCTCTGGCTCGACCATCGCGGCGAACGCATCGGCCCCGAACCGCTCGTGACCGGGTTCGACACCGACTGGTTGTGCCGGCGCGTCGCCGCGCAGGAGAAACCGTGGACCTGGCACCTGCTCAACTGGCGGATCGCGATCCGCGAATTCGCGATCTCGGGCGCCGAACACAATGTGCGAATCCGTGATCGCCAGTTCGTGCGATTCCTGTTCGAGACGCTGTTCGGCAACCGCCGGCTCGTGCGCCAGATGTTGCGCGAGAGCGAGGATTTCGTCGCCGACGATTCGCTGGACGGGCTCGCGGCGAAGATGAATGCGCTGACCGCCTCGCATGACGTCGTGCCTGCGCGACTCAAGGCGACGGCTGATGCGTTCGACGCGAATTTCGCCGCCGCGGCCTCACTCCACAACGACGACCAGTTGCGGCGGATCCTGCATGCGCGCCAATGGCGACCCGATCGCCTGCGCACGTGCAAGCCGGCACCGTTGCAGAAGCGCGGGGCAGGTCCGTTCATCGCGATCCGCCAGCATCTGATCACGCGCAAGAGCCTCGGCGGATTGCGCACCGATCTCGGCAGCCGCGTGCTCGATGCCGATGCGGCGCCGATCGCCGGACTATACTGCGTCGGCGAGGCCGCCGGCTTCGGCGGCGGCGGCTCGAACGGCGCGCGTTCGCTGGAAGGCACGTTTCTGCCTGGCTGCATCCTGAGCGCACGGGCGGCGGTGCGCGCGTTGCAGTCGGGCGGCTGAGGAGGTCGACGGATGATCCGGACCTGCGCCGTCACCAGCGAGGACTATCGCGCACTCGCGCGGCGCCGCCTGCCACGCTTCCTGTTCGACTACCTCGACGGCGGCGCCGGAGATGAGGCGACGCTTGCCGCGAACACGGCCGACTGGGCCAGGATCGGTCTGCGCCAGCGCGTGCTCGTCGATGTCGAAGGCGTCGATACCGCGACGACGCTGGCCGGCGAGGCCTGCCGGATGCCGCTCGTGCTCGCGCCGCTCGGGCTCGCCGGCCTGATGGCCCGCCGCGGCGAGGCGCAGGCGGCGCGTGCGGCGAACGCGGCAGGATTGCCGTTCACGCTGTCGACGGTCGGCGTCTGCGCGCTCGACGAAATCATCGCGGCCACGCGCACGCCGCCGTGGTTCCAGCTCTACATGCTGCGCGACCGCGCCATCGTCGAGGCGATCCTCGCCCGCGCCTGGGCCGCCGGCTGCCGCACGCTCGTGTTCACGGTCGACTTGCCGATGCCCGGCATGCGCCATCGCGACGCGCGCAACGGCATGGGCCAGCTCGGCCTGCGCGCGCGCCTGCTGAAGGTGACCCAAGTGCTCGCGCGCCCAGGCTGGATCTGGAACGTCGCCGTGCGCGGCAAGCCGCTCGTGTTCGGCAACCTTCACGAGCACGTGCCGGGCGCGCGCGACCTCGACGCATTCCGCGCCTTCATCGATGCCCAGTTCGACCCGCGCGTGACCTGGGACGACATCGCCTGGCTGCGCGCGCGCTGGCAAGGCAAGCTGCTGCTCAAGGGCATCCTCGATCCCGCCGATGCGCGCGCGGCCGTGCAGGCCGGCGCCGACGGTCTGGTCGTGTCGAACCATGGCGGCCGCCAGCTCGACGGCGCAGCGTCGACGGTCGCGTGCCTGCCGGCGATCGTCGATGCAGTCGGCGCGAACTGCGAAGTGTTCGTCGATGGCGGCGTGCGCAGTGGCGTCGACGTGTTCCGCGCAATCGCACTCGGCGCGCGCGGCGTCCTCGCCGGTCGCGCGTGGGCCTGGGCGCTGGCGGGCGCCGGCGAGGCGGGCTTGCGCGCATTGCTCGCGACCTGGCGCGAGGAACTGCGCACGACGATGGCGCTGGCCGGGGTCACCCGCATCGCCGACATCGGCGCGGACCGGCTCGATGCGCGCGGGCAGGTTCCGGCCGCGCCGGCTGCCGCAAGCCCCCGATGACGATACGCTGCACCGCACGGCCCGACCCGAGGACCACGACATGCCGAATGGCGCGCACGCCCTGATCAAGACCCTCGCCGATGCCGGCATCGAAGTCTGCTTCACGAACCCCGGCACGAGCGAGATGCATTTCGTCGCCGCGCTCGACGACGAGCCGCGCATGCGGGCGGTGCTCGCCTTGTTCGAAGGGGTCGCCACCGGCGCCGCCGATGGCTACGCGCGCATGGCCGGCAAGCCGGCCGCGACCTTGCTGCATCTCGGCTGCGGGCTCGGCAACGGCCTCGCCAACCTGCACAACGCGCGCAAGGGCAGGGTGCCGGTCGTCAACATCGTCGGCGACCACGCGACCTGCCATGTGCCGCTCGATGCGCAGTTGCAGTCCGACATCGAAACCGTCGCGCGCAACGTGTCGCCGGAGTTCGTGCGCACCTCGCGGAGCACGCCCGAGCTTTGCACCGACGCCGTCGACGCGATCAAGGTCGCTTGCGGTCCGCCCGGTCGTGTCGCGACCTTGATCCTTCCGGCCGATGTCTCGTGGCGGGACGGTGCGACTGCGTGTCCACCGCCCGAACGTCCCGCGATCGAGGTCGCCGACGGCGCAACGGTCGCCGCGATCGCCGACACCCTGCGCGCATCGGGTTCGAAAACCGCGTTCCTGCTCGGCGGGCGCGCGTTGCGCGAGCCCGCCCTCGTCGCTGCGGCGCGGATCGCCGCACACAGCGGCGCGAAGCTGCTCGCCGAAGTGTTCCCGACCCGGCTCGAGCGCGGCGCCGGCCTGCCGGCGGTCGAGCGTATCGCCTATCTCGCCGAACTCGCGATGGTGCAACTGGCCGGCTTCGAGCATCTCGTGCTCGTCGATGCAAAGGCGCCGGTGTCGTTCTTCGCGTATCCGGGCAGGCCCGGCGAGCTCGTGCCGGACGGCTGCCGCGTGCACGCGCTGACCACGCCGGCGCAGGATCCGGCCGCCAGTCTCGAAGCGCTCGTCGATGCTCTGGACGCGCGCGCGACGCTGCCGCAACTGCAGGAGGCTTTCCGCCCCGAGCGGCCACGCGGGGCGCTGACCGCGGCGAAGGTCTGCAAGGCAGTCGGGCATCTGCTGCCCGACCGCGCGATCGTCATCGACGAGGCGATCACCTCGGGCCTCATGTTGCCGATGATGACGGCCGGTGCGCCACGCCATGACCTGATCACGTTGACGGGCGGCGCGATCGGGCAGGGGCTGCCGAATGCGGTCGGTGCCGCGATCGCCTGTCCCGATCGACCGGTGCTCGCGCTGATCGGGGACGGCACCGCGATGTACACGTTCCAGGCCCTGTGGACGATGGCACGCGAGCGGCTCGACGTGACCGCGATCATCTTCAACAACGCTTCCTATTCGGTGCTCAACGTCGAGCTCGAGCGGGTCGGCGCGGAGCGCGTCGGACCGAAGGCGCGCGCCCAGCTCGATCTCGCCGGACCGCGCATCGACTTCGCGAAACTCGCCCAGGGCATGGGCGTGCATGCCGTGCACGCCGGGACGGCGGAGGACTTCACGCGTGCGCTCGAGTACGCACTTGGCCACCCGGGTCCGCACCTGATCGACGCGCGCGTCCCGGAATCGCTCGGAGGCGCCAAGCGGCGCGTGCTGCCGTGGCTGCTGCGGGCCTTGCCGCGTCTGCCGAAGCCGGTCGCCCTCGCGCTCAAGCGCAAGCTCGCACCGTAGGAACGACGGTCGCGCGCGCCACGCGGATCGAGGTCGCCTGCCGGAGCCCGGAAAAACGAAGCCCCGCACGGGGCGGGGCTTCGCGATGACGCAGGCGGACCGCGTCGATCAGTACACGTCGTTGACCGTGTTGTAGACGTTGAACTTGCCGGTCGGCGTGATGATGCGCGGATCGTCGATGACGGCCTTCAGCTTGCGCGTCTTGTCGTCGACGACGACGAGCGCCGAACGCTGGTCCTTGCCGTTCCAGACCGAGAACCAGACTTCGTCGCCGGCCTTGTTGTATTCGGGCTGGACGACGCGCTTCGGACCTTCGCCGAGGTTCGCCCATTCGGCGATCGGCAGGACCTTGAAGCCGGACTCGAGGTTGTCGATGTCGAACACCGCGATCGACTGGCTGACCGCCGCATCGGGATTGAGCGTCGTGTCGACCCACAGGTTGCGCGATTTCGGATGGGTCTTGACGAACAGCGAACCACCGCCCTGGCCCTTGAGCACCTCGACCGCCTTCCACGCGTACTGCGGGTGCTTCTCGGGATCGGTCGCGATCAGCGTGATGTTCTCGTTGCCGAGTGCCGAGGTCGCCCAGACCGGACCGAACTTCGGATGCCTGAAGTTCGCGCCGCGTCCCGGATGCGGGATCTTGTCGACGTCGATCAGCGCGGTCATCTTCTGTTCCTTCGAGTCGACCACGGCGATCTTGTCGCTGTTGTTGGCCGCGGTCAGGAAGTAGCGCTTGGTCGAATCCCAGCCGCCGTCGTGCAGGAAGCGTGCGGCCTGCAGGGTCGTCGTCTTCAGGTTGTCGAGGTCGGAGTAGTCGACCAGCAGGATATGGCCGGTCTCCTTGACGTTGACGAAGAACTCCGGGTGCTCGTGGCTCGCGACGATCGCAGCCACGCGCGGTTCCGGGTGGTATTCCTGGGTGTCGACCGTCATGCCGCGGGTCGAGACGACCTTGAGCGGTTCGAGCGTCGGGCCGTCCATGATCACGTACTGCGGCGGCCAGTAGGCACCCGCGATCGCGAGCTTGTCCTCGTAACCCTTGTACTTCGAGGTTTCGACCGAGCGGGCCTCGAGGCCGATCTTGATCTCGGCAACGCGCTCGGGAACCTTCATCCACAGGTCGATCAGGTCGATCTTGCCGTCACGGCCGATCGTGTAGATGTAGCGGCCCGAATGCGAGACGCGCGAGATGTGCACCGCGTAGCCGGTCTTGAGGATCGCGATGATCTTCTTGCTTGCGCCGTCGATCAGGGCGATCTCGCCCGAATCGCGCAGCGTGACCGAGAAGATGTTGTCGAGGTCGTAGTCGTTCATCTGCCTGGTCGGCCGCTTGTCGAGCGGGACGAACACCTTCCACGAACCCTTCATTTCCTTCATGCCCCACTCGGGCGGGCTCGGAGGCGTGTGCTGCAGGAAGCGCGCCATCAGGTCGACCTGGACCGGCGTCAGTTCGCCGCCGGTGCCGAAGTTCGGCATGCCGCCCGGCGAGCCGAACGTGATCAGGGCCTTGAGGTACTCGTATCCCTTGGCCTGGGTCAGGTCGGTCGTCAGTGGCTTGCCGGTCGCACCCTTGCGCAGCACGCCGTGGCAGCCGGCGCAGCGCTGGAAGAAGATCTCGGAGGCCTGGGCGAATTCCGTCTCGGTCATGTCCGGCGCGCCGGGCGTGCGGATCTGCTTGACCTCGGCGCCCTTGATCGTCGACGGCGCGCCTTCATACGCGGCCTGCGCCTTCGAGGTGCCCGGATGGACTTCGCCCTGGGCCGGATCGCCCGAAACGGCAAGCGTCTTTCGCTGCGCGGCGACATGCTCCGCAGTAATCACGTGGCCCGGGTTGTTCCACGATGCCATGACGTAGGTGAGGATCGAGGAAACCTCGTCGTCGGTCAGGTGGCTCATCGCCGGCATCACGTTGTTGTACTTGACGCCGTTGACCGTCATCTCGCCCGAGATGCCCTTCAGCACCGAGGCGATCACGTCGTCACGCGAGGTCTTCTTGAGCCAGTCCGAGCCGGCCAGGGGCGGGAATGCCCCGCTGAGGCCGAGTCCGGTCGGCTGGTGGCATGCCGCGCAGTTCGCGAGGTACGCCGCCTTGCCGACGTCGAGGCCTTGCTTCGGAACACGTTCGTTGACGACATCGTCGGCGAGCGCTTGACCCGGGAACCATGCGGTCGCCAGCAGGGCGACTCCGAGCAGGATGTTGCGTTTCATTGCGGCACCTCTTGCAGTTTGGATGCGATCATGGCCCAGCCTCCGGGCCGCGCCGGCAAGCGTGAGGGGTTCCCTTTCGCGAGGTGCTGACTTGGATCAAGTCACAGGCAAAAGGACGACCTGCCGCACCCGGCACTGATCGCGATCAAGCCGGTTCACGATCCGAATCCCTAGACTGCGCGCCACGCCACCTCCGGAACACGCTGAATGAGTCGTCGATTGCTGCAATTCCTCATCCTGGCCGGCCTGTCCGCCTCGTCGCATGCGGCGCTCGCGGCCTCGGGCGAGGACGACGCCGGCATCGTTCCTGCGGTGCCGCTCGAAACGGTCAGCGTCGCCGCGCGCCAGGCACAGGCCAGCGAAGAGGTTGCCGGCAGCGTGTCGGTGATCACGCGCACCGACATCGAACGCCGCCAGGCCCAGGACATCGCCGACCTCGTGCGCGACGAACCCGGGGTGACGGTCAGTCGCGAGGCGACCCGATTCGGGGCCCGCGGCTTCCATGTGCGCGGCATCGACGGCAACCGGCTCGCGGTCCGCCTCGACGGCGTGCCGATGCCGGACGGGTTCGCGGTCGGCAGCTTCTCGAATGCCGGGCGCGACCTCATCGAACCCGAACTCGTCGAGCGGATCGAGCTGCTGCGCGGTCCGGCGTCCGTGTTGTACGGCTCCGACGCGCTCGGGGGCATCCTCGCGATCGACACACGCGATCCGGGCGCCTTCATCGGAACGGGCGAGCATCGCGGCCAGGCGCGGATCGGCCATGACAGTCGCGACGATGGCACCCGCCTCGGTGCGACCGGCGCCTGGAAGGGCGAGGTCTGGTCCGCGCTCGTCGCGGCGAGTGCCCGCAATGGCGGCACCCGCGACAACAATGCCGGCGACGCGGGTCCGCCGGCCAATCCGTCCGACAGCGAGGCGCGCAGCGGACTGTTCAAGCTGCGCGGCCGGCACGCGTTCGGCACGAGCCGCGTGCTCGTCGAGCGCCAGCGCGAGCAGATCGACACCGACGTGCGTACGGCGCGCTTCGGCCCGGGCCAGTATTCGACGACCGAATTGCTGCTCGGCGACGACGTCAGCGCACGCAACCGCGCCCTCGTCGGACTCAATTTCGAAGCGCCGTGGGCCGCGGTCGAGGAACTCGATGCGATGGTCTATGTCCAGGACGCCGCGATCGACCAGGGCACGATCCAGCGCCGCA
Organism: uncultured Dokdonella sp.; assembly: GCA_964587775.1. Classification (GTDB taxonomy): domain Bacteria; phylum Pseudomonadota; class Gammaproteobacteria; order Xanthomonadales; family Rhodanobacteraceae; genus Dokdonella. The sequence goes on from CAZPLY010000007.1 coordinate 34,160, forward strand.
TCGCGCCCAGTCCGGCCGGGGCGCCGACCTTGCGCGATCGCAGTTTCTCGATCGAGCAGGCGCAGCGCGGCCTGCAGCTGACCGGACGCAGCCAGTCGCGCTTCGGCGCCGTTGCCGCGTCGTGGGTGTACGGTCTCGAGTACACGCGCAACCGCATCGAGGAACTGCGCGACGGCACCGAGACGAACCTCGCGACCGGGGCAGTCAGCACGGTGATCCTCGGCGAGCGCATGCCGGTTCGCGATTTCCCGAACTCGGTGCAATCGGTCGCGAGCGCCTTCGTCAGCGCCGAGTTCGATTTCGGTGACTCGGGCTACAGCCTGCTGCCCGGCCTGCGCTGGGACCGCTTCGAAGTCGACGCACGCGGCGATGCCCTGTTCGAGGAGGATTTCCCCGATGTCGAACTGGTCGACGTCAGGGACGACCGCTTGACCCCGAAGCTCGCCGTGCGCCGCAGCCTCGGCGACGCGGCCGAGCTCTATCTCGCCTATGCCGAAGGCTTCCGCGCGCCGCCGTTCTCCGACGTCAACATCGCACTCAACCTGCCGGGCTTCGACTACATCGTGCTGCCGAACCCGGACCTGCGCGCCGAGCGCAGCAACGGCGTCGAGCTCGGCATCAACGTGTCGGGCGAGGCGCTGACGCTGCGCGCGGCTGTCTACGAGAACCGCTATCGCGACCTCATCGAGAGCCGGGCGAATCTCGGTGTCAACGATGACGGTGCAACCGTGTTCCAGTCGGTCAACCGCGAACGTGCCCGGATCCGCGGCGTCGAACTCGACGCGCGCTGGCGCCTCGACCGTTTCGGTGATGCCCTGCGTGATGTCGAAGCGCGCGCCGCCCTGAGCTGGAGCGAAGGCGACGACACCCGCCGCGACGCGCCGCTCAACAGCATCGCCCCGCCGCGGCTGCAACTCGGCTTGCAGGGCGAGGAATCGGGTCCCTGGCCGTCGTGGGGCGTGCAGCTCGATGTCGTCCAGGGCAAGCGCCGCATCGACGAAAGCGCGGGCCCGCTGTTTGCTCCGCCCGGCCATGCGACCGTCGATGTCCGCTTCGGCAAGCGCCTCGGCGAACACGTCGAACTCGATCTGCGCATCAACAACCTGACCGATCGCCGCTATTGGGACTGGTTCGCCTTGCGCGGCGTGCGCCCGGTCAACAACCCGGCGCCGGCGTTCTACACCGCGCCCGGCCGGCATTTCCTGACCACGCTGACGGTCGACTGGTAGAGCGCGGTCCGGGTCACGTCCGCGCGCCCCGCCGCGACCTTCGCGCGTCGCGCGGATCGGCCACCCGCTTGACCCAGGTCATGGCGCAGGCGCGGTTGCGCTCCGAGCATCGGCAAATTGCCGAAATGCCGGGGACGCCATGCGCACGAACGATCCACCGAGGGGCTGGAGCGCGTACGCGCGCCTGTTCATGCCGACCGTGCTCGCCGTGTGCGCCGCATCGCTGGCCCACGCCGATCCGGTTCCGGCGACACTGGAGGATTTCCACCTGTCGGGGACCCAGGTCGGCGACGCGCATGCGGAAATGTTCCAGCCGCCGAGCACGTGCCAGGCCTGTCATTCGTATACGAACACGAGCGGCGAGCCGTACGCGAGTTGGAAGGGCAGCCTGATGGCGAATGGCGGGCGCGACCCGCTTTTCTTTGCCCAGCTCGCGACCGCCAACCAGGATGTCGACAACGTCGGCTACTTCTGCCTGCGCTGCCACGTGCCGATGGCCGTCGTCAGCGGGCATGCCGAAGTGGCGGATGGCAGCACGCTCGACGAACGCGACCGCGACGGCGTCGACTGCCACTTCTGCCACGCGATGGTCGACCCGGACTACAAGCCCGGCATCAGCCCGCCGGCCGACCAGGCGATCCTCACCGCGCTCGAGTCGGTGCCCGCGTTCACCGGCAACGCGATGTTCGTGCTCGATCCGGAAGGTGTCCGCCGCGGCCCGCGCGCAGATGCCGAACCTTCGCACGACCTGCTCGTCTCGCCGTACTTCAAGGACAGCGCGCTGTGCGGAACCTGCCACGATGTCGGCAATGTCGCGGTGTCGCGCCAGGGTGATGGCACCTATCGCTACAACGCGCTCGATGCGCCGCCTGAAAGCGAGGATCTCGCCCTGCATTTCCCGCTCGAGCGCACCTACACCGAATGGAAACTGTCGACCTTCGCGAGCGAAGGCGTCGACATGGGCGGGCGCTTCGGCGGCGAGGGCGCCACGGTCGTATCGACGTGCCAGGATTGCCACATGCCGGTGCGGGCCGGTTATGCGAGCGTGATCGGACCGCATCGCCCCGACCTGCGCAGCCATGATTTCGCCGGCGCCTCGTCGTGGGTGCTCGACATCATCGGCCGCCACTACAGCGACGACCCCGCAGTCGACCAGGCGGCACTCGCGGTCGGCATGGCCGCGGCAAACGACATGCTCGGTCGCTCGGCCTCGCTCGATCTCGCCCAGGATGCCGGCGGCGTGTTGCGCGCACGCGTCATCAACGAAAGCGGCCACAAGTTGCCGACCGGGCATATCGAGGGCCGGCGTGCATGGGTCCAGGTGCGCCTGCGCGACGCGGGCGGCAACCTGCTGCGCGAGTATGGTGGCTACGATCCGTTGACGGCCGAACTCGACGAGGCCTCGACGATCGTCTACGAAATGGCGGTCGGCCTGTCCGCGGCGGCAGCGGCCGCGACCGGCCAGGCGCCGGGACGCACGACCCACATGGCGCTGGCCGACACGATCGAGAAGGACACACGCATCCCGCCGCGCGGATTCACCAATGCCGCGTACACGGCCGGCGGCGCGCCTGCCGTTGGCCGCGCCTATGCCGACGGACAGTACTGGGACGACGCGCGCTTCTGGATCCCGGCGAACGCGGCCAGTGCCGAGGTGACCGTGTTGTACCAGACTGTCACGCGCCACTACATCGAGGCCCTGCGCGACGGCAACGCCAGCGACCATTGGGGCCAGACCCTGCACGACCTCTGGGAGGAAAGCGGTCGCGCCGCGCCGATCACGATGGCCTCGGCGTCGATTCCGCTGGCCGGCTTCGTGCGGGGCGACTTCAACGGCAACGGCGTGCTCGACGCGAGCGATGCCGCGCGCCTCGCCGCCTGCCTTGCGCAGGGCGCCGACTCGGAATCCTGCCGTGCAGGCGACTTCAACGGCGACAACCTCGTCGATTGCAGCGACGCCGATGCGATGATCGCGGCCTGGAACGGCCCGGGCCCGGCGCCCGTGTTCGATGCGTGCCGCGGCGGCAGCGAGCCGATCGCGGTGCCGCTGTCCGATGCGCGCTGGCTCGCCGTGCTCGCGCTGCTGATTGCGTTCGCAGCGGCCCTGCGTCTCGGCGCGCGAGGACGATGCGTGACCTGAGTGAAGCCTGCCGGCTGCCGCGAGCACTTCGCCGCAGCCGGCCGTCGTCATCGAGCGCTCAGTCGACCCCGTTTGCGAAAATCTGGTCCGACTGCATTCGCACGAGCGCGATTTCGCGCTCTGGCGAATACGCGTATCCGGCCAGGACCGGCTTGCCGGCCGCGAGGATCATCGATTCCGCGGCATCGGCACCGCTCGCGGAGATCGTGAGACGTCGCAATCCATTGCCGTCGAAGCCGTTGTCCGGGAAGCCTGTCGGCAGGATCCGCGCGAGCAGCATGTCCTTGCCGCCGGCTTCGGGATCGATCGAACCGGCTGCGAGGACGCGCCGATCGCTGCGCATCGCAAGCGCGTAGATGCGGCTGCCGTTCTCGAGCGTGAGGTTGCGAAATCCGCTACCCGACCAGGTCCAGTTGCGCGTGCCGTCCGCGTTCAGCCGGATCAGGCCGGTGATGTCCACGTCAAGGGCCGTGTAGTTGCTGACTGCGAGGATCATCGAATGATCGCGATCGGTCACGACGGCCCGTGCGATCGCATTGCCCGCATACGCACTCGGAAGATCGGTGATCGTCACCTCGCCGCTGCCCCCGCCGAAGCTCGGGTCGGCGGCGCCACTGGCGGTCATGCGCACGGCAATCGCCGTGTAGACGCCGCTGCTGCTCGAGGTACCGACCATGACGATGCGGCCGAGGTCGTCGACCGTGATCGCTTCGAAGCGTGGATTCGCGACCGAAAGCGGCATGCTGCTCCAGCCGACCGTGCCGAAGGTCGGATCGAGTTCGCCGGTCGCAGTCAGGCGCACGACGACGGCGCGATACGTACCGGGACAATTCACGCAGTAGCCGCCGAACAGCAGCTTGCCGTCGGCTTGCCGCATCGCCTGGCTGAAATACAGGCCCGGATTCGTCCACGGGCTGCCAGCGACAACGAGGCGGCCGTTCGTCCCGAAGGTCGGATCGGCGTTGCCGGCCGCGGTCAGGCGTGCGATCGCCGGCGGTGCGCGCGCGGGGATCTCGTCGGCCACCTCGGCCCTGCCGAGCAGGAGCACCTTGCCGTCGGCCTGCGGCACGACTGCCAGCACCGAGTCGGTGCCGTTCTCGACGAGATCGAAGCCGACCGTGCGCAGGCCTTCGAATCCGAACGAGGTATCGATCGTGCCGTTCGCACGGATCCGCGCAATTGCCATGTCGCGGTTCGGTCCGGTGCGTGTGATCGTGGCCGCAACGAGGACGCGCCCGCTCGCGTCGACCGCGACCTTGGTGTCCTCGGTCGGACCGCCGGCGAAGCCGATCTGCACGATGCCATCCGCCGAGAACGTCGGGTCTGGATCGCCATCGGCCGCATGGGCCGCGCCCGCGACCGCGAACGTGAGGGTGGCTGCGAGGGCAGCGCGGGCGAGTCCGCGTGCCACGGCCGAGCGTGCGGGGCGGATCTTGTTGCGCGGGTCGCCGGTGAGGGATTGAAGCTCGTTGCGCATCGCTGGCATCTCCTGGGTCGAGGCGGCGCGCCGCCGGGATCATCAGGAACCACGCAAGTTCGCGGCAACAGGGGCCAACGACTGGGAACGTCGGGAAAATCGTCGCACGTGCTGCGCCCGTCGCGCCGGCACCCACGCGCCGGCGCACGGTCGGGTCGGACCGGGTCGGTCCGCTGTCAGCGTTGGCCTGGCGCGCCCCGCTGGACCGGTTCGCACAGGTTGCCGTCGCTGTCGACGACGAGGCGGACCCGCGTGCGCCCGAGATAGAAGCTCGCGCGGAAACGACCCGCATCATCGCCGGTGCCACGCTCGCAGAGCACCGAGATCTTGTGCTGTTCCATCAGTTTTCGGAAACCCGGCGTGTCGAGCCCGAATGCCTCGGCGACGATCGCAGCATCGATCTCGATTTCACGCGCTGGCCCGGCGCCAAGACCGGAGTCGAGCGGGATGCGCTTGCCCATGGCATGCTCCCGTTGCGGAGGAACCGGCAGCATCGCGCCCGCTGCCGCTGCGCGCACTGACCTGGATCAGGTCGGCCGCGCATGCCTCGCCTGGCCGATCGACGATGGGAGACCGCCATGCACGAATGGATCGACAGCGCCGACGACGTCGTTGCGGTGACCGTGTCGGCGACGCTCACGAGCGCCGATCTCGCCGGGATGACGGAACGCGTCGAGCAGGCCCTCGCGCGGCATGACATCGTGCATGTATATGTCGAAACGCGATCGATCGACGCAATCGAGATATCGGGACTCGCCGCGCATGTCGCCCGCGCGATGCCATTGCTCGGCAAGCTCAAGCAGTTCGGTCGCGTCGCAGTCGTCGCCGACCAGGCCTGGGTCCGGGTCGGCACGCGTATCGAGAGCGCGCTGCTGCCGTTCGTCAGCTACCGCGTGTTCGAACCCGAATTCCGCGACGAGGCATTGGCCTGGGTCCGCGGCGACGAACCGCGATGATCATCCGGCGTGCTTCGGCGTCAGCTTGAGCAGGGCGCCCTTGCCCTGGCGGGTTCCGTCTTCGAGCAGCCAGATCGCGCCATCAGGCCCCTGTTCGACTTCACGGATCCGCCGCTTCATGTCGAAGCGTTGCGCTTCGCGCGCTTTTTCTCCATCGAACTCGACACGCACGAGCGACATCGACGACAGCCCGCCGATGAAACCGTTTCCTTTCCAGTCCGGAAACTGCTCACCGTCGTAGATGATGAAACCCGCCGGTGAAATCACCGGGTTCCAGGTGATGACCGGTGCGCGGAATTCGGGCCGCGTGGCATGGTCGGGGATCACGCTTCCGTCGTAGTGGTCGCCGTTCGATACGATCGGATAGCCGTAGTTCTTGCCCTTCTCGATCAGGTTCAGTTCGTCGCCACCCATCGGTCCCATCTCGTGCGCCCACAGTCGCCCGTTCGCATCGAAGGCGAGGCCGAGGATGTTGCGATGGCCGAGCGTCCAAACCTGGGCGGCCACGCCGCCGCGGTCGGCAAACGGATTGTCGTCCGGCACGCTGCCGTCGTCGTTGAGGCGAATGATCTTGCCGAGGTTCGTCGCCATGTCCTGGGCCGGGTCGAATTCCTTGCGTTCGCTCGAGCTGATCCAGAGCTTGCCGGCGTCATCGAACGCGATGCGGTAACCGAAATGTCCGTCGCCGCTTTTCTTCGGCGTCTGGCGCCAGATCACTTCGAGGTCCTTGAGCGCGCCGCCTTTCTCGTCGAGGACGAGCCTGGCACGCGCAACGGCGGCGCCAAGGCGACCCTGGCCCGGTTCGACGAAACTCAGGTACACGAACTGGTTCGTCTCGAACCGGGGATGCAGGACGATGTCGCCGAGGCCGCCCTGGGCCACATGCGACACCTTGGGTACGCCGCTGACGATCCCGGATTGCGTGGAAGTGGGATCGTGGATGCGCAGCACGCCGGCCATTTCGGTAACGAGCATGCGGCCATCGGGCAGGAACGTCATCGCCCACGGTGCATCGAAGCGGCCGACTTCGGCAACCGTGAACGGCACGTCGGCCGGCGCGACGGCATCGGAGGGCGCTGCCTGCGCATTCGGGACGATGCCGATTCCGCACGTGCCGCCGGCGGCCAGCAGTGAGGCGAGGGCGAGGCGGAGCAGCGGTGGCCTGGTCATGATCGTTTCCTCGTGCGGTGGTCGAAGGGACAGGATCACGACGATAGATCATTGGCGTCATTGAGGCCGGGGTCGGACGCCCGGCCCGCGACCCCCGTTCAGTGTGCGGACGGTTTCAAAGCCCGATCGCGGCATTGCCACCCTGCGCGGGTTCCTCGCTCCAGATCGACCATCCGGAAGCGACCTGGCCGCCGAGGCACGCGACCAAGGTGCTCGAAGGTCCCGTTCGCCTGCCAGAGTCCGCAGCGCGCCTTGTCCACGATGCCGGCTACTTGCTGCTTGCGTTGCGCGCGATGTCTGGCACGGCGAAGTGAACGTTGGGCGTTCAGTCGAAGTCGGCGTCGCCATGCGAGTCTCGCCCGGTCCACGTGAAGGCTCCGGATGGCCATGCCACGACGCGCTGCCCTGCTTGTCGTCGATGTCGTCAATCCGTTCGATTTCGACGGCGCCCGCGCGCTGCTGCGCGCGGCGCGCGCGATCGAGGCGGCGATCCTGCGGACGCGCGCCGCGTTCGACCGTGCGGGCCTCCCCGTCATCTACTGCAACGACAACTTCGGCCAGTGGCGTTCCGATTCGCGCGCGATCCTCGCCGCGTGCAGCGCGACCGGCCGGCCCGGCGCAGCCTTCGTCACCGCGGTCGCCCCGCGCCCGCACGATCTCTTCGTGCTGAAGCCGAAGCATTCGGCCTTCCATGCGACGCCGCTCGAATTGCTGCTGCGCGCATTGCGCGTCTCGCATCTCTACATCACCGGCATTGCGGGTGATGCCTGCGTGCATGCCACCGCAGTCGATGCCAGCGTGCGCGACTTCGATGTGCTCGTCGTTCCCGACGCGACCGCCTCGCAGTCGATTGCGCGCAACCGTCGCGCGCTGACCAATCTCGTCGATCGCGGTGCGGCACGCATGGTTTCCTCACGCGCGATCACGCGCAGCCTGCGCGCCAACGTGAAAACGCTTGCCGTGCGCTGAACAGGCGTCGTCATGGCTGCGGATGCTCACGTCCGATTCCGGCTCATCGCGGCAGGCTGGCCTCTCCGGCGCTCGGCGCCATCGACCAGAGTCACTGCCATGCAACGCAAGTTCAATACGGAACAGGTCAACGAACTGCTTTACCAGGCGCTCGAGACCGAGCGCGGTGGCATCAAGATCTATTCGACGGCGCTCAAGGCGGCGGTCAATCCCGACCTCAAGAAGGAATGGGGCGAGTATCTCGACGAAACGCGCACGCACGAGAAGGTCCTGACCGGCGTATTCGAGGAACTCGGACTCGATACCGAAACGCAGACGCCAGGGCGCGCCGTCGTCGCGCATCTCGGTGCGTCGCTGGTCAAGGCGATCGAGATGGCGCTCGCGGCGGGTGATCGGGACGCTGCCCAACTCGTCGCCGGCGAATGCGTCGTCCTCGCGGAGACGAAGGACCACCAGAACTGGGAACTGATCGGCCACGTCGCCGAGCATGCGAGCGGCGAGGCAGCGAAGGTCCTCAGGAAGGCGCACGAAGCGGTCGAGAAGGACGAGGATCACCATCTCTATCACACCAAGGGATGGACCCGCGAACTGTGGATCGAGTCGCTCGGATTCCCGGCCGTGCTGCCTCCACCCGAAGAGGTCAAGAACGTCGAGACCGCGATCGGCGCCTCGCGCGCAGAGCAGGCGCGTGCGGAAATGCTCTGACGGCAACACGCGCGTGGCCCGGCCCTGCCTCGGTGCAGGGCGGGCGCACGCCGCGTCGGCGCTCCCGGACCGCGCCCGATGATCGACCTCGACTGGGTCCAGTGGCCGGCGATGGCCGTCACCGTGTTCGCAGCGTGGCACGTCGCGTCGCAGAAGCGTTCGGCACGCGGTTTCGGCTTCTGGTGCTTTCTCGCCAGCAACGTCCTGTGGACGATCTGGGGCGTCGCGAGCAGTGCCTACGCGCTGATCGCGCTGCAGGTCTGCCTGGCCGCGCTCAACATCCGTGGAGCGATCCGCAACGAGCAGGCGTGATCCGTCCGAAGCTGCGCGCATCGATCGGAATGGACATCGGAAGAGGCCGACACCGCGGGGTTCCGCAGCGCGCTGCGGATGCGGGCGGGCAACCCGGGGAAAGGATGGAGGCCTGGGTCGGAATCGAACCGGCGTACGCGGCTTTGCAGGCCGCTGCATGACCACTCTGCCACCAGGCCGGTGGGACGGCGGACAGGCACCCGTCGTCAAAAACAAAACCTCGGCGGACCGAGGTTTTCGATACGGCCGTGCGCAGGTCGCGCCGTGCGTGCTTTCGAGGGCGTCGCCGTGTGGGGCGGCATCATCGAAGTCCTGGAGCGGGAAACGAGACTCGAACTCGCGACCTCAACCTTGGCAAGGTTGCGCTCTACCAACTGAGCTATTCCCGCGTGGGACGCGCATATTACGGAATGCACTGCAGGAGTCAACCCTGAGTGCAGCGACGGTACGGTTCCGCGCAGGCCCTCCGACGCGTCCGGCCGATCAGACCTTGCCGCTGTCGGCGTCGCGCATCGCAGGCCAGGCCGCGCGCACGTAGACGAGGGCCGACCAGATCGTCAGGATCGCCGCGACGACGAGCAGGCCTTCGCCGATCCGGTAAAGGCGCAGTTCGGGCACGTCGCGCTGGTGCAGGCAGACCACGATCGCGACGATCTGCATCAGCGTCTTGAGCTTGCCGATCCAGGCCACGCCGACCTTGGCGCGCTGGCCGAGCTCGGCCATCCACTCGCGCAGTGCCGAGATGCTGATCTCGCGACCGATGATGACCGCGCTCGTCACGGCCATCAGCGGGGTCGGGTTCTGCTGCACGATGAGGACGAGGGCGGTTGCCACCATGAGCTTGTCGGCGACCGGGTCGAGAAAGGCCCCGAATGCCGAGCTCATGTTGAAGCGGCGCGCGATCCAGCCATCGAGCCAGTCCGTGATCGCCGCGGCGATGAAGATCCCGGCGGCTGCGAGGTTCGACCAGGCTTTCGATGGCGCATGGTATTCGGGCAGGTAGAAGACGACCACGATGACCGGCAGCAGCACGATGCGGAACAGGGTCAGGATCGTCGGCACGGTCATGCGCATGCGGACAGTCTACCCATGCAAGGCGGCATAAATCCGCTCGGCCAGTTCACGGTTGATGCCGTCGACCTGCATCAGCTCCTCGACGCCTGCGCGGGTGACCCCGGCCAGTCCGCCGAACTGGCGCAACAGGGCGGCCCGGCGCTTGGCGCCGATGCCGGCCACTTCCTGCAGGCTGCTTGTCTCGCGCGACTTCTCGCGGCGCGCGCGATGGCCGGTGATCGCGAAGCGGTGGGCTTCGTCGCGGATCGCCTGGATCAGGTGCGACGCGGCGGATTGGGGGCCGGGCCACACGACGCGCCCGCTGTCGCCGAGTATCAGGCTCTCGTGGCCGGCGCGGCGCGAATCGCCTTTGGCCACGCCCACCACCGGGACGCTGTCGATGCCGAGTTCACGCAGGACCGAGAGCGCCTGGTTGACCTGACCCGCGCCGCCGTCGATCAGCAGCACATCGGGCAGGGGACCCGCTTCCTTCTGGACGCGCCGATAGCGTCGTTCCAGTGCCTGGCGCATCGCCGAGTAGTCGTCGCCGCCGGTGATGCCGGCGATGTTGAAGCGGCGGTACTGCGACTTCTCGGGCCCGTCCGGGCCAAACACGACGCACGAGGCGACCGTTGCTTCGCCCATCGTATGGCTGATGTCGAAGCATTCGATGCGCTGCGGCGCGTGTTCGAGCTGGAGCAGTTCGCGCAGCGCCTGCAGGCGTGCGGCGCTCGTCTGCCGGCTGGCCAGCCTGGCGGCCAGCGCGGCGGCGGAATTCTTCAGCGCGATCTCGAGGAAGCGCGCGCGCTCGCTGCGCACCGATGTCTTGAGGTCGACGCGATGGCCAGCGTGCTCGCCGAGGGCTTCGGCGAGCAGCTCGAGGTCCTCCGGCGCGTGGCTGAGGACCAGTTCGCGCGGTACCGGACGATCGAGGTAGTACTGGCCAAGGAACGAGCCGATCACGGCGGCTTCGTCGGCATCAAGCGCGAGGCGCGGAAAGAAATCGCGCGAGCCGAGGCTCGCGCCGTCGCGGAAGAACATCACGCTGACGCAGGCCGAACCGTTCGCGATCGTGCAGGCGATGATGTCCATGTCGCGGCCCGCGCCATGCACGTAATGGCGGGCCTGCACGCGGCGGACGAGTGCGATCCGATCGCGCACGAGCGCCGCACGCTCGAAATCGAGCGCCTGGCTCGCCTGTTCCATGCGGGCGACGAGTTCCTCGAGCAGGGCATTGCTCTTGCCTTCGAGGAACATCACCGCGTGGCGCACGCTCTCCTGGTAATCGGCGACCGCGATGAGGTCCACGCAGGGCGCGCTGCAGCGGCCGATCTGGTGTTGCAGGCAGGGGCGTGACCGGTTGCGGAAGTAGCTGTCCTCGCAATTGCGGATGCGGAACAGCTTCTGCAGCAGGCCAAGCGTCTCGCGCACGGCTATCGCGCTCGGGTACGGCCCGAAGTAGCGCCCGCCACCCGTGCGCGCGCCGCGGTGGAAGGTGAGGCGCGGATGATCTCCGGGCGTCAGGTGGATGTACGGGTAACTCTTGTCGTCGCGCAACAGGATGTTGTAGCGCGGGCGCAGCGTCTTGATCAGCTGCGCTTCGAGCAGGAGCGCCTCGGCTTCGGTGCGGGTCAGGGTGACTTCGATGCGCCCGATCTGGGCGACCATCGCCGCGATGCGCGGCTCCATGCGCGGCTTGAGGAAGTAGCTGCCGACGCGCTTCCTGAGGTTGCCGGCCTTGCCGACGTACAGAAGTTCGTCGCCCGCACCGAACATCCGGTAGACGCCCGGCGCGCTGCTGAGGTTGGCGACGACGGCCTTGCCGTCGAACGGGAGTTCCTGCATGCCTCGATTGTCGCCCGGATGGTCGCGTTCGAGAACCTCGCAGGCAGGAATCGCGTGACCGCGGCGCATGTCCCGCGCTCCGAACAGGCTCCAAACCGTGAATCGGGTCTTGGATCGAAGATCGCGTGCGCGCGTTCATGCGCATGTTCAGCCGCCGTGCGGCCAAGGACTGGCCTTATGGCGCGAACGCTGCCAGAGGAGCCTGCGATGTCCAGCCGAACAGCCATCCACGATCCCGATCGACGCGGAGTCCTGGCGCTCGAACCGCAGGGCGCGGACGAGCATGGACTGGCCCGGGCGCTCGAGCGCGCCGGCTGGGGCCGCCCCGCCGCCGCGCTCGACGATCCCGATTCCAACGGATTGCCTCGGCGAGCGAAGGCACCCGCGATGTCGATGCACGAGGCCGAGGCGAATGCGCGGGCGGCCGTCAGCGCGCTCGAGAACATCAAGACGATCTGCGCCGACCTTGCCCCGCTCGACACGCCGCTCAGCGAGGCGCAGTTGCGCCAGCGCGCGCGCCTGATCCACGGGATCCTTCGCACGCGCCAGCAGATGCAGGTGCTGCGCGACCGCGCGATCAATCTAAACGAGGCGCTGTTCCGGTTCCGCCAGCGGCGCGACGAGATCAATGCGGCGGGCACCAGGGAAACCGGCATCGTCGATGTGGGCGAGGCCGTGGATCCGACCCGCCGCGTCGCCTGATTGCGCCGATTCCACGCGGCTGCCGCAGACCCTGTTCCGCCGGCCCGGTCGGCAGCCGCTGATATAGTTCCGCGACTCTTGCCGTGCACCGGCGAGTCGCCCGCCCGACTTCGGGTCGACGCGATCGCCGGTCGCCGCGCGATTGCGAGGAACGCCCGTGGAAATCGCCCTGCTCATCGCCCTGATCGTCCTCAACGGCTTGTTCTCGATGTCGGAGATCGCCCTCGTCACGGCGCGCAGGACGCGGCTGCAGGGCCTGGCCGACAGGGGCGACAGCGGAGCCGCCGCGGCGCTCGCGCTCGGCCATGATCCGACCCGTTTCCTTTCCACGGTCCAGATCGGGATCACCTCGATCGGCGTGCTGAGCGGCATCGTCGGTGAAGCCGTGCTGGCCGAACCCTTGCGCATGCAATTGCTCGCGCGCGGGATCGATGCCGAGAGCGCCGGTTACCTCGCGACCGGCATTGTCGTCCTGACGATCACCTACTTCGCGATCGTGATCGGCGAACTCGTGCCGAAGCGACTCGGCCAGTTGCATCCGGAATCGGTCGCGCGTCGCGTCGCGCTGCCGATGAGCCTGCTCGCGATCGCCGCCAAGCCGTTCGTCCTGCTGCTTTCGCTGTCGACGAAGGCCTTGTTGCGCGTGTTCGGCGTGCGCCAGGACAGCACCGCCGCGATCACCGAGGAAGACATCCACGCCCTGCTCGAGGAAGGCTCCGAGGCCGGCGTGATAGAACGCGACGAGCATGTGATGGTGCGCAACGTGTTCCGCCTCGACGACCGCCGGATCGTCTCGCTGATGGTGCCGCGCATCGACGTGGTCTGTCTCGACATCGACGCGTCGCCGGACACCCTGCGCGAAGTGCTCGAACGCGGCGAGCACAACCGGCTGCCGGTCGTGAAGGGCGGCATGCATGACGTCCTCGGCGTGGTCAGCGCGCGCACGTTGCTGGCCCGAATCCTTCGCGGCGAGCCGCTCGACCTCGCCGCGCACATGCGCCAGCCGGTCTTCGTGCCCGAAAGTGTCACCGGCATGGAGCTGCTCCAGGAATTCCGCCGCTCGGGCGAGCCATTGATCTTCGTCGTCGACGAGTATGCGAGCGTGCAGGGGATCGTCGCCCAGCACGATCTGCTCGAAGCGATCGCCGGCGAGTTCTCGTCGTCGGTGCCCGAGGATGCGTGGGCGATCCAGCGCGAGGACGGTTCATGGCTGCTCGACGGCCTGATCCCGCTCCCCGAACTCAAGGATCGGCTCGAACTGGACGACCTGCCGGGCGGCGTGCAGGACCGTTACCACACCTTGAACGGCATGTTCATGCTGCTGATGGGACGCATGCCCGGCACCACCGACCAGATCGTCTGGGAGCAATGGAAGTTCGAGGTCGTCGACATGGACGGCAACCGCATCGACAAGGTACTGGCCAGCCGCGTCCAGCCCGTCGTCTCCGACGTCGAGCCGATCGATGCCGATTGAAGGGCCGCGAAACGTGTCAACGATAGTCGCGGTGGCAGGCTTCGCAGGCGTTCGCGACCTCGGTCAGCGCCTCGGCCTGTGCAGGACAATCGGCGCCGGCGCGGCCCGCCGCATCGAGCTGCCGGCGCAAGCCGTCGATGTAGCCTGCGAACACGCGGTCGGGCGGGCTGGCGTGCGGCAGCGCGTCAGATATCGCGCCCGACAGCACGTCGAGCATGGCCAGCCGCCGCGCGATGCCGGCACAGCCCTGCGCGCGCGCGGCCTCGCGGGATTGCGCGAGCTCGTGCTGCATGACGCGCATCAGGGCACGCGGATGGGCATTGCGCTGGCTCAGGATCGAAGCGATCGTCGTCGCGCTGATCGCGCCAACGAGCAGGCCGATGACGATGCAGACGAGGAAACGCATGGTGCAGGATCCGATCCCGAACGGGCGCGCATGGTAACCGGTCAGGCGCGCGACCGGGTTTGTGCCGCGGCTGGACCTGCGTGGCCTGGCCGCCCGATCGGCCGCGCAATGGCGCGCGCAGCGCACGAGGAGGCGATCAGGACATGAACGATTCCGCGGTTTCCGGGCACCCGGTCGACGAACGCTTCCATGGCGTGGAGCGCCTGTACGGCGCCGGGGCGACCGCGAAGCTGGCCCGCGCGCATGTCTGCGTGATCGGCATCGGTGGCGTCGGCTCCTGGGTCGTCGAGGCGCTCGCGCGCAGCGGCGTCGGCCGCCTCAGCCTCGTCGATGGCGACGATGTCTGCCTCGGCAACACGAACCGCCAGCTGCACGCGCTTGCCGGTGAATACGGCCGGCCGAAAGTCGAGGTCATGGCCGGACGCGCGCGCGCGATCAATCCGCGCATCGATGTCGAGGTGATCGCCGAGTTCCTGACTCCGGCCAGTCTCGAGCGCCTGCTCGGGCGCGATCACGACATCGTGGTCGACTGCTGCGACGCGTTCCGGGTCAAGGTCGAGATGATCGCGTGGTGTCGCCGGCGCAAGCTGCCGATCGTCGTGTGCGGGTCGGCCGGCGGCCGCATCGACCCGACCCTCGTGCGCGTGCGCGATCTATCGCGCACCGAACACGATGCGATGCTCGCCCTCGTGCGCAAGAAGCTGCGCGAGGAATTCCGCTTCCCGCGCGGGCCGAAACGCTATTTCGGCGTGCCGGCCGTCTACTCGCTTGAAAACGTCCGCTACCCGCAGGCAGACGGCAGCGTCTGCGGCACGCGTCCGACCGGAACCGACGGGATGTCCGGACTCGATTGCGGCGGTGGCCTTGGCGCGGCCACCCACGTGACGGCGACGTTCGCATTCGCGGCGGTCGCGCGCACGATCGAGCGACTGCTCGCCCCGCGCGCCGAACCCCGCTCAGATCGCGAATAGACGTTCCGCGTTGCGCGTCGTCGCCGCGGCCACCGAATCCTCGTCTTCGCCGCGCAGGCGGGCGACGCAGGCCAGTATCTCGACGAGCAGGGCCGGTTCGTTGCGTGCGCCGCGATGGTTGGCGAGCGGCTGGTCGGGAGCGTCGGTTTCGAGGAGGAGGAATTCGGCCGGCATCGTCGCAACGATGCCGCGCATGCGGACCGCGCGTTCGTAGGTGACCGGACCGCCGATGCCGATGCAGAAACCGAGGTCCCAGAGGCGCCGCGCCTGGACCGGGCTGCCCGAAAAGCTGTGCACGACGCCGCGCACGCCGCTGAACCCGCGCAGGATGTCGATGACCTCCTCGAAGGCGCGCCGCGCGTGCACGATGACCGGGACATCGAGCTCGCGCGCGAGTTCGAGCTGGCGCCGGAAGTACATGCGCTGGGCATCGGGATCGAGGCCTTCGACATGCAGGTCGAGCCCGCATTCGCCGATCGCGACCGGGCGTTCGATGGCGGCGAACGCGGCGAGCGCATCGAGATGGGCCGGTTCGTGCTCGGCGAGGAACGCCGGGTGCAGGCCGTAGGCCGGGTGCAGGCCCGGATGCCGCGCGCAGAGATCGCGCAGCGCGGTCCAGCCCGCGGCAGCGATCGCCGGAATGACCTGGCGGGTCACGCCGGCAGCGCGTGCACGCGCGATCACGGCGTCGCGATCGGCATCGAATCCGGCGACATCGAGGTGCGAATGGCTGTCGACGAGCGCGCGCATGCGCCGGTCCGCTCAGCGCGCGACGAGCCAGGCGGCGAGGCCGAGGAACATCGCGAGGCTGACGATGTCGGTCGCCTTGGTCAGGAAGATGCTCGACGCGGTCGCCGGATCGGCCCCGAGGCGTTGCAGGACCTGCGGAACGCCGGCCCCGACGATCCCGGCAAGCGCGCAGCTGCTCGCCATCGCGATCCACGTGATCAGGGCCAGCATGGGTGCATCGGCATTGCCCTGGTGGCGGGCGAGCAGGAACATCGCGAGCCCTCCGAGGAGGCCGGTCAGCGAGCCGTTGAGCAGGCCGAGCCACGCTTCCTTGCCGATCAGGCGCAAACCGCGGCCGCGTTTGAGGTCGCCGAACATCATGCCGCGCAGGGTCACGGCGAGGGCCTGGCAACCGGTGTTGTTGCATTGGTCCGAGAGCACCGGCAGGAACACCGCGAGCAGCACGATCTGGTTGATCGTGTCCTGGAAAATCCCGACCACGGCCGCGGTCAGGAACGTCGCGACAAGGTTGAGCTGCAGCCACGGGTGCCGGAATCGGAGGCTGCGCGGCCACGGCGTGGTCAGGCGTTCCTCCTTTTCGACGCCGACCATCGATCCGGCCTGCGCGCTGATCTCGAACGCCTGGGCCTCGAACAGGACCGCGCCGCGGACGACCCCGAGCAGGCGCTGGTCGGCGTCGCAAACCGGATAGACAGGGTAGTGGCGGCGCACGACTTCGCGCATCGCGCTGATGACGTCGGCGTCCGGGCGCAGCGAGAACGGCCGCGCGACCATGATGTCCTCGAGCCGTTGCGCCGGGTCGGCGAATATCATCTCGCGGAACGTGACGACACCGGTCAGGCGCTGGTCGGCATCGACGACAAATACATAGGTCACGAGCGTGCGCGCGGCATGCGGTCGCAGCCGTTCGAGCACATCGGCGACGCGGGCCGACGGCAGGAAGGCCTCGGGTGCCGGTTCCATGAGTCGACCGACCGAACCGTCGGGCCAGTTGCGGCTGGCCAGCCATTGTTCGCCGGTGTCGTCGTCGGCCGCCGAGGCGATCCGCGTGCGCCGTTCCGGCCCGAACCGGTCGAGCACGGCGAGGGCGCGACCGGGCCCGAGGGCCTGCAGCAGGTCGGCGATCTCGTCATCGCGGAAGGTTGAAAGCCGTCGCGCGGCCGCCTCGGCATCAAGGTCGCGGAGCTCGTCCAGGAGCGGGTTCGGATCGGGCATGGCAGGCAATCGGCCTTTGAAGGACGCGCGGCATCGCACGACACCGGTTTCTCGTGCGCACGCAGTGCGGCGCCGCGCGATGCTAACCCGAAGCCGCGCGCCCGGCGACCGTTCGGGGCGCGGGCGCGAGGGTCGCGTGGCATTCAGGCCGGCCTGCCCGAATTTTGTTCAGGTTCATCGGTCGATTGCGATGCTGGCCTCGCTGCGATTCGTCCTGCAGCGTTGCAGTGGAGATTGTTATGATCTACCGGAACCTCATTCTCGCGGCCGGCGTGTCCATGCTCGGCGCCTGCGCGACTTCGCCGTACTACGGCTCGTCCTACGACCGGGGTTATGACCGCGGCTACGAGCGCGACCGCTACGCGGATCGCTATGACCGGCGCGTCTGCCGCACCTGCGGCGAAGTGACCGACATCGATCGCGTGCGCCTGCGCGAGGGCACAAGCGGAGGTGGCGCGGTACTCGGCGCGATCATCGGCGGCGTGCTCGGCAGCACGGTCGGCAGCGGTGACGGTCGCAAGGCCGCCACGGTTGCCGGAGCGGTCGCCGGTGGTTTTGCCGGCAACGCGATCGAACGCGACTCGGGCGGTGGCTACGGGCGCGAGGCCTGGCTCGTCACCGTGCGACTCGACGACGGCCGCTGGGCCGAAGTGACCCAGAGCCATCATGCAGACCTTCGCCGCGGCGACCGCGTCGAGATTCGCAACGACCGCGTCGTCCGCATCCGCTGACCGTTCTCAGGAGGACAACGACATGATCAGAAGAATCATTTTCGCGGGCGTGGCGACGATCGCGCTCGCATTGTCGGCGCCGATGCCGTCGGCCCAGGCGCGTGATGGCTACTACCGTGGCTGCGAGGACTGCGGCCGCGTCGTCCGCGTCGAATCGATCGGTCGCCGCGGCGACAACCGGCTTGGCGGCGGCACCGTGCTCGGTGCGATCGTCGGCGGCGCGCTCGGCAACCAGGTCGGAAGCGGCGATGGTCGCAAGGCGGCTACCGTGGCTGGCGCATTGGCCGGCGGGGCCATCGGCCACGACATCGAGAAGAAGCGGCGCAATTCCGGCCGCTACTACCGGATCGCCGTGCGCATGGATCGCGACGGGCGCATCCGCAGTTACGAACAGCAGGACGCCTACGGGCTTCGCCGTGGCGACAGCGTCTATGTCGATCGCGGCTACGTGGTGCCGTCGCGCTGATCGAATCGGCGCTGCATCGCAAACCAAAACGCCGGCTTTCACCGGCGTTTCCTTTTACCGGGTCGTGGCGAGCACGCTCAGTTGATGCGATAGAAGCTGTGGGCACCGATCACGGCGACGCGCTGGCCTTTTGCCCAGCTCGGCGACGCGAATTCCTCTGCGACGAAATGGTCCGCGTCGGGAACGACGAATCGGCGTTCGTCGTTCGGAAGATCCCACATGCGCAGCGTGCGGTCCGCGATTGCCCATGCCTTCTGCCAGGCGACCGGGTTGCGCAGCATGTAATTGTGGTTCGTCGTGGACAGGGCGAATTGTCCCTTGGCGCCGACCACGCGACAGATGTCGTCACCCCAGCGCCCGCTCTCGCGGCGGCGCATCGCGACTTCGGCCACGGCCGCCTGGCCGAGTTCCGATTCGCTGCGTGCCTCGAGATAGATCATCGTCGCTAGGCAGGTCCTGTCGGCTTCGTGTTGCGGCATGACCGTGGCCAGCCAGAGCAACCATGCAATCTTCATCTTCGCTGTATCTCCTCGATCCTGCCCCGCCACGAGCTCCGCGCAAGCCCGAAGGCATGTCGCGGAAGCGGGCGGTGCATCTCATCACCTGTCATCGCGCGGCAAATGGGCGATGGCATGCGCACGTACATCCGGTTGTGGGTGCCGTTCTGATCCGAAACTGCAAGGGGAAGTTCGACCGGCGCGCAAGCGCTGCAGCGGTCTTCCAGCACTGGCGCCAGCCATTCTCGGCAGGCGCACGGGCTTGGATCCATGAAACACCGGCGAGGGAGCAAGCTCAGCCCGTTCGATGCTGGATTCTCGCCGGGAGACGCGTCATCTCCCGGAAAAGCGGACGGAGCCTAATCGAATGCGATCGGCCTGTCACGCATTTTCTATCGAAATCTTAATGTCCGGTTCAGGTTGAAAAACAGTACATCATGCGACCAACACAACACATATACAATGGCATGAGTATCGTTTCCGAAAAAAGTCAATCCGGGACATATGCGTAGAACCCGCTCAACATCGTGCGGTCGCCGGCGTAATCCTTGGCGGCGGCGGGCACGAACTTGCTGATGCCGAGTTCGAGCAGCAGCTCGGCGAGTTCCGGTGCATCGCCGAGCTTGAGCAGCGCCTCGGTCACCTTCGCGCGAACCTCCGGCGGAACTTCAGGGGCGGCGAGGATCGCCGGGCCGGCGAACGAGCGCGAGGTCTGCAGTGCATTGACGCTCGGATACATGTCCTTGAGCCAGGTCGGCACGATCGCGGCATCGGCTTCGCCACCGAACAGCATCTGGACACCGTCGCGCCACGAGCGGGCGCTCGAAAGGAAGCGCGGTTGTTCGACCGGGTTCGGATAGAACTGGGCGAGCAGGGCATAGCCGAGACTCGGCGCCGGCATCGTCACGATTGCCTTCCCCTGCAGGCTGTCGGGCTTGGTGCCTTCGAAATCGGAATTGACGACGAGCGTGTAGCTGGTCGGTTCGGCCGTGCGGACCAGGGGGATGAAGTTCGCCCGCGTGATGCGGTAGTCGGCGAAGTGGGCCTCGTCATACGAGAAATCGGTGGACGCCGGCTGCAGGATGTTGCGCCAGTAGGTGCCGTAGCTGGCCGGGGCGACGAGGACGAAGGTCTCGCCCGTTTCGCGCGACAGGTAGTCGAGCAGGGGCTTGTAGATTTCGCGGGCTGCCTCGGGGGCATAGACCGGTTCCGGCGTGAAGCGGTACTCGGCGGCGCCCGCCGGTGCGCACAGTGCGGCGGCGACCGCGAGAGCGGACAGTGTGCCGATGCGTGGATGGTTCATCTCGAATCCCCCTGTGGTTCGGAACACCCGTGCCTGGGAATTCCGCGAACAAATCATGCAATTGCTGCGCCTGCTGCCTGGTCAGGCCAGAGTTGGGCGGGTGCGCCCGTCGCCAGTTGCAAGCCAGTGGCTGCCGTGAGCGTCTCCGGCAGGACCGCCAATGCCGCGACTGTCCCGTCGTCGGATCGCGTCGCGTACAGGATGGTTCCACGCGCGCCTTCGATGGCGCCGGCAAGGACCGTGTCGCCCGGACCCGGCACCCGATCGGTGGCGATGCTCAGACGCCGGCAATGGCGCTTGTTGCCGCCGCGGTAATGCAGGCGCGCGACGATCTCCTGGCCCGGATAGCAGCCCTTGTCGAGACTGGTCGCGCCGAGCCGGTCGAGACCGAGCGCCGGGGCGACGAATTCGCCGGACAGCGACGCATCGAGCCAGGGCAGCCCGGCCGTGATCGCCTCCAGCCGCAATCGCGCGAGGTGGGCCGCGTGCGGATCGGCGTCGGCTTCGAGCGTTGCGGCGGCCGGCAGCAGGGCGAGCGTCCGCGTCGCGCCGGGCAGGGCAAGGGTCCAGCCGGCATCCAATGCCTGAACCTGCATCGGGGCCGGCATCGGCGCGGTCAGCGCGAGCAGTCGCCAATCCTCGAGCGCGCCGATCGAGAGCTTGCTGCGCATGACGTAGCGGCCGAGCTCGCCGGCCATCGTGCGTGCCGCGCCAAGCGGCAGCCAGGCGACGAGGCGTTCGTCGTCCGCGCGCAACAGGGCGAACACGTTGCGCACGCGGCCCTGGGCATCGAGCCAGGCACTCCACTGCCAGGCGCCCGTCTGCAGGCGGGTGACGTCGCTGCTGAACTGGGCCTGGGCGAATGCCCGCGCATCGGGCCCGGCGAGCTCGACCAGTTCGGCCACGGCGAGTCGGACACGCGTATCGGATGACATGTTCGTGCAAGGTCTGCCGGTGACCACGACAAGGCTCAATCTAGCATCGCTGCGCGCTGCGCGGTTGTCAGATTCAGGGTCGGGCGTTAAGATTTCGGGTGATTTCACTCCTCATGCCGACACCAGAACGCCCACCCGAGCCGCACGATCGCGCCGGAGATCCCTCGCCGGTCGAGGGCGGTTCGGGCTCGCGCGCGCCGCCGTCGCCAGCCGAGATCGGTGGCCGCGACGGGCCGGATCCGGTGCGATATGGCGACTGGGAAAAGAACGGTCGCTGCATCGATTTCTGAGTGCGCCGACGCCCGAGCCAGCTCCGCCCGCCAGCCAGCCACGTTTGCACGCACGAAGGCCAGCCCATGACCCAGTCCGCCCGACCATTGTCCCCGCATCTGCAGGTCTACCGCTGGCAGATCCAGATGGTCACCTCGATCCTGCACCGCGCGACCGGCGTCGTCCTGGTCGCAGGCGGCCTGCTGATCGTCGCCGCGCTCGCCGCCCTCGCGGCCGGCCCCGATGCCTGGGCGAGCGTCAGCGCATGCGCCGGCTCGTGGCCCGGTCGACTGTTCCTGTTCGGCTGGACCTGGGCATTCACGTATCACCTGTTGAACGGCATCCGCCATCTGCTGCAGGACGCCGGCTGGGGATATGCAATCGCGCAATTCGTGCGCAACGGCTGGCTCACGGTGATCGGCAGCTTCGTCCTGACCGCGCTCGTCTGGGGCGTGCTCGCCTCGCGCGGGGTGCTCGCATGAGCCCGTTCAAGCGCTTGCGTACTCCGCTCAAGAACGCCCGTGGTCTCGGTTCGGCGAAGGACGGCGTGCATCATTTCGTCGTCCAGCGCGTGACCGCGATCGCCCTCGTTCCGCTCTCGGTGTATTTCATCGTCCTCGTCGTCTGCCTCGCCGGTGCCGATCACGCAACCGCGCGCGCGACCGTCGCCGATCCGTGCAATGCGGTGCTGCTGGTCGCCTTCGTCATCGCGATGCTCTGGCACGGCCAGCTCGGCATGCAGGTCGTCATCGAGGACTACGTGCACACGCCGGGCCTCGCGTTCGCCGCCCAGCTCGTCGTGCGCTTCACCTGTTTCATCGCAGCCGTGGCCGGCGTCCTCGCCATCGTGCGCATCTCCCTGGGGGCCTGATTCGAATGACTGCGTACAAGATCCAGGAACACGAGTACGACATGGTCGTCGTCGGCGCCGGCGGCGCGGGCTTGCGCGCGACGTTCGGCCTTGCCTCGAAGGGCCTGAAGACGGTCTGCATCACGAAGGTGTTCCCGACCCGCTCGCACACGGTCGCGGCCCAGGGCGGAATCTCCGCGGCGCTCGGCAACATGGGTGACGATGACTGGCGCTACCACTTCTTCGACACGATCAAGGGTTCGGACTGGCTCGGCGACCAGGACGCGATCGAGTACATGTGCAAGGAGGCGCCGGCGGCGATCCTCGAACTCGAGCATTACGGCCTGCCGTTCTCGCGCACCGAGGACGGGCGCATCTACCAGCGGCCGTTCGGCGGCATGACGACGAAGTACGGCGAGGGTCCGCCCGCGCAACGCACCTGCGCGGCAGCCGACCGTACCGGCCACGCAATGCTGCACACGCTCTACCAGCAGTCGCTCGCGCACGATGCCGAGTTCATGATCGAGTATTTCGCCCTCGAGCTGATCCGCGACGAGGACGGCGCCTGCCGCGGCGTGCTCGCGCTCGACATGGCCGAAGGCAGCCTGCACCTGTTCCGCGCGCAAGGCGTCGTGCTCGCGACGGGCGGCTATGGCCGCGCGTATTTCAGCGCGACCTCGGCGCACACCTGCACCGGCGACGGCGGTGGCCTCGTGCTCCGCTCGGGCCTCGCCCTGCAGGACATGGAGTTCGTGCAGTTCCATCCGACCGGCATCTACGGCGCCGGTTGCCTGATCACCGAGGGCGTGCGCGGCGAAGGCGGCATCCTGCGCAACTCGAGCGGCGAACGCTTCATGGAACGCTACGCGCCGCACTACAAGGACCTCGCCTCGCGCGACGTCGTCTCGCGCTCGATGACGATCGAGATCCGCGAGGGCCGCGGGGTCGGTCCGCACAAGGACCACATCCTGCTCGACCTGACCCACCTCGGGCCCGAAGTGATCCACGAGAAGCTGCCCGGCATCGCCGAGAGCGCGCGCATCTTCGCCGGCGTCGACGTGACGAAGCAGCCGATCCCGGTGCTGCCGACCGTCCACTACAACATGGGCGGCATCCCGACCAACTACCACGGCGAAGTCGTGCAGAAGGTCGGCAACGATCCGGACTCGATCGTGCCGGGCCTGTACGCGATCGGCGAAGCGGCCTGCGTGTCGGTACATGGCGCGAACCGGCTCGGTTCGAATTCGCTGCTCGACCTCGTCGTGTTCGGTCGCGCGGTCGCCAACCGCTGCGCGGCGACGATCAAGCCCGGTGCCGCGCACAAGCGCCTGCCGGCGTCGGCCTGCGACAACGCGCTGGCCAATCTCGATCGACTGCGCCACGCGAACGGCTCGACCCCGACCGCCGAGATCCGCCTCGCGATGCAGCGCACGATGCAGAGCGACGCGGCGGTGTTCCGCACCGCGAAGACGCTCAAGGAAGGCTGCGACAGGATGGCGACGATCTTCGCCGGCTTCGAGGACGTCAAGGTCAGCGACCGCTCACTGGTCTGGAACTCGGACCTGATCGAAACCTTCGAGTTGCAGAACCTGCTTTACAACGCGGTCGCGACGATCACCTCGGCCGAGCAGCGCCACGAGAGCCGCGGCGCGCACGCGCGCGAGGATTTCCCGGACCGCGACGACGTGAACTGGCAGAAGCACACGCTCGTCAAGGTCGATGAAAAAGGTCGCACGGAGTTCGATTTCCGCCCCGTGCACATGGTCACGTTGACCGACGAAGTCGCCGTCGTGCCACCGAAGGCGCGCGTCTACTGAGTGTCGCCGGCACGGGCCCGGCGAAAGCCTGGAGCCCGACGGTGTGTGCTGATGTGCCGGCTGCCGCGCCCTGGGCGCCGGATCCCGAAGTCAATCGAGATCGCGACAATGGCTGAATTTGCGCTTCCCAGGAACTCGAAGATCACCCAGGGCCGACGCTTCGCCGCCCCGGCAGGCGCCAAGGACGTGCGCGAGTTCCGCGTCTACCGGTGGAACCCCGATGACGGCGCGAATCCGAGAATCGACACGTACGAAGTCGACATGGCGACCTGTGGCCCGATGGTCCTCGACGCGCTGATCAAGATCAAGAACGAGATCGATCCGACCCTGACATTCCGCCGCTCGTGCCGCGAAGGCATCTGCGGTTCGTGCGCGATGAACATCGACGGCACCAACACGCTCGCCTGCACGAAGGCGATCGAGGACTGCCGCAAGGGCGACGTCGCGGTCCATCCGCTGCCGCACATGCCGGTGGTCAAGGACCTCGTCCCCGACCTGACCCACTTCTATGCGCAGTACGCCTCGATCAAGCCGTGGCTGCGCACGCAGAGCGCAGCGCCGCCGAAGGAACGCCTGCAATCGAAGGAGGACCGCGCGAAGCTCGACGGCCTCTACGAGTGCATCCTGTGCGCGTGCTGTTCGACGAGCTGCCCGAGCTACTGGTGGAACGGCGACCGCTACCTCGGGCCCGCCGTGCTGCTGCAGGCCTATCGCTGGATCGTCGACAGCCGCGACGAGGACACCGGCACGCGGCTCGACGAACTCGAGGATCCGTTCCGGCTGTATCGCTGCCACACGATCATGAACTGCACGCGCACCTGCCCGAAGGGCCTCAATCCGGCCAAGGCGATCGCGGAAATCAAGAAGCTCATGCTCGAACGCCGCGCCTGAGCACGGCGGGTTCTCCACGCATAGTCAAGGAGGCAATCCGATGCGCCCGGAAACGATCCTGTGGCCGCTGCTCGCGATGGTCGCACTGACCTTCGCCGTATGGCTGCGCCTGTTCCTGCGCCGGGTCGGCGAAATGCGCCGGCGGCGCATCAACATCGAACGCCTCGCGTCGTCGACCGATCTCGCCAACCTGCTCGAGGATCGGCGCGCCTCGGACAACTTCCGCAACCTGTTCGAATTGCCGGTGCTGTTCTACGCCGCCACGCTGGCCGCGTTCGCGACGAACGCGGTCGACCTCGCGCTCGTCGCGCTGGCCTGGGCCTTCGTCGTGTTCCGCGTTGCGCACAGTCTCGTCCATTGCACGTACAACCGCGTCATGCACCGCTTCCTCGTGTATTTCGTGGCCGGTCTCGCCCTGTTGGCGATGTGGGTCCGTCTCGCCGTGGCCTGGATCGCGTGAGCGGCGACGTCGCGCGCCTGCGCTGGCGTTGCCGCCGCGGCACGCGCGAGCTCGACCAGTTGTTCGGCTGGTGGCTCGACGAACGCTGGCCCACGGCATCGACGGACGCGCGCGCCGGGTTTGCCGGCCTGCTCGAACGGCAGGACCCCGACCTGTGGGACTGGATTCTCGGCAATGGCGCTCCGCAGGATCCGCGCGAAGCCGGCGTCATCGATGAAATCCGCACCCGCCATCGCGTTTGATTACCGGCCCTCGCGCCGCGTCGCCGCGGCCGCGGCGACGATCGCCGTGCTCGCCATCGTCGCGATCCTCGCCAGCGGGATTGGAACGCCAGCCAGGCTGGTCCTCATCGTCGCGGTGTCGGCGCATGCCGCGTGGTCGTTGCGGAGGTTCCTCGCGACGCCCTTCGTGCGCGTCACGCGCGATGCGGGTGGCTGGCAGCTCGTCACGCGCGAGGACGAGCGGCTCGCTGCAAGCCTGCGCGGCCACGTCCGGCTCGGCCCGCTGCTCGTCCTTGAATTCGCCGTGCCGGGACGACGCCCGTTTCGCTGCGTGCTCGCGGGCGACGTCATCGACACCGAGCTTCGCCGGCGCCTGCTGCTCGTGCTCGCGCGCGAGCCGCGAGGCGCGGCCGTGCCCGGTGCGGGCGAGCCGTAGCCTGCGCGGCAGGCGCGGCGCGCCGGGAAGATGCCTGCGGTCGGCGCTTGCTAGCCGGCAAAGCCGCCACCGTCAAGAAAGGCCTGCTCCTCGGCCGTGGTCCGGCGTCCGAGCACCCGGTTGCGGTGCGGGAAGCGGCCGAAGCGGTGGATGATGTCGCGATGCAGTTCGGCGTAGTCGAGGGCCTCGCGGCCGAGCGCGGCCATCAGGCGGACCGACTGGTCCTGGTCGGCCGGATCTTCGGAATGCTCGAACGGCAGGTAGCAGAACATGCGCAGGCCCGGTTCGATCGCGGCGTCGAAGCCGCGTTCGAGCGCGACGCGGGCGAAATGCAGGGCGAGCGGATCCGTCGCGAACATGTGGGCACTGCCGCGGAACGCGTTGCGCGGAAACTGGTCGAGCAGGATCAACAAGGCCAGCATTCCTTCGGCATCGCTCGCCCATCGATCGAGTTCGCGTCGCGCGGCCGACTCGTGCAGGTCGAGATAGCGCATGCGCAAGCGCGCGTCGAAGTCGACATCCTTCGTGAACCAGCGTCGCGCCCCGGCCTCGCGCCAGTAGGCGACGACGCCGGCAGGCGTGTCGTCGCTCATGCCTGATCCTCGACCTGGCCGGCGACCTTCGCCGTTTCTTCGGTAAGCGGCCGGCTCTTGCGCTGTGGCGTCGTCAACGGGGTCGGCTTCGGCGCGTTGCCGATCAGCATGCGGTTGCCCGCAGCCAGGCCGTGCGAGACGTCGAGCTCGAAGCGTTCGTTGTCGCGTCGACGGACCTCGGTGCTGATCGCCGCCGCTTCTGCCGCATCGATGCCGAGCGCGCGCAAGGCCGCTTCGCCGAACGCCATTGCCGATTCGAAGGTTTCGCGCACGAGGTAATCCACGCCATGTCCGACGAGTTGCACGGCGTGTTCGCGGTCGTAGGCGCGTACGAGCAGCCGGGCCTGCGGGAATTCCTTGCGCGCGAGTTCGACAATCCGGTTCGCCGCACGCGGGTCGTCGATGCAGATCGCGATCAGGCTCGCGCGGTCGGCGCCCGACGCGCGCAGGACGTCGACGCGGCCGCCGTCGCCGTAATAGATCTTGAAGCCGAAACTGGCCGCCGAGCGGATCATGTCGGTGTCGGTATCGATGATCGCGATGTCGAACCCGCGCGCGAGCAGGGCCTGGCTCGCGACCTGGCCGAACCGGCCGAACCCGATGATCAGGACGCTGCCGGACAGTCCATGCGCTTCCTCGACGCCATCCATCGACGGCAGGCGACGCGGCGCGAGCCGGCGCAGCAACAGCACCGCGAGCGGGGTCAGTGCCATCGAGAGGACGACGATCGCGGTCAGGTTCGCGTTCATGCGCGCGTCGATGACGCCCTCGGCCGCGGCAGCGGCGAACAGCACGAAGGCGAACTCGCCGCCCTGGGCCATCAGCACGGCGCGATCGATCGATTCTTCATGGCTGCTGCGCAGGAGACGCGCAACGAGATGGATGCACAGCGCCTTGGCGAGCATGAAGGCGAGCACGGCGGCGAGGATGAACGGGCCATTCGCAAGGACGACGTCGAGGTCGAGCGACATGCCGACCGCGAGGAAGAACAGGCCGAGCAGGATGCCGCGGAACGGTTCGATATCGGCTTCGAGCTGGTGGCGGAACGTTGATTCCGACAGCAACACGCCGGCGAGGAACGCGCCCATCGCCATCGACAGGCCGCCGACCTGCATCAGCAGGGCCGCGCCGAGCACGACGAGCAGGGCGGCGGCGGTCATCATCTCGCGCGCCTTGGCCGCGGCGAGAATGCGGAACAACGGATTGAGCAGCCAGATGCCGGCCGCGACGAGGCCGGCCAGCGAGGCGATGCCGATCCCGATGTCGATCCAGCGCGAGTGGCCCGCATCGGCCCCCTGCGGCGACATGAACGCGACGAGGGCGAGCAGCGGCACGATCAGCAGGTCTTCGAAGAGCAGGATCGAGACGATTTTCTGGCCATGCGGCAGGGCGAGGTCGCCGCGTTCGTCGAGAAACTGGATGACGATCGCGGTCGAGGTCAGCACGAAGCCCATCGCGCCGATGAAGGCGGCCGCCGGCGTGAAGCCGAAGGCGAGCCCGACGCCGGTCAGCACCGCCGTGCACGCGGCGATCTGCAAGGCGCCGAGGCCGAAGATCTGGCGACGCAGGTTCCACAGGTGCGAGGGCCGCATCTCGAGCCCGATCACGAACAGGAACATGACGACGCCGAGTTCGGCGACGTGCAGGATCGAGCGTGCCTCGGCGAACCAGCCGAGGCCGAACGGGCCGATGACGAGGCCGGCCGCGAGATAGCCGAGCACCGAGCCAAGCCCGAGCCGACGGAAGATCGGCACCATGACGACGGCGGCGCCGAGCAGGGCGACGACGTCGACAAGTCCGTTGCCGAGACTTTGATCCGCCATCGCCGGTTCCCGAGGCCAGTACCGGCGAGGATGCTACCGCGTCGAGCCGGCCGCGCGCATCGGCGATTGCGCGCGTGCTTGCGGCGCGGCCCGCGCTTGCGGCACTCTGGCGCTCTCGCAGTGACTCCATGCGCCCGGGGCGGCATCGGCCCGAATCAAGGATCGCGTTCCGGCATGTTTCGTCCGCTCGAAGTCTTCATCGGCCTGCGCTACACGCGTGCGAAGCGCCGCAACCATTTCATTTCGTTCATCTCGCTGGTCTCGATCCTCGGCATCGCGGTCGGCGTGACCGCGCTGATCACGGTCATTTCGGTCATGAACGGCTTCGACAAGGAGCTCAAGGACCGTATCCTCGGCATGGTCGCGCATGCGACGGTATCCGGCATTGACGAGAGCGTGCGTGATTGGCCGCAGGCCCTCGCGCGCGCGGAAACGAATCCGCACGTGCTCGGCGCCGCTCCGTACGTCGAGCGCGAGGCGATGCTGCAGGGCGAGCGCGTGGCCGGCGCGATCGTGCGTGGCGTGCTGCCCGACCTCGAGCCGCGCGTGTCCGAAGTCGATCGCAAGATGGTCCAGGGCCGGCTCGACGACCTCGTCGCCGGACGCTTCAACATCGTCCTCGGCCGCGAACTGGCGATGCAGCTCGGGGTCGGCGTCGGCGATTTCGCGACTGTCATCACGCCCGAAGTCAGCACCTCGCCGGTTGGCGTGCAGCCGCGCTTCAAGCGCTTCACGGTCAGCGGCATCTTCGAGATCGGCATGCAGGAGTACGACGGCGGCCTCGCGATCATGCACATGCAGGATGCCCAGACCCTGTATCGCCTCGATGGCCCGAGCGGCATCCGCCTGCGCCTCGACGACATGTTCCGTGCCTACTCGGTCGCCCGCGACCTGTCGGGCCAGCTCGGCCAGGCCTACCGCGTCAGCGACTGGATGCAGGGCCACAGCAACTTCTTCAAGGCGATCGCGATGGAGAAGAAGGTCATGTTCCTGATCCTCTCGCTGATCGTCGCCGTGGCCGCGTTCAACCTCGTCTCGACCCTCGTCATGCTCGTCACCGACAAGCAGGCCGACATCGCGATCCTGCGCACGCTCGGCCAGACGCCGGCCAGCGTGATGGGCGTGTTCATGGTCCAGGGTGTGCTCGTCGGCACGCTCGGCATCGCCCTCGGCGTCGCGTTCGGCGTCGTCCTCGCGCTCAATCTCGCGGCGATCGTCAAGTGGGTCGAGACCACGTTCGGAATCTCGTTCCTGTCCCCGGACGTCTACTACATCAGTGAGCTTCCCTCGGACCTGCACTGGGGCGATGTCGGCTGGATCACCGTGACCGCGTTCGTCTTCTGCATCTTCGCGACGCTGTATCCGGCCTGGCGCGCGGCCCGCATCGAACCGGCGGCGGCGCTGCGTCATGAGTAGCCGGGAACCGGCCATCGGCAACGGCGGACGGTCGGCGCCGTTCACCCCCTTTTCCGAATCCGGACCCATGCCCGTCGTGCACGCCTTTTCCAATCCCGATTCCCGTTTCCCGATTCCGGTCCGATGAATCCGATCGCGCTCAGCGCCGACAAGGTCGCCAAGATCTACGAGGAAGGAAGCCTGCGCACCGACGTGCTGCACGAGGTCAGCTTCAGCGTACGGCGTGGCGAGACCGTGGCGATCGTCGGCGCCTCGGGTACCGGCAAGAGCACGCTGCTGCACATCCTCGGCGGACTCGACACGGCGACCTCGGGCGAAGTCGTGGTCGAAGGGCAGGTGATGTCGAGGCTTTCGGATCGCGCGCGCGGCGTGTTGCGCAATCGTTCGCTCGGCTTCGTCTACCAGTTCCACCACCTGCTGCCCGAGTTCACGGCGCTCGAGAATGTCTGCATGCCGCTGCTGATCCGCGGCACGCCGATCGGCGAGGCGCGCGCGCAGGCGACCACGCTGCTCGAACGTGTCGGCCTCGGGGCCCGCCTCGAGCACAAGCCCGGCGAGCTGAGCGGCGGCGAACGCCAGCGCGCGGCGGTCGCCCGCGCGCTCGTCACGCGACCGGCCTGCGTCCTCGGCGACGAACCGACCGGCAACCTCGACGAGAAGAACGCGGCCCAGGTCTACGCGCTCATGCTCGAACTCAATCGCGAGATCGGCACCGCCCTCGTCCTCGTCACCCACGACCGCGGACTCGCCGCGCGCATGGACCGCACGCTCGAACTGCGTGGCGGCCGCCTGCACGCGCTCGATACGGCCTGAGCGGGCCGGCGCGGCGTCGGCGCGCGGGACTCGCATCGGCGCGGGATCAGTCGCATCATCGCGGTCCGGTGCCGCGTTCCGCGTGGCGCTATCCAGGATGGAGGCAGGATGCCCGAATGGATTCGATCGCCGTGGCCGGCGCGACTCGCGCCGGGCCGGGCGCGCCTGCCGCCCCTGCGCGTGTCCCGGGCGCTCATGCTGCTGGCCGGCGCGGTCGCCGTGCAGGGCCTGCCCGGACTGCCGCTGCCCGCGCTGATGCCCTGGCTTGCCGGCGCCGCCGCGCTCGCCGTGCTGTTCCCGCGATCGGATCGGCTTGCGACGTGGTTCGTGCTCGGCTTCGCCTGGACCGTCGTCCATGCCGACGCCTATCTCGACGCGCGCCTGCCCGAGGCCTGGCACGGGCGCGATTTCGTCGTCGAAGGCGTCGTGCGCGGCCTGCCGCAGGTCGTCGAGGGCAGCACGCGCTTCGAATTCGAGATCGAATCGGCGCGGCTCGACGGCGTCGAGGTCGACCTGCGCGGCCCGACCCGCCTCAACTGGTACGAGGATGCGCCGGAGCTTGCGCCGTGCGCGCGCTGGACGCTTGAACTTCGCCTGCGTCCGCCGCGCGGCTTCGTCAACCCGGGTCCGTCCGACAGCGAACGCAGTGCCGTGCAGCGCCGCCGCGTCGCGGTCGGCTACGTGCGGACCTCGTCGATCAACCGGCTCGTGCAGGCGCCCGACACCGCGTGCATCGATGGCTGGCGCCGAGGCATCGCCGCAGCGATCGGCGACGCGCTCGGCGCAGGTTCGGCGGGCACCCTGCTGCGTGCGCTGGCGGTCGGCGACCAGGGCGGCATCGCCGAGCAGGACTGGCAGGTCCTGCGAGCGACCGGCATCGGCCACCTCATCGCGATCTCGGGCCTTCACGTCGGCCTGTTCGCGGCGTTCGGAGCCTGGCTCGCGCGCCGGGCGTGGAAGGCGCTGCCGGTCCTGACCCTGCGCCTGCCGGGTCCGCTGATCGAGGCGCCGGTCGCGATGGCCTGCGCGTTCGGCTACGGCCTGCTCGCCGGCATGGGCCTGCCGACCGTGCGCACCTTGCTGATGATCGCGACCGCGCTGCTCGCGCGCTACGCACGGCGCGCGACCAGCGTGCCGCAGGCGCTCGGCCTCGCCGCGCTCGTGATCATGGCCTGGGATCCACTCGCGGTGCTGGCCCCGGGCTTCTGGCTGTCGTTTGCCGGCGTCGCGATCCTGCTTTCGACGACATCGCCGGTCGGCGACGAGCGCCCGCCGTGGCGCGACATGCCGCGCGTGCAGTGGCTGCTGAGCCTTGCCCTGCTGCCGATGACCGTCTGGTTCTTCGGCCAGGCCTCGCTGGTCGGTCCGCTCGCCAACCTGCTCGCGGTACCGTGGATCAGCTTCGTCGTCGTGCCGATCACGGTCGTCGCGAGCCTTGTCGTCGGCTGGGCTCCGGCAATCGGCGGGCCGCTGCTGCGGCTCGCCGAAGCCGCCCTGATGCCGTTCTGGCGGGTCATGGAGTGGCTGGCCGCGCTGCCCTCGGCCCAGCACCATTTCGTCGCCGCGCCGCGATGGACGTTCGCACTTGCGCTGCTCGGCCTCGGCTGGATGCTGTTGCCGCGTGGCGTGCCACTGCGCGCCTGCGGTCTGCTGCTCGCCTTGCCGATGCTCGTGCCGACGCGCGCGCCGCTCGCCGCGGGCGAGTTCGAGGTGCGCATGTTCGATGTCGGCCAGGGCCTGTCGATGCTCGTGCGCACGCGCGACCATGCCCTGCTATACGATGCCGGCGCGCGTTATCCGGGTGGCTACGACGTTGGCGACGCGGTCGTCATCCCGGCCCTGCGGGCGCTCGGCGTCGACCCGCTCGACCGCATCGTCATCAGCCATGGCGACAACGACCATGCCGGTGGACTCGCAGCGGTCGCGCTGGCGTTCCCGTATGCGGTCGTGGACGCGGGCGAACCGGCGCGCGTCGGCCGCGCCGCGCGCGCCTGTACGGCCGGTGATGCCTGGCGCTGGGATGGCGTCGATGTCCGCCTGCTGTCGCCGGTTGCCGTCGGCCGTCTTGCCGGCAATGACCGTTCCTGCGTGCTCGCGATCAGTGGCCCGCATGGCAGCGTGCTGTTGACCGGCGACATCTCGGCCGCGGTCGAGCATGCCCTCGGCGGGGCAGTCGAGGGGTTGCCCCGGCCGCTCCTGCTCGCGGTCGCCCACCACGGCAGTCGCACCGCGTCTTCGGCGACGTTCCTCGATGCGCTCGGCCCGGACCATGCGTGGATCTCGGCCGGCCATCGCAACCGCTTCGGCCACCCGCATGCGGACGTCCTCGCGCGCTACGCCGAACGCGGCATCGAGCTTTCGAACACGGCTGAACACGGCGCCCTCCACATGCGCTTCACGGCTGCCGACGATGCGGTCGGGCAGGGTCGGTCCGAGCGACGTGCGTGGTGGCGCCTGCCCTGAGTGCGTCGTGCATGACGCGGCACACACGAGCGCCCGTGCGCGCGCTGTTATGATCCGCCGCTGGCAGGCCCGCGACGGGCCGGCAATTCCTGCACGGAGTCCTCACAGGTGCTTGAAATCCTCATTGCGGGCGGCTGGGCGATGATTCCGATCGGGGTCTGCTCGGCGGTCGCCCTCGCGATCATCCTCGAACGCTTCTGGACGCTGCGCCGCAAGGCCGTCATCCCGCCGCAGCTCGGTGACCAGGTCCTGTCCTGGGCCCGCACGCGCAAGCTCGACCCCCAGCACATCGAGGCCTTGCGCCAGACCTCGCCGCTCGGGGAACTGCTCGCCTCGGCCCTCGTCGTGCGCAACCGCCCGCGCGAGGTCATCAAGGAGCGTGTCGAGGACACCGGTCGGCACGTCATGCACCAGCTCGAGCGCTTCCTCAACACGCTCGGCACGATCGCGCTGATCTCGCCGCTGCTCGGCCTGCTCGGCACCGTGTTCGGCATGATCAGCATGTTCTTCGCGGTGATGGTCAGCGGCGTCGGCGACCCGCTCAAGATGGCCGGCGGCATCGGCGAGGCGCTCATCTGCACGGCCAGCGGCCTCAGCGTCGCGATCCCGGCGTACTTCTTCCACCGCTACTTCCGCGGGCGCGTGACCGACCTGACGATCGACATGGAGAAGCAGGTCATCGCCCTGATCGACGAACTCGTGATCGCCACGGAAGTCGCGCCCGCGCGCGCGGCCGGCTGAGCCCTGACGATGCGCATTGCTTCGGGCCGCCGCGAGGAGGATTTCGAGATCAACGTGATCTCGCTGATCGACGTCCTGCTGACCCTGCTCATGTTCTTCGTCATGACGACGACCTTCGTCCAGCATTCGGCGATGAAGGTCACCCTGCCCGAGGCCGCGACGAGCGAAACGGCACGCGACGAGCAGGCCCTGACCGTCATGGTCGATGCCGAGGGACGCTATTTCATCGACAACAACGAAGTGCTCAATCCGTCGCTCGAAACGCTCAAGGAAGCGATCACGCGGGTCACCGGCGATGATCGCGAGCGTGCGGTCGTGCTGCGCGCGGACGCGATGACACCGCACCAGGCCGTCGTCACCGCGATGGACGCGCTCGGCCAGCTCGGCTTCGAACGCCTGAGCCTGGCGACGACGCCGGCCAAGGCGGGCGCCGCGAAGTGACCGCGCCCCGCGGGTCCGATGCGGCGACGGGCCAACTGCCCGATGCCGGTGCGTTCGCGACCTATCGTCGCCTGCTCGGCTATGCCGCACGCTACCGCGGCTATGCATTGGCCGGGATCACCGGCATGGTCTTCGATGCCGGCGTCGCGGCGACGTTCGCTTGGCTGATCCAGCCGATGCTCGACAACCTGTTCATCGACCGCAGCGCGGCAGCGATCCTGTGGATGCCGGTCATCATCGTCGGCCTGTTCGTCGTGCGCGGTGCGGCGACCTTCATCGCCGACTACGGCCTTGCCCGGATCGGTCGCGATGTCGTCGAGACGCTGCGCGGCGAGGTGTTCTCGCACTATCTCGACCTGCCGGCCAGCCATTTCGACCGGGAGGCATCGGGCCAGATGATCGCCCGCCTGACCTACACGGTCGAACAGGTTGCCCAGGCGAGCACGAACGCGGTCAAGGTCATCGTGCTCGACAGCCTGACCGTGCTCGGCATGATCGGCGTCATGCTCTATTACAGCGCGCGGCTGACCTTGCTGTTGTTCATCATGGCGCCACTGATCGCGCTCGTCGCCTGGGCGGTCGGCCGCCGTTACCGGCGCATCAGCCGCAAGATCCAGCATTCGGTCGGATCGGTCACCGGCATCGTCGACGAAGCGATCGAAGGCCAGCGTGAGGTCAAGGTCTATCTCGGCCAGCAGGCCGAACGCGCGCGCTTCGCCGAGATCAACGAGCGCAACCGGACCTTGAACCTGAAGATTTCGGCGACCAATGCGCTGTCGACCTCGGTCGTGCAGATCGTCGCCGCCTGTGCGCTCGCGCTCGTGATCTTCTTCGCGACGCGCCCCTCGATGATCGATTCGATGACGCCGGGCGCGTTCATGGCCCTGATCACCGCAATGCTGACGATGCTGCCCTCGCTCAAGCGCCTGACCACGGTCCAGGCGATGATGCAGCGCGGCGTGGCGGCCGCGCAGAGCCTGTTCGCCGTGATCGATGCACCGAGCGAGCGCGACGAAGGCACGCTGCGCATCGATCGCTGCCGCGGCGAGATCGAGTTGCGCGACGTCGTCCTGCGCTATCCGGGCAAGGACGTGCCGGCCTTGCAAGGCATCAACCTGCGCTGTGCGCCAGGCACGGTGACCGCCCTCGTCGGGCGTTCCGGCAGCGGCAAGTCGAGCCTCGCCAGCCTGATCCCGCGCTTCTACGAACCCGAATCGGGCGTGGTCCTGCTCGATGGCGAACCGCTCGCGCGCTATTCGCTCGAAAGCCTGCGCAACCAGATCGCCTGGGTCGGCCAGCAGGTCGTCCTGTTCAACGACACGATCGCCCGCAACATCGCCTATGGCGCGCTCGCCGGCGCCTCGCGCGAGGCGATCGAGGCGGCCGCGCGGGCGGCCAACGCACACGAATTCATCGCCCGCCTCGCCGACGGCCTCGACAGCGCGGCCGGCGAGGGCGGGGCGCTGCTGTCCGGCGGCCAGCGCCAGCGCATCGCGATCGCGCGCGCCCTGCTCAAGGATGCGCCTGTGCTGATCCTCGACGAGGCGACCAGCGCGCTCGATACCGAGTCTGAACGCCTGATCCAGGATGCCCTGCAGGGACTGATGCGCGAGCGCACGGTGCTCGTCATCGCCCACCGCCTTTCGACGATCGAGCACGCCGACCAGATCGTCGTCCTCGATGACGGCCGCATCGTCGAGCAGGGCACCCATGCCGAACTGCTCGGCCTCGACGGCCACTACGCGGCGCTGCACCGCGTGCGTTTCCGCGAGACCGGTCCCGACATCGACCCGCGCGCATGAACGCCGCGCTGATCGAGCGCATCTGGTACGGCGGGGCGCCGCCGCCGGCGGCCTTGCGCGCACTTGTTCCGCTGTATCGCTCGCTGCGCCTGCTCGCGCTGATGCCGTACCAGATCGGCCTGCGTCGTCCCCGTCGCCTGCCGGTCCCGGTCATTGTCGTCGGCAACCTCGCGGTCGGCGGCACCGGCAAGACGCCACTCGTCATTGCGCTCACCGATGCATTGCGCGAGCGTGGATTCCATCCCGGCGTCGTCAGCCGTGGCTACGGCGGACGCACGCGCGTCGCGACCCTGCTCGACGATCGACCCGATCCGGCCGTCGTTGGCGACGAGCCGGCCCTGATCCGTCGCCGCACGCGCGTGCCGGTCGCGGTCGGTCGCTCGCGTGCCGCCGCGGCGAGCCTGCTGCTCGGGCGTGGCGTCGATGTCGTGATTGCCGACGACGGCCTGCAGAATCCGTCGCTCGCGCGCGACGTCGAGATCTGCGTCATCGATGGCGTGCGACGTTTCGGCAACGGCCAGTTGCTGCCGGCCGGCCCGTTGCGCGAAGCACTCGCGCGGCTGTCGGCGTTCGATTTCCTCGTCTGCAACGGCGGTGTCGCGGCCGACGGCGAGGTTGAGATGCGTCTCGAGGGCGACATCGCGGTCGCTCTCGCCGGGCCGGTTGCTTCGCGACCGCTCGCGAGTTTCGCCGGCCAACGCGTGCATGCCGTGGCCGGGATCGGACACCCCGCGCGCTTCTTCGCGAGCCTGCGCGTGCACGGAATCGAACTGGTCGAACACGCAATGCCAGATCACCACGCGCTGCGCCCGGCCGACCTCGACTTCGCCGAGCGCCTGCCGGTGCTGATGACCGAAAAGGACGCGGTCAAATGCGCGGAGTGGGCGAGCGACGGGCATTGGTGCGTGCCGGTGCGTGCCGACCTGCCCGCGGCATTCCACGACGCGGTGGCTGCGCGCCTGCGTGCGCGCGATTCGAGCGTGCGGACCGGCTAGCGGTCCTGCGGCATCGCGCCGAGGCGGACGACGCGCTCGATGTCGATGCCGTTGCGACGGATCGTCAGCGTCACCGCCTTGCCGGCCTCGTTGCGCAGGAGATCCTGGAACTCCACCCGATCGGCGAACGGACGGCCGTTGAAGCGCAGCACGAGGTCACCGGCCATGAGGTTCGCATCCGATGCCGGGGTCGCGCCGACGACCGAGCCGATCCGCACGCCGCCGTCGCTGCCGGCGGTGTCGCGCTCGGCCGGGGTCAGGTTGCGGAACGTCGCCCCGAACAGCAGCTTGAAGCGCACGTAATACACCGCGAGGAATTCCTCGCCATCGCCGCCGTCCGCCGGGTGCCGCGGGTAGACGAGCATGCGCTCGACGCCGAAGCGCGCCGCGAACGCCGCCGCGTCCTCCTCGGCCCGGGGATCATCGACGGCGAAGCGGCTGCTGCCGACATGCACGAAACCGAGCGCGCCGAGCGCCTCGCGATCGCCGAGCAGGTTCTTGCCGAGGACGATCTGCGGACGCACCGGCGCCGGTTCCGCGCGCAATGCGGCGATCACCTCGGGACCACGGCCCGGGACCGCTTCGAAGTGCGGGTCGATCACGGACTCGGGGTCGACCCGCGTCGGTTCGCCGGGCGACTCGACGAGGACCGATTGCGTGACGCATCCCGTGACCAGCGTGAGCAGTACAGCGATCGGCAGGATCCGGAAATTCGCTTTCATCACGCAAGCATAGCGCCATTATGTGGGCAACTCGACGACCGGATCGCTTGCCTCGAGACCGGCATGGACGTGTCGACGATCAATCTGCTGCGCAATCCCTGGTTCGATTCGCCTCTATGCGCATGATCCAGGGCCCCGCGGGCGACAATCTCTTTCCGACGGCAGGCGCGCGGGCACACGATCAGGCAGTCGCGATGCAAGTCATCGCTTTCGCGCATCACGACGTGGTTGCGTCTTCCGCGCCCGGCACCCATCCAGGCCGTCAGGTGCGGACCCGGCCCTCGGGCTTCCATTCCTCGGCCGCGCCGTGCAATCGCGCTGAAACGGCGGGTGAGGAAACTACGCGGATCGTCGAAGTGGAGCCGGTCAATGATCCGTCAATGGGTGTGGGCACTCTTGCTGGCCTCTGGCTGCGCGAATGCCCAAAGTGCGCTGGTCGGCAAGAAGCTGATCTCGCGCGGGGATCCTGTCGAGCGCGTGCGCGACGCCGGCGGAGCGCCGGATCGCCTTGACCGCATCGACGGCGCCGACCATTCGCCGCCGATGGAGATCTGGACGTATCGGCGCCGCGATCGGACGATCACCTTGTGGGTTGTCGACGAACGCGTCGTGCAGGTCGAGGACAAGGCCGCGCACATGCATTGAAGGCACGATCGAGAGGGAGGCCGGCTGAGCGTGCCGGCTCGGGGCTGCGCTTGTGCTGCGGCGCAGGTCAGGCGTTTGCGGTCGACATCGCGTTGGTCGACCTGGCCTCGATCACGACACGGTTGCGACCACCGCGCTTGGCTTCATACAGCGCCTGATCGGCACGCCCCACGGCACTCGAAATGCTTCCATGACCGGCGCGCCAGATCGAGACGCCGATGCTGACGGTGACCCGGACCCCCTGGAAATCGGTCGCGGCGACCCTCTCGCGCATGCGTTCGGCAAGTCGCGCGCCCGCCCCGGCGTCGGCTGCGCCGAGCATGACCGCGAACTCCTCGCCGCCGTAGCGGAACAGCGGCACCCCGGGATCGAGGCTGCGCCCGAGCTCGGCGGCTACCTGGGTTATGACGCGGTCGCCAACCAGATGGCCGTGCTGGTCGTTGATGGCCTTGAAATGATCGATGTCGATCAACAGGAACGTGCAATCGCCGCGTGCCCCGGAGGCTGCAAGCTGGTCGAGCGCCTCGTTGAACGTGCGCCGGTTGAGACAGTTGGTCAGCGCATCGTGGTCCGAGTGGAAGCGCAGCATCGCGGCCGCGCGCTCCTGCAGCAGGGCATACGTGAAAACGAAGCAGACGAGCATGCCGTAGCCGCTGACGAAGCGTACGAGGTCGATCAGCGGGATCAGGCTCGCGGTGACCGCAGCGACGAACGCGCCGAACACCAGCATGCCGGCGAGGGCGGGCCGCGCGCGCATGAGGAACACGAGGACGGGCGGCATGATGTACGCCCAGTGATGCATGTAGCGGCCCTGGAACCAGCCGACCACGACCGAGACTACGAGGATCGCGACGATGACGATGAAGAACATCGTGCCGCCGATCCGGCGTGGCAGGATCAGCAGCGCAGCCACGCAAATCGTCTCGACGACGAGGATGCCCCAGGCAAGCATCGCGGTCTGGCGATAGCCGAGATGGGTATTGAGCGCGGCCAGGGCGAGCATCAGCAGCATCAGCACGATGCCGAGCACCAGCGCGACCCGCCAGCGCATCGTCTCGCGCAGGATCGAGAACGAATCCCGACGCATCAGCACGTGGAGGTTTCCCCGCTCATTCGCGCATCCTAGCGCATGGCGTCGCGGCTGCCGATGAATCGGGGCGCGCGTCGACGGGGCGCGCAGGCAAAAAAAACCCGCGGTACGGGCGACGCCCGTCCGCGGGTTCGGAAGCAACGCGGTTCAGCGCATCAGTCGAAACCGTCCGCGAAGATCGTGTCGCCACTCGTCGTGAACGAGACGAT
The DNA here is from genome assembly GCA_964587775.1 of uncultured Dokdonella sp. Lineage (GTDB taxonomy): Bacteria > Pseudomonadota > Gammaproteobacteria > Xanthomonadales > Rhodanobacteraceae > Dokdonella. Next base: position 74,164 of record CAZPLY010000007.1, read on the forward strand.
CGCGACGTCGTACGGTCCCGCGCGCAGGACCGGAACGGGAGTGCCACCGATGCTCGGGTTCATGTTGAGGTTGAGCGTCGTGCTCGAGTTCGCGAACGCCCCCGGGAAGTCGAGCACGGCTCCGTTGCGGAAATCGTCGTCGGCCGCAGCCGGCAGGTTGTTGCCAAAGCTGAAGTTCGAGATCGCCAGATAGTAGGTGCCGTCGGCGTAGCTGCGGATCAGCTCGGACTGCAGCGTCGCCCCCTGGAAATGGTCGTCGTTGCCGTAGTCCGGAATCGCCGTGCGTGCGTCGTCGTACACCCACATGTCGGTGTCGGTCGACGTTTGCCCGACGGTCGTGATCGTGACCGGGCTCGTCGTGACCGCCGGACCCGTGATCGGCGTCACCGCCTCGACCGTGTAATCGAGCGAGTAATCGGCGGTCGTCGCCGCCACGCCGGTCACGCGGAAGTAGATGTCGGCCGGCACCTCGTTCGTGTACCACTGGATGAAGCGCGCCGGCGTCGTCGTCGTCGAGCTCGTCTGGAATGCGGCATCGGTGCCTGCATTGATCACGCCGGCCGTCTGGGTCAGGCCGCGGATCGACAAGGTATGGCCGACGGTCGTGCTGTTGACGATCAGGCGATGCCGGTAGAAGCCGGGTGTTGCCTGCGGTGACGTCGTTGCGCGCACGTAGTCGGGTCCGGTCCCGGTCGCCGATGTCGAGTTTCCGCCGAACACGAACGTCGAGTCGGATGGCGGCAGTACCAGCGTATTGGCGGCCCCCTTCGAGTCATTCGGCTCGATCTCGCCGACGCCGACCGTGAAACGCGCGAACTGGACGTCGTACGGACCGGCGCGAAGCATGCTCACCGGCGTTCCAGCGATCGAAGTATCGAGATCGGTCGCGGTCGTGCTCGTGCTGGAATTGACGATGACGCCCGGGAAATCGACGACAGGGCCGTTCAGCCAGCGGTCGTTCGGCGGACTTGCCAGGTTGTTGGCCAGGTTGTAGTTGGTGACGGCGACGAAGTACACGCCCGGATCGAAGTCCCCGGACACGCTGGACTGGGCGACGGTGCCCGGGGCCGGCTCGTCGTCGTTGCCGAACCCGGGAATCGGTGCGCGCGACCCGTCGTAGATCCAGATATCGGTGTCAACCGTGGTCTGGCCAACGGTCGTCACGGTCAGCGGGCCCGGTATGACTCCGGTCGGACCGGCCACCGGCGAAACAGCCTCGACTTCGTAGTCGAGTTGGTAATCGCCCGAGGTCGCGGCGGCGCCGGTGACGCGCAGATACATGTCGGCCGGCGCGCCGGTCGTGAACCATTGCACGAACCGCGCCGGGGTCGTCGTCGAGCTGCTTGTCTGTACGGCAGTATCGGTGCCCGCGTTGATAGCCCCGGCAGTCTGTGTCAGGCCGCGAATCGACATCGTATGGCCCGGCGTGGTGCTCGTGACGATCAGGCGATGGCGATAGAAACCCGCGGCCTGCGCGGCCGACTTGACGAGGAACGTGTCAATGCCGGTGCCCGAGCTCGAGACCGAGTTGCCGGTCATGACCCCTTCGCGATCGACGGGGGGCAACTGGATCGTGTTGGCTTCGGCCTTCGAATCGTTCGGCTCGGTTTCGGACGGCGGGATGACCGGGCCGCACGTGGTCGGGATGGCCAGTTCCCATTCGCCTGACGGCGTGTTCGTGTGCAGCGGCACGATCGCGCCGGTTGCGAGATTGAACGAGCCATAGGTGTAGGTGCCGCCACCCGTGTACACGGCCGCGTACAGCGTGCCGTCGTTGTTGTCGAAATCCATGCCCTGGGCGAAATTCGCGGCCAGACCGTGGGCTCCGATCAGGGTGGCCGCGCCGGTTGCGCGGTTGATCGAGTACAGCGAATCCGTGCCGATGTCGTGCCCGTACATGTCGCCATCGCAGTTGATCGCGATGTCGATCATGATTCCGCTCGGCACGCCGTGCGGCCCGATCAAGGTCGCCACGCCCGTGGCGAGGTTGATCGAATACAAGGCGCCCGATCCGGCAGCGCCGCCCGAGGTGATGAACGCGTCGCCCGTGACCGGGTCGATCGTCAATCCGCTCGGCGTGTCACCAGACGTGATGCCGGTCACCGTGAACAACGGCGTGAAAGCGCCGGTGGCCGGGTTGACCGTGCCGAACGATGGCGGTGTCGCAGCGATCGTCTGGATCGCGTAAAGGGTGGTCCCGGTTGGATCGAAATCCCAGCCATAAATGCTCGCGCCAGGATCGCCGACGAAGGTCTGCGTACCGAATACGGCAAGCGTGAATGTGTACAGGCCCTGGTTGCTGCCTGCGACGCCGCGCATGTTGTACGAATAGCCGGTGTCGGACGGCGCATGAGGGGCGAGCGGCGACAAGGGCGTCCCCTGCGTCTCGCCGGACGTGCATTGTTCGGCGTAAGTGGCAGGTTCGGCGAGAGGACTGTTGGCGAGGGCCGTGCAGTCGAGGGATTCAGCGGCGGCCAGCGGAGCCGCTAGCGCAAACAACAGCGGAAACGCGAGTGATGATCTGTGCATGTTCGATCCCCAGGTTGGATCCACGACGAACAACCAATGCATCGGTTGTGAGACAAGGCGACAGAAATCAGGCGGTGACTATCACACACCAGCATGGCCACTTCCAGTGGAAATGCCGACAGCGCGAGCCCGGCATACGCGGCCGTATTGAGGCGTTGGCGAAACGATCCCGGGCCCACGGAATCGATCAGCCGGGGGAACAATCGTCCGTCCGGGTCGACTCGCCGCAGCGGCCGCGGCAGCCGCAGCGGTCGCATCCCGCGCGTCCCGCGAGGCCGGATCGGCGCAGTTCCGGCGATGCGGACCATGCTCTGGCGAATGGCGGAATCCCCGTGCAGCCGGCCGGCCAACGAGCCATTCAGGCGACATCCCAGGAATAACCTCCGGCCGCGATGCGCGCCTCGGCGATCCCCTCGAGCAGGCCGTCCTCGTTGCGTTGCATCCCGCGCACGTTGCGCGCCATGCGCCGGCGGGCCTGGCGCGTGAACAACTCGGCGATGTCGAGCGCGTTGTCCGCGGCTGGATCGTTCTCGCGCACGAGCATGTCGACACGCGAAAGCACGCAGCAGCCGACGAACAAGTCGATTGCGATGTCGGCGATGCGCTTCTGCGCGTGCTGCTCGTCGGCGATCTGCTTGCCATGCTTCTTCAGCAGCGCGTCGGAGGCCTTCGACAGCTCGACGACGTACTTTTCGTAGGTCGCCGCCGCGGCGCGCAGGCGCGGATGCAGTTCACGCACGATGCGGTCGGTGCCGACCCCGGTCGTTTCGCGCGCGCGCCGGCTCGCGTAGCCGGTCAGCACGCCGAAGCCCTTGATCGGATCGTTGAAGATGTTGCCGACCGCGGATTTCAGTTCGCCGAGCGAGGCACCGACATCCTTGAGTCCCGACAGCGCGATGTACAGGCGCAGGATCTCGTTCGTGCCCTCGAAGATCGTCAGGATGCGCGCATCGCGCACGATCTGTTCGTAGGGAAATTCGCGCATGAAACCGTTGCCGCCGGCGATCTGCAGGGCCTCGTGGCCTGCGCGCTGGATCGCGTCGCTCGCGAACACCTTGCTGATCGCCGCCTCGACCGAATAGTCGGTGCAGCCCGAATCGATGTAGTGGGCGACCATCCAGACCGCGCTCTCGGCGGCGAAGCAGTCGACCGTCATCTGCGCGATCTTCTCGCGCACGAGGCCGAACTCGGCGATCTGCTTGCCGAATTGCCGGCGCTCGCTGGCCTGGGCGATCGCGAGCCGGATCAGGTTGCGCATCCCGCCGACCGCGCCGCCACCGAGTCCGGTGCGGCCGTTGTTGAGGATCGCCATCGCGACCTTGAAGCCCTTGCCGACGTCACCGAGCACGTTGTCGGCCGGGACGCGCACATCGGCGAACGCGACCGTCGTCGTCGACGAGGCGCGGATGCCCATCTTGTCCTCGTGCGGCCCGTGGCTGACGCCCGGCCAGGCCGCCTCGACGACGAACGCGGTCATCTTGCCTTCCGGCGTGTCGGTCCGCGCGAACACGGTGTAAAGCCCGGCGATGCCGCCGTTCGTGATCCAGATCTTCTCGCCGCTCAAGGTCCAGCTGCCGTCGTCGTTGCGGGTCGCCTTCGTGCGGATCGAGGCTGCGTCGGAGCCGGCGCCGGACTCGGTCAGGCAGAACGCCGCGATCAATTCGCCGTTCGCGAGCTTCGGCAGGTAGCGCGCCCTCTGTTCGGGCGTGCCGAAAAGCAACAGCCCCTTCATGCCGATCGAACTGTGCGCGCCGATCGTCAGCGAGACCGAACTGTCGTGCGAGCTGGTCTGCGCGAGCACGCGCGCGTAGGCGGCATTGGACAACTCGAGGCCTCCGAATTCCTCCGGAATGATCAGGCCGAACAAGCCCATCCCGCGCAGTTCCTCGATGAACTCGGGAGGTTGTTCGGCGATGCGATCCCAATGGGCGAGGTCGGCGTGTTTCGGGGCCAGGAAACCATCGATCGCATCGAGCATCGGCGCGAGCATCTCGCGATCGCGCTCGCGCATCTTCGGGTACGGGAACAGGTTCTCCTCGAAGATGTCGCCGAAGAAAAGCTGCTTGGCCGCGCTGCGGTCGCGTTGCAGGGTGTCGGGGGTCGCCGTCCGGTTCGGGGAAACCTCTGCATTCACGGCCTGGCTCCGGTTCGAAGGGGTAGGGCGCAGTCTCCGCCGCGCACCGATGGCCCGCAAGGGGCGCATCGGCGCGCCACGCGCGCGACGGCAGGTTCGTGCCGTGGCGCTGAAATGCGGCGACGACCGGAACCTCGAATCCGATGTAGGCTTCCCGCGCAGTGTTGCGACCTCGCGGTGGTCCGACCCGATTGCGTGAGCGAGCGCGACGCGTGCCGCAGGCGGCGATCCGCGCGAGACAAACCCGCGGTGAACGGCCGCTCAAGATTCCGATGCTGCTACCACCCACCCTCGATCACAGGCCGAACATGCGCACAAGAACTGCCATCGCCGCCCTTGCCGTTGCGGCCCTGTCGATGGCCGCTGCCGCGGTCGATGCGGCGTGTCCGCCGACCGGCACAAGCCGAACGGCCATGCTCGCGCTGAAGGATGCAGGGTTCGTCGTCGAGGAGAACAAGGCGCGCAACTCGCTCGCGCTCGGCCTGCTCGATTGCCTTGCGAGTCCCGATCCGCAATGGCGCGACGGCATCGCCTATGAGGCCCTCGCGCTCTGGATGCGCGAGCAGCGCTTGACCGTCGAGACGATGCAGGCGATCCACGCGCGGCTGGCCGCGCGACTCGCGCCGGGCGCATCGGACAAGGCCGGGTTCGGCAAGCCGTTCGCTGCCCTCGTGCTGGCGTCGCTCGTCGCTGCCGATCGCGAACGGCGCGTGCTTGACGACGAGGCCCATGCCGAACTCGTCGAGATCGCTGCGGGATATTTCGAATCGGTGCGCGATTATCGTGGCTTCGATGCGCGTGCGGGCTGGCGCCACGGCGTCGCCCACGGCGCCGACCTGCTGACCCAGTTGGCCGTGCATCCGCGCACGCGCGTCGACGAGGTCGATCGAATCATCGGTGCGCTGGCGACCCAGGTCGCCCCGGCGAGCGGGCATTTCTACATCTACGGCGAGCCCGAGCGCATGGCGCTGCCGCTCGTCTACATCGCCCAGCGCGGCATCTACACGCCCGCGCAATGGCGCGACTGGTTCGCCGCGATCGCCGCGATCCCCGAGGAGGGCTCGCTGTATGCGACGCAGGCTGGCCTGAGTCGTCGCCACAATCTGCAGGCCTTGCTGCTGGTCCTGCATGTGAACATCAGCGAGTCGGAAGACGAATCGCTGCGCACGAACCTGCTGCCGGTCGTCACCGACGCGTTGCGCGCGCTGCAGTAGGCGAGCGCGCCGGCGCCTGGTGCAGCGCTGCGCGATCATCGACCGCGTCGATGACAGCGTGCCCGCCGCGCACTTCGGTCAGTTTGCGGTGCGCGCGCGCGAGGACGCCGCCGTTGAACGCCCACAGCAGCGAGATCGCCGCGCCGACCAGGGCCGCAATCGCGGGATGCTGGGCCAGCATGTCGATGCCGGCCTTGACCCAGGCGCTGACCGCGTCGGCACCGCGATAGACGACCGTGTCGATGAAGTTCTTGGCCTTGTATTTCGCCTCGACCGGAACGGCCGTGAACAGCATTTCGCGGCCCGGGCGCACGAGCGCGTACTCACCGGCGCGGCGCAGCACCATGACGACCGCAAACACGCCGAAAACCGGCGCGAACGCGAGCCACAGGAAGCCGCCCGCGATGAGCAACGGAACGGCGACCAGCAGGACGCCGATGCCGAGGCGCTCGGCGATGCGTCCGGCGATGAACAGCTGGGTCAGGATCGCGAGCGTCTGCACGATCGTGTCGAGCATGCCGAACACGCGGGTCTGGTCGACGCGATCGGGAAAATGCACGGCCACGAGTTGTGCCTGCTCGAAATAGAGGAAGGTCGTGACGCTGGCCAGCAACAGCACGAACGTCGCAATGCCGAGCAGGTACGGTGATCGCAGCACGGTTGTCGCGCCCGCGAACGGGCTGCCGCCGAGCGGACGCGCACGTTCGGGCGTGACATCGCCGGGCAACGGGTGGCGGTCGCGCCAGCGCAGCATCGAACGCGCGGCACCGATCGCGCCGACCAGCATGAGCGCCGAGAGCACGAGCAGGCCGGCATGGCCGATCGAGCCGACCAGCACGGTGCCGAGGATCGGCCCGGTCAGGCCGCCGAAGCTCGCGCCGCCGGCCATCATCGCGAACAGGCGTTTGGCCTGGGAGACGACGAAGATGTCGGCGAGCACGCTCCAGGCGACCGAGATCGCGATCAGGTTGAACACCGACAACCAAACGTAGAACGTGCGTGCGAACCACAGGTTGTCGGGAGCGACCAGGAAGCCCGCGGCGAACACGAGCAGGTTCGCTGCGAAGAACGCGTACGTCCACGGCAGGATGCGCCGGCGCTGCACGCGCGTGGCGAGCCAGCCGTACAGCGGCAGCGCGGCGAGGGTGAAGACGAACGTCGCCGAGAACAGCCACTGCAGGTTCCTGACGCCGCCGGCGATTCCCATCGTCTCGCGGACCGGGCGCAGCATGAAATAACCGGTGAAGACGAGGAAGAACAGGACGAGGCCGGCGAACACGACGCCGGCCTCGTGCGCCTCGACATTGAACAGCCGTGCGAAGCGTTGGCGCAGGGTTCGCGCGGGTGGCGACATCGTCGAGCCGTGCTCAGGCGAATTCGGCGATCAGCAGGTCGCGCTGGCGCGTGTCGAGGGGGGCGTGGCTACCGGCCTTCAGGTTGTCGCTCTGGCGATCCGGCTTGCCGGTGGCCGGGATGACCGCGGTCACCTCGGGTGCACCGAGCACGAAGCGCAGGAACAACTGGGCCCACGACGTCGCGCCGGCTTCCGCGGCCCAGGCCGGCAATGGCTTGTCCTTGACCACCGCGAACAGCTTGCCGTCGTCGAAGTTGCGGTTCGTCAGCACGGCGATGCCGAGATCGCGCGCGACAGGGAACACGGTCTTCTCGGCAGCGCGCTGGGTGACCGAATAGTTGATCTGGAGGAAATCGGGCTTCGATTCGCGGACCGCCTCGACGAGTTCGGCATGGGCGCGGTCGACGTAGTGGGTCAGGCCGACGTAGCGGACCTTGCCTTCGGCCTTCAGCTCCCGTGCGAGTGCGAGCTGGGTGCGCCAGTCGCGCAGGTTGTGCACCTGCAACAGGTCGATCCTGTCGGTGCGCATGCGCTGCAGCGAGGTCGTGAACTGTTCGAGACCGGCCTCGCGCCCGGTCGTGCCGAGTTTGGTCGCGAGGAAGGCCTGCCCGCGCAGGCCGAGTTCGGCGAGCAGGTCGCCGAGCACGCTTTCGGCCGGGCCGTACGACGGCGCGGTATCGATCAGGCGCCCGCCACCCGCGAAGAAACGGCGCAGGACTTCGCGCAGCGGATCGCGTTCAGCGACGGTGCCGCCGACTTCGAAACTGCCCGAAGTGCCCATGCCGATCACCGGCACCGCTTCGCCGGTCGATGGGATCGGGCGCGTGGACATTCCGGCCGCTGCGGCGGCGAACGCAAACTGCGGCGCAATGAGTGCGCTCATGGCGGCAACCGCGCTGGTGCCGAGGAAGTGACGACGATTCATCATGGGCCTGGCCTCGCTGGAATGGACGTGTCGCTGACGTGGCATGCCTCGCTCAGCCACGGCCTGATCGCGGGCGATCGTGAACCCCGACCGCGATACTGTGCGACAAGTTCAAGCGCGGCATGTGCCATTCGATGAGCCGACCCGCGCGGCGGCCTGCGCGGTGTGGCGGTCGACATGCGCGGCGGCCCGGAACGATAATTGCCGCATGACATCCGCCGACCTCGGCGCCGACCCGCTCGATGCGATCCGTGCGCTCCTGCGTGGCGGTCAGCGCGCAAACGCCGAGCAGGCCTGCGAATCACTCGTCCGCGCCGAACCTCGAAATGTCGATGCGCGCCTGCTGCTGGCGGCGACGCGCCTCGATCGTGGCGCGCCCGATGCGGCGCTCGCGCCGTTGCGCGAAGTGCTCGCGATCATGCCCGGGCATGCGCACGCGCGCCTGCAACTCGCCGTCGCCGAGTTCCGCTGCGGCGACCGGCATGCGGCTCGCGCGAACCTCGAGCACCTGCTCGCCGCGCATCCGGGCGAGGCCTCGGCGGCCTTCCATCTCGGCCTGCTCGACGAGATCGACGGCGATGACGCAGCCGCCGAGCGCCGGTTCGCGCTGACGCTCGACCTGCAAGCCAACCATGCCGAAGCGGCGGCCCGCCTCGGCCTGCTGCTGCAACGCCAGGGCCGCTTCGCGGAGTCTTCGCAGGCATTGCTGCGTGCATGGAGCCCGCAGCGACACGAACTTGCCGTGCCGATCGCGCGCGCTTTCCTTGAATCCGCCGACTTCGCCCGCGCGATCGAATTCGCCGATCTCGCGATCGCGCAGTCGCCCCAGGGAGCGGAAGGCTGGCTCGTGCGCGGCATCGCGTTGCGGCGCACCGGCGAGCCGCTCGAGGCAGGCATCGCCCTCGCGCATGCGAACCGGCTCGCGCCGGGAAATCCGTTCATCCTGTGCGAACTCGGCTGCAATGCGCGCGACCTCGGCGACTTTGCACGTGGCCAGAACGCGATCGCGTCCGCGCGGGTGGCGGCTCCGGGTTGGCACGTCCCGCGCTGGCTGCATGCGCTCGGTCTGCCGACGATGCCGGCCGACGAGGCCGAGGCGCACGCTGCCGTGGTCGCGTGGTCGGGCGGCGTCGATGGCCTGATTGCCGACCTCGAAGCCGATGTCGGCGATCTGCGCCGCAGCGCGCTCGACGGACTCGAACGTTGCCTGCCGTTCGCGCTGCACTACCTTCCGTTCGACACGACGGCGGCGACCTGGCGCTATGGAGATCTCGTCGATACCGTCCTGCGCCATGCGGTCGCCCCCGGATTGCGCAGCCGGCCGGACTGGCGCGCGCTCGCGCATGGTGGTCGCCTCCGCGTCGGCTTCGTCAGCTGCGAATTGCGCGAGCACACGGTCATGCGCTACTTCGCGGCTTGGCTCGAGGGCCTCGATCCATCGGCGATCGAGCTGCATGCCTGGCACCTCGGGAGCGTGCGCGACGCGGTCAGCGAGCGCATCGCCGCACGGGCCGCGGCGTTCCGGCAGGTACCGGACATGCCGACGCTCGAGCTCGCGGCCGAGATCCGCGCGTGCCAGCTCGATGTGCTCGTCCATCTCGAGATCGGCATGGACCCGCGCATCCAGATACTGGGCGGCTTGCGCCTCGCCCCCGTGCAATGCGCGGCCTACGGCCACCCGGTCGGCACCGGCTTGCGCGAAATCGACTTTTTCCTCAGTGGCGATGCGATGGAGCCGGCCAACGCGCAGCAGCATTACCGCGAACGCCTCGTGCGGCTTCCAGGTCTCGGGGTCGTGCCGTCGCGGCCGCCGCAACCCGGGAAAGACAGCGGGTTGTCGCGCGAGCCGGGCAGGCCACTGCTGCTCTGCCTGCAGAGCCTGTTCAAGCTCGTGCCGGCCTTCGACGGGATGCTCGCGCGGATCGTCGCGGCGACCGATGCGCAGGTCATCTTCTTCGAGTCTCCGGCCGCATTGGCGCCACGCTTCCTCGAACGCCTAGGCAGGGCCTTCGCAACCCATCGACTCGCGCTCGATCGACACGTGCAGGTCGTCGGTCGCCGCAGCCATGCCGACTACCTCGGCGGTATCGCAGCGGCCGACCTCGTGCTCGACTCGACCGGTTTCTCCGGTGGCGCGACCAGCCTCGACGCGCTCAGCGTCGGCACGCCGATCGTGACTCTCGAAGGCGAGTTCATGCGCGGGCGCCAGAGTGCGGCCATGTTGCGGCTGCTCGGGGCGGACGAACTGGTCGCCGCCGATGCCGATGCCTACGTCGATCTCGCGATCGCGCTGTGCCGCGACGAGGCCCTGCGCGACTCGTTGCGCGCGCGCCTGCGCGCGAATGCCGCGCGCCTGTTCGCCGATGACGAGGTATTGCCGGCCTTGCACGCCTTCCTGTTCGACGCAGCGCGCAGTTCGGCCACAGGACCGGCGTATCCGGACTGAACCATCGCCGGCGGGCGGCGCGCTCTCGGCGCGCGTTCGGCTCCGGTTGCGTCAAGGATCGGCATGATCCGGAGCCCTTTCGCGGAGGATTCCCCATTTCCACATTCGGCATCGAGGAAGAATTCTTCGTGGTCGATCCGGCCACCCGAAACGCGGTCGCGCGGGTGCCGCGGGCCTTGCTCGATCGCGCGCGCAAGCGTGTCGGCGCCGATCACGTCACTCTCGAGATGCTGCAGGCGCAGATCGAGATCGTCTCGCCCGTGCTCGAGTCGATGCAGGCCGCGCGGGCGGAGATGACCCGCTTGCGCAACGGCCTCATCGAAGCCGCGCACGAACTCGGTTACCGCGTCCTCGCCGCCGGTACCCATCCACTCGGCGCCTGGCGCCGGCAGGCGCCGTCGGAGCGACCACGTTACGCCCGCCTGATCGATGACTTCCAGATCGTCGGGCGCCGCAACCTTTTGTGTGGCCTGCACGTGCATGTCGCCGTCGGCGCCGGAATCGATCGGATCGTGCTGATGAACCGGATGATGCGCTGGCTGCCCGTCTTTCTTGCCCTCTCGACATCCTCGCCGTTCTGGAGCCGCGAACGGACCGGCCTGCTGAGCTATCGACAGGCCGCGTACGACGAGTGGCCACGGACCGGCATCCCGGACTTCTTCGAGTCGCAGGACCAGCACGATGCCTTCGTCGACCTGCTCCGACGCAGCGGATCGATCGACGACGCCGGTTCCCTGTGGTGGGCGATCCGCCCGGCGGCGGCGTATCCGACCCTCGAATTGCGCATCGCCGATGCCTGTACCGATCTCGAGGACGCGCTCGCGCTCGCGGCGCTGTTCCGCTGCCTCGTGCGCGCCCACCTGCGACTTTCCCGACTCGGCGCGGTCCGCAGCGCGATGACCCGGCGGATCATCGACGAGAATCGCTGGCGTGCGAAACGCCACGCCATCGACGCCGAGTTCATCGACGAGGAGCGTGGCACGGTGTTGCCGTTCAGGGAGGTCCTCGCCGAACTGCGCGCGCTCGTCGCCGAGGATGCGCAGGCGCTCGACTGCGCAGCCGAACTGGCCCATCTCGACGTGATCGTGCACCGCGGGACGAGCGCGAATCGCCAACTCGCACGGTATCGCCAGCGCATCGACGAAGGAATGACGCGCATTGACGCGCTGCGCGACGTCGTCGACTGGCTCGTCGAAACCAGCGCCCCGCGGCCGCCCGGTCGCGCGTGAATGCCCGGATTGGGCGATCATTCCGCGTGTCCCCGGCCTGTCACGGGGCGAGGCGGAGCGGAGTCCGATGATGAACGCCGACCACAACCAGAAACTCCTGATCGGCGTTTCGCCGCGCATCCTGCGTCAGGTGCCGGCCGAACTCGGCTTTCGCGGCAAGACGCTGCAATTCCTCGAACAGTCGGTTGCCCACTGGGTCATGTCGCTCGGGGCGATGGTCGTGATGGTGCCGACCGTCGAACGCGACAGCCTGATCCGTCCATCACACATCGACATTCCCGACTTCGTCCATTCGCTCGACGGCGTGATCCTGCAAGGCGGCGCCGACGTCGATCCGCGCACCTACGGGGAGGAGCCGACCCATGTCGTCGGTGCGGTCGACGCCTTGCGCGACCGCTTCGAACTCGCCCTGATCCGCGGGTTCGCCGCGGCCGGCAAGCCGGTGTTCGGAATCTGTCGCGGCCACCAGCTCATCAACATCGCCTTCGGCGGCAACCTCTACCAGGACTTGCGCGCGGACGGCGCGACGCTCGCCGAACACGTGCACGCCGAAGCGTACGATGAACACGTGCACCCGCTGCGCATCGATCCGGCTGGCTGGTTCGCCTCGCTGTACCCGGGGCTCGTGGACGCGAAGGTCAATTCGATCCACCACCAGGGCATCCGCCGGATCGGCGCAGGCCTCGTCGCCGAAGCGTGGTCCGACGACGGCGTGATCGAGGCGATGCGCGGCAGCGGCGAGGGTTTCATCGTCGGCGTGCAATGGCATCCGGAATTCCACGATGGCCGCGATCCGTCCCTGCTCGCCGCCGATCCGCTCATGCGCGCGTTCCTCGAGGCAGTTGCCGTGCGCAAGGCCAATCCGCCGACCTGAGCGTGCCGGCTTCAGTCGCGGTTGTCGGAGCCGGCAGCAGGATCGGAGACTTGCGGCGATCGGCCGTGTCACTCTGGAGATCCATCATGCGCAGGCTCGTCATCCTGACTGTTCCGTTGTTCGCCGTGGCATGCATGCAGGACAACGATTCACCCGACCGCTCCGCTGCGCGCGCACCCGACACCGCGGCAAGCACGCCGGCGCCGGTCGTCGCCGAAAAGATCAGCGCGCGTGTCGAGCTTGCCGCGACCGAAGGCCACCGTGGCTCGGGTCGTCTGTCGCTCGAGCGAGAGGCCCAGGGCGTGCGCATCGTCGGCATGCTGAGCGGGCTCGATGCCGGCTCGGAGCATGGTTTCCATGTCCATGAGAACGGTGACTGCAGTGCACCCGACGCGAGCAGCGCCGGCGGTCATTTCAATCCGCACGGGCAGGCCCACGGCAAGCCCGACGCCGATCAGCACCATGCCGGCGACATGTTCAACGTGCAGGCCGATGCACAGGGCAGCGCGCGAGTCGACGTGCTCGTGCCCGGCGTGAGCCTGCGCGATGGTGCGGTCGGCGACGTGCTCGGCAAGTCGATCGTCGTGCACAAGCAGGCCGACGACTACGTGACCCAGCCGTCCGGCAATTCCGGTGACCGCATTGCCTGCGGCGTGATCCGTTGAGCGAGGTCGGGCCCGCTACAGCGATTGGGTGCGACCGCCGTCCACGGGCACGTTTGCGCCATTGATGTAGCCGGCAGCCGGCGAGGCGAGGAATGCGATCACGGCGCCGATTTCGGACGCGTCGCCGAAGCGCTGCAGCGGCACGCCGGCGAGCATCCGGCCCGCGATCAGGTCGCGCGACTCGCCGCTCGCGCGCATGCGGTCGTCGAGGATCTGGTCGAGGCGCCGGGTCTTCGTGTAACCGGGCAACACGTTGTTGACGGTGATGCCATGCACGCCGAGCTCGCTCGCGAGGGTTTTCGCCCAGTTCGCGACCGCACCCCGGATCGTGTTGGAGACGCCGAGGTTGCGGATCGGTTCCTTAACCGACGTCGAGATCACATTGATGATGCGCCCGTAGCCGGCGCCCTGCATGCCGGGCAGGACGGCCTGGAGGACGACTTGTGCCGCGACCAGGTGCTGGTTGAACGCGGCGAGGAAATCATCGGGCGATGCTGCATGCGCGGGACCGCCGGGCGGCCCTCCCGAATTGTTGACGAGGATCTGCACAGGGGTCGCGCTCGCGACCGCTTCGACGCGCGCGCGCAGCGCGGCAGGCGCACCCATGTCGGCGGCAACGAAGCCGTGCTTCTGCGCGGCGTGCGTACGCGGCAGCGCGGCGACAGCTTCCGCGAGTGCTTCGGGCGTTCGCGCGAGCAGGCTGACGTCGGCGCCAAGCAAGGCCAGCTCGTGTGCAGCCGCGCGCCCGATGCCCTGCGAGGCGCCGAGCACGAGTGCATGCTTGCCGGTCAGGTCGAGGTCCATGCGCGGTCTCCAGCCTTCATTGCAGGCGCAGCAGCTTGACGGTCATCAACGGCACGAGGTCGTCGTCGTCGTCGGCCTCGGGCGGGCCGACCGACTCGAGATCGAAACCCATTTCGGCGGCGTCGTTCTCGTCGAGGCCGTCGAAGGCGCGGAACTCGGCATCGAGCAGGGCCATGCGCGCCTGGATCTCGTCATCGTAGCGCAGGAAGGTGCCGGCGCTGTCGAGCACCTCGGCGATGCCCGAGTCGAGCACGCGCAGGCGCGCCCAGACCAGGAGGTCTCCAGTCGCGGCGCACCACCAGATGCATTCGACCGCGGCATCGTCGCCTTCCACCGGGACATCGTGTTGGTCGTTCATGGCAGTTCCCCGAGCGCCTTGGAGACGAAGGTCGCGGTGAATCCGAACACGATCGCCCAGGCCCCGGTGAAACCGAGCCTGGCGAGGCCGGTCAGCATGCGGTCGCCGAGGCGCCGGTAGCGCCGCGCGAGGTACCAGCCGAAGGCACGTGGCGTGAACATGAAACGCCCGATGCGCTCACGTTCCTCCGGATGATGATCGCGCAGGTGCACGCTGACGAGCACCCAGGTCATCAGGTAGGTGGTCAGGCCGGCAACAATGAAGCCGAGGCCCATGATCAACAGGAATTCGCGGGTGGCGAGCATCAGAACTCCGCGTGGCCCGGCACACGCGGATAGGGAATCGCGTCGCGGATGTTGGCGAGCCCGCAGACATACACGACGAGGCGCTCGAAGCCGAGGCCGAAGCCGGCATGCGGAACACTGCCGTAGCGGCGGAAATCGCGGTACCAGCCGTAGTGTTCGCGGTCGAGCCCGAACTGGGCGATGCGGCGGTCGAGCACGTCGAGGCGCTCTTCGCGCTGCGAGCCGCCGATGATCTCGCCGATGCCCGGTGCGAGCACGTCCATCGCGGCGACCGTGCGTCCGTCGTCGTTGAGGCGCATGTAGAACGACTTGATCCGCTCTGGGTAGTTGACGACGACGACCGGGCGCCCGACATGCTGTTCGGTCAGGTAGCGCTCGTGCTCGGTCTGCAGGTCCGCGCCCCATTCGACCGGGAACTCGAATTTCCTGCCGGACCTGGCGAGGATTCCGACCGCATCCCCGTAGTCGATGCGCTCGAACGGCGCCTCGACGAATGCCTCGAGGCGCGACACGGCGGTCTTCTCGACGCGCTCGGCGAAGAACGCCATGTCGTCGCCGCGTTCGTCGAGGACCGCGCGGAACACGTACTTGAGCAGCGCTTCCGCGACGCGCGCGTTCTCGTCGAGGTCGGCGAACGCGATTTCCGGCTCGATCATCCAGAACTCGGCGAGGTGACGCGCGGTATTCGAGTTCTCGGCGCGGAACGTCGGGCCGAACGTGTAGACCTTGCTGAGCGCGAGGCAGTAGCCCTCGACGTTGAGCTGGCCCGACACGGTCAGGAACGCTTCCTTGCCGAAGAAGTCCTTGCGGAAATCGACGGCGCCCTTGTCCGTGCGCGGCAGGTTCATGAGGTCGAGCGTCGACACGCGGAACATCTGGCCGGCACCCTCGGCGTCCGAGGTCGTGATGATCGGCGTGTTGACCCAGAAGAAGCCGTTCTGGTCGAAGTAGCGATGGATCGCCGCGGCAATCGTGTGGCGCACGCGCGTGATCGCGCCGAACAGGTTCGTGCGCGGACGCAGGTGGGCGACCTCGCGCAGGAACTCGAGCGAATGCGCCTTCGGCTGGATCGGATAGGTTTCCGGATCGTCGACGAAGCCGGTGACCTCGATCCGGTTCGCCCGCATCTCGAAGCCCTGGCCCTTGCCCAGCGAGGCGACCAGTTCGCCTTCGGCGACCAGCGAACAGCCGGCGCCGAGATGCAGGACCTCGCTCGCGTAGTTCGACAAGGATTCGTCGGCGACGATCTGGATCGGATCGAAGCACGAGCCATCGCTCAGGTTGACGAACGACAGGCCGGCCTTGGAGTCGCGCCGCGTGCGCACCCAGCCGCGCACCGCGATCTTGCTGCCGACCGGGAGCGCGCCGCTCAAGGCCTGTTTGACACTGACAACGGACATTCGGGCAAACTCCATGCTCGACCGGCAAGGCGGTCGGAGAAACCGGGGCGGGCTGAATTCGCGATGATAACGGATGCGTCAATCCGAAGAAGAGGGCACCCGCGCCGATGGATCGGGATTTTCGTCGCCGTGCTTGCCGCCGCCGCGGCGCCTGCCGGCCAGGCCGCGAGCGCGTCGGCAGCGGTCGGCGATCGCTTTGCCGCGCTCGCCCTCGGCTGCGTCACGCGTGAATACCCGAACAAGATCACGCACGAACTGCGTGGCGACGAGGACGTCGCCCCGCCGCGTCGCCTGTACCCCGCATTCCACGGCTGCTTCGACTGGCATTCCTCGGTGCACGGACACTGGCTGCTCGTGCGCCTGCTGCGCACCGGACCACAGGCCGCCTGGTCGACCGCAGCGCGTGAGGCACTCGCACGCAACCTGAGCGCGGCGAACATCGCCGGTGAACTGGCGACCATGCGTCGCGGCAGCGACACGTTCGAACGCCCGTACGGCCTCGCCTGGCTGCTCCAGCTCGGGGCCGACCTGCGCCGCTGGGACGATCCGCGGGCGCGCGCGTGGTCCGCGGCGCTCGCGCCGCTCGAGCGCGAGGCCTCGCTGCGGCTGCTGCGCTGGCTGCCGAAGCTGACGGCGCCGATCCGCACCGGTGAGCATTCGCAGACCGCCTTCGCATTCGGTCTTGCCCTCGACGCGGCCCGCATCGGCGGTGACCGCGCGCTCGAGCAAGCCCTCGTCGAGCGTTCGCGCGCGTTCCATCTCGGTGACCGCGATTGTCCCATCGCCTACGAGCCATCGGGCCAGGACTTCCTGTCGCCATGCCTGGCCGAGGCCGACCTGATGCGCCGCGTCCTGTCGTCGCGCGAGTTCGCGCGCTGGCTGCGCGATTTCCTGCCCGGCATCCCGCGCCGGGTCGATCCGGACTGGTTGCCGCCAGCCGTCGTCCTCGATGCCTCGGATGGCAAGCTCGCTCATCTGGACGGGCTCAACCTCAGTCGCGCCTGGATGCTCGAGGCGATCGCCGATGCGTTGCCGGCGCGTGACCGGCGCATTCCGGTCCTGCATGACGCAGCGAAGCGCAATGCGCGGAGCGGGCTGGCTGCCGTCAGCGGCACGCATTACGAGGGGACGCACTGGCTCGGCAGCTTCGCGACCTACCTGACCACCCGCGAATCGCCTTGATAACGCCACGTGCTGCCACGATCTTGATGCTGCCGTCCGCCGCATGGCGGCGCCTGCGAGGATGTTCCCGATGTCGATCCAGTTGACCGAAGCCGCGCGGCAGCGCATCACCGAGTTCATGGCCAAGGATCCGGGCGCGGTCGGCGTCCGCTTCGGCATCAAGCGGACGGGCTGCTCGGGCTACGCCTACACGGTCGACCTCGCCGCGGCGGTCGCGGCCGACGATTCGGTGTTCGACCACGACGGCATCCGCGTCCTGATCGACCCGCAGGCGCTGCCGTTCGTCGACGGCACCGAGATCGACTACCGCCGCCAGGGGCTCAATGCGGCCTTCGTGTTCCGCAATCCGAACGCGACCGGCGCATGCGGATGCGGCGAGAGTTTCACGGTCGACGCGGCCAGCTGAGGGCGCCGGACCCCCTTACTTTCGGCCCTGTCGCCACGCCTCGAAAACTGTTATAGACTCGGGCCGCGTCGTGTCTGCGCGGTCTGGCGGGTCGTGGGGCGATCCGGGGGAATTTCCGCTTTTCGCCTTGCTTCGTGTCCTTGATGTGCCGCGTCGTCCCGCGCACGGGAGGCCCTTTTTCGGGGTATCGGGCGTATCAGTTTAGTTTTGGAGATTTTTCAATGTCGGATCGTCAGGTCGGCACCGTCAAGTGGTTCAACGAAAGCAAGGGTTTCGGCTTCATCAGCCGCGAGAACGGCCCGGATGTGTTCGTGCATTTCCGCGCCATCAACGGCTCGGGTTTCCGCACCCTCCAGGAGGGGCAGCGGGTCAGCTTCAAGGTCGTCCAGGGGCAGAAGGGCCTGCAGGCGGAGGATGTCACCGCCGCCTGATCCGTCGATCGAGCTCGCGCACAGCTCTCGGGGCCGCGGCGTTCGCGCCGCGGCCCCGTTGTTTTCAGAGAAACGACACCCACGTGTGTGGTTTGTCGCCAGCGAGGAACCGAAATGATCACATTGAACGTCCGCGGCTTGCCGCGCAGCATGACCGAAACGTCGTTGAACGACCTGTTCGGCAAGTTTGGCCGCGTCCACAAGCTCAAGATGGCGATGGACCCGTTCAAGAACGAGTGCAAGGGTTTCGCCGAACTCGCGATGGAAGGTCACGAAGCGCGGGCCGCGATCGCCGGTCTCGACGGCAGTTTCCAGGATGGCGGCACCTTGCGCGTCGGCCTTGCCAGTGATCGCCCGCAGCGCGGTGGCCGTCGCTGAGCCCGGGCTGCCGATGATTCAATGCGACGCAGGCACGGCACGGTCCGACCGACCGGATCCGTGCCGCGACGCCGAACGACGCCGGGCCACGGTCCGTCGCTGATGTGGAATCCCCGATGACCCTGTTCGAGACGGTCGCCTTCCGCGAGGTGTCGCTGCGCAACCGGATCGCGGTCTCGCCGATGTGCGAGTACTCGGCGATCGAGGGCCTGCCACAGCCCTGGCATCTCGTTCACCTTGGCAGTCGCGCGGTCGGTGGTGCCGGCCTCGTGATCGCCGAGGCAAGCGCCGTCGAAGCGCGTGGGCGCATTTCACCAGGCGACACCGGCCTGTGGAACGACGCCCAGGCCGAAGCATGGGCGCCGATCACGAGTTTCATCGAGGCCTCCGGTGCGGTGGCCGGCATCCAGCTCGCGCACGCCGGGCGCAAGGCGAGCACGGCCGCGCCGTGGCTCGGCGGCACGCGCCTGGACCCGGGTGACGGCGGCTGGACGACAGTCGCGCCTTCGGCGATTGCATATGCTGCGACGGATCCGGTGCCGCTCGCCCTCGACGAGGCCGGGATCGCCGACCTCGTCGATGCATTCAAGGCATCCGCCGTGCGCGCCCTCGCAGCCGGATTCCGCGTGCTCGAACTGCATGCGGCACACGGCTATCTGCTGCACCAGTTCCTCTCTCCGCTCAGCAACCGGCGTGAGGACGGCTGGGGTGGGTCGTTCGAGCGACGCATCCGGCTGACCCGCGCGATTGTCGCGGCCGTGCGCACGGTCTGGCCCGAACGGCTGCCACTGTTCGTCCGCATCTCGGCGACCGACTGGGTCGAGGGTGGCTGGGACATCGAACAGAGCATCGAGCTGTCCCGCCTGCTCGCCGGCGAGGGCGTCGACCTCGTCGATGTGTCGAGCGGAGGACTTGATCCAGGGCAGTGCATCACGCCGGCTCCCGGCTACCAGGTGTCGTTCGCGGCGCGCATCCGCCGCGAAGCAAGGATCGCGACCGGCGCGGTTGGCCTGATCACCGATCCGGCCCAGGCCGAGGCGATCGTGGCCGCCGGTGATGCCGACATCGTCCTGCTCGCACGCGAACTCCTGCGCGATCCGTACTGGCCACGTCGCGCGTCGGCTGAGCTCGGCGTCGCGATCGATGCGCCGCTGCAATACCGGCGCGCGTGGTAGTGCCATCCGACCGATGACCGAACCGGCCACTTCCGTCCGCCTCGACATCTGGTTGTGGGCCGCGCGCTTCTTCAAGACACGCAGTCTTGCGCGGCAGGCGATCGACGGCGGCAAGATCGACATCGGCGGCGCGACCGCGAAGCCGGCCAGGCTCGTCCACGCCGGCGATCGCCTGCGCGTGACGCGCGGCGAGGAACGCTTCGAAGTCCTCGTGCTGGCGCTTTCGACCCAACGTGGCCCGGCGCCCGTCGCGCGGGGGCTGTATGCCGAAACCGAAGCAAGTTCGCGCGAACGCGATCGCGTGCGGGAAATGCGGCGCCTTGCCGGCGCCGGCGTCGCGCACCCGCAGGGTCGCCCCGACAAGCATTCGCGTAAGCTCCTGCGCGGCATCAAGGAATGGCGCGATCAGGAGCCCGGCGCGGATTGAGCGCCAGCCGCGCGCGCTCCGCGCAGCCGTGCTGCCGGCGACGAATGCTGCGAAGGACGGATACAGGACGCGATTGGCATGCGCGCTCGGATGATCGCCGTCGAAGAACAACGGCCGGCCGTCCTGCACGGCGTTGCAGGTCGTCGACGTGCACAGCAACGGCAACGGATCCCAGATCGCCGCACCCGGAATCGAAGCGACGACACGCTCGAGTGCGGCGAGCGCCGGTCGCCGGTAGCGCTCGATTGCCGCCCGCGATGCGGAGAGCCCGCCGCGGCAGGCCGGATTGCCCTCGTTGAAGCGGTCAATGCAGCGGAACGCGGGTGCGGGGAACACCGGTTTCGGCGCTTCGAACACGAGTCGCAGGCCAGCGGCGGCAAGCGGTTGCAGGATCGCGACCACGCGGTCCTCTTCGGCGCGTTGCGCGGGCGAGCCCGTGTCGTCGACCGCGATCCCGTTGAAATCGAACAGCGCGCCGCCTTGCTGGTCGGCAAGCCGGTCGAGGCGCAAGGCGGCGAGGAACAGCACGTCGCCGGCGCGCGCACGGCCGAGGATGTCGGCGACTGCGGCCGCTTCCTGGGCTGAGCAGGACGGCGCATTGCGCCCCGGTTGCAGGCTCGCGAACGAGCAGCCGGGATTGTCGTAGATTCTCACCGGTGCGCCGCTGCGCAGGACATGCTCGGTCAACATCGTCCGATAGGCGAGTGCATGCGAATCACCGAGAGCGAAGACGTGCGGCGTGGTCGCGCCTGCACAGCCGGCGCGCCTGTAGTCGGTGAAGCCGCCTGCGCCCGCGTCGCCGGCGGCCGCGACCAGGTGGCAGTCCGGCAGGTCGTCAAGGCGGTCGATCGCATCCGGATACCAGTCAGCCGCATGACGCGTCACCGTGCTCAAGGAGACGTGTGGACCGAGATCCCTGATCGCGTGGGCGAGTCCCGCGCAGGCGCAAATCGCGAACAGGCCTCCCGCGATCACGTGACGGCGAGGGATTGCGCCGAACCATCGCGCATGGCGCCACGGCGATTCGATCCATCGGAACGAGAACCCGGCGAGCACGAACGTTGCGACCAGCGCGGCAACCTGCTTGTGGGGCGAGTCGAGTCCGACCGTCCAGCGCATCAGCACGAACACCGGCCAATGCCACAGGTACAACGAATACGACCGTTTGCCGATGTACCTGAACACGCCGCTGCCGAGCACGCGGGCGAGCGCCGATGATCGATCGGCACCGTGCAGTGACCAGAGCACGACGAGCGTCGCGAGCACGACCGGCCACGCCCCGGGCCGGGCCTGCGCGGGCACGGCGACCATCGTGGCGAGGATGCCCGCGATCCCGAGCCAGGCAAGCGCCTCGCGCGCACGCGGCATTGGTGCGCGTCGATCCGCGCCACCGAGATACTGGAACAACAGGACGCCGGCCGCGATTTCCCAGAGGCGCGAGGTGGTCAGGTAGAAAGCCGCCGCAGGGCCGCTGGATTCGCGCAGGAATGCATCGCCGAACGAAGCGGCGAACAGCAGCGCGAACAGTCCGATCGATGCCTGGCGTCCGCGTCGGCCACGCGTCCAGGCGAAGAACAGCAGCGGGAAAAGCAGGTAGAACTGTTCCTCGACGCCGAGCGACCAGGTGTGCGTATACGGATTGAACTCGGCGGCCGGCGCGAAATAGCTTTCGCGCTGCGAGGCGAGATGGAGGTTTGCCAGTCCGAAGAACGCGTACAGGCCGGTCGTTTCATTCGACGCGCTGAGCCACGCGAACGGAACGACGAGCATGCACGCGAATGCCGTCAGCACGAGGCAGACGACGAGGGCCGGGGCGATGCGCAGCAGGCGACGCGAGTAGAAGTAGGCGAGGAAGCTCGCCAATCCGTCGCGACCCCAGCGGCTGACCGACGCGCTGACGACGAAGCCCGAGATCACGAAGAACACATCGACGCCGGCGAAGCCGCCGGGCAGCCAGTGCTCGCGCAGGTGGTAGGCGATGACCGCGAGCACGGCCAGCGCGCGCAGGCCGTCGACATGCGCGATGTACGCCGACCCGACCGCGGGCATGTCCCGTCGGTCCTCGATCGATGCCGCCGTGCGCATCGGCGCGGCCGGCATTTCAGAGCATCTTCTTCAGGCGGTAGACGAGGTCGAGCGCGGCGCGCGGACTCAGCTCGTCAGCGTCGACGGCGCGCAGTTGTTCCTCGACCGGTGAGGGCATCGGCGGCGCGAACAAGCCGAGTTGCGCGCTCGCCGAAACGGCCGGCGCTGCGTCGGGCGCATCGATCGCGGCGGCCTCGAGTCCGTGCAGGACGCGCCGGGCTTCGGCGATGACCGTGCGCGGCAACCCGGCGAGGGCGGCCACCTGCAGGCCGAAGCTGCGATTCGCCGGTCCGTCCTTGACCGCATGCATGAAGACGAGCTGGTCGCCGTACTCGACCGCGTCCAGATGCACGTTCGCGATCGCCTCGTGCTGGCCCGGCAGGCGGGTCAGTTCGAAATAGTGGGTTGCGAACAGCGTGAATGCGCAGTTGACCGTGGCCAGGTGAGCCGCGCAGGCCTGGGCGAGGGCGAGGCCGTCGTAGGTGCTCGTGCCGCGGCCGATCTCGTCCATCAGCACGAGGCTGTGCGCGGTCGCGTTGTGCAGGATGTTCGCCGTCTCGCTCATCTCGACCATGAAGGTCGATTGACCTCGCGAGAGGTCGTCGCCGGCACCGATGCGCGTGAAGATGCGGTCGATCGGGCCGATTCGCGCGGCCGCCGCCGGCACGAAGCTGCCGATGTGGGCGAGCAGCACGATCAGCGCGTTCTGGCGCATGTAGGTCGACTTGCCGCCCATGTTCGGGCCGGTGACGATCAGCATGCGCCGGTTTCCGTCGAGCGCGAGGTCGTTCGGCTCGAACGGTTCATCGCGGACCTGCTCGACGACCGGATGGCGTCCGCGTTCGATGTGGATGCCTGCCTGCGCGACGAGTTGCGGGCGGTTCCAGTCGAGCGCGTCGGCGCGCTCCGCGAGCGCGGCCAGCACGTCGAGTTCGGCGATCGCAGATGCAGCGGTCTTCAATCCATCGAGGCGCTGGCCGAGGAAGTCGAGCAGGCTCTCGTACAGGGCGCGCTCGCGCATCAGCGAGCGTTCGCGCGCCGACAGCACCTTGTCCTCGAACTGCTTGAGTTCTTCGGTGATGTAGCGCTCGGCACCCTTGATCGTCTGGCGTCGCGTGTAGTGGGCCGGGGCCTTGCCTGCCTGGCCCTTGCTGATCTCGATGTAGTAGCCGTGCACGCGGTTGTAGCCGACCTTCAGCGTGGCGATGCCGCTGGCGGCCTTTTCGCGTTCCTCGAGTTCGATCAGGAAGCGGTCGGCGTGCGTCGCAAGCGCGCGCAGTTCGTCGAGATCGGCATCGAAGCCGGCGCGGATCACGCCGCCGTCGCGCGCGAGGGCCGGGGGCTGCTCGACGATCGCGGCTTCGAGATGGGCAACGCACCCGGCGTGTTCGCCGAGGCGGTCGAGCAGCTCCGACAACAGGCTGTTGGCGGCGGCCGGGTCGCCGATCCCGCTGTGCGGGGCGTCCGCGCCCGCGAAGCGCTCACGCAAGGCCGGCGCGCGGGCGAGTCCGTCACGCAGGGTCGAGAGGTCGCGCGGGCGGGCCGAACGCAGCGCGATTCGCCCGAGGATGCGCTCGAGATCGCCGATGCCGCGAAATTCATCGCGCAGGCCGTCGACAAGGCGCGCATCGATCAGGCTTGCAATCGCCGCGTGTCGGCTCTCGAGTACCGCGTGCGCGCGCAGCGGGCGGTTGAGCCAGCGGTGCAGGAGGCGCGCGCCCATCGGCGTGACCGTCGTGTCGAGCACGCCAAGCAGGGTCGCGGCGCGCTGGCCCGAGGCGTGCGTGTCGAGCTCCAGGTTGCGTCGCGTGGCCGCGTCGAGCGCGATCGTTTCGGCCGCGTTCTCGCTCGACAGGCCCGACAGGTGCGGCAGGGCCGATTTCTGCGTCTCCTCGACATAGCCGAGCAGGCAACCGGCTGCACCGATCGCGAGAGACATGTCGTCGACGCCGTAGCCGGAGAGATCGCGCGTGCCGAAGAAACGGCTGAGCTCGCGGCGGGCAGTGGCGTCGTCGAAATGCCATGAAGCGCGCTTGCGCAGACCGGGCAGGTCGGCGACGAACTTCGGCCAGGCGATGTCTTCGGCGACCAGGGTCTCGACCGGCTGCAGGCGCGCGAGTTCGGCGGCCAGTGATTCGGCGTCGGCGACTTCGCCAAGCACGAAGCGCCCGGCCGCGAGGTCGACCCAGGCCAGGCCGTAGTGGCCCTTGCCGGCCGCAATCGCGAGCAGCAGGTTGTCGCGTCGCGCCTCGAGGAGGGCGTCGTCGGTGACCGTGCCCGGGGTGATGATGCGCACGACCTTGCGCTCGACGAGGCCCTTGCTCGCCGCGGGATCGCCGATCTGTTCGCAGATCGCGACCGACTCGCCGAGCCGGACCAGGCGCGCCAGGTAAGCTTCGGCGGCGTGATATGGCACGCCGGCCATCGGGATCGGCGCTCCGGCAGAATTGCCGCGCTGGGTCAGCGTGATGTCGAGCAGGGCGGCCGCCTTGCGCGCGTCGTCGTGGAAAAGCTCGTAGAAGTCGCCCATGCGGAAGAACAGCAGCACGTCGGGATGCGTGGCCTTGGCCGCGAAGTACTGCTGCATGAGCGGGGTGTGCGGGGACGACATGAGGGGCTTGGGCGATCCTGGCGATGCGCGGTGGTCTCCGCGCGCAGCCCGATAGTCTGGCGTGCCGGGCGCGTGCTGGGAATAGTGCCGGCGTCGCGAACGTCGGGGCGGGCGAATCCGGAACCGGCACGCGGCGACGGCGATCAGCGCGCAGGGTGTTGATCCCGGTCGTCGCAGGCGCAGAATGCCGGGGTCCGACGGCGCGCTCACGCCAGCCGGGCGCACGCCGGCGACGGCGGTCAGGGGAGCACGATGCCAACCGACGATTCAGGTCTCGGGCGTATCGAACGCGTGTTCGGGCTGGTCACGCGAATGCGTCCCGGCGAAGGACGCAGCACCGTACTGTTCTGCCTGCACGGATTCCTGCTGCTGTTTTCGTACCTCATCGTCAAGGCATTGCGCGAAGCGTTCATCCTGACCGACTTCTCGGCCGAGGTGCGTGCCTATGGCGTTGCGATCACCGCCATCGTGCTGATCTTCGTGATTCCGGCCTACAGCATCGTGCGCCGTCGTCTCGACGGTGCCCACCTGCTGCGTGCGGTGACGCTCTTCTTCGTGCTCAACATGCTCGGCTTCGCGGCGCTCGCGTGGTTCGGGCTGTCGATGTCGTTGACGTTCTTCGTCTGGGTCAGCATTTTCGGCCTCATGGTGCCTGCCCAGTTCTGGGCGTTCGCGGCCGATACGTTCAACCTGAAAAGCGGTCAACGACTGTTCCCGGTGATCATGATCGGCGCCAATCTCGGCGCCCTCGCCGGGGCCCAGTTCGCCGCGCTCGCGGTCGCGATCTTCGAACCGGCAGGGCTCATGTTCATCGCCACTGCCGTTCTCGCCCTGACAGTCGCATTCGCGGGGCCGGCGAGCGCAGCCGTGCCCGAGGGTTCGCGTTCGCAGGTACCCGAACGCAGCGGTCGTGTGCCGAAACTGCTCGGCGGCATCGAACTCGTCCTGCGCGACCGCTACCTGCTGCTCGTCGCGCTGTTCATCGTGCTTCTCAACTGGATCAACACGACCGGCGAATTCATGCTCGCCGATCTCGTCGTGCGCGACGTCGACGCGCGCATCGCGGCCTCATCCGGGCCGATCGACAAGAGCGCGGCGATCACGGCGTTCTACGGCGGATTCCAGTTCTGGGTCACCCTGGCCGGACTGGCGATCCAGCTGCTGCTGGTCGCGCGCATCTATCGCCATGTCGGCGTGCAGGGTGCGCTCGTCGTACTGCCGCTGGTCGCCGCACTGGGCTACGGCCTGATCGCGTTCGTGCCGATCTTCTCGATCATCCAGCTGGTCAAGATCGCCGAGAACAGCCTCAACAACTCGTTGATGAACACGACCCGGCATGCGTTGTTCCTGCCCGTGGACCGCGATGCGAAGTATGAGGGCAAGACCGCGATCGACACGTTCTTCTGGCGCATCGGCGACCTGATCCAGGCAGCGGTCGTGTTCGCCGGCATCCACTGGTTTGCCTGGACGTTGACCGGCTTCGCGTTGTTCAACCTCGGCCTGGCACTCGCCTGGGGCGCGCTGGCGCTGGCGATCGGACGCGAGTTCAGCGCGGTGGCGCGCCGCAACGCGTTCAATGTGCCGCCCGAAGTCGGTCGGCCGATCCCCGATCTGGACTGCGTGCCAGGCTCGCCGTTCCGGCATTGCGTGCCGACCGACGCGTTCCGCGACGCCGATCCGGGCGACGTGCTGCAGCTTTGTGCAAGGTCCGGCGATGGTCGGCCATTGCCGAAGTGGATCCACTTCGATGCGCGGGAATGGACGTTTTCCGGCACCTTCCCGCACGGCCATGTCGAGGAGATCGTCGTCGAGGTGATTGCCAGCGACGTCGATGGAACGCAGGCAGCGAGCGTCTTCGTGATGCGTCGCATCCTGCATTCCGATTGATGGGCGCCGGTCAGGGCTTGCGCATTGCTGCCGGGCGGGCGAGCAACGCGTCGCGCCGCTGCAGGACCGCCTTGCGCTCGCGCTTGCCGAGCAGGTCGCCGATCGACTGCTCGAGGGCCGGCTCGTCGAGTTCGGCGAGCCGGCGACGCATTTCCGCGCCGGGGCGTGGCGTGCGGCCGCGCAATGCAGCCGGGAATTCGCGCGAGACGCCGAACGCGCGATCGTGGCCACTGAGGATCAGGTTCCATTCCTTCGCGTCGTAGAGGATTCGCTCGGCCGATCGGCCTTCATTGCCGATCACCGCGTCGAACGCATACATGAGCTCGAACTGTGCGGGAAGCGCGCACCAGCCGGCACCGCGGCGGCCGCCAGACCTCACCTTGGCTTCGCTAGTCCACTCGAGCGGACGCGCCTGCACGATGCCGTCCTGACCCTGCACCTTGCGCGCGACGGTGGCCGGCACGAGCCCGAGCCCGAGCAGTCGATCAAGCTTCATCGCGGCGAGCTCCCTGTCGCCCGCAGCGCGCGTCGTGGCGACGAACACGGCGTTGACGCGCTGTCCGTCGCGGGACACGACGACATCGAGCGTGCCCGGTGCGCGCGGCCCGGTCACCTTGATCTGGCCGTGCTCGAGCAGCTGCGCGACAGCCACTTCATCGAGCGTCGGCGAACTGAGATGGATTGCTTCGGCTTCGATGCCGGCCAGGCCCGGTGCCGCGTCTGCATAACGAACCTGCATGCTTCCGTTCGCGATGACGAGGGCGGAAGCGCGTCCCCTGTAGACCGCCGCATTCATGCCGGTGTCGAGCTTGATCACGTTGCCGCCGAAGCGCGAGGCGACGCGCTTGTCGCGCGTGACCGTATGGCCGATGACGAGCCGGCGCGCGCCGAGTCCGGCCAGCAGCGGATCGAGGACATCGGCCTCGGCGGCGGCATTGCACAGCGCCGGACCGCGATACCAGTTCGGGCCGTCGGCGCCGATCATCGGGTTGTCGTCGGCGGCCGTGAAACGGCGCACGGCTTCGGTGTCGCGCGCGCGGTCAGCCGGGGTCGCATCGCTGCGGGCGGCGAGGCGTTCGGCTGCGCGCGAGGCGCGTTCGTCGAACCTGTCCTCGAGCAGGACGAGGCCGGCCGCCTCGAGCGGGGCGAGACTGGCGTGGTACTCGACGAGTGCCGTGCGGTATCGCAGGTTGATCTCGACCAGCGACATGCCCTCGAGGACGGCGGACGGCCCGCCATGCATGAACAGCGTGCCGTCGATGAGGATCGCGACCGGCAGCGCATGCAGCCAGCGGCCGTAGTGGCCGTCCATCGCCAGGGCGGCACGATGTCCGAAGAAACCGGGCGGAAAACGCGTATCGAAGGATGCTCCGGATCCGGCCCCCATGCGCTCGACCCAGTCCTCGCTCAGGCGCCGACGCAGGGCAGGGTTCTCGTCGGCGGCGAATGCGGCGAATTCGCCGTGATCGACATCGCGGACGTGGCCGAGCAGGTTCATCGCCTCGTGATTGCCGAGCAGCACGTGCACGCGTCCGCCAGCCGCGGTCGCTTCGGCCTGCAGCCGCATCAGCAGATCCATGACCTTGCGCGAATCGGCGCCGCGATCGAGCAGGTCGCCGGTGCAGACGAGGTGGGTGCGACCCCCGGACCAGCGCAATTGGGCGTCGACCACGCCGACGTCCTGGAGCAGGCCGGCCAGCGATTCGAACGCGCCATGCACGTCGGCGAATGCGACGACGCGCTCGACGTTGGTGAACGCATCCTGCGCCTCCGCAGCGCGCAGCGTCGGCGCCAGGCAGGCCAAAGCGAACATGAGGACGGCGGCCAGCGGGGCCCGCCTGTGCACGCGTGGATCCGGCAACGCGGATGCTGACATTCAGTACACCTCGATCTTTCCCGAATCGACCTGCTTGACGAGCAGGGCAGCCTGACGCGCGACACCGGCGATCTCGGCGCGCGTCAGGCCCATCTGCACGATGCCATTCCTGATCCGTACGCCGCGATTCGGCGCGACGTTCTCGCCGGGCGGGACCGGGACGAAATGACCCTCGCGCAATTCCCATTGGGCCAGCACGCCGAGGTGTGGTGCAAGCGCTTCCGACGAGGTCAGCTGCCGCACACGCGCGATGGTGTCGGCGGGCAGGCGCGCGACGCGCAGAGTCCGCCATGCCATGCCTCGATCACCACCGGCCTGGCCGAACGCGATGCCGTGGTCGACCGAGAAGACGCGCGGACCCGGCCTCGTCTTCGAGATGAGGAAGTTCCCCGCATTCGAATCGCCGTGGCGCAAGAGGAACGTGAACACGTTGAGCTGGCCGATGTGGCGCGCATAGACCGGATCACTGGCGAAGCGCGCCGCATCGAACACGTCGGCGACCACCTCGATGTCGCGCAACCAGTACTGGACGACGCCGAGCGCGTCATCGGAACCCTTGAACGTCGGCAGCACGTCGGGCGAATGACGGCGGAACTCGGCCAGCGCGATCATGCGCAGGGCGGTCGGCGGCACGACATATTCGTGCGGGTCCATCAACAGGCGCTGCAGCGCATAGGCGGCGAGGTCGTAGCGCGGGATGTTGTTGAACCCTTCCGCGCCCGGTACGGACTTGCGCAATTTGACGCGCAGGGGCTCGCGCCCGGCAAACGAGACCTCGGCGCGCAACGTGATGTCGCCCTTCGCGGTCGGACGGCTGATCTGCGCGGCCTCGATGCGCATCGCATCGTGGGCCAGCATCTGCTCGAGTTGCGCGACGGGCAACGCGAGATTGCGGTCCTGTGCGAGGATCGGTCCGCACATGGCGAGAACCGACAAGGTCGATATCACCAGCGTTCGGATGCCGTGCATGGACGTTTCCGTCATGACCCTCGGGCAGCGACGATACCAGCGCAGTTGCATGCGTTCGAGCGTTTCCCGGGCCGGACATGCGATCGGAGCACCGACCCAGGTCCGCCCGGTGCCCCGCCACTTCGCGCCGTCACGATCCGCTCACTCGAAGCCGTGGGCCATGATGCGGTCGGTCGGCATCCAGATCGGCGCGCCGAGTTGCAGGGCCAGCGTCGATTGCGGACCTTCGATGACCTGCAGCGGTGCGCTGTTGCCGTTCGCGGCGAGGTCGAACACGAGCACGCGGTTGCCGGCGGCGCCGGCGTAATCGGCGATCGTGACGATCAGGCGCGCGCGGACCGGATCGATCGCGAGTCCACCCGGATAGGTGGTGCCGGCCATGTCGAGCGTCGTACCCGGTCCGCCGATCGTGCGCACGGGCAGCGCATTGCCGTCGGCTTGATCGTCGAACACCAGGATGCGGGCCGTGCGCGTCGAATCGGGATTGTCGACATGCGCGAACACGAGCAGCTGCCTGGCAGCCGGGTCGTGGACGACGCTGCTGATCCAGCTGCCCAATCCGGTCTGTGCACCCCGGATCACGCGCTTCGGTGCGGTGTTTCCGCTGTCGGTCCGGTTGAAGACGAGCAGCTTCGGCGCATACGGTGCGCTGGCGTCGGAATCGGCGAGCACGACCTCGTCGGTCGGCGACATGTAGCTCAGTGAACCCGGGTAATTGAGTTGGGTCACGCTGCCGCTGCCGCCACCCCAGCTCAGGCTGCGCAGTGGTCCGGTCGCGCCGCTCGCGGTCCGCGCAAACGCCATCAGGCAGCAGCCGCCGCCGATCGCCAGCAGTTCATCGTGGACCGGATCGACTGCAACCGTGCGCACCTGGCCGATGAAAGGACTGGTGAGCACGCGCAGCGGCGCTACATCGCCGCTTGCATAGGCCGGAAACACGCGGATCGCCTGGCCCCAGAAATCGGCCACGTACACCACGCCCTCGGCCGGCTCGAAGGTCCCGCCGGAGGTCGAGGTGAAGCCGGTGGCCGGCCCCGTGAAGACGCGCGTTGGTGCCGCGTCGCCGGTCGCGGTATCTGCGAACACACGCAGCGACTCGGCACTCGACCCGGTTCCGTAGCTGCCGACGACGATGTCGGCCACGGCGCTCGCCGAAGCGAACAGCGAAATCAGGACGAACAGCAGTCTTCGCGACGACATGGTCTTCTCCGGATGGTCGTATCCTTCTACGCCAAAAGGCAGCGCATCCCCCAACGCGCGCCATCGCCCCGGTCCACTCGACGCCCGCCGCCGATATCGGCTACCGTCGCGGCGCCCCACCGCTGCCGGAGCTCGAACGGTGTCATCTTCCCTCAACGCCGACGACGCCGGCCTGCATGCGCTCGGCACCGCGATTGCCGATGTGCTGATCGCCCGCGGCCTGTCGATCGTGACAGCCGAATCGTGCACGGGCGGCTGGATCGCGAAGGTGTTGACCGATATCGCCGGCAGCTCGACCTGGTTCGAATGCGGCGTCGTCGCCTACAGCTACGAGGCAAAGGAAGCCCTGCTCGGGGTCCAGCCGCAGACGCTCGAGCGGACCGGTGCGGTCAGCCAGGACACGGTCGTGGAAATGGTCTCCGGTGCGCTCGCCCGCTATGGCGCCACGGTCGCGGTCGCCGTCACCGGAATCGCCGGCCCGAGCGGCGCAACCCCGGGAAAGCCGGTCGGCACGGTCTGGATCGGCTGGAAGCGCCGAGGCGGTTATGCGAAGGCCGAGCTGTTCCATTTTCCGGGCGATCGCGAATCCGTCCGGCGGCAGACCGTCGCCGCGGCGCTCGACGGCGTAAGGCGAATTCTTACAAGCTGACGCGCAGGCTGGCGCTATCGCCGCGGCGGAGGCGTGGGATAATCGCCACACATTCCGGCGATGTCTCAGCATCTGAGAAGTTCGCGCGGCAGCCTGCACCGAATTATCAACGAGGTGACCCCGATGGATGACAACAAGCGCCGCGCGCTCTCTTCCGCGCTTTCGCAGATCGAGAAGCAGTTCGGCAAGGGCGCCGTGATGCGCATGGGCGACAAGGTCAACGAAGCGATCGAAACCGTTTCGACCGGGTCGCTCGGGCTCGACATCGCGCTCGGCATCGGTGGCCTTCCGCGCGGACGCGTGGTCGAGATCTACGGCCCGGAATCGTCCGGAAAGACCACCCTGACCCTGCAGGTCATCGCGGCCTGCCAGCGCGCCGGCGGCACCGCCGCCTTCGTCGACGCCGAACATGCGCTCGATCCGACGTATGCGGAAAAACTCGGGGTCAAGGTCGATGACCTGCTCGTGTCACAGCCCGACACCGGTGAACAGGCGCTCGAGATTGCCGACATGCTCGTGCGTTCGAATGCGGTTGACGTGGTCGTCGTCGACTCGGTCGCGGCGCTGACGCCAAAGGCCGAGATCGAGGGCGAGATGGGCGATTCGCACGTCGGCCTGCAGGCCCGCCTGATGAGCCAGGCGCTGCGCAAGCTGACGGCAAACATAAAGAAATCAGGATGTTTGGTGATCTTCATCAACCAGATTCGCATGAAGATCGGCGTCATGTTCGGCAGCCCCGAGACGACCACAGGCGGCAATGCGCTGAAGTTCTATGCTTCGGTGCGCCTCGACATCCGCCGGATCGGCGCGGTCAAGCGCGGCGACGAGGTGATCGGTTCGGAAACGCGCGTCAAGGTCGTCAAGAACAAGGTCGCGCCGCCGTTCCGCCAGGCCGAATTCGAAATCCTGTATGGCGAGGGCACGTCGCGCGAGGGCGAACTGATCGAACTCGGCGTGCTCCACAATCTTGTCGAGAAGTCGGGCGCCTGGTACAGCTACAAGGGCGACCGCATCGGCCAGGGCAAGGACAATGTCCGCCTGTATCTCAAGGAACACCCGGCGATTGCGAATGAAATCGATGCGGCCCTGCGCGAGAAGCTCCTCGTCAAGGGCGGCACCTCGCCGCTTCCGGCGGTCGAGGTCGAGGAGGCCTGATCCGGTGCGTGCCGGATTGCCGTCGGGCCGGATCGAACGCGCGGCCCGTGCCGCGGGCGCGTGATTCCCTGACCCCCGCCGCGCGGTGTCCAGAATGGCCCGGAAACCGCCGAAATCCCCGAAAGAGCGACCGAGCGCCTACGGCAAGGCGCTCGGCCTGCTCGCGCGGCGCGAACATTCGCAGCGCGAACTCGAGGTCAAGCTTTCGCGTGGCGGGTACGCGCGCGACGAAACCGCGGTCGCGATCGCATCGCTGAGCGACAGCGAATACCAGAGCGACAGCCGCTTCGCCGAACTGCTTGCGCGTTCGCGCGCGGCCAACGGCTACGGTCCACGGCGAATCTTCGCCGAGCTCAAGTCGCATGGCGTGACCGATGCCGAGATCGGCGCGGCGATCAATGCCGCCGACTGCGACTGGGCTGCGCTCGCCCGCCGCCAGCTCGAGCGGCACTATGGGCGCACGCCGGCTTCCGACCCGAAGGAGCGCGCGCGCCGCGCGGCGTTTCTCTTGCGCCGCGGCTTCGATGCCGCCACAGTAAGCGCCCTTGTGCGCGCCGAAATCGGCGATCCGGGCGACGGGTTCGATTGAGAGCCCGGCCGCGCGGACGCATCGTCGGCGTGTCCGTCGTTTCCCGCCCAGTCCGAACGCATGAAAACCAGCGCCGAAATCCGCTCCGACTTCCTCGAATTCTTCCGCTCGAAGGGCCACGTGATCGTGCCTTCGAGCTCGCTCGTGCCTTCGAGCGACCCGACCCTGCTGTTCACGAATTCGGGCATGGTTCCGTTCAAGAACATGTTCCTCGGCAGCGAGAAGCCGCCGGGTCCGCGCGTGGCCGACGTGCAACGCTGCCTGCGCGCGGGCGGCAAGCACAACGACCTCGATTCGGTCGGGTACACGGCGCGCCACCACACGTTCTTCGAGATGCTCGGCAACTGGTCGTTCGGCGACTACTTCAAGCGCGACGCGATCCGCTGGGCGTGGGAGCTGCTGACCGAAGTCTGGAAGCTGCCGAAGGACCGCCTGCTCGTCACGGTCTACCACACCGATGACGAGGCCTACGCGATCTGGAACAACGAGGTCGGGATTCCGCCCGAACGCATCGTGCGCATCGGCGACAACAAGGGTGCGCCGTTCGCGTCGGACAATTTCTGGCAGATGGCCGATACCGGCCCGTGTGGCCCATGCACCGAAATCTTCTACGACCATGGCGCGCACATCGCGGGCGGCCCGCCGGGATCGCCCGACGAGGACGGCGACCGCTTCATCGAGATATGGAACCTCGTCTTCATGCAGTTCGACCGTGCGGCCGACGGCACGCTGACGCCGCTGCCGGCACCGTGCGTCGATACCGGCATGGGCATGGAGCGGCTCGCCGCGGTGCTCCAGCACGTCCACACCAACTACGAGATCGACCTTTTCCAGGCCCTGATCCGCACGGCATCGCAACTGACCGCGACGCCCGATCTCGAGAACAAGTCGCTGCGGGTCATCGCCGACCATGTCCGCGCCTGCGCGTTCCTGATCGTCGACGGCGTCCTGCCTTCGAACGAGGGCCGCGGCTACGTGCTGCGGCGGATCATCCGGCGTGCCTTGCGGCACGGGTGGATGCTCGGCGTTCGCGGGGAATTCTTCTGGAAGATGGTCGCGCCGCTCGTTGCCGAGATGGGTGGGGCGTACCCGGAACTCGCGGCGAAGCAGGGCTTCGTCGAGTCGGCCCTGGCCAAGGAAGAACAGCGTTTTGCCGAGACGCTCGAGAACGGCATGAAGCTGCTCGAGTCGGCGCTCGCCGATGAATCGCATGTGGGCGGTGGGTCGACTTCGCGGACGGTTCCAGGGCAGATCGCGTTCACGCTGTACGACACCTACGGTTTTCCGGTTGACCTGACCGCCGACGTCGCCCGCGAGCGCGGCTGGTCGGTCGACATGGACGGATTCGAGAAGGCGATGAACGAGCAGCGCGAGCGCGCGCGGGCGGCGAGCAGCTTCGAGGCGAAAGGGCAGTTGCCCGCCGAAGTCGCGAGCAGCCTGCCGCCGACCGCCTTCACGGGTTACGAATCGACCGCCGACGATGCCGCGCGCGTGCTCGCGATCGTCCGCGGTGGGCGCAAGCTTGTCGCGCTCGCCGACGGCGAGCCGGCGATCGTGTTGCTCGACCGCACGCCGTTCTATGCGGAATCGGGCGGGCAGGTCGGTGATGTCGGCGAACTCGCGCTTGCCGGCGGCCGCTTCGTCGTCACCGACACGATCAAGCTTGGCGGCGCTTTCCATGGCCATGTCGGGAATTGGCAGGGCGCCCAGCCGCTCGAAGTCGGCGCGACCGTCAGCGCGATCGTCGATGCGTCGCGGCGCGCTTCGATCGTGCTCAATCATTCGGCAACGCACCTGCTGCACGCTGCATTGCGCAAGGTCCTCGGCGATCACGTCACCCAGAAAGGATCGCTCGTCGCGCCCGATCGGCTGCGCTTCGACTTCTCGCATTTCCAGCCGGTCGGCGCCGATGCGTTGCGCACGATCGAGACCCTCGTCAACAGCGAGATCCGGCGCAACTCGGCCGCCGACATCCGCAACATGGCCTACGATGCCGCGATCGAGGCCGGCGCGATGGCCCTGTTCGGCGAGAAGTACGGCGACGAGGTGCGCGTGTTGCGGATGGGCGATTTCTCGACCGAGCTCTGCGGTGGCACGCATGTCGCGCGTACCGGCGACATTGGACTGTTCAAGATCATCGGCGAGAGTGGCGTGGCAGCCGGCGTGCGCCGCATCGAAGCGGTCACCGGCGCCGCGGCGATCGCATTCGTCGCCGAAGAGGAAGCGCGCCTCGACGAGATCGGCGACCTGCTTTCTGCGAGCGGCGTCGAGGTTGTCGACCGCCTTCGCCAGATTCTCGATCGGCAGAAGTCGATCGAGCGCGAGCTCGAGGCGTTCAAGGCACGCGCGGCCAGTGCGGCGACGTCGAATCTTGTCGCCGACGCGGTCGATGTGGATGGAATCAAGGTTGTCGCCGCACGCATCGACGGACTCGATGCCAAGGCCTTGCGCGACGGGGTCGATCTGCTCAAGCAGAAGCTCGTCGATTGCATCGTCGTGCTCGCCTCGGGCGCGGACGGCAAGATCGCCCTCGTCGGCGGCGTCGGAGGCAGTGCGCTCGGTCGAATCAAGGCCGGCGATGTCGTCGCCCACGTCGCGCGCGCGATCGATGGCAAGGGCGGCGGTCGCCCGGACATGGCGCAGGGCGGTGGCAGCGACACGCCTGCGCTCGCCGCCGCGCTCGGCGGCCTGCCGGCCTGGATCGGCAACGCGATCGGCGCCCGATCGCTCTGAAATTTACTCCGAATTTACATGCCTGAACGTCGTTTGCGGGCTGAAACCGCGCGGCGACGCCGTTTGTTGGAAATTGTGTCGTTGCGCCTTTCGGACGGCATGCCTTAGTATCCCGAGCGGTTGGCAGCACATTGAAATCGTCCGCGGGGCGCGGGCGATTAGATGGGTTGCGAACCAAGGCTTCGAAATTGGGGAACGGGCCGCGGGATCAGCTAGGGAGGCTGGTCCCGGTCCCCGGATATGACGCCGTTGTGCGCGAAGGACTCCGCGTGAAGGGCCGATTTGCCGGATCGACGACAGAAATTCCAAGGAGTAATCAACATGCTGATTTTGACCCGCCGCGTCGGAGAGACACTGATGATCGGCGACGAGGTAACCGTGACCGTGCTCGGCGTCAAAGGCAACCAGGTGCGCATCGGCATCAATGCACCGAAAGACGTGGCCGTACACCGTGAAGAAATCTACCAGCGCATCAAGCGGGAGCAGCACCCGGATGAGGAGTCGCCGCCGACGGCCGAACCCTGAACTTTACCGTGCCGGCTGCGACGGGTATCCTTCGCGGATTGCCACCCGGCCGAACCGGCCGCGCGGCGCCAGCGTTGCATGTGGAGAGATGGCCGAGTGGTCGAAGGCGCGCCCCTGCTAAGGGTGTATAGGGTCAAAAGCTCTATCGAGGGTTCGAATCCCTCTCTCTCCGCCAGACCAAAAAACAGCCCCGCAAGGGGCTATTTTTTTGTCTGGCGAAGAGATGAGGTGTGGACGAACCCTCTGGTGACTCAGGCCGATCCCGGCCTTCGCCCTTCGGGCCATCGCCTGCGGCGATATTCGCTTCGGCATCCTGCCTGCGCAGTCGACAAATTCGGCTGGAACGAATTTGGACAGCCGAAGGCTGGCCCGCAGCGCGCAGCGCGGAGGGTGAGGCTCATGGATGAGCCGAACATATCCCTCTGCATGTGGCCATGACCTCCAACGAAACAGCCCCGCAAGGGGCTTTTTCTTGTCTGGCGGAGAGAGGGGTGTGGACGAACCCTCCGGTGACTCAGGCCGATCCCGGCCTTTGCCCTTCGGGCCATCGCCTGCGGCGATGTTCGCTTCGGCATCCTGCCTGCGCAGTCGACAAATCCGTCCGGAACGAATCTGGACAGCCGAAGGCTGGCCCGCAGCGCGCAGCGGAGGGTGAGGCTCATGGATGAGCCGAGCATATCCCTCTGCACGCGACCACACGCTTCAACGAGGCGCACCCGGAAGCGGCCTTGTTCGCATCCGGCGCAGCGATCGCCGCACGCCGCGTCGCCGTGACCCTCAATCCGTCGGTGTGACGAGCTTGAGCCCGACCACGCCG
Source organism: uncultured Dokdonella sp. (assembly GCA_964587775.1). Taxonomy (GTDB): domain Bacteria; phylum Pseudomonadota; class Gammaproteobacteria; order Xanthomonadales; family Rhodanobacteraceae; genus Dokdonella. Next base: position 111,496 of record CAZPLY010000007.1, read on the forward strand.
GCAACGATCAAGGCAATGCAGAGCAGGCGGGCGGCCGAGGCGCTTTCACCGAGGAAGCCGATGCCGAGCACGGTAGTCCCGATGACGCCGATGCCGGTCCAGATCGCATAGGCGGTGCCGAGTGGCAGGCTGCGCATCGCGAGGCCGAGCAGGACGAGACTCGCGACCATTGCAGCGACGGTCACGGTGCTGACCCACGGCCGCGTGAAGCCCTGCGAATACTTGAGGCCGATCGCCCAGGCGATTTCAAGCAGGCCGGCGACCGCGAGATAGAACCATGCCATCGGCATCTTCCTCGCGCCGGGTCGTCCCGGCCAGGCATGGGACCCGCGCGGACGTCCACGCGGCGCCGGCGCATCGCGACGGCGTGTCCAGTCTAGCAAGTCAGTCGCTGGCCTGAGCCCGCTGCAACATCTGTCCGGCGTGGGCAAGCGTCTCGCGCGTGATCTCGATGCCGCCGAGCATGCGCGCAACTTCCGCCTTGCGTTGCGATGCGTCGAGCGTATCGATGCGCGTGTGCGTGCTGTCGCCATCGTTCGACTTGCTCGCGAGCAGATGCGCATGACCTTGCACGGCGACCTGGGGCAGGTGGGTGACGCAAAGCACCTGGCGCTGGCTGCCGAGCCTGCGCAGTTTTTGCCCGACCACTTCGGCGACGGCGCCGCCGATACCCGAATCGACTTCATCGAAGACCATCGTGCCGACATCGTCGAGCCCGAGCGCGGCGACTTCGATCGCGAGGCTGATTCGCGAGAGCTCCCCACCTGAGGCCACCTTGCGCAACGCGCGTGGTGGTTGCCCCGGATTCGCGCTGACGAGGAATTCACAGCGTTCGGCGCCTTGCGCATCGGGTTCGCCGCCGGCAACCGCTTCGAGTTCGACCTCGAAGCGACCGCGACCCATGCCGAGTTCACCGAGCATGGCAGCGACCGCCTCGCCGAGGCGCGTGGCCGCCGCGCGGCGCGCGCGCGACAGTTCCGAGGCTGCCTCCGCATGGTCGCGTACGAGCTGATCGCGTTCGCGCTGCAGGGCGACGAGCCGCGTACCGGCGGCACGCAGGTTCTCGAGTTCGCCGCGCAGGGCGTCGGCATGCGCTTTAAGGTCGGCCATCGGCAGGCGGTGCTTGCGCGCAAGTTCGTGCAGCTTGCCGAGCTGGGCATCGATCTCGTCGAGACGCTCGGGGTCGAGGTCAAGTGCGCCCTGGTAGCGTGCGAGCGAATCGCCCGCTTCATCGACCTGGATGCGCGCGGCTTCGAGGAGTTCGCCGAGGGCGGCGAGTTTCGGGTCGAGCCCGCCGAGCCGCGTGCTTTCGGCCTGCGCGCGCGCGAGCACGCGGGTGACCGAGAATTCGCCTTCGCCATCGAGCAGTTCCGCGAGGCCAGCGCAGCCCTGGACGAGTTGGCCGGCATTGGCGAGACGCCGGTGCAGGTGTTCGAGTGCGTCGAGTTCGTCGGCACCGAGCGCATGCAGGTCGAGTTCGTCGACCTGGTGCTGCAGCCATTCGATCCGCTCGGCCTGGTTCTCGCCGTGCGGCAGCGCGTCGATCCGCGCCTTGACCTCGCGCCAGGCACGCGCGAGCGCGACGACGCGCGCGAGTTCGTCGTCATGGCGACCGAAGGCATCGAGCAAGGCGAGTTGCTGGCGACGGTCGAGCAGGGCCTGGTGCTCGTGCTGGCCGTGGATCTCGATGAGGCGCTCCCCGAGCGCCTTCATCTGGGCAAGCGACACCGGCCGGCCGTTGATCCAGGCTCGCGAACTGCCTTCGCTGCGGATGACCCGGCGCAACTGGCACGAGGCCTCGTCGTCGAGTTCCTGTTCGCGCAGCCAGTCGCGCAGGTCCGCGCGCCCGGCGAGGTCGAATTCGGCCGACAACTCGGCCCGCTCGCTGCCATGGCGGACCATCGCCGCATCGGCCCGATTGCCGGTGAGCAGGAGCAATGCATCGACGAGCAGCGACTTGCCGGCGCCGGTCTCGCCGGTGACCACGGTCAGTCCCTGTCCGAGGGCGATTTCGGTCTCGCCGACGACGGCGAAATCCTTGACGTAAAGCGAGCGGAGCATGCGCACGTCCATGAAGGCGAGTGCGCAGTTTCGCGGTGCCCGTTGCCGGCCGCAAGCCTGCCGGCGTTGCGGCCGGCTCGCCGGGGCGAATGGCCGCGTGTATCCTGCGCCGATGGCCAATTCCCACGTCGATTCGCTCGATCCGCGCTCGCGCAGCCTGCTGCGCTCGCTGATTGCGCGCTACATCGCCGAAGGCCAGCCGGTTGGCTCGCGCACGCTCGCGAAATCCTCGGGCCTCGACGTGAGTCCGGCAACGATCCGCAACATCCTCGCCGACCTCGAGGACGCCGGCCTGATCGCCGCGCCGCACACCTCGGCCGGTCGCGTGCCGACCGCCCAGGGCTACCGCGTATTCGTCGACAGCCTGCTCGAGATGCGTCCGCTCGGCGAGCCACAGGTCGAGCAATTGCGTCGCGAGTTGCCGACCGCCGCGGCGACCCCGGCCCTGCTCGGCAGTGCGAGTACCCTGCTGTCGGAGATGACCCGTTTCGTCGGCGTCGTCAGCGTGCCGCGCCACGACGAATTCCCGTTCCGCCACATCGATTTCGTCGCACTCGACGCGAATCGGGTTCTCGTCATCCTCGTCTTCACGGACGGCCAGGTGCAGAACCGCGTCATCGAGACCCAGCACATCTATTCACCGGGCGAACTCGAGCAGACCGCGAACTTCCTCAACTCGCAGTACGCCGGCCTTCGCCTCGACGAGATCCGCGTGCGCCTGCTGCGGGAAATGCGTGACGAAGGCGCGCGCCTGAACCGCCTGCTCGCGAGTGCCGTCGAAGTGGCCCAGGCCGCGTTCCAGTCGCCGGCCGACAACGACATGCTCGTGGCCGGCCAGACCAACCTGATGGGCGTGCACGAGGCCGCCGATGTCGATCGACTACGCGAACTGTTCGACGCGTTCCAGCGCAAGCGCGACCTGCTGCAGCTGCTCGAGCGTTGTTCGCGTGCGGAAGGGGTGCGCCTGTTCATCGGCGAGGAGTCCGGGTTCGCCGCGCTGGACGGCTACTCGCTCGTGACCGCGCCTTACGGGGTCGGCTCGCGCGTGCTTGGCGTGCTCGGCGTGATTGGCCCGACACGCATGGCCTATGAGCGCGTCATTCCGGTCGTCGCGGCCACCGCGCAGCTCATTTCAGGCGCCTTGAACCGCACAGGCACGCCCCCATAGGGAAGGCGGAACCGCCGTTTCGGCAGTTCGCGTCGTCGCGCGGGGCGCGCTGGCGACCTTCGATGGAGTACCGCGGGAACGGCATTGCCCTGCCGGCCCGTCCACGGCTTTGGAGGCGAGATGGAGAACACCAATCCGGTGCCGGATCCGAATGCGGATTCCGTCGCCGACGACGGCACGCTCGGCAGCAGCGACGAAGCGCTGAACCAGATGATCACCGAGTACGAAACCAAGCTCGGCGAGATGCGCGAGATCGTCCTGCGCGAGCGCGCCGAACTCGACAACCAGCGCAAGCGCATGCAGCGCGACCTCGAACAGGCGCGCCGGTTCGCCAACGAGCGCCTGCTTTCCGACCTGCTGCCCGTGCTCGACAACCTGCAGCGTGGCCTCGCCGCCGACAGCGCCGAATCGGCCCTGCGCGCCGGTGTCGAGTTGACCCTCAAGGAGTTCCTGCGCGTCGCCGGCAGCCACGGGCTCGTCGTCGTCGATCCGCTCGGCGCGCCGTTCGACCCCGAGCGCCACCAGGCGATGGCGATGATCGAGACGGCCGAGCACGCACCGGAAACCGTCGTCGTCGTCCTGCAGAAGGGCTATGTACTGAACGATCGCCTGTTGCGACCGGCCCTCGTCAACGTCGCCCAGGCACCGGCCTGAGGCGGCACGGCGGCCCCGGCGATGCGTGCGGGCGCTTGAAAGCCGCAGGCAAACCCCCAGTTTTGCGCCAGTGGTCCACGTGACCAGAAATTTTTCCGGGAGAGCACTCAAATGGGCAAGATCATCGGTATCGACCTCGGCACGACCAACTCGTGCGTCGCGGTCATGGAGGGCGGAGTCGCCCGCGTCATCGAAAACTCCGAAGGTGACCGCACGACGCCGTCGGTGGTCGCATTCAAGGACGGCGAAGTGCTGGTCGGCGCGACCGCGCGGCGCGGCGCGGTGACCAATCCGAAGAACACGTTCTCGGCGGTCAAGCGCCTGATCGGGCGCAAGTTCAGCGACGCCGAGGTCAAGAAGGACATCGACCTCGTGCCGTACAAGATCGTCGCGCACGACAATGGCGATGCCTGGGTCGAAACGGCCGACGGCAAGAAGATGGCGCCGCCGGAAGTGTCCGCGCAGGTGCTGATGAAGATGAAGAAGACGGCCGAGGACTACCTCGGCGAGCCGGTGACCGAGGCGGTCATCACGGTGCCGGCCTACTTCAACGACAGCCAGCGCCAGGCGACCAAGGACGCGGGCCGCATTGCCGGCCTCGAGGTCAAGCGCATCATCAACGAGCCGACCGCGGCCGCGCTCGCCTATGGCCTCGACAAGAAAGGCGGTGATCGCAAGATCGCGGTCTACGACCTCGGCGGCGGCACGTTCGACATCTCGATCATCGAGATCGCCGAAGTCGACGGCGAGAAGCAGTTCGAAGTGCTCGCGACGAACGGCGACACCTTCCTCGGCGGCGAGGACTTCGACAAGCGCATCATCGACTACATCATCGACGAGTTCGAGAAGCAGCACGGCGTCGACCTGCGCAAGAATGCGATCCAGCTGCAGCGCGTGCGCTCGGCCGCCGAGCGCGCGAAGATCGAGCTCAGCTCGCGCCAGCAGACCGACATCAACGAGCCATTCATCACCCAGGTGAACAACGAAGGCGTGCATCTCGAACTTCGCCTGACCCGCGCCAAGCTCGAGTCGCTCGTCGACGACCTGATCAAGCGCACGATCGAGCCATGCCGCACGGCGATTTCCGACGCGGGTCTGAAGGTGTCCGACATCGGCGAAGTCATCCTCGTCGGCGGCCAGACACGCATGCCCAAGGTCCAGGAAGCCGTCAAGGAATTCTTCGGCAAGGAACCGCGCAAGGACGTCAATCCCGACGAAGCGGTTGCGATCGGCGCGGCGGTGCAGGGCGGCGTGCTGTCCGGCACGGTCAAGGACGTGCTGCTGCTCGACGTGACGCCGTTGTCGCTCGGCATCGAGACGCTCGGCGGCGTGTTCACGAAGTTGATCGAGAAGAACACGACGATCCCGACCAAGAACACCCAGGTGTTCTCGACCGCCGAAGACAACCAGAACGCGGTCACCGTGCACGTGCTGCAGGGCGAGCGCGAGCAGGCGCGCTTCAACAAGTCGCTGGCCAAGTTCGACCTGGCCGGCATCGAGCCTGCTCCGCGCGGCATGCCGCAGGTCGAGGTCACCTTCGACATCGACGCGAACGGCATCCTGCATGTGTCGGCGAAGGACAAGAAGACGAACAAGGAACAGCGCATCGAGATCAAGGCCGGTTCCGGGCTGTCGGACGACGAGATCCAGCGCATGGTCAACGACGCCGAGGTCAACCGCGAGGAAGACAAGCGCTTCCAGGAACTCGTGACGACGCGCAACAAGGCCGACCAGCTCGTGCACGCGACGCGCAGCGCCCTGAAGGAACACGGCGGCAAGGTGCCGGGCGAGCAGCTCGGCGCAATCGAGGAAGCGCTGTCCGAACTCGACAAGGCGATGAAGGGCGACGACAAGGCACAGATCGAGGCGAGGATCACGCGCGTCGAGGAAGTGGCCCAGTCCCTGTATGCGGCGTCGTCGGGCGGCCAGGGCGGTGCAGATCCCGGTCCACAGGCCGGATCTGCGCAGGCAGACGATGTCGTCGATGCCGAGTTCACCGAAGTGAAGGACGACAACAAGTAAGCCGGCAGCGGGCGGCGTCGCGAGACGCGCGCCCGCCTGATCGAGGCCGGCGACGTCGCATCGATGTTGCCGGCCGCTGTTGCCGCCGGTCGTGCGCGAGCCCGACCGGTTTTCCTTTCCGAACCCCGAGCCCGGCTGGACGATGAGCAAACGCTGCTACTACGAAGTGCTCGGTGCCGAACGCACCGCGAGCGCGGACGACCTCAAGAAGTCGTTCCGGCGCCTGGCGATGAAGTTCCACCCGGATCGCTGTCCGGACGATCCGTCCGCGCAGGAACGCTTCAAGGAGGCGAAGGAGGCCTACGAGGTCCTCGCCGACGACCACAAGCGTGCGGCCTACGACCGCCACGGGCATTCCGCGTTCGAGAACGGCATGGGTGGCCACGGCGGTGGCTTCAACGGCGACGTCAGCGACATCTTCGGCGACATCTTCAGCGACATCTTCGGCATGGGTGGCGCGCGCGGCGGCCGTGCGCGCCGTGGCTCCGACCTGCGCTACATGCTCGAGCTCGATCTCGAGGAAGCCGTGTTCGGCATCGACCGCCAGATCGAGGTGCCGACCCTGGTCGCCTGCACGGGGTGCGAGGGCAGCGGCTCCGAAGACGGCAAGACGTCCTCGTGCACGACCTGCCGCGGGCATGGCCGCGTGCGCATGCAGAACGGCATCTTCTCGGTGCAGCAAACCTGTCCGCATTGTGCCGGCAGCGGCAAGGTCGTGGCCAATCCGTGCAAGACCTGCCGCGGCGAAGGCCGCATCCATGACGAGCGCACCCTCCAGGTCAAGATTCCGGCCGGCGTCGACAATGGTGACCGCATCCGCCTGACCGGGCAGGGCGAGGCCGGACCCGCCGGTACCGTGCCGGGCGATCTCTACGTCGAGGTGCGTGTGCGCGAGCACGCGATCTTCACGCGCGAAGGCGACGACCTGTTCTGTGAAGTCCCGATCCGGTTCGCCCAGGCGACCTTCGGCACCGAGTTGCCCGTGCCGACGCTCGGCGGCGAGGCCTCGCTCGCGATCCCGCCCGAAACGCAGACCGGCAAGCTGTTCCGCCTGCGCGGCAAGGGCGTCAAGTCGGTGCGCAGCGGACACACGGGTGACCTGATCTGTCGCGTCGTCGTCGAGACGCCGGTCAAGCTGACCGCGCGCCAGCGCGAGCTGCTCGAGGAGTTCGAGTCGACCTTCGCCGGGGAGGAGGCGCAGGCCCATTCGCCGCGCAATCGCTCGTGGTTCGACGGCGTGCGCCAGTTCTGGGATCGCGTCACGTCCTGATCCGGCGCCTGGCCTGCGGGCGCCCGGCCCGCATCGACCGGTTGCCCGCGCTTGCAGCCGGCCGCGCGAGCCATGATGCTGCAAGCCGCGGCCGGACCGCGCGTCCACACCCGCGGGCGAACACTGCCGGCCCGGCAATCACGAGGCAAAACATGAGCAAGTGCGTCGCTATCATTGTGCACGGGGCTGGCGGCCGCATGGGCCAGGCCGTGCTGCGACTCGCCACCGCGCGCGAGGACCTCAGGGTCGTTGCCGCGCTCGGGCGCGCCGACGCGCCGGATGCGGCCGGGCCCGACGCCGACGTGCTCGTCGATTTTTCCGGGGCCGAAGGTTTCGATCGCGCGCTGTCGATCGCGCGCGACCGGAGGATCGCCTTCGTCAGCGGCTCGACCGGCCTCGGCGCCGCGCAATTCGAAGCGATCGAGCAGGCCGCAAGCTCGATTCCGCTGCTCTGGGCGGCGAACTTCAGTCTCGGCGTCGCCGTGCTCGCCCATCTGGTCGGCGAGGCCGCGCGCCTCGTGCCGGACTGGGACTGCGAGATCGTCGAGGCGCATCACCGGCACAAGCGCGATGCCCCGTCGGGCACGGCCCTGATGCTCGGGCGCAGCATCGACGAGGCGCGCGGGCAACCGGCGGCCATGCCGATCACCACGCGTGCGGGCACGCGCGCCGCCGGCAGCACCGGTTATGCGGTCGTGCGCGGTGGCGACATCGTCGGCGAACACGAAGTCCTGTTGATCGGCAACGGCGAGCGTCTCGAACTCGGACATCGGGCTAGCGATCGCGACATCTTCGCGCGCGGCGCGCTCGCGGCGGCGTCCTGGATCGGCGGGCGCGCCGCCGGTCGTTACACGCTCGCCGACGTACTCGCCCTGCGCTGACCGCTACGGCCGGCGCCGCGTGTCGGGATCGAACGGGCGCGGACGCGGATGGCGTGGACTTTCGGAGGCGCGGTTCGCGGCCGCGTGACGGCGCGCCGCGATCGGGGTGGCCAGGCCACCGACCGGTCCGGGCCCGGTCGTCACGTTGTCGATGCCGGCAACGATGCGCGTGCCGGCGCCGGCCGGGTCGAGCCAGTCGCGCAGCCGCGCCGCGGGATTCGGGCCATCCCATGCGGCCGAGAACTTCCCGTAGCAGTCATAGCCGTTGTCGGGCCGTGACGGGTCGCCAATGCTGCACGCTGCATTGCCACCCGAAAGCATTCCGATCAGGCGCTTGCCGCGTCCGCCGGGATCGTTGGCCGGAATCCACAGTCCCGAGCCCGACGAGCCGCCTTCGGTCGTGCCCTGGGTGTAGGGGCCGGCGAGCCAATGCGTGTTCGTGCTGCTGCCACCGGTGCCGATGCAGTTCGGATAGGTGGTCGGTGCGACGCCACTCGCGGTGACCTTGGCCACGTCGCCGCTCGGGTGATGCAGGCCGATGCTCGCCGAAGGCGCGACGCCGCTTGCATCCCAGCCGGCATGAAAGAGGTTCCACGCGGCCAGCGGCGGGGTCGCGAGTTCGACGAGGCTGAAATCGACGTCGGCCCGCGTGGCTCGCAGCGTCGCCCCGGTCTGGTTCTGTGCAAGCGAGAAGCCGCTCGTCGTTGCGCAGGCGTTCGAGCGGTAATTCCAGTACAGGCGCATCGTCGCCGCTTCGGCGGCGGTGGCGAGGCAATGCGCTGCAGTCAGCACGTAGCCCTTGCGGTCGGCCGGCACCGTGTTGAGCAGGGTGCCCGTGCAGATGTAGGTGATCGCGTCGTCGCCGCGGAACTCGTAGTAGGCGAGCGCGCGCGTTTCGTCGGCGTATGGCACGCCGAGCGGACAGGCGACGTTGACGTTGCAGGCGCCCGAATCGCCGGCCGCCTGGATCGAGCGCCCGAACAGGTCGCGGAAGCCCGCGTCGACATGGTCGAGGCTCAGCATGCCGGCCTCGTAGGCGAGGCCCGGCGGCATCTGCAACTCGATCGTCGCACCGCCGCCGGGCAGCATCGGCAGCCACAACGGGCCGCGATCCGCGGCCGTGTACGGGCCTTCGTAGTAGCCGTCCTCCGCGATCGCCCACAGCCGCGCGCCGGCCGGCAGCTGCTGGCGTGCGAAACCGAGGTGGAGGTCGGTCGCGCCGGGGACCTCGACGCGGATGCGCCACAGCGACGAACCGTCGGCGAGCCGTTGCCAGGCGCCGTCCGAGGCCGGGTCGATCGATACGTCGGTACCGATCGCGATCGCGAGGCGCTTGTCTCGCGCAGCAAACGGGTCGCCGTTCCTGGCCGTGCCGGCGGCGCGCAGGGCTGCGGCATCGATCGCCGGCAGGACGAGCGCGGGGAGCTCGACGGCGTCTCTGGCGGCCGGCGAAAGCGTGTACGGCAGGTCGCCCTGGCGTGCCTCGGCCGCCCCGGCTGCGCAGGCGGCGAGGGCGAGAGCGAAGCGGGTGATCGTTGCAAACGGGGGCATCGGATCGTCCTTGCGTTTCAATCGAGATGGGCGGCATCGTCGCGGCGGCCGGCGCCGAGACGCCGGTCGATCGCGCCGAACCATTTCTTGAACAAGCGCGAGAACTTCCCGCGCCGGGTCTTGCGCAGTTTTTCATCCTCGCTCGTCAACCAGGCCACCTGGATCACGCGGCGTTCGCCCTCGTACGGCAGGTGGCCGTGAAACGAATTGTCGGCTCGGCCGAACACGACGAGGTTGCCGTACAGCGGACGCACTTCCGGCGCGACGAGGTCCTCGATGCTGTCGGCGCGGGCGAGGAAGCGCAGGCAGCCATCGCTCGTGTCGGGCCAGGACGCGTTGAGGTAGAGCAGGGCCGTCGCGACTTTCGAGCGGCTGTCGGTATGGATCGTGCCGTGGCGCCGGTTGAGCGCCCGGCAGATCGTCACGAGGGTCGGGCGGCTGCCGAGCGCGTCGATGCCGAGTCGTGCGCCGATCGCGTCGGCGAACGGGCGCGAGGTCAGCTCGCCGATCAGCGCATTGACTGCCGGTCCGCAATCCTTGTCTTCGTGCGGAAAGAACCCGGCTCCCGGATATCTCGGGAAATCTGCGTCGAGGTCCGCGCGCGCACGTTCCGGCAGTTGGCCACTCGCGATGAGGAACGAAAACGGCGAACGGCGCAGCACGGTGTCGGCGCGATCGAGGGATTCGACGGAAAGCAGGCTCAAGGGTCGGGACCACGGCCGAAGTCGGTCCGTAGTCTACCTGCACGGCACGATCCCGCCGTCATCGTTCAGGCGACGGCGGTGGACAGCATCGCGGTGGACACCTATCATTCCGCTTCGCCTTGACCCCTCAATACGCCCGCCCGACGGACTGGTTCGCACCGGACCGCGGGTTTCGTCGCACCTGCGAGAACCGGGCCACCACCCAGGCGAAAGCATGACCACCCGAGCCATACTTGCCCTCGCCGACGGCAGCCTCTTCGAGGGTCGTTCGATCGGCGTCGAGGGCGCCACGAGCGGCGAAGTCGTCTTCAACACGGCGATGACGGGCTATCAGGAAATCCTGACCGACCCGTCCTACGCGCGCCAGATCGTCACCCTGACCGTGCCGCATGTCGGCAATACCGGTTGCAACCGGAACGATGCCGAATCCCCGCGCGTGCATGCGGCCGGCCTCGTCATCCGCGACCTGCCGCTGCTCGCGAGCAACTGGCGCAGCGAGGAGCCGCTCGATGCCTACCTCGCGCGCAACAACGTCGTCGCGATCGCCGACATCGACACGCGCCGGCTGACGCGCATCCTGCGCGAAACCGGCGCGCAGGGCGGCTGCATCCTGGCCGGCGAGCAGGTCGATGCCGGTGCGGCGCTCGCCGCGGCCCGCGCATTCCCGGGCCTTGCCGGCATGGATCTGGCCCGCGAGGTTTCGCGCACGGCGCGCGAGCGCTGGCACGAAGGAACCCACGATCTCGCCAGCGGCCGTGCGCGCCCGACAAGCGCGCGCTTCGAGGTCGTCGCCTACGACTTCGGCGTCAAGCACAACATCCTGCGCATGCTCGCCGACCGCGGATGCGCGATCACGGTCGTGCCGGCGCAGACGCCGGCCAGCGACGTGTTCGCCCTGCGCCCGGACGGCGTGTTCCTGTCGAACGGTCCCGGCGACCCGGAACCATGCGACTACGCGATTGCCGCGATCCGCGAATTCATCCGCGCGCGCGTGCCGACGTTCGGCATCTGCCTCGGTCACCAGTTGCTCGGCCTCGCGGCCGGTGCGCGCACGGCCAAGATGAAGTTCGGCCACCACGGTGCCAATCATCCGGTCATCGACCTCGCCAGCAAGCGCGTGATGATCTCGAGCCAGAACCACGGCTTCGCGGTCGACGAGTCTTCCCTGCCTGCGCAGGTCCGCGCGACCCATCGTTCCCTGTTCGATGGCTCGCTGCAGGGCATCGAGTACGTCGATGCGCCTGCCTTCAGTTTCCAGGGCCACCCGGAAGCCAGCCCCGGTCCGCACGACGTGGCTCCCTTGTTCGACCGTTTCATCCGACTGATGGAGGCGCGCGCGGCTGCCGCGGCGTAATGACATGAACCCGATCAGATGTTCGATTTCCGCCGTGCTCGCGATTGCGCTTGCCTGCATGGCCATGGAGTCCCCCGCGGCCGGCCCGGCCAGGCCCGCGACGTCGAAATCGCCCGTGCAGGCGCCAAGCCAGCGTGAAGTGGGCTACCAGGACCTCGAGAAGCATGTCGGCGAGCGGATCGTCGTGCACACGACGAACGGCACCGTGCGCAGCGGCACGCTTCTCAAGTACACGAACGTCTCGATCACCGTGCAACTCGGCCCCGAAGCCGGCGCGATCGAGCTGTCGATGCCGCGCAACACCGTGCGCACGGCCTGGGTCACGATCGCCCCGGCCGATCCGCTGTTCCCGAGCGACGTCCCCGGCAAGCAGGATGCGGATTCCGGTGCCAAGAAGAACTGATCTCGGAACGATCCTCATCATCGGCGCCGGCCCGATCGTCATCGGGCAGGCCTGCGAATTCGACTATTCCGGCGCCCAGGCCTGCAAGGCGCTGCGCGAGGAAGGTTTCCGCGTCGTCCTCGTCAATTCGAATCCGGCGACGATCATGACCGACCCGGACACCGCCGACGCGGTCTACATCGAGCCGATCAATGCGGCGACGGTCGAGAAGATCATCGTCAAGGAAAAGCCCGACGCGCTGCTGCCGACGATGGGCGGCCAGACCGCGCTCAACTGCGCGCTCGAACTCGCCGACCGCGGCATCCTCGAGAAGCACGGCGTCGAGCTGATCGGTGCATCGCGCGAGGCGATCCGCATGGCCGAGGACCGCGAACTGTTCCGCGTCGCGATGGCCGACATCGGCCTCGAGTGCCCGAAGGCCCGCGTCGTGCGCACGTTCGAGCAGGCACTCGAGGCGCAGTCCGAGGTCGGCTATCCGACGATCATCCGGCCAAGCTTCACGCTCGGCGGTTCCGGCGGCGGCATCGCCTACAACCGCGAGGAGTTCGAGGAGATCGTCAAGCGTGGCCTCGACCTCTCGCCGGTCAATGAAGTGCTGGTCGAGGAATCGGTGCTCGGCTGGAAGGAGTTCGAGATGGAAGTGGTCCGCGACACCGCGGACAACTGCATCATCGTCTGCTCGATCGAGAACTTCGACCCGATGGGCGTGCACACGGGCGATTCGATCACGGTCGCGCCGGCCCAGACGCTGACCGACAAGGAATACCAGCGCCTGCGCAATGCTTCGATCGCGGTGTTGCGCAAGATCGGCGTCGACACGGGCGGATCGAACGTCCAGTTCGGCATCAATGCCGAGGACGGCCGCGTCGTCGTCATCGAGATGAACCCGCGCGTCTCGCGCTCGTCGGCGCTGGCCTCGAAGGCGACCGGCTTCCCGATCGCCAAGGTCGCGGCCAAGCTCGCGGTCGGCTACACGCTCGACGAACTGCGCAACGAGATCACCGGTGGCTTGACCCCGGCCTCGTTCGAGCCGGCGATCGACTATGTCGTGACCAAGATCCCGCGTTTCGCGTTCGAGAAGTTCCCGGCCGCCGACGCGCGCCTGACCACGCAGATGAAATCGGTCGGCGAAGTGATGGCGATCGGGCGCACGTTCCAGGAATCGCTGCAGAAGGCGCTGCGCGGCCTCGAGACCGGCAAGAACGGCCTCACCCCGATCGTCGCCGAGGCGGGCGCCGAGGACGGCCTGGCGACGCTCAAGCGCGAGTTGCGCGAACCGGGTCCCGACCGGATCTTCTGGATCGGTGATGCGTTCCGCAGCGGGCTTTCGCTCGACGAAGTGCATGCATTGACCCATGTCGATCGATGGTTCCTCGTCCAGATCGAGGAACTCGTCGCGATCGAGCGCGCGGTCCGGACCCAGGGCCTGCCGGCGATCGATGGCGCGCGCATGCGTGCGCTCAAGCGCAAGGGCTTTTCCGATTCGCGGCTGGCCGAACTGCTCGACACCGACGAGCACGCGATGCGCCACCTGAGGCGCGCGTTCAACGTGCGTCCGGTCTACAAGCGGGTCGACTCGTGCGCGGCCGAATTCGCCACGACGACCGCGTACCTGTATTCGACCTACGAGGACGAATGCGAGGCCGAGCCCGGCACGCGCGACAAGATCATCGTCCTCGGCGGCGGCCCGAACCGGATCGGGCAGGGCATCGAGTTCGACTACTGCTGCGTGCATGCCGCGCTCGCGCTGCGCGAGGACGGCTATGAAACGATCATGGTCAACTGCAATCCGGAAACCGTGTCGACCGACTACGACACGTCGGATCGGCTGTATTTCGAGCCGCTGACGCTCGAGGACGTGCTCGAGATCATCGACAAGGAAAAACCGAAGGGCGTGATCGTGCAGTACGGCGGGCAGACCCCGCTCAAGCTCGCGCGCGCGCTCGAGGCGGCCGGCGCGCCGATCATCGGCACGACGCCCGACTCGATCGACCTCGCCGAGGATCGCGAGCGATTCCAGCAGATGATCGGCAAGCTCGGCCTCGCGCAACCGCCGAACCGCACCGCGCGCAACGCCGACGAGGCGCTCGCGCTGGCCCGCGAGATCGGCTATCCGCTCGTCGTGCGGCCGAGCTACGTGCTCGGCGGGCGCGCGATGGAGGTCGTCCACGACGATGCCGACCTCGCGCGCTACATCCGCGAGGCGGTCCATGTGTCGAATGATTCACCGGTGCTGCTCGACCGCTTCCTCGACCATGCGACCGAAGTCGACGTCGACCTCGTCGCCGATGCCGAGGGCAACGTGCTGATCGGCGGCGTCATGGAGCACATCGAGGAAGCCGGCGTGCATTCGGGTGATTCCTCGTGCTCGCTGCCACCGTACTCGCTCGGTCCGGACCTGCAGGCGCGCCTGCGCGAACAGGTCGCGCAGATGGCGCGCGAGCTGAAGGTGATCGGCCTCATGAACACCCAGTTCGCGATCCAGGGCGACTCGATCTTCGTGCTCGAGGTGAACCCGCGGGCGTCGCGCACGGTTCCGTTCGTGTCCAAGGCAACCGGTGTCGCGCTGGCCAAGATCGCCGCGCGCTGCATGGTCGGGCGCAGCCTCGTCGAGCAGGGCGCGACGACCGAACTCGTGCCGGACTACTACTCGGTCAAGGAAGCGATCTTTCCGTTCCTCAAGTTCCAGAACGTCGATCCGATCCTCGGCCCGGAAATGCGCTCGACCGGCGAGGTCATGGGTGTCGGGCGCACGTTCGGCGCGGCGTTCGCGCGCGCCCACGAGGCGGCCAACATCGCGGCGCCGGTGGTCGGCAAGGCCTTCCTGTCGGTCCGCGAGTCTGACAAGCAACGGCTCGTCCCGGTCGCGCGCGACCTCATCGCGCGCGGATTCGGCCTCGTCGCGACGAGTGGCACGTGCACGTTCCTGCGCGATCACGGCATCGAATGCGACCGCATCAACAAGGTTCTCGAAGGGCGTCCGCACATCGTCGACCTGATCAAGAACGGCGAGATCGCGTTCATCGTCAACACGACCGAAGGCAAGCAGGCGATCTTCGATTCGTTCTCGATCCGCCGCCAGGCCCTGCAGCATCGCATCACCTATTCGACTACCATCTCGGGTGCCAGGGCTTTGCTGCACTCGCTCGATTTCCGCGATGCCGGCGGCGTGCACAGCCTGCAGGAACTGCACAGGGAACTGATCGCATGAATCGAGCACCGATGACCCGCAAGGGCGCCGAGCGACTGCGCGCCGAACTCGAGCGCCTGAAGTCGGTCGAGCGCCCGCGCATCATCCTCGCGATCGCCGAAGCGCGTGCGCATGGCGACCTCAAGGAGAACGCCGAGTACCACGCCGCGCGCGAGATGCAGGGCTTCACCGAAGGCCGCATCAACGAACTCGAGGCGGCGTTGAGTTATGCCGATGTCATCGACATCGGGAAGCTCAATGCCGGCACGCGGGTCGTGTTCGGCGCGACCGTCGACCTCGCCGACGAGGACAGTGGCGAGGAAGTCAGCTACCAGATCGTCGGTGACCTCGAAGCCGACATCAAGCAGCGCCTGATCTCGGTGTCCTCGCCGTTCGCGCGCGCGCTGATCGGCAAGAACGCCGGCGACACGTTCGAGTTCAAGGCGCCGAACGGATCGCGCAACTACGAGATCCTCGGCGTCCGCTACGTCGACTGAACGAAGGACGCCCGCGATGCGTCCGTCGCCCGGATTCGAGCGCCGATGACCGTCCTTGCCCTGCTCTTGCCGCCGCTTGCGCGCTGCCGCGCGATCGATGCGGTGGCCGAAGGTGTGCTCGCGCGCTGGCTCGCGCGCGGCGACGCCGGGATGGCGGAACCCGCGGGCGTCGCCGCCGCCTGGCGCAGCGCGATCGACTGGACCGGCAGTGGATTCCCCGCCGCCGCGCTGACCCGCGAATTCGATCTCGGCGATGCCGCTGGCGCGTCGTGGCTGCGCGCCGATCCTGCCCATGTGCGCGCCGACATGACCACGGCGCGCATGCTTGCCTGCGGCGAGCTCGGATTGACCGACATGGAAACGGCGGGAATTGCGCGCGACCTGAAGCCCCTGTTCGGTGATGCCGGCCTGCTGTTCGAAGCGCCGAATCCACGCCGCTGGTATCTGCGCGCCGAACCCGGCACGGCGCTTCCCGATGCCGCCGACCCCGGCGAGGTGCTCGGCGACGATCTCAAGCTGCATCTGCCGGCCGGTGCGGCCGGAAGACGCTGGCGCATGCTGTTCAACGAAGCCCAGATCGTGCTGCACAACCATGCGGTCAATGCGGCACGCGCCGCGCGTGGCGCGGTTCCGGTAAACAGCCTTTGGTTCTGGGGTGCCGGCGTCCTGCCGGTCGCCGTACGCAGCGAATTCCGCTCGGTGATGAGCACGGAGCCGGCCCTGGTCGCGCTCTCGCGCATCGGCGGCCTGCGCACGCTGGCCCCCGATCCCTCGCTGTTGCCGGACCTGCTAGACCCGGCTCGCGCGGAGCCGCTGCTGATCGATGTCGCGGGCTTGCGTGACGCAACGCTCGAGCGGGCCTGGCTCGCACCGATCGGGCGCGCCCTGCGCGCGCGCATGGTCGAGCGCGTCGAGCTCGTGTTCGAGTCCGGTGAACGCCATGCGATCCGCAATGCGCATCGCTGGCGCATCTGGCGGCGAATTCCGGACCGGCTCGCGTGAGGCCGGTGGAAATCCGCCGCCGCGAGGTCAATCCGACGACGACGCAATGGCCGGCGCACATGCATCCGGTCCTGCGGCGCGTGTATGCCGCGCGTGGCATCGTCGATGCGGCCGAGATCGATCACCGGCTCGGCGCGCTCGCCGCGCCGGACCTGCTCGGCGGCATCGAGGAAGCCTGCGCGCTGCTCGACGAGGCGATCAGCGCGGATCGGCGCATCGTCGTCGTCGGCGACTTCGACTGCGACGGAGCCACCGGCACCGCGGTCGCCGTACGGGGCCTGCGCATGCTCGGCGCGCGCCATGTCGGATTCCGCGTGCCGAACCGTTTCCTGCACGGCTACGGCCTGACGCCGGCGCTGGTCGCGACGCTCGCCGATCCGGCGCCCGATCTCGTCATCACGGTCGACAACGGCATCGCGAGCCACGCCGGCATTGACCAGGCGCGCGCGCGTGGCATCAAGGTGCTCGTCACCGATCACCATCTGCCGGCCGCGACCCTGCCGGCGGCCGACGCGATCGTCAATCCGAATCTCGCGGGCGACGGCTTCCCGAGCAAGGCCCTGGCCGGCGTCGGCGTGATGTTCTGCGTCCTGCTGGCCTTGCGTGCGCGCATGCGCGAGCGCGGCGCGTTCACCCGCGGCGGGGCGACCGAGCCCGATCTGGCGGTCCTTCTCGATCTCGTCGCGCTCGGCACGGTCGCCGATCTCGTGCCGCTTGATTTCAACAATCGCGTGCTCGTCGCGGCCGGACTCAGGCGTATCCGCGCGCGGCGTGCCTGCGCCGGCGTGCTGGCGCTGCTCGAAGCCGCCGGTCGCGATCCCGCAAGCCTCGTGCCGGCCGATCTCGGTTTCGTGCTCGGGCCTCGCATCAATGCGGCCGGTCGCCTCGAGGACATGGCGCTCGGCATCGAGTGCCTGTTGACCGACGATCCGGGACACGCACGCACGCTTGCCGCGCGCCTCTCCTCGATCAATGCCGAGCGCCGCGAACTGCAGGGCGCGATGGTCGAGCAGGGCGAGGCCGCGGTTGCGCGCTGGATCGCGGCCAACGACGGCGCCGCGCTGCCGCTCGGCGTGACCCTGTTCGAGGACGACTGGCATCCCGGCGTCGTCGGCCTCGTCGCATCGAAACTCAAGGAACGCCTGCACCGCCCGGTCGTCGCATGTGCGCCGGCCGGCGACGGCAGCGACGAGGTGCGCGGCTCGGCGCGGTCGATCCGCGGCGTGAATGTGCGCGACGTGCTCGCCGAGGTCGATGCGCGCTTTCCCGGCATGATCCTGCGCTTCGGTGGCCATGCGATGGCCGCCGGCTTGTCGCTGCGGCGTGACCAGGTCGGGCGATTCGCCGACGCGTTCGATGCGGTGATCCGCGAACGCGCCGCGGCCGAACTGTTCGATCCGGTCGTGCTCAGCGACGGCGGCCTCGAGCCGGCCGATATCGGCCTCGAACTCGCCCACCAGCTGCGTGGGGCAGGGCCGTGGGGCCAGGGCTTCGCCGAGCCGCTGTTCGACAACACGTTCGAACTCGACGACTGGCAGCTCGTCGGCGGCCGCCACTGGCGCCTCGCCCTGCGCCTTCCGGGTGGCGTCGAACGCATCGAGGGAATCCTGTTCAACGCCGAGCCCGGTGCCACGCCGCCGGCTCGCCTGCACGCGGCCTATCAGCTCGACGTCAACGAATGGAACGGTCGCGAGCGCGCGCAGCTCGTGCTGCGCCACGTGCGCGCGCTCGGCTGACGCCAGGCGCGGAGCCCTGATTCACCGGTGTAGACTGCGCGCGCCCGTTTCCGCCACCCATCCACGCCCGGAGGAGCCACATGGTCAGCTTGATCCAGCTCGGGTTGCCGATCCTGTTGTCGGCCGTGTTCGTCTTCGTCGCGAGCAGCCTGATCCACATGGTCCTCAAGTGGCACGCGTCCGATTACCGCGGGTTCTCGAACGAGGACGAGGTCCGCAAGGCCATGCTCGCCGGCAGCTCGGTCGAAGGCATCCACGTCGTGCCGTACTGTGCCGACATGAAGCAGATGGGCACGCCCGGAATGCTCGAGAAGTTCCGGGCCGGGCCGGTCGCGAAGATCATGCTCCGCCGCGGCGCCACGCCGTCGATCGGTCGCCCGCTGATCCAGTGGTTCGTGTTCTGCGTCGTCGTGTCGCTGTTCTGCGCGTATCTCGCCGGCCTCGTGCTCGCTCCAGGCACACCGCCGTTGGCGGTGTTCCGGGTCGTGGCGACGACCGCATTCATGGGTTACGCGTTCTATGCGATCCCGAACTGCATCTGGTTCGGATTGCCATGGCGAGCGGGCCTGAAGGACGTCGTCGACGGCCTCGTCTACGCGCTCGTGAGCGGCGCGGTATTTGCCTGGTTGTGGCCGGCCTGAGCGGATCGTGAGGTCGGCGGCTGGCGGCGCGGGTCCACTCAACGCACGCGCCGGCCAAGCACGCCGTCGAGGGCGAGCTCGGTCCTGAAGCCGGACTTTTCGAGGCGTCGCGCGACTTCGCGCGGGACGTCGCGGCCGCTGGTCAGCCGGTTCGGGGCGCCGGTGTAGTGGAACAGGCGACCGCCGGGACGCATGACGCGCGCGAGCTGATCGTAAAACGCCTGCGCGTAGAGTTCTCCGGCGATGCCGAAACGCGGCGGGTCATGCAGGATTGCGCCGGCCGAAGCGTCGGGCAGGGACGCGATGACCTCGGAGATGTCGCCGGCGGTCAGGGTCATCCGCGTCGCGACGTCGACGTTCGCCGGATCGGGCGACCACGGATTCAGCGATCGCAACCAGAGCACCTCGGCGTTTTTCTCGCAGGAGTGGATCTGCGCGGCACCCGCTTCGAGGCAAGCGGCGGCGAAATAGCCGAGGCCGGCGCAGGTATCGAGGACCTGATTGCCGCGTGGTTCGACCAGGGCGACCTTGCGGCGCGCATCCTCGTACGGCGAGATCTGCGCGGTCGGCAGCATCTTGATGCCGTCGATCTCGAAGGTCGGTGCGCCCCAGGGCGTCGGAACCAGCTTGTACAGCGCGCTGCCGAAGATCGACGCGACGACGAACGCATCGCCATTCCAGTAATGGATGCTGCGTTCCTTGAGAGTGCCCGGGTACGGATAGTGTGCGTCGCGCCAACGCCAGCCATGTTCGTCGAGCGCCACGACGTCCTGCGAACGCCCGAGATCGAGCGATCCGGTCCATGCCGGCTCGTCACGCGCGCGCGCGCCAGCGAGGCCTTCGGCTTCGGCGCGGGTCAGCAGCGGGCCCCGGTAGCGTTGCATGCGTGCAGCCTTGGACGGTCGGACCTGATCGTAGCCGATGGCGAATGCGTCGATGCTAGAGTTCGAGGCCTTCGATCACGTCGATCCCTGGATGAGAGCAACGATGGGCGAGAATGGCACGTATCCGATCGGCACCGCGGGTGTCGCGTGGGGCCCGGCCGAAGTGGCCGTCTGGCGTGCGCGTCAAGTACGCCGGCGCAGTCACGCCGAGGATGTTGTCGCCGTGGTCGAGCGCCAGCGTGGCCGCTTCGACGTCGTCGAGTACGGATCGATCGATGCCGCGCCGGAACGCCATCCGCTGCTCGCATTGCGCTCGCGCGACTGGCGCGATGACGCGGCGGTCGCGCTCGTGACCGGTGGCGTGCACGGTTACGAGACGAGCGGGGTGCACGGTGCCTTGCAGTTCCTCGATACGCAGGCGTCGCATTACGACGGGCGCATGAACCTCGTCGTCGTTCCGTGCGTCAGTCCGTGGGCCTATGAGCGCATCCATCGCTGGAATGCCGGCGCGGTCGACCCGAACCGGTCGTTCCGCCCGGACAGTCCGGCCGCGGAGTCGGCCGCCCTGATGCGATTCGTCGCGCCGTGGGCCGACCAGGTCCTCGTCCATGTCGACCTGCACGAGACGACCGACAGCGACGAGTCCGAATTCCGGCCCGCGCTGGCCGCGCGTGACGGCCTCCCGTTCGTGCCGGGCGAGATCCCCGATGGCTTCTACGTGGTCGGCGACAGCGCGAATCCGCAGCTCGAATTCCAGCGCGCGATCATCGAGGCAGTATCGGCGGTCACCCATATCGCGCCGGCCGACGGCGACGGCATGATCATCGGTTCGCCGGTCGTGGCGCCGGGCGTGATCCTCTATCCGTTCCGCAAGCTCGGGCTCTGTGCAGGCATCACGGATGCACGCTTCACGACGACGACCGAGGTCTACCCCGACAGCGCGCGGGCGACCCCCGAACAGTGCAATGCCGCCCAGGTCGCGGCCGTATGCGCGGCCCTCGATCACGCCCTGGCCCACGCCCGCGCGCCTTGAGCGCGGACGGGAAGCCCCGCATCAGCGCGGCGGATCGTCGGTATCGCAGTTGCGCGCGACCATCAGTTGCATCAATCGCGCGAAGCGCGGATTCGCTTGCAGGCTCGCGGCGAGTTCCATCGCGCTTGCCGCGTTCGCGAGCGTCGCCCGACCGGCAACGCCCTGCATTTCGCGGCTCGCCTCGCGGGCGAGGACAGCCTGTTCGGCGGTGTGCTTCGCCGCGACCGCGCCCTGCAGCGCGTTTGGCCCCGCTGAGGCGGCGGCCGTCCCGGCGGCCTGGCGCGCCGCCATCGTTGCGGCGTCCGCGGTGCGCCGGTCGAGCGTGGCCTGCAAGGCCTCGCCGGCGCGTTGGCTCTCGTCGGCGGTGGCCCGACTGACGCCCTGAACGTCGAGCGTGCGCATCTCGGCGGCGAGCGCGTCGCAGCCGAGCGCATCATCACCGGGTCGTGCACCGCCTGGCGTCGCCGCGGCCTCGGCAAGCGCGGCCTGCGAGGCCTTCATCGCTTCGCAGGCTTCCACGCTGATCGGTGCTGAGGGCTGGTCGCGCAGCAACGAACAATCGAGTTCGGTCAGCGCGGGGTCCGCTTGCGCAGGCCGGTCCGCGGCCTGCGCGCCGCCGGCCGCGACGAAGATCAAGGCCAATGGAACGGCGACGGATGATCGTGATGATCGTTGCACGGCGGTTTTCTCCATCCCGGTCGTTCCGGAGTGCCGGGCCGGGCAGGCGCCCGCCGGCATCGGTTCTTTACGCAGGACCGTGCCGAAACCTGCAACCAGGCCGCAAGCAGCGACCGGTCGCTGGCGTCGGCGCCCGCCATCGGTGACCATCGTCGCCAGGTGCCGGCACAGGCGGAGGAAGCGATGGGCGGACAGGAACGTTCGATGCCTGGAACCGGCGACGTCTCTCGCCTGCTGCGTCGTTGGGCGATTGTCCTCGCCGCGGTCGTCCTGACCGCACCGGGCGATGCGCGAGCCGCGGAATTCACGATCGGGTACTCGCCATCGTGGATCAGTGAAGTCGAGCGCGGCCTGCCCGATGAAGCGGCCCTGGGCCAGGTCCGCGACGGCGCGTACTACCTCCTGCTCGACACCCAGGTCCGCAGCACGCGTGATGATCGCGTCGTGCACCGGCGCACGGCGATCAAGGCGATCAATGCCGAAGGCGTGCAGGCGATCGCCAATCTCGAGATCGGTTTCGATCCGTCCTACCAGGCGCTGCGCCTGCACTCGATCGTGCTCGTGCGCGACGGGATGATCATCGACAAGCTTGACCCGACCAAGGTACGCATCCTGCAGCGCGAGACCGAACTCGAGCGCCGCATCTACGACGGGCGCAAGTCGGCGAGCATCTTCCTCGAAGACGTGCGCGCAGGCGACATCCTCGATTACAGCTACAGCCTGCAGGGTCGCAATCCGGTCTTCGGCGAGGACGATTTCGGCGCGTTCGGCCTGCAGTTCAACGTGCCGGTCGCGCGCATCCACGCGCGCCTGCTCACCGACGACGCCGATCGCCTGCAGATCGCCGCACGCAACACGGACCTGAAACCGGCCATCGTCGATCACGCGGGCCTGCGCTCGATGGCCTGGCTCGTCGAGGGTGCCAAGGCCCGGGTCGCCGACAGCGACGAACCGCTGTGGCATGCCCCGGAACCGCTCGTGCAATGGAGTGCTTACCGCGACTGGCCGGCGGTCGCGCGCTGGGCCGTGCCGATGTACGCAGTGCCGGCCACGCTCGGCGATCCGCTCGAGCGCGAGATCGCGCGCATCGCTGCCGCCGAATCGTCGCCGGCTGGTCGCCTGCTCGCGGTGCTGCGCTTCGTGCAGCGCGAAATCCGTTATCTCGGGGTCGAGATCGGCGCCGGATCCTACGCGCCGAACCCGCCCGCGCTCGTGCTCGAGCGGCGCTTCGGGGACTGCAAGGACAAGTCGCTGCTGATGCTGGCGATGCTCGACCGGCTCGGCATCGAGGCGCGCGCTGCGCTCGTCGCGACCGATGTGCGGCGCGGATTGCGCGATCGCCTCGCGAGTCCGGGCCAGTTCGATCATGTGGTCGTGCGCGCGCGCATCGACGGCAGGGACCATTGGCTCGACCCGACCCGCGCGACCCAGAACGCCGCGCTCGCGAACCTCGTCCAGGCCGATTTCGACCTTGCCCTGGTCGTCGATGCCGAGGCGACCGGCCTCGCCACGATGAAGGCCCCGGACCCCGTCGTTCCGACGCGCAACGTGCATGCAACATTGGACGCACGTGCCGGCCTCGACCAGCCGGTCGGATTCACGGTCGTCACGACCTCGCGTGGCGCACGTGCCGAGGCGATTCGCAGCACCCTCGCGACATCGAGCATCGAGGAACTGCAGAAGGGGTACCTCAATTTCTACGCAGGCTATTACCCCGCGATCTCGCTGCAGACGCCATTCACGGTCGATGACGACGAGGCCGCGAACCGCATCACGACCACGGAACGCTACACGATCGACGATTTCTCGTCGCAGGAAGATGCCACGCGCAAGCACGTGGCAACGATTCTCGCGCCCGACATCGACGAGGTGTTGCGACGCCCGGCGTCGGCGGTACGTCATTCGCCGCTCGCCATCGCGCATCCGCTCGAGGTCACGGTCACTACCGAAGCCCTGCTGCCATCGGCATGGCCGATCGAAGCAGAAACAATCCGGGTCGACGATCCGGCATTCACCTTCGAGCGGACGATCATGCAAGGGTCGGGCGATCGGCTCGTCATCCGCGATCGTTTCGAATCGCTCGGCGACGAAGTCGCTGCCGCCGATATCCCGCGCTATGCGGCAAACCTCGTCCTTGCCCGCGATTCGACCGAATTCGTGCTGAGCTGGTCCGACGGTGATGGTGGTGCGGGTGCCGGCGTCACCGATCCGCCGAACTGGCCCTTGCTGCTTGTCGCACTGATGGCCGCCGGCGGCTGGACTTGGCTCGCCATCGCCGGCTATCGCTACGACCCGCCACCGATCGGGATCGCGGGCGCGGACGCGCCGCGCGGTATCGCGGGCTGGCTCGGGTTTCCGGCCATCGCGATGTTCGTGAATCCGGTCGCGCTCCTGCTCATGTCCTGGAACGAGTTCGATACGTGGTCGGTATCCAACTGGAATGCGTTGACGACGGTCGGCAGCGCCAGCTACGACCCGATGTGGGCGCCGGCCCTGCTTTACACCATGATCGTCGAGATCGGCCTGATCGTGTTCTCGGTGTTGCTGGCGCTCGTGTTCTTCCAGCAGCGGACAAGCCTGCCTCGGCTGTACATCGCATTCCTGGTGGCGGTCACAGCCAACGCGGCGATCGACGTCGGCCTCGCCAGCCTGCTGCCTGCGGTCGCGATCGACAGCAAGCGCGTCGTGGCGGTGGTCTCGAGCGGTCTCGGTTCCGCGCTCTGGATCGCCTACTTCCTGAAGTCGCAACGCGTGCGCGCGACGTTCGTCAAGCGGCGTGCCCGACCGGGCGTGATCGTCGAGCCCGCGGTACCGCGGGCGTCGCCGTTGCCGATCTGACGAGGCACGCCGGAACCCGAAGAGTCGGCGGTCGTCGTTGCGCATCCGGCCGGTGGGCGACGCCGATGTACCGGCCAGCGATGCCGGTCCGGCAAGATCGTCCGCGATGGCCGTCCATCCGTCCGCCGGCGTGGCGCACCGCCGCAATGCGCCGTGCCTCACGATGCGCGCGCTCGCGTTGGCGTAGATTGCGCCGCGGGCGGAAGGGGTCCGCAACGGTATTCCAAGGGGAGAAGCGGCATGTTTCGAGTCCTCGTGGCCAACAGCAAGGGTGGTTGCGGCAAGACGACCGTGACCAGTTCGCTGGCCGGATACTTCGCGCAAAGCGGCAGGCGCACGACGATCCTCGACTGCGATCCCCAGGGGTCGTCGCTGGCATGGAGCGCGCAGCGAGCGGCGCACTTGCCACCGGTGCACGCGATGGCCGGCAACAATCCCGCATACGGCTTGAATGCCGGCTGGTTGATGCGCGTGCCGACGCAGACCGAAATCCTGCTCATCGACACGCCAGCCGGTGTACGCGCGCACGAATTCGAGGGGCTGGCGCGCCACGCCGACGCACTCGTGATCCCGATCGTGCCGTCACCGATCGACCTGCGCGCGACGCTAATGTTCATCGACGTCGTGCGCAAGCTCGCCGAGGTGCGCAGCGGGCGCCTGCGCGTCGCCCTGATCGCGAACCGCCTGCGCGAACGTGCGAATTCGACGCGTCAGCTCGACGCGACCCTCGAGCGACTGACCCAGGCCGCGAAGATCCGCGTGCGTGATTCGCAGACCTACGTCAGGCTCGCCGACGGTGGCCGGAGCGTGTTCGACGACACCCACCGGACCAGCCGCAGTCACCGCGCGGATTGGACGCCCTTGCTCGAGTGGCTCGATGCGCGCCTGGTCGATCGTTCACGCGCGGCGAACGTCACGGAACTGGCACCGCCGGCCGAGCGGCTCGGCGGCGCCTGAGCGCCGCTGAACCGGTGACCGCACGGTCTCCCACCCGTGGCGGGAGCATCTGCGGGATACTGCACGCATGAACAAGACCCTGGCGGCACTCCTTTTCATGCTCTCGGTGGGCGCCGCCCACGCGGTTTATGCAGCCGACGTTGCGACGCCGGCGGCACGCACGATCGTCCTCGTCCGCCACGGGCACTACGTCGCCGATCCGGCGGTCGACGAAAAGCCCGGGCCCGGACTTTCGCCGCTCGGGGTTGCCCAGGCACGGCTCGCAGGGGCACGGCTTGCCGGCATGGGCGTGCGCTTCGATTCGCTGCAGGTCAGTCCGCTGCAGCGTGCCCGTGATACCGCCGCGACGATCTCGCTCGATCTTCCGGGGCGCGGCTTCGGCGTTCTCGCCGATCTCGAGGAGTGCACGCCACCGACGCGCCGGGCCGATATCATGGCCAAGGGTGCGCCCGAATCGTTCGCCGCGTGCAAGGCTCAACTCGACAGGTTGTTCGTCGAACATTTCCGCGTCGCCGAGGGCGTCGACCGCACCGACCTGTTCGTCTGCCACGGCAACGTCATCCGTTACCTCGTCACGCGCGCGCTTGGCGTCGATCCGATGGCCTGGCTCGAGATGTCGCCCGGGCATGCGAGCATCACCCGGATCCGCGTCGAAGCGGACGGGCGATTCAAGCTGATCGGGCTCGGCGACACCGGCCACCTGCCGCCGAACATGCAGACCGGTGCGACCGGTGACCGTGAGCGCAGCCTCGCGATCCCGTCGTTGCCGCAACCGTGACCGGCCTGCTTCCGGCGATCGCCGATCTTGTACACTCGCGCCGTTCCGGATCCCGGACAGGCGTGACCGCTCGCCGCGATGCACCGACATGGTCCGCGCCGGCACGCGTTCGCCGCGGGTCCATCTCGCCGGGGAGCGTTCGATGAAGTGCACCGTCAGCGGAATTCTGCTCCTCGCCGTGCTGGCCGCAACATCGGCACGGGCCGAACCCTTGAGTTACGACTACGCCTACCTGAGCCACCGGCGCTCGCAGGTCGATGGGCAGAATTTCGGCAACGACACGATCGGCGGATACATGGAGATCGGCCGCCGCTTCCACCTGCTCGCCTCGTACGGCAATGCCGGCGCCTACGGCAATCCGGCCTGGAAGGACAGCCGGGCGACGCGCTTCGGTGTCGGCGGGCACCTGCTGTTCGGCGAGGACACGATGATCGCGCTCGAGGCAGTCGCCGTGCGCGCGCGCTTCGAGAGTCCCGTGCTCGGCACGGTCAGCGATACCGGCATGAGCGCGATCTTCGAGATCCGCCATCGGCTCGCGCCATGGGTCGAACTGATCGGCAGCGCGAGCCACAGCGACGTGCTCGGCCGGCAGACGTCCGAGTTCGTCGCCGGCCCCGTCTTCCACGTCAATCCGACGATCGCGATCGGCGCGTTCTACCGGCGCATGGAACAGAGCTCGGGTTTCGAACTGACCGCGCGCACGTACTACTAACGCCACGCGCGCGCACTCCCGCCGTCGCGTATTGCCGCCCGGGCGAACCACATCGCGTTCGGGAACCGTTCCGGGAAACGCGTGCCACGATTCAGGCACCTCCGCCGATGATTCGGTCCAACGAATCGATGCGGAGCTGCCATGGACCCCTCGAACATCGAATTGCCGCTGGATGACAGCCACCGGGAATGGCGGGCGCGTCGGCGCATGGAGCGCCAGGGTTTCGTCGGCTGGGTCCTCTTCAATGCGAAGACCGGCATCGTCCTCCACCTCTACCGGACGCTGGCTGCGGCCGAGGAAGCCAAACCGATCCAGGAAGCGTTCCATGGCCTCGCGTTCCGTTCGCTCGGCGTGCATGCGGGCGGGCGCGCGTACGAGCACATCGAGGGACGTGCGACCGTGCCGGCCCGCCTCGCGTCGGGTGAGATCGTCGGCGTTCCATTGCGCCGGGGCCATATCGAAGCTCGGCGCCTCCCGAGACATCTGCGCGCGGCACGCTCGTCCTCGCGCGCGTCCTGACCACGCGTCCTGACCAAAGCAAACCACGAGGTCGCGCGCGACCTCGTGGTTTCGCTGCCAGGCTCAGCGAAGGTCGACGTTCGCGACCTTGTCGGCGTAGTCCTTCTGCGGATCGACGCCGAACAGCAGCTTGACGCCGGCGAGCAGGTTCGACTCGTTCAACCAGATCTCGGCCTGCTCGGCATCGAGGCGCAGCAGGGCCAGGTTCGGATCGTCCTTGCCGCCTTCGAACCACGCCGCGATGAACGGGTTCCACAACCGGTCGACGACCTCGCGATTGGTGTCGACATGCAGGTTGCCCTTGATGCTCGCGAACAGGTCATGTCCCTTCGCGCTGAACGCGGCGATCGCGCGATGGCCGTCGGCAAGATGGGCGACGAGAGCATTGTCCTTGCCGGTGAAGAACCAGATCGGCCCGGCCTCGCCCTCGACCTGGGCTGTCATCGGGCGCGAATGGCCGTCCTCGACGCCATCGAGGCCGAGCATCAGGGTGCGGTCCGAGGCGAGCGCCTTCCAGAATTTCCTCTCGAGTTCCAGTGGCGTGCTCATGCGTGTTCGCTCCAATACAGGGGAAGGAGTCGGCAGCGTGTCGCGCAGGCGCTGAACATCGAGGTAACTGCAGGAATCACTTCGATGCGGCGGGCAATCGGGTCGTCGCGATGCGGCGCGCCATGCAGCGTGCATGGCGCTGGTCGACCCGGGTGGCGAACCATTCGGTCGTCAGTTCGCGCGTGATCTTCGGGCTCTCGAGCCTGATGCGCGGGATCAGCGCGCGCGGCAGCTTGCGTCGTTCGAGCTTCTCGGCGAGCGCGAAGACATCCGCATACAGCGAGGTCTCCTCGAAGTCGTGGCGATCGCCGCGTTCGAGCGCGCGCCGGATGCGCGCATCGCTCGTGCCGAGCCGCGCACCGAGCGAGCGCACGGCGAGTTCGGTCGCGCCGACCCGATCGGAGTCGTGGCTGACGAGGTCGCCGTCGAGCGCGAGCGGAATGCCCGATGCGAGGCTGACCACATTCTGGAAGGCCGCATTGCGACTCGCATGCTGGCCCGCATTGAAATCGGCGAAGCGGTACAGCGGCGACCCGTACGAGGCCGGGTAGCCGAGCAGGTGGGCGATGCCGAAGTACATGCCGCCGCGCCGGCTGAACACTTCCTGGCGGATCGTGCGCGTGGTCCCGTACGGATACGGGTGATCGCGCGCGTGCCGCTCGGCGAATGCGATGGCGACCTGCATCGGCCCGCCCGTGCGCACGGGGTTCGTTCCCGCGAACAGGCGCTGCCCGAGCGGGACCTTGGCGATCAGCTCCTCGTGGATTTCGCTCAGTTCGCGCTCGCTGCGCGCGCCGGCGATGCGTTCGGCGTAACTCTTGCCGTTCGACGAGGACAGCGCGAGCGCGCCACGCACGAGCAGCTGCGGAATGTGGTGGCGTTTAGCGCGCCGGTCGATCTCCGCGCGCGCGATGCGGCCGAGGTTCGGCACGACCGGATCGACCGTATAGGTCGACTCCTGTTCGACGACGGCGAGCGTCGCGCACAGATTGCTCGTCGTCGCCTCGATGCCGAGCACGGCAAAGGCGGCCGTGATGTCGGTCGCCCAGCCCTCGCGATCCTTGACCGTGCCCGGCATCAACTGCACGAGTTCGGCACGGATCTCGCCCGGCGATCGTGGCGCCACCGTCGGCGTGCGCGGCGTGGCACAGCCACCGAGCACGCTGACCATGGCGAGCGCGACGAGGGCACCACGCTGGCGTCGACGGACCGCATTGGCGTCCCTGGCCGGGCGATCGGCGCGGGTGGCCGCGCCAGGATCGGGTGGAAAGTGCTTCATCGGCCCATCTTCGGCGACGCGCCATGCGCCGACAAGGCTCGGCGATCGCATCCCGTGGCCGCGATCGCCACTTCCGTTCAGGTGAGGCAAGCCTGATCCGTCCTCGAGCCGCGTGTCTGCGGCGTCGAGTCAGCCACGCCGACCGGAGGATGTCAGGCCGTCGATTTCGATCGAAACGCCAATCGCGGTATCGTTGGTGCTCCCCACTTGCGCCAGCACGCCATGTCCGCCAGGGATCCCGCCAGCAGTGCCGCGAAGCTCGATCGTGTCGTCGCCGAAGCACGACGCGCAGCCGAGCAGCGCGGGCACGGTTATCGCGAACGCGCGCTCGGCATGTATCCGTGGGTCTGCGGACGCTGCGCGCGCGAGTTCACGCGCGCTAACGTCGCCGAACTGACCGTGCACCACCGAAACCACAATCACGACGACAATCCGGCCGATGGCAGCAACTGGGAGTTGCTGTGCCTGTACTGCCATGACAACGAGCATTCCCGTTACATCGATCACACCGGTGTTGCGCCGGGACGTGCCGAGGACGTGGCCGCGCCGGCGACCAGCAAGCCGTTCGAGAACCTCAAGAACCTGCTCGGGCGCTGAGCAGGCAACGTCGCATCCGCGGCATTCCCGTACCCGACCCCCGCGTGGAGATTCCGATGTCGAATGAAACCCGTCGCCCGACCGCCGATGATTTCGATCCCGAAGTGCTGCGCCTGTTCGACCAGTATGTGCATGGAGTGATCGATCGGCGCGGCTTCCTCGCCAGTGCGGGGCGCTTCGCGCTCGGCGCGGCGGGTGCGGCCGGCCTGCTCGCGGCCTTGAGTCCGCGGTTCGCCGATGCACAACAGGTCCGCCCCGATGACGAGCGTCTCTCGGCGAAACATCTCGAGTTCGAGTCGCCGAATGGCTATGGCAAGGCGCGCGGCTATCTCGTCAAGCCGGCCCGGTCGGCCACGCCACTCGGCACGGTGCTTGTCGTGCACGAGAACCGCGGTCTCAATCCGCATATAGAGGACATCACGCGCCGCATCGCGCTCGAGAACTTCATCGCGTTCGCGCCCGATGCGCTGTTCCCGCTCGGCGGCTATCCCGGCGACGAGGATGCCGCGCGCGCACTGTTCGCCAAGCTCGACCAGACGAAGACGCGCGAGGACTTCATCGCCGCAGCCGGATTCCTCGCCGGCATCGAAGGGGGCAACGGCCGACTCGGTGCGGTCGGCTTCTGCTACGGCGGCGCGATCACGAACATGCTCGCCACGCGCTTGCCGAATCTCGCGGCCGCGGCACCGTTCTACGGCAGCGCCCCCGATCCGGCCGACGTGGCGAAGATCAAGGCGGAGATGCTGGTTGTCCTCGCCGCGAATGACGAACGGGTCAATGCGGGCTGGCCCGCGTACAAGGCGGCGCTTGAGGCGGCCGGCGTGCGTCATGCCTTGTATCAGCCCGCCGGCACCCAGCACGGCTTCAACAACGACACGACGCCACGCTACGACAAGGACGCCGCGGCCGAAGCCTGGCGCCGCACGATTGCGTTGTTCGATCGCCATCTGCGGACCCGGACCGCCGGATCGGCGAGCGGGTGACTGCAGGCGATGCACCTGCGCAGGCCGAGGCGGCCGTCGCGGTCGCCGGCGAGCCCGAGGCCATTCGCACGCGCACGCTCGACGATGCGCTGAAGGCCCGCATCCGCGACACCTACCGCGCATTGCAGGCGAACACGCCGGGGTTCACGACACGGCGCGTGCAGAGCGAGATGATCGCGATCGTCTCGCGCGCACTCGGTCATCCGGGCGGGGTCGGCATCGTCGAGGCGCCGACCGGCGTCGGCAAGAGCCTCGCCTACCTGACCGCCGGCGTGCCGATCGCGCTCGCGGCGAACCGGAAGCTCGTGATCAGCACGGGCACGGTTGCACTGCAGTCGCAGCTCGTCGAGCGTGACATCCCGGCATTCCTCGCCGCGACCGGCATCGAGGCGAGCGTCGCCATTGCCAAGGGACGCACGCGCTACCTGTGCACGCGCAATGCCGTCGAACTGCAGGCCGGCGCAGCGCAGGAGCCGATGTTCGAAGGCCACGAACCACTGTACGAGCGACCGCTCGCCGCAGGCGACGTCGAGACCGCGCGTCGCCTAGACCAGGCCTGGAGCAGCGGACAGTGGAACGGCGACCTCGACAGCGCGCCGGAGCCGGTTCCGGCGACCCTGCGCATGCGCATCACGACTCCCGCATCGGCCTGCACGGGCAGGCGCTGCGCGCATGCGGCGCGTTGCCCGGTGCTGAAATCCCGCCTCGAGGTACGCGAGGCGCGCATCGTCGTGACCAACCATGCCCTGTTGCTGGCTTCACTCGCCCTCGGCGACAACGACGGCGGCCAGCCGCTGATCGCGCCACCCGGCGAGATGCTGCTCGTGCTCGACGAGGGTCATCGTGTCGCCGGCGTCGCGATCGACCAGGGCGCGTCGAACCTGCCGTTGCTCGACATGGCCACGCGCACGGGCCGGCTGCAGTTCCTCATCGCGGCGACCTTTCGGCTCATCGACAAGGGCGCGATCGCAGGCCTGTCGCTCGCCGACGCGATCGAACTGGCGACCCGCATCGCCGGCGCACTCAAGGCGTTCCACGCGCAACTGCAGCTTGCCTGGCGGCCCGACGCGCAGGCCCGCGATGCGCTGTGGCGCGCCCCGAACGGTCGCCTGCCTTCCGACTGGATGCCCGCGATCGGCGCGCTCGTCGACGACACGGCGGCCCTGCGTGACTGGCTGTCCGCGGCAAACCAGCGGATCACCCGGCTCAAGCCCGAGGATGCCGCCGGCCAGCGCCTGCAACGCAACCTCGGCATCGCCCTCGACATGATCGAGCAGCAACATGCGCTCTGGAGCGGCTGGCGTCGAACCGACGAGCCCGGTCAGGCGCCGATGGCGCGCTGGCTCACCGGGACGCAGGCCGGCGAACTCGTCTGCCATGGCTCGCCGGTCTCCGCGGCACAGGTCCTGCGCCGCCTGCTCTGGGACGAGGTCGACGCGGTCGTCATGACGTCGGCGACCTTGACCGGCGGCGGCAGTTTCGATGCGCTGGCGGTCGATACCGGCCTGCCCGGACACGCCGAGCTGGTCGCGCTCGGCTCGCCGTTCGACTTGCCCAGCCAGGCGGAACTGGTCGTCCCGGCGTTCCCGGTCACGCCCGACGATCGCGAGGCGCACGCGCGCGAAGTTGCCTTGTACCTCGAACGCGAGCTCGACTGGGGCAAGGGCTCGATGGCGCTGTTCACATCACGCTGGAAGATGGAGCGCGTGGCCGAGCTGCTGCCGCCGCCGTTGCGCATCCGCGCGCTCGTCCAGGGCACGGGCAACAAGAGCGAGCTCGTCACCGAGCACATGCGGCGCGTCGCGGCCGGCCTCGGCTCGGTCCTGTTCGGGCTCAACTCGTTCGGCGAGGGCCTCGACCTCCCCGGCGATGCGTGCACGACTGTCGTCATCACCCAGGTGCCGTTCGCGGTGCCGACCGACCCGCAGACCGCGACGATGAGCGAGTGGCTCGAGAGTCGTGGCCTCGATGCATTCAACCTGATCGCGATTCCGCATGCGCTGCGCATGCTGACCCAATTCGCCGGTCGCCTGATCCGCAGCCCCGACGACCGCGGCCGCGTCATCATCCTCGATTCGCGCCTGCTGACGCGCCGCTATGGCGGTCGCATCCTCGACGCGCTGCCGCCGTTCCGTCGCGTGATCGGCCAAGCCCCGCCCCGCAACGGCAATCGAAGCTGAACGCGGACGCGCGCGCACAGCCATGTGCTGCGCGGACGCGGCATCATGCAGGCACACTGGAACCGTCTTGCGATGCCCACGCCACCCGCGACATTCTTCACGATCGGCCACTCGACGCGCACGATCGACGGGTTCCTCGGCCTGCTCGAGGCTTCCCGGATCGCATGCGTCGTCGATGTCCGCCGCCTGCCGGGTTCGAGGACGTTTCCGCATTTCAACGCGGAGCCGTTGCGCGACGCGCTGGCGGGCGCCGGCATCGACTACTGGCATGCGCTCGCCCTCGGCGGGCGGCGCGCCGCCGGTCCGGCCGACGAGGCCGGAGACGGTACGTTCTGGACCCACCGCGGTTTCAGGAACTACGCGCGCTACGCGCAGACGGCGGCCTTCGAACAGGGCCTGCGCGAACTCGAGGATCGCGCGCGCCGCCAGCGCTGCGTGCTGATGTGCGCGGAAGCCGTCTGGTGGCGCTGCCATCGACGCATCATCGCCGACCATCTGCTCGCGCGCGGGCATGCGGTCTTCCACATCATGGGCCCGCACAAGGTCGTGCCGGCAACGCTGACACGCGGCGCCGTCGTCGCGGCGGGCGCGGTGGCATATCCGGACCGTGCCGACGACGTTCCGGCCGGCGGCGCGACCTGAAGGCATCGCAGCGGTCAGCTCGCGCCGAGTCCCGTTGCAAGCGACCGCGCCGACCGCATATCGGGACGAGCCAGAAGATCCACGGAGGTTTGCCATGGCAACCGGTTGGGCCGGCGACGGAGCGGTCCAGGAACAGATCGACGCGACGATCGAGGACGCGATCAAGCGCGCGCGCAGCCAGCTCGCGCGCGGACCGGGTCGCACGCGCTGCGAGGAATGCGATGCGAAGATTCCGCCGGCGCGGCGCAAGGCCGTGCCGGGCGTACGCCTGTGTGTGGCCTGCCAGGACGTACAAGATCGCGAGCACGCGAGTGCCGGCGGCTTCAACCGGCGTGGCAGCAAGGACAGCCAGCTGCGCTGACACATCCGGCGTATTGAACCGCCGAGGCCTCGCGTGTCAGGCTGGGCGCCATGCCCACCACCCTGATCGTCGTCGACGATTTCCTCGACAATGCCCACGACCTGCGCAACGCCGCGTTGCG
Organism: uncultured Dokdonella sp.; assembly: GCA_964587775.1. GTDB lineage: Bacteria > Pseudomonadota > Gammaproteobacteria > Xanthomonadales > Rhodanobacteraceae > Dokdonella. The sequence continues at coordinate 145,741 of CAZPLY010000007.1, forward strand.
CCTGACCTATCCCGACCTCAAGGGCGCGTTCCCCGGGCGCAATTCGCTCGAGCGGATCGAGATCGACGGCCTCGTGGCGCAGGTTTCGCGCCTGGTCGGCGAGCCGCTTGCCCTGATGTCACCGCTGCAATCGCACGCGAAATGCCGAATCACGCTCGCCGCCGACGAGGGCAGGGCGCGCGTCCACATCGACCCGTCGTACTGGTCGGGCATCCTGTACCTGAGTCGTCCTGAAGATTGTCGCGGCGGCACCGATTTCTTCCGCCACCTGCCGACCGGGACCGACCGCGCGCCGATCGACCGTGCCGAACTTGCTGCGCGCGGCTACAGTTCGATGGACCACATGCATCGCGAGATCATCGAGAAGGACAGCGTCGATGATGCGAAGTGGGAGCGCACGATGCATGTTCCGATGCGCTTCAACCGCCTTGTCCTGCTGCGTCCGTGGTTGTGGCACACGGCTGGCGAGGCGTTCGGCGACAGCCTCGCGAACGGCCGTCTCGTCTACCTGATGTTCTTCGCGGCCGGCCGGAGCTGAGCCGGACGGCAAGGGGCCGGACGCCCGGAACAGGGCGCGCGACGACATCGCGCGGGCCGACCGGTTGCCCGCCACGGACCGCTTGCGGCATGCTCGTCGTCGCATCCGGGAGTCCTCGTGAACCAGTTGTTCTCCGCGCTCGACCTGATCGGCACGTTCGCGTTCGCGATCAGCGGCGCGACAGTCGGCGTGCGCAACAAGCTCGACCTGTTCGGGGTGCTCGTGCTCGCTTTCGCCGCTGCCGTCTCGGGCGGCATCGCGCGCGACCTCCTGATCGGCTCGACCCCGCCTGCCGCACTCGCGACCTGGCATTACATCGCGGTCAGTTGCGCGGCCGGACTCCTCACGTTCTTCTTTTACAAGACGATCGAATGCCTGCGCAATCCGGTGCAGATGTTCGATGCAGCGGGCCTGGCCCTGTTCGCGGTGACCGGTGCCGCGAAGTCGCAGGCCTTCGGACTCGATCCGGTGTCGTCGATCCTGCTCGGGATGCTGAGCGGCATCGGCGGCGGCATCATGCGCGACATCCTCGTGGCCCAGATTCCGGTCGTCCTGCGCTCGGACCTGTACGCGGTTGCGGCGCTCGCCGGCGCGACCGTGCTCGTGATCGGCCACGAGCTGCAGTTGCCCGGCGTGCCGGTCACGGCACTCGCCGCCGGCCTGTGTTTCGGCCTGCGTTTCATGGCCATCCGCTATGGCTGGCGCCTGCCGGTCGCGCACGGCTGAGCGACACGATCGCCGTGGGCGCCGTGCCTGCCGCATAATGTCGGGTTCCCTGACAAGCCGTGGCCAAGCATGAAGATCCCGAAGGGCCTGCAGCCGCTGATCGACGATGGCGCGATCGACGAGGTGCTGCGCCCGTTGAAGAGCGGCAAGGAAGCATCGGTCTATACCGTGCGCGCAGGCGACGAGGTGCTGTGTGCGAAGGTCTACAAGGACATGGCACAGCGGAGCTTCCAGGCGCGCGTGCAGTACCAGGAAGGCCGCAAGGTGCGCGGCAGCCGCCAGGCACGCGCGATCGGCAAGGCCAGCAAGTACGGCCGCCGCGAGCAGGAAACGGCCTGGAAGAACACCGAGGTCGAGGTCCTCTATCAGCTTGCCGCGGCCGGCCTGCGCGTGCCGCGACCGCGCGGCCACTACCATGGCGTGCTGCTGATGGAACTCGTCACCGATGCCGATGGCGGGAACGCGCCGCGGCTCGCTGAAGTCGAGTTGTCGCGCGACGATGCACTCGCCTGCCACGCGATGCTCGTGCGCGACGTCGTCCGCATGCTGTGCCTTGGCCTGATCCATGGCGACCTCTCCGAATACAACGTGCTGATCGCGCCGGACGGTCCGGTCCTGATCGATTTTCCGCAGGTCGTCAGCGCGGCAGGCAACAACGCGGCGCGTGCGATGCTGCTGCGCGACGTCCACAACATCCGCGACAGCCTCGCGCGCTTCGCGCACGAGCTCGCGCAGAGCCATTTCGGCGAGGAAATGTGGGCGCTCTACGAGCGAGGCGAGCTCGCACCCGACAGCGTGCTGACCGGCAAGTTCGAATTCGACGAACACAGCGTCGATCTCGATGCGATCCATCTCGCGATCGAGGATGCCCGCCAGGAAGCGCTGATCCGCCAGCAGGGCCGGGAAGAGGCGGCCGAACGCGACTGATCCGCGCGCGCGCTCGATTGCGGGCGCACGCCGCGCCCGGCGCGCGTTGTCACAATCGGCCGATCGCCGCCACCTGGCCGGCGGCTTGCACGGCCTCGGCGCGTTCGCGTCGACACCACGGGTTTGGCCCCGAACTTGCTGTTACCGCGTGCCGCGCCGAGCTGGAGCGCCAACGCGCGCGTCGACGCATTCCCAGGCCAACGAGCTATCCGTGTCCATCAAGAATCTTTCCCTCATCTGCATTCCGTTCAATCTGAACCCCGTTCCTGCCGACGACGCCTGGCCCACCCAGCCCGGCATCGCCGATCTCTACGTCTACGCTGCAGCCGGCGCGGACATCGCACGCGCCGGCAATGATCCGGACCTCGGCGAAGTGCTTGAACGCGTATGGGCACGCGCGGCGGCAAGCTGATCGTTCGTCGGTCGCCACGGCCGGGACCGGCACGCGTGCCGGTGCGGGCGGACTAGCTCGGGGATCGCCGCTTCCGGGCTGAGCTCGACGCAGGTCGCGTGCGGCGCCGTTCGGCATCCGCGAGGCCTGTGGTTCCTGGTCCTGTGTGCCCGGGGCGGGGGTCGAACCCGCATGGCCTCGCGGCCGAGGGATTTTAAGCCAGAGCATGGCATCCGCACCGTGCTAACGCTGGACTTGGATGAGGCTTGCTGTAGCAGGTTTTCCGCCAGACCAATGCCTTCGATCATATCCCGGTGCGCGATGCAAACCGCCCCGGTTCCCCTCCGCCTGGCTCCTAGCCGGCCCCTGGAATCGGGGCCTTTCAGGAGCACCTCATGGCAAAGATCAAACTCACCAAGTCCGTCGTTGACACGGCGCAGGCGCAAACCTGCGACGTGGAACTCCGGGATACGCTCGTTCCGGGCTTCTTGTGCAAGATAACACCAACGGGCCGCAAGGTCTTTATGGTTCAGTACCGCACGAACTCCGGCGTGCGGCGCAAGCCCGCCCTCGGCCAGTTCGGCGAGCTGACGGTCGAACAGGCCCGATCGCTGGCACAAGACTGGCTGGCCGAAGTCCGGCGCGGCGGCGACCCCGGACTCGACAAGGCCGAGGCCCGCAAGGCGCCGACGGTCAAGGAGCTGTGCGGCCGGTTCATGGACGACCACTCCAGGCCGCACAACAAGCCCAGCACGCAGGCCGGCTACCAGTACCAGATCGACAGCTTCGTCATCCCGGCCTTCGGCAGCAAGAAGGTTCACGAGGTCACACGCCACGACATCACCGCGCTGATGAAGCGCATGGAGAAGTCTCCGACGCAGGCCAATCGCGTGCTGTCGCTTGTCCGCAAGATGTTCAACCTGGCCGAGCTGTGGGGCTACCGGCCCGACGGCTCGAATCCCTGCCGCCACGTGCCCAAGTACCCGGAGAAAGGCTCGACCCGCCTCATCACCGACGAACAGATGGTCAAGCTGTTCGCCTATCTGGACAAGGCCGAGGCCGAGGAACTGGAGCATCCGATCCACCTGCTGGCTGTCCGGCTGCAATTCGAGTTCGCGGCCCGCATGTCGGAAATCCTGCTGTTGCAGTGGGATTGGCTCGACTTGCCCAATGGCCGGGTTGTCTGGCCGGACAGCAAGACGGGCGATATGTCGAAGCCGTTGAGCGAGGAAGCCCGTCGGCTGCTGACGAACGCACCTCGCTATGGCAAATCGCCCTACATCTGTCCAGCCATCAACGATCACGACAAACCACTCGGCCCCCATTCCTACTACCAGGCATGGCGCCGCATCCTTGATCGCGCCGGCGTACCGAAGGTCGGCACCCACGGCATCCGCCACCGCTCAGCGACCGACATTGCCAACTCCGGCATCCCGGTCAAGGTCGGCATGGCGCTGACAGCGCACAAGACCGTGGCGATGTTCATGCGCTACGTCCACACCGAGGACGACCCGGTACGTAAGGCGGCCGAATTGGTGGCCAGCCGGCGCAAGTCGGTCATCGGCATGCGCCAGGAGCCGAAAGAGGTGACCACATGACCAGTGGCCAGCGGTCAGCCCTGTCGGCCCAGATTGTCGTATCGCTGTCACGACAATCTGCCCAGCGACCCTCCCCGCCCGGGCATCGCGCGGGGGTCTGGAAAAGTGTACCCGTTTCGGGTATAGTTTGGAGGTCAAGATGAAGCGCGTTCTCAAGCGAAAGGACTTTGCGCGGTGGCAGGCAAGCGAGAAGCTGCCTGATGCCGCCTTGTGCAAAGCGGTTCAGGAGATGGAAAGCGGTCTGATTGAAGCGGACTTGGGCGGCTTCCTCTATAAGAAGCGGGTTGCACGCCCCGGCAGCGGCAAGAGCGGTGGTTACCGCACGCTGCTGTCGGCCCGCATCGGTAGCCGCTACGTGTTCCTGCATGGGTTCCCCAAGAGCGACAAGGCGAACATCACGCAAGACGAGAAGAAGGCGCTGCAGTTCGCCGGTAAGGTGTTTCTGGAACTGTCCGCGGAGGCTTTGTCGAAGGCGTTGCGGTCGGGCGCGTTATTGGAGGTGCATTGTGAGCAAGATCATTGAATCCCTGCGTGGCGACTTGGCTGCGCTCCACGAAGCGGGAGCGATCAGCAAGGTGACGATGCGCGAGTTCGACGCGATCTGTCCGCCGCCGGTGCGGCAACTCAGTGCTGCCGACATCAAACGTCTGCGCGAAGCCTTGAAGTTCAGCCAGCCGGTGTTTGCTCTTCATTTGCACACGTCGGCCTCGACCGTGCGCAAGTGGGAGCAAGGCGAAACCCATCCCACCGGGCCGACCCTCAAGCTGCTCAACGTCATCGCCGACAAGGGACTACAGGCAATTCTTTAAGCGAGCAAGCTGGCCAGTAGCCCCTACTGCACCAGCCACAAACCCGGTTACGATCTTCAAAACATGCAAAACCATGGAGGTGACAGATGGCAGACAAAAGGAATGTATTCATCAGCCATGTCCATAAGGACGATCATGGGCTCCAGAAGCTCAAGGATTTGTTGGCTCCGAAAGGTCTGGAGGTCCGGGATTCCTCGATCCATACAGGAAAGTTCAACAATGCCACTGATGAGCACTACATAAAGACGCAGATCCTTGCGCCTGCCATCAATTGGGCTGGGGTGTTCATTTGCTATGTCTCTCCCCAAACCAAGAACAGCGATTGGGTGAACTGGGAAATCGAATATGCGGCCAAACAGGGCAAGCGCATTG
>CAZPLY010000008.1:0-143866 GCA_964587775.1 uncultured Dokdonella sp.
CCGCCCCACACGCCGCCCGGAAACTGGAACAGCGCATAGCCGAGCGGGAACGCCGACATCACCCAGCCCCACTGGATCTCGCTCAGATGCAGGTCGGCCATCATGGCCGGCGCCGCGATCGACAGGTTTCCGCGCAGCAGGTACGAGGTGAAGCTCAGCGCGCCGAGCAGGCCGAGGATGCGCCAGCGTACGAAGGTGGGAAATGGGGTCACGGGAATGGGGTCATGGGAAATGGGGTCAGAGTCATTTTCCGGAGGCCATGGGAAATGGGGTCAGAGTCATTTTCCGGTGGGTCCGCATCCGTCGGTGTGGACTTGCTGCCTCCGGAAAATGACTCTGACCCCATTCTTTTACAATGCGCGCCTCCCTATTGTGGATACCGCGCATGCGCATCTGTGTCTATTGTGCTTCGAGCCAGGAATGCGATCCTCATTACCACGCGGTCGCGTTCGAGCTCGGCGCCCTGCTCGCCGAAGCCGGATGCACGGTCGTCTACGGGGGTGGTTCGGCCGGCTCGATGGGCGCTGTCGCGAACGGCGCGTTGTCGAAGGGCGGCGAGGTGATCGGCATCCTGCCGAAGTTCATGGCCGACCTCGAATGGGGCCACCCGGGCCTGACCCGGCTGGAACTCGTGGAGGACATGCGCGAGCGCAAGCATCGCCTGCTGACCGGATCCGATGCGGTTGTCGCGCTGCCGGGCGGCTGCGGCACGCTCGAGGAACTGTTCGAGGCGCTCACGCTGAAGCGCCTCGGCCTCTACTTCAATCCGATCATCCTGCTCGACACGCGTGGCTTCTACACGCCGTTGCAGCGTTTCATGGAGCAGGTCATCGACCAGCGATTCATGAATACCGAGCATCTCGCGATGTGGAGCCTCGTCGACGAGCCGGCCGGCGTGCTGCCGGCAATCCGCGCAACGCCGCGCTGGCGCGACGATGCGCGCGAGATCGCGGTGGTGCGCAACGGCCGCCAGGATCGCGGCTGAGGGCATGCGGCCCGGGTCGATTTTCGGGGGGCCCATCCTGTCCGCGTCATCTCGCCGATCCCGGAAATGACGCTGACCCTGGCCTGCTACGAATCGAAGTCGCTCGACGTGCCGGTCAGTTCGCGCACGCCGCTGTCGCCATCGCCGAAGCCGTCGCCATCACTCTCGCCATCGCCTGCAGGCTGCGCGCCGTCGCCGTCGTTGCGTGCGCTGCGATCGGCGGCCTTGTCCCAGCGCGACTTGATCGGATTGACCGCTTCCGCGGCCTCGAGCTCGCCGATCAGGGCGGCCTTGCGTTCCTCGGCGACATCGGTCCAGTGGCAATCGTCGATCGCACCGGCCATCGCGTAGAGCAGGTTGAGGCTCGGGCGGAAGCCCGCGCGCTTGACCTTGAGGAACACCTCGACCGGGCCGACGCGCACGAGATCCTCGAGCGTCCGCACGCCGACCTGGCGCAGCCACGCGGCCGATTTTGGTCCCACGTTGCGGATCTTCACATCACCCCGGCTCATGCCTGCATCCTCTCGCTGGCGGATTCCCGGCTTTCGAGGGAACGCATGAATACGTCGCACAGGGCCTGCATGCCGACGCGATCGTCCTCGTCGAAACGACCCGGCTCGGGGCTGTCGACGTCCCACACGCCGATCAGGCGCTCGCCTTCGAGCAAGGGCACGACGATCTCGGAACGCGATGCGGCGTCGCAGGCGATATGGCCGGGGAACGCGAACACGTCGGCAACGACCTGGGTCTCGCGCGTCCGGGCCGCGGTGCCGCAGACGCCCTTGCCGAGTGCGATGCGCACGCAGGCCGGCTTGCCCTGGAACGGGCCGACGACGAGTTCGCGCCCGTCGAAGAAATAGAAACCGCACCAGTTGATCGCCGGCAGGGCATGCCAGACGAGTGCGGCGAAGTTCGCCGCGTTGGCGATGCGGTCATTTTCGCCGTGCAGCAAGCCGCGCGCCTGCTCGACAAGTTCCGCGTACAACGCGGACTTGCTCGCGGCGTGGATCGGCGTGGCGTTGAAGGTCATCGGCTTTGCGCAGGCGATGGATCGATCGCCATTCTAACCGCCATTCGCACGGGCGGCATGCCCGATGTCGCGGTGCGTGGCCCGGTTCACGTCGCGGCGCGGGCCTGGCGTTACCATCGGGATCGTTCGTCGCCCTGAACGCACGAAGGAAACCGCCAATGAATCGATCCATGAAGCCGCGGCCCGTCCGCACGAGCCTCGCCGCATGCCTGGCCAGCGCACTCGGCGTCGGCAGCATGGCGTTCGCCGTTCCAGCGACTGCCGCGGAAGGCATGTCCGCGTCGACCGCGCGCCATGCCATGCGGCTCGAACAGCGTCGGCTGCGCAATGCCGGCGTGCTGCTGCGCGCCGAACCGCGCAAGCCGCCGCGCGGCGGCGCGAACCTGCCGGTGACGAGTTGCAGCGACGATGCCGATCCCGGCACGCTGCGAAACGTCATCGCGGGCGCCGGCGAGGGCGACACGATCGACATGAGCGCGCTGACCTGCAGCACGATCACGCTGACCGCGGGCGAGATCGACATCAGCGTGCTCGGCGATCACCCGATCAACGATCTCACGCTGGTCGGCCCGGGCCGCGACCTGCTCACGATCGATGCGAACGGTGCGCGCTTCCTCGCCCATGGCGCGTTCCAGGTCGGCCTCGGTCAGCTCGCATTGCGCGACCTGACGATCGCGAACGGCAACTACACGCATGGCCTCGCGAGCTGCATCGACTCGTCGGGCGATGTCACCCTGACCCGCGTCACGATCGAGGACTGCCATGCGAGCAACGGCGGACCGCTGACGTTCGGCGGTGCGGTCAGCGTCTCGGGCGATCTCGCGATGATCGAGAGCACGATCAGCGGGTCCTCGAGTTCGGCCGCGGGCGACAATGTCGCGATCGGTGGCGGCGCCTATGTCAGTGGCGATCTCAGCCTTGTCGACAGCACGATCAGTGGCAACACGGTCACCTCGGTGATCGGCGACGACGGCCCGACCTACCTGACCGCCGGCGGCGGCGCCTACGTGCGCGGCGACCTCAGTGCGACGCGCAGCACGATCAGCGGCAACAGCGCGACGGCAACCGGAACCGGCGAACAGGCGATCGGCGGCGGAATCTTCGTGCGCAAGGATAGCGTGATCCTCGACAGCACGATCGACACGAACACGACCGATGGCCGCGGTGGCGGCCTGTTCAAGTCGGTGTTCAGTGTCTACGGCGATCCCGGTTCGACCCTGACCGTGCGCAACTCGACGATCTCGGGCAATTCGGCCGCGAGCGGCGCCGGGATTTCGAGCGCGCGGCCGCTGACCCTAGCCAACAGCACGGTCACGCAGAACACGGCGAGCGCGGGCGGCGGCGGCGTGCTGTTCGCGCTCGATGGCTTCGACAACCTGACGTTCACGCTGCAGAGTTCGATCGTCGCCGGCAATGCTGCCGGCACCGGTGCGTCGCTACCCGCCGACCTCGCCGCGACCGGCACGCTCAACGTGAGCGGTGCCGACAACCTGATCGTCGCGGCCGGCGCGCTCGCATTGCCGGCCGATACCTTGGCCACGAATCCGCAGCTGTTGCCGCTCGCCGTGAACGGCGGGCCGACGCGCACGCATGCGCTCGCCGCGACGAGTCCGGCACGCGACGCCGGCAACAACGCCGGCGCGCTCGAATTCGACCAGCGCGGCGCGGGCTTTCCGCGCACCCTCGGCGCGGCGACCGATATCGGCGCAGTGGAATCGGGTGTCGACCGCATCTTCAGCGATGGCTTCGACGTGCTCGTCACCTACCTCCAGGACGATGGCGACGGCGACACGAACCAGGGCCCGCCATCCTCGTTCGATCCGGACATGCTGTGGGGCAACTACTACCTGACCCAGCCCGGTGGCGAGGTCATCACGCGCATCTCGGTCGCGTTCGGGCCGACCTTCCCGTCGCTCGCGAACGGTCCGGTCACGTTCTGGCTGCTCGACGATCCCGATGCCGATACCGATCCACGCAACGCGACCCTGCTCGCCTCGGTGCAGGCCACACCGGACGTGTTCAACGACAATTTCTACACGGTCACGATCCCGCCGACCGCCGTCAGCGGCGCGTTCTTCGTCGGCGCGAGCGCGAAACTCGACGGCGGCGCCGACCGGCCTGCGCGCGTCGATCGCAATGCCTCGGGCCAGGATTCGTGGTTCTTCTATGCCCCCGACATCGCCGCCGTGATCAACAACCTCGCATCGGCACCGTTCGGTGTGCGCAACAACGATCCGGTGAATCCCTTGCCCGGCGCGTTCATGGTCCGTGCAACCGGTACCGCGCAATAGCGGCATCAACGCGCTCTTGCAGGAGCGAACCGCGGCGCGACCCACGCTTCCCGCGGGCTGGGTCGCGGCCGGCTCCGCTCCTGCAACAGCGCAGCGACGCCGCAACAGTCTTCGAATCCTGCGGCGTACTTCTGTAGGAGCGCACCTGGGCGCGACCCACGCTTGCCGCGAGCTGGGTCGCGGCCGGGCCGCTCCTACGACAGCGCCGCGACGCCGCAACAGTCTTCGAATCCTGCGGCGTGCTTCTGTAGGAGCGCACCCGGGCGCGACCCACGCTTGCCACGGGCTGGGTCGCGGCCGCGTCCGCTCCTGCCAGGCCCGCTGTTATGCTCGATCCGCATGCCAACCACCGCGCGCTTCATCACCGGCACCGACACCGGCATCGGCAAGACCTGGGTCAGCCGGATGCTGCTCGACCAGCTGCGCGCGCGTGGCGTGCGCGCGCTCGGCATGAAACCGGTCGCGAGCGGCTGCCGCATGACCGCGCAGGGCCTGCGCAACGATGACGCGGAGATCCTGCGCGGCGCGAGTGCATTCGCACCTGCCTACGCCGACGTCAATCCGTATGCATTCGCCGACCCGATCGCGCCGCACATCTCCGCGCGCGACACCGGCACGACGATCGAGCTTGCGCGCATCGAGGCCGCATACGGACGCCTTGCCGCACTGGCAGACGCGCTCGTCGTCGAAGGCGTCGGCGGCTGGGCCGCGCCGCTCGGCGAATCGCTGAGCCAGGCCGATCTCGTGCACGCGCTCGACCTCGATGTCGTGCTCGTGGTCGGCATGCGGCTCGGCTGCATCAACCACGCCTTGTTGAGCGCGCGCGCGATCGCGGCGGACGGCTGTCGCCTCGTCGGCTGGATCGCGAACCCGATCGATCCTGCGATGGCACGTTTCGACGAGAACGTGCAGACCTTGCGCGAACGCCTGCCGGCCCCGCTGCTCGAGGTCCTCACGCACGTCGCACCGGCGGCGGATCGCCTGCACGTGAAATGAGCGACGCCTGACCGCGCTTCGCCGCGCCCGCCCTGCGATGCGGCGCGCGGTTTAGACTCGCTGAAACCCGCGGAGAATGCCAATGGCCCCCCAACGCTTCTTTTTCACGATCGACGACCTCGCCCATGCACGCGGCGACGACCCGGCTTTTTCGTTTGACGGCGTCTCGCCCGAGACACTCGCGAGGGTGCTGCAGGCGGCCTTGCGCGAACCCGGCCTGTGGGAACGCTGGCGCGCGGCCCAGGAGGAACCCGACGACGTCGATCCGGCCTCCGGCGCGACCGATCCGGCGGCCACGGTCAATGGTTCACTTGCCTCGAACCGTTCCGAGATCACGGTCACGACCACGCTGCCGCACGCGATCGTCAAGCACCGCCTCGACCTGCTGATCGGGCGCCACTGGAAACTGCGCGACGTAAGCTGACCTCGCCCGACGGCGAGCGCCCCGAGACCCGGCTATCGCGCCTGTTCGCTTCGACACGCGCGCGGCAGCGCGTCCGCGGCGTACGCCTGCCGTTCGAAGATGTTGTCGCGATACGGATTGCGTCCGAGCAGCAACTGCCACGCACTCGAGCCGAGGTAGGCGAACACGAACAACGGCCCCCAGCGTTCGTACTGGCCGACATGCACGTGTTCGTGCTCGCGGGCCATGTCCAGGGCATGCGGGCCGACGCCGAGGATCACATGCCCGAGCGTGATCGCACTGAAGCGCAGCGGCTTCGGCATCGCCGTGCAGACCGTGCCGAGCAGGCCGCCGGAAAATTCCGCCACACCGCGCAGCACGCGCATCCGGCCGCCGCAACAGAGCACGGCCACACCGACGAGCAAGCCGATCAGCGTGTTCGGGCTGGCCCAGGCATAGGCCGCGAGCGTGCGCAGTGGCAAAGCCGACTCCTCCGTTCCGCAAACCATGAAGTGCGCCGGACCCCGTCCGCACCCGCCGGGTCGCGGCCGCGGCGGCTTCGACGCAATGATGCCACCGGGACTTTCGTCCCGTGCGAAACCCGCCTGTTTCGTCCTAGGATCGCGGATTCGACTCCGGGAGATCCGCATGCGCTTTCGTCCTCTTGTGCTTTCCGTCATGGCCGCGCTGCTCGTGCCGGCGTTCACGACCGCTGCCGCCAAACCCGACGACAGGAAGAAGGACGAGCCCGCGAAATGGGACGTCAACTCGGCGCATGGCAAGGCTGCGAAGACCGTGCGCTTCACGGTCGAGGAAGGCACCTGGCTCGATCTGGACGTCAGTCCCGACGGCAGGCAGATCGCATTCAGCCTGCTCGGCGACCTCTACCTGCTGCCGTTCTCCGGCGGTACCGCGAAGCGCGTGACGAGCGGCGCCTCGTGGGACGTGCAGCCACGCTTCTCGCCCGACGGCAAGGAACTTGCGTATACGAGCGATCGCGGCGGTGGCAACAACATCTGGCGCGTCGCCGTCAACGGCGGCACGCCTGCGCAGGTGTCGAAGGAAGACTTCCGCCTGACCAACAACCCTTCCTGGACGCCGGACGGCCAGTTCCTCGTCGCGCGCAAGCATTTCACCGGCCAGCGCTCGCTCGGTGCCGGCGAATTGTGGATGTACCACCGCAGCGGCGGCGCCGGCCTGCAGCTGACCAAGCAGAAGAACGACCAGCAGGATCTCGGCGAACCCGCGGTCAGCGCCGACGGGCGCTATGTGTACTACTCCGAGGACGTCAGCCCCGGTCCGTTCTTCCAGTACAACAAGAACCCGCATGACGTGATCTACGCGATCAAGCGCCTCGACCGCGAAACCGGCGACAGCGAGACGATGATCGGCACGCCGGGTGGCGCGGTGCGCCCGCAGCCGTCGCCGGACGGCAAGTCGCTCGCCTTCGTCAAGCGCGTGCGCGAGAACAGCGTGCTGCACGTCCAAGACCTTGCGACCGGCGAAGTGCGTCCGCTCTGGGACGGTCTCTCGCACGACCTGCAGGAAGCCTGGGCGATCTTCGGACCCTATGCGAACTACGCGTGGACGCCTGATTCGAAGCAGATCGTGATCTGGGCCAAGGGCAAGCTCTGGCGCGTCGATGCGGCGAGCGGCACGCCGACCGCGATCGCGTTCCGCGCCGAGGTCGAGCAGACGCTCGCGCAGCCCTTGCGTTTCGAGCAGACGATCGAGTCGGGTCGCTTCGAGCCGAAGATGATCCGCGACGTCGCCACGAGCCCGGACGGCAAGACGCTCGTTTTCCACGCGCTCGGCCAACTGTGGACCAAGGCGCTGCCGAACGGCACGCCGCAGCGCCTGACGGCCGAGACGACGCATTCCGAATACCAGCCGAGCTACAGCGCGGACGGACGCAAGCTGCTGTACACGACCTGGTCCGATGCGAATCAGGGCGCGATCGTCGAGCGTGACCTCGCGAGCGGGCGCACGCGCACGGTGACGGCCGCGCCGGGCTTCTACTACGCGCCGAAGTGGTCGCCGGACGGCACGCGCATCGTCTATGCGAAGACGGCCGGCACCTCGCTGACCGGCAATCTCAACGCCGGCGAAAAGGGCATCTACGTGATGCCTTCCGCCGGCGGCGAGGCGCGGCGCATCGCGAAGAACGGCAGCGACCCGCAGTTCTCGGCCGACGGCAAGCGCATCACGTTCCTGACCGGCGGCGGCATCAAGAAGAAGCTGCAGAGCATCGCGATCGACGGCAGCGAACCGCGCGACGTGTTCGATCTCAAGTACGTCGATTTCGTGAGCATCAGTCCGGACGGACGCTGGGTTGCGTTCACCGAACTGTTCAACGCCTACGTCGCGCCGTTGCCGCAGACCGGCGGCATGGTCGAACTGTCCAAGGACACCAAGGCGATCCCGGTCACCGCGGTCAGCAAGGACGTCGGCTCGTACCTGCACTGGTCGGCCGATTCCAGGTCGCTGCACTGGATGGTCGGTCGCACCTACCATTCACGCGACCTGAAGGACAGCTTCGCATTCGTCCCCGGCGCGCCGAAGGACCTGCCGAAACCCGGCAGCGACAACGGCATCGATGTCGGCCTCAGCGCGAACGTCGACGCACCGTCCGACGTGTTCGCGTTCACCGGCGCACGCCTCGTCACGATGGCCGATGCCGAGTCGAAGCAGGAAGTGATCGAAAACGGCGTGCTCGTCGTCGACGGCGACACGATCAAGGCGATCGGCGCCGCGGGCAACGTGGCGATTCCGGCCAATGCGCGCGTCATCGACGCCGCCGGCAAGACGATCGTTCCCGGTTACGTCGACGTGCATGCGCACGTCAATCATTTCTCGAGCGGGGTCGTCCCGCAGCAGAACTGGGCGTACTACACGAACCTCGCGTTCGGCATCACGACCACGCACGATCCCTCGGCGACGACCGAGACCGTTTTCTCGCAGGCCGAACTGGTCAAGAGCGGCGCGATGGTCGGGCCGCGCATCTACTCGACGGGCACGATCCTGTATGGCGCGGATGGCGACTTCAAGGCCGTGATCAATTCGCTCGATGATGCGCGTGCGCACCTGCGCCGCATGCAGGCGAACGGTGCGTTCAGCGTGAAGAGCTACAACCAGCCGCGCCGCGACCAGCGCCAGCAGGTCAACCAGGCCGCGCGCGAGCTCGGCATGCTGGTCGTCGAGGAAGGCGGTTCGACGTTCAACCACAACATGACGATGGTCCTCGACGGCGTGACGAGCGTCGAGCACAACATCCCGGTCGCGCCGCTGTATGCCGACGTGATCAACCTGTGGAAGGAAACCGACGTGCGCAACACGCCGACCCTCGTCGTCAGCTATGGCGGTCTCAGCGGCGAATACTGGTGGTATGCGCGCGACAATGTCTGGCAGGACCGGAAGCTCAACCGCTTCTTCCCGAAGGAGACGCTCGACGCGCGCGCGATCCGTCGCGAGACCGCGCCGGACTGGGACTACTACCACGTCGAAGTCGCCAAGGCCGCCAAGAAACTGCGCGACGCCGGCATCCGCATCACGGTCGGTGGCCACGGCCAGGTTCAGGGCCTGTCGGCAAACTGGGAAACCTGGTCGCTGACCCAGGGCGGCTTCAGCAACTGGGAAGCGCTGCGCGCGGCCACGATCGATGGTGCCGACCTGATCGGACTGTCGAAACAGATCGGCTCACTGGAAGCGGGCAAGCGCGCCGATTTCGTCGTCCTCAACACGAATCCGCTCGACGACATCCGCTCGACGATCGACACGCGCTACGTCGCGGTCAACGGTCGCGTGTTCGACGTCGACGCCGACATGGCCGAAGTCGGCGGCAAGCAGCGCAAGGCGCCAGAGTTCTACTGGCAGCAGCACCGCGACGGCCGCACCTACGGCCTCGAGTACGGTCCGACCGCGCCGTGCCATTGTCCGAAGTCGGGGATGGTGCATTCGCATTGAGCACGTGATTCGAAGCCTGCGCGCCGTTCCCGCACTGGCCCCGCGATCCGTTCTTCGGTAGCGCGGGCAAGCGCAGCACACCCGGGGGCTCTGCATCGACATCGCAGCGTCCCCGCGATCTCCACGCCATCCCCGGGTGCGGCCTGCGGCCTTACCCGGGCTACGGATTCCTCGAAGTGAGGTAGCCCGGGCAAGCGCAGCGCACCGGGGGCTCTGCATCGAGATCGCCGCGTCCCCCCGATCTCCACGCCATCCCCGGGTGCGGCCTGCGGCCTTGCCCGGGCTACGGATTCCTCGCGCATTCTTCGATGCCGGGTTCGACGTTACCGCTCACCCGTAGGAGCGGCCCCGGCCGCGACCCAATCGTGCCGCAAGTCGGGATCATGGCGCGCGCTTGAATCGCGCCGATGCATGCGACTGCGGCGCCGACTTTCAACGTGGCCGTGTTCGGCCCTTTGCGTCTTCCTGCAAGCCTTTGCCTTGATTGCGCGGCGACTTGCCGCGTGATGCGTTTGCGGGCAGCGTCTTGCCGCGTCCGCCGATCGAGCCCGTGGCGGCGAGCCCGAGCAGGCGCCGGAAGGTCGGGCATTCCATGTGGCTCGGAGCAGGACAGACCGCGGCATGACGCAAGCCGTCGCGCATCGCGACGAGCTTGCGGATCGTCGCGTCGAGTTCGGTCGCCTTGCGCGCGAGCAGGCGGCGGTCGACGCGTGGTTTTCCGTCCGGGGCAAACATGCCCGCGATCTCGTCAAGCGACAGGCCGGCCGACCGACCGAGAGCGATCAGGGTCAGGCGCTCGAGCACGGCCGGCATGAAAACGCGCCGCAGGCCTTGCCTGCCGACCGAACGGATCAGGCCTCTTTCCTCGTAGTAGCGCAGTGTCGAGGCCGGCACGCCGGACCGTTTCGCGACCTCCGAAATATCCACGGAAAACCCCTTGACTTGAAGTCGACTTGAAGTGGCAATCTGCCCCGCATCGACCTTCAGCGCAAGCGGGAGCGTTCCATGCAAACCTTCGCCTCGACCCTTGCGATCGGCATCGGCGCCACCGCGCTGACCGACCTCTGGGCGCTCGCGCGTTCGCGCCTGTACGGCACGCCGCTTCCCGAGTACGCCCTTGTCGGTCGCTGGTTCGCGCACATGGCGGCCGGCACCTTCCGGCATGAGCGCATTGCCGGCGCACCGCCCGTACGCGGCGAGCGCGTCATCGGCTGGACCATGCACTACTTCGTCGGCATCGCCTTCGCGGCGCTGTTGCCGGCGCTGTTCGGGGCGTCATGGATCGACGCGCCGACGCCGGGTCCGGCCGTGCTGGTCGGGCTCGGCAGCGTGGTCGCGCCGTTCTTCGTCATGCAGCCCGGCATGGGCCTCGGCATCGCCGCGCAGCGCACGCCGCGGCCCGCTGCAGCCCGGCTGCGCACGCTGCTCACCCATCTCGTGTTCGGAATCGGCCTCTACGCGACGGCCGTCGTCATCCCACTCATCCCCGGAGTCTGAAATGCACGTTCCCGCCCGCTACTCCCCGATCCTGTTCGGCGCGCTGCTGTCCGCGATCATGGTCAGCCTCGTCTCGGCCTTCGTCATCCTCATCACCCAGGGCCTGCATGGCGGATTCGCCGCGCAATGGCTCAAGAGCTGCCTGACCACATGGCCGGTTGCATTCCCGACCGTGACCCTGCTTGCGCCGTGGGTGCGCCGGCTCGTCGGCCGGATCACGGCCTGAAGCCAGCGGGTGGCTTCAGTCGGCGCAGGCGAGCGCGATGGCGCCGATCGCGAGCAGGACGACCCAGGACAGGTGCCGCCCGCGCGTGATGACGAGCGGCAGCGCCGCGCTCGCGATTGAAGTGATGCCGATGATGCGCAAGGTTCCCGGCGTGGTCAGGTCGCCGCGGCCGGCGTGGACGAGCAGCGCGGCGAAACCGAACCAGAGCACGCTCGTGAGATGCCAGGCAAAGCGCAGGGTGCGGATCGTGAACCACGAATCACCGAACAGCTTCGGCAGGTCGGCGCGGCGGAACAGGCGCACGAGGATGTATTTCTCGCCGAGTACCGAATGGGCGAGGCCGAGCAGGACCGACAGGATCGCGGCGAGGAAAAGCAGGTTCGACATCGGGGTCACCCGGGGTCGCGTTTGTGCCGCGCATCGGGACGCCGGAAGCCGCGCATGAAGCGGACCAGCCAGACGATCACGAACAGCATGAACGCAGCCAGGCCGCCGACGAACCATGGCTCCGGCAAGGCCGGTGACGCACTGCGGTTCGCGACGACGACGAGGCCGTGCGTGTAGCAGAGGAACACGATCAGCACGGCCGTGAAGACGCGCATGCCCGCGACGATGCGTTCGAGCGTGGCGGCGCGACGCTGCGGTGCGAGCCAGTATGCCCGCTCGGGAATGTTGATCCGCGCGTTCGGTCGACCGAGCATCCATGCCACGAGGCCGACGCCGAGTGCAGGCAGACCGATCACGAGCACGAGCATGAGTCCGATGTACGCATTCCGCGGCATGAAGCCGTCCGCCGCGCCCGAGCTGCCGAAATGCGAGGCGACGACATCCGGCATCGCCAGGCCCGACAGCACGACGAAGAGCGCGGCAACGAGCACCAGGCCGGTGAAACCGGAGGTCTTCATGCGCGACGTGGCGCAATGTTGCAGCGTGCGGGCTTCATCGCCCGGCGAGCTTGGCGAGCGTGCGCAGGTTCATGCGGAAAATCCCGGCATCTTCGGGTGTGACACCGGGACGGGCGAGAAGCGATTCGTACACGGCGATGCTGTCCTCGTAGCGGCCCAGCTGCGAAAGATACACCGCGTGCTGCTGGGTCGCGAAGTACGAGTCGGTCCGGCTCTCGCATTCGATCGCGTGCGGATACGTCGCGAGCGCTTCATCACGGCGCCCCATCCTGTCGAGCACGGTGGCGATGTTGAGCCACATCATGGCCTTGTCGAAGTCGGGCAGGTCGCTGTCGACGAGAACCTGCAGGACATCGAGCGCGTTCTCGTGCTCTCCTGCGTCGACATGATCCGATGCGCGCTGCGCGAGCGACCTGTAGAGATTGCGGTCCATGGGCCTCCGGGGTGCATGCGTTCAATGATCGTCTGCCGCGCGCATCGGCGTCGGCTCGATTCCACCACGGACCGCGGTCGCATGACAGGCCACCGGCATCGCGTCGCCCGGCAGGCGCGACGCCGGTCGCGACCCGATCCGGCGACAGGATTCAGCGCGCGCGATTCGTTGTCGCGGCTCGAGCCTGATGCCTCGACGCAAGCAGGCACGCCGCCTGGGCGAGGGACAGCACGAACGTCGCGCCGAGCAGGGCCAGCGAGACCGGGAGCCGGAACCCCGGATCGCCGCGCACGAGATGGACGCCATGGAAGACGACCGCGAACGCCCCGCTCGCCACGAGCAGCCACGAGATGACGACGCCCGCGCGCGCGCCGGCACCGAGTTTCATCGCCCCGAGCATGACGAGCAAGACGATCGGCATATTGAGGAGCAGGAACAGCTGGATCCCGCCCGGAAGCACGAAGAGCTCCCACTCATGCCAGAACGCGGCGTCGATCTGATGCGTGATGAGGACCGTGGCATTGGCCAGGTAGAGCGAGCGATGGACCGATTCAAGCTTCACGCGGGATTCCTCCGGCAGAACAGTTTGCGATCCGTGGGTTCCGCGACATGCTTCGTGCCCGGCACGGCCGCGCTGGCCGGAATGCAGTGCAAATGCCGCGTCGTCGACACATCTCCCGCGGCGCGAGTCGGCATGCCTTCATGCCCGCGCGCTGCGATCCGTTCGTGCGGATCGGCAGCCACCCGGCAGGAAATGCTCCACCCTTGCCATTCGACGATCGACGCCAGCCGGCAGGCCGGCACCGCGCACGACCCCTCAGGCACCGGTGTGCTCGCCGATATCCCATTCGCCCCAGCGTCGGACGATGCGGCCGGCGACGATCTCGATGATCTCGATGCCGCGGATCGCCGTCATCCGCCGTGTCGGACCCGCGCCGAGATAGCGCGCCGCATTCGTGCCGCGCGCGCTCCAGCGCACGCACACCTTGCCGGCATTGCGGTCGACCACGAGATCTTCGACCTTCGTCTCGAGATCCGGAAACGCATCGAGGAGATTGCGAAGGCCCTGCGCGAACCCGGCCTTGTCGGCGGCGCGGCCCGCCGCTGCGCAGTCCTCGAACGACGCGTCATGCAGGCGGTCGAAACATTGCCAGTCGACCGGCGCGGTCCACAGGCCGATCCATTGCCTGGCGATGCATTCGAGACCGTTCGGCGGCTCATCGAACGTGCCGGTCCCCGCGCCATCGCGGTAGCGGATCCGCGCACCACCAAGCACCGGTGCAGGGAACAGTCGCGCATTGATGCCGCGCCGGTCGCGCGTCGCATCGCGCGGAAACCAGTGCGTCACGCAACCACAGTTCCGACAACGATGGAAATCGACATTGCGGCCGTTCCAGGCATAGGTGTGGGTCAGCGATGCGTCCGGCAGCGAAACGACTTCGCGGGCGGTGTAGTACGCCCACAGCACGCCGTGCGCACGGCACAGGGAACAATTGCAGTGCGTGATCTCGACGGGATAGTCGACGACCTCGATCTCGACCACGCCGCAGTGGCAGGCTGCAATCCTTCTCATGCCGTTTCCGCGCGCTCAGGCAACGCGATAGTTGTCCTGCATCGGATAGACCCGCGCGTAGGCCGCGAACGCGAGCGCGGCGACGAACGCAAACACGGCAAAGAAGAACATCAGGAACGCGGGCTCGCTGAGACCCGTGTTCGCGATCATCGCCTTGAATCCGTCATTGCGCACGCCGGCATTGGTCAGCAACACCCACAGGCTGCCGAATGTGCTCGTGAGATACCAGAACGCCATGATCACGCCCTTCATCGCATGCGGGGCCTGGCTGTAGGCGAACTCGAGCGCAGTCGCCGAGACCAGCACCTCGCCGAATGTCAGCAGCAGGTACGGAACGCTCTGCCAGGCCAGCGAGACCTCGGCGCCGCTGTCGATCCACAACTGCAGCACGCCGGCGACGATCCACGACACACCCGAGAACGCGATGCCCCAGCCCATGCGCTTGAGCGCGGTGACAGTGAAGCCGAGTCGGCGCAGCGCCGGGTACAGCACGAGGTTGTTGAACGGGATCAGCAGCATCACGAGCAACGGATTCAGCGCCTGCATCTGCGCCGGCTCCTTGATCAGCCAGCTCGGCCACCACCACTGGTCATGCGGCATGACCATCGCATTGCCCTGGATAATCCAGGTCGAAGCCTTCTGGTCGAACAACGACCAGAACGGCGTGACCAGCGCGAATACGATCAGGATGCGCAGCACCATGCGCACGCCATCCACGGCGGCATCCGGATGGTGGCCACGCGCGCGGTCGAGTTGCAGCGAGGCGCCCCAGCCACCGAAAGCGATCAGGACGCCGAGCGCGAGGCAGGCCGTGATCACGAAGCCGAAAGAGTCGGGCCACCAGGGCAGCGCCACGCCGAGCGCCTTCATCGCCCACAGCGCGAGCATCACGACCGACACCGCAATGCCGGTCCACGCGATCAGCGCACCGGCATTGCCCTGGCCGTCACGGCGTTCGCGCAGCGCGGTGCGGATGACATGCAGGAACGAATGCGGATCGGCGCCCGACGGCGGCACGTTCACGTATTGCTTGCGTCCCATCCAGAACACCAGGGTCGCGATCGCCATCAGCACGCCCGGCACGCCGAACGCGACCGCCGGTCCGAAACTGCGCAGCAGCAGCGGCGCAAACAGCGACGCGAAGAACGAGCCGAAGTTGATGATCCAGTAGAACGCGTCGAAGACGATCTTCGCCTTGTCCTTGTTGCGTTGGTCGAACTGGTCGCCGCAGAACGACACGACCAGCGGCTTGATGCCGCCCGAGCCGAGCGCAATCAGGAACAGTCCCGTGTAGAAACCGATGCGATGCCATTCGAACAATGCAAGGCAGGCATGCCCGGCGCAGTAGATCAGCGAGAACCAGAGCACCGTGTTGTACTTGCCGAAGTAGCGATCGGCCAGCCAGCCGCCAAGCAGCGGGAAGAAATAGACGCCGATCACGAAGGTGTGGAACACGTCCTTGGCGACACCGGCGCGGTCGCCTTCCGGCAGGTACTGCAGCAGCACCGAACTGATCAGGAACGGCACGAGGATGTTGCGCATGCCGTAGAAACTGAAGCGCTCGCAGGCTTCGTTGCCGATGATGTACGGGATCTGGCGCGGCATGCGCGCGTCGGTGCCGGCTGCTGCGGGCGGGGTCGCCGTGGCTGTCATGTCGGTTGCGGTCGCGAGGGGATTGCACGCTACTATGCACGCCGCGGCGCGCGGCGGAAACCTTGGGCACGAATGGCATGCCCGTCGGCAGCGGCCTGCATCCATTCGCCGACGGACCGGCCTCGCCTGGGGAGTCGTACATGAGCAGCGCTGCAATCCCGCAATTGACCATCCGCGCGGTCGTCCTGTCGATCGTGCTGGTCGTCATCCTCGCCGCCGCGAATACCTATCTCGGCCTGTTCGCCGGCATGACGATCGCCTCGGCGATTCCGGCCGCGGTCGTCTCGATGGGCGTGCTGCGCCTGCTCGGCGGCGGCACGATCCTCGAGAACAACATCGTGCAGACCGGCGCCTCGGCCGGCTCGTCGATCGCCTCGGGCGTGATCTTCACGATCCCGGCCCTCGTCATCCTCGGCTACTGGGACACGTTCGCATACTGGTGGGTGTTCGCGATCGCGGGCCTTGGCGGCCTGCTCGGCGTGATCTTCTCGGTGCCGTTGCGGCGCTCGCTGATCGTCGACCAGGGCCTTGCGTTTCCCGAAGGCAAGGCCGCGGCCGAAGTGCTCAAGACCGGCGAGAACCCGGGCCAGGGCATCAGGACGCTCGGCGTTGCCGCGCTGCTCGGCGCATTCGCCAAGCTCGGCGCGGCCAGCGGCCTGCGCCTGTTCCCGGATGCCGCGGCGAGCGCGACCTGGGCCGGCAAGGGCATCGCCTACATGGGCACGAACCTGTCGCCGGCGCTGCTCGGCGTCGGCTACATCGTCGGCCTCAACATCGGCATCGTCGTGCTGCTCGGCAGCATCATCGGCTGGAACATCGCGATTCCGTTGTACAGCGCGTTCCTGCTCGAAGGCGATCCAGCCCTGCTTGCGGCGATCACGGCCAATTGCGGCGGCATCGGTGGCGACGCCGAATGCGCGGCCGGCGCGATCTGGTCGGCGCAGGTGCGCTACCTCGGCGTCGGCGCGATGCTGATCGGCGGCATCTGGACCCTGATCTCGCTGCGCAAGTCGCTGTTCTCGGGCATCCAGAGCGGTTTCGCGGCGACCCGCAAGGGCAGCAACGTCATCCTCGCCGAGACCGAGCGCGACATCCCGATGAAGTACATCGCGCTTGGCCTCGTCCTGTTCACCCTGCCGCTGCTCGCGCTGTACCAGAGCATCGTGCACCAGTGGACCGCGAGCATCCCGATGACGATCATCATGATCGTCGCGGGCTTCCTGTTCGTTTCGGTCTCGGCCTACATGGCCGGCCTGGTCGGGTCGTCGAACAACCCGGTCTCGGGCATCACGATCTCGACGATCCTGTTCGCCGCCCTCGTCCTCGTCGTCCTGCTCGGTCGAGATTCGTCGATCGGCGCGGTGGCCGCGATCATGATCGGTGCCGTCGTGTGCTGTGCGGCCTGCATCGGCGGCGACAACCTGCAGGACCTCAAGGCCGGCCACATCGTCGGGGCGACGCCGTGGAAGCAGCAGGTCATGCTCGCGATCGGCGCGATCTCGTCGGCCCTCGTCATGGCGCCCGTCCTCAACCTGCTGCTGACCGCCTACGGCATCGGCGATCGCACCGCCGAGCATCCGAATGCACTGCTCGCCCCGCAGGCGAACCTGATGGCCTCGGTCGCCAGGGGCATCTTCGGTGGCCAGTTGCCATGGACGACGATCGGCATCGGCGCGGGCATCGGCGCGGTCATCATCGCGGTCGATTCGTGGCTCAAGGCGAGCGGCCGGAAATTCCGCATCCCGGTGCTCGCCTGCGCGATCGGCATCTACCTGCCGATCGAACTGATGGTGCCGATCTTCCTCGGCGGCCTGCTCTCGCACATCGTCGAGCGCAAGTTCGGCGGCGCGAAGGACGAGGCCGACCATGGCCGGATCCATCGCAAGGGTATGCTGTTCGCGGCCGGCCTCATCACCGGCGAGGCGCTGATGGGCATCTTCATCGCGATCCCGATCGTCGTCACCGGCGCCGGCGACGTGCTTGCACTGCCGACGACGATGCAGTTCGGCGGCTGGCTCGGCCTGGGCCTGCTCGCGTTCATCGCCTGGCTGCTGTATCGCTATTCGACGAAGCCCGAAGCGACATAGCGGCCTGCCGCGCGACGCACGGACGTCGCATGACGGACGTGAAGGCGGCCGGCGTTCAGCGCCGGTCGTCGTACCAGAGATCGAGGCCTTCGCGCGATTTCAACGCGCTGCGCCCGCGACCGAGCAGGCGCACGAAAAGCCGCACGTGTTCGGCAAACGAGTGCGTGCGCAGCTTTCGACCCGAGGTCAGTACCGATTCGCGCAGGATCACGAAGCGCCCCTGTTTCGCAAGCGCGCGGCTCATCGCGACATCCTCGGCCGCATACCAGGTCGGGTCGAAGCCGGCGACGGCATCGAACGCCGCGCGCGTGCAGAACAGGAAGCAGCCCGGCGCGATGCGCGCGATGCGCAGCAGCCAGCCGATAAAGGCGGCGGCGAACCGCTCGCGCCGGTTCGCCACGCCATGCAGACGCACCGCGCAGCCGCCGCCGACCGCGCCGGCGGAGATCGCATCGAGCGCCGCGCGCACGACGGCCGCGGCGACAAGCGTATCGGCATCGACGAACACGAGGACATCGCCACGTGCGATGCGCGCGCCCGCGTTGCGCGTCGCGGCAATGTGGCGGTAGTCGACCTGGAGCAGGCGAGCGCCGTGCCCGGTCGCGATCGCCGCCGTGCGATCCGTCGAGGCGTCGTCGACGACGATGATCTCGCTCGCGATCGCGAGGCCGGCCGCGACCCGGGACAACGCGTCGAGTGTCGCACCGAGCAGGCGCTCCTCGTTGTGGGCCGGGATGATGAACGAGATCGTGCCTCGATCATCGCATGCCGCATTGCCGTCCTGTCCGGACGCGCAGGCATGGCGCATGCCTGTCGATCGATCCAACCGGCCGCTGCGGCGCCCGGCGGCCTGACACCGGCTCCGGCTCAACCGGTGTTCTGGACGCCGGCGGAAATGCCGTTCACGGTCGTGATCAGCGCGCGCAGCAGGTCGTCGTCGCTGCGCCCGGTCCTGCGCCAGCGTGAAAGCAGGTCGACCTGAAGCAGGCTGATCGGATCGACGTAGGGATTGCGCAGACGGATCGACTGGCGCAGGCGCAGGTCGCCCGAGAGCAGTTCGTCCTCGCCCTTCAGATCGAGGATCGCGTCGCGCGTGCGCGCGAACTCGGCCGCGACGAGCGTGAACATCGGTTCATGCAGGGCCTCGGCGAGGGCCGAATAGCGCTCGAAGATCGCGAGGTCGGACTTGGCGAGGACCATTTCGACATCGTCGACGAGTTGGGCGAAGAATGGCCAGTCGCGTGCCATTTCGGCCAGCGCGTCGCGGCCGAAGCGGTCGATCGCATGCACGAGGCCGCTGCCGACGCCATGCCACGCGGTCAGTCCGGCCCGGTTCTGCGACCATGCGAACACCCACGGAATCGCCCGCAGGCTGTCGACGCCGCCGTCGCCGCCGCGACGCGAAGGCCGCGAGCCGATGCGCAGGCGTTCGATCACGTCGATCGGCGTCGCCGCGCGGAAGTACGCCGGGAAGCGCGGATCGTCGTGGACGAATGCGCGATACACGCGGCGCGATTCGGTCGCGATCGTGCCGGCGATCGTGCGCCACTGCCTTTCGCGCGGCTCGGGCGGGCGCGGGCGCAGCGTCGCGCGCAGTACGGCGCCGGTCATCTGTTCGAGGTTGCGCAGGGCGAGCGCGCGGATGCCGTACTTGCGATGGATCACTTCGCCCTGCTCGGTCAGGCGCAGGTAACCGTCGACCGAGCCGCGCGGCGAGGCGATGACGGCGCGTCCGGTCTTGCCGCCGCCGCGACTGGCCGAACCGCCGCGCCCATGGAAGAACACGATGCGGATGCCGGCGTCCCTGGCGAGACGCGAGAGCGCGATCTGGGTCTGCTGCAGCGCCCAGCGCGAGGCAACGAGTCCGCCATCCTTCGCGCTGTCGGAATACCCGAGCATGACGAGCTGGCGATCGCCGCGCGCGGCGAGGTGCTCGCGATACCGTCGGTCTGCGAGCAGCTCGCCCACCACGGCTTCGGCGGCGTCGAGATCGTCGACGGTTTCGAACAACGGGGCGACGTCGAGCGGCACGCGACCGGCGGCGTCGACGCACCCTGCGATCCGCGCAAGGGCGAGCACGGCCAGCGCATCGGCGGCGCTGCGGCTCATGCTGACGATGTACGGTCCGAACGCGCGGGCGCCGTGGCCGGGGCGCAGTTCCGCGATCGCGCGGAACACGTCGAGCGTGCGCGTGGACAGATCGTCATCGCCCGGCACGGTCGTGCGATCCCCGTCGATCAGCTGCTGCAGGCGGGCGACGCGATCGGACGTCTCCCGGTTCGGCCAGTCGGGATCGTCGAGCAGCGCGGCGAGGGCAAGGTCGTGCACGCCCGAATCCTGGCGCAGGTCGAGCGTGGCGAGGTGGAAGCCGAACGTCTGCACCCTGCGCATCAACCGTTGCACGGCGAACCAGCCCGCGTGACGGCCACCGTTCGCGGCGAGGCTGTCGGCGACCACGCGGATGTCGGCGATGAACGCGTCCGCATCGCGATAGCCGGCGTCGGACCCGTCCGTCGTTTCGGCGAGCCGCTCGGCGACCAACTGCAGCAGTTGCCGGTACGGCATGTCGCCGTAGCGCGCGCGCAGGCGTTCGGCGGCAGCGGGCAACAGCTCGCGATAGGCCTCGATGCGCGCAGACAGGAGGTCCGAACAGGCCACGCGCGAGAGCGACTGGCTCAACAGGCCGGCGAGTTCGAGCACCTCGTGCCGGTACAGGGCGAGGACCTGGCCGCGCTGGCTGGCCAGCGTCGCCCGGATCGTCTCGGCACCGACATTCGGATTGCCATCCATGTCGCCGCCGACCCAGGTGCCGAATGCGAGCACGGGCGGCAATCCGGTCGCGGCTTCGCCGCCGAGCGCGTCGGCGAACACTTCGTAGTACACCGGCAGGACGCGGTAGAGCACGTCGGTCAGGTAGAAACCGACATGCTCGAGTTCGTCGGCGACAGTCGGTTTTTCGAGCGCGAGTTCGGCAGTCTGCCAGGCGGCGGTCAGCGCGATGCGCATGCGTTCGAGGTCGGCGCGACGCTCGACCGGCGTGCGCTGGCGGTCGATGTCGGCGACGAGCGCGCGGACGACTTCGTGCTCCTTCTCGAGCAGCGCGCGGCGCACCGCTTCGGTCGGGTGCGCGGTGAACACCGGTTCGATGTGCAGGCGCGCGAGGCAGTCGGCGAATTCCTGGTCGCCGACGCCATCGGCGCGCAGTTTCGCGATCACATCGCGCAGGCCGCCGGGCTGCGGCGCGGCCCCGGCCATCTCGTAATCGCGGCGACGACGGATGCGATGCACGCGCTCGGCGACATTGACCGCCTGGAAATAGGTCGAGAACGCGCGCACGAGCGCACCGGCGTGGGTCACGTCGGCACCGCCGAGTGCGTCGGCCAGCGCAGCGATGCCCTCGCCGGCCTCGCGTCGCGCGATCGCGGCGACGCGGATGCGTTCGACCTCGTCCAGGAATGCCGGCCCTTCCTGCTCGGCGAGGATCTCGCCGACCAGCGTGCCGACCCGGTTGACGTCGTCACGCAATGCGCGGTCGGTGTCGGGAAGATCGATCGAGCGCAGGTTGTCGGCGGGATGGGAGACCGGACTCATGCCGCGAGCCTAGACTGTTGCGTTGCCGCATGAAAGGCCGCCATTGGTTGCAGGTGCATCGTTCGGACGACCAAACGGATCGCTGGACGGGCTTGTCCCGGGACAACGCAGCCGTGTGGCGTGCCGTCATGACATGCGCGATCCATCCTGCACGCCGGCCCGCAACGACTTGCGGCAGGCGTCCGCGCGCGTATTCCATGTGAGCGTGACGGCACGTCCCGGCACGTCGTCGGTGCATGCGGCGTCAACCATGTCGAACAAGGTGCTGGTTGGCATGCTCGCGGTCGCGATCGCCTGCGCGATCGGCGGCCTCGGGCTATGCGTTCGGCCGTTACCTGGCCAAGGCGACGGGCAAGGTACCAGCGGCCGCGACGGACACTGCGCGTCCCGCCTGAGCGCGATGTCGCGCGCTCATTCGAAGCTGTTGCGGAACAGTGTGTCCGGGCTGAGCTGCGACTCGAGCGCGCCGCGGTCGATGAAGGTGAAGGCGACGCGCGGGCGGGCGTAGGCGTCCATGGCCGATTGCCCGCCGGGCGGATTGCCGAGGCCTGCGTTGACGACTGGCGATCCGGGCAGCGGCACGTAGTTCGCATCGAGCTGCGGGTCGCCGCTGTCGTTGCCCGATTCGAGGTCGAACACCGGCTGGCCGTTCGAGACCGGCGCCGACATGTGGTTGAACACGCGGCGAATGCGCGGTGCGGTGGCCGCGCCAGCGCCGGTGATCGTCACGTCGAAACGCGCCTCGCCGCGGATGATGTTGTTGAAGATCTCGAAGTGGCCGTCGCTCTGCAGGCGCAGGGCCTGGTCCGCGCTGCCCGGGCCACCGTCGATCGTCGTGTTGGTGACGATGAACTGCCGATCGGGGTTGAGCCCGAGCGAAGTGAACAGCACGTCGACGAGCGGCCAGCCGCCGCTGATGAACTGGCCGTCGTTGTCGTAGACCAGCGCATTGCGCAGGCGGATGTCGTGGCGCGACGAATCGAGCGTGATCGCGGTGCCGCCGAGGTATTGCGAGGCCGTCGCGCGATGGCCGTGCACGATCACGTCATCGACCTCGACCGGGCCGAAGCTGTTGTAGAGGTACAGGCCGACCGGCGCGCTCGCCGCGCTGCCGTTGCGCAGGGTGAGGTTCGATACCGACATGACCGGCGTGATGCCGGCGACCGCGCTGTTGCGCGTGATCGAGAGCACCGCGGACAGGCCCTGCGCATCGATCACGGTCGCGCGCGGGTCGAGCTGGCGCAACAGGCAGGTCGCGTTCCAGCCGCCGCTGATCGACAGGTTGCGTACGTTGCTCGAGAGCTGGGTCGAGAACGCGGCTGTGCCGTTGAAGAACACGCGCGCGACGAGGCGCAGCTCGTAGTCGTCCTGGGTGAACGTGCTGCCGACCGTGGTCAGCGCCGAACGGAACTGCGCCTCGTCACCGATGCAGAACACGGTCGCCGCATGCGCGGCGGGAGTGCTCGCGAGGGCGAGCAGGCACGCGCCGGCGAAGGCGCGACATTTGATCCGGGACATGGCTGACGCTCCGCGTTGCAGGCCGGGGCACGTCGCCCCGCGGCCTATTACGCAGGAAGGCAGCCGGAATCCGAACCGGCCGCAGCGGCTCAGCGCGTGACGGGCTTCACGCCGACCGCGCCGAACAGCGCGTCGGCGTCGTACAGGCGATCGCCGCGGATCGTCGTGTGCACCTTGCGGATGTCGGCCATGTTGATGGTCGGGTCGCCGTCGACGAGGATCAGGTCGGACACGTAGCCCGGCATGACGCGCCCGTAGTCCTTGTCGCGCTGCATGACCGCCGCGCTGTCGAATGTCGCGATGCGCAGCACGTCCTTCGGCGGGATTCCGGCGGCGACGTACAACTCGAGTTCGCGCGGCAGGGTCATGCCGGCGAGGCTGTCGGTGCCGGCAACGAGGCGCACGCCGCTGCGATGGAGCACGCCGACGAAGTCGACCATCTTCCGGTACGAGTCGCGGAACAGCGCTTCCTGGTCGGCACGCGCCGGCAGGCCACCCGAACCGGAGCGGATCTGGCGCTGCCAGGCCGGCGGGAAGCGATCGACGATCGCGGCGAAACCCGGACCGGGGCGCTTCGGCCGGCTCAGGAACATGTCCTCGAACGTGCCGACGGTCGGGTCGACGACGATGTCGCGTTGCTTGAGCAGCGCGATCAGGTCGCGAACCTCGCGCGAGCCGAGGTCAAGCGTGGCACCGTGTTCGGCCACCGCGGTGAAGCGCGCCGGCGTGCGCGTGTCCTGGACCTTGTCGAAATGGAAGTTGAGCACGAGCATGTTGATGTGCTGGATTTCGTCGGCGCCGTTCTCGACGAACTGGCGCGCGGTCATGAAGGCCGGCACGTGGCCACTGACGCGCAGTCCCTTCGCATGCGCGGCCCTCGCAATGACCGGCATGAGGTCCGGCTTGACCGAACTGTAGATCTTGATCTGCTCGTGGCCGGTCGCGGCATACATCGCGACCGCGTCGAGCGCTTCCTGTTCGGTGTCGACGAGCGTCTTGATCGGGCCGGCATACGGGCCACGGCCGTCGATAACGCCGGCACGGATCACGCGGGGGCCGAGATCCCTGCCCGACTCGATCGCGTCGATGCGGCCCTTCAGGTCCTCCAGGCTGTTGGCGAGATCGCGGATCGTCGTCACCCCCGATCCGAGCGTGAGCGGGCCATCCGCGCCGCCCGAATAATGCGTATGCATGTCCCACAGCCCCGGCATCAGCAGGCGGCCACCGCCGTCGAACGCCTCGGCACCGGCCGGCAGGTCGAATCCGGCCGCCTCGATCGCGACGATCCGGCCCTTGTCGATCAGCACCGAACGGCCATCGACGATCGTGCCGGCCGGCGGGTCGAACACGCGCACGTTGCGGATCAGCAGCGGCTTGGCCAGGGTTCGGGTCAAGTCCCTGGCGCGCGCTTCGGCGAGGCGCTTCTCTTCCTTTTCCTGGCGTGCACCGATCTTCGGCAGGACATCCTCGAAGCCGTCGCGCACGAACGACATCCAGCTCGAATAGCTCGCGAAGAAACGCTGCTCGTCGTCGAGCCAGAGGTAGTCGGGGAGCAGGCCGATCCCGCTGATCGCATACAGCGTGACCTCGCGCGCACCGGCCTTGCCACGCACGCGTTCGGTGGCCAGTTCGCGGATGCTCGCCTCGCCCGCCGGCAACAGCGCGAGCTTGCCGCCGGGCGCCTTGAGCAGCGCGCGCGCGAGCAGGACCCCGTCCTCGGGCAGGCTGTTGAGCCCGACGAAGAACGCCGGGCCCTCGACTTCGCGGCTTTCATCCTCGGCGGGATTCTTCCAGCTCACGCGCGTGCCTTCGCGGCTGAACGTCTCGTCGACCGGCGCCTTGAGGTAATCGTTGCCGGTGACCGTGATCGATACCGGGGTGCCGTCCGCGGCGAGTCGATAGGTGGCGTCGAGCTTCGGGCCGCGGCCGCGATCGGCGAATTCATAGTGGGCGCGGATGCTGCCGTCATCGGCGTAGCGCGCCTCGTGGACACCCGCGCGCTGACCCAGCAACAGGGCGGTGCTCTTCTCGATCCGTTCGGCCGCGAGCGCGGCTCCCGCATTGACCGCGATGAGGGCGAATGCCAGCACTGCTCGATTCATGACGGACTCCGGTGGCGGAAGACAGCCAAGATACGCAATCGACGAGGTCCGTGCGCGTGTCCAGAGCTGGGCGGCCGCCGGCGCCCCGGCGGGGCAACGACCGCCACGCCCGCCCCGATCACCGGAAGCGGGCGCCGGGTCGCCTCGACCCGCCCTGGCGAAACAATTGCCAACGGCACATGGCAGCTTGCCCGCGAGCCGCTATGGTGCCCAGCCCCGTTCTGCGAGGATGCGCCCATGCTTCGTTCCTGTATCGCCGCGGCGATTGCCGTTGCCCTTGCCGCGTGTTCCGCGCCGGGTACCGACAATGCCTCGCAACCGGCGTCGAGCGCCGCCACGTCCGCCCCCGCCCAGGAGCCCACCCGCGTGAATCCGTTGCTGACTGCAAGCACGTTGCCGTTGCAGGCGCCGCCGTTCGACAAGATCACCGATGCCGATTACCAGCCCGCGATCGAGCAGGGCATGCGCGAGAACCTCGAGCAGATCCGCGCGATCGCCGACAGCAGCGAGGCGCCGACGTTCGCGAACACGATCGAGGCGATGGAGCGCAGCGGCGAGCTGCTCACGCGCGCCTCGCGCATCTTCTTCGCCGTCGTCCAGGCGAACACGAACGATGCACTGCAGGCCGCCCAGGCCGACCTCGCGCCGAAGCTCGCCGCGCACAACGATGCGATCCACCTCGACCCGAAACTGTTCGCGCGCGTGAAGGCGATCCACGACGCGCGTGCGAGCGCGGGCCTCGATCCGCAGCAGCTGTTCCTCGTCGAGCATGTGTACGAGCAGTTCGTGCGCGCCGGCGCCGAATTGTCGGCCGATGACCAGACCCGCCTGCGCGCGCTGAACCAGGAAGAATCGACGCTCTCGACCGAGTTCCAGAACCGCCTGCTCGCCGCGAGCAATGCCGGCGCGCTCGTCATCGACGATGTGGCCAGGCTCGACGGCCTCGGCGAAGGCGCGATCGCAGCGGCCGCCGACGCGGCGAAGGAGCGCAAGCTCGACGGCAAGTGGCTGCTTGCCCTGCAGAACACGACCCAGCAACCGGCGCTTGGTTCGTTGACGAACCGCGACGTGCGCCTGGCCCTGCTCGAAGCGTCGGAAACGCGCGCAAGCAAGGGTGACGCGAACGACACGCGCGGCATTGCCGCACGCCTCGCCGCATTGCGCGCCGAGCGCGCGAAACTGCTCGGCTATCCGACCTATTCGGCCTACAGCCTCGCCGACCAGATGGCCAGGACGCCCGAGGCGGCGATCAAGCTGATGACCGACATGGTCCCGGCCGCGACCGCGAAGGCGCGCGGCGAGGCGCGGAAGATCCAGGGCGTGATCGACGCCGACAAGGGCGACTTCAAGCTGACTGCCGCCGACTGGGACCTCTACGCCGATCGCGTGCGCAAGGCCGAGTTCGACCTCGACGAAGCGGCGATCAAGCCGTACTTCGAACTCGATCGCGTGCTCGTCGATGGCGTGTTCTTCGCCGCCGGCCAGATGTACGGCCTGAGCTTCAAGGAACGCAAGGATCTGCCGGTCTACCACCCCGACGTGCGCGTGTTCGACGTCTTCGACGCCGACGGCAGCCAGCTTGCGTTGTTCTACGCGGACTTCTACGCGCGTCCGAGCAAGGGCGGCGGTGCATGGATGGACGTGTTCGTCGAACAGGACGGCCTGACCGGCACGAAGCCCGTCGTGTTCAACGTCTGCAACTACACGAAGCCGGCGGCCGGCCAGCCCGCGCTGTTGAGCTTCGACGACGTGACGACGATGTTCCACGAATTCGGCCATGCGCTGCACGGCATGTTCTCGGACGTGAAGTACCCGACGCTCGCCGGCACCAACGTGCCGCGCGACTTCGTCGAGTTCCCGTCGCAGATCAACGAGTACTGGGCACTCGAGCCGTCGGTGTTCGCGAACTACGCCAGGCACCACGAAACCGGCGAGCCGATGCCGCAGGCGCTGGTCGACAAGATCGTCAAGGCGCGTTCATTCAACCAGGGCTACGCGACGACCGAATACCTCGCTGCCGCGTTGCTCGACCAGGCCTGGCACACGCTGCCGGCCGATGCGCCGGCACAGGATGTCGAAGCGTTCGAGAAGGACGCACTCGCGCGCTACAAGGTCGATGTCGCCGAAGTGCCGCCGCGCTATCGCACGCCGTACTTCGCCCACATCTGGGGGGGCGGCTATTCGGCCGGCTACTACGCGTACCTGTGGAGCGAAGTGCTCGACCACGACGCCTACCAGTGGTTCGTCGAGAACGGCGGCATGACCCGCGCGAACGGCCAGGCGTTCCGCGACGGCATCCTTTCGCGCGGCAATTCGGAGGAACTCGGCGCGCTGTACAAGGCGTTCCGCGGCAAGGACCCGAGCGTCGAACCGCTGCTGCGCCATCGCGACCTGAAGTAGCGCTTGTGGCGTCCTGCCCCGGCCGGGGCAGGACGCGAGGGATGCACGGACCGCGCCGGTTGTCGCAGAATCGGGCGCCCTGCCGCTGCCCTGGATCGCCATGCGCCCCGCCCTGCTGTTCGCCAGCCTCGCACTACTCCTTTTCGTCCCGCCCGCCGGCCATGCGCAGGCGCAGAAGCCGGCCGAGGTCCAGTTCACGTGGGGCGTCAGGGTCCCGTTGCGCGACGGCATCGAACTGAATGCCACGCTGTACCGGCCGCTCGACCAGAAGGATCCGCTGCCCTGCGTGTTCACGCTGACGCCGTACATCGCGTCGAGCTACCACGCGCGCGGCATGTACTTCGCCCGGAACGGTTACGTGTTCGCGTCGATCGACGTGCGCGGACGCGGCAATTCGGGTGGCGAATTCACCCCGCTGCTGCAGGAGGCGAAGGACGGCCACGACATCGTCGAGTGGCTGGCGCGGCAGCCGTACTGCAACGGCAAGGTCGCGATGTGGGGCGGCTCGTATGCGGGCTACAACCAGTGGGCCACGGCCAAGGAAGCGCCGCCGGCGCTGGCGACGATCGTGCCGGTCGCCTCGCCGAAACCGGGCATCGATTTCCCGATGCGCAACAATATCTTCCATGCCTACGACATGACCTGGCTGACCCTCGTCAGCGGGCGCGCCGCGCAGGACGACATCTTCGCCGACGAGGATCTCTGGAAAGCGGCATTCCGGCGCTGGTACGTGTCGCATGCGCCGTTCAACACGCTCGACACGGTGGTCGGCAATCCGTCGCCGACCTTCCAGACCTGGCTGGCGCATCCGGCCCTCGACGAATACTGGGACAGCTTCAGCCCGACGCCCGCGCAACACGCGAAGATCGACCTGCCGATCCTTTCGCTGACCGGCCAGTACGACGGCGACCAGCCCGGTGCGCTCGCGTTCTACAAGGAACACATGCAGCACGCGACGGCGGCGGCGAAGGCCCGGCATTACCTCGTCATCGGGCCGTGGGACCACCCCGGCACGCGCACGCCGCGGGCCGAGTTCGGCGGCCTGAAGTTCGGCCCCGATTCCGTGCTCGACATGAACGCGCTGCACAAGGCGTGGTACGACTGGACGCTCAAGGATGCGACGAAGCCGGCCTTCCTGAAGGATCGCGTCGCGTTCTACATGGCCGGTGAGGAAGCCTGGCGGTATGCACCTTCGCTGGAGAAGGTCACCGCGCGCACGCAGATCTGGCATCTCGATTCGAACGACGGCCAGGCGAACGACGTGTTCGGTTCGGGCAGCCTGCTCGATCGCCGTCCCGGCAGCGGCAAGCCCGACAGTTACGAGTACGATCCGCTCGACACCTCGCCGCTCGCGGTCGAGGACCTGCCCGATGCCGCCGGCGGCTGGGTCGACCAGCGCGCGATCCTGCTCGCGAGCGGCAAGCAGCTCGTCTACCACACGCCACCGTTCCCGAAGGACATCGACATCGCGGGCTTCTTCCGCCTGACCGCCTATCTCGAACTCGACCAGGCCGATACCGATTTCGCGGTCGGCCTGTACGAGATCCGGCCCGACGGCACGAGCATCACGATCGGTTTCGACCAGATGCGCGCGCGCTATCGCAAGGACTTGCGCAAGGGCGAGCCGGTCGAGCCCGGCAAGGTCGAGCGCTACGATTTCGAGGGTTTCGATTTCGTCGCGCGCCGCCTTGCCAAGGGCAGCCGCCTGCGCCTCGTGTTCGGCCCGATCAATTCGATGCACGTCGAGAAGAACTACAACAGCGGTGGCGTCGTCGCCGCCGAATCGGGCGAGAACGCGAAGACCGTGCGCGTGAAGTTGCACCACGACACGCGCTATCCGAGTTCCCTCGTCGTGCCGATCGCGGCCCGGTCGTCGGTGGCGAAGGACGTCAGGACGCCGGAGTGAATCGGCGACACGACGATCGCGCAGGCTGCGCGAACGGTTCGGGAACCTCCGCGCCGGCACGGGGTCGCA
Source organism: uncultured Dokdonella sp. (assembly GCA_964587775.1). Taxonomy (GTDB): domain Bacteria; phylum Pseudomonadota; class Gammaproteobacteria; order Xanthomonadales; family Rhodanobacteraceae; genus Dokdonella. Next base: position 29,629 of record CAZPLY010000008.1, read on the forward strand.
GGATGCGTGCGCCGGTGCGGCGCTTTCCGGGAAATCCTCCATGACTGCAACTGCCACTACGCCGGTTCGCGCGCGCTCGCGCCTGCAGGCCCTGGTCGCCGATTACCTGCCGACCGTCATCGTGCTGCTGCTGCTCGTCATCGCACGCTCCTCGTTCGCGAACCACTACGTCGTGCCGTCCGGTTCGATGGAGGACACGCTGATGCCCGGCGACCGCGTGGTCGTGGACATGAGTGCGTACGGCCTGCGCCTGCCGTTCACCGATGTCGTCCTTGCCGGGCGCCAGGCGCCGGCGCGCGGCGAGATCGTCGTGTTCGATTCGCCGGTCGACGGCGTTCGCCTGATCAAGCGCGTCGTCGCGGTGGCCGGCGACCGCGTCAGCCTGCGCCGCGGGCAGCTTTCGATCAACGGCGTCGCCCTCGCCGACCGCGAGCGCGCCGACGTCGAATATTTCGATGCGCGCGAAGTGCATCTGAATCTCGCCCATGGCGGCGGGCCCGACATCAACGATCTCGTCGTTCCGGACGGCCACGTCCTCGTGCTCGGCGACCATCGCGGCAACAGCGTGGACGGACGCATGTACGGCTTCGTGCCGGTCGAGGCGTTCTACGCGCGCGCGCTCGCCGTGTACTGGCGCAGCGGCGAAGGCCCGGTCTGGAAGTCGCTCTGACCGATCGCGCGGGCCGCCGGGCCAGGCACCCTCCGCGCACTGCGCCGCGCACGCGGTCGAGCGCAAGATCGTCCTAGGTCCCCGGATCGAAACCGTCGGCGAAGATCAGGTCACCACTTTCGGCCTCGAGCGTGATGCCATCGAACCATCCGGTCACGGCCGGCGGGAACGTGATCCCGTTGTCGTAGACGACGAGCTGGATCGCCATCGAGCTGCGCCAGGTCCACTCGGCGGCCGACAGGTCGATGACAGCCGGATTGACCGGACTGAACCAGCTCGTGCCGGTCGTGAGCAAGTGGTTTCCACTCGCATCGGGCGCGCCATCCGTGCAGGCCTCTCCTCCGTTCCTGCGCAGTTCCCACGACAGCCACGTGCTGTCACGCGTCCCGATCGCACCCGCGCTGCGGCCCCAGCCATTGAGCTTGTAGCGACCCGGTCCCGGCAAGTGGATGCATTGCACGCGCGCGGCGACGCGCGCCTGCGGAATGTTGGTCATGCTGACGAGCACCGAACCGGAACCGGCCGGGCCCGATCCGTTCTGCAGGTTGGTCCAGCTCGATGCGCCGGCGGTGACTTCCGGCCACAGATTGAGGTCGGCGTCGAAATCCGCGTTGAGCACGAGCGGCGCAAGCGACTGCCGCTCGAACGCGCCGAGATCGGCGCTGCCCATGCGGTTCTGCTTGATCGGCAGGTCGATCGCGCGCTGCAAGCCAAGCAGATCGTCGCCGGCGCCGGTGGCGGCGAAATCCACGGCCACGGATGCCGCACGCAGTCGGTAGTCGCCACGCGCCTCGTCGATGAAGCGTGGTGCGTCCTCGATCACGTACGGCGTGCTGCCGCCGTCCATCGACAGGCGTTCACTGGTCAGCACGTTGTCGACGGTCTTCGAGCCCGAATGCGCGAGCGAGGTCTTGCCGGGTTGCCAGAGGATCGAGCGCTGCATCGTGAAACTGCCGTCGGTCGACATCACCTGCGGCCCGCCGATCGCGTTGCCGGCGAACGTGCTGCTTTCGAGCACGATGTCGACGTCGTCGGTCGTGCGGATCAACTGGTTGTTCGTGATGTTGCCGGCCCACAGCGTATTGAGCACGTTGACGCGGGAATCCCCGGTGGCATGCAGCGCGAAGCCTGCGCGGTTGCCGGTGATCTCGGTGCGATTGATGTCGATCCGGTTGTCGGAACCGACCCAGAGGATCGGACCATCCGTGAACTGGCCGCCGGCGTTCTGGCTTTGGTTGCCGGTGATGAACGTGCATGCGGTTCCGACCGGGCACGCGACGGCGCCGGGCGGCGGGCTTGACCCTTCATTGATCCACAGCCCGGCATATCCGACCGGAAACAGGCCCGGCGTCGGGGCCAGGTGCACCGCAGCGCCATCGGGTGCGGCATTGCCGATGAGGTCGGCATTCCAGATGTACGCGTTCGCCGCGTAACCGATCAGGAAACCGCCGCGATCGGCGGACCACAGATACAGGCCGCCGCCGGAAACCGATGCGAAATTCTGGTTGATGCCGGTGCGCTGGGCGGCATTCGTTCCGCGCAGTCCGAGATACGCGTAGGCCTCGTCCTCGGCGGAAATCACCGATGCGCCGCCCCCGAAACGCGCGGTGTTGGCGTAGATCGCACCGCTCGATCCGATGCCTGGACTGCCGATCGTCGCGTACGCATCGAGGCTGCCGGCGATGACATGCAGACCGCCGCCCACGCCGCCCACCGTCGTTCCGAGTCCCGGATCGAACACGCCGGCCGCTTCGTTGAATGCGATCAGGCTGCCGGGTGCCATCATCGTCATCTCGAGGCCGTCGACCACGACGCCGCCACCGTTGTAGCGCGCCGCGTTGCTCGTGATCAGCACATCATTGCTGATCGCGAGCTCGGCATTGGTGCCGGTGCCTTCGGCATAGATGCCGCCGCCATTGCCGGCGATGTTGTTGCTGATCGTGCTTTCGATGACTTCGAGGATGCCGTCGCCACGGAAGAAGATGCCGCCGCCCTTGCCCGCGCCATCCTCGTCGCCGTTGCTGATCGTCAGGTGGCGCAGCTTGATGATCGCCCCGGTCTGGCCCGTTATGCGGAACACCGGTTCGCTCGCTCCGCCCGCCCCACTGACCGTGGTCTTGATGTTGTCGGTGGCCGATTGCGTGCAGGTCGCGAAGCCGCCGACGACGTTGAGATGCTGGTTGGTATTGATCGCATTCGCTTCGGGTTCGTAGCTCAGCGATCGCGTCAAACGGATCGTGTCGGCTCCCGGCGATGCCTCGGCTGCGTTGATGGCCGACTGGATCGTGCCGTGCGAACAGCCAGCGCCACTGCCCACCGTGAAGATCGCGGCGTGCGCGGGCGCTGCTGACCACGCCAGCACGATGCCGCAGGCGGAGGCGATGCCGGTGCAACCCGCCCATCGTGTCGGGCGGACGATTGCTGCGTGGCGGAGCGCTTGAAGGTTCATGGCGGGAGTCCCGATCGAAGCCGGCTGGCGTCGTATCGGGTAACGCCGCAGTGGAGCCGGGTGTGACATCCGGCGCCGCGAGCTGCAAGGTCGGACCCCGCCGCAGGTCCCGGCATGCGGTGGCGGGCCTGCGTAGCGGCGTTGCGCCAGGCAACCCGGCACGGGAATTCGTCGGGCGCACGGGCCGCCATGCGGAACCGCACGCAAGCCAGGCCAGGCCGCCCGGACGGCGATTCGCGCAACCATCCGGTGCGTCGCTGCCGCCGAGGTCGCATGGCCGGGCTGGCCGGCCCGCTGCGCCAACCCGGCCGGGCGCATGGCGTCGGCCCGACGCAGCCCGCGCATCAGGGTCGGCCGAAGCGCGCGATGCCGGCGTCGGGAGCTGTCCTGCACAGGCCGGTTTCACGCATTTTTTTACCTGAAACCCGTCGATACGCGCGCGCGGACACGTTATGCTGCGGCACGCTTGGAAACGAAGCGCGTTCCCTGCAATGCACGCGCCCAAGCCAAACCATCCACCTCTACAGGACCATCGGGAAAGTTATGGCCAAGAAACCCGCAAAGAAAGCAGCGCCGCAGAAGCCCGCCGCGCCGAAGGCGATCAAGGAAGCCCTCAGCAAGTCCGGCCTCGTTGCCCACATCGCCGAATCGTCCGGCGTCGCCGCCAAGGACGTGCGCGCCGTTCTCGCCTCGCTCGAATCGGCCGTGCACGGCTCGGTCAGCAGCAAGGGCGTCGGTTCGTTCACGCTGCCGGGCCTGCTCAAGATCACTTCGGTCAAGGTTGCTGCCAAGCCGAAGCGCAAGGGCATCAACCCGTTCACGAAGGAAGAACAGTGGTTCGCGGCGAAGCCGGCGACCGTCAAGGTCAAGGTTCGCCCGCTGAAGAAGCTCAAGGACGCTGCGGCCTGATCCAGTCGCGGAATGCGGCGCGCCGACCGGCCGCCGCATTCCCGCGCGCGTCGACGCGCCGCGTGCCGTTGCCGCTGCGCCCGCGCTGCCCGCCCCGACAATCGTCGCGGGCACCCTCTCCGACCTCGATGACGCCAACCGGCGTGGCCGGCGCGCACGCACGGCGCGTCCGACCCGGACGATCCGGACTCAGCGCACGCCGTGCATGAGCCTGTTGATCAACGGCGCGAACAGCAGGAACGCGATGCCGAAACCGAAGCCTGCCCAGGCGATGTGGGTGTAGGTTTCCGCGTACTGGCCGAGGCCCGATACCGCGGCCCCACCACCGGAAGCGACTGACGCGACCGCGCCGGCAAAATAGTTGCCGATCGCCGTGCACAGGAACCATGCACCCATCGCCATGCCGGTTTCATTCGGCGCGGCAAGCTTGGTCACCATCGACAGGCCGATCGGTGACAGGCACAACTCGCCCATCGTGTTGATCATGTAGGCGAGCGCGAGCATCTGCCACGCGATGCGGCCGTCGCCCGCGATCGCATGTTGGATCGTCAGCACGAGCGTCGTGAAGCCGATCGCGACAAGGATCAGCGCGATCGCGAACTTGCGCGGGATCGACGGATTCATGCGATGCGCCTCGAGGCGCGGCCACAACCATGCGAACAGCGGCGCGAGCAGGATGATGAACAGCGGATTCGCCGACTGGAACAGCGTGAAGTCGAACGGCGCGTCGACGTAGTCCTTGGCGAAGAAGTTGAGCGACGAACCGGCCTGCTCGAACATGCCCCAGAACAGGATCTTGGCGAGGAACAGCAGCAGCATCGCGATGTAGCGGTGCAACTGGACCTTGTCGCCGCCGCGCATGCCGCTCGCGATGAAGTAGACCGAAAGGACCAGCATCAGCACGAGCAGCAGCACGCCGACGATGCGCGCCTGGCTCAGCATCAGGTACACGACCGGCACGAGCGCGATGCTGCCGGCAGCGACCTTCAGCACGCGGCTCCAGTTGCGCGCGGGCACCGGCGCGCTGCCGATGCCGCCGAGCCAGCCGACGAGGAACTGGAACAGCATGAGGCCGAGGATCATGCCGAGCCCGGCCGCGAAGAAGCCCCACTGGTAGCCGAACTTCGCACCGATCAGGGTGCCGCAGACGAGTGGTGCGAGCGCACCGCCGGCATTGATGCCCATGTAGAAGATCGTGAAGCCCGAATCCCGGCGCGGATCGTCCTTCGTGTACAGCATGCCGACCATCGTCGAGATGTTCGGCTTGAACAGGCCGTTGCCGACCACGATCACCGCGAGTCCGACCAGGAACCAGCGCAGGTCGGGAATCAGCAGCAGGAACAGGCCGCCGGCCATCAGCGTGCCACCGAGCATGATCGACGGCCGATAGCCGAGGTAGCGGTCGGCGATGAAGCCGCCGAAAATGCCGGTCGCATAGATCAGCGCGGTGTAGGCACCGTAGGTCAGGCTGGCCTGGGCCTTCGCCTCGCCGTCCGGCAGCAAGGCGAAGAACGTCGAAGCGACGTAGACCGCGAGCAGGGCGCGCATGCCGTAGTAGGCGAAGCGCTCCCAGAACTCGGCCCCGAACAGCATCCACAATGCGCGCGGGTGGCCGAGGAAGTCGTCCTCGCCACGCCAGCGCGCGGCTTCCATGCTGTCCGTCTGCTTCATCGTGGCTCCGGGTCGGTTGCGGTGATCCTCGGCATCGTCGCAACCACTGGCGTGTTCGGCAAGCACCGGCGCGCACTTCCGCGGGTCGGTCGCGCCGCCGTACCCGCCGCAAGCCCGTGTTGATCGGCTGCAACCTTTTCGTGCCGCACCCGCACCCACGAAGACGACTCCGACGCGTGCGCTTGCCGATGGGCTGTGCAACGGACAACGCATACCTCGCCATCAGGACCGGCAACGGATCCGCGCGCCGCGTTGCCGGAGCGGCGCTGCTGCTGGGCCTGCTCGCGTCGGTGCCGCTGTTCGCACAGATGCCACGCGGTACCCAGGACCTCGCGTTGCCGGAATCCCGGCTCTCGGCCGACGAGGCGCCGGCACGTACGGCGGCGTTCGGCGTTGCACCCGGATTCGCCAACGCGAGGGTCGCGCACAACCCGGCCGCGGTCGGCGCCAGCGCGGTCGGCGAGCGTGTCTGCATTGCATGCCACCAGCTGGAAAGCGAGCACTTCACGCATACCCTGCATGCGCTCGGCCTGCACGCAGCGGCCAAGCTCGACGCTGACATCCCGGTCTGCGAGACCTGCCATGGTCCCGGTTCGGCGCACGCGCAGGCGCCGATGACGAAAGGACTGATCATCGGCTACACGAAGGGTTCGGGCACGCCGGTTGCGCTGCAGGCGGAGACCTGCCTCGCCTGCCATGCCGGCGGGCCGCGCGACCACTGGCTCGGCTCGGTCCACGAACGCAACGCGCTGTCGTGCAGCGATTGCCACAACCCGATGGCGAACTTCTCGACCGAAGGTGCGCTCGCGCGCAACTCTATCAACGAAACCTGCGCGCAGTGTCATCAGGACGTGCGCCAGCAGTTCAACCGGCGCTCGCACATGCCGCTGCCCGAAGGCCAGATGAGCTGCGTCGACTGCCACAACCCGCACGGGTCGCTGACGCCGCCGCTGCTGAAGACCTCAACGGTCAACGAGACCTGCACGCAATGCCACGCCGAGAAGCGCGGGCCGTTCCTGTTCGAACACGCGCCGGTGCGCGAAAGCTGCGTCAACTGCCACACGCCGCATGGATCGAACCAGCACGCCCTGCTCGTCGCGCCGATCCCGTTCCTCTGCCAGCAGTGCCACAGCGGCACGCGTCATCCGAACGACCTGCAGTCACCGCAATCGCTCGCGTCCGGCACGCATCCGGACGAACGCCTGATCGGGCGCGCCTGCATCACCTGCCACGCGAACATCCACGGCTCGAACGCGCCGTCGGGTCCGAAATTCCACGAGTAGACGGAGACGCGCATGCACCCGCCTGTCCGTGCAACCGGAATCGTGCTGGCCCTCGCGGCCTGGCCTGCGTCCGCCAACAGCGGCGTCGGCGTCGACACCTGGCTCGCCAACGCGTTCGATCCGGGTGCGGGGGCCAGCCTCGTCGCGATCGACCCACGCGGCACATCGTGGCTGCGCGCGGGCGAGCGGCGCACACCGAGCGGGAACCTGTACCTGTGTCCGGCCGAGACACCGCACACGGTCGAGCACGGCGACTGGCGCGTTCATGGCGTCATGCAGTCCGGCGTGCTGTCGATCTCCGGCGACCGGCACAACGCACAGTGGAACCGCTACTCGGCATGGGACAGCGGCTTCGTGATCGGTCTGATCGAGCTCGGCCTCGTGCGGCCGGTGGATGGCAGCTACGCGAACCTGCGCGCCAGCCGGATCAGCGACGACGACGAGTACTTCCAGGCTGCGTTCGGCCGCGCCGGCGCGTACAAGGTGCGCCTGTTCATGCGCGAGCTGCCGAATGCGCTGAGCCACAACCTGCGTTCGATCTGGGACGGCGTCGGCACGAATCGGCTGGAACTGGCCGGTGGCCTGCAGGCTGCGGCGAGCACGCCCGAACAGGTCGCTGCCGTGTCGGCGGCCGCCCTGCCGCGCACGCTGTCGGTGCAGCGCACGAAGCATGGCGTCGGCTTCGCCAGCTGGCTCACGCCGCATTGGAGCGCGTATGCCGATTTCAGCAACGAGCAACGCAAGGGCGCGCGTCCGTTCGGCGGCACGTTCTTCTTCAATTACCCGTTCCCGGACAACGGCGGCGTGTTCGAGACGCTGAAACCGGTCGACGACACGACCCTCAACTTCAACGGCGGCCTGCGCTACGCGTCACCCCGCTGGCGCCTCGATGTCGGCTACCAGGGTTCGTTCTATCGCGACCGACATACGCGCTTCACCTATGAAATGCCGTTTGCACTGACCCCGGTCGTGCCCGGGGCTGTGTCTGCGCCGCTGACGACCGGCCAGTTCGCGACCGAGCCCGACAACGACTACCACAACCTGCGCGCGACGCTGACGCGCGTGCTCGCGCGCGATGGCGAGATCGCGCTGACCGCGGCGGCCGGGCGCATGGCGCAGAACGATCGCCTGATCGCGCCGATCGATTGCGAGGGCGTGTTCGGCATCGGACTGGCCGGCAGTCTCGACCTCGGCCCGCAGAATCCGTTCCTGCACGACTGTGCCGACTGGAACAGTCCGGCCGCCCTGTCACGCGAGCGCGCCGGCATGCGCATCGATACCGCGCTCGTCGATGGCCGCTTCGTGCTGCGCGCGCTGGCCAACCTGCGCGTGCGCGGCGGGTTGCGCTTCCACCGCGAGGACTACCGCGACACCTATCTCGCATTCAATCCGCTGACCGGCGAGTACGGCTATGTCGCCGAGAACGGCGCGCAGGGCAGCGTCGTGCCGGGCGAAATCGGCTTCTGGAATGCATCGACCTCGCCGTCGGTCAACACGCGCGTGCGCAGCTTGCCGCTCGACCGGCAGACGACCGAAGCAGACCTCGGCGCGGACTGGACGCCCGGCACGCGCAACACGATCGGCGCCACCCTGCGCGTGCGGCGCTACGAGCCGACGAACCGCGAACGCCGGCGCGTCGATACCCCGAGTTTCAAGCTGTCCTGGGTCAACCGCTCGCTCGACGCGCTGACCTTGCGCACGAGCATTGGCGTGTTGCGCCAGGACGGCGACCGCTACGTTTCCGATCAGTACGGTTTCACCTATTCCCGCGACCTGCCCGGATTCGTCGAACCGGCAGGCGGCCTGTTGCCGCACACCGTCGAGGCGCTGCGCAAGTACGACGTCGGCAGCCGCGACGAGACGCGCTTCGACGTCAGCGCGACGATCATGCCGCGCGACGACATGACGCTCAGTGCCTCGATGCGTGGCCAGCGCAACGACCACGACGCCGAACTCGGGCGCCGCGGGTACGACCTCTGGAGCGCATCGCTGCAATGGGAATGGCAACCCTCTCCACAGCTGCGCGCGAGCGCCCACTACGGACTCGATCGCTCGAAACTCGACCTGGCCAACGTCAACGATGTCGAATCGGGTTCCGACCCCGTGCTCGGCGGCGCCACCTATCCGGACAGCGGGCGCTGGTGGGCCAGCGACGAACAACGCGACAAGCACGCCGGCATCTCGCTCGTGGGCACGCTCGGTCGCGTGCGTGTCGACCTTGGCTGGAACCACATCGACTCGCGCGGCACGACGCGCACGCGCTTCGCGACACCGGGCGCACTCGCCTGGTTTGCCGACGGATTTCTCGAGCACAACGCATTCCGCCCGCTGCTCTGGCGCGTCGACGCGATCACGCTCGGCGTGTCGATCCCGCTCGGCGGGCGCGTCGGCTTGCGCCTGTTCGACAGCCGGGAACGCGCGCGCATCGACGACTGGCACTACAGCGGCCTCGATGCGGGCTACGTGATCGACCATCGCGTGTATGCGGACGGCGGACCGGAGAGCTATCGCGTCAACCTGGTCGGCCTGCTGCTCGATGTCCGTCTGTGAGGAGCAGTCGATGACGAAGCGCCATGCCTTGCTCGTCCTGCTCGCTGCAAGCGCGGCGGGCATCGGTGCGAACGCGCGTGCGCGCGCCGACTTCGTCGACCTACGCCACATCGAAACCGTGCGCGGCGATGCCGCGGCAGGCAAGGCCAACGCAGCCGTGTGCATCGCGTGCCACGGCGCCGACGGCGTCTCGCCGGTGCCGATTTATCCGAACCTCGCGGGCCAGAGCATCGAGTTCCTGTATCTGTCGCTGCTCGCGATCCAGCGCGAGGCACGCGCCGATTCGCCGATGGCTGCGATCGTCGCCGGATTGGCGGAGCGCGAGCTGCTCGACCTCGCCGCGTATTTCGCCGCGATGCCACGGCCGCCAGCACAGGCCGCAGGCGACAGCACGCACGGCGATCCCGGACGTGGCGGCCTGCTCTATCGGCAAGGCGATCCCGCACACGGCATGCCGCCGTGCCAGGGTTGCCATGGCGCGACGGCCGACGGCCCGGCGCTCGCCGCTTCGACGCCGGCGCGACGCGCATGGCCCGCGCTGCGCGCGCAGCCGACGGGCTATGTCGAACAGAAACTCGCCGAATACCGCGATGGCAGGCATCTGCTGACCAGCAACGACCACGTCATGCACGGCATCGCGCGCACGCTCGACGACGAGGCGATCCGCGACATCGCGGCATGGCTGCGCGTGCAGCCATGAGCGCGTGCCGCGCCAACTCCGATCGTTCCGCCCGCGATGCCGATCCGGCATGGCGGATCCGTTCCATCAAACGCCCCTGGAGAAGCACCATGCATGTCCCATCGCGTTTCCGCGCCGCCCTGTTCGCGGCCGGCGTGCTGTCCGCCACGCCCTGCGCGACTGCCGCAAACCACACCGTCAACGTCGGCGGAGCGGCAGGCTTCGCCTACGTGCCGGCCCTGCTCACGATCACCGCCGGCGACACCGTGACCTTCGTCAATGCGGGCGGCTTCCACAACGCGGTGTCGAATCCCGGATCGGTCACCGCATTCCGCTGCGCGGCCGGCTGCGACGGCGCGGGTGGCAACGGCGACGCGAGCGCGGCGGCATGGAGTGCGGTCGTCACGTTCCCGAGTGCCGGCACGATCGGCTACTTCTGCGAAGTGCATGGCGCGCCGGGCGTCGGCATGGCCGGCACGATCGTCGTCAATGTGCCGGTCAGCCTGCAGAAATTCGAGATTGAATGACGCGGCACGCCAGCCGGAGGCGTGCATCCGCCGGCTGATCGCGGACTGAATCCCCGGTGTGCGCCGCGCGCGCTTGCGGTGCTGCATTCATCGCACGCAGCGCACGATTCAGCCGTCCACACCGGAGAGCCGCTCATGACCCAACGCGACCGCAAGGACCTACCGCATCCCGACGACGAGGCACCGGCCAAGCCGGTGCACGAGACACCGACCGAGAAGCGCGAGCGCAAGCAGCACGAATCGGACAATCTCGATCACGCCCTCGAGGAAACGAGCGACTGCTCAGATCCGATCAGTCCGTTCGTGCCGGCCAAGGCTCCCGATTGAACGAACCTGCCAACTGCGCGATTAGCGCCAGTCGCCCGCCGCGATGAAGCCGGCCCAGTAGTACGGATGCGCGCTCTGGCCCGCCGCGCGGCGCGCCGCGAGGGTCACGCGTTGCGCGCGGGCGACCGCCTCGACCGTGCTCGCGGAATGCTCGAACCGCGCGTCGTAGAGCGCCGTCATCCAGTCGGCGGTCGCGATGTCGTCGATCCGCCACAGGCTCATGATGACGCTGCGTGCGCCGGCCAGCTGGAACGCGCGGCGCAGGCCGAACGCGCCTTCGTAGGCGCGGCTGTCGCCGAGTCCGGTGTCGCAGGCCGAGAGCACGACCCAGCGCGCCTGCTCAAGCGCGAGCGCGGTGATGTCGGCTTCGTTCAGGTCATCGTTGCCGCGGCCCGCGCGACTGAGGATGAGGACACCGACGCCCCCATCACCGGCCGCGCTCTCGGCCGATGGCACAGCCAGGGTCGCGCCGCGCGTGGCGGCCAGCGCAGCCGGTCCGGCGCATTCGCGGTCGCGGCGCAAGGCATGCGTGGCGATGTGGATGATGTCCTGGGACGGCAAGGCCGCAAGCACGCGCGTGCGCTCGGCGGCGGCGCCGTGCAGGTCGGTCAGACGCGCCGAGTCCGGCAGCACGCGCTCGAGGGCCGCCACTTCACGCCGGCTGCCGGGCAAGGCGCGCCAACCGCTGGCGTCGCAGGCATCGGTGCGCGCCGTATCGGCATCGCCGTCGACGCCGCGCGTGAAGGCCGGATCGCTGACCGCGAGCACACGCAAGGCCGCAGGCTCGGGCATCGCTGCGCGCAGCAGGTCGCGTTCGTGATAGAGCGTGTGCACGCGCAGGCCGCGCTCGATCAGGTAACCGTCGCGGTCGGGCAGCGCGGCCAGGTTGAGCTCGTGCAGCTCGCCGTAAGGCACGAGCAGCAGCAGGCCGTCCTCGGCGACACCGAGTGGATCGAACACGAGCCTGCGCAAGCGCTGGCCGGCACGCGCAACCTGCACGGCGGGCACCTGCGGATCGCCGGCCGCCGCGCGCCAGCCGTCGACCGCCGCGGAGAACACGCGCTCGTCGGCAAGGCGCAGCAGGCCGACCGCGTGGCCTGGCCGCGCGACGAATGCATAGACATCGCGTGGCCGGCTTCCGACATCACCGCGCCGATATTCATCGGGGCTGCGGATCGCCGAAGACATGAATCCGGCAAGGCTTGCATCGAGCTTGTCCAGTACAGGCTGCAGGCTGGCCGTCGTCACGTCGGCGCCCGCGATCTCGTGCGCCGCGGCCGGCATCGCCTCGGCCAGCGTGCGCGCGGCCTGGTCGAGCGCATCCTCGCCGGCGAGCAGTGCGCTGCGGTCGGCACTCGCCTGCATGCGCAGTCCGGTGACGCGCTGGTACTGCTGCTTCCATGCCTCGAAGCGTGCGCGCAGCCGCGGATCGGTGCTTGACCGGGCCTGCGCGAGGCGGGCCGCGATGCCGAGCGAGACCTGCCCGCGCGCAGCCATCGCGAGCGCCCAGGCGCGTTCGACGAGGGCCGGATCGGCACTGGCATGCGCGATCGCGATCACCATGTCGAGGCTCGGCCACTGCACTTCCTGATAGCGGATCGCCGATGCATCGGACATGTTCGCGAGCGCGACCGCGAGGGCAAGTTGACGATCGCGCTCGGCACGCTCGGCTTCGCCGTAGGCCTGCGCGTGCTGCCCCTGCCCCCACAATGCCGCGGCGATCCCGAGGCGCGAGAACATCGAGTTGCTCTCGGAACCCGCGGGCTGGTTCTCGACGAGCGCGAGTCCGCGCCGGAAGCCCGCTTCGGCGTCGGCGTAGCGCTTCTGCCACAGGCGCACCAGTGCGGCATTCGAGATCGGCGGCATCAGGCTCGTCGCATCGGCATCCTTGCCGAGCCTCTCGACGATCGCGAGCGCGCGTGCATAGGCCGCGGCCGCCTCGTCATAGCGGCCGAGCCGCCCGAGCGCATTGCCATGGTTGTTCGACACTTGCGAGATGCGCAGGGAGTCGGCGCCGTACGCCCGGGCCATGAGCCGTTCCGATTCCGCATAGCGCAGCAGCGAACGCTCGAGACGCGCGCGATCTCCCGAATCGCGATCGAGGTTGGCCATGCCATGCAGGAGCGAGCCGAGTTGCACCGGCAACGGCTCCGGGTGCGCGCGCAGGTAGGCCAGTGCTTCGTCGTAGCCGCGCTCGGCGCGTGCGTAGTCTCCGCTGATCTTCCAGCCTTGCCCGATCAGTACGAGCGTCTGCGCGGCGACTGAATGATTGACCGCATCGCCGAGTGCGACCTCGAGTTCGCGCGCGCGCCCGAACGAGGCGATCGAGCTGCCGTGGTCGCCAGCCAGCCGCTGGCAGGTTCCGACCGCAAGCAAGGCGATCGCGCGTGCGCCGGCAACCTCCCTGAAGCGTGCATCGACATGGGCCATCGCCGCATCGGCCGCTGCGATGCATGCGGGCACGTCATGGCTCAATCCTTCGAGGCGGGCCCGGGAAAACAGCCAGCGCAGGCGCACGTGCGGACCGGCGACGTCGTGCGGATCGTTCCCGAGGTGCCGCCTGACGTCGCCGAGGCGATCGCGCCAGAACAGCAGCTCGGCCAGCGTGACCCCGGCCTCGACACGCTCGGCCGCAGCGAGGTCGTTGCGCGCGGCAATCGCGAACGCACGCGGCATTGCGGCATCGACCGCGCCACTCGCGCCGAGCCGACGCAGCTCGCGCAGCGCGTTCGCTACGGTTTCCCCGTCGCGCTCGCGCAGCCGATCGATGCACACGCCGGCGTCGGCGGCATGCAGACGCCCTGCGAGCCAGGCCTGTTCGAAGGTGTCCGCCAGCGCAGCCGGGGCGGCGTGCGCGCAGTCCGGCGCAGCCCGTGGCATCGCCTCGGCAAGACCGGCCATGCACAACGAGAATCCAGCGAGAACGAGCAGACGACGCATCGACGTGACTCCTCCGCCCCGCACCTCCGGCGCGGGCGCAGTCTACTCCACGCGGATCTCCGGCCCTCGGGGCCAGGTCGCGGCGACGCCGGATCCGGAGGACCTCGGGCCGATGCGCGCTAGCGCGCGTGCGGGAGGCGCAGGACCCGCACCTCGACGCGGACGGGATCGCCGGCGTCGTGCTCGGCGAGCGCGACGAGTTCGGCCAGCCTGGCGCCTTCGATCGCGTAGGCACGGGCCGGCGCGGACTGCAGGACCGCGACACCGCGCGCGCTCGCGGATCCGCCGATGCCGGCCTGTGGCGTGGCGGCGAGACGCCGTTCGAGCGCCGCGAGCGGCGTCGGCGAGGCGATCAGCACGAATTCCTCGCTCGCCGTCGGGCTGCTGATCTGCCAGCTCAGCGCACGGCCGCCGGCGCTGCCGGGCAGGTCGATGTCCTCGCCCGCGGGCAAGGGGTTGGTGCGGTCGAGCCCGGCCAGCGGGAACAGCACGTTCAGTTCGCCGTCGGCGTCCTCGTTGAGCACGTAGACATGGCTCGGGCGGGTCGCGTGCAGGCGCACGCCGAGCGCATCGCCGAGACGGACCGGCGTGCCGTCGACGATCGTCGCGGCGCTGGCCGGATCGATGAAGCGCGCGTCGACGCGCCAGTCCGGCGCCCGCGATGCGTATGCGGCGATGCCGATCGCGAGCGCCGCGACGACGCCGGCCGCGATCGCGGCGATGCCGCGCCGGCCCAGCCTCGTCACGCGGCCTTCGGCCTGGCCGGGCAGCAGGGACAGCAGCGCTTCGGCGAACGCGGCCGCATCGCGCGGACGCGCGGCGATGTCGTCGCCGACGAATGCATCGAGCCGCTGACAGAAGGCGACCGGCAGGTCGGGGCGACGCCGGGCCAGCGCGACCACGCTGCCGGTTTCGTCGCGCGGGAAATCGCCGGCAAGCAGGAAATGCAGGAGCACGCCGAGCGCATACAGGTCGCTGCACGCATCGGGCGATGCGCCGGCCAGCACTTCGGGCGACAGGTACCGGCGCGTGCCGCTCAGCAACTGGCGTGCAGCGAGATCGTCGTGACGCCCGCTCGAACCGAAATCCATCAGCACGATGCGGCCGCCGCGCTCGCGCATGACGTTCTCGGCCTTGACGTCGCCGTGCACGAGTCCGCCTGCATGCACGACACCGAGCGCGCGGCAGACATCGAGGCCGATGCGCACGGCCTCGTCGGCACCGAACGTGCCGTCGCCGGCGACGATCTCGGCCAGGGTGCGGCCATCGATCAGTTCGCTCCAGATCCCGGCGCGACCGTCGTGCACGGCGGCGCCGTAGACCGCGAGCACGTTGCGATGGCGGATGCGGGCGAGGCGCCGCGCCTCCCCGAGCACCTGCGCGTTGGCCGGATCCGACAGCGGATCACGATGCGCGCGCAGTTTCAGGGCGACCTCGCGCTGCAGGGTCGGATCGAACGCGCGGTAAACCTGGCCGGTATGGCCTTCGCCGATTTCGCCGAGGACCTCGAGTGGGCCCCACTGGAACAGCGGCGTGTCGTCGTCGGCGCGCCGCGGCTGCTCGTTGATGCTGCGGAATGCGCGCACGACGTCGTCGAGCAGGCGCATGTTCTCGAGTTCGCGCGCATCGGCGCCAAGCGCCTGCTCGGCCGGGGTCCAGTCGACCGGGCGTTCATCGGCGATCGCCTCGGCAATGCGGTGGATCACGAAGCGCGGCTCAATGGCCATCGCCGATCACCTTCGCCATGCGCTGCAGGGCACGCGTGACCGTCATGCGCACGGCATCGGCATTGCCGCCGACCTCGAGCGCGATCTCGGCATACGACAGGCCGAACTCGATGCGCAGCACGACGAGTTCCTGCTGGCGCCGGTCGAGCGTCGCCAGCGCATCCTCGTAAGCGCGCACGCGCTGGTCGTTGGCCAGCATCTCGACCGCCGAGCGTGCTTCGTCGACGAGTTCGACATCCTCGATCGGCACATGCGCGCCGCCATGCCTGCGCTGCGTGCGGATCTCGTGGCGTACCTCGTTGAGCAGGATCTGGCGCAGGTAGGCGAGGAACGCGCCGCTTCCGCTGGCCTCGAACGCGTCGAGATGGCGCAGCGCGCGCAGCAGGGTCGTCTGCACGAGATCCTCGGTATCGCTGCTCGCGCGTGCGTAGTGCGGCAAGCGTCCGTGCGCCCAGCGCTGCAGTGCGGGCAGGCAGCGGTCGTACAGCACCTGCTTGGCCTCGGCGTCGCCGGAACGGATGCGGCGCAACAGCAGCTCGGTCGGCTCGGTCATACCGGGATTCCGCGGACCGCGGGCGGGCCGCTCGAGGCCGACAACTGCCGGCGGCGGCGATTCTAGCGCCCGGCTGGCACGGTGATGCGAGTACGGCATGACGGATTCGTGCCCCGGGGACTGCGTACCGATGCAAAGGCGCAACGGCGGCAAACCGAACGCGGGCTTCCCGTCCGCGCATCCTGTCGCCAGCGCTTGCCGTGGGGCACGCGGCGCCGCCGCGCCGCGTTCGCTTTGCCGCGATGCGGACTTTGCTGCAGCAACCCGGTGCGATGCCGCGTACGGCACGTCGCGCCGGTTCCCAACGAGGAGACGGAAATGTGCGCACCGGGCCGATGGTCATCGATCGTGATCGCCGCCGCGATCGCATGCCTGCCTGCCAGCGCGGTCGAGGCAGCGACCTGCGTCTGGAACAGCGCGAGCGGTGACTGGAGCCTCGCCTCGAACTGGATCGGCTGCGCCGACTCGCCGGGGCCCTCGACGCGCAGTCCCGGCGCGACCGACATCGCACTGGTCGTCAACGGAGTCGCGAACCTGGCAGCCAGCCCGACCGTGGCCGAGCTCGAGCTGGGCGCGAATGGCGAAATCCACACGACCGGCTCGACGCGCATGCTGACCGTGACCGGTGCGCTGCGCCTGAACGGCGGCCGCACGACGACCGTGCTCGGCACGAACCAGCTGCACCTGATCCTTCCCCCAGGCGCGAGCGGCAGCCTGCTTGCGCCGACCGTGCTCGAAGACGCGACGTTCGTGATGAACTCCGGAACCCTCGCGCTCGGTTCATCGAACGGCACGTCACTGGGCCTCAAGCGGTACGCGCAGTTGCAGAACCTGCCCGGCGGCGTCATCACGCTGGCCGGCGGCGACTCGCGCATCGACCTCATGATCGGCGCCGAGATCAGCAATGCGGTCGGCGCGAGCATCGCGATCAGCGGCAACGCGCGGATCGGCCTGCCCGCGCCGGAAACGTCGGCCGTCTATCTTTACAACCGTGGCGCATTCACGATGAACGGACCCGGCACCTTGCTGCTCGCCGGCAGCGGCGGTGGTGGCGTGTTCAACCTGCGCCAGACCGGCGACTTCACGCTCACGAACGCCACCGTGCAATGCAACAACGCGGCCTCGCAATGCACGTGGAGCGATGCCGACAGCGGCAATCCGGACCCGTTGCCGGTCACGCGGCTGGCGAATGCGACGATCGATCTCGGCGCCGCCACGGCGAGCTTCCCGCTCAACCGCGAGGCGACGCTGACCGGTTCCGGCGCGATCAACGGCAGGCTCGGCTCGGTGCAGGGCCTGCTCGCCCCGGGTGCGTTGACCGGCCAGCCCTACGGAACACTCGCGGTGAGCGGCGGCGCGCAGGTTGGACTGACCGCAAGCCTCGATTTCGATCTCGGTCCGGGCGGACACGATCGTCTCGAGCTGGGTGGCCAGATCGCGGTCGGCGTGTCGTTCGGTGCCGACGGTTATGGCGCGCTGCTGCTGCGGCTTGCCGCCGGCTACGCGCCCGCAGCCGGCACGACGGCCGCGATCGCGAGCTACGCGAGCGTCGCCGCCGGAGCGGGCTTCAACGTCGTGCAGGCCAACCACACGCTCGACTATGCCGTGCGCTTCGACCCGACCGAGCTCAAGGTGTTCCCGGCTCCGCGCCTGATCCTCGAGGACGCGACGCTGGTCGAAGGCAATGCCGGCCAGGCGACGATGAGCTTCAACGTGCGTCTCTCGCAGGCCTCGAGCCTGCCGGTCACGGTGACCGATCTGCGCGACTGGAACGGCACCGCGAACAATCCGTCGGACTATACGTCTCCGATCCAGTCCTTCACGTTCGCGCCCGGCGAGACCCTGAAGACCGCGGTTGCGACGGTCAAGGGCGACACCGTCGTCGAGGGCGACGAGGCGTTCACGCTTTACCTCGAACGCGGCGGCAAGCTGGTCAATGCGGCGTACGGCAACGGCGTGCGCGGCCGGCTCAGCGCGGTCGGCACGATCGCGACCGACGATCTGCCGCCCGGTACACGTTTCGTGCTGGTCGGCAAGGACGCCGGCACGACCGGCGAGAAGATCCGGCGCTACACGACCGACGGCACGTTCATCGATAGCTGGAGCACCGGCATGACGAGCGGCCTCGGCTACATCGTCACCGGCATGTGCTTCAGCCCGACCGGCAACGTGCTCGCGACGCGCTTCGGCTGGCAGTCGCCGGTCCTCTACAGCCGCCATGGCGCGCGGCTCGATGCGGACTTCGGCTTCGTCACGCTCGGCGTGCCCGGATTCAACTACCACGAATCCTGCGTGTTCGACCGCAGCGGCAATGCCTATATCGGCCAGGCCGGTGGCAGCGGCGCATCCGACAACACGGTGCCCGTGTTGAAGTTCAGTCCGGCGGGCGTGCTCGTGAAACGCCATGTGATTCCGACCGGTGAGCGCGGCACCGACTGGATCGAGCTCGCCGGCGACCAGTGCACGCTGTACTACACGTCGGAGGAAACGACCGTGCTGCGCTACAACCTGTGCACCGAAACTCCGATGAGCGCACTGACCACGACCCTGAGCGGACCCTACTGCTACGCATTGCGCCTGCGTCCGAACGGCGAACTGCTCGTCGCGTGCCGCGACGCGGTCCATCGACTGTCCACCACCGGCTTGAATCTGCAGACGTATACGCGCGCAAGCATCGGCGAAAACGATCCGAACGGGCTGTTCGCGCTCAACCTCGACCCTGATGGCACGTCGTTCTGGACCGCCGGTGCGACGAGCGGCATGCTCTACCGCGTCGACATCGCGAGCGGCAGCGTGCTTGCCGCATTCAGTTCGGGCAGCGGCGGCGTCAGCGGCCTCGCCGTCTACGACGAACTCGGCGACGACCGCATCTTCCAGCACGGTTTCGACCCCGCACCGCCCGCGCCGGCACCGGCGAAGTCGACCCTGCCCTGCGCGGCCCTGCTGCTCGAGCCGCACGACGCAGTCCCGCACTTCATTCCGTCTTGGCTCGACGCGGCGCTGGGTCGGGAGGGCGACTGCCTCGCGGAATGAAGCGCGGCGCGGGCCGAGCACGCCCGCACGAACGTGCTGGCGATCGCGAGAAGACGACGAAGGGAGGGAGAAAGGATTTCGTCGTGCAGTAACGGTTTCCGCTGCCCGGCGCGGGCTCGCCTGCCGCAAATGGCGTCGCAGCGCGCCTGGCAAGGTCGGCACGCATCCTGCAATCCCGGATCGGACGCCAGCGAGGAGTTGCTCCGATGAACGATCAGTGGATCACGACCGAAACCGCCCTGCCGCGTGACGGCAGCCTCGTCGAATTCCTCCTCGACGCACGCGAGTGCCCAATGCCGGGCGTGTATTCGCTCGGTCGTTTCGAATCGCGCTGGTACCTTTATCCGGCCACGCGTGTCTGCCGCTGGCGTGCGGCGGAACCGACCGCGTGCGGCCGCGCGCACGGGATGCCCTCGCCCGCGCCGCGGCAGGACTTTGCCGCTTCGGTACTCGCCTCGCTCGCCGCGACTTTGCGCGGCGCGCTGCCGGCGACCCGCGCGCACGCCTGAGCCGCGACCTCCGGCGGGGCGCGACGCACAGCGTCCCGCCCGACAGACGTCGCCGGGACGGACCTGCCGCGCGCCGCGACGCACGGCGTGCTGACCGACGGTTGACCTTGCGTACATCCTGCGCCTGTCATCGTGCAGCTCCGCGCCGCGCTGCCACCCCGGATCCCCATGTCAATCGAGTCGACACCAGCGCGCATGCAGGCGACCTCCGCGCAGGGCGCCGTCGACTCGAGCGACGCGCGCATGTTCCAGGTCGATCGTGCGTTCCGTCTGGTCTGGTCGAACCGCGCGTTGCGCGAACGCCATGACATCGCGGCCGACAGCACCGCGCCGGTCTCGACCCTGTTCGATCCGCACACGCTCGCGTCCCTGCTGCGTCCGTTGCAGCGTGCGATGGACGGACGACGCGAAGCGTTCGAATGGCGCGCACCCGGCACCGAAGGCGGGCCGGTCTGGACCTGGACGACGATCACGCCCGATATCGGCCCTGACGGCGACGTGCGCGGTTGCTTCGTCCTCTGCGTCGATTCGACCGCCTGGCACACCGGCGACGCGATGCGCGAACGCGGCGAGGATCAGCGCCGCGGCGTGCTCCAGAGCCTGCCCGACCTCGTCTGGATGGCGAGCGGGGACGGAACCTGCGAATGGTTCAACCAGCGCTGGGCGGCCTACTGCGGCCGCCCGGTCACCGACTGGACCGATCCGATGCCCGAGGAAGACCGGGCAGCCGCCCTGCATGAATGGCACTGCGCGCGGGCCGAAGGTCGCCCGCTCGAGATCGAATGCCGATTGCGCCGGCATGACGACGTGTTGCGCTGGCATCTCGTGCGCATGCGGCCGCTGCGCGGCTCGGTCACCGACGAAGCGATCTGGGGCTGGTGCGGCAGCTGCACCGACATCGACGATCGCAAGCAGGCCGAAGTCAGCCTGCGCCAGACCCAGCAGCGCATCGGCACCTTCCTCGGCACGCTGAGCCACGAGTTGCGCAATCCGCTCGCCGCGCTGTCGGCGGCAATCCAGATCGTGCGCCATCCGCGCGCGGCCCCGGCAATGGCTGCGCGCGCGATGGAAACGCTCGAACGCCAGTCGACCCTGCTCGCGCGCATGGTCGACGAGCTGCTCGACGCCGCGCGCCTGATGGACGGGCGCATCGACCTGCAGCGCCGCCGCGTCGTCCTCAACGACCTGCTGCGCGAAGTCTGCGAGGACCTGTCGCCGCGCGCGGCCGACCGCGGCGTGCATCTGCATTGCAGCGTCCCGAGCGCCGAAATCCTCATCGACGCGGACGCGTTGCGGATCAAGCAGGCGGTCGAGAATCTCGCGATCAATGCACTCGAGGCCTGTCCCGAAGGCGCGAGTGTCACGATCGGCACGATCGCTGGCGGACCCGGCGAAATCGGCATCCGGGTCGCCGACAGCGGCTGCGGGCTGACCGCCGAAAGCCTCGCCGGCCTGTTCGACATCGGCGGCACGGCGCGCCCCGACAAGCCCGGTGGCGGCCTCGGGCTCGGCCTCAAGTCCGCCAACCGGATCATGCAGCTGCACGGCGGCCGGATCGTCGCGGCGAGCGGTGGGCCGGGCCAGGGCGCGACGTTCGACCTGTTCCTGCCGTTGTACCTGGCGCACCGCGCGAGCGCGCCCGATCCCGATCCGGCCCGCACGGACCTGTTGCGCGGGCAGCGCATCCTCGTCGTCGGCGAGGCCGAAATCGGCGGTGATGGCCTCGAGGCCCAGCTCGTGCGCTACGGCGCCGAGGACGTGTGCCTCGCGAAGAACGGCTTCGAGGGCCTGCGCATGCTCGCGTCGATGCAGGCCACCGCAGTCATCTGCAGCCTCGACCTGCCGGCGCCGCTGTCGGGTTTCGACGTCGCCCGCGAAGTCGTGCGTCTCGCGGACACGCGACCGCGCCTGATCGCGATCGGCGAGCGCGGCACGATCGACATCGCCGGTGCGCGCGCCGCGGGATTCGACGACTGCCTCGTCCGACCGGTCCCGCTCGCCGCCCTGCTCGGCGCGCTCGCCGAAGCGCCCGATGCCGTCCTTCGCCCGACCGCATCCCGGTGAGCCATCCCGCGGCCCGCGACGTGGACGTGCGCCACGCACGAGCGCAGTGCGGCGTGCATGCCCGGCGTGGTTCGCCGGATCGCGGCCCTCGGACATCGGTGGCGCAGCCGCGCGGCACACACCGCGCGGGCGCGCGCTCAATCCTCGTCGGCGTCGCTGCTGCGAAGCTGCTCGTCACTGATCAGGTCGAGGGCGCGGTAGCGCAACAGGCGGTTGTAGACCGTCTTGGCCGTGATGCCGAGCACGCGCGCGGCCTGGCGCTGGTTGTTGCCGTAGTGGGCGAGCGTCTTCAGCAGCATTTCGCGTTCGATATCCTCGAAGCGCATGCCGACCCGGAACACGATCTCGTCGTCGCCGGGCGCGGCGGCCTTCGGCGCGGGGTCCGCGCTTGCGCCGATCGCATCGCTGGCCGCGAGGACATAGGCGCGCTGGACGACGTGGCGCAACTCGCGCACGTTGCCCGGCCACGAACGCCCGACCCACTCGCGCAGCGCATCGGCGGTCAGGTAGCGATGGGTGCCGTAGCGCTCGTTGAGGCGGTCGAGGAAACGCTGCGCGAGCGGCGCGATGTCGTCGCGGCGTTCGCGCAGCGGCGCCAGTTCGATCGGGAAATCGGCGAGCCGATAGTAGAGGTCGCCACGCAGGATGCCGCGGGCGACCGCATCGGCCGGGTCGCGGTTGGTCGCGGCGATCACGCGCACGTCGATCGGCAGCTCGCGCGTGCCGCCGACCCGCGTCAACGCGCGGCTCTCGAGCACGCGCAACAGGTACACCTGCAGCGTGCCCGGCATCTCGGTGATCTCGTCGAGGAACAGGGTGCCGCCTTCGGCGCGTTCGAAGAAGCCGGCATGCGCCTGCGAGGCGCCGGTGAACGCGCCGCGCTCGTGGCCGAACAACTGGCTGCTGAGCAGGTCCGGAGCGACCGCGCCGCAGTTGATCGCGATGAACTCGCCCTTGCGCCCGCTGCGCTCGTGCACGGCGCGCGCGACGAGTTCCTTGCCGGTGCCGCTCTCGCCGTGCACGAAAACGGTCATGTCGTGGCGGGCGACCCGGTCGATGCGGTCGAACAGCGCCTTCATCTGCGCGCTCTTGCCGATCATGCCGCTGAACTCGCCGCCGGCGCCGGCCGGATGCGCGCGCGCGTGCAGGCGTGCACGCTCGAACAGCCGGGTCAGTGCTTCGGCAGCCATCGGCTTGACGATATAGTCGACGATCGGCAGGCGGACCGCGCGCACGGCCGAGTCGACGCTCGGATGGCCGGTGACGATCGCGACTTCGCCGAGCGTGGCGAGATCGATTTCCTCGAGCAGTTCGAGTCCGCTGCCGTCGGGCAGGTCGAGGTCGAGGATGACGAGGTCGAAGCGGCGATCGCGGATGATGCGGCGGGCCTCGCCGAGCGTCCCCGCGCGGCTGACCGCGCAATTGGCCAGTGCGGCGAGGTCGGCGACCGACGACTGGAACTCGACATTGTCGTCGACGATCAGGACACTGCCAACCGTATCAGCCATCCGCGCCCCCGTGGTTCAGCAGCGAGTGTATATCGTTCCATGCGCGCGCCGCGGCAGCTCGCTGCCGGTGAGGGCCGCGATTCAACCGGCGACGACCCGCGAGTGCCAGCGTGACCGACCACGTGCGGGCGTGCCGACCAGGGGAGATTCAATAGCATGTCGTTGACCAGGCCACGTCCGCTGCGCAATCCCGGGCTCGATCCGCTCGAGCAACTTCTCGATGCGATGCACGCCGTCAGCGCCGGCGATTTCTCGGTCCGCCTGCCGGCACACTGGGACGGCATCGCCGGCAAGCTCGCCGAGCGCTTCAACGAGATCGTGAGCCACAACCGGCGGCTCGCCGAGGACCTCGCCCGCGTCGGCGACAAGGTCGGGCGACGCGGCCAGACCCGCCAGCGCCTCGTGGCGGCCAACCGCCAGGGCGCCTGGGCCGGCATGGAGCAGTCGGTCAACGGCCTCATCGACGACCTGGTCGTGCCGATCGTGACGATGACCGAGGCGATGGCCGGCGTCGCCAAGGGCGACCTCACGCGGACGGTCCCGCTCGAAGCGGACGGGCGCCCGCTGCAGGGCGAGTTCCTGCGCGCGGCGACGATCGTCAACCGCATGATCGGGCAGATGACCGAGTTCAGCTCCGAGGTCACCCGGGTCGCCCGCGAGGTCGGCACCGAAGGCCTGCTCGGCGGCCAGGCCAAGGCGAAGGGCGTTTCGGGCGTGTGGAAGGATCTGACCGACTCGGTCAATCAGATGGCCTCGAACCTGACCGCGCAGGTGCGCAACATCGCCGAGGTGACGATCGCGGTCGCCAACGGCGACCTCTCGCGCAAGATCACGGTCGACGTGCGCGGCGAGATCCTGCAGCTCAAGGAAACGATCAACACGATGGTCGACCAGCTCAACGGCTTCGCCGCCGAAGTCACCCGCGTCGCGCGCGAGGTCGGCACCGAGGGCAAGCTCGGCGGACAGGCCGAAGTGCCCGACGTCGCCGGCACCTGGAAGGACCTGACCGACCACGTCAACTCGATGGCCTACAACCTGACCTCGCAGGTGCGCAACATCGCCGAGGTGACGACTGCGGTCGCGAAAGGCGACCTCTCGCGCAAGATCACGGTCGACGTGCGCGGCGAGATCCTGCAGCTCAAGGAAACGATCAACACGATGGTCGACCAGCTCAACGGCTTCGCCGCCGAAGTCACCCGCGTCGCGCGCGAGGTCGGCACCGAGGGCAAGCTCGGCGGACAGGCCGAAGTGCCCGACGTCGCCGGCACCTGGAAGGACCTGACCGACCACGTCAACTCGATGGCCTACAACCTGACCTCGCAGGTGCGCAACATCGCCGAGGTGACGACTGCGGTCGCGAAAGGCGACCTCTCGCGCAAGATCACGGTCGACGTGCGCGGCGAGATCCTGCAGCTCAAGGAAACGATCAACACGATGGTCGACCAGCTCAACGGCTTCGCCGCCGAAGTCACCCGCGTCGCGCGCGAGGTCGGCACCGAGGGCAAGCTCGGCGGACAGGCCGAAGTGCCCGACGTCGCCGGCACCTGGAAGGACCTGACCGACCACGTCAACTCGATGGCCTACAACCTGACCTCGCAGGTGCGCAACATCGCCGAGGTGACGACTGCGGTCGCGAAAGGCGACCTCTCGCGCAAGATCACGGTCGACGTGCGCGGCGAGATCCTGCAGCTCAAGGAAACGATCAACACGATGGTCGACCAGCTCAACGGCTTCGCCGCCGAGGTCACCCGCGTCGCGCGCGAGGTCGGCACCGAAGGCAAGCTCGGCGGCCAGGCCCAGGTCCCCGGCGTCGCCGGCACCTGGAAGGACCTCACCGACAACGTCAATTCGATGGCCTCGAACCTGACGGCCCAGGTGCGCAACATCGCCGAGGTCACGACCGCGGTCGCCAAGGGCAACCTCTCACGCAAGATCGGCGTCGACGTGAAAGGCGAGATCCTCGAGCTCAAGGACACGATCAACACGATGGTCGACCAGCTCAACGGCTTCGCGGCCGAGGTCACCCGCGTTGCGCGCGAGGTCGGCACCGAAGGCAAGCTCGGCGGCCAGGCCCAGGTGCCCGGCGTCGCCGGCACCTGGAAGGACCTCACCGACAACGTCAACTCGATGGCCTCGAACCTGACCACCCAGGTACGCAACATCGCCGAGGTCGCGACCGCGGTCGCCAAGGGCGACCTCTCGCTCAAGATTGCGGTCGGTGCGCAGGGCGAGATCCTGCAGCTCAAGGACACGATCAACACGATGGTCGACCAGCTCAACGGCTTCGCGGCCGAGGTCACCCGCGTCGCGCGCGAGGTCGGCACCGAGGGCAAGCTCGGCGGTCAGGCCCAGGTCCCCGGCGTCGCCGGCACCTGGAAGGACCTCACCGACAACGTCAATTCGATGGCGACCAACCTGACCACCCAGGTGCGCGGCATCGCCAAGGTCGTGACCGCGGTCGCCACCGGCGATCTGAAAAAGAAGCTGACCGTCGAGGCAAAAGGCGAGATCGCCGAACTCGCCGACACGATCAACAGCATGACCGAGACCCTCGCGATCTTCGCCGACCAGGTGACCACGGTCGCGCGCGAAGTCGGCGTCGAAGGGCGCCTCGGCGGCCAGGCGAAGGTGCCCGGCACGGCCGGCATCTGGGAGAACCTGACCGCCAACGTCAACCAGCTCGCCGCGAACCTGACCACCCAGGTACGCGCGATCGCCGAGGTCGCGACCGCGGTGACCCAGGGTGACCTCACCCGCTCGATCCAGGTCGACGTGCGCGGCGAAGTTGCCGACCTCAAGAACAACATCAACGCGATGATCGGCACGCTGCGCGCGACGACCGAGAGCAATCGCGAGCAGGACTGGCTGAAGACGAACCTCGCCAAGTTCAGCGGCATGATGCAGGGCCAGCGCGACCTCATCACGCTCGGCCGCATGCTGCTTTCGGAACTGGCGCCGCTGGTCAATGCACAACAGGGCCTCATGTACGTCGTCGAATCGGGCGACGCCGGCAGCGCGCCGCGACTGCGCCAGCTCGCCGGTTACGCGGCCAGCGGGCCGTCGACCGCGAGCCGCACGCTGATGTTCGGCGAAGGCCTCGTCGGCCAATGCGCCGAGCAGGGCCAGATCATCCTCATCGAAGGCGTCTCGCCGGACGTCGGCGCGATCCGGTCGGGCCTCATCAGCGCGCTGCCGCGCAATGTCATCGTGCTTCCTGTCCTGTTCGAAAAGCAGATCAAGGCGGTCATCGAGCTCGCCTCGCTGGCCGAGTTCACGCTCTCGCAACGCGCCTTCCTGGAGCAGCTTTCCGGCAGCATCGGCATCGTGCTGAACACGATCGAGGCCTCGATGCGCACCGAGCGCCTGCTGTCGCAGTCGCAGCAGCTCGCCGGCGAGCTGCAGTCGCAGCAGAAGGAACTGCAGCAGACCAACGAGGACATCGCGCTGAAGGCCGCGATGCTCGCCGAGCAGAAAGCCGAGGTCGAGCAGAAGAACCAGCAGATCGAGCACGCGCGGCGCGCGCTCGAGGACAAGGCCGCCGAACTCGCGCTGACCTCGCGCTACAAGTCGGAGTTCCTCGCCAACATGTCGCACGAGTTGCGCACACCGCTCAACTCGATCCTGATCCTCGGCCAGCAGCTGGCCGAGAACGCCGACACGAACCTCAGCGAGCGTCAGGTCGAGTTCGCCAAGACGATCCACGCCGCGGGTACCGACCTGCTGCACCTGATCAGCGACATCCTCGACCTTTCGAAGATCGAATCGGGCACGGTCACGGTCGAAATCGAGGAGATCGCATTCTCGCACCTGCACGAGAACATCGAGCGCGGCTTCCGCCACGAGGCGGAGCGTCGCGTGCTCGATTTCTCGGTCGACTTCCCGCCGTCGCTCGGACGCGCGCTGCACACCGATCCGAAACGCCTGCTGCAGATCCTCAAGAACCTGCTGTCGAACGCGTTGAAGTTCACCGAACGCGGCAAGGTCAGCCTGTCCGCCCGCGTCGTGACAGGTGGCTGGACCGCCGGCCATCCGGTGCTCGACGCCGCCGCGACCGTGATCGCGTTCGACGTCGCCGACACCGGCATCGGGATTTCGCCGGACAAGCAGAAGATCGTGTTCGAGGCATTCCAGCAGGCCGACGCCGGCACCTCGCGCAAGTACGGCGGCACCGGCCTCGGCCTCGCGATCAGCCGCGAGATCGCCGGCCTGCTCGGCGGCGAGCTCAGGCTGCGCAGCGCGGTCGGCGTCGGCAGCACGTTCACGCTGTACGTGCCGCTCCATTACGCCGGGCCCGAGAAGAAGGCCGAACGCGCATTGACGCGCGCGCCAACGCATTTCGTCGCGCCCGATCCGGCCGGCACGGTCGACGTCGTCGACGATGACCGCGCCGCACCCGATCCGGCCAAGCCGACCCTGCTCGTCGTCGAGGACGACCCGCGCTATGCGACCGTGATCCGCGACCTCGCGCGTTCGCGCGGCTTCAACGTGCTCGTGACGAGCCGCGGGACCGAAGCGATGCGCCTGGTCCGCGAATTCCGCCCGCAGGCAGTCTCGCTCGACATCTTCCTGCCCGACATGCTCGGCTGGACCGTGCTCGCCCGCCTCAAGCAGGATGCCGCGACGCGCCACATCCCGGTGCAGATCGTCACGGTCGAGGAGGAGCGCCATCACAGCCTCGAACGCGGTGCTTTCGCGTACATCGCCAAGCCGGCCACCTCGGAACTGATCGGCGATGCGCTCGAACGCATCCGCCTGTACACGTTGCCGCGCACCAAGAAGCTGTTGATCGTCGAGGACGATGCCGGCGAACGCCTCGGCATCGAGGAACTGATCCGCCACGACGACATCGAGATCGACACGGCCGCGACCGGCGCCGAAGCGCTCGTGAAGCTGCGCGCCGGCAAGTACGACTGCGTCGTCCTCGACCTTCGCCTGCCCGACATGAGCGGGTTCGAGCTGCTCGAGCACATCCAGGCCGAGCCGCGCCTGCACGAGATCCCGCTCGTCGTCTTCACCGGCAAGGAACTCTCGGCCGAGGAGGATGCCTGGCTGAAACGCGCGGCCAAGAGCGTGATCATCAAGGGCGTCGAATCGCCCGAGCGCCTGCTCGACGAGACCGCGCTGTTCCTCCATCGCGTGATCGGCGACCTGCCGCCGGCGAAACAGGAAATGGTCCGCCGCCTGCACGAATCCGACGACGCCCTGCGGCGCAAGAAGATCTTGGTCGTCGACGACGACGTGCGCAACATCTTCGCGCTGTCGAGCGTGCTCGAGCGCCATGGCATGAGCGTCGTCACGGCCGGCAACGGCCAGGACGCGATCGGCAAGGTCACGGCCGATTGCGACATCGACCTCGTCCTGATGGACATCATGATGCCCGGCATGGACGGCTACGACACGATCCGCGCGATTCGCGCGAGCCCGGACCTGCGCGCGCTGCCAATCGTCGCGTTGACCGCGAAGGCGATGAAGGGCGATCGCGAGAAGTGTCTCGAAGCCGGCGCCTCGGATTATCTTGCCAAGCCGGTCGTCACCGACCAGTTGCTCGGCGCCCTGCGCCAATGGCTGCACCGGTGAACGACCCCGCGCCGCTGCCGGCGCCTGCCGCGGCCGACGCGGTCGATGTCCTCCTCGTCGACGACCAGCCGGCGCGGCGCCTGACCTATCGCGCGATCCTCGAACCGCTCGGCGAGACGTTGATCGAGGCGACCTCGGGCACCGATGCCCTGCGCCAGCTCATGCTGCGCGAGTGCGCGGTGATCCTGCTCGATGTGAACATGCCCGACATCGACGGATTCGAGACGGCCAGCCTGATCCACCAGCACCCACGCTTCGAAAAGACGCCGATCATCTTCGTCACGGCGGTCAACGTCTCCGACCTCGACCGCATCCGCGGCTACGCGCTCGGCGCGGTCGACTACGTGACCGTGCCGATCATCCCAGAGATCCTGCGCAGCAAGGTTACCGTCCTCTGCGAACTGCATCGCAAACGCCTGCAGCTGCAGCTTGCCAACGAACAGCTGGAAGCTGCGAACGAGGCCTTGCGCATCGAGAAGGCGCGCGAGCTCGAACTGCTCAACGAATCCCTGCGCATCGCCAACGACACGCTCGCCGCGCGCAACACGGAACTGCTCGCGCAGGTCGCCGAGCGGGAGAAGGCCGAACAGAGCCTGCTCGAGCTCGGCCGGCGCAAGGACGAGTTCCTCGCCACGCTCGCCCACGAACTGCGCAACCCGCTTGCCTCGCTCGGCAACGCGATCAACGTGCTGAAGCTTTCGGCACGCGACGATGACCCGGTGCGGCGCACGATGGAACGCCAGCTCGGCCTGCTCGTGCGCCTGATCGATGACCTGCTCGATGCCGCACGCATCGGCCGCGGCAAGCTCGCGCTGAAGCCGACCGCGACCCGATTGAGCACGGTCATCGAATCCGCGGTCGAAACCGTCGCGCCACTGCTGACCGCCAGTGGCCGCGATCTGCAGGTCGATCTCGCGCTCGACGACGTTGTCCTCGACGTCGACGGCGAGCGCCTGTCCCAGGTGTTCTCGAACCTGCTCAGCAATGCGGTGAAGTATTCCGACCCGGGCTCACCGATCGTGCTCCGAGGGACGATCGCGCAGCGGCAAGTCGCGATATCGGTCGCCGACAACGGCCTCGGGCTCACGCCCGACCAGGCCCTGCGCATCTTCGAGCCATTCACGCAGCTCGAGTCGTCGATCGAACGTTCCCGCGGCGGCCTCGGCATCGGCCTCACGCTCGCGCGGCGCATCGTCGAAATGCACGGCGGACAAGTCGAGGTGCACAGCGACGGACCGAACCGCGGGAGCTGTTTCATTGTGCACCTGCCCTTGGGTGCGCAGGAACCGCACGTGCCGCTTCCATCGCCTGCCGCGACCGAACAGGACACGCTCGATCCTGCCTGCCGCGCCTTGATCATCGACGACAATCACGACTCGGCCGACACGCTGGCCATGATGCTCGAACTGCTCGGCCACACGACGCATTGCGTCTACGATCCGCTGCAGGCGGCCGAGGCGGCAGCCGGTTTCAGGCCCGACGTCGTCTTCCTCGACATCGGCATGCCGCGCATGAGCGGGCACGAAGTCGCACGCGTGCTGCGCACAGGTCCTGCCGGTCACGCGCTGACCCTGGTCGCGGTGACCGGCTGGGGCCAACCCGAGGAGCGCCGCCTGACCCACGAAGCGGGCTTCGACCATCACCTCGTCAAGCCGGTCGAGATGGCCGTGATCCGGCGGATCTGCACCGACGTGGCTGCCGCGCGAGAGCACTCCTGAGAAGCACAGCGGTCACCTGTCGGACACCGGCTTGGTGGGCCCACCAGCCCCATAACAACGACGGGATAGTTAAGTGCTGCCACAGGGTCTGCAGGGTCAACCACAATAGATGCCCCCAAAAATGCCCCCTCGGCTTTTTTAGTGGAGTTCGGCTTGGTCGTATGCGCTGCCATTGCACACCCATCGAGCAATGGCGCGCATGGCATATCAGTGCCGGTGACGGTGATGGATGTCGGGGTAATGCGGATGCGCATGGCGGATCACCGTGTGCTGATGCGCATGGCTGTGCGGTTCGGTACCGTCCCAGCCGGGTGCGTGAGCATGCTGGTGGTGCTCGTCATGCACATGCCGGTGCTCGTGTTCAAGAGGTTCATGCGTGTGCTCGTGTTCGTGTCGTTCGCTCACGTGCAGCCACACTCCTAACGTCATCAGCGCGGCTGCGATCCAGAAGACCGTGCTGGGGGATTCGCCAAGCAGTAGCAGCGAAAGCGTCGCGCCCACGAATGGAGCGGTGGAAAAGTAAGCGCCTGTCCGTGCCGTGCCAAGGTGACGTAGCGCCAACACGAACATGACCAAGCTGATGCCATAACCGAAAAGACCGACCAGCGCTGCGCCGCCGAGCGCAGCCGCACCCGGCAGCGACGCTCCGAGCATGAGTGCGAGGCTTGTATTGATGGCCCCGGCGACGCCGCCTTTGAGCGCAGCAATCTGCACCGGATCACCGCCGGATACTTTCCGCGTGAGGTTGTTGTCGATCGCCCAGCACAGGCATGCGCCTGCAATGGCGAGCGAGCCCCACGAAACCGTGTCGGCGCCCGGATCCCACGACAGCAGCGCGCCGCCGAGCACGATGACGACCATGCCCAACAGGATGCGGCGATCGACGTTCTCGCGGAATACGACCCAAGCGAGGACGGCCGTGAGAACAGCCTCCAGGTTGAGCAGCAAGGACGCGTTTGCGGCGGTCGCCGACCGCAAACCGACCATCAGCAGCGCGGGTCCGAGAACCCCGCCGAAAAAGATCGCGCCACCGAGCCATGGCCCGTCATTACGTGTCAACGGCGCATCGGCGCTGGTGCGCCCGGACAGACGTCGCAGCGCCAACCAGAGCGAGAGTCCTACGCCGGAGCCCGCGTACAACAATCCTGCCAGCAGGAGAGACGAGACCTGTCCCACGAGCATTTTCGCGAACGGCGTGCTTGCGCCGAACAATGCGGCAGCAAGCAAGGCGTAGCCAATGCCCGCGCGTGGCTTCAAAGGCGTAACGCTCATCCCATCAGCCTACGGCGGGCACCGGCGCGAGCTTCCTGCGTGCGATCAATGCTTGTGATCGTGACCGGATTCGTCAGCGTCCTTCGCCGCTTTCTTGTCCGCTTCGCACTTGTCATAAGTGGCCTTGATCTTCGGATCGGACAGGTCCAGCGTCGTGGGATCCTTGCCCTCGAAGGGTTTGCACTCCTTCGGCGTTTCGGCCGCGGGCGCGCGCGAGAACGAGCTGGGATCGTGCGCTGACGTCGACGCAGCGAATGCGAGCAGCAATGCGGCAGTGAGATATTGAGTTTTCATGGCATGACCTTGTCAGAGGAGGCGCCGAGGGTACACGAGCTTCGCCGTTCGGCACGCCGGCGGGCCCAGAGCTTCATGGACGGAACAGGTCGCGGTAGAAGCCGCTGACGCGCACGGTAACGGTCACAGGATCGGTGCCATGGTTGTGCCAATACCAGCCGTGCGAGCCATCGAATGGGGCGGTGAACGTGCCAGCCCCTGTGGCGGCCTCGGCGCGCCAATAGCTGGTGAAAACATCCTTGGCGGCGTTGACTTCTTCGCCATGCATGTCGAATTCGACCGCCGCGCTGGCCGTCCATTCGAAGGTGAAGCGGTCGCCGCCTCGCATGTGCGCCTTGATCTCGGCGCCGCGATCGGGTGCGAGCGTAACCTGCATCTCGCTGGTCTGTAATCGAAGCGGGCTTTGCTCGACGAATTCGTTGCGCACGAGCGCAGCATCCGTCGGGCTGACGGTGGGACTGGCAGGTGCCGCTGGCGGAGTTGCAGCCGTCGCCGCGGGCTCAGGCATCGGATCGTTCGCCGCGCTCACGCCGTTGAGACCGAAGGCGCGCCCGATGCCCGTCGGGTCGATGCCGTATTCGGCCGGCAGCACGGCTATGACAAGCAGCACTGCGGCGACGACGAGGGCCAACAGCGTGGCCTTGATGAGGCGGGTACGGGAAGGAAGCGGTTGCAGCACGGTCGAGGGAAGTGTCATGGGATGGTCTCAGGAAGCGAAGTAGCCGGTGAGCTGGTAACCGACGAGGATGAAGCCAGCGGTCATCAGCACGGTGTTGGCGGCGAATGCTTGGCGCTGGAACGCGTCTGTGCGGCGCCAGGCACTGATGATGATCAGGATGCCGCCCAGTGCGAGCAGTTGACCGAGTTCGACGCCGACGTTGAACGCGATGATGTTGCCGACCAGTCCGTCGGACGACAGCGCGAAGTCCTGCAGCTTCGTCGCGAGGCCAAAACCGTGGAAGAAGCCGAAGATCAGTACCGCGGCGCGCGTGTCGGGCTGCACGCCGAAGAACCGCTGGAACGCGCCGAGATTGTCGAACGCCTTGTAGACCACGGAAATGCCGATGATCGCATCGACGAGATACGGATTCACGTGCGTGCCGCTGAGCACGCCGTACAGCAGCGTGACACTGTGCCCGACGGCGAACAGCGTCACATAAAGACTCACATCGCGCATGCGGTAGAGAAAGAAAATCACGCCGAACAGAAACAGCAGGTGGTCGTAACCGGTGACCATGTGCTTGGCCCCAAGATAGACGAACGGTATGAGCTGCAGGCCCGTGCTGCTTTCCAGGAAAGCCGCGTCGTCGCCGGCGACGCCGTGCGCGACGGCCGCGGCGCTGACGACCAGCAACAGAAACCCTATTGACCAGGGAAGCCACTGTGCAGTGATCTGATCGCCCGATCGATGGGATGGAATGTGCCTCATGCAAATGCTCCTGTGAGGGAAAAGGGTCACGACGCCTGCCGAGTGGCGGCGCGGTCGCGATGCAGCAGCCGGTACAGCGCGGGCAACACCAGCAGTGTCAACAAGGTGGATGAAACGATGCCGCCGATGACGACCGTGGCGAGCGGCCGCTGGACCTCGGCCCCGGTGCCGACGTTGAACGCCATGGGGATGAAGCCCAGTGAAGCCACGAGGGCCGTCATCAGCACCGGGCGCAAGCGACCGAGCGCGCCATCCACGATCGCATCATCGAGCTTGTCGCCGTCCTCGATCAGTTTGCGAATGAAGGTGATCATGACCACGCCGTTGAGCACCGCCACGCCCGAGAGCGCGATGAAGCCCACGCCGGCGGAGATCGAGAACGGGATGTCGCGCAGCCACAACGCTGCCACGCCGCCGGTCAGTGCCAGCGGCACGCCGCTGAACACTACGATCGCATCGCGCATCGAGCCAAAGGCCATGAACAGCAGTCCGAAGATCGCGATGAGCGCCACCGGCACCACGATCTGCAGTCGCTTGCTGGCGGAGATGAGCTGTTCGAAGGTGCCGCCATAGTCGATCCAGTACCCTTCCGGCAGCTCCACGCCATCGCCGACGCGTTCGCGCAGCTCGGCCACGAACGAGCCGAGGTCACGGTCGCGGACGTTGGCCGTAACGACCACCCGACGCTTGCCGTTCTCGCGACTGATCTGGTTCGGCCCGGGCGCAATCTGCATCGTGACCAACTCGCCGAGGGGCACGTAGCCCGCGGCCGGCGACAGATTTTCGCCGGCGCGATGCGTAGGCGCAGATTCGACCGGAGGCGCGGGCAGCGGCACCGGCAGTTCTGCGAGCCTGTCGAGATCGGTCCGCAGCAGTTCCGGCAGCCGTACCACGATGTCGAACCGGCGGTCCCCTTCGAACAACTGGCCCGCACTGCGTCCGCCCATCGCGATGGCAATCGTGTCCTGCACGGCTTCGACGCTCAGACCGTACCTCGCGAGTGCCTGGCGGTTCGGCGTCACGGTCAGCATTGGCAAGCCGGTGACCTGTTCGAGCTTTACATCCGCGGCGCCCGGCACCTGCTGCGCAAGCGATTCGACGCTGTCACCGAGCGCCATGAGCTGGTCAAGGTCATCGCCGTAGACCTTGATCGCGACATCGGCCCGCACGCCGGCGATGAGCTCGTTCATGCGCATCTGTACCGGCTGGGTGAACTCGTAGTTGTTGCCCGGGATCGCGCGCACGGCCGCCTCCAGCTCGCGAATCAACTCCGCCTTTGGCTTGCGCGGATCGGGCCAGCCGTCGCGGTCCTTGAGCATGATGAAGGTGTCGGCCACCGACGGCGGCATCGGATCGGTCGCGACCTCGGCGGTGCCGATCTTCGCCACGACCTTGTCCACTTCCGGGAATTGCTTGATGCGCGCCTCGAGCTGCGTCTGCATCCCGATGGCCTGCTCAAGACCGGTGCCTGGAATGCGCAGCGCGTGCAGGGCGATGTCGCCTTCGTCCAGGCTCGGGATGAACTCGCTCCCCAAGCGGGTCGCGAGCAGTGCGCTGGCGGCTACCAGCAACGCAGCACCGGCCAGGATGGCAATGCGCCAGCGCAAGGCGGCCTGTAGCAGCGGCGCGTAGCCGCGTTTGGCCGCCGCCATCACGACGTTGTCGTGCTCGGCCACCTTGTCGGTGACGAATAGCGCCACCGCGGCCGGCACGAAGGTCAGCGACAGCAGCATGGCCGACACGAGCGCGATGACGACGGTGAATGCCATGGGATGAAACATCTTTCCCTCGACGCCGCTCAACGCAAAGATCGGCAGGTACACCGCGGTGATGATCATCACGCCGAAGAGGCTCGGCTTGATCACCTCGGCGCTCGCACTGGCGGCGAGTTCGAAGCGTTCGTCCCTCGTAAGGAGACGGCCGACGCGACGTTGCGCCTCGCCGAAGCGGCGCAGGCAGTTCTCCACGATGATGACGGCGCCGTCGACGATGAGGCCGAAGTCGAGCGCACCCAGGCTCATGAGATTGCCGGACACGCGGTTCTGCACCATGCCGGTCAATGTCATCAGCATCGTAAGTGGAATCACCGCCGCGGTGATCAGCGCGGCCCGCAGGTTGCCCAGCAACAGGAACAGCACGGCGATGACCAGCAGCGCGCCTTCCCACAGGTTGGTGCGCACCGTTTCGATGGTGCGATCGACCAGCGTCGTGCGGTCGTAGACCGCCGTGGCGCGCACGCCGTCCGGCAAGCTGGTGTTGACCTGCTCCAGGCGTTCCGCGGCGCGGCGTGCCACTGCACGGCTGTTCTCGCCCACCAGCATGAACACCGTGCCGAGCACGATCTCGCGACCGTTCTCTGTGGCAGCGCCCGTGCGCAACTCGCTGCCTTCGACAATTTCGGCCACCTCCCCGAGTCGGATCGGCACACCGTCGCGCTGGGCCACGGTGATGTCGGGCAATGCGTCGATGGATTCGATCTGCCCCGGCACACGGATCAGATACTGCTCGCCGGAGCGCTCGATGTAGCCCGCACCGGCGTTGGCATTGTTGCTCGCCACCGCATCCAGCAGATCGCGCAGGCTCAGGTCGTACGCCACGAGTCGCGCGGGATCGGGTGTGATGTGGATCTGCCGCACGAAGCCGCCGACCGTATTCACCTCGGTGACGCCGTCGAGGTTGCGCAGCTGGGGCCGTACGACCCAGTCCTGCAGCGTGCGCAGTTCGGTCGGCGTCCACGGTTCACCGGACGGGCTCAACGCGCCGGGCTCGCCTTCGACCGTATACATGAAGATCTCGCCCAAGCCCGTGGCCACTGGCCCAAGACTCGGTTCGACGCCGGGAGGCAATTGGCCTTTGGCCGTTTGCAGGCGTTCGGCCACCTGCTGGCGGGCGAAGTAGATGTCGGTGCCGTCTTCGAACACCGCCGTGACCTGCGACAGACCGTAGCGTGAGATCGAGCGGGTGTAATCGAGTCGCGCAAGGCCGGCCAATGCGGTCTCAATCGGGTAGGTCAGGCGCTGCTCTGCTTCGAGCGGCGAATAACCTGGCGCTTCCGAGTTGATCTGCACCTGCACATTGGTGATATCGGGAGTTGCGTCGATGGGCAGGCGCTGGTAGCTCCAGAGTCCCAGCCCTGCGAGGCCCAAGGCCAGCAGCAGCACCAGCCATCGGTGCGTGATGGACACGCGAATGATGCGTTCGAGCATGTCGGCGTCCTCAGTGGTCGTGGCTGGCGCCGGATTTTTCGATGTCGGCCTTGATCAGGAAGCTCTGCTCCGTCACGTAGGGCGTGCCTGGCTTGAGGCCACCGAGCACCTCGACGTGTTCGCTGTCCTGGTCGCCCAGCTCGAGCATGCGAACCTCGTACGTATCGCCGACCCGCGCGAACACCACGGTGAAGTCCCGAAAGCGCTGCAGGCCGCTGCGCTTGACGGCCAGAGGCACCTCGCGCGACGCGACGGTCACTTCGCCTTCAACTGCCATGCCCGGGCGCCACGCACCATCGGCGTTGGGCAGCTTCGCCCGCGCCACCACCGTCTGGCTTGCAGCGCTGGCCATCGGCAGGAGCCGTTCGAGCGTCGTATCCACTTGAAGCTCGCCCGCAGTCGCGTTGACCTGGATCGCTTGGCCGGGCGCAAGCCGCACCGCGTTCTTGCCGAACGCGTTGAACTCCACCCACAGTGCAGAAAGATCCGCGATCTCGAACAAGGGCAGATCGCCGGCGACGTCACCGACGTTCGTGTGTCGCGCCAGCACGACGCCGGCAAACGGCGCGGTCATCGCGAACGAACGCAAGCTGTCGCGGTTCTCGACGATCGCGAGTGTCTGGCCGGCCTTCACCGCGTCGCCCAGGCCCACGCGCACCTCGCGCACGGGACCCGCGAAGCGCGATCGCACCTCGGCAAACCGGTTCGCGTCGAGCGCAATGCGGCCCATCAATCGCACGCGATCCTCGATCACGGCGGGACCCGCGGTTTCGATGCGAACGCCGGCGGCATCGGCCACTGCTGCCGGCATCGTGGTGCGCCCCTCGTAGGAGGCGAACGTCCAGCGGTGCGACGCACCGGCGTGCCGCGCAGTGACCACGACATCGAACGAATGCGGCTCCGTGACGGTGCCATTGCCCACAAGCACATCGCCTTCGGCGGCGAACTGGAACGTGTTGATCTCGCCGTCGAGACGCGACAGTTCGATCGCGGCCGTGACTTCCGCTGCGGGCAGCGGCTGGGCGTCGCGATAGGCGTACAGCCGGTACTGCGGCGGCACCCCGGTCTCGAAAATCGTGACCTCCAGCGCGAAATCGCCATCCCGCAGCAGGCGCCCGTTGTGCGGTCCACGCTCGTAGTCGGCGCCAGTCGGGGCTTCGTGCCCGGCAGCAGGCATGTCAGGTGAGTCGCTGCAGGCTGACAAGGCTAGAGCGAGCAGCAAAAGCAGAACGAAACGGACAGTCATGGCGTGGCTCCGGCGGCGGCTGTAGACCGCTCGATATCGGCAAGAAGTTGGTGGTAGCGCGCCGCAACCGCGATGCGTTCCTGCTGCAGTTGCAGTAGCGCGGCCTGTGTCTGTGCGAGCTGAAGGAAGGAGTAGCGGGCTTCGTCGTAGCCCGCTTGGGTCAATGCGACGCCTTTCTCCGCAGCCGGAATCATCCGGTTCGTGAGCGCATCGAACTCCGTGCGGGCGTGGCGCAGTTCCTGGTAGCGCGCGAAGAGCTGTTGCCTCGCGTCGAGCGTGGCGGCCTGGCGGCGTTCATCGAGCGCGGCTTCTTCGGCATGGGTGCGGTTGATCGCGAGTGATGACCGCGGCGCGGTACCAAACGGCATCGACAACGACAACACGAGGCCCTGGTCATTGAGCGCTTCGAGGCGGCGCACGCCAAAGCTGAGCGACAGATCCGGCCGGGCGGCGGCCACCGCGAGTGCACGGTCGGCGGCGATGCGGTCCGCATCGCGCACGAACGCCTCGGCTTCGGGCGTGGACTCGAGCTTGCTCGCGAGCGTGTCGAAGTCGGGCATCGAGGGCAGCGCAAGCAGGTCACCGGTGGCGGAAATGTCCGTGGGCGATGCTTCGCCCCACAGGGTAACGAGCGCAAAGCGGGCACTGGAGAGTTCGTGCTCGGCGTGTTCGCGTGCGAGCTCCGAGCGCACCATGGCGATCTGCGCCAGTGCCTGGTCCGCCTCTCGCGCCACACCACGTTCGACGCGCTGCCCGACCGCCGACTCGGTCTCGCGGGCGACTGCGTGCTGCCGCTCAGCCAACGCCAGTTCGTGCTGGCCTTCCGCAACGGCGATGTAGCGGCGTGTGGTTTCGGTCGCCAGATCGAGCCGGCGCTGCCGTACGACGTTCTGTTGGCGCTCGACATCGGCCAGTCCACGCGCCAGCCGCGCCGCACGCTTGCCACCCAACTCGATGACTTGGCCGAGACGCAACGTGGCCTCAGCGCTGCGCACACCGCTGAGCGCGCCAGTGCCGCCAACGTTCTCCAGATCAGCGCCCAACGTGGGCGCGGGGGCCAGCCCATCGAGGTTGGCTTGGCTCTGCAATGCATCGACCGATAAGCCTTCGGCGCGCAACGCCGGGCTGCGTTCCAGCGTGCGGCGGATCGCCGCATCCAGGGTCAATTCTTCGGCATGGGCCGCGCACGCGGCCACGCTCATCGCCCCGGCGAATACCAGGGTCCAGCTTCTGCAAACAGGCACGCTCGTCTCTCCATCGTTCGAACCACACGTACGGATCGACCGCCGCGCAGGCGGCCGGGTCTACGGCGGGCTCAGGCGATGGGAGGGCGTTGTGGCGGGGGCCAGACCGCGGAGGCGGTTTGGCCGGTGCTGCTGGCAATGGTCAAGCGCACCATCGGCGCGGCGGCGATCCGCAGTGCATCTATCGCCAGTGGGGCCGCTGCGGGTGCGGTGGCCTCATGGACGTGCGGTACGGCGCCGTCCTGATCATTCGCTGGCGATCCCGGTTGATCGTGCGCCGCATGAGCGTCGTCATGCGTGTGCCCGTGCTCGGCCGCGCCGTGGGTGTGCATCTCCCAACGTGGCAAGCCGCCAACAATCAGGGCCGTTGCCAGCAACACCCACGCACCGCGCAGCCAGGAGCGTCGAGACAGGAGGTAACGGCAGCGGGCGAGAGACATCATCGAGGCAAGCATGCCCGAGGCATGCGCTCGGCGGCAAGTTACTTCTGAATGTGTACAAGGTAGGGAACGCGGCGCAAATGCATTAGGCGCGGCACTGGAGGTCGTGCCCACTCGGACGTGGAAGCCGGGGCAGGAGGCACGCAAAAGCCTGGTCTAAGGCGTTGTGTGCGACGACAAAGCCGTCCGCCAGTGCGGCTCAGCGACAATTCGGACAGGGGCACCTTCCTCCCGTAAGGCAACCGCAGCCTCGATCTTTCTTCCGTAAGACGAATGGCGCCAAGCCTGCGAACCGATTTCTCCGATCACCAAGTAGTTGACCTTCTTGGACAGATTGCCGGCCGTGGTTGCCCCTCGGGCCTCGATCGCGTCTATGACTTGGCGCCGTGGTCCGAAGGCGAATGTGCCAGTCACCACAAACACGGCATTGGCAAAAGCGATCGTGGGGTACGGGGTACATAGCGGCAGGGAAGTGGCCAGGCTCGATTGGCCAGACGCCCCGCTGTGATGTTCACCACCGACCAGGTTCACCAATGTCGACAGCAGGTCGCGCTCCTCATCTTCATCCAGCACGCCGTCCGACATGGCCGTCATGAGCTGGCGATAGACGATGTCGAACGGGAAAGCCGAGGCATGAATCGCATTGCGCTCGATCCAGTCGCGAAGGAAATGTGCTTCCTGCGAGGTTATTGCGCCGTCCGATAACATGCCTCGGCAGATGCCAAGTAGCTCGTCCGCTGCGCGGTCTTGCTGCTGCTTAAGGTTAAACGAGGTTGGCGGCTCCGCACGTAACCGGGCTGCCGCCGACCCTTTTCCCAATATCTTGAACATCATTCCTCCCGCTCGTGCAAAATTAACTTTGCCCCTGAGCCGAAGCAGCCTTTCGCAAGCCGCGCTCGAGTCCGCCACTAGGCTAACAGCGAACCACCCTTGAAGCCGGACCCGGCGGTGATAACACGAACTTGCGCCGATCACCCAAGGCCACGAGACTCGGCGCTGTCGGACATCCTGGAACCACAATGGAAGACGAGCAGACTCAAAATGAAGAACGCGACTTGCGCAAGTCCGAGTCATTGCTCGAGCTGATATCGCTGCTCATCACCGCCGTTCCGCCGGGAAACGATAGTGCCAGCCAGCACCGGGACAAGATTCGACAGCGGGTGCTCTATGGCCTGAAGAAGCAAGATCCGGAGTTGCTTCGCGCTCTCGGAGCGCCCGAGACTTGGGAGTTGGACATTGAACTCATGGCGGGGTGGGCGCGAAAAAAATGGCCCAATGCCAACGTGGGCATAGCGAGGTTCGTAGCGCCCACCCAAAACGGCCTTGTCGGATTCTCGGATAGTTTGATCGCAAATGAAATCCCAAGCGACCTCTGCAGATGCCAGGCAGCTCTGGGGAAAGCTCACGCGCTCAATGGTGAATTGCGTACGGTGCTCCGACGCCAAGAGAGAGAGCTGAGGAGGGTTCAACCGTTGGCGAAGCGGTATGAGGAAATTTGCGCGAAGAATCGCGCATCGGCGGAGAAGCCTCGCGGCACTTAGTTCTGCCGCTATGAAAATCTAGCGTCGCTAATTTTTTTTCTCGTACTAATCTGCGGAAACCATGTTCCCACGCGCACTCAGGAGCGCTAGACATGGCCGAGAAGCAGCAAAGTCATCCCGACAGTCTCAACATCCTCCGATTGCGTGACGTAAAGGCATGTACTGGACTCT
Organism: uncultured Dokdonella sp.; assembly: GCA_964587775.1. Taxonomy (GTDB): domain Bacteria; phylum Pseudomonadota; class Gammaproteobacteria; order Xanthomonadales; family Rhodanobacteraceae; genus Dokdonella. Next base: position 71,166 of record CAZPLY010000008.1, read on the forward strand.
CCCGTAGCACGATCTACCTGCGGATCAAGCAAGGCTCGTTCCCGAATCCGGTCTCTCTCGGCGACCGAGCCGTAGGGTGGCTCGAACACGAAGTCCAAGCCTGGGTACGCGGATGTGTCGCCGCCAGCCGGGCACCCGCCCAAGGAGAGGGCGAATGAGCCTCCTCTCCTCCGCTTCACCGAAGCGAAGACACGAGCGGGCTCGTCGCCGGAAGCTCAATCCGAACCTGGCAAAGATCCACCTTAGCTATGACGTGGCTCAGATCTGCCAACTCTTTGGCGTCCACCCGAACACCGTCTACGCCTGGATTGATTCGGGGCTTCGCCCGATCGATGGGGGCCGCCCCATGATCGTTCACGGCAGCGTGCTCAGGGAATTCATTCGCGGCCTGCGCAAACAGCGGATACCGCTCAGCTCCGATCAAATGTGGTGCGTAGGCTGCCGCGCCGTCCGCCGCCCGGCCGGCGATGTTGTCGATTTCGAGGCCGGGCCGGGTTGTGGTCCAGGCAACGTCGTGGGCATCTGTCCGCAGTGCGAATCGATGATGAATCGCCGAGTCAATGCCACCAAGTTGGATCAAGTTTGCGCGGGTCTGCAGGTCGACGTACGCATGGCGAAGGGCACATAGGCGATATCCCTTCCCCCTGCGTAAACAGTGACTTCAGAAGAGGAGCGATGACATGACGAATTACAACGCTGCAAACGAGCGCATCAAGCACACCTACTACGGGATTAAGAGCGACGCCAAGGGCCTTGCCGGTCCCACCATTGATGGCATAGCAAAGGCATTGGCTCGATTCGAAATGCACACCGGACTGGCCGACTTTCGGACGTTGTCGAAGGAGCAAGCCATCTCCTTCAAAGTCCTTATGAGCCAGCTTCGGGGAGTTTCGAGCGGAGAACCGTTGAGTAAGTCTACGATCTTTTCCACGCTTCGGGCGGTCGAGGCGTTCTTCCGCTGGCTCGCCCAACAGCGGGGCTACCGCAACCGCATCAACCCAAACGATGTCGAATATTTCACCTACTCCAAGAAGGACGCGCGAATTGCGACTGCCCGCCGGGAGCGCCACGCACCTTCGCTCGTCGAGATCAACTTGCTGTTGGCCGGAATGCCCACAGACTCTGAGATTCAGCACCGCAACAGAACATTGATTGCGTTCATTGTGCTCACCGGCGCCCGCGATGGAGCGGTGGCTTCAATGCGACTCGGGGACGTCAACCTGGAACGTCGCTCAGTCTTTCAGGACGCTCGACACGTCAAAACCAAGAACAGCAAGACGTTCACCAGCTACTTCTTCCCCGTTGGCGACGAGATCGAGCAGATTGTCCGCGACTGGATTGAGTACCTGCGAAACGAGCGTGGATTCGGCGACAACCACCCCATTTTTCCTTGTACCCGCGTCGTGCAGGATGCGAACCGGCAGTTCATCGCAACGGGAGTCGGCGATACGCCTTGGCAGAGTGGCGCGACCATCTGCACGATTGTGTCGTCCGCCGCGGCGGCGGCCGGCCTCAAACATTTCACTCCGCATGCGCTTCGGACGACATTGGGCGTCTTGGGACTGAAGCTCTGCCGGACGCTTGAGGATTGGAAGGCATACAGTCAGAACTTCGGACACGATCACCTGGATACGACTCTCACCAATTACAGCCCGATCAACGCAACGAGACAGGGCGAAATAATGCAGCAACTGGGCAGAGGTGGTGCGCAGTCCGACCGCGTACTGCAGCTTGACGGGACGGCGGAACTTGCACGAATGCTTCGCAAGCTGGGTCTCCGAGTTGTGGCTGCCGCTGACTGACGCTGTGCTGCTGGAAGTTGCCTGCAATGTGTCGCGTTGAATCCATGGTGATCCGTCGCACAACCTTGTCGTTGTAGCGATGCCACCGCCGACACTCGCGGCGTTTAACCGCTGCGGCCGGACACGAAGCATGCGTCGCTGCTAATTTTCAAGTCCGCTTGCGGCCAAGAGCGGTCGCTCCGAAACCCACGCAGACCTGAGTTTACCAACTGCGAGTTCACGAACTTTGGGCTTTTCGGTACACAAGACTCACTCCTGGACATGATCGCGTCGCGACTGAGACGCGCCAAGAGAGTTGCAGATCAACGGTTTCGGGGTGGTCAGGCGAATCATGCGCCGTGACCTGGATGAGGCTCCCGTTTGTACCGGGATGGAAAACAACCTCTGCAAAGGCCTCCTCAGGGAGGAGCAAGGAGGCTCCCGAGGGAATGGGCCCGTCATAGGTGGGAACTTCGTTGAGGTGCCAACGGTAACCATCGGCCGCGAGCGGGTGGTCGTTCCTCAACTCGATTCCCTTCGGCGGCCGTGTCGTCTCCTCCCCCACCGGATATGCAAGATCCAACAACCAAGGGGGCTGCCGAACGTCGTCGAGTACCAGCACCGGATGCAGCCCAGCTGTTCGGAAATTCGCAACTGCCTTTTTAAATTGACTCCAATAGCTGGTCGGACTATGTGCGCGAACACGCTTCGGCGGAACCGCATTCATCACCGCGCCCATGACGCGAGCCGCCACTGCCTTCCGCGTAAGTTCTCCGAAAAACTCTTCGGCGTTGATCGCGTCGTCCTCAAGTGTCGGTTCGACGAGGACGCTTCTTGCGTACTTGAGGCGCACAACTTCTTCCGCACCTCCGCCAGCCGCTCCTATCATGCGAGTGTCAAATAGCGAAAGCGGGAAAGTATCTGTTTCGGGAGAAATCGCGGCGCTGCACCATGTCGCAATACGATTGAGCGCTACCTCGGAAATCGGCTGCTGGGCGACGGCCTGCGTACGTGCACGCTCGATACTGGCGTGTGCCGCAGCAAGATCCTGATCCAGTCGTTTTCGCGCATCTTCGAATTCGAATGCACCGGCGCTGTGTTGGCGCAAAAGTTCATAGGCCGGCTTGTGCGCGTCGAATGCCTGCAAATTCAGCTGTGCGCGCCAGGTGCTTATTCGCTGCAACACAGATGTGGCGGCAGCTGGATTCGACGCAGTGAGCCCCTCCAGAATTGGAAGCGCGGCTCGCTCGGCGCGGAGTGTGGCGTCAGTTAGCGTCATCATTAGCAACAACGTTCCACCCGCCAGTGTGCCGAGGTCGTCACCGACGCTTGAGTAGACGCGGCCACTGACCATACGGGAACGTCGGATTCCGCGGACCTCCCCCGCGACTTCACCTTGTCGCTCGCGATAAACGTCCCCGCTGTCTCGTTGGCGGAATAGAGCAGTCAAGGCTTGGCCGAGCGATTCGATGGCTCGGCCGTGTGAATGGCCGCCGCCCGCACGAAGGGGTCTTCCGTGCAGCAAGTCTCCGAAAAGCCTAGCTAGCAACGCTGCATTTTGCTGGTCGATCTGCACCCAAGACGCGAATGCCGACAGCGCAAGCACCACGGCATCGATCCACGCATGTTTGATGGCCAAGCCAAAACGCGTCTCCAAGTCGTCGCGCTCTCCCATGTGCGTTGTCGGTGCGGGAGCATCATTGGTGAACGTGTCCACGGTGACGAAGCTAAGGTCGCGCCGGTAGTAGTAGCTGGGCGTGTCAGGAAGTTTGTGGGAAATATTGTTGAACCATTTGATCAGGACATCCGTCATCCACTCGGCGCCTTCCCGATCGTTCCGGTGGCAGCTCTGCAGAATCATCATGGCAGTGTTGCAGACGTGGCGATGCAACCAGTTTGCTGATGCGCGTATCGCCGTGGGAGTGGAAGATTTTTGTCGTATCAGATACCCAGCGAAGGGCTCCCAGCCATCCACGAAGTCGTGAATCGCACGAATCTCAACGGTGGGTTGGTTCGACGCGAGAGAATTCCGCTGGTCAATCTCTTGGTGTTTTCGAAAGTATGATTCGTGTGCGCCTCGCCAATCCGCGAGCACATTCCAGATTGCCTCCGGCATGTCGATGAAGCGTCGCAGCATCGGCGGCGACATCGCTTCCTGGCAACGAACGAATAGCCTTACCGGCACCGGCATCAGGGAGGATAGAAGTTCGTCGCCGTGAGACAACCGCCGCGCCGCAGCGGCGACCAGCTCATAGTAGAACCGTGACCACCTTTCATAGGGTCGCATGCCGCCGAAGAACTCACCGGTTAGCAACCCTGTGAGGCTCTCCGTTTCACCTTCGGTGTTTTTTACGCGGCTAACTTGGATCAGTAGTTCGTAAAGGTCCGTCAACCGAGCAAGATCCAGTTTGAAGGCCTGCTCGTCGCCCACGCGCAAAGACAGCAGCGTATCGGCGAGCAGATCCTCGAACACGTCTTCCGTCGACACTGGTGGAGGCGGGGAAGATCGATTGATGACGAAGGACTTGCGGATACCTCGTCGGATCCTCTTGGATGGTGTCCCAGCGTGCTCCGATAGACAAAGCACGACGTCCCCTTTGCGATCCTCGTACGGGGTGATAGGAAAATGCACCGTAGGTGCGGGCGCCTCCATGCTGGCCTCGTTATGTCGATCTAGCTCGCCTTCCCACATGCGTAGCATTTTGGTCAGCTTGCCAAAATGCACGTCCACGACACGGCTAGCGCGATCCGTGAACGTGCGCGTTTCGACTGGCACGCCATCGAAAGGTACGGATTGGCCAAAAGACACCTGAAGCTTCGTCACGGTATCCGATGGATCGGGCGCAGCCATCAACTTCCATCCAACCGGGTTCTCGAACATGTTGCGCGCGAGTAATCGCTGAGCTTCCGCGGGCCAAGCTACCCCCGCGACGTACTGCGAGATGATCGCGAAGCGACGGTCGGGTCGTATGAAGTCAAACGTGCGAACGAGGAAATGCAGCATCAGTACGACGTTGAGGAGGAACCACATGCCGTCCAGTACGACCCATGCGGCCAACCGTGAATCCGAGAGGTAGGGGACAAACAGATACTGCACACCCATGACGGCCACGAGGACTACCCCACCCAACCCGGCCAAGAGCGCGCCGGAATCGTGGAGGTAGACATTCAACGTCGCAGAGCCGGGGCGGCGCTGCAGCAAGATCGCCACGAGTGAGATCACTAGCGGATACACCAGAGCGACGATAGTTGCCTGCGTCGTCCACAAGAGACCGAAATAGTCGACGGAGTCTGGGATAACGAACTCCGGAAATCGCCAGAGAACCCAATACTTCTCAGGTAACGTAGTCACCCCGCATACGACGCCTGCGACGATGCAGAGCGCCGAGCCAACGATTCTCAAGCGCGACGACAGCGCTAGCACGCTCCGACGGGCCCATCCCACTGCGTATTGGCGCCGAACAACGTTTACCTGATGCCACTCGCGAACTTCTTGTTTCAATCGCTGGCGCAGTGACGTACTCATAGAAGAATGGCCTTTCCAATGCGGAACGATAAGCTCGCAGAGAAGATTCCGTTGATGCCGGCCAGCGGTCTCGCAGCATCATACGGTTGTCGAATAGCAGCAGCGACCGCCTCCGCTCACGGATATGAACTTTGCGCTAGAGACGGCGTCGGCTTCGTGAGCGTCACCATCGAGCAGTCTTATGCGAACACGTTTGAAGGTCTTTTTCGGGTCGGACCGCGACCCTTCAGGCAGCGAGCGCGACCCTGAGAGTCCCGTGAGGATATCTCATGAACACCGCAGCCAAACCCCGCTCGGCTCTATGGAATAAAGGGAAGCTCGTAGGCCAGAAAGCACCCCTCAAGCTCCGAGACATCTGGGCGATTCGAGTGCGCCTACAGCTGGGCAAGAAGACGCGCGACCTGGCGCTTTTCAATCTGGCAATCGACTCCAAGCTCAGGGCATGCGATCTCGTGAAGCTGCGGGTCGCCGACGTGGTCCACGGCGGATTGGTCAGTTCGCGTGCTGTCGTGCTGCAGAAGAAGACGGGCCGGCCGGTGCAGTTTGAGATCACCCAATTGACTCGAGAATCGGTGACCACCTGGATTGCTGCCGCGGCCCTCGGCGCCGGCGACTTTCTCTTCCCAACCCGGCTCCACGCATCTCAGCACCTGTCGACCAGACAGTACGCACGGATCGTCCACAGTTGGTGCGATGCGATCGGACTCGAGGGTGGGTCGTACGGAACCCATACGATGCGGCGGACCAAGGCTTCGCTGATATACCGGCGGACACACAACCTTCGGGCGGTGCAGCTACTCCTCGGCCATACCAAGCTCGAAAGCACCGTTCGCTACCTCGGGATTGAGGTAGACGACGCGCTGGAGATCGCCGAGCAGACCGAGGTCTAGCTTCCCAGAGCCGGTTCGCGGCGGTCGCGAACCGGCCAGAAGCAGACATTCACTCGGTGCCATTCCCCAGCAGGACAAGACGGAAGAATGCGTCGATCGTCGCCTTGGTTTGCAAAACCTTTGACTGTTCTCCCGAAGTAATCTGATGACCGCCTGAAAAGTCGATGTTCATCAGTACCGGCTTGCCGGAAGTACTCGATGCCCGCAATCGAGCTGCTGTCTTGGCTGACATCCAAAAGGGAGTACGCGCGTCATTCCAGCCGTGTGTCAGCAGGACTGCCGGATAGGCAACGCCCTGCTGGACGTGCAGGTAGGTGTCCATGTCGAAAATCCATCGCGCTTGATCGGGGTCGTCGACACTCCCGAACTCCGCCACATTGGGCGCGCCGTTTTGGTGGATTTCGGCGCGCATGGGGTTGAGCGCGCCGGAGGCCAAGTGCACACCGGCAAACAGATCCGGTCGCTCCGTCATCGCGCGCCCCACGAGGATACCGCCCGCACTTGCGCCTTCGGCGAGTAGCCGTTCGGCGCGCGTGTACCCGTGTCCGATCAACCACTCGGCGCAGCCAATGAAGTCTTCCCAGCTCAGGTGTTTGGTCATTTTCATCGCCGCACGGTGCCATGTGTCGCCGAGTTCGCCGCCACCTCGTGCGTGGCACACGGCGTAGCCGATGCCGTCGCGATACAGACGCATCAGGTTTTCATTCAGCACGGGACGCATGTTGATGCCATAGGCGGCGTATCCCGTCAGCACGAACGGAAGGGGCTTCGCACGGGCCCGGCCGCTCGGGTACACAATGGAAAGCGGAATGCGTGCGCCATCCGAGCTTGGAATATCGATTTCCTCCGCTGAGAGCGCGATGCCATCCGCCGGCACGGTGGCGATGGGGAACTCCGACACGAGGCTGTCCTGGACCGACCAATACCGTGAACGCGAAATCCAACTCCGCTCGCGCAATAGCACACCTTGCAAGCGCTGGTCACCGGCGACGAGGTCGAATTGACCCGCAAACGGCAGGGTGATGGTCGTCGGCGCTTCTTCATCGATGGTGTAGCGAAGCAGCCGCTGGCGCATACCCGCTTGCACTTGCACGTAGAGGCCATCCGCTGCAGGCACCAAACCAAGCACGACCCAATCCGGGTCCGCGTAATGCACGAGCGGCTTTTGCGAATTTGCAAGGTCGATACTGTGGAGCGCGCCCTTGCCGGCAAAATGAGTTAGATAAAGGCGGCCGCGGAAGACGACGATCGGTGCGCTGCCTGTCGCTCTGGGTGCGCCATAACCCGCGTCAGGACCCACTACACGGCGCCACGGAATCCGTGCCTGATCCAGGCTATCCAGAGGCGCCACGAACAATCCGAACTCTTGTGCCACACCCGACGCATGACGGCCTAAGGCGAGACCTGCTTGCGCGTAAATTTCGACTTCAGGGAAGTCGGCTAACGGTATGTCGGCGGTCGCGGGCATGGCGCTGCCAAACAGCAGACGATCGGCATGCGAATGGCTCCCGACGGTATGGGCGTAAACCTGTTGTCCTGCATACAACGCACGTCCCGTTGAGCGCCCATCGGTGTCTTTGAGCCTCGCGTACGCGAAACGGTGGCTGTCGGGCCACCAGCTGATCGCGCTGAACCGCACACCAGTGATGGGGCCGTCCACGAGACGGCGGGTTTTCAGGTCGAGCACGTACAGCACGCTGTTCTCGCTGCCGCTCTTCGCCATCGCGATCGCAATGTGCCGCCCGTCAGGCGCGGGCACGAAAAACGAAATCGTCTGCACGTCGCCCTTGGCGGTCGGCGCCGGGGCAAAGGCCTGCGCCACGGTGCCGTCGGGCGCCCTGATGTAGAGGGCGTCGACCGGGTCGCCCCCCATGCGAGTGAGGAACACGGTTTTACCGCCCGGCAGCCGCCGCAAGCGGCCGGCTTCGATCGCCACTTCGGGTGCGGGTGCATCAGCGGATTCATGCATCGATCCCGGCGTTACAGTCGCAAGAACGCTACGGGTGAAATCGCTTTGCGCCTGCGTCCACGCCATGAGTGCAGGATCGTTCAGCCGCTCCATCCAGCGATAGGGGTCGAAGATCGGCCGACCATGGACCCAATCCACGACGGTTCCTGTCGGCGTGGTTGGCGGCTCTGCCTGAGCGGCGACGGCCAGTGCGGTACTCAGCAACAGTGTTATCGCAAGTGACATGCACGACCTGCAGAGCGAGGGAGCTTGCAGCAATATACTTGAACGACGTATAGTTTTGTACGTCGTCCTTTTCCGTGAATCATGGCTATCCCCACCGCCCCCGAACCCGGTCGTCGTGCGCGCAAGCGCGAGCAAACCGCAAGTCACCTGTCGGCCGTGGCGTTTCGTCTGTTCGAAACGCATGGCTTCGACGCGGTCGCCATGGAGCAGATTGCCGCCGAAGCCGATGTCGCCAAAGGCACGCTTTACAACTACTTTCCGGTGAAGGAAGCCTTGTTGGCGCATCGATTTCGCGAAGACATTGCGGCAGGGATGGCTGAACGCGCTGGCGCGTTGAAAGCGCACAAGACATTCGAGGCACGTATGCGCTATCTGCTGCGAGAGTCGGCGGCCTGGCACGCACAGCGAAAAGACTATCTACCGCACTATCTGTGCTACTTGACCGGCCAGGTGCACCACGCCGGGCAAGTCGCCGATACCACGCGGCAAGTCAGCGGAAACTGGCAGATTCTTACGGTGCTGTTCCGCGCCGCCCAAGACACCGGTGAAGTCAGCAAGACGCAGAGCGCCGAACAAATTGCCCTGAGCTTTCAATACCTGCTGTTTGCGGCGATTTCGGCGTGGCTGATCGACCCGAGGCCGGATCTGGCCAAGCGATTCCTGGCGGCTTTCGATTTGGCCATGCACGGCGTGGCGCAACCGTCCAAAGCACGCGCGGCCACCACCCGAACCAAGCCGAAAGAAATCAAGACATGACCACGCCACTGCTAGCCGAGACCAAACCATTGGCGACCGCGCCCTTCGGGCTGCCACTGCTTTCCTTCATCCAGCGCGACCCCTTGGGTGCTGCGAGTCGCTTTCAACGCGAGTTGGGTGACGTGGCCAATCTGAGAATCCTGTTTCGCCGCGTCTGTTATCTGTTCAACCCGGAAGCGGCACGCGAGCTTTTGGTGGATCATGCCGATGATCTTTGCAAAGAGATGCGCTTGCTGAAGATGTTTCAGACCTTTCAGGGTAGCAACGTGCTCACCACCGAGGGCGCGGTCTGGGAACGTCAACGCCGAATCGTCACGCCCGGGTTCTCGGCCAAGCGCCTGCTCGGCTACATGGAGTTGATGAGCGCGGCGATCGATGCCTGCATCGCCGCCGAACTTCCTTCCGTTGAAGGGCACACAGTCGATATCGACGTCGATGCCTTGACCACCCGCATCACCATGGATGTCATCCTGCGCACGCTTTTTTCCCACGTCACTACGCGAGAGGAAGCCGCCGACACTTCGGTAGCGATTCGTTCCCTGAGCAAGCAAAGCATGCGCGAAGCGTATTGGCCTTTTGTGGCGCGTCGATGGTTGCCTTTTCCTGGGCGAGCGGAAAAACAAAAACACCTGCGCACGATCGACACGCTCATCGATCGGCATATCAAGGCGCGGCTCAACGCTGAGCAACCTCACGAGCCCAAGCAAGACATCCTGGGCATGTTGCTTGCCGCTCGCGACGACCAGGCGAGTTCCGGCAACGCAACACTCACGTCGCAGGAAGTACGCGCCAACTGCCACGTTCTGTTCGGCGCCGGATTCGACACGGCGGCATCGGCACTGACCTGGTGGATCGGCCTGATGGCCATCCATCCCGAGGTGGTGTCACGGCTACGCATGGAACTTGAAACCGTCGGCAGCGATTACACAAAAGAAACTATCGCTCGCCTGCCTTTTTTGAATGCCACATTGAAAGAGGCGATGCGACTTTATCCGCCATCCACCGCGCTGATTACTCGCGTTGCCCAACGCGACCTGCAGGTCGCCGGCATTTCGATTTCCAAGCGAACCCTGGTCGCCATCCCGATTTGGCATCTGCACCATGACTCGCGCTGGTTTCCGGAGCCAATGATGTTTCGTCCCGAGCGATTCTTGCCCGGCGCGCCCGGCTTCCCTCGTGGGGCCTATATGCCCTTCGGAGCCGGACCGCACGTTTGTCTGGGCCAACACTTTGCGGCGATCGAGATGGCACTGATTGCCGCCCGCTTGATTGCAGAATTCGACTTCGCGTTCCCGGACGGCCAATCATTGCCGGAGCCCTACGTGGATCTGGTGCTGAAACCGAAGACCCGAATTCGTGTCCGTTTCCAAAGGAGGCGAGCGTCCCCAAAGCTGCAAGCGCGTTCCGATCCTCGCTAGGCGCACAAAGACCGCCGGGGAAATTTCCCACCACTGCCGTGGCCGCCCGTCTCAAGCCGATGCCACGCTCTGCTCTATTTTTGCGACCGCTTTGGGTCGGGATGAACCGCAGCGCGAATCAGCGCAAGATTGACGTCCCGGCCAGGAGAAGGCCATGTCTATCCAACTCAAAACTCACTCCCGCGCCCCTTGGAACAAGGGAAAACTGACCGGCCAGAAGGCCCCGCTGCGGCTAAACGAAATCTATGCGATACGAGTCCGGCTCCAACTCGCACGGCGCGCGCGTGATCTGGCGCTCTTCAATCTCGCCATAGACTCCAAGTTGCGCGCCTGTGATCTTGTGACCCTGCACGTGTCTGACGTGACGCACGGGAACCAAGTCGCCAGTCGCGCCATCGTCATGCAAAGAAAGACCAAGCGTCCAGTCCAATTCGAGATCACCGAGCAAACTCGGGTCTCACTCTCTTCCTGGATCGCAGCGGCCAGACTAGGCCCCGAGGCCTTCGTTTTTCCCAGCCGGGTTCATGACTCTCCGCACCTGACCACAAGGCAATATGCACGAATCGTTCACGGCTGGGTCCGTGCTATTGGACTTGATGATGCGAACTACGGGACGCACACAATGCGTAGAACGAAGGCTTCGCTGATCTACCGGCGCACTGGGAACCTCCGGGCGGTGCAGCTACTTCTGGGGCATACCAAGATCGAGAGCACGGTTCGCTACCTGGGAGTTGAGCTGGATGATGCCTTGGAGTTGGCGGAGCAGACCGACGTGTAGGCGATGCCGGCCAGGAGCAGCCTTTCGAGGCCTTCGACAGGCTCGGTAATCTGTGAGGCCGCTAGGGAAGGCCTGAAGTGCCCCCCAGCAAAGGCGCTGCTCGGAGGTTCAGTAGAGGCAGGTAGGCATGTCTGCCAAGTTACGCGGCTCAGACTGAGGCACAAAGGCGCGCCTCGGAAGGACTCGCTTTGGTGCAGTGCCGCGCTGCGGCGGTCGCCAACATCAACGAGCGCGTCAAGCACCTGCAGAAGCTTGCGAGCCCGAGCGGCTGGCAACGGATGTAGTCGATCGGCATACGCCTGAACCAACGCCGCGAGCGAGGCTGGCACCGAAGTAGTCTTCCAGCCGTCAGGCAAGCGCCCATCGGCGATCTGGGCGAGTACTTGGTCGGCGAACGTCTCGACTGGGGAGGCAGTGCCGGAACGTTCACATAACTTGACGAACTAACGCGATGCAGGCGTGCCAGTCGGCGACGCGCACCATGCGGTCAACAAGAAACATCACTTGATCAGATCGTCCCATACGCCGTAAGCGAAGTGCGTGGCACAGGGGCTGGCTCGACGATCAAGAACATTAGCGAATCGACCAGCTTCAGGCGGTCAAAGCCGCCCAGGGGCCGTTCGTTATAGAGGATGCGGCGCAGGTCATTGTTGCCCAATGTTTGGTGGAGTACAGCCTGCAGCACAAGCAGAATTTCACCGCGGACATCAGGTCTTGACCATAAACGCCGACGACGCCGGGTAAAAGCCGAGCAAACTGCGCCTTCATGCGGATTCCCTCCGGTGCGGCGCCGCGTGCACGGGAGATGCGACTACGCGCCCGAAGAACGGCCCTGCGTAGGCAGTCAGCAGCTGCAGCTAGAACGCCGACCGTTCAATGCGCTCGTTCGTCGTCAAACACCTTCCAGGCCTTGGCCCCCGACGATTGATTGGGAATCGTGACCATGCTCATCCAACGGCCCGGCAGGCGCAACCCGCTTCCCACGCCGAAGTACGCCCGATTGTAATTGTATCCGGTCACCTTCGCCCTTATGATTGAGTTCGTGAACCGCCTACTTCAAAAATTCAGCAGTAAGATCGCCATGCTTCTCGTGGCGGTGATGCTGTTTGTGCCTGTTTATGAGGCGTTTGCGTGCTCTGTCGAGCCCGTAGCGCACGCGCAGGATTTTGACGTTGCTTCGGACGCATCCGAATCGGGCAGTGAGACGGATCATAGCCATGGGCTATGTGGACACAACCACTGCCACCACACGACGGCCGATCTTCCTGATGCTATCGTGTTGACTGACGCGACGGAGAAATGCCGTCTCGCTTGGTCGTTGCGTGACAATGGCGCTTTGTCTAGCGCGGCCTACGGACCCTTGAGGCCTCCACGGATCTGACGTGCTTTCCCCGGTTTCGGGTTCTCACGTCCCTTTCTAGATCCTGGAGTTTTCCAATGCCAACCTTGCTTGGCCAGCCGCTTCTTGCGGTTGGTCTGGCGGTGGCCGTGTTTGCGTTCGCTCCGCCCTGCGCGGCGGCGGATGCTGTCGAAACGGTTGCCCCCACTTACGAATCCTTGCTCGCGACACTCGATGAGACGCCTTTGGCGATCGAAGCGGATGCGCGCGTCGAGGCCGCCGATGCGCGGGCGGTACAAGCCCGTGCGATCCCCAATCCATCCATTGCATTCGACGCCGAGAACGCGTTCGGAAGCGGCCAATACAGCGGGCTAGGAGGTGCGGAAACAACGCTTTCCGTCAGCCAGCCGCTGGAACTCTTCGGCCAACGCAGTGCGCGCATCGCGGCTGCGCGTGCCGACGCGGACACCGTCGGACTCACAAGCGAGCAGATGCGCTGGCAGGCGGCAGCCCGTCTGGCGCTCGCCTACGCTGACGCGGAGGCCTCATCCCGGCGTTTCGACTTGGCGGAAGAAGCCCTGTCTCTGACTGAGCAGGATGCCTCCGCGGTCGGGAAACTGGTGAAGGAGGGGCGCGAGGCCAGCCTGCGTGGCCTGCAGGCGAATAGCGAAGCCGAAGCGGCGCGGGCGGCGTTGGATGCCGCACAAGCGTTGCGTGACGCTGCATTCGCACGGCTGTCAGCCCTCGCCATGCGTGAAGCACCCTTACAGCGTCTCGGCAACAGTCTCCTCGATCGCGTTCCAGGTAACGGCGGCCGCCCGGCGACATCGCCGCTCTCTGTGCGAATCGCGGAAGCCGAATACGACGCAGCTGGTCGCCGTATCACCGTCGAGCAACGTCGCGCGCGTCCGGACATCCGCGCGTCCGCCGGCATGCGCCGCTTCAGGGGTTCGGACGACGATGCGTTCACCGTCGGCCTAACCGTCTCGATTCCGATCTTCGACAGGAATCGCGGTGGAATGCGCGCAGCCTATGCCGACCAACGCGCTGCCGAGGCGCGGCTGCTCGCAGAGCAGCAGCAGGCGAAGGCCGAACGGCTGGCCGCCGAAGCGCAGCTGTCAGCCTCCACCAGTCGGACACGTGCAGCAGACAGCGGCCTCGCATCGGCGGAAGAGGCTTACCGATTGTCGCGTATTGGTGTCGATGCCGGACGTGTTTCCCAACTGGAGCTCCGCAGCTCGCGAGCGGCGTTGATTGCCGCGCGCAACAGCGTCGTCGATGCGCGCGTCGCGCGTGCCCTTGCAGAAATCGATCTTGCGCGCCTTGAAGGCCGCGTGCCGTTTGGGGAAGAACCATGAATACGAACATCCGCCGATTCATTTATGTTGCCGCGTTGAGCGTTGCGCTCGCGGCCGGCTATGGGCTCGCAAGACTCTCTACGCCGCCGGAGGAAGCGCATGCCGGTCATGCCGAGGAAGAGCGCCCAAGCGCAGATAACGATGATCATTCTGCCGAGACCGGTTCGGATACCGGCCACGGCGAACATGCCGATGAAGAAGGCGAAGCCGAGGAAGGTGTGGTTGCCTTGAGTGAAGAACAGATCGCCGACTCGGGCATACAGGTCGTTGCGGTTGGCCGCGGTGGTGGAAGCGAGACCCGATTGAGTGGTCGCGTGGAGTCTGCGGTCGGTGCACGTGCAGCGGTCGCCGCGTCCATCGGCGGGCGCGTGGAACGCGTGCTGGTTGCCCCGGGCAGCAGCGTAAAGGTGGGCGATGCGCTGGCCGTCGTTGTCAGTGGAGAAGCGGCATCGCTGCGCGCATCGGCCGACGCGGCGCGAGCAGAGGCGGAAGCGGCCCGGCTTGTGTATCTGCGCGATCAGTCTCTGGTGACGCAAGGCATCGTGGCGCGGCAGGAGCTCGAAGCGTCGCGGGCGCGATCGCTCGCTGCGGATGCCAACTCGCGTGCGACAGCGGCGCAACTGACGGCCGTTGGTTCGCCGGACTCGAGCGGTCGTGTCCAGATCACGAGTCCCGTTGCTGGCGTTGTCGGGAACGTGGCCGTCACCCCAGGCGGCGTGGTCACTGCCGGCGACATCGTGGCGAATGTGTCGGATCCGTCGCAGACCGAACTGGTGTTTACGGCGCCGCCCATTCTCGCGTCGCAGGTCACGCCCGGCATGCGGATCGATGTCACCAGCCCGCAGGGCAACTTCGAGGCGAATGTCGTAGGCGTCGTCGCAGATGCGCGCGAAACGTCGGGGTCGGCTTTGATCCGGGCGCACGCAGCCTCCGGCGTGATGCCACCATCCGGTTCGCCGGTTGCGGGCGTCATCGTGACGGCGCAGCGCGAGGGAGCAAAGACGGTGCCCGCCGATGCCGTGCAAACGGTGGACGGACGCTCCGTGGTGTTTGTCGCGAGCGAGAGCGGATTCCGCGCAACGCCCGTGCTTGCGGGCCGGCGGGCCGGAGGCAACATAGAAGTCCTCAACGGATTGCTCGGCAACGAGCGCATCGCCGGCACCAATGCCTTCCTGCTCAAGGCCGAACTCGCCAAGGGCGAAGCCGAGCACGGTCACTGAGGCGATAACCATGTTCACTATCCTGATAGAAGCCGCGGTCCGATTCCGCTGGGCCGTCGTCGCCATGGCCGCCTTGCTCAGCTGTTATGGCCTATTTGAGCTCAGTCGCCTTCCAGTCGATGCCGTACCAGACATCACCAATCGGCAGGTGCAGATCAACTCCGTCGCGCCAGCGCTGGCACCCGGTCAGATTGAGCGCCAGGTGACCTACCCGCTGGAAACGGCGCTCGCGGGTATCCCTGGCTTGACGAGCACGCGTTCGCTGTCGCGCAATGGGTTCTCGCAGGTCACGGCTATCTTCACCGACCAAACCGACATCTACTTCGCGCGCCAGCAGGTCGCCGAACGAATGCGCGAGGTCGAGGACGACCTGCCCGATGGGGTGACCCCGATGATGTCGCCTGTCACCACCGGGCTTGGCGAAGTGCTGATGTGGACGATCGACTTCGTCCCGTTCGAAGCCGGCAACGTTGCGGAGGCCAACGCGCCCGGCTGGCAGCCTGACGAGAGTTACGTGACGCCCGAAGGTGACCGTCTCGTCAGCGCGGAGGAGCGCGCCACATATCTCCGTACCGTGCAGGACTGGATCGTCGCTCCCCAGATGCGCTCCACGCCCGGCCTGGCCGGCGTCGACACCATCGGTGGGTACGTAAAGGAGTACGCGGTCCGTCCCAACCCGGAACGTCTCGCCGCGTACGGCCTCGGCCTCAAGGATCTGGTCACGGCGTTGGAACGCGCCAACGTGCAAGCGGGGGCGGGATTCGTTCAGCGCGCCGGTGAAGGTCTCGTTGTCCGCACCGATGCGTTGGCGCAAACCGCAGACGACCTGGCCCGAGCGCCGGTGGCGAACCGCGATGGCTTCGTCGTGCGTGTTTCCGACGTGGGCAGTGTGGGCATCGGGCGTGCACCACGTCAGGGTACGGCGACCCGTGACGGCCACGAGGCCGTGCTCGGAACGGCCTTGATGATCGCCGGTGGTAACAGTCGGACGGTGGCTCAGGCGGCCGCGGAACGCCTGACGGTAGTCAATCGGTCCTTGCCGCCAAGCATCGTCGCGGAGCCGGTGCTGGACCGGAGCGTGCTGGTGAACGCCACCGTCAGGACCATCGCGAAGAACCTCACAGAAGGGGCGCTACTCGTCATCGTGGTGCTGTTCCTCTTGCTGGGCAACTTCCGCGCGGCCGCGATCACGGCGCTTGTGATTCCCTTGTCTTTTCTCTTCGCCATCATCGGCATGAATCGCTTCGGGATCAGCGGCAACCTGATGAGCTTGGGCGCACTCGACTTCGGCATTCTGGTCGATGGCGCAGTGATTGTGATCGAAGCCACGTTGCTGATGTTGGGACAGCGTCGAGCCGAACTGAACCGTCCGCTCAATGTCGGAGAAAGGCTGGAGGTTGCCGTCGCAGCGGCTAAGAAGATGGTGCGGCCCGCGGCCTTCGGACAACTGATCATCCTGCTTGTCTTCGCGCCGATACTGACCCTGCAAGGGGTCGAAGGGAAAACGTTTCAGCCCATGGCTGCCACCTTTATGTTGGCGCTGATCGGCGCCTTCATTTTCTCTTTCACGTTCGTTCCTGCCATGGCGGCGTTGCTCGTTCGCGATCCAAAACCGTCGACCGGCCACAAGGGCGCCGACGGCCACGAAGAAGAGCACGAAACACGCATCCTGCGTTTTATTCGCAGCAAGGTGGAGCCGATCATCCGTGCCGCGGTGGCGCGACCCATCGCCGTGGCGGGCGGAGCGATCTTGTTGCTCGCTATTGGCGTCGTCGCGTTCCTTTCGTTGGGGCGGGAGTTCATGCCAACCCTGGATGAGGGAAACCTTGCGATGCAGGCGTTGCGTGTCCCGTCGGCGTCGCTCGATCAATCGCTGTCCATGCAGTTGGCGCTGGAGAAAGCCATCTCGCGCGAACCGGAGGTGCGTACGATTTTCTCGCGCACGGGCACCGCGGAGGCCGCGATCGATCCCATGCCCATCAATATCTCGGACAGCATCATCGTTCTCAAACCGCGCTCGGAATGGCCCTCGCCGTCGCTCGACAAGGAAGAACTCATCGAGCGGTTGGAGTCCATCGTCAGCAAGCAGATCGGCAACGCGTTCGAGTTCAGCCAGCCGATCGAGCTTCGCTTCAACGAGCTGATCTCCGGTGTTCGAACCGACCTTGCCGTGATGGTCTACGGCGACGATTTCGATCAGTTGCAGCGCGTCGCCGATCAAATCTCGCAGAAGCTGCGCGCCGTCGACGGCGCAGCAGATGTCCGGGTCGAACAGGTGACGGGACTGCCCACGCTCACCGTTCGCGTCGATCACGCCGCGGCGGCGCAATACGGCATAACGGCCGCCGATATCAGCGAGACAGTGTCGACGGGCATCGGCGGCACGGCGGCAGGAAAGATCTTCGAGGGAGATCGCCGCTTCGACGTGGTGGTGCGGATGAACGATGAGGCGCGGAACGATCCCGCGCAGCTCGCCGCGTTGCCGATCGCAGCGCCGGATGGCGGCGTGGTGCCGTTGTCGTCCGTGGCCAGTATCGAAACGAGCGAAGGGCCGAACCAGATCAGTCGGAGCAATGGCAGCCGTCGCATAGTGGTACAGGCCAACGTGCGCGGTCGTGACTTGGGTGGCTTCGTCGTCGACGCGCAGGCCAGTGTTGCGGACGTGGCACTGCCCGCGGGTGCTTACGTAAGCTGGGGCGGGCAGTTCGAGAACCTGCAGCGGGCCGAGCAGCGGCTGATGCTGGTGGTGCCCGTCGTCTTCCTTCTGATCGGCGGGTTGCTGTACTTGGCGCTCGGCAGTGCGCGCGAGGCGACGCTGGTGTTCCTATGCGTGCCCCTCGCGCTGGTGGGCGGTGCATTGGCACTCCTGCTGCGCGGCATGCCGTTTTCAGTGTCGGCCGCCGTCGGGTTCATCGCGGTGTCCGGTGTTGCGACGCTCAATGGCCTTGTGCTGATGCAGGCGATTCAAGAGCGTCTCGACGCCGGAGACATACCGGTTCAAGCAGCATCGGCTGGCGCCGCGAGCCGGCTGCGCGCGGTGCTCACGACCGCACTCGTCGCGATCGTCGGATTCATACCGATGGCCATCGCGTCGGGGGCTGGCGCTGAAGTGCAAAAGCCGCTAGCGACGGTCGTCATTGGCGGATTGATCACTGCCACTGTCCTGACGCTGCTGGTGTTGCCCACGTTTGCTGCGCGAACGTCGGCCAAGGTTCAGCGGAGCCAAGCGTTGTCATGACGGGCAAGCCTGCGATCCAGGAAAGCATTCTGCGGCAGGTTCTGCTGTGGAATGTCCTGCTGTTCGTTGGCATGGGGATCGCGGGCTGGCTTGCTGACTCGAGCGCGCTCCTGGCCAACGCGGTCGACAACGGGTCCGATGCCGCGGTGTATCTGCTCAGCTATCTCGCGATCAATCGCCGTACTGTGTGGAAGCGTCGGGCGGCGACGGTGGCGGGCGTCATGTTGCTGGTGTTTGCCGCAACGGTGGTGGCCGACGTCGTCCGCCGCTGGACGGGTGGTGCTGAGCCACTAGGCGTTGCGATGCTTTGCCTCGCCGCCGTTGCTGCGGCGATCAACGTGTGGTGCCTGAAATTGCTGCAGCGACTGAATGTTGACGACGTCAACATCAAGGCGGCAAGGACATTCAGCCTCAACGACTCCGTCGCCAACGGCAGCGTGATTCTCGCGGGGCTGCTCGTGCTCTGGTTCGATGCCGCCTGGCCAGACCTCGTTGCCGGCGCGCTGATCGCCCTCATTGCGTTCAAGGGCGGCATCGAGATCCTGCGCGATGTTCGCAACGACAAGCTGAGCCGACCAGAACAACGGGCTCCTGGCGCATGAAACCACCTTGGACCACACCTCGGGATCTGTTCTCGGTCCCACCACCAATCCTTGCCGAAGGGCCGTGCCATGACTGAAAAGCTACGTCTCGATCTCGAGATACTCCTTCCTCAGGTGCCTGGACACGACGACGCGTGCGTGGGGCGGCTGATCGATCGCCTTGAGGGACAACCAGGTATCGAGGCTGCCCATCTGCGCGCGGGCGAGGGTCAGGATCCCAAGCAGCTCTGCATTCACTACGATCCCGCGCGCACACCGTTGGCGAGGATCAGGGAATTGGCGCAAGCCGCGGGGGCAAGCGTCAGCAGCCGTTATGGGCACGCGTCGTGGCAAACGACAGGTATCGCCCACGAGAGGCGTGCGCGAACGGTGTCGGCGACGTTGCTGAGTCTGACCGGCGTCCTTGAGGCCGAGGCAAACGCCAGTGGCCGTTTGCACATCGAGTTCGACAGAGAGGCAATCTCCGAGGACACGATCCTCGCTGCACTTGAGCAACTACAAGTCGTCGTCAGCGACCCATCGGTGGGTTCGAGGCCCCGCGCTGATGGCCCCGGTCCCGCTCACGCGCACAAGGAAGGCGAAGCGCACGCTGCAAGCGGAGCGCATGCAGACCGTCCGGGCGACGCAGGCCACGCGCATGACGAAGGAATGCTTGGAAAGAACGCGGAGCTCATCTTTGCACTGCTGTGCGGCGCGCTTCTGGCGTCCGGCTTCGCGATCGAGAAATTAGTCGACGCCGCGCCGACCTGGTTGCCCACCGCATGTTATGTCGGCGCCTATTTCTTCGGCGGCTTCTACACCGTGCGCGAAGCGATCGACAACCTTCGGCTGAAGCGTTTCGAAATCGACGCGCTCATGCTGGTCGCAGCCGCCGGCGCTGCTGCGCTGGGATCCTGGGCTGAAGGCGCGTTGCTGCTCTTCCTCTTCAGTATCGGACATGCCCTTGAGCACTACGCTATGGGGCGGGCGAAGCGGGCGATCGAGGCGCTGGCGGAACTCGCGCCAGCAACCGCAACGGTGCGCCGGGATGGAAAGGTCGCAGAGATCCCGATCGAGGAACTCGCGGTCGGCGATGTGGTGCTGGTTCGTCCCAACGAACGGCTGCCCGCCGATGGCTTCGTTGTCCTCGGGTCGTCGAACGTCAACCAGGCGCCCGTGACCGGCGAAAGCATGCCCGTCGACAAAGTGCCTGTGGTCGATGCCGCGCGTGCGCGCGAGCGGCCAGACAGCATAGACGCAAGCTCGCGCGTCTTTGCGGGAACGATCAATGGTCTTAGCGCCATCGAGATCGAAGCCACGCGGCGGTCCGGCGATTCCGCGTTATCCAAGGTGGTACAAATGGTGAGCGAGGCGGAAACGCGCAAGTCGCCCACGCAGCGATTCACCGACAAGTTCGAACGCATCTTCGTGCCAGCCGTGTTGGGCCTGGCAGTCGTGTTGCTCTTCGCGTGGGTCGTCGTGGACGAGCCGTTCCGCGATAGCTTCTACCGCGCGATGGCGGTCCTCGTCGCCGCAAGCCCGTGCGCGTTGGCGATCGCCACGCCCAGCGCGGTGCTTTCGGGCATTGCCCGTGCCGCGCGAGGCGGTGTCCTGATCAAGGGCGGTGCTCCGCTCGAAGAGCTGGGTTCGCTCAGCGCAATCGCCTTCGACAAGACCGGAACGCTGACCGAGGGACGTCCGCGCATTACCGATGTCGTGGCAGTCGACGGCGCGACAGACGAAGAGTTGCTGCGCGTCGCCGTTGCCGTCGAATCGCTGAGCGATCACCCATTGGCGGCTGCAATCACGAAGGATGGCCGCGAGCGACTCGGCGGCCGCGAGATCGCACCGGCCACCGGTCTCCAGAGCCTCACCGGGCGCGGTGTCACCGCGACGCTTGACGGAGAAACTGTCTGGATCGGCAAGAGCGAAATGTTTGGCGCGGACAACATTGCGCCGCTCGGTGAGGCTGCCACCACCGCCATTGCTAAACTGCGCGAGGCCGGCAGGACCAGCATGGTGGTCCGCCACGGCACGAAGGATCTTGGTGCCATCGGCCTTCTAGACACGCCGCGTGCGGGCGCTCGCGAGACGCTTGAGCAACTGCGGACGTTGGGCATCACTCGGATGATCATGATCTCCGGCGATCACAAGCGCGTGGCGGATGCAGTGGCCGCGCAAGTAGGCCTCGATGAAGCGTGGGGCGACCTCATGCCGGAAGATAAGGTGGAGGCGATCCGGAAACTGAGTGCGCAGGGCAAGGTCGCGATGGTGGGAGATGGGGTCAATGATGCCCCTGCGATGGCAAACGCCACCGTTGGCATTGCGATGGGAGCAGCCGGCTCGGATGTCGCTCTGGAGACCGCGGACGTCGCGCTCATGGCAGACGACCTCTCGAAACTGCCGTTCGCGGTTGGCCTGAGCCGCCACACGCGGTCCGTGATCCGGCAGAACGTCTTTGTCAGCCTGGGTATCGTAGCGGTGCTGGTACCTGCAACAATATTCGGCCTCGGCATCGGTCCGGCTGTCGCAATCCACGAGGGATCCACGCTCCTCGTGGTCTTCAATGCGCTGCGACTGCTCGCGTTCCGCGATCGTGGTTGATCGAGCGAGGGACGTCGATCGCTGGTTGGCTGGAATCGCCGGTCTATCAGGTGCCACTCGCATCGGGCGGCCACGGAGCGGGCCCACATTGGGCGCGAAAGCACCGACCATGGTGCTGCCCGGGCGAACATCTTGCAGTACCACAAACACTCGAGGAGAGCCGATGAACACACTTGCTGAGGCGTTCGAAAGTGAAATGGCGCACGCTGCGCGGGCGGAAAGCGAGGGAGACCTTGGGCAGGCATTTGCCAGACTAGAGCGCGCCCACATCCTCGGCCAACGGACCACGTGGCCGCATGTCCGCGCGCACATCGGCATGTTGCGCATTGGTTGGCGGCGGCGCGATCTGCGCGAGATCGTTGGGCAGGTCATGCGTATCGCAGCCGCCGCAACGAAATCCCGCATTTGGGTGCCGCTGGGCAACACAGGCGGTTCCAACGTCAGCCCGTTTCGCCCGATGCCCGTGCCGTCCGACCTTGCGCGGATCCTAGGGGTCCAAGCGGCGGGTAGCGATGGGGAATGAGGTATCAAGTACGCCCGGCACAGCCTCGTAGTAGTAGGCGCGCTTAGCCCGATAACAACCGCTTCGGCTCACAGCACGCCCGTCTTCCGGACCCGAGAGAATCCGTTGCTCGGTCTTCTGCCGTACAAGTCGGAGGCCTGGGTCTTCGTCGTCGCCGCTCTCATCGCCATGCTTGCTCGCCGAGCGACCGAATCAATTGTGGGTGTCGGATTTCGCCTACGTCTCGATGTGGCAGGGCTGGCTGTATGTCGCGTTCGTGGTGGGTGTGTTCGCCCGACGCATCATCGGCTGGCGCGTCAGCCGTTCGATGCGAATGGACTTCGTCCTCGATGCGCTGGAGCAAGCGTTGAATCCGCGCCAGCCTGACGTTGAAGAGGGCTTGATGCACCACAGCGACCATAGCTCGCAGTACGTGTCGATTCGCTACAGCGAGCGCCTGGCCGAGGCAGGCATCGAACCCTCGGTGGAAAGCAAGAGATACAGCTACGACGATGCGCTCGCCGAGACCATCAACGGCCGCTACACGAGCGAACTGATCCATCGAAGAGCACCCTGGAAAACCATGGCAGCGGTGGGGCTCGCAACGCTGGAATGGGTGGCGCAGTTCAACGCCCAACGTCTGCTCGGACCGATCGGATACATCCCTCCGGCCAAAGCTGAGGCAAACTACTATCGGAAACTGGCCGAGACGGCAGTGGCCGAAACCGAGTGACTTAAACCAAACATCCTCCACGAAAGCCGAGGCGGTTCAATGCGCTGACAGCGATTGGCGACCGCACATGCACATAACGGTTTGCACACTGGAGTCGACGGACCTAAGCGCTGCAAGCGCAGCGGACCTCGTGCCAGGCAATCGTGGACTGTCCTCTCTCCAGCCAAACGGTGTACGAAAAACGAAGGTTTGTTGTACGGTCGGAAGCCGGGTGGCGATCTTTCACCAAGGCACGACCGCGTGGAACCGGTGCTGGGTCACCTCGATCTACTTCTCCTCGGCCAGAACTTCCTCCCTCTGGATTGCTCGTCCCTGTTGATGCGCAGCCACAGTATCAGTGGCCAGGGCAACCGAGACGTCCAATGACCGCTTCGGGTCGAAAGCAGTCCCTTGCAATCTTCTAGGAGATGTCGGCGCGCAAAAAATCGAGATGATCGGCCCAAGCCTGCATCATCTTCCGACGCTCTGGAATTAGCTCCGATAAGTTGTACACGCCAGCGACGCCTGGCTCCTTGTGCGACAGTTGTCGTTCGATCGCGTCTCGGTTCTGACCGATCTCGTTCAATAGCGTGCTGGCCATATGGCGGAACCCATGCCCAGTCATCGCATCCTTGTCGTACCCCAAACGCCGCAACGCTGCGTTGACGGTCACATCGCTCATCGAGCGCTTTGGATCTCTCGCACCGGGGAAGAGCAGCGCTCCTCGACCGGTGAAGGGTCGCAGTTCGTTGAGTATCGCTACGGCTTGCGTTGAGAGGGGAACGATGTGGGGTTGGGCGTCAGGGTGCTCCTTGGCAGCCTTCTTCAGCTTTCGTCGTGCAGGAGGAATCACCCACCTTGGACCATCGACATGGTCGAGCTCAATCTCCTTCCACTGTGCACCGCGAAGTTCGCCTGGCCGGCAGAACAACAATGGGGCCAAGCGCAGTGCACAACGCACTGGCAAGGTTCCGCCGAACCCATCGATCGCGCGAAGAAGTTCAGCCACTTTCTTCGGGTCAGTTATGGTCGCGTAGCGTCGATAGACGCGCGACGGTAACGAGTCAGCTAGATCGTGAGCGGGATCGCGTGCGGCATGTTCGTTTGCTACGGCATGTCGAAACACCCGGCTCAATTGTTCGCGCAAACGATGTGCCTGCTCAAGGTGACCGGCTTTCACAAGGCGATCGAGCAGCGGGCGAATTTCGGCTACACCAAGCTCACCGATAGGCAAATTCCCAATCCAAGGATAAGCGTGCCGGACGAGGCGTCCTTTCTCCTTCTTATGCTGAAGTGGCGTCCATCCCGGCGCGCGCACCGCTAGCCAGTCTTCCGCAAGCGCCTTGAACGTATTGCCGGCGGCGATCGCTTTTCGATGTTTGGCGGCCTTGGCGGCGACCGCGGGATCCCGCCCAGTAAGCAAGATGTCTTTCGCATCGTCGCGACTGTCCCGTGCCTTTTTCAACGACACCTTTGGAAAGACGCCCAACGCCAGCCGCTTCTCCTTGCCGCCATGTCGATACTTCAATCGCCAATACTTGGCCCCCGTCGGCATGACCTCGAGATAGAGCCCGCCTCCGTCGAAAAGTCGACGCGGCTTGAGATCGGGCTTCGCTTTGCTGATCTCAGTGACGGTCAGCTTGTCCTTGATCGCCATGCTGGGGGCACCTGCGCTGCCGGTCCGTCAGTTCGGACGACTTATGCCCCACAAGATGCCCCCATTTGGCTCAGGATTCAATAGGTCGACGCGGGACGGCGTCGGACGCAGAACACCGCTAGAAGCGGAAAAACAAGGCATTTTCTGCAATCAATGAGCTCTTACGGGACTCTGTCGGACGCCAACTTGGTGGGCCCACCAGGACTTGAACCTGGAACCAACGGATTATGAGTCCGCTGCTCTGACCATTGAGCTATAGGCCCGCGCGGTCGCCAGTCTAGCGGCTTGCGGCGCGAGCGGCGACGGCAGGGCGGCTTGATGCCCGCGGTGCGGGGCGGACCGGGACATCTGACGATTGGGCGAGGCGCCTCGCCGGCCGTTGCACATCGGTGCGTTCGATCCGGCGTACGTGTTGCAGTTCATCCATCGAAACCATCGGCGAACACGCCGTCGCCGCGCACGACCCGGATGTTGTCGATCTGGAACAGGCTGCCGGCGTCGGTCTGGCTGTCGGGGGCCGATCAGGAGTGCTCCGATGCCGCGGCCGGTGATGCCATGGCTGCGCTCGGCGAGGATCGGCACGCCATCGAGTTCGATGTCGTAGGTGCCGCGGTCCATCTGGAACGCGATGCGCAGGCGATGATCGACGTTCACGCCGTAGGCGGCGAGGTTTCCCGCAAATCCATTGTTGTCGTTGACCGCGATGCTGCCTTGCGCCGTGAACGCGAGACGCAGGAAATTCTGCGTGCTGGACGTCGGCTCGCGCACGTTGACGTTGAAATAGTCGAGCTGCGCGGCACGCACGGTCAGCCGGATGACGAGGTCGCCATGGCTGACCTCCTCGGCGTCGAGGAACTCGAAGCGCGCGCTGCGCGCGATGCCGGCCACGGCCTGGCTGATCTCGAGTGATGGCGTTGGCCGTGGCACCGCACGCACGATGGCAGATAGCTCCGGAGATACGCTGACCGGCTGACCGAGCAATGCGCCGCCGGTGCCGATCGGCTGGTCGATCGGCTCGTCGTTGAACTCGGCTTCGAGCAGCAGGCGGGCGTCATCGCCGGCACGCACATGGGTGCCGGCGAGCAGCAGAGCGACGGCGCAGGCAAGTGAGGAAGGCTTCATGGGACGTTCCCGGCTGATCGTGGTCGCGGCTGCATCGGTCATTCGAAACCATCGGCGAAGATGCGGTCGCCCGGGCCCTCGCACCCCTGCACATTGCACTTGGCGACTTTCAGGCTCGTGGTCGTCGTGTCGTAGTAGCTGACGATGGCGCCGCCATCACTGCCGATCACGATGTCGCTGCTGACGCCACTGATTTCGCCCGGACGGAAGTCGATGTCGATGATGTTCGCGTCGCCGGTGCAATCGGCCGTCGTGCACTCGGCAATGCGCAGGCCCGACCCGCCCGCACCACCGAGATCGCGAAACTGGTAGCTGATGACGGGCCTGCCATCCGGGCGCAGCGCGATCGAGCTGTAGCGACCCGCGTCAAAGCCCGGCACGTCGTCGACGCGTGTGATCGTGGCCGGCGTGACGCACGCGGGATCGTTGCAATGGGCGACCTCGAGGGCGAGGATGTCCTCGTCGAAGTAGCTGATGACCGGGTTCCCGTCGGTTCCGATCACGATGGCCGGGCTGACCCCGATCGTCGTCGGCACCTGGGCGTCGAGCACGCTGATCTGGGCGCCGGGGCTGCACGCGGCATCGATGCACTTCGCGACGAGCACGGCGTCGGCGGTCACATCGAGATAGACGATGACGGGCAGGCCGTCATTGCCGAGCACCATCTGCGTATCGGTGCCGACCGAGTTGACCGGATCGTCATCGACTTCGGTGATCGCGACATCAAGGCAGGCCGGCACCTCGCATCCCGCGAACTGCAGCGAATGCTGCGTCGTGTTGACGTAGGCGATGCGCGGAAGGCCGTTCGCGTCGACCACCATCGAGACATCGCGCCCGGTGTCTTCGGGCGAGCCATCGAGCGTGCGCAGCACGTCGTCGCCCGAACAGTCGGGGTTCGGGCAGCGTGCATAGACGAGATTATCGTCGATCGAATCGTACCAGGCGACGATGGGCCGGCCGTTGGCCGAAACCTGCAACGACGAGTAGTCGCCCCGCGCATTGCCGGTCGCGTTCCCGATCGTTTCAAGGATGGCGCTGCTGCAATCGAGCGTCGTGCATTTGGCGAACCGCAATGCGCCATTGCCGCCGTCGAGATAGGTCATGATCGGCAGGCCATCGGCGCCGATCGCGATCGACGGCGAGCGACCGACGCTGCCACTGTCGACGGTGACGACGGTGGCGGCCGGTGCTGGCGTCGCGAGCAGCGCGGCACATGCGGCAGCCATGTAGCGAAGTGAATTGCCTTTCATCGATAGCCCTCGAATCCGTTGCTGGAAGAATGGGATCGCCGCGGTCGACGTCGTCGTCGACGTTCGTCACCACGCGAGGAAGCGCGGAGTCGCGTGCTGCGGGCCGGTACCGGGGGGCTGCGTCGCGACGGGATGTGTCGTTGCCATGCGTGTGTCCGCGCAAGTTCCGGTGCACAGCGTCACCCGGGCCACGCGGCATGTCCTGACGGCAGGGTCGGAAAGTGATGAGATTTGCATGACATTTCGCAGCCGGCGCGCGATGCCGGGGGCATACTCGGATTCAATGCCGGTCCTGCCAGCCTCGATGCGATCCAGCATGAACAGCACCGATCTTCCCGCCGACCTGCTCGCGCGCGCGCGCGATGGTGACCGTGCTGCCTGGGACGCGGTGTTCGCTTCGGCCTACGGCGAGCTGCAGGCCCTTGCCCACCGTGCGCGCGGCCGGCTCGGTGGCGCCACGCTGAACACGACCGGCCTGGTCCACGAGTGCTATCTGCGCCTGATCAGGAGCCAGCCCGGGGCGACGAACGGCAGCCACTTCCTCGCGATCGCCGCGCAGGCCATGCGCCATCTGCTGATCGAGATGGCGCGCGCGCGCGTCGCGCAGAAGCGCGGCGGCACGGCGGAGCTGCTCAATCTCGACGAGGTCGACATCGCGGAAACGCGCGACGCGCAGGAACTGCTCGCGATCGACGACCTGCTCTGCGTGCTCGAGCAACAGCAACCGCAGCAGGCTGCCGTCGTGGCATGCCGCTTCTTCGCGGGCTTGAGCGACGAGGAAACCGCGACTGCACTCGCGATGTCGCCGCGCACGGTCCAGCGCGAATGGGCGCGCGCACGCGATTGGCTCGCGGACCAGAGCCGGGCATGAGCATCGACCGCGATCGTCTGCGCACGGGCGGAGCCCTGAGTGGCGCACTCGTGCGCCGCGCGTTGCCCGGCCCACCGATGCATCGCGAGCTCGAGCCCGGCGATGCGATCGGTCCGTTCCGCATCGTGCGTGAACTTTCCCGTGGCGGCATGGCGATCGTCTATCTGGCGGAACGCGCGGATGGCGAGTTCACCCAGCAGGTGGCCCTCAAATGGATGGCCGTGAATGGCGACCGCGCCGCTGCCGAAGCCCTGTTCCGACGCGAGCGGCAGACGCTTGCGGGACTCGAGCATCCGGGCATCGCGCGCCTGATCGACGGTGGTCGCAGCGCCGACGCGATGCTCTGGTTCGCGATGGAACTGGTCGAAGGCGAACCGATCGATGCCTGGTGCACGTCGCGGAAAGCCCCGCGCGCGCAGCGGCTGGAACTCGTGCTCGAGCTGTGCGAAGCGCTCGCGTTCGCGCATGCACGCCTGCTGATCCACCGCGACATCAAGCCGGCCAATGTGCTCGTGGACCAGCGCGGGCGGATCAAGCTGCTCGACTTCGGCATTGCGCGCCTCGCCGATCAGGATGACCTGGTCGGAAATTTCGCGTTGACGCCCGGTTATGCGAGCCCGGAACAGTGGCGCGGCGAATCGGTCACCGTGACTTCGGACGTCTATCAGGCCGGACTGCTGCTGGCGACGCTGCTCGATGTTCTGCCTGCGGCCAGCGGCGACGGGCACGTCACCGCGCTGCAAGGCGCGCTTGATCCGAAAGCCGGGCCTGTGCCGGTGTCGCAGCACCGGCTTGCGTCATTGCCGCGCGATCTCGCCGCGATCGTGCGTCGCGCGACGGCGCTCGAGCCGTCGGCGCGCTATGCCGGAATCGGCGCGCTGGCCGACGACCTCGCACGCTTCATCGCGCGACGACCGGTCGCGGCACGCGCCGGTGGCGCGCTGTACCGGTCCGGTTGCATGCTGCGTCGCCATCCGCTCGCGTGCGCCGGCGCCGTGCTCGCGGTGGCCCTTCTGGCCGGCTCCGCATGGCGCATCGCGGTCGAACGCGATGTCGCGCGAACGCAGGCCTCGCTCGCCACTGCCCAGGCATCGCGCGCCGAATCGGTGCTCGAGTTCGTTTACGGCCTGCTGCTGTGGGCCACGCCCCAGCAGCACCGCGGCGAGGAAAAGACCGTCGCCGAGGCCCTCGAGTACGGTGTCGAGCAGATGCGCGAAAGTGCGCACGACCAGCCCGCGCTGCGCGCGCAGATGCTGTACATGCTCGGCAAGGTGTATTCGCAGCGCAAGGAACGCGAACGCAGCCGCGCGCTGCATTCCGAGGCATACGCGCTGCTGCACGAAGCACCCGCGGACGATCCGCTGTTGCTGGCGGAAGTCGCCTACGGCCTCGCTTCGCAATTGTCGGATGCCGAGGACCGCCCGCGATCGCTGGCGCTGATCGAGGAAGCGATGGCCCTGTACGGAAACCATCCGGAAAAGGCCGAGCGACGCATCCATGCCTGGCGACTGAAGGCTATCCGCCTGAACCAGGATGGAAAGCTCGAGCAGGCCATCGCGGAGAACCGCGCCGCGCTGGCGAGCGCGCTCGAACGGCTTGGTCGCGACAATGTCGTGACGGCACGCGCGATGCACGACCTTTCCGGTCGGCTGGGCCAGGGCGGCTACGATGATGAGGCGTTCGCGCTCAAGCGTGAAGGCCACGCGATCCTGAGCCGGTTGCGTGGCGACGATCATCCGGAAGCCAGTCTCGCTGCGCTGGGCCTGGCCAACCTGCTGGTCGGTCGCGGTGAATACGCCGAAGCCGACGCGCTGATCGCGCGCGATGGCGAGGTACGCCTTCGGCTGTGGGGCGATCGGCACACGGAGTACGCGCGCCACCTGTATCTGCTGGCGGGTTATCGCCTGCAGGTCGGCCGCGTGGCGGAAGCGCGCGAACTGATCATGCGTGCGATCGAGATCAACGAAGCGAGCGGTGCAACGGGTCGCACGGCGCTGTCGCTGCAGTACGAACTGCTCGGTCGCGTCCACGAACACGCGGGCGACTTCGCGGCAAGTCTCGCTGCGTTCCGACGCGGACTCGAGCCGGAACTGTTCGGCGCCAAGCTCGGCTGGGATGGAGGCGACCTGCTGCTCGGTGTCGCGCGCGTGCTGCGCAAGCTCGACCGGCCACATGAGGTGACGTTCGAGCAGGTGGCGGAAGTCTGGCGGGACCTGCCGGCCGGGCATCCGAGCCACGCCGAGCTCGCGATCGAGCGCGGATTCGCGGCGTTGTCGCAAGGCGACGTGGATGCGGCGCGCACGCACGCGTCACGCGCGAGGGGACTGCTGCCCCTGCGCCCGCAGTTCGATGCGGCGCGCGTCGAACTCGCGGCACTCGAGAATCGCCTTGCGTCGGGATCGCACGCGGCGCAAGCGGGTACCGGCCGGAATCGATGAAGCAACGGATTCCCTGAGCAGCGTGGTCACGCCCGCATCCGCCGGCGTGCGGGCGCTGCAAAGACCCCGGGTGCGCTGCGCTTACCCGGGCTACTTCACTTTGCATCGACGGCGCGGGAAACGCGTAGCCCGGACAAGGCCGCAGGCCGCACCCGGGGATGGCGTGGCGTCCCGGAAAAAACCCCGGGTGCGCTGCGCTTACCCGGGCTACTTCACTTCGCATCGACGGCACGGGGAATCCGTAGCCCGGACAAGGCCGCAGGCCGCACCCGGGGATGGCGTGGCGTCCCTGCAATGAATCCCGGGTGCGCGCCGAAAAATGTGCACATCGAATCAGGTCAGGTCGATTCTTCGTCTTCACAGGCGCGCAGCGCGAGTCGAACCTGCAGGGCGAGCAAGGGCAATCCGCGTTCGGCAGCGGCTTGATGCAGGCGTTCGAGGCGCAGCCGTGGCGATGCGTTCGCGCAGGACGCGGCAGCGGTGTCGATCGCGCCCAACAGTGCGCAGTTCGCGGCACGCAGCCCGCCGGGCGTCGTGGTTGACGGGTCGGCGCGATGCCGCATGGCAAGTTCGCGCAGCACGGTCGGGATCATGCGATAGCCGCGGCGGTGGCGTGTTTCGATGTAGCGCGGTGCCTGTGCCGCGTCGCCGAGCGCACGACGCAACTCGACGATCACACGCGGCACGGCGCTTGCGCACAACGCGTGCCGGCCCCACACGCCATCGAGCAGCTCATCGAGACTGACGACGGCTGGCGCGGCTTCGAGCAGCAGGCGCAAGGTGGCGAACACCTGGCGCCGCAGGATCTGGCGGCCGTCGGGACCGGTCAGTTGTTCGCGCGCAAGGTCGAGACGGAAATTTCCGAAGCGGAACGCCTCGGTCTCGCTGTTCCGGTTGGCGTACGGCATGTCGCGCGCACGGGCCGGTGCCCGATCACGAACGACGGCGCCGGCCTGTTGTTGCATGTAACCCATGTGATCTCCCGCAGGCTTCCGGCCCAAGCGTGCGGGAACCGCCCCTGTGACGGACGCGCAATCCCTTGTGCCTTCTTCCTTGAATACGAGAAACCCGGGAAATCCTCGCCACCCCGAGCGTGGACATCGCCTGGCGCGCGCCCCGGTCGGTCCGTGCGCGGCGCACGAACGACGACGCCCGCGAAGATTCGCGGGCGTCGATCGCTTGCAGCGGGGCCTTACTCGAGGTCGAGGAACGAGCGCAGCTGTTCCGAACGGCTCGGGTGACGCAGCTTGCGCAGCGCCTTGGCTTCGATCTGGCGGATGCGCTCGCGGGTGACGTCGAACTGCTTGCCGACTTCCTCGAGCGTGTGGTCGGTGTTCATGTCGATGCCGAAACGCATGCGCAGCACCTTCGCTTCGCGCGGGGTGAGGCCGCCGAGCACGTCGCGCACGGTTTCCATGAGGCCGATGTTCGTCGAGGATTCGATCGGCGAGACGATCGAGATGTCCTCGATGAAGTCGCCGAGGTGCGAATCCTCGTCGTCGCCGATCGGCGTTTCCATCGAGATCGGTTCCTTGGCGATCTTGAGCACCTTGCGGATCTTGTCCTCCGGCATCTCCATCTTGACCGCAAGCTCTTCGGGCGTCGGCTCGCGACCCATCTCCTGGAGCATCTGGCGGCTGATGCGGTTGAGCTTGTTGATCGTCTCGATCATGTGCACGGGGATGCGGATCGTGCGCGCCTGGTCGGCGATCGAGCGCGTGATCGCCTGGCGGATCCACCACGTCGCGTAGGTCGAGAACTTGTAGCCGCGGCGGTATTCGAACTTGTCGACCGCCTTCATGAGGCCGATGTTGCCTTCCTGGATCAGGTCGAGGAACTGCAGGCCACGGTTCGTGTACTTCTTCGCGATCGAGATGACGAGGCGCAGGTTGGCCTCGACCATTTCCTTCTTCGCGCGGCGGGCCTTGGCCTCGCCGATCGACATCGCGCGGTTGATCTCCTTGATGTCGGCGACCGACAGGAACAGCGTGCGCTCGATCGAGACGAGCTTGTTCTGCTCGCCAATCAGCGCATCGCGGTGGGCCTTGACCGAGGGCGACCACTTCTGGCGCTTGCGCGCGAGTTCGTCCGCCCATTCGAGGTTGGTCTCGTTGGACGGGAACACCTTGAGGAAGTCCTTGCGCGGCATCTTCGCCTGCTTGATGCAGACGTCCATGATCAGACGCTCGTGGTGGCGGATGTTGCTGACCACTTCGCGCAGCTTGCGCACGAGGCTGTCGATGAGGATCGCCGGCAGCTTGAGCTTGAGGAACTCCTCGGCGATCTGCTCGCGCAGCTTCTGCGCCTTGCGGTCGGCGAGGCCATGCTTCTCGGCGACCTTCTGGAATTTCGCGTAGCCCTGGCGCAACTCGTCGATGCGGCGCGCGACCTCGACCGGATCGGGGCCGGTGTCGACCGGCGTCGAATCCTCGGCGTCGGCCGCTTCGTCCTCGGCTTCGGCCTCGTCGCCCTCGGCGACCGGCTCGACGATCGGCGGCGGCGGCTCCTCGATGTCGGTGAAGCCCGAGATGACCTCGGACATGCGCTTCTTGCCTTCGCTGAACTGGTCGTACTCCTCGACGAGGAGCTGGATCGACCACGGAAAGCTCGCCAGCGCGGACTGGACCTGGTTGAGGCCTTCCTCGATGCGCTTGGCGATCGCGATCTCGCCCTCGCGCGTGAGCAGCTCGACGGTACCCATCTCGCGCATGTACATGCGCACGGGGTCGGTCGTGCGACCGACTTCGGCATCGACGGCGGAGAGCACGGCGACCGCTTCCTCGGTCGCGGTTTCGTCGTCGGTCGACACCGTCGCCGCCGCGCGCAGGGTTTCCGTATCGGGTGCGATCTCGTGCACCTCGATGCCCATGTCGTTGATCATGCCGATGATGTCTTCGATCTGTTCGGGATCGACGATGTCGTCGGGCAGGTGATCATTCACCTCGGCATAGGTCAGGTAACCCTGTTCCTTGCCCTTGGTGATGAGCATCTTGATATCGGTGGTTTGCTGCTCCTGGATGTGCTCGCTGGCCATGAAGTTTCTGCTGATACCTAGAACAAAGAGACGGAAGTATAGGAGCCGCGTCAAGGGCGACCTAAACCATTGATGTTGCTGACTTGTCCGAATCCTGGACGGCTGCCCCGGACGAGCGGTTCAGGCCGGGGCGACGCGCAGATGGAACGTGACCGGACCATCGTTGACGAGATGGACTTTCATATGGGTACGAAACCGCCCGCTTTCCACCGGGGCGTGCGCGGCGCGCGCGATTCCGAGCAGGTGGCTGAACCAGCGCTCGCCGTCCTCGGGGCTCGCGGCGCCCGAAAAACCCGGGCGCATGCCGCTCCCGGTGTCGGCGGCGAGCGTGAACTGCGAGACCAGCAGGAGGCCCCCGGCGGTGTCGCGCAACGAGCGGTTCATGCGGCCCTGCATGTCGCCGAACACGCGGTAACCGAGCAGGCGTTCGAGCAGGCGGCGCGCCTGCGCATCGCCATCGCCGCGCTCGATCGCGACGAGCGCGAGCAGGCCATGGCCGATGCGCCCGACGACCTCGCCATCGACTTCGACATGCGCGCTGCTGACGCGCTGGATCAGGGCGATCATGTCCGACTCCGCGACCGGTGCAGGCATCGTCGGCGCCGCGCGGGTGCGCGGTCAACCGCTGCGAACTGGCTAGAATCGCCGTTTCCGCCATCGATGCGCCCCCGATGAATGCATCGTTCCGATTGCTGCACGCGTTCCTGACGCTGGCCGGGCGCCTGCCGCTGCGCGTCTTGCACGCGGTCGGCGCCGTGCTCGGGCTGGCGATCTGGGCGGCCAACGGCCGCGAGCGTCGCGTGACCGATACGAACCTGCAGTTGTT
Source organism: uncultured Dokdonella sp. (assembly GCA_964587775.1). Taxonomy (GTDB): domain Bacteria; phylum Pseudomonadota; class Gammaproteobacteria; order Xanthomonadales; family Rhodanobacteraceae; genus Dokdonella. Next base: position 105,261 of record CAZPLY010000008.1, read on the forward strand.
GTCAACGCGAAACGGCGCCGATACAGGACACCTCGACGCGCGCACGGTGCTCATCGAAACCGGCAAGTCGGTCGTCGAGGTGGCAAGGGTCTGGTGCGGCGACCCCGCGCGCGCGTTGCGGCTCGTGCGCGAGGTCCGCGGTGCCGGCTATCTCGAGGATGCGCTCGCCGGCGGCAGCGGCGTGATCATCGCCGCCCCGCACCTCGGTTGCTGGGAGTTGCTCAATTACTGGCTGGCCGCGCAGACACCACTCGCGATCGTGTACCGCCCGCCGCGCAATCCCGCGGTCGAACCGTTCCTGGTCAAGGCGCGCGGCGCTCTCGCGGTCGAACAGGTGCGTGCCGAGGGCGCGGGCGTGCGCGCGCTGTACCGCAGGCTCGCCGCCGGCGGTGTCGTCGGCATCCTGCCCGACCAGCAGCCGAAACAGGGTGAAGGCGAGTTCGCGCCGTTCTTCGGCATCGAGGCACTGACGATGGTGCTCGTGCCGCGGCTCGCCGAACGCACCGGCGCGCGCGTCCTTTTCGCATTCGCCGAACGCCTGCCCAAGGGCGCCGGTTTCCGCATCCACATCCGGCCCGCGCCCGAAGGCATCGCCGACCCCGACCTGCGCATCGCGTGCACGGCGCTCAACCGCGGCGTCGAGGACTGCGTGCGCCTCGCCCCGGCACAGTACCAGTGGCACTACAAGCGCTACTCGAACCGCCCGAGCCGGGACGAGCGCAATCCGTACAAGGGCGACGCAACGGCCGAACGGTGATGCGTCGGCGCTGACCGAAGCCGGTTGCGGATGTCGATTGCCCTGAGGCGATCCCATCGCCGCGCAGGAGCGAAACCGGCCGCGACAAGAACGTGGTGCACGAGGGCCTGCGCGCGCAGGTGCGCTCCTTTCGGAATCGGCCGCGGGCTTCGGTGACGATGACGGCGTTGCGGCTTCGCCATGCGCCGTCGCGGCAACGCGTCGCCGAGCAGCCGGCCCCCTCGTTCGCGGGGTACCCGGGGTCGCGCTGCTGGTCGAGGATGGCGGCCTGCCGGCACCGCGTTCCGCGTGCCGGCGCAATCAGGGGGAATCCAGATGTCGACCCGATCCGGGTGTTTCGATGCGGGCCGTGCGCGACTTCGCGCGGTGCTCGCGATCGCGATCGGCCTCGTGCCGCTGAGCGCACAGGCGGTGTTCCAGAACGGCGGCTTCGAGCAGGACAGCTTCGCCGGATGGACGCTCGAGGGCGGCCTCAACCCGGGCCTTGCCGGCAGCCCGCCGTTCACCGGCGCGAGCGTGCAGATCACGCCAGGCGCGCCCGGGCCGGCCAACATCGTCGGCCAGGTGGCCGATCCGCGTGCACCGACGATCGCGCTGCCGCGGGCCGGCCATTTCACCGCCCGGCTCAACGACGAAGCGGGCGGCGCACGCGTCACGCGCCTGCGCCAGATCGACACCCTGACCGCGGCCGACATCGATCCGCTCGATGGCCTGCCCCACCTGCGCTTCGCCTTCGCCCCGGTCATGGACGACCCGAGCCATGCGCCGCACGAGCAGCCGTACTTCTACGTCGCGGTGCGCAATCTCGCCGACAACAGCGTGCTGTTCGAGCAGTTTGCCTACTCGGGACAGGCCGGCTTCGATTTCCTGCCCGGCAGCGGCAACTGGAAGTACCTCGAGTTCCAGGATGTCGATGCGGTGCTGCCGCTGACGGCGATCGGCCAGCCGATCGAACTGATCGTGATCGCCGCGGACTGCTCGCTCGGCGGTCATGGCGGCTATGTCTACGTCGACGGCTTCGGCTCGGCCCAGGTCGGCCAGCCCGGTGGCGGCGGAATGACGCCGATCGCGGTGCCGGTCCGGCACCCTGTTGCCCTCGGCGCGCTCGCGATCCTGCTCGCCGCATTCGCCTGGCGGCGCACGCGCCGCGCCTGACCGTGTTTCACGGGCGCAGGGACGCGCCCATTACGGACCCGGCGTTCAGGACGAGACGAGGCGCCGGCGCGCGGCCTCGAGGGTCGCTTCGGCGCGCGTCGTCACGCGCAACTTGCGGTAGATGTCCTTGACGTAGCCGGCCGCGGTATTGCGCGTGATGCCGAGCATGTTCGCCACCTCGGGGCCGGTCAGGCCCTTGGCAATCAAGCGCAGCACGTCGGTCTCGCGCGGGGTCAGGGCGACTTCGTCTTCGGGACGCGGCGAGGGATGGAACTCGCGCAGCAGGCGGCGCGCGATCGACGGCGACAGCGGGGGCTGACCCGAGGCGATTCCGCGCAGCATGTCGGCCAGCGAGTCCTGCGCCTGGTCTTTCAGCACATAGCCCTGGGCGCCCGCGCGCAAGGCGGGAAACAGATGGGCATCGTCGTCGAACACGGTCGCGACGACGCACAGGCTGCCACGCGCGGAGAGCGCGCCGATCAGGTCGACCCCCGAACCATCCGGCAGGCCGAGGTCGACGAGGGCGAGATCGGGCGGCGGCTCGGACGACGCGCGCGCGCCGGCGAGGTCTTCGGCGACGCGCACGGCGATGCCGGGGAACGCGAGGGCAACGCTGCGCGTGAGCCAGTCGCGGCTCGAGGCCAGATCGTCGACGACGAGCGCGCTGGCGAAAGCCGCGGTCATCGTGCCGCCTTCGTCGCCGGCCACGGCACTTCGAGCAGGACCTTGGTGCCGCCTTCGGTGCCCTCGACCCAGGCGATGTCGCCGGCGAGCGAGCTGGCGCGATCGCGCATGTTGCGCATGCCGCTGCCGCTGCGGGCGACGCCGGGCGGGCCATCCCCGTCGTCGGTCAGCTCGATGCGCAGCACCTCGGCCGCGTGACCGACGCGCACGCGCAGGCGCGCCGCGCGCGCATGCCGGATCACGTTGCTGATCGCCTCGCGCACGATGCGATGCAGATGCAGCGCGCGTTCGTGGTCGAGCGCGGTGTCCGGCAGTCCTTCGGCCTCGCTCCAGGCAAGTTCGATCGAAACGCCGCCGAGGCGTTGGGTCGCCTCGGCGCGGATCGCGGCGAGCACGTCGCCGAGCGTGCCCGGCGTGCCGCGCGAGCGCGTGACGACGTCACGCAGGTCCTGCAGCACGGCGCGCGCCCGATCGGCCTGTTGCGGCGACTCGGCTGTGTGGACGAGGCCGAGCAGGCGCGCGCCGAGGTCGTCGTGCAGGGCGGCGTAGATGCGCTCTCGCTCCTCGAACGTCGCCCGCCGACGGACATCGGCGGCGGCACGGTCGGCCTGGTCCTGTGCTTCGGCGCGCACGTGCGCGAGTCGCCGGCGTGTCCGCCACCAGAGCGTGGCGAACGCGAGCGCGATCGAGAACCCTGCGCACGCCGCGACCACGGCCACGTCGATCACGGCGACGCGGCCGCGGCTCGCAGGCGCCGCGCCTCGTCGGCGCGGCCCATCCGCGCGTGCACGTCGGCAAGGCGCTCGGCCGCCTTGCGCGTGCGCACATGGTCCATGCCCAATGTCGCGGCGAGCCGCGCATGCGCGCTCTCGAGCACGGCGAGCGCTTCGGGATCGCGCCCGAGCGTGGCGAGGCAAAGGCCGAGGTTGCTGCGGAAGATCGCGACGTTCGGATGGTCCTCGCCGAGCGCCGCGACCGCGCCGGCCACGAGCGTGCGGAATTCGACGAGGGCGGACTCGCCACGGCCGCGATCGAGCAGCAGCATCGCGAGGTTGTTGCGCGGCGCGAACGTCGTCGGATGCGTCTCGCCCGAACGCGCCACGATCGCGAGCACGCGCCGGTACAACGCCTCGGCCTCGTCGAGGCGCTTGCGCTGTTCGAGCAGGTAGGCCAGCGCGTTCATCGAGGCGAGCGTCTGCGCGTGGGCATCGCCGAGCAAGGCCTCGAGGCCGGCCAGCGCTTCGCGGGTCAGCGCCTCGCCCTCGTCGAGGCGCTCGCGCGAGAGCAGGACGTTGGCCAGCGTCTGGATCGTCGTCAGGGTCGCCGCATGGGTGTCGCCGAGTACGCGGCGTTGGCCCGCGAGCGTCGCCCGCGCTTCGGTTTCGGCAGCATCGAGGTTGCCGCGTGCGAACTCGAGCGTGGCCAGCTTGTGCCGGCTCGCCAGCGTGCGCGGATCGTCCTCGCCATGGCGCGCGCGGCGCGCGTCGAAGCTCGCCGCGAGCAGGAGGACGGCTTCGTCGAACGCACCCCGGTCGGCGAGGACCATCGACAGGTTGCCGCGCGTGATGTCGATCAGTTCGGTCAGGGTCGCGCGCGAAGCGGCATCGAGTGTCGTCGCGTCGATCGCCGCCGCGCCGTCCAGCACGGCGCGGAACGCTGTCGCGGCGAGCTCGGCGCGGCCGGCTTCGAGGTCGAGGCGGGCCGCAGTCACGGCCAGGCCGAGCCGCTCGAGCACGGGCGTGGCCTCCGGCATCGACGCCCGGGCGGTCTCGATGACCGCGGCGGCTTCGTCGAAGCGGCCGAGCTCGGTCAGCATGCTCGCGCGACGCCGCAGCAGGCGCGTGCGTGCGCCTCCGTCGAGGTCGGCGGCGAGTGCCCGGTCGACCAGGGCGAGTGCCGCTTCGTACTGGCCGAGACCCGCGCGCGTCGCCGCGAGGGTGTCGAGCACGCTCGCACGCACGCGCGGCTGCGCATCGAGCGTGGCGAGATTCTCCTCGGCCCGGTCGAGCACGTCGGTGACCCCGAGTTCGCGACCGCGCGCGCTGGTCGGGTCGGCCGAGGCCAGCATCGTCGTCAGGAAGCCGTTGACCGCCGCGGTTTCAGCCGAGCGCACGTCGGCCTCGCCGCGCGCGCGCGCCTCGGCGAGGGCGAAGCGCAGCGAGACGAGTGTCGCCAGGACGAGCACGAGGCTGGCGACCGCGACCGCGGCCGACAGCGCTCGATGACGGCGAACGAAGCGACGCAGCAGGTACGAACGGGTCGGCGCGCGCGCCTCGACCGGGCGGTTGTCGAGCACGGCCTCGAGGTCGTCGGCGAAATCGGCGGCCGAGGCATAGCGGCGTCCCGGATCGGTTTCGAGCGCCTTCATGACGACGAGGCTCAGGTCGCCGCGTGCGCTCGTCACCAGCGTGTCGAGCGGCGGCGGCCGTTCGTTGCGCACGACGTCGACCGCTTCGAACAGGCTCGCGCGGCCGAGGCGCGGGTGCGGCAGCCGACCGCTGAGGAGTTCGTAGGCGATCACGCCGAGCGCATAGACGTCGCTGCGGGCATCGATGCGCCGGCTGTCGCCACCGAACTGTTCGGGACTCATGTACGGCACGGTGCCGAGGACCTGGCCGACTTCGGTCATGCCCGGACCGGCTTCCTCGACCAGGCGCGCGATGCCGAAGTCGAGGACGTGCGGCTGGCCGTCGGCGTCGACGAGGATGTTGGCGGGCTTGAGATCGCGATGGACGATGCCGCGCAGGTGCGCGTGGTGCACGGCGCGACACACCGCGATCAATTGGTGCACGCGCGCGGCGGAGTCGAGCGAACGTGCCTGCGCGTGATCGAGCAGGTCGAGGCCTTCGACGTACTCGATGGCGAGCCACGGCCAGGCCGATGCCCCGACCTCGGCCTCGCCGGCCGCATACAGGCGGGCGATGTTCGGGTGTTCGAGCTGGGCGAGCACGTCGATCTCGCGCCGCAGGCGCTCGACCGAATCGCGCGAGAATGCGCGCACGACCTTGAGGGCAACGAGCCGGTTCGGCTGCGTTTCGCGCGCAAGGTAGACGCGACCCATCCCTCCTTCGCCGAGCAGCCGCTCGACCGCATACGGGCCGATCGTGCGCGGAATCTCGATGTCCCTCGCCGACGGATCGCCGGCGCCCAGCGTGGTCTTGCTCGACGAAAGCCTCAAAGCCTGGTTCCCCTGCATCGATCGCGATCGTGCCACAGCGAAGGCAGCACAAGCCATGCCGGGCCTCCGCGGTCCGCACGAACGAAGCCCTTGCCGCGCCCAACATGCCGCACGGCCCTCCGCGGGATCAGTGATCCATCGCATCGGCTGCTGGCGAAGGAAGAGCAGATGACTGCGCCGGCACGCAGGCGACTGGAACGGACTTCAGCCGTCGCGCTTGCGGATCAGGCGGCGCAGGAAGACGGTCATTTCCTTGGCGGCCTGCTGGTCGCCGCGGTTGCCGGCGACTTCGATGCCGCGTTGCCAGGCCACGATCGCGCCGGCGTCATCGCCGCTTTCGGCGAGGGCGCGCCCGAGCAGTTTCCAGGCGGCCGAGTAATGCTCATCGAAATCGAGGGCCGCGCGCAGCGCTTCGGCGGCGCCGGCGGGATCCGACGCGGCAAGCAGGGCATTGCCGAGCGAGAAACGCAGCAGCGCGCCGTCGCGCGGACCACCGACCTGTGCCTGCAGGCGGGCGATCATCGGATCCGTCATCGCGGACCGATCCCGTGGCTGGCCGCTCGTTGCCGGAACGGGGGCATGTTCATGCGACGTCGCGCAAGGCGCGATGGATGTCGTGGGTGACGACACCGACGTCGCGCGCGGGTGGCGCGAACCATTCGGCGTGATCGAGGGTCGCACGCATGTCGCGCGCACCGCTCGCCCAGTGGTCGCGCATCGCAAGCGGGCTGAACGCGTAGTCCTTGTATTGCTCTTCGTGCGCCTTCGCGCGATAGATGAGATGCATGATGTTGTAGACGCGGTCGCACAGCCACGGCTGGATGTCGTCGAGCAGTCCGGGCGGCAGGTCGGCCGCGGGCACGCGCTTGACGAGTTCGGTCAAGGCCGCACGCAGTGCCTGCTGGCGCGCGACCGCATCGGTGCCCAGACGCGTGCGGCTTGAATACTGGATGTCCTTCTGGCGCTCGAGGACGTCGGAGATCGTCGACGGCAGTTCGCCGCGTGCACTCCAGAGGTCGACCTGCAGGGCCAGCGTGTCGCGCCGCGGTTCGGTTTCGAGCACGTATTGAAGCGGCGTGTTGCTGACGACGCCGCCATCCCAGTACTGCTCGCCGTCGATCTCGACCGCGGCGAACGCGGGCGGCAAGGCTCCCGAGGCGATGATGTGGTCGGCGCGCAGGCGCGTCGTCGCGCTGTCGAACCAGACGACGTTGCCCGTGCGCACGCGCGTGGCCCCGACCGCGAGGCGGGTCTCGCCGCTGTTGATGCGGTCGAAATCGACGAGCCGTTCGAGCGTGGCCTTGAGTGGCGCGGTGTCGTAGAAACTCGTCGCCGCCGCACTGCCGTCGGCAAATGCGAACGGTGGTGTGCGGCGTGCGCTGAAGAAGCCTTGCTGGCCATGGGTCAGCGCATCGAATGCGGCCATCGCGCTCGTCCATGTCGTCAGCGCCGGATTGCCGGGCAGGTACATGAGCAGGTCGCGCAGCGCAGCGTTCGACCACGCGAGCACGCTGGCCGGACGGACCACGGTTTCCCAGAACTCGCGCAGGCGGTCGAGGCGCTGCGCCGGCGCGTTGCCGGCGAGGATCGCCGCATTGATCGCGCCGATCGAGACGCCGGCGAACCAGGTCGGGCAGATGCCGCTCTCGTGCAGGCTTTCGTAGACGCCGGCCTGGTAGGCACCGAGCGCACCACCACCCTGCAGCACGAGCGCGACGACTTCGTACTGCGCCGCGTGTTCGAGCGGCGTGCGCGCGCGGGCAGCGCGTGTGCGCCCGCCGCCGGCCGCTGCGCGACGGCGTGTGCTCATTGCATGTGCCAGCCATGACTGACCGTGAGGCTTTGCCCGGTCAACGCGTTCGTTTCGAATGCGGCGAGGAACATGGCGACGTTGGCGACGTCGTCGACGGTCGTGAACTCGGTATCGACCGTGTCCTTGAGCATGATCGTGCGGATGACCTCGTCCTCGCTGATGCCGAACTCCCTGGCCTGCTCGGGAATCTGCTTCTCGACGAGCGGCGTGCGCACGAAACCGGGACAGATCACGTTCGCGCGCACGCGCTTCGGTCCGCCTTCCTTTGCGACCACGCGGGCGAGGCCGAGCAGGCCGTGTTTCGCGGTCACGTACGGCGCCTTCAGTTTCGAGGCCAGGTGCGAATGCACCGAACCCATGTAGATGATCGCCCCGCCCGCCTCGCGCGCGTACATGTCCCTGAGGCAGGCGCGCGTGGTCAGGAACGCGCCGTCGAGATGGATCGCGAGCATCTTCTTCCATTCCTCGTAGGCGAACTGCTCTACCGGCTTGACGATCTGGATGCCGGCATTCGAGACGAGGATGTCGACCTTGCCGAATGCGTCGACGACGGCGGCGACGCCCGCATCGACTTCTGCCTCGTCGGTCACGTCCATGCGCACGGCAAGCGCCTTGCCGCCGGCCGCGCCGATGCCGTCCGCGCACGCGCGCGCCGAATCGAGGTTGAGATCGGCGATCGCGACGGCTGCGCCGTTCTGCGCATAGACCTCGGCAATGCGCTTGCCGATGCCGCTCGCCGCGCCGGTGACGAGTGCAACCTTGCCATTCAATGTCATTTCGGAATCTCCAGGGAAGAATGAGGTTGGCGCGGGATGCCGGACAAATGAACGCTTGCCTTCGGATCCGTCACGCCAGGTCCGGAAAACCACGAGGTGGCTTAAGCGTCCAGCGCGCGAACGAGGTCATTCCTCGCGCGCCGCGAGCTTCGGGTCGACCCCGAGGTCCTTGAGCTTGCGGTACAGGTGGGTGCGTTCCATGCCGACCATCTTGGCCAGCTTGCCGACGCTGCCGCCGACCTCGTTGAGCTGGTGCAACAGGTAGATGCGCTCGAACTGCTCGCGCGCCTCGCGCAACGGCAGCGAGAAATCGATGTCGAGTGCCCGGCTCGGGGCCGTGCGCAAGGTCGAGGATGCCTGGCCGAGCGCGAGTTCGACTTCCTCGAGTGCGATCTCGGGCGTGTTGCCGAGGATCAGCAGGCGCTGCACGAGGTTGCGCAGTTCGCGCAGGTTGCCGGGCCACGGGTAATTGCGCAGGCGGTTCTGCACCGCGACCGGGAACAGCCGGTACGGCAGCTTGTCGCGATTGGCGAAGAAGTCGGCGTAGTAGCGCAGCAGTTCGGGGATGTCCTCGACGCGTTCGCGCAATGGCGGCACCGCGAGCGGCACGACCTTGATCTGGTAGTAGAGCTCTTCGCGGAAACGCCCGGCCTGGACGGCCGCTTCGAGATCCTGGGTCGTCGAGGCGATCACGCGCAGGTCGACCGGCACCGCCTCGTGCGCGCCACAGCGCAACAGGGCGCGCCGCGCGAACACGCTCGACAGGCGCAGTTGCAGCTCCGGATCGAGATCGGCGACTTCCTCGAGGAACAGGGTGCCGCCATTGGCCTGCTCGATGAGCCCGTACTGGATGCTGCCGCCGTCGTCGCTGCCGAACAGCGCGATCGCAGCGTGGTCGCGCGCGATCGAACCGGGCGCGACGGTCACGAACGGCCCGGCCCGGCGCGCGCTCTTCTCGTGCAGCCAGCGCGCGAGCGCTTCCTTGTCGGTGCCGCGTTCGCCCTGGACGAGGATCCAGGTGTCGTGCGCCGCGAGCCGTTCGGTCTGCGTCCTCAGCGCCTGCATCGCGCGGCTCGTCGCGACCGGATCGAGTGGCACGAGCAACTGGCTGCGCAGGCCTTCGTTCTCGCGGCGCAGCCGGCTCGCTTCGAGCGCGCGCTCGACGGTCAGCAGCAACTTGGCCAGCGAGATCGGTTTCTCGACGAAGTCGTAGGCGCCGAGCCGGGTCGCCTCGACCGCGGTTTCGATCGTGCCGTGCCCGCTCATCATGATGACCGGGCACGGCAGGCCGCCGCGCTCGTTCCATTCGCGCAGCAGGCTGATGCCATCGAGGTCGGGCATCCAGATGTCGAGCAGGACGACATCGGGACGCTGGCCGCGCCGCGCCTCGCGTGCCGCCGCGGCCGACTCGGCGATCGTCACCGCGTAACCCTCCTCCTCGAGGATTTCCTTGACGAGGCCGCGGATGTCGGGCTCGTCGTCGACCACCAGTACGCGTGCCGCAGCAGCCATCGCGAGCGCCAGTTGCGAAAATGAGACAGCGAGCATACCGCATGCGCGGCAGCCGGCGGGTTGCAACGACGTCGAGATCGCGCCGATGATCGCGGTTCGCCGCGTCGCGGGAAGTCCATCCACGTATCAGGGAGAGAACGATGTTTCGACGCATGCTGGTCACGCTTTCCGTCATTTCCGCACCGGTCGGCGCGCTGCAGGCCGCTGCTCCCGTGCCGCTCGCCGATTTCGTCCGCCGCGCCCAAGCCGAGGACATGCGTATCTCGCCGGACGGGCGGCATCTGGCGATGACGGTTCCGGTCGGCGAAGGCCAAAGCACACTCGTCGTCGTCGACCGCACGAAGCTGACCGTCACCGCGACGATGCGCGGCCGCGACGGCGACGAGGTCGACCGCTTCCACTGGGTGGGCAACTCGCGCCTCGTCGCGACGATGGCGACCCGGCTCGGCGGCTACGACCGGCCCGTGCCGACCGGCGAGATCTTCGGCATCAATGCCGACGGCGGCAGCGCGAAGTTGCTGTTCGGCTTCCGCGCCACGAGTACCGCGACCGGCACGAACATCAAGACCACCGAGAAGCGCCGCGCCTCGGCCGAGATCGTCGCCACCCTGCCCGGCGACGACAAGCGCGTCGTCATCGCGGTATACAACTGGGGCACGGCGGACGGCGTAATGCCGGAATATGGCCATCTCGATGTGAAGAGCGGCCGCTACCAGCGGCGCGGCGGGGTTCCGCTCGCGCGTGCGGCCCTGCTCGCCGACAACACCGGCAGCGTGCGCATCGCCTGGAACATCGAGAGCGACCAGTCGCGCAAGGTGCTCGTGCGTCCCGCAGGCGATGGCGAATGGAGCAGTCTTGCCGACTCGGCGGTCAACGACGAAGAGATGACGCCGCTGCGTTTCGCGCGCGACAACACGCACCTGTACGCGATCATCGGCACGTCGGAAGGTACTGCCGGGCTGTATCGGGTCAACGTCAACACGCACGAGAAGACCCTGCTCCATCGTGGCAACGCCGACCCGATCGGCGTGATCTCGACGCCGGACCGCATGGACGCGTTCGCCGTCGTCACCGCCGACGGCAAGCTCGCCAACCACATCTTCGAACCGAAGTCGGCAGAGGGGCGCATGCTGCGCGCCCTGCAAGGCAGCTTCCCGGGCCAGCATGTGCTCGTCTACAACTACACCGACGACGGCCGCCATGCGCTGGTCAAGGTCGCCAGCGACCGCAACCCGGGCGACATCTACCTGTTCGACATCGAGAAGATGGCCGCCGATTACGTGACGAGCCCGCGCAACTGGATCGATCCCGAGCGCATGGTCCCGATGCAGCCGGTCAGCTTCAAGGCGCGCGATGGCCTGCTCGTGCACGGCTATCTCAGCGTGCCGCCCGGCAGCGACGGCAAGAACCTGCCGCTCGTCGTCAATCCGCACGGCGGGCCGTTCGGCGTGCGCGACCACTGGCGCTTCAACGACGAAGTGCAGTTGCTCGCGAGCCGCGGCTACGCGGTCCTGCAGGTCAATTTCCGTGGTTCGGGCGGCTACGGTCGCAGCTTCGTCAATGCGGGTTATCGCGAGTGGGGCGGCGCGATGCAGGACGACCTCACCGATGCGACGCATTGGGCAATCGACCAGGGCATCGCCGACCGCGCGCGCATCTGCATCTACGGCGCGAGTTACGGCGCCTATGCGGCGATCGAAGGCACGATCAAGGAACCCGATCTCTACCGTTGCGCGATCGGCTACGTCGGCGTCTACGACCTGCGCCTGATGCGTACGCGCGGCGATATCGCCGACGCACGCCATGGCCGCAATTGGGTCGACCTGACGCTCGGCACCGATGATGAAGAATTGTGGGCGCACTCGCCGCTCGCGCGTCTCGACAGGCTCAAGGCAAAGCTGATGATCGTCGCCGGCGGCAAGGACCAGCGCACGCCGCCCGTGCACAGCGAGCGGCTGCGCGACGAACTCGTGCGCCGCAAGGTCGATCATGCATGGATGTACAAGCCGAACGAAGGGCACGGCTTCTACAACGAGGCGAACCGGCTCGAGCTGTACGAGAAGATGATCGCGTTCCTCGATGCGAACATCGGCGCGACCGCGACGCCGCGACCGGCGGCAGCGAACGCGGGCCAGTGAACGCGAACGCGCGCGCCAGGGCTCAGGGTTCCGGCGCGGTCGCGGCCTGCAACGCGCGATACGGCCAGTAGCCGGCCGGATGCAGGGCGGCCGGCGTTGCCGGTTGCGGCAGCGGTGTGCCGCCCTTGCGCGCGAACCAGCTGTCAGCGCGTTCGATCAGCAGCCACGACGAACGGAACGGCTGGATCAGTTCGGCATGACGCACGTCCTCGGCGCGCAGCCGGCCGACGTAGTGGATCACGCGTCCGTGTGGATGCGCGGCAGCCCAGTCGGCGCCTTCATGCGGCAGGAATGCGACCAGCGGCCGGTCGAGCCGGCCGAGGTAGGCGAACTGGTTGTGGTAGATGTCCAGATGCGCGACCGGCACCCCGGCTGCCTCGAGTTCGGCAATCCGCGCGGCGGCCGGGCGCAGGTCGAAGCGCGGCCACAGCGTTTGCGCGAACAGCACGTAGACGAGCACGACCGCGGCGATCGCGGCGGTCGAGATCCGGCGCACCGCGGCGAAGTCGTCGCGCGCCGGGTGGATGAACAGCGCGCCGATCGCGACGCCGAACGCAACGAACCACGCGCTCGCTGCGGCGAGATCGATGTACCAGACCGAATCGATGCGACCTTCAGCCACCCAAGCGGGCAATCGCCACAACGCGAGCGTGCCGGCGATCACGAACAACGCGAGCGGCCAGCCCGCGCTCCATGCGGGCGCGCGCCGGTCACGTCGCGCAAGACGCGCGAAGCCCGCGGCCAGCAGCATCGCGCCGGCGGCGGCTTCGGGCAGCAGGTAGTAGGCCTGCTTGCCGCTGACGAGCGTGAACGCGACGAACACCCCAGGCAACCAGCACAGCGCGAAACGCAGGCCGGGGGTCCGCTCGGCGCCGGGCACCGCGATTGCCGCCTGCCACGCACGCGGCCACAGGATCCACGGCAGCGCGAGCAACGGCATCATCGAGAGGTACCACCACCACGCACGCGCGTGATCGAAGCTGTCGACCATGCGTCCAGTCGTCTGCATGAAGAACAGCTCGTCGCGATAGGCCGCGCCACCGGCACCGGCGGCGGCGAGCGCCCAGGCAAGGAGTACCGCGCAGGCTGCCAGCATGGCGAAGCCGCCCGACCCGTACCAGCGCGCGCGATGGCGCGTCGCCCACGGATGCCAGAACGGGCCGAGCAGGAACGGGAACGCGACGTGCAGCAACATGACCGGCCCCTTGGTCATGAGCCCGGCGGCGAGCGCGAAGGCGAACCACGCGAAGGACGGAGGCTTGTCGACGTCGCGCCCGACCAGCGCGTTCATCGCGCCGAGCACGCACAGGCACAGCAGCATCTCGTACATGATCTGCAGGCTGAACAGGAACGCATAGCTGAACGCGGCGAGCAGCCATGGCGTCAGCAGCGCAACCGCCGGTTCGCCGCGCCACAGCAGCCGGGCAAGGCGTTGGGCGAGCAGCAGGACGCCGAGCCCGGTCAGCACTTCGAGCAGGCGCGGCCAGGTGTCGCCGACACCGCCGACCGCCCATCCGGCATGGATCAGCCAGAACAGCAGCGGAACCTTGTGGCTGTACGGTTCGCCGTTGTGGTGCGGCACGAGGAACTGTCCACTGTTCCACATCTCCCAGGCGACCCCGAGCGTGCGCGTGGAGTAGAGGGGCATGAAGCCGGTCGCGAAAATCGCCGCGAGCGCGCCGATCAACCAGATCGGGATCCAGCCCTGGGCGACCAGCACATGCGGCGGACGCAGCGGATTCGTCGACGGATACATCCGCGATGCGGATTGCAGGCGCGCCATCAATCCGGCGCCGAACCGTCGACCCAGCGCCAACGCGAATAGCGCAGGCGGCCCTGCAGCTTGCGCCACAGGTTGATCGGCTTCGGCGCGAGTGCGCCGAGCTCTCCGCGCAGGAAGGCCTCGGTCGCGGCGAGCACGCGTTCGCCCGAACGCCCGTCACGCAGCGGATGGATCTCGTCGGCGTAGGCCTCGATCCGCGCGAGCAAGTCGGGCGGCGCGGCGAGCGCGGTACGCAAGGCCGCTTCGAGCCCGGCCGGTTCGGCGATGTCGAGCATGTGCGGCTTCGGCGCGCGGTTGCGCAGGGTCACCACGGGCTTGCCCTGGACGACGAATTCGGAAACGACCGACGAGGTGTCGGAAACGAGGACATCGGCCGCACGCATCATCGGCACGAGGTCGACCGCCTCGAGAAAGCGCGCGTTCGCGCCAGCCAGCGCACGGTAGCGGGCAACGAGGCCTGGATCGGTCTTCGGATGCAGGGTCAGCAGCCAGTAGCGCTCGCCGGTCGCGACCTGGCGCGTGATCTCGTCGAGCAGGATGCGCGCCGAGCTGAGGTCTTCGGTGAACGTCGCCGCGTACATGATGACCGGGCGGCCGTCGGCGGGGCGCAGGTCCGGGCCGGTCGCCGCGCTGAACAGCGGATCGAGTTTCGGCCAGCCAGTTTCGGCGACCGCGAAGTGGCGCAGGCGCCGGGCCAGCTCGCGGAACGGCAGGGTCGTCGCCGGCCCTTGCGTGCAGTAGAGGTCGAACAGGCTGCGGATGCGGAAATGGCCGCGCTCGGGCGCGCGCTTCTCGACATTGAAGCCGTGGAACACCTGGACCTTGATGCCCGGGAAGAAATGCGGCACCCAGTTGTTGGCCGAGAACACCGCGTCCGGCGCGAAGTCGCGCACGGCATGGAGGTCTCCGAGCCGGCGTTCGTCGTCACCGAGGTAGCGCGCGAGCGGCGTCGCCACGAACCAGGCCACCTCGTCGCCCGCGCCGAGGATCGCCTGCGCGAGCGGGCGCAGGATCGGCAGGGCGTACAACTCGGTGGCGAACAGCAGATAGCGCCGCATAGGATTCCAGTGCGTCCGGCGCCGGACCGGGCGACGCAACACGATCACCAAGCATGGCAACAAACCGGGGCGCGCGTAAAGCCGGCGCGTGCCCGCCGCAGCCCGGCGGGCCCTCGACGACGCGCTGCGCGAGCGGCGCCAGGACGGGACGGCTCAGTCCGCGGCGTCCTCGTCGTAGTCGGGAACGACCGGCACGTTGCCGCCGCGGCAGGCCGGGCGCACGGCATCGGCGCGGAACAACCACCACGTCCGCCGGTTCGCGTTGCCGAGTTCGATCGCGCGGGCCCGATCGATGCAAGTGCCCATCGCGTGGTCAAGGATGAAGACATGGCGACGGTCCGGGTCGGCTTCCTGCCAGCGGATCGCCGAGCCGAGTTGGGCATGCCAGGGCTGGCGGAATCCGAACTCGGCTGGCGGGCGCACCGCGAACAGCAGGTTCTGTTCCTTCCAGGCGACGAGGGCCATCTCGCCATCGGCGCCGACCAGCGCATCCGCGCGACGCATGACCGCGGCCCCGGTGCTCGAATCGTTGAGCACCGGATAGGCCCACAGGCTCCAGGCCAGCCACAGCGTGGCAAGCGTCACCGCGAGCGCGACGAGGCTGCGGCGCACGCGGAACACGAGGGCGGCGAGCGCGGCGAACGCACCGATGACGACGAGCATCACCCACAGCGTCGTGCCGCCGTTGGCGAGGCCGCGCTGTTCGGCAAGCGCGGCGGCGGCCGGCAACTTGCCGAGCAGGGCCGCGCTGCCGAGCGCGAGCAGGGCGACCGCGAGGAAGGCGACGAAGGCGAGGATCAGGCGCCTGAACCACGGCCGCGCGACGATCCCGTCGAGGAACGGCGCGAGCATCAAGGCCACCCACGGCAGCGCGGGCAGGATGTAGACATCACGCTTTCCGCTCGGGATCGTGAAGAACACGAACAGCAGTGCGATCCACGCGAGCGGCAACAGGAAGCGCGCATCGCGGGCCGCAAGCCGTTCGCGCCAGCGCGGCAGGGCCGGCAAGAGGGCGAATGCAAGTGGCAGCCACGAGGTCGCGACGACTTCGAGGAAGTACCACGGCGGCTGCCGGTGGGCCCACGAATCGGTGTAGCGCCCGGCGGTCTGCCGGAACAGGATGTCGTGCATGTAGGCGTGCTGAGCGGGCGTGCCGTCGCCGAGCACGACGATGAGCATCGGCACGATCCAGATGCCGATCGCGGCGAGGAAGGCGAGCGCGCCGCCGGCCCAGCGCCAGCCGTTGCGTGTCCCGACGAAGACAGGCTGCCAGCCTCGCCTCCGGGCGACGAGGTAGGGAATGAACATCAGCAGGGCGAGCGCGCCGACGCCCTTGCTGATGACGCCGAGCCCGGCCGCGAAACAGCCGAGCCAGTACGCGCGCCAGTTCGGCCCGAGCAGGAAGTGGCGCAACAGGCCCCAGTTGGCGAGGGTGATGAAGAACGTGACGAGCGGGTCGATCTGCGCGCGCTTGGACTGGTACACGAACTGCACGGTCGCCAGCAGCGCGATCGCCGCCCACAGGCCGGTGCGGTGGTCCCACAGGCGCCGGCCGAGGTCGTAGACGAGGAACAGCGTGCCGAGCGCGGCCAGCAGCGAGGGCAGCAGGAACGCGATGCGCCAGTTCCCGGTCAGGACCCAGGCCGCTGCCTGCATCTGCATGAACAGGGGAGGCTTGTCCGAATACAGTTCGCTGCCGCGGTGGGTGAACAGCCAGTCGCCGCTCTCGACCATCTGCTTGGCGACGAGCGCGAAGCGCGGTTCGTCGGATGGCCACGGATCGCGCAGGCCGATCCCGGTGGCGAGGATGACCAGTGCGATCAGCACGAAGATGCGCCATTCGCGGCGCTCGACCGGAGTGCGCGCGCGCGGCGCGGAAGGGGTGTCGATCATCGGAGTGCGGCGCCTCGGTGGCAGGGATCGGTGCCGGCGGCCGGAACCGGCGCACGGCGGGGCATGCTGCCGGATCCGGTGTCGAATTCCTGTCGGGTCCGGGCCGGGAATCGCATCGGATCAGGGCAGCGCGTGCGCCATCGTCTCGAGCGGCAGGCGCACCGTGAACTCCGCGCCGCCGCCGGCACGGTTCTCGGCGCGCACGCTGCCACCGTGTTCCTCGGCGATCTTCTTGACCACGGCGAGGCCGAGTCCGGTGCCCTTTGCCTTGCTCGTCGTGTACGGCTCGAACCAGCGCTCGCCGAAACCCTCTGGCAGGCCCGGCCCGTTGTCGGCGACGCCGAACTCGACCCATGCCGTATCGCCGCTGCGCACAAAACGCGTCGAGACCTGGATCTGCGGCTTGTGCTGCTCGCCGATCGCCTCGAGCGCATTCTTGAGCAGGTTGTGCAGTGCCTGGCGCAGGCGCACCGGATCGACCTTTACCAGGGGCTCGCCTTCGGCGAACTGGCGCGTCAACGACAGGCGCTGGTCATTCGCGTACAGATCGAGGACCTCGCCGATCAGCGCATGCAGCGCGATCGGCCGGGCGTTCAGTTGCGGCGGGCGCGCATAGTCGCCGAACGCGTTGACCATCGTCTTCAAGGCCTCGACCTGGCTGACGATCGTGTGCGTGGCGCGATCGAGCAGTTCGCTGTCGTCGGCGGCGAGCCGGCCGATGAAGCGCCGGCGCAGGCGTTCGGCGGCGAGCTGGATCGGGGTCAGCGGATTCTTCACCTCATGGGCAAGGCGCCGCGCGACTTCGCCCCAGGCGGCGTCGCGCTGCGCGCTGTTGAGCACGGTCAGGTCGTCGAAGACGGCGACGAAGCCACCCTCGTTCGGCAGGGCCGCGCCGCGCAGCATCAGCACGCGGCGCCCTTCGTCGGACGCGATGACGATTTCCTCGCGCCATTCGCGCAGGCCTTCGCGGATGTGCCGCGCAAGCGGATCGGTGATCGGTGCAAGTTCGGTTCGCTCGCGCTTGATGTCGGCCAGGGTGCGTCCGACATAGCTCGCGAGCGGGACGCCGAGGATCGCCTCGCCGGCGCGGTTGGCGATGCGCAGGACGCCGTTGTGGTCGAAACCGAGCACGCCGGCCGAGAGGCGCTCGAGCACGGCGCCGAGCCAGGCGCGCTGGGTGTCGATCTCCTGCGCGCTGCGTTGCGCGCGCATGCCAGCCAGCTCGAGTTCGCGCGTCATCTGGCTGAAGGAGTTGACGAGATAGCCGAGTTCATCGTTGCTCGCGACCGGCAGCGGCGTGTCGTAGCGGCCCGCGCCGATCGCGCGCGTCGCGTGGATCAGGCGGCCGACCGGGGCCAGCAGGCGGCGCGAGACGCCGAACGCGGCGAGCACGGCGAACAGCACCGAGAGCAGCAGGACGAAACTCAGGATCATCGCGAACGTGAGCTTGAGCGAGCCGCGCAGGTATTTCAGGCGCTGGAAGTCGAACGTCGCGTCCTCGATCCGGCGGGTCAGCGGCTGCAGGCGCCCGGGCAACGGGTAAAGCCCTTGCAGCAGGCGCCTTTCGGTGCCGGTCGCGCCTTCGCCGACCGGCATCACGATGCGCAGCAACAGGGTTTCGCCGACCGGTTCGGCGGCGGCGTAGCGGCCGTCGCTGCTGACCCGGATCAGGATCGTCGCATCGGGGTATTCGGGATCGAGGAAGCGCGGATCGGAGCTGGCCATCGCGAGCACGCGCCGGTCCGCATCGAACACCGTGAGCTGGATCGCCTCGAGCGCCTCGATCTCGCGATCGAGGGTCGCCTGCATGTTGCGCTCGAACACGCTGACGAGTTCGCCGGCCAGTTCGCGGGTTCCGTCCTCGGCGCGGCGCAGGTGTTCGTCGACGACGATGCGCCCGACCTCGAGCGAGTCGTCGAGCGCCTGCTCGAGATTGACGTCGAACCAGCTGTCGACCGTCGCATTGAGGAAGCGCAGGGCGAAGCCGTAGACGACGACGACCGGCGGCACCGCGAGCAGCACGAGCATCAGCAACAGGCGCCGGCTCAGGCGCGCACCGGGCGCGTCGCGACCGAGGTCGCGGCGCAGGCGCCACAGGCGCTGCACGATCAAGGCGACGAGTACGACGAGGGCGAGCGCGGCGGCGCCGAGAACCCAGCGGTAGGAATCGATGAAACCGCTCGATCCGGCGGCCGCGTCTTCGGCCAGCTTCAACGACGCCGCGAGCAGGGCCAGCACGGCGAGTGCCGGCAGCACGCGGCGACCGATCAGGATCAGCCAGCCGCGACGGTCCATGCGTACTCCGGCGCAACGAGGCGCCATGCGGGTTCGAGGATCGCCGGCAGGCGCAACGGGCCCGGCAGCGCGCTGTGGTCGAGGCCCACCTCGACGCGCAGCCTGGTGCCCGCGGGCAACTGGCCGAAGGCCGCCGGCAGCGGCAGGCGCAAGGTTCCGAGCGAATCGATCAGCGAACCGTAGGCCGAGAAACTGCGCACGTTGTCGCTGCGCAGGTCGCGCAACTGGTAGCGGCGGCTGAGCGGGAAATAGCGCAACTCGAGCGCGCGCCGGTCGCCGAGCTCGATCCGGCCGGCACGCGCGTGCAGGTCGATCTGCAAGGTGATCGGGATTCCGTGCTCGAGCGCATCGCTCATCGGCCCGTTGAGGCGGCAGTCGAGGTCGAGGTCGAGCTGGGCACCATCGGCGACGACGACGATGCGCGCCTCGCGCACGTCGAGCGCGCCTGGCGCCTGGTGGCGCAGCGCGTCGCACCCGGCGAGCGCAAGCCACGCGCACGCGCTAAGGCTGATTCTTTTCCACGTGCGCATAGAAGAAACCGTCCATCCCCCGAGTGCCCGGCAGGTTTTGCCGGCCGCCGCCGGCGACCACGCCCACCGTATCCGGCAATGCGCCCACGCGCGCATCGCGATGCGCGGCGCGGAATGCGGCGATCACCGATTCGTTTTCGGCACGCAGGACCGAACAGGTGGCATACAGCAGGCGCCCGCCCGGCGCGAGCATATGCCACAGCGCACCCAACAATCTCGTCTGTGCCGAGACGAGCGCGGTGATGTCGCTGGCGCGCCGGTGCAGCTTGATGTCGGGCTGGCGGCGGATGATGCCGGTCGCCGAGCACGGCGCATCGACGAGGATGCGGTCGAACGGGCGACCGTCCCACCAGTCGGGCGCGCGCGTCGCATCGCCATGGCGAACCTCGGCTTCGAGGCCGAGCCGGGCGAGGTTCTCGCGCAGGCGCGGCAGGCGCGCGGCATCGCTGTCGAGGGCGACCAGATCGAGTCGGGCGCGTTCGAGCATGTGCGCGGTCTTGCCGCCGGGAGCCGCGCAGGCGTCGAGCACGCGCAGGCCGTCGCCCAGGTCGAGCAGGTCGGCGACACGCTGGGCGGCGCCGTCCTGGACCGAGAACAGCCCGTCGGCAAAACCGGGAAGGCGGCTGACGTCGGTGCTTTCGGCAAGCACGAGGGCGTCGGCCAGATCGTCAGGCAGCGTGCTTTCGATGCCGGCCTCGGCGAACCGCGCGTGCAGGTCGGCGCGGTCGATGCGCCGGCGATTCACGCGCAAGGTCAGCGCGGCCTCGCGGTTGTTCGCCGCGAGTATGCGTTCGGCGTCGGCCGGCCAGTCTGCCTGCAGGCGTTCGATGAGCCAGCGTGGATGCGCGTGGCGCGTGACCGGATCGCCGTCCAGCACGGCGAGCAGGTCCGCGCGCTCGCGCAGGTAACGGCGCAGGACCGCATTGACGAGGCCGGCATGGCGCGGCTGGCCGAGCAGGCGCGCGGCATCGACACAGGCCGCGACGACCGCATAGTCGGGCATGCCGAGGACTTCGATCTGGACGAGGCCGAGCACCAGCAAAGCGCGCGTCTCGCGCGACTTCGCCGGCAGTGGCTTGTCGATCAGGCGGGCGAGCGCGGCGTCGAAGCGCAGCCACCAGCGCGAGGCCTCGAACAGGGTCGCCGACAGCAAGGCACGATCGCGTGGATCGGCGTTGCGCGCGGCCCGCGCGTCGAACGCGGCGCGCAGGGAAACGCCGTCGAACACGATCCGGGCGAGCGCGCGCGCGGCTTCGGCGCGCAGGGCCGCGCCGGGATTCGAGGCGGTCAACGCGTCACTCCGGCGCTGCTCGTGACGAGATCGGGACGCGCGTTGAGCCAGTCGCGGACCGGCATGCGGCGCCCGCCCTCACGCTGGATCTCGAGGATGCGCAGGACGCCGTCGGCGGTCGCGATGTCGATGCCATCGGCGGTGGCCGCGAGCAGCGAGCCGGGGGCGTGCGGCTCGGTGGAGGGCAGCGCGCGCGCCGACCACACGCGCAGGCGTTCGCCAGCGAGTCCGGTCTCGGCAACCGGCCACGGATCGAACGCGCGCACCTTGCGCGCGAGCGCTGCGGCGCTGTCGTTCCAGTCGAGGCGGGCTTCGGCCTTGTCGAGCTTGTGCGCATAGGTGACGCCGTCGGTAGCCTGCGCGCGTGCGCCGGGCAGCTCGCCGCGCACGAGTCGCGCAAGGCCTTCGCCGAGCACGTCGGCCCCGAGGGTGGCGAGGCGGTCGTGCAGGCTGCCGCCCGTGTCATCGTCCTGGATCGCTTCGGCGCGCTCGATCAGGACCGGCCCCGTGTCGAGCCCGGCCTCCATCTGCATGAGGGCCACGCCGGTCTGCCTGTCGCCGGCGAGCAGGGCGCGCTGGATCGGTGCCGCACCGCGCCAGCGCGGCAGCAGCGAGGCGTGCACGTTCCAGCATCCGAGCGCAGGGATCGCGAGCACCGATTTCGAAAGGATCAGGCCGTACGCGACGACAACAAGGAGATCGGGACGCCACTCGGCCAGCCGGCGGCGATCGCTGGCGGCGCGAAACGATGCCGGCTGTTCGACGACGATCCCGGCCTGCCCGGCCGCGTGCTTGACGGCACTCGCCGCGAGCTTGCGGCCGCGGCCTGCGGCACGGTCGGGCTGGGTGTAGACCGCGGCAACCTCGATGCCCGCGCAGGCGAGGCAGGCGCGCAGGCTGGGCACGGCGAATTCGGGCGTGCCGGCAAACACCACCCGCACGGGCCTGGCCATGCAAACCCTCAGGCGCTGGCCGTGGCCGGCTCGGCGTGGCGACGCTGCTTTTCGAGCTTCTTGCGCACGAGTTCGCGCTTGAGCGGAGAGAGGTAATCGACGAACAGCTTGCCCGCCAGGTGGTCCATCTCGTGCTGGATGCAGACGGCGAGCAGGCCGTCGGCCTCGACCACGAACGGCTTGCCGTCGACGCCCTGCGCTTCGACGCGGACGCGGTCGGCGCGTTCGACATCGGCGAAGATGCCGGGCACCGAGAGGCAGCCCTCCTGATAGACCTGGCTGCCCGAGCGCTCGAGGATGCGCGGATTGACGAAGACCATCGGCGCATCCTTCTCTTCGGAGACGTCGAGCACGAGCAGCTGCCGGTGCACGTCGATCTGGGTCGCGGCCAGGCCGATGCCGGGGGCGGCATACATCGTTTCGAGCATGTCGGCCGCGAGCGTGGCGAGCTCGGCGTCGAACACGGTGACCGGCAGCGCCTTCGTGCGCAGGCGCGGATCGGGGAATTCGACGATGTTTCTGAGGGCCATGACGGTTTCCGGGCGGCATCGGCGCCGCGCGACTTCCTTGCTCATGTGGAGGTCCGGCCGGCGTCTTGCAAGCCGCGGCGAGCGCGTGATTCTACCGGTTTCCGGAAAACGGGGCGACCCGCGAGGGCTGCGCGGGGAGTCCGGACGATGAGCTGCGCAGCATTGCCGGTGGCGCGCTTTGCGACGGGGTTCAGATTTCGGGAGTCCGGTCGTTTTCTCGGCTGGAAGTTTCCGATACACTCGCCGAGCCATAGGGGAATCAGGTAATTGGCAGCCATGCTTAAAAAATTACTTTCGCTTTCAGCGGGTCTCCTGCTGACGCTGTCCGTCTATGCCGCAACGCAATGGGCGGAAAATGCGCCCAATCGTTACGTCGTCAAGAAAGGCGACACGTTGTGGGACATTTCCGCGAAATTCCTTTCGAGGCCTTGGCACTGGCCTGAAATCTGGCAGCTCAATCCGCAGGTGCGCAATCCGCATCTGATCTATCCGGGTGACGAACTCGTCATTTCAGGCAATGGCGTCACACATGGCCAGGGCTCGTTCGGGCCGCATGCGCGGGTCTCCTCGCTCGAGGACGCGGTCAGCCCGATCCCGCTCTCGGCGGTCAAGCAGTTCCTCAAGAACGCCCGCGTGGTCGACGAGGACGCGATCAACAATGCCCCGCACATCGTCGCGATCGAGGAAAACCGCCTGCGCGGCACGACCGGCCAACTCGTCTATGTGCGCGGTCTCGAGGCCTCGGTTGGCGACAAGTTCGCGATCGTGCGCCCGATGGGCCGCTACTACGACATGCCGCCCGAAGACGAGGGCGACGTGCGCGAGGTCTACCGCCAGGAGCGCGACACGCGCTATGGCCGCCAGAGCCTGATCTGGGCCCACGGTCCGCACGAATGGTCGTTCCAGGGCCGCGTGCGCTTCCTCGGTTACGAAGTGCTCGAGTTCGGCACCGTGCAGGTCACGCGAAGCGGCAATCCGGCCTCGGCCCTTGTCACCTACTCGGACTTCGAGGTCAAGGAAGGCGATTTCCTGATGCCGCTCGACCCGACCCCGTACGACGACCAGTTCCTGCCGCATCCGCCACGCAGCGCGCCCGACAACATGCGCGTGATCGCGTTCACCGATGCGATGAACGCGGTCGGCCAGCACCAGGTCGTCGCGCTCTCGCGCGGCAGCGCCGACGGCGTCGACAATGGCACGACCTACGCGATCTACACGGAAGGCGAAGTCGTGCACGACGACACCGACTATCCGAAGGGCAAGACCCGTGCGTTCTTCAATCCACGCGATGCCAAGGTCAAGTTGCCGCCCGAGTTCATCGGCCATGTCATGGTGTTCCGCACGTTCGAACGGGTCAGCTACGGCCTGATCATGGATGGCGTGCGTCCGGTCCATATCGGCGATTTCCTGCACGATCCCGACTCGACGCCCTGAGCCGCGGGCAATTCCACATCGACGGCGCGACCGATCCGGTCGCGCCGTTTTCATTCGTGGTTCGCTAGAATCGACCGATGGAACCGCGACAAGGCAATCTGGATGCCTGGCTCGTCATGCTGCGCGCGCCCGGGCTCGGACCGGCAACCCTGCGCGCCGTCGTCGCCCGCCACGGCGGAGCGCGCGCCGCACTGGCCGCCTTGCGGCGCGGTGAAGCAGGCGCCGAACTCCGCGCGGACTCGCGCGCGTGGCTCGATGCACCCGATCAGGCGGTGCTCGACGGCGACCGCGCCTGGCTCGCCGGCAACGGCCATCACCTGCTCGGGTGGGACGATCCCGATTTTCCGTCACTGCTGCGCGAGATCGGCGGCGCGCCGGCCGCGCTGTTCGTCAGCGGCGACCCGACCCTGCTGTGGATGCCCCAGGCCGCGATCGTCGGCAGCCGCAGCGCGAGCGACCACGGTCTCGCGACGACGCGCAAGTTCGCGCGCGCACTGGCCATGGCCGGCTTCACGATCACGAGCGGGCTGGCCGACGGCATCGATGGCGCCGCCCACGCGGCGACCCTCGAGGCCGGCGGGCGCACGATCGCCGTGCTGGGCACGGGGCCCGACCTCGTCTATCCGCGCAAACACGCGGCGCTGGCCGCGCGCATCGAGGCCGAAGGCGCACTCGTCAGCGAATTCCCGCCCGGCACGATCGGGCGACCGGAACACTTCCCGCGTCGGAACCGCATCCTCTCGGGCCTCGCCCTCGGCACGCTCGTCGTCGAAGCGAGCCTGAAGTCGGGATCGCTGATCACCGCGCGCTGCGCGACGGACCAGGGCCGCGAGGTCTTCGCGATCCCGGGCTCGATCAACAATCCGCTCGCACGCGGCTGCCACCAGCTGATCCGCGACGGCGCGCGCCTGGTCGAGACGGTCGAGGAGATCATTGACGGGCTGTCGCCGCTCGCCGCGGCGCTCGGCGACCGCCTGCGCTCGCGGCTGCAGGCCACCGATGCCGTTCCCGGGACATTGCCGGCACTGCCGGCGGCCGAACGCGATGCCGACTATGTGAAGCTGCTCGCCACGCTCGGCCACGAGGCGCTCGATCTCGACACGCTCGCCGCGCGCAGCGGTCTCGGGGTCGCCGCGCTGTCCTCGATGCTGCTCGTGCTCGAACTCGAAGGCGAGGTCAGCGCGCGTGGCGGCAAGTACGCCCGCCTCGAAAAGGCCTGAAGCCCCGATCGCGTGACCGGATACGCACCGCGCGCGCCCGGAACGTGCGCGAACGGCACGATCGGCTATAGTCCGCGCCCGGTACGCTTGACAGCCACCGAATGCCTGTGTCTCCTGAACGGGCGTCACGCACCCCCATCGAATTCCTGACCGGTTGCCTCGCGGCGCCACGCATCCATCGGCGGCAAGGACCGCAACATGGCCAAGAATCTCCTCATCGTCGAGTCGCCGGCCAAGGCGAAAACCATCAACAAGTACCTCGGAAACGACTTCCAGGTACTGGCTTCGTACGGGCATGTGCGCGATCTCGTGCCACGCGAGGGCGCGGTCGACCCGGCCAACGCGTTCGCGATGAACTACGAGCTGATCGAACGCAACGAGAAGCACGTCGACGCGATCGTCAAGGCGGCCAAGGTGGCCGACGCACTCTATCTGGCGACCGACCTCGACCGCGAAGGCGAGGCAATCTCGTGGCATATCGCCGAGATCCTGCGCCTGCGCAAGCTGCTCGACGGCAAGCAGGTCCACCGCGTCGTGTTCTCGGAAATCACGCCGCGCGCGATCAAGGAGGCCGTGGCCAACCCGCGCGCGCTTTCGATGGATCTCGTCAACGCCCAGCAGGCCCGCCGCGCGCTCGATTACCTGGTCGGCTTCAACCTCTCGCCGGTGCTCTGGCGCAAGGTCCAGCGCGGGCTCTCGGCCGGTCGCGTGCAGTCGCCGGCCTTGCGCATGATCGTCGAGCGCGAGGAAGAGATCGAAGCGTTCAAGCCACGCGAATACTGGAGCGTCGAGGCCGATCTGGCCCATCCGGATCAGGCATTCAAGGCCCGCCTGCTGCGCCTGAACGGCAAGAAGTTCGAACAGTTCGACCTGACCAGCGAGCGCGACGCGCACGCCGCGCGCGATGCGCTGAAGAAGGCCGCGCAGGGACGCCTCGTGGTCGGCGAGGTGCAGTCCAAGGAACGCAAGCGCAGGCCGTCGCCGCCGTTCACGACCTCGACCCTGCAGCAGGAGGCGGCACGCAAGCTCGGCTTCGCGACGAGCCGGACGATGCGCATCGCCCAGCAGCTCTACGAAGGCATCGCGATCGGCGACGAGGGCGTCGTCGGCCTGATCACCTACATGCGTACCGACTCGACCCAGATCTCGGCCGATGCGGTCGGCGAATTGCGCGAGGTGATCGTGCGCGAGTTCGGTCGCCAGGCATTGCCCGAGCAGCCGCATGTGTACAAGTCGAAGTCGAAGAACGCGCAGGAGGCCCACGAGGCCGTGCGGCCGACCTCGGCCGCGCTGACCCCGCGCCGGCTTGCGGCCTACCTGTCGCCCGATCATGCGAAGCTCTACGAACTGATCTGGAAGCGCACGGTCGCCTGCCAGATGGAACATGCAACGCTCAACACCGTGTCGGTCGATTTCCCGTGCGGCCCCGATGCCGCGTTCCGGGCAACCGGCACGACGATCGTCGATCCGGGCTTCCTCGCCGTATACGAGGAAGGCCGCGACCAGAAGGGCGTCGAGGATGAAGACGAAGCGCGCAAGCTGCCGGCGATGAAGGTCGGTGAAGCGGTGCCGCTGCGCGACATCGCCGCCGACCAGCACTTCACCGAGCCACCGCCGCGCTATTCCGAGGCGAGCCTCGTCAAGGCGCTCGAGGAATACGGCATCGGCCGCCCGTCGACCTACGCGAGCATCATCCAGGTCCTGCTCAACCGCGAATACGTGATCCTCGACAGCCGGCGCTTCAAGCCGACCGATGTCGGCCGCGCGGTCGGAAAGTTCCTCGCCGGGCATTTCATGCGCTACGTCGATTACGACTTCACGGCCCGCCTCGAGGACGAGCTCGATGCGGTCAGCCGCGGCGAGGAAGACTGGATACCGCTGCTCGAACGCTTCTGGAAGCCGTTCAAGGCCCAGGTCGACGAGAAGGTCGAGACGGTCGACAAGTCCGAAGCGAGCGGCAGCCGCGTGCTCGGCGAGGACCCCGTTTCGGGCAAGCCGGTGTCGGTGCGCCTGGGCCGGTACGGGCCGTTCGTGCAGATCGGCACGAAGGAAGACGAAGAGAAACCGAAGTTCGCGAGCCTGCGCCCCGGCCAGAGCATGCACACGATCGCGCTCGCCGACGCCCTCGAACTGTTCAAGTTGCCGCGCACGCTGGGGCAGAACGAAGCGGGCGAGGACATCACGGTCGGCATCGGCCGTTTCGGGCCGTTCGTCAAGATCGGCACGACCTATGCTTCGCTGGCCAAGGAAGATGATCCTTACACGATCGAACTCGATCGCGCCCTCGAACTCGTGCGCGCGAAAGCCGAAGCGGCGGCGAACCGCATCATCAAGGAATTCGGCAACGGCATCCAGGTACTCAACGGCCGTTATGGTCCCTACATCACCGACGGCGAGAAGAACGCGCGGATTCCGAAGGATCGCGAACCGCCGAGCTTGACCGAGGCCGAATGCCTGGAATTGCTCGCGGCCGCGCCGAACCGCCCCAAGCGCGGCGCATTCACGCGCGGCGCGAAGGGCAAGTCGGCGGCGAAGAAGGCGACCGGGGACAAGGCTGCCGTCGTCAAGGCGCCCGTCGCGAAGAAGACGACGGCAAGCAAGGCGCCGGCGAAAAAAGCCGCAGTGAAAAAGGCCGCCGCTAAAAAGGCGACGACGAAAAAGGCCGGCGCGCGCAAGAGCAGCGTCGGCCCGGGCGCGGCCAAGCGCCCGGCCGCCAAACGCGAGGCGTGATGATGGGCGACACGCTCGACGACGCGGTAGCGGCGTTGCGTCGAGGCGGCGTGGTCGCCTATCCGACCGAAGCGGTCTGGGGCCTCGGTTGCGATCCGCATGACGAACGCGCGGTCGCTCGGCTGTTTGCGCTCAAGCAGCGTCCGGCGACGGTCGGCGTCCTCCTGATCGGCGCGGATTTCGATCAGGTCGCCCGCTACATCGGGCCGACGCCCGCCGAAGCGATCGCACGGGCGCGAGCGACGTGGCCCGGCAGTGAGACCTGGATATTTCCTGCGAACGACGCCGTTCCTGCCTGGATCGTCGGCGATCATGCGGGCATCGCATTGCGCGTGACGGCGCATCCACTGGCTGCCGCGCTGTGTCGCGCATTCGGCGGCGCACTCGTCTCGACCAGTGCAAACCGGCACGGGGATGCGCCGGCGCGCACGATCGACGAGGTCCAGGCCATGTTCGGCGACCGCCTCGATGGCATCATCGATGGCGCGCTCGGCGGTCTGGGGCGGCCGACGCCGATCCGCGATGCGATCACCGGCCACACATTGCGACACTAGGGGGGAGGTTTGTCCGCAGTCGTTCATCCTGATCCGGCGACGGGATCGCCGTGCATGCGCGTCCTGCTCGCCGGCGCCGACCCCGGACGCACGATCGCCTGGCGCGATGGCAAGCGCGTCTCGAAGGCCGCGTTCCTCGCCGACGTCCGGCGTATCGCCGACCTGCTGCCCGATCGCGGCCATGCGATCAATCTCTGCGAGGACCGCTATGCGTTCATCGCGACCTTCTGTGCGGTCGCCGCGCGCGGACAGACCACCCTGCTGCCGGCATCGCGCGCGCGCGACGCGGTCGATCAGGCGCTTGCGCTGCACGCCGATGCGTACGTGCTGAGCGACGTCGCGCTGGACCCGGCCCCTTCGCCACTGATCGTGTTGCCGGTTCTCGATTCGGATGAATGCGCGGATCAGGCCGAACCGTTGTTCACGATCGGCGCGCGCCAGGTGGTCGCGATCGGTTTCACCTCGGGCAGCACGGGCCAGCCGAAGCCGAACGAGAAATCCTGGCAGGATTTCGAGGCCGGCACGATGCTCAACATCGAAGTGCTGGCCAAGGCGATCGCATACGACGGCACGTCGCCGGTTTCGGTCGTCGCGACCGTGCCGGCGCAGCACATGTACGGCATGGAACTGTCGGTCCTGCTGCCACTGTTCGGACCGTTCGCGGTCCATTCGGCCAAGCCGCTGTTCCCGGCGGACATCGCCCGGGCACTCGCTGCCGTGCCTGCGCCGCGCGTCCTCGTGACGACCCCGGTCCACCTGCGCGCGCTGCTGCGTGAACCGGTCGAGCTGCCGGCGCTGGCCGCGATCGTTTCGGCGACGGCAACGTCGCCGGCGGATCTCGCCGCGCTCGCCGAGGCGCGCCTTGCGGCGCCGCTCGTCGAGATGTTCGGCTCGACCGAAACCTGCGTGATCGCGCACCGGCGCACGGCGACCGAATCCGCATGGCGGCTGCATCGCGGCGTCGAGTTGCGCCCGCAACCGGATGGCACCCTCGTCGCCGGGGGCCACCTGTCGCGTTCCGTCCAGTTGCAGGATCTCGTCGAATTGCTGCCCGACGGCCACTTCCTGCTGTGCGGACGCAATGCCGACCTGCTCGAGATCGCCGGCAAGCGTGCCTCGCTCGGCGACCTCACGCGGCGGCTGCTTGCCTTGCCCGGTGTGCTCGATGGCGTCGTATTCCAGCTCGACGAGGCCGATTCGGCCGGCGTCCAGCGCATCGCCGCACTCGTCGTCGCCCCGTCGCGCACGACCGGCGAACTTGTCGACGCGTTGCGCGAGCAGATCGATCCGGTGTTCCTGCCTCGACCGTTGTGCCGGGTCGAAAGCCTGCCTCGCAATGACACCGGCAAGCTGCCACGGGCCGCCCTGTTGGCCGCACTCGCGCGCGCCCGCACCTGAACACGTCAGGCCTCGGCGGCGGATTCGCCAAATAAAATGCCCCGAGGGCCAGGGGGAGCCCTCGGGGCGGGGGTCGAAAACCGGTCTGGGGAGGGACCGATCTCCGGTGGATTCACCCAGGGAGATGGATGAATCCGGGGCGCCGTTGCGTGCACCCGGATAATGAGACGCACTCCGGTGCAGGAAAGTTTCATCGCCGCGCAATTCCGCGCGAACCATTTATCGGGTGTTCACTTTCGCGGCGCGTCCGGTCAGTGCGCTTGATCCCAGTTGTCGCCGACGCCGATGTCGACCACGAGCGGCACGGCGAGGTTCGCCGCTTCGCGCATGCGTCGCTCGATGCCGACGCGGATCTCCTCGACGTGTTCGGCGCGAACCTCGAACACGAGTTCGTCGTGGACCTGCATCTGCATGCGCGCGAGATCGGCACGATCGAGCAGCCAGGCGTCGATTTCGATCATCGCGCGCTTGATGATGTCGGCGGCCGTACCCTGCATCGGCGCATTGATCGCCGCGCGCTCGGCCCCGGCGCGCTGCGCCTGGTTTCGCGAATGGATGTAGTCCAGATGCAGGCGCCGGCCAAACACCGTTTCGACATAGCCGTCGCGGTGGGCCTGTTCACGCGCGCGGTCCATGAACTCGCGCACGCTCGGATAGCGCTGGAAATAGCGCGCGATGTAGTCCTGCGCTTCGCCGCGGGCGATGTCGAGCTGGCGCGCGAGGCCGAACGGCCCCATGCCGTACATGAGGCCGAAATTGATCGCCTTGGCGGCCCGCCGCTGGTTCGCGTCGACGTCAGCGAGCGGGATGCCGAACACCTCGGCAGCGGTCGCACGATGGATGTCCTGGTTGCCGTGGAACGCCGACAGCAGGCTCGCGTCGCCCGACAGGTGGGCCATGATGCGCAGTTCGATCTGAGAATAGTCTGCGGCAAGCACCTTCCATCCGGGTGGCGCGATGAAGGCCTGGCGGATTCGCCGGCCTTCCTCGGTGCGGACCGGGATGTTCTGCAGGTTCGGATCGGTCGACGACAGGCGTCCGGTTGCCGCCGTCGCCTGGTGGTAGCTCGTGTGCACGCGCCCGCTGCGCGGATTGACGGTTTCGGCGAGCTTGACCGTATAGGTCGAACGCAGCTTGGCGAGGCCGCGGTAATCGAGGATCAGGCGCGGCAATTCGTGTTCATGCGCGATCGCTTCGAGCGCTTCCTCGTTCGTCGACGGCTGCCCGGTCGGGGTCTTCAGGACGGCACGCAACCCGAGTTCGTCGAACAGCAGGGCCTGCAACTGCTTCGGCGACTCGAGGCTGAACGGGTGCCCGGCGAGCGCGAACGCCTGTTCGCTGATCTCGTGCATGCGCTGGGCGAGCTGGCGGCTTTGCTGGCGCAGGGCCTCGACATCGACGAGCACGCCGTGCTGCTCCATGCGCGCGAGAACCGGCACGAGCGGCATCTCGATGTCGGTGTAGACCGACTTCAAACCCGGCACGGCATCGAGTTTCGGGCGCAGCGCATGATGCAGGCGCAGGGTGATGTCGGCGTCCTCGGCCGCGTAGCGCGTCGCGCTGTCGAGGTCCACCTGCGAGAACGGGATCTGCCGGGCGCCCCTGCCCGCGACCTGTTCATAGGTCGTCGTGTCGTAGCCGAGGTGTCGCTTGGCCAGGGTGTCCATGTCGTGCCGCGATGCGGTCGAATTGAGCACGTAGGATTCGAGCATCGTGTCCTCGACGACACCGCGCAGGCTGATCCCGGCCTGCGAGAACACGTTGATGTCGTACTTCGCATGCTGGCCGAGCTTGGACTTGCCCGCATCCTCGAGCAGCGGCCGCAAGGCTTCGAGCACGCTCACGCGATCGAGCTGCGGCGGCGCGCCGGGGTAGTCGTGGCCGAGCGGGACATAGGCCGCGTGCGCGGGCTCGACCGCGAACGAGATGCCGACGATCTCCGCGCGCATCGAGTCGATCGACGTCGTCTCGGTGTCGAGCGAGATCAGCTCAGCCGAACGCAAGCGCAGCAACCATTGCTCGAAGCGGGCGGTATCGACGATGCACTCGTAGGTCGCGGCCGCAACCGGCGCGTCCGGCGTCGACGTGACCGGTGTCGGCTCCGACCCGCCGGAAGGTGGTGGCACGACGCCCGCTTCGGCGGCGCCTGACTCGCCGCGCTCGAGGTCCTTCAGCGCCGCATTGAATTCGTAACGGCGATAAAGCGCGCGCAGGGCCTCGACATCGCGCATGCGCAGGCCGAGATCGAGCGGTCCGACGTCGAGCGCGACATCGGTCTTGATCGTCACGAGCTGGCGCGACAGCGGCAAGTGGGCCAATGCACGGCGCAGGTTCTCGCCGATCTTGCCGCCGACGTTCGCCGCACCCGCGATCACGCCGTCGAGCGAGTCGTACTCGGCGAGCCATTTCGCGGCCGTCTTCGGGCCGCACTTTTCGACCCCCGGCACGTTGTCGATCGCGTCGCCGGTCAGGGCGAGGAAATCGACGATGCGCGTGGCCGGCACGCCGAACTTCGCGAGCACGCCGGCCTCGTCGAGCATGCTGTTCGTCATCGTGTTGATGAGCGAGATGCGCGGCGAAACGAGCTGGGCGAAATCCTTGTCGCTGGTCGAAATCACGACGTCGAGCCCGGCACCTTCGGCCTGGCGCGCGAGCGTGCCGATCACGTCATCGGCTTCGACACCGTCGACGCGCAGGATCGGAAACCCGAGCGCGCCGACGATCGCAAGCATCGGCTCGACCTGCACCTTGAGATCGTCGGGGGTGGCGGCGCGATTGGCCTTGTACTGCGGGTATAGCGCGTCGCGGAACGTCGGTCCGCTCGCGTCGAGGACGAAGGCGACGTAGTCGGGCGACTCCTTGAGGGTCGTCCGCAGCATGTTGACGACGCCGAACAGGGCCCCGGTCGGCTC
Source organism: uncultured Dokdonella sp. (assembly GCA_964587775.1). Taxonomy (GTDB): domain Bacteria; phylum Pseudomonadota; class Gammaproteobacteria; order Xanthomonadales; family Rhodanobacteraceae; genus Dokdonella. Next base: position 137,855 of record CAZPLY010000008.1, read on the forward strand.
ACCGGCCGCGTTCGACAGCGGCGGCAAGGCATGGAACGCGCGGAACAGGTAGGACGATCCGTCGATCAGGACGAGGCGCGGACGCGACGAGGACATGGCGACTCACGGCGGCAACGGGCCCGCAGCTTGGCGCGCAGGCGCAGCGATTGCAACGCCGGCGCAGCCCCGCGCGCCCCGCGTACGCGGCGGGTTTCAGCGGTCGCGACGTGCGCTCAGCATCCGCTTGCGACCGGCGTGACGGTGCAGATGTCGAGGGTCAGCAGGTTGTCCTCGAACGCGGTACGGAACAGCACGTCGTTGTTGACGAGCAGCGGCACCGATGGATAGCCGACGACGCCGATGTCCGGATTGACGCGGAAGCGGATCGAGGTCGAACCCGGTTGCACGGTGGTCGCCCGCAATGGCACGAGCAGTTCGAGGAAGAACCCGGCCGCCATGCCCCAGCCGCCGCCGAGCCCGCCCTGCGGAGGCGTGATGCGCAAACCTTCGAGTCCCGGAGGAAACTGCTGCGGACACCCGTAGCCGGGGTCGGTGCCGAGGTTGATCAGCAGCGGGAATGGCCGCTGCTGGGTCGGCGGCGTGCGTGCGAAGCAGAAAGCCGGGTCAGCGGCGCTCGCGGCCGTCGTCACGCCGGGTGGCAGCAGCAGCTCGATGCCGATCGCGCTGCCCGCGCATGGATTGCCCGGATGGCTGAGGACGAGGTGGGTATAGAAGACCTCGCCGACGGCAGGCGTGAAGTTCGGCGGCACCAGCGTCCAGCCGGCATAGCCCTGGACGCGGATCTCGAACAACGGCGGATCGCTGAGGCAGGCGAAGTTCGTCCCGACGTTGCTGATAACGCCGTTGTACCAGGGCAGGACGAGTTCCGGAGCCGGCGGCTCGGCGCCGACCGGGCCCGTGCAAAGCGCAAAGGCCGCGAGCAAGCCCGAAAGGCAGGCTTGCCGTACCGGTGACCTGGTGGAGCGAATTGGCTGCATTCGACGACCCTCGAGGTGTTCAACGGTTCATACGCAATCCGGGGGCCAAAGTCCCAACGCGGAGCGTGACACAACCGGAAGGCCCGGGCTGGGATTACACTCGCGCCCGGGGAATTTCCGGCCACGCGCCGAGCACGTATCGATGCCCGACCACGGCGAACACGAAGTCACCCGCTTGATCGCCCTGTGGCGCGCCGGCGACGGCGGCGCGCGCGAGTTGCTGATGGAGCGCGTCTACGCGAACGTGCGCGCGATCGCCGCGCAGTCGCTGCGCAAGATGCCGAACGCGACGCTCAGCGCGACCGACATCGCGCACGAGGCGTTGATCCGCATGCTCGGCACCGAGGCGAATTGGGAGAACCGCAAGCACTTCTTCCATGTCGCCGCGCAAGCGACGCGTCAGGTCCTCGTCGATGCCGCACGCAAGCGCCTCGCCGACAAGCGCGGCGGCGGCGCAGAACGGGTCGAACTCGACGAGGCGCTCGGCGTCTCGAGTCCCGGCAATTCCGCCGATCTGTTGCGTATCGACAGCGCCTTGCACGAGCTGTCGAGCGCCGATGCCCGCCGCGCGCAGATGATTGAGCTCGTCTACTTCGGTGGACTGAGCCGGGCCGAGGTGGCCGCGACGCTCGCCGTGTCCGAAGGAACGGTCGACCGCGACCTTCGGCTCGCGCGCGCCTGGCTGAAAACGGCCCTCGAGGCGTGAGCGCGTCGCTCGATCGTTTCGCCGCGCATTTCGAGCGGCTGCGCGCGCTGGCCGACGCCGAACGCGCGCGCGAACTCGGCGAACTCGACCTCGAGCCCGCCGAGCGCGAGCGACTCCGGCGCATGCTCGAGGCTGACGCGGTCGCCGAGGACCCGCTCCAGCGCGCAATCGACGACGCGGTCGCCGAACTGCATGCGCGACCCAGCGAACGACTCGGCCCCTGGCGACTGTTGCGCGAGATCGGGGCCGGTGGCATGGGAACGGTGTTCCTCGCCGACCGTGTCGAGGGCAATTTCCGCCAGCAGGTAGCGATCAAGCTGCTGCGCGGCTTCCCGACCGACGAAGGCATGCGCCGACTCCGTCAGGAGCGGCAGATCCTCGCCGGGCTCGATCATCCGCACATCGCGCGCCTGCTCGACGGAGGCGAGACCGCCGACGGCCAGCCCTGGCTCGCGATCGAACTCGTCGACGGGATCGGCCTCCTCGACTACATCGCTGCGGACGCGCCGACCCTCGGCCGGCGTCTCGCACTGTTCGACGACATGTTGTCCGCAGTCGAACACGCGCACCAGCGCCTCGTCATCCATCGCGACATCAAGCCCGGCAACGTTCTCGTCACGCGCGATGGCGCGGTCAAACTGCTCGATTTCGGCATCGCCCGGCTCGTCGCCGACGGCGGCGACGGGCGCGAGACATCGACGCGCGTTTTCAGCAGCGGCTATGCGAGTCCGGAGCAACTGGAAGGACGTGCGATCACGACCGCGACCGACATCTACAGCCTTGGTGTCCTGCTGCGAGTCATGCTCACCGGCGGCACGCCGGCCTCGACCCATCCGACGCTGCCGATCGACGCGGAACTCGGTGGCATCATCGCCAAGGCGTCCGCCGGGAGGGCGGAGGATCGCTACTCCGGGGTCAGTGAGCTGCGCGACGATCTCGCGCGCTACCGCAATGGCCATCCGGTCCGCGCGGCCGCGCTGACCCGCATGTACCGGCTCCGCAAGTTCGTCGGCCGCCATCGCTGGGGCGTCGCCGCAGTGGTTTTCGGCGCTTGCGTCATCGCCGCGTTTGTCGTCCAGCTCGAAGGCGAACGCCAGCGTGCGCGCGTGGCCGAAGCACAGGCGCAACAGGCGGCCGCCAGTTCGCGACGCGATGCCGCGAGTGCGCGCGCCTCGCTCGAGTTCCTCACCGATGCCTTCACGGCTGCGGCGCCCGGCAACGCGATGAGCCGCCAGGTCAGCGTGCGCGACCTGCTCGACGCCGCCCGTCGCAACCTCGACCAGCACGCCGATCCGGTGGTCGCGCGCACCGTGCAGCGCCTGCTCGCGCGCCTCTACAGCGAACTCGGGTCGATCGCGATTGCGCGCGACCTCATGCGTGCCGGCCTCGTCGACGCACACCCGGCCGATGTCGGCGAGGCGCTGCGGCTCGCCAGCGACTACGACACGTGGAGTCACCTTCTCGGTGCCGGCGGTGACGGTGCCGGCGCCTTGGCCGCGGCCGACGTGGCGGCGGACCTGCGCACGCGTTTCGCGCCGGATGACGCCGTCGAACGGATCCGCAGCGTGCGGACACGCGCGGTTGCCCATCACCGCAACGGCGAGGACGAAAAGGCGATCGCACAGTTGCGCACGGCGCTGGCGGCGGTGCGCGAACAAGCCTCTTCGCCGCTGTCGCTGCACGTCGACATCGCGCAAAGCCTGTCGGCCCTGCTCGCCACGAGCGGGGAAGCCGAAGCTGCCGAGCGCGTCGCCGATGATGCGCTTCGGCGGGTTGCTGCGGAGCGCCCGGCCGACTCGCCCGAGCGCGTGCTGCTGCTGCGGGCGAAGGCGAATGCACGGGGTGCGGCCGGGGACGCGGCCGGGGCGGAGACCCTGCTGCGCGAGGCGATCGCGCTGCAGGAGCGCGTCGTCGCCTCGGGCGGTGCGCACATGATGGAACTGACCAACGACCTCGCCCTCATGCTCAACGATCTCGGGCGTTACCGCGAGGCGGCCGAACTGCTGCGCGAGTCCGACATCATCATGATCGACGCGGGCATCGAAGGCGCGGCCGATCGGGCGCTCTCGCACGGCAATCTGGGCGGGATCCTCGAGAGCGCGGGCGACTATGCGGGCGCGCTCGAGCACTATCGCCTTGCCCGTCTCGTGTTCGACGACGGCGGCATCGGCCTCGACCACCAGGCGCGGCGGCGCGTTGCCCGTGGTGAGGCACGCACGCTCGGCCTCAGCGGCGAGCATGCACGCGCACGTGCGCTTCTCGAAGCTCTGCGCGAGAAGGCACGCCGCATCGATGGCGAAACCTCGGGCGAGTATGCGATGTTGACGTGGCAACTGGTCGTCGTCGCGCGCGGCATGCATGACCCGAAAGCCGGCTTGCGCGAACTCGACGAAGCCGAGCGACTGTGGCGCAAACTTGCCCCCGAGGGCCATCCGATCTTCCTGCACATGCGACGCGCGCACGCATCCTTCGCCATCGATCGCAGCGATCTCGCGACCGCGCTGCGCGAGCTCGATGCGGCCGTGGCCGGATTCGAGCAGGCCGAGTCGCAGCAACCTGTCGACCTTGCGATTGCCCGCAGCGAGTACGCCGGGGCGCTGATGCAGGCCGGACGACACGAGCAAGCACGTCGACTCATGCGAGCGGCCTTGCCGGTCTTGCGCGAAGTCCTGCTGCCTGGCGAGATCAGCCGTGCCGCGGCCGAGCAGACCGCCCATCGACTCGGCGGAGTCGGGTGAAATTCTGCTGACATCGGTCAACCCGCCGTCAGCGCGGATCGCGTAGGCTTGAGTTACCGCCCGGAGGAACTGCCCATGAAGCGCCCGATCCTCGCCATCCTGTCGTGCCTGACCCTCACTGCCCATGCGGCCAGCGAGCCGGTTGCGCCGCGAACCGCACCTGCCCAGGAGCGTGCGGCGTTGCCTCCACCGGCGCTGGACGATCCGGGCGTCGCACCAGCCGCGATGCCGCCAGCGGGCGAGACGCTCGAACCGGCCATGCCCGACACGCGACCGGTTCGCGACAAGGCCACACGTGACAAGGATGCGGCCGCGATCCGTTCGCTCAGTGACGCGGTGACGCGGCGGCAGGAAGGCGGCGACCTGATCGAGGAGTATCGCGAGAAAGGTCGGCTGCGCATGATCCGCATCGTCCCGCAGGACGGTCCCGAACAGATCTACATGGACGTCAACAACAACGGGCGGCTCGAGCGTGATGCGCGCGACGGACCGGTCTCGCCGGTCTACTTCACGATCTACCAGTGGGACTGATTCCGGACGAACGCTACAGCCAGTCGCGCGGTTTCAGATAGTCGGCCAGGCGCGCCTCCGCGCTCCCCGGCGGCGGCGTGTAGCCATACTCGAAGCGCACGCGGGGCGGCAGGCTCATGAGGATCGATTCTGTCCGTCCGCCCGACTGCAGGCCGAACAGGGTCCCGCGGTCGTACACGAGGTTGAACTCGACGTAACGCCCGCGCCGATACAACTGGAACTCGCGATGCGCATCGGTGCTCGGTTCGTCCTTGCGCCGTTCGACGATCGGCTGGTAAGCGGGCATGAAGCCGTCGCCCACGGCCTGCATGAAGGCGAAGCAGCTTTCGAACCCCCCTTCGGAAAGGTCATCGAAGAAGATGCCGCCGACCCCGCGCGTTTCGTTCCGGTGCTTGAGGTGGAAGTACTGGTCGCACCAGCGCTTGTAGCGCGGGTAGGCTTCGGGCCCCAGCACGTTGCACGCATCGCGCGCAGCGGCGTGCCAGTGGCGCACATCGTCCTCGACGACGTAGTACGGGGTGAGATCGAAGCCGCCACCGAACCACCAGACCGGCTCCCCATCCGCCGCGGCGGCCTCGAAGTAGCGCACGTTCATGTGGGTCGTCGGCACATGCGGGTTGCGCGGATGAAAGACGAGCGATACGCCGACCGCCGTCCATTCGCGGCCCGCGAGGTTGGGCCGGTGCGCGGTCGCCGAAGCCGGCAGCTTCGATCCCGAGACGCGCGAGAAACCGATTCCGGCCTGCTCGAACACGCCACCTTCGGTCAACACGCGCGTGCGGCCGCCGCCACCTTCGGGGCGCTGCCAGGCGTCCTCGCGGAACCCGGCCCGGCCATCAAGCACTTCGATCGATGTGCAGATGCGGTTCTGCAGGGCTTCGAGGTAGTGCTCGACCGCGGCGAGGCGGGAGCTGGTTTCAGACATGGGCTATTTCGATCCTGGAAGGAGGCTAAGGGCGACAACCGCGGACGACCCTGGCGGCCCGAAGTTTCAGGGCAGATGATGCCCGTATTCGCCCAATAAAAACGCCCTGTCTTGAGAGACAGGGCGTTGGGTAAG
>CAZPLY010000009.1:0-127504 GCA_964587775.1 uncultured Dokdonella sp.
TTCGGTCGCGACCAGGGTCGCTCCTACATGGCGATATGTAACCTTGAGGGTCATCGTTGCGGAGCGGAAACGCCGTCACGGTGATCGAAGCCGCGGCAGATGTCGGTAGGAGCGCCCCTGGGCGCGAAAGCAATCTGGCGGCGGTCGATCGATTCTGCGGCAAGGTTCGGTCGCGACCAGGGTCGCTCCTACATGGCGATATGTAACCTTGAGGGTCATCTGACAGAGCGGTAACGCCGTCACGGTGATCGAAGCTGCGGCCGATGTCGGTAGGAGCGCCCCTGGGCGCGAAAGCAATCTGGCGGCGGTCGATGAATCCTGCGGCAAGATTGGGTCGCGACCGGGGTCGCTCCTACACCTCATTGATTTGCCTTGAGGGAATCGGAGCGGAAACGCCGTCACGGTGATCGAAGCCCGCGGCAGATGTCGGTAGGAGCGCCCCTGGGCGCGAAATCAATCTGGCGGCAAGGTTGGGTCGCGGCCAACGACGGAGCAGCAACGCGTCATGGTCATCGAAGCCCGCGGCAGATGTCGGTAGGAGCGCCCCTGGGCGCGAAAGCAATCTGGCGGCGGTCGATCCATTCTGCGGCAAGATCCGGTCGCGACCGGGGTCGCTCCTACATGGCGATGTGATGCTTGAGGGTCATCGTGGCGGAGCGGCGACGCCGTCACGGTGATCGAAGTCCGCGGCAGATGTCGGTAGGAGCGCCCCTGGGCGCGAAAGCAATCTGGCGGCAAGGTGGTTGGGGCGCGACCGGGGTCGCTGCGATCGCAGCACCGCTCAGGAATGCAGGTGCCGCAATTGCCGTTCGGGCGTCGACGCGTTCTTCGGCGCGCGCGGTGGCGGTCGGTCTGGCGTGCCGGTTTCGAAGCGCAGGCGACTGCGGCCGCCCGTCGCGCGGTAATCGGCGAGGAGCGCGGCCCCGACCTCGTCCTCGGCGAGGCCGCGCTCGGAGCAGAGGAACTCGTGCAACAGGTGGACGAGACGCTCCTGGGCCAGCGCATGGGTCTGCCCGGTTCGCGCATACAGCCAATCGGAGAATGCGAGGAAGTTCGCGAACGCGGAATCGCCGAGCAGCACGCCCGCGCTGCGCGGATAGCGGCCCGAATTCGCGATGATGTCCCAGTAGCGCGAGAAGCGCGACAACCGCTGCATGTCGGCGAACCCGATCGCGTCGCTGGCGAGGATGTTGTACGGCGGATCAGGATTGAAGCGCAGGCCGAACGCGTCGGTGTGGCGCGCGATCGGTGCGCCGCGCAGGCGCTTGAGGATGCCGAACTGGATCTCGTGCGGGGCGAGCGCGACGAGACGGTCGAAGCCGGCCGCGAACATCGGGATGTCCTCGCCCGGCAGGCCCGCGATCAGGTCGACATGCAGGTGCGCGCGCGTCTGCGTGCGCAGCCATTCGAGGTTCGCCGCGGCGACGTCGTTCTTCTGCTTGCGCGAGACGCGCGCCTGGACTTCGGGATCGAAGGTCTGGATGCCGATCTCGAACTGCAACGTTCCATCGGGAAACCATGCGATCGCCTGCTTGAGCCGCTCCGGCAGGTGGTCCGGGATCAGCTCGAAATGCGCGAACGGCGGATCGTCCGGCGCCGCTTCGATCCTGGCGCGGAAGAAGTCGAGGATCGCGAGCGAGGTCTCGACCTTGAGGTTGAACGTGCGGTCAACGAACTTGAACCGGCGCGCGCCGCGGCGGTACAGGCGATCGAGATCGGCGAGGAAGGCCTCGAGCGGAAACGGCCATGCCGTGCGATCGAGCGAGGACAGGCAGAACTCGCACTTGAACGGACAGCCGCGCGACGCTTCCACATACAGATGGCGCTGGCGCACATCCTCGTCGGTGTATTCCGCATACGGCGAAACAAGGGCCGGCAACGGGGCCTGCACGCCGGCGATGATCCTTGCGGGCGGCCGTTCGCCGCGCATCAGCGCGTCGACGAGGGTCGCGAAACTGACATCGCCCCAGCCGGTGACGACATAGTCGGCGAGCGCGCAGATGCGCTGTTCGTCGACTTCATGGCTGACCTCGGGACCGCCGAGCACGATCACGAGTCCGGGCGCGAGCCGCTTGATCTGGGCGACGAGGCGCGTGCTCTCCTCGACGTTCCAGATGTAGACGCCGAGGCCGAGCACGCGGGGGTCGGCCGCAAGCAGTTTCTCGGCGATCTCCTCGGTCTTCTGGCCGATCACGAATTCGTGGATCGCCGACGCCTCGCGCCACCGGCCGAGATTCGCGCGCAGGTAACGCAGGCCGAGCGAGGCATGCGCATAGCGCGCGTTCAACGTGGCAAGGACGATCGCGGTCATGCGCCGATTATCGCCGGAAAACACACAGGCACCGGCGCCAGTCGGATCGACGCCCGGTAGTCAGGCCTGCGCGGTCGCCGCTGCGATCGCGTCGGTGATCGCGGCGATCGCCGCACGGCACATCTGCGCGGCCGGCAGGGTGCCGTCGATGCGCAGCGTTTCCGCGGGTGGCGGTTCGCTGCGGGCAAGCACGTCGTTGACCAGATCGGGTGAACGGTCCCGCGCGCTGTGCCGGTTCGCCGCGATGTCGCGGGCGACGCGCTCGCGGGCGAGTTCGGGCGGGCATTCGACGAGCAGCGGGATCGTCACGAGGCGATGGCGCGCGGCGACCTGGGCGACGCGATCGAGTTCGCGGCGTCGCGAGAACGTCATGCCGTCGATGACGCTGCCGAAGCCGAGCATGCCGTTGATCTCGAGGGCGAGGAGGACGCTGCGCCAGGCTGCGCGCTTTTCGATGAAACTGTAGCTGCAGCGCGGAAACATCGCCGCGCGGATCGTGTCGCGGCAGACACGGCGCAGTTGCAGCTGATCCTCGAGCGCACGCGCGACGATGCTCTTGCCGGCCCCGGGCAGGCCCATCACGGCGACGACGATCGGCACGCCGATCAGCGCAGCCGGATCGGGCGAAGGCGCCGTCGTCGCGCCGCTGCGCTGCCCACGATCGGAATTCATGGTCTGCCCTGCCCCCGGACTTGCATCCTGGCGAGACTGCCATGCACGCGCGAGCGGCGCCAGCGACGCCGGTGCATTCCCGCGCCCGGTGTTTGCGGCGATAATCGACGACCCCGAACCCGCCCGCGCCGCGCATGCGTCCGCTGTACGTCAAACGCTACCTGATCACCGGCCTGCTCACGTTCGTGCCGTTGTGGCTGACCCTCGTCGTCTTCACGTTCGTGTTCGGCATGCTGACGGCCGTCAGTGCCCCGCTCGTCGGCGGCCTCGTCGGCCTGCTCGGCAGCACCTGGCCGGCGACGGGCCAGATGCTCGGCCAGCCCTGGCTGATCTCGCTGCTCGCCCTCGTCATCACGCTGGTCGCCCTGTACACGCTCGGTTTCGCCGCCAACCGCGTGTTCGGGCGGCGCCTGATCGACGGCCTCGAGCATCTGATCCAGCGCATCCCGATGGTGCAGACGATCTACGGTGGCACGAAGAAACTGATGTCGGTGCTGCAGACCAAGCCGAGCGGCGCGCAGCGCGTCGTCCTGATCGATTTCCCGTCGCCCGAGCTTAAATCGGTCGGATTCGTCACGCGCGTGTTCCACGATGCCGGTGGCCGCGAACTCGCCGCCGTCTACGTGCCGACGACACCGAACCCGACCGGCGGCTATCTCGAGATCGTGCCGGTCGAACGCCTGACCGCGACCGACTGGAGCGTCGACCAGGCCATGGCCTTCATCCTCTCGGCCGGCGCGATGGCACCCGAGGTCCTGCCGTTCGCCACGCAGTGGCCTGCGCGGGACGGCGAGCCAGAGCCCGCCGCCCTGCCCGGAGAGCGCGCGCCGGAATGACCTTCGACACTGCAAACCCTTGGGCACGTTGAGCAAGATGCACGTTGCCGCGGCCGCATCGGACGCCTTGCGCGTGCCGCACCGAACCCGTTCCATTCCCTGCCTTCCACCTCGCACGCGTCGACGCGTCGTGCCCGTCCCGGAGACCCCATGAAGATCAATTCGCTGAAACCACTCGCGCTCGCCCTCGGCGTCGCCTTCGCCCTCGCTGCGTGCAAGTCGCCGACCGGGACGCAGACCACGAGTGCACCGGCCACGCCCGCGGCGGCCCCGGCGCCGAAGCATGTCGCGTTCGACATCGCCGATCTCGACACCTCGGTCGATGCCTGCAAGGACTTCAACGCCTTCGTCAATGCGAAGTGGATCGCTGCGAACCCGATCCCGGGCGACCGCACGCGCTGGGGTGCATTCGACGAGCTGCGCGAGAAGAGCCTGCAGACGCAGAAGGCCCTCGTCGAAGCGGCCGCCGCGAAGACCGATGCCGCCGAGGGCTCGATCGAGCAGAAGATCGGCGCGTTGTACCGCTCGGGCATGGACGAGGCCTCGATCGAGAAAGCCGGCTTCGACCCGATCAAGCCCGAACTCGCCCGGATCGACGCGCTGAAGGATTCCGGCACGATCTTCGACTACCTCGTCGACAGCTTCTCGCGCGGCCAGGGCAGCGTGTTCGCATTCGGCGCCGAGACCGACTTCAAGAACTCGAGCCGCAAGATCGCCTACGCGTTCCAGAGCGGCCTCGGCCTGCCGACGCCGGATTACTACAGCGCCGAGCAGCACGCGGGCATCCGCGATGCCTACCTCGCCCACATCGCGCACGTGCTCGAACTGGTCGGCGTCGACGCGGCCGCGGCGAAGAAGCAGGCGGCGGACGTGCTCGCGTTCGAGACGCGCCTGGCCAAGGCCTCGCTCAAGCCGGTCGAATTGCGCGTGCCGGAAAACCAGTACAACTTCGTCAGCATCGCCGAAGCGAACAAGGTCACGCCGCATTTCGACTGGGCACGCTTCTTCGCCGCCCAGAACGCCGACGTGACCGACGGTTTCTCGCTGTCGCAACCGAAGTTCTTCGCCGAACTCGACCGCATGATCGGCGGAGTGCCGGTCGAGCAGTGGCAGGCCTACCTGCGCTTCCACCATGCCGACAACGCCTCGCCGTACCTGTCGACGCCGTTCCAGCAGGCGAACTTCGCGTTCCACAAGCAGACCCTGAACGGGCAGAAGGAAAACGAGCCGCGCTGGAAGCGCGCGCTGGCAACGGTCAACGAACAGGTCGGAATGGCCCTCGGCGAGCTCTACGTCGTCGAGAACTTCCCGCCGGAATCGAAGGCACGCGCGAAGGAGCTCGTCGACAACCTGCAGGCCGCCCTCAAGACGCGCATCGAGAACCTCGACTGGATGAGCGCGGAGACCAAGGTCAAGGCGCTCGAGAAGTGGTCGAGCTTCCTGCCCAAGATCGGATACCCGGAGAAGTGGCGCGACTGGTCGGGCCTGACGTTCGCCGCCGACGACTACTTCGGCAATGTCGTCGCCGCGGTCGAGTTCAACCACAAGTACGACGTCGCCAAGATCGGCAAACCGACCGACCGCCTCGAATGGGGAATGACGCCGCAGACCGTCAACGCGTACTACAACCCGACCGACAACACGATCAACTTCCCGGCCGCGATCCTGCAGCCGCCGTTCTTCGACGCGAAGGCCGACGACGCCCTCAACTACGGCGGCATCGGTGCCGTGATCGGCCACGAAGCGAGCCACGGCTTCGACGACCAGGGCAGCCAGTTCGACGCGCTCGGCAACAACACGAACTGGTGGGCCGAGGCCGATGCCGAGGCGTTCAAGGCGCGTACGTCGAAACTCGTCGACCAGTTCAATGCCTACGAACCGCTGCCGGGCAAGCACATCAACGGGCAGCTGACGCTCGGTGAGAACATCGCCGACCTCGGCGGCGTCGCGATCGCCTGGGATGCACTGCAGGTCGCCCTGAAGGACAGTCCGGCCGAAGCGCAGGCGTCGATCGACGGGTACACGCCGCAACAGCGCTTCTTCCTCAACTGGGCGCGCGTGTGGCGCGGCAACGTGCTCGACAAGCGCCTCGAAGTGCTGCTCGCCACCGATCCGCATTCGCCGGCACGCTTCCGCGCGATCGGCGCGCCGTCGAATCTCGACGCGTTCGCCGAAGCGTTCGGCTGCAAGGACGGTGATCCGATGGTGCGCAGCGGCGAGCAGCAGGTGAAGATCTGGTGATCGACGCGTGACACGCTGCGGCGCGCGCCGATTCCCGCAGCGGAACCGGCATGCCCGTTCGTCCGCCGGCCTGCCCGGCGGACGGACCGCGGCGATCGCGCCGGCGACGTGCACGCGCCCGTTGCCCGGCATGCGTGCGGCCCGATGAGCATCGACGCGGTCATCACCTGGGTCGATGGCGCCGATCCGGCCCATCGCGCCCGCCTCGATGCGTATCTCTCCGGACTGGCGGGCAGCCGGCCAGCGACCGCGCACAGCACGCGCTTCAGCGACATCGGCGAGATCGACTACTGCGTCGCCTCGATCCTGCGCTACGCGCCGTGGTTGCAGCGCATCCACATCGTCAGCGATGCGCAGACACCGCGCCTCGTCGAAACGCTGCGCGGCACGCCGTACGCCGATCGCGTCCGCGTCGTCGACCATCGCGAGATCTTCGCCGGCTTCGAACAGCACCTGCCGACTTTCAACAGCCGCGCGATCATCAGCCTGCTCTGGCGCATCCCGGGTCTCAACGAGGACTTCGTCTACTTCAACGACGACATGCTGCTGCTGCGCGAGGTCGCACCGGCGGATTTCTTCCGCGACGGCAGGATCGTCCTGCGCGGCGAATGGCGAAGCCAGTCGAGCCGCGGCGCGATGCAGCGGATCAAGGCGCTGTCGAGGCGCCTGCGCGGCGTGTCCGCGAGCCGCGTCGGCAACCTCGATGCGCAGCAGGCCAGCGCGCGCCTGGCCGGCTTCGAGGATCGCTACTACCGCCTGTTCCACAATCCGTATCCGATGCGGCGCTCGACACTGGAGGCGTTCTTCGCGCGCCGTCCCGAACTGCTCGCCGGCAACGTCCGCCATCGCCTGCGCTCGAACGAACAGTTCAAGACCGAAGTGCTCGCCACCCACCTCGCGATCGCGAGCGACGATGCGATCCTCGACAACCGCCTGCACACCGTGCAACTGAAGCCGTCCGAACAATGGCTGCCACGCATGCGGCACAAGATGCGCCGGGCCGACGCCGACCCGCATGCGGCCTTCCTCGTCGTGCAGAGCCTCGAGATGGCCTCGCCCGAAACCCGACAGACGATCTTCGACTGGCTCGACCGACGCGTCGGCACGCTCGATGCGTGGCTCTCCGGCGCTACGGGCCTGCGATCGCCACGCGCGTGATGCGCACGCGTCGCGGCCTGCGGCGACAGCTCACCGGCGCGCGCGCAATCGTGATGCCGCACGGCCGTTCCGGCGCCGCTTCGGTCTAGAATCGGGCTCGATTTCCGAATCCGCGAGGTCGCCATGCGCACGAACGTATTCGCCGGCTGTGCCGCCGCCCTGCTCACCTGCGGCGTCGCGCGCGCCGACCTGCCGGCCTACGCGATGCTCGAACTGCAGGCGCGCACGAACCTGCTCGTCAACGACAACGGCTGGAACCTGCCGCCCGGATCGTCGTTCAACAGTATCAGCGCATCGCTCAACGACGACGCACGGGTCGCCTTCACGGTCGGCGTCATCCCGGACGCCGGCAGCAGCCATCCAGGCGTCTGGACCGGCGCACATGGCGCGGGATCGCTCGTCTTCGAAGGGCCGGGCGATTCACTCGTCAGTCCCGAGGCTCCGATCAACGCGGCCGGCAGGATCGTGTTCACGCTGCGCGACGCGGGCAGCGCCGATGGCATGTACGTCTACGATCCGGTCGCCGGTGCCGCCGCGCGCGTGAACACCTTGCCGGTCATCCCGAACTCGTACGGTTCGCCCGACATCAACAGTGCCGGCGCGGTCGGCTACCAGGCCGTCTTCTCGAGCGGGCGCGCGCTCGCCTCGACGCTCGGCACGAACACCGTGCTCCATGTCGGCGACGCCGGGGTCAGCCCGGGCAGCCCGTACACCTACATCTACACGCCGGCGTTCGACGACGAGCGCCGGATCACCGCCAAGGTCGCGACCTCGGCCGATCTCGTCAGCCAGCACGAGATCCGCCGGTTCGATGCGAGCGGCGGTTCGGTGCGCATCCTCGCCAACCAGGCGACCGACCCGGCGTCGCCGTTCGCACGCTTCGACAATGGCCTCGGCGTCAGCCCGGACGGCACGGTCGCCGTGATCGGCGTGCGCGCGGCCGACAATCGCCGCGTCGTGGTGCGCAGCGACGGCACGACGACAACGATTATCGCTGCCGTCGATCCGACCGGCACGATCCGCGATCTCGATTTCTTCTCGCCGGCGATCAACGACGCCGGCCTCGTCGTGTTCCGCGCCCGCGACGCGGCCGGACAGGCGATCTATGTCGGCGACGGCACGAACCTCGTGCGCGTCGTCGGCCAGGCGACTGCGGTCGCGACCGATCTCGGCGCGGGCCAGATCGGCCAGCACGACAGCTCGGCGATCTTCGCCGGCAAGCCCGACATCAACGTCCACGGCGACATCGCCTTCGTCGCCGGCCTGCATCCTGCCGGCAACAATCAGGTCGAATGGGGCAGCGGCGTGTTTGTCGCGTACGCGGACCGCGATTCGATCTTCGCCGACGGCTTCGAATCCGGCCTGCCGTAGCGCGCGGAAAGGGATCGCGCTTGCAGCGCGTAGTCAGTAGCCCGGGCAAGCGCAGCGCACCCGGGGTCTTTTCCGGGCGCTCCACGCCATCCCCGGCTGCGGCCTGCGGTCTTGCCCGGGCTACGCACTTTCCGCGACATCGATGCGAAGCACCGCTGTTTCGTGGAAGAGCGGCGAAGCCGCGATGAGCCGCATCGGTCCCGGAACGATCGCGCCTGCGGCGCTCCCACGCGTGCCGAACGCGCGACGGCGCACCCGATTCATCGACACAAAGCTATGATTGCCGCGCTTTGGACCGGATAATCCCGGGTCCCTTGATCGTATTGCCTATGGCTCTCGTACCCGGCCAACGTTTCATATCGAATGCCGAACCCGAACTCGGCCTCGGCACGCTGCTGCGCATCGAGCCACGCAGCGTGAAAGTGCTGTTCGCGACCGCCGGCGTGCTCCGTCAGTACGCGATGCAGAGCGCGCCGATCGCGCGTGCCGAGTTCCGCGTCGGCCAGAAGATCAGCGGCAAGGGCATCAGTTTCACGATCGAGCGGGTCGGCGAGACCGACGGCCTGCTCGAGTATTTCGGCGACGGCAAGCAGCTCGGCGAAGCCGAGCTCGACGACACCCAGGCGCTCTCGCGTGCCGACGAACGGCTCGTGTCGGGTCGCGTCGATCGCGCCGACCGCTTCGATTTCCGCATGGAGGCGCTGCTGCGTCGCGCCGATGCGCTGCGTTCGCCGGCCTGGGGGCTCGAATCGGCCAGGATCGATCTCGTTGCGCACCAGCTGCGCGTCGCCGAGATCGCCTCGGCGCGCCAGCCGCTGCGGGTCCTGCTCGCCGACGAGGTCGGACTCGGCAAGACGATCGAGGCCGGCATGATCCTCGCCCGCCGGCTGGCCAGCGGACGGACCGGCCGCGTCCTCGTCCTGCTGCCCGAAAGCCTCGTCCACCAGTGGTTCATCGAATTGCTGCGCCGGTTCAACCTGCAGTTCTCGCTGTTCGACGAGGAGCGCTGCGAATCGATCGAGACGAGCGATCCGGGCCGCAATCCATTCCAGGATGAACAACTGGTCATCGCCAGCATCGGCTTCCTCGGCTCGAACGCGAAGCGCGCGGCACAGGCGATCGAGGCAGGCTGGGACCTGCTGATCGTCGACGAGGCGCATCATCTCGCCTGGTCGCCCGAGGCGACCAGCGTCGAGTACGCGATCGTCGACCAGCTCGCGGCGCGCACGCCTGACCTGATCCTGTTGACCGCGACGCCCGAACAACTTGGCCGCAGCGGGCATTTCGCCCGCCTGCGCCTGCTCGATCCGGCCCGTTACCACGATCTCGATGCCTACATCGCCGAAGCCGATGGCTATGCGGACCTGTCGGCGATCGCGGGCAAGCTCAACGATGGCGAAGCCTTGTCGGCAGGCGACCGCGATGCGCTCGCCGCGCGGCTCGGCGATGATCCCGAACTCGCCGCGTTGCTGGAAGCGAGCGACGATGCCAAGGCTCGCGCCGCCCTGCTCGATGCGCTGATCGACCGCCACGGCACCGGTCGCGTGATGTTCCGCAACCGCCGCGCCCAGGTCGGCGGATTTCCGCGTCGCGTGCCGAAACTGGCGACCCTGCCCGGCAGCGAGCTCGACGACAATCGCCGTCAGCGCCTGCTCGCCGAATTCCATGCCGACCTGCAATCGCCATCGCCGGACATCGACCTGGCCTATGCCGACGATCCGCGCCTCGATTGGCTGCTCGGCCTGCTCGACACGCTCAGCGACGAAAAATTGCTGCTGATCTGTCGCAGCCAGGCCAAGGTGCTCGCGCTCGAGGACGCGCTGCGCACGCGCAGCGGGATCAAGCTCGCGCGTTTCCACGAAGGCATGACCCTGCTGCAGCGCGACCGCAACGCCGCGTACTTCGCCGAGCGCGACGGCGCGCGCCTGTTGCTGTGTTCGGAAATCGGCTCGGAAGGCCGCAATTTCCAGTTCGCCCACCACCTCATGATGTGGGACCTGCCGCTCGATCCTGACCTGCTCGAACAGCGCATCGGCCGGCTCGACCGCATCGGCCAGAAGCACGACATCGCGTTGCATGCCTGCACGTTCACCGGCACCGCGCAGCACGCCCTGCTGCGCTGGTTCGACCTCGGCCTCGACGCGTTCCGGGCGAGCGTGTCGGATGGTCGCGAACTGCTCAAACGCTACGGCACGCGCATCGTCGAACTCGCCGAGCAGCATGCGCACGGCGGCGAAGACGCCGATTCGGAACTTGACGCACTGATCGGCGAAACCCGGGCGACCCACGAGGAACTGTCGGCGCTCGTCAACGCCGGGCGCGACCGCCTGCTCGAACTCGCGGGATCACGCCAGGCCGAGGCGGGACGCCTGCGTCGTGCGCTCGCCGCGGCCGACGAGCTCGTCGCCAACGACGATTTCATCCTGCGCCTGTTCGAACAGTTCGGCATCGAGAACGACGAGATGGGCCCACGCACGGTCGTCCTTGATCCCGAGTACCTCAGCACGGACGGGTTCCCCGGCCTCAAGGACGGGCCGCAGCAGGTCACGTTCGATCGCGCCGTCGCGCTCGCCCGCGAGGACCTGCCACTGCTGCGCCTCGATCATCCGATGGTCAGCGGCGCGATCGACCTGCTGCTCGAAGGCGAACACGGCAATGCCTCGTTCCTCGTCGACGACAGCCTGCCGCCACGCAGCGCCCTGCTCGAGTGCGTGTTCGTGCTGGCCTGCGTCGCCGATCGCGGGCTCGCGGTCGAGCGCTGGCTGCCGCCGCTGCCGTTGCGCCTCGTCGTCGACTCGCGCCTGCTGCCGCGCCATGATTTCCAGCCGGCCGCGGAATCGATCAAGCGCGCTGCCGACCGTGCGATCGAATACGCGAAATACCGGCCGTTGCTGACCAAGCTCGTCAAGCCGATGCTCGCGCACGCCGAAACCCTGGCCCGCGAACGCACCCAGATCGAGATCGGCAACGCGCTGGCCCGCGCCGAACGCGAACTCGGCGACGAGCATGCGCGCCTCGTCGCGCTCGCGCGCGTCAATCCGGCCGTGCGCGAGGAAGAGATCGAGGCAGTCGCGGGCGAACTCGAGGCGCTGCGCACGGCGATGCCGCAGGCAACGCCGCGCCTCGACGGCGTGCGCTTCATCTGCAGCGTGGACTTCCTCGCCCTGCGCTGAAGCGCCAACCTGCTCCGCCATTGCGGGCCGTGAGGTATCGTCAAGGACCGTGAATGCGGCGAGCGCATCGCTCCCCGCAGCTCAACATGTCCCCAGGCACGGCGCACTTCGACATTGAAAGTGCCGCTCAAACGGCATGCTCAGTCGGGCGCGACGATGCAATGGAATCCAGAGATATTTTTTTTACCCGTACCCGATCGCCGCAATGGAGCCTAATCCACGTTTCCGCTATCGCGTGACGTGTGCCGCAGAGCAGGTCTTGTGGAATTGCCATTGCTGGCCGGACTCTCCAGCAACACCTGCACCGCCGCATCGAGCTCGCTGTCGATTCCGCGATACGCCTCGCCAAGCGCGCGCTCGACGCGGACGTCGACCGGGCGCGGCGCCATCTCCATCGGCTCGCCATCGGCGGTCGTGATCGTGATGAACGGCAGGCGCACCGCCGAGCCATCGATCATGCGCGCATTCGAGGTGTAGATGATCCAGCCTGCGGTCGGTTCGCCGACGATCCTGCCGAGGCCGAGGCGGCGGTAGCCTTCACTGAAATCCTCTCCGTCCGACAGCGTGACGCGATTGGTGATGAGCACGGTAGGACGCTCGAGCGAACGCTGGCCGAGCACGGCGCGCGCCGAGGCGGCCGGCTGGCCGCGGAAGGTCATGTCGAGGTATGGCTTGCGCGCGAAAACGTCGAGCGCGTAGGCATTGACGAAGCCGCCGAAGTTGTTGCGCAGGTCGATGACCACGCCATCGCGCGTTGCGTTGTCGGCATCGAGATCGACGTACAGGCGCTGCAGCGAATCCATCGACATGTCGCGCATGTGCACATAGCCGAGGCGTCCGCCGCTCGCGCGCGCGACATGCCCGCGATTCGCCGCAACCCAGGCGCGGTAGGCCAGCTCGGCTTCGGCACGACCGTCGACCGGTTTCAGTCGCACGTCGCGCGTGCCGCCCTGGTGCGCGATGCGCAGCGATGTCTCGCGGCCGATGCGGTGTTCGAGCAGGCGATCGAGATTGTCGTTCGCGGCGAGTACTTCGCCGTCGACGGCGAGCAACTCGTCGCCAACCGCGATGCCGCCGGCGACCGCGGCGGGCGAGTTCGCGAGGATCGCCGCGATGCGCAGAGGCCCGTCCTTTTCGTAGGCGGCGCGATCGAAGCGCAGGCCGAGGCGTCCGCTTGTCAACTTCGGTGAACCCGGCGCGCGCACGCCGAGGTGCGAGGCATCGAGTTCGCCGATCATCAGGTTGAGCAGTTCGCGCACCGTTTCGGGCGTGCGTGCGGCCGCGATCGCCGGGGCATGGCGCGCGCGTTCGGCATCCCAGTCGACGCCGTTCATGCGCGAATCGTGGAAGCCGTCGCGAAGCCAGCGCCAGGCCTGCTCGAAAACGATCGCCTTGTCGGCCTCGAAGTCGATGTCGAGATCGGCCGTCAGTGCGATCGCGCGCGGTTTCGCGTCCTCGATCTTCAGTGTCATGACCTTGCCGGCTTCGAGGTAGTACACGCTCTTGCCGTCACCGCTGAACTGCGCTGCGCGTTTGGCGCCGGCCGTCGAGGTCAGCTGCCGTGGCACGGGCGGCTCGTCGGCGAGCTCGTCGATCGGATACAGGTAGAGGTTCGTGCGTCCGGCCGAATCGGCCGTCAGCAGCAGCGACTTGCCGTCGGGACTCGTTTCGAGCGCGCTGACGTCAAGACCGATCGGCAGCAGGGCGAGGCGGCTGCGGATGCCGTCGCCGTCGATTCGCACGGGTTCGGTCCGCTTCGTGTCGGTCGCCTTGTCCGCGCCGGTAGCGCCTGCGGCGGTCCTCACCGGTCCGGCGTCGGGCTTGCCGGGCTGCGGCAGCGCGGGCGGCGTCTCCTGCGTGAACAGGTTGCGGAAATCCTCCTCGCTGAATCGCGGCGTGCGCGGCAGCAGGTCGACGCGCGCGACCTGGGACGATTCGGTGCGCTGGCCGGTCGAGAAGTACACGGCCTTGCCATCGGGAGCCCAGGTCACCGAATCGGCGCCGACATTGGCGAGGAAGCTGAGCCGGATCGGGTCGCCGCCATCGACCGGGGCCGCGAACGTGTTGCGGAACATGCGATCGCCGTAGGCCTGCCATGCGATCCAGCGGCTGTCGGGCGACCACGCGAACGCGCGGTCCGATTCGAGCGGTCGCATGAGGTCGATGCGCCCCGATGCAATGCGGCGTTCGCGGCGCGTGGCCGGGTCGATCACGAGCAGGGCGTTGCTGTCGCGCAAGAAGGCGACCTGCTTGCCGTCCGCGGAGAACTGCGGATGCATGTCCCTGCCTTCGCCACGCGTCAGCGCCTGTTCCTTGCCGTCGACGAAATCGTACAGATGCAGGTGACCGCCTCCATCGCGTTCGGACGCGTAGACGAGGCGCCGGCTGTCGGGCGCCCAGGCGAGATGGAACTCGGCCGCGGGCGTGCGCGTGATGCGATCCGCACGCCCTCCCTTTTCGGCCGAGGCCGCGAACACCTCGCCGCGTGCGATGAACGCGAGTTTCCTGCCGTCGGGCGAGACGCTGAGCTCGGTGAAATCGCCCGTGAGGCTCTGGCGTTCGACCTGGGTGCCCGCAGCCACGCCGCGCAGCACGATCGGAACGGCAGCGGCGCGTCCGCTTGCCACGTCGAGGGTCCAGATGCCGAATTCCCGCGCGAATGCGATCGTGCGGCCGTTCGCGGCGATCGAGGGCCACAGCACGCGTCCGCCGGTGAACGCGGTGACCGGTTTCGCATCGCCTTCGCGCGTCGTGCGCCAGAGATTCTCGTGGCCGCCGCGATCGCTCATGTAATACACGCTCGCGCCGTCCGCGCTCCACATCGGCCACAGCGCGCGTGCATCGTCGGGGGAAATCCGCCGGTACTGGTGCCGGCCGTCGTCGGCCAGCAGCCAAATCGCGCCTGTTTCAAGATTGCTGTGGCCATTGCGCCACCACTGGTTGTCGCCGGTGCCGTTGCCGGTCAGCGCAAGCTCGCGCCCATCCGGCGACGGCGCCGCTCCTTCGTGATTGCGATAGTCTTCGCGCGACACCGGCATCGGCGTGCCGCCCGTCGCGCGCACGCGGAACACGCCGCTCATTCCGCCGACGTTGTCGCGCGCCGAACTGAAGTACAGCCATTCCCCGTCGGCCGACCACGCGCTGAGGCTGTCGAACCCGTCATCCCAGGTGATGCGCACGAGCTGGCCGCTCGCGAACTCGAGCACGTGGATGTCACCGTTGCCGCTGCGTTCCGAGATGAAGGCGAGACGCTTGCCGTCCGGCGCGAAGATCGGCCGGGATTCCGCAGCCGGACCGGAGACGAGCAGGCGCGCCGCACCACCGGCGACCGGGACCGACCAGATGTCGCCGTCGGCCACGAACGCGATTTCGGCGCCGTCGGGCGACAGGGCGGGCTGGGTCAGATACGACATCGCGATCGCCCCGGTCGCGCAGACCGGCGACACGAGCAGGGCGACAAGCAGGACCGCAGCGATCTGTTTCATGCACATCCTCCGGAAAATACAGGCACGGCGATGCCCGCGACTTGCGTGGGAGCAACTGTCGGCATTGCCCGGCAATCCGTCGCGCCCAGAGCGCTCCAGCGGGAAAGCCTGCAGGATTGTAAGCGCAGCGCATCCGAAGTCTTTTCAGGGGACACGCCATCCCCGGGTGCGGCCTGCGGCCTTACCCGGGCTACGTATTCCCCGCGACATCGATGCGAAGCACCTTTGCGCGACCGCGTTCGGCGTGTGAGTAGCCCGGGTAAGCGCAGCGCACCCGGGTCGTATCAAAGACTCCACGCTGTCCCCGGGTGCGCCCTGCAGCCTTGCCCGGGCTACGCCCTTCCCGCGCCATCGATGCGAAGAACCTTCTGCATCGCGGCGACAGTCATCGCGCTTGCGGCGCTCCCGCAGGAAGCGCCATCTCAAGCCGCACTCGGCTGCCGCATCATCAACGCGAACAGGTCGGCGAGCTTGTCGCGCATCTCGCGGCGGTCGACGATCAGGTCGATCGCACCGTGCTCGAGCAGGAACTCGGCGCGCTGGAAGCCCTCCGGTAGCGTCTCGCGCACGGTCTGTTCGATCACGCGCGGGCCGGCGAAACCGATCAAGGCCTTCGGCTCGCCGATATTGATGTCGCCGAGCATCGCGAAGCTGGCCGAAACACCGCCGGTCGTCGGGTGCGTGAGCACCGAGATGAACGGCAGCGAGGCCGCGCGCAGGCGGGCCAGCGCGGCCGAGGTCTTGGCCATCTGCATCAGCGAGAACAGGCCTTCCTGCATGCGCGCGCCGCCCGTCGCCGAGAAGCAGACCATCGGCATGCGTTCGGCGAGCGCGAGTTCGGCCGCGCGCGTGAACTTCTCGCCGACGACCGAGCCCATCGAGCCACCCATGAACGCGAACTCGAACGCGCAGGCGGTGAGCGGATTGCCCTTCAGCTTGCCGCGCACGGCAATCAAGGCGTCCTTTTCCCCGGTCGCCTTCTGCGAGGCGACGATGCGGTCCTTGTACTTCTTCGAATCCTTGAATTTCAGCGCATCGACGGGCTCGAGGTCGGCATGCAGTTCGACCTGGGTGCCCGGATCGAACAACGCCTCGAGGCGCCGGCGCGCCTTGATCGGATGATGGTGGCCGCACTTCGGGCAGACCATGAGGTTGTTCTCGAGCTCGGGTCCGTACAGGACCATGCCGCAGCCATCGCACTTTTCCCACAGGCCTTCGGGCACCTTGCCCTTGCCGGTGCTCTGCGTGCGGATGCGCGGCGCCATGAGTTTCTGCAGCCAATTCATCGCGTGATGCTCCGATGCTGCGCGCGGGTCGAGCCCGCGCGGTGATGATCCGATCCGGGGCGGGCCGCGGGCGCGGCATCGAGCGCCGCGCGGATCGGCCCGAGGACGTCCTGCGCGATTGCGCAAGCATGCTCGCCGTCGCGTGCCCCGGCGAGTTTCGCGACGAGCGCGCTGCCGACGACGACCGCATCGGCGACCGTGCCGACCGCGACCGCGGTCGCCGCATCGCGCACGCCGAAGCCGACCGCGACTGCAATGTCGCCTCCCTGCTTGATGTGTGCAAGCCGGGTGCGCACGGCATCGACGTCGAGACGATCGGCGCCGGTGATCCCGGCGAACGACACGTAGTAGACGAAACCGCGCGCACGCGCACGGATTTCGGCGAGGCGCGCGTCGGTCGTCGTCGGTGCGACGAGGAAGACCTGCTCGATGCCCGTGTCGAGCAGCGGCTGCAGGGTCGCCGATTCCTCGACCGGGACGTCGACGACAAGGACGCCATCGATGCCGGCCGCGTGCGCCTCCGCGGCGAAGCGGGCGTATCCACGGATCTCGATCGGATTGAGGTATCCCATCAGCACGACCGGCGTGGCCGCATCGGTCGCGCGGAATTCGCGTACCCACGCGAGAATCTCGGTCAGGCCGACCCCTCGTGCGATCGCACGCTCGCTCGCCTGCTGGATGACCGGGCCATCGGCGACCGGATCGGAATACGGCACGCCGAGTTCGATCAGGTCGGCGCCGGCCGCGACGAGCGCATGCATGACGGCGACGGTCGAATCGGGAAATGGATCGCCGGCGGTCATGAACGGGATGAGCCCGACCCGGCCACGGCCACGCAATTCGGCGAATCGGGCGTCGATGCGGTTCATCGGATCGCAATACCGGGAATGGAGGACAGGAAATCGGGAATGGCTGACGCGGGCATCGGCGGCCCTTCGCGCCCGACGCGACGGGGCGACGTCGGCACGCTCGCGCTGCTGCGCGTTCCGCCTGCCGAGTCCCGATTCCAGTTTGCCGAACTCACAAGTCGATTCCTTCGCGCGCGGCGATCGTGTGCACGTCCTTGTCACCGCGGCCGGACAGGTTGCAGAGGATCAAGGCATCGCTCGGCAGTTCACGGGCGAGCTTGATCGCCTGGGCAACGGCATGGCTCGATTCGAGCGCGGCAAGGATCCCTTCGGTGCGCGCGAGTTCGTGGAAGGCGGCAAGGGCTTCGTCATCGGTGATGCCGGCATAGCGCGCGCGGCCGCTGTCCTTGAGGAAGGCATGCTCGGGGCCGACGCCCGGATAATCGAGCCCGGCCGAGATCGAATGGGTTTCGCTGATCTGGCCGTCGTCGTCGCAGAGCACATAGGTCCGGTTGCCATGCAGGACCCCCGGACGGCCGGCGGCGAGCGAGGCCGCGTGGCGCCCGCTCGCGATGCCGTCACCGGCCGCCTCGGCGCCGACGATCGCGACCTCGCGGTCCTCGAGGAACGCGTGGAACAGGCCGATCGCGTTCGAGCCGCCACCGACGCAGGCGGTCAGCACATCAGGCAGGCGTCCGAACTGCTCGAGCATCTGTGCGCGTGCCTCGCGACCGACCACGGCGTTGAAGTCGCGCACCATCATCGGATACGGATGCGGGCCGGCGACCGTGCCGATGATGTAGAACGTGTCGGCGACGTTCGTGACCCAGTCGCGCATTGCCTCGTTGAGGGCATCCTTGAGCGTCTTCGAACCCGAGGTCACCGGCACGACTTCGGCACCGAGCAGCTTCATGCGATAGACGTTGATCTTCTGCCGCTCGATGTCGACTGCGCCCATGTAGACGATGCAATCGAGCCCGAAGCGCGCGCAGACGGTCGCGGTCGCCACGCCATGCTGGCCCGCACCGGTCTCGGCGATGATGCGGCGCTTGCCCATGCGCCGCGCGACGAGCGACTGGCCGATCGTGTTGTTGATCTTGTGCGCGCCGGTGTGGTTGAGGTCCTCGCGCTTGAGCAGGATCTGGCCGCCGCCGATCTTCCGCGACAGGCGTTCTGCGTGATAGATCGGCGACGGACGCCCGACGTAGTGCTTGAGGTCGCGCTCGAATTCCGCGATGAACGCCGGATCCTCGCGCAGGGCGAGGTACGCGGCGGTCAGCTCCTCGAGCGGCGGCATCAGCGTTTCCGGCATGTAGATGCCGCCGTAGCCGCCGAATCGCCCGTGTGCATCGGGCCAGGCGTGGTAGTCGGTGACGGGGTTCGTGGCGTTCATGGACGATTCGTTTTCATTGCCTGTCTGCCGCGCGGACCGCCGCGACGAAATCGTGCATGCGCCGCGCGTCCTTGATCCCGGGTCCGCTCTCGATGCCGCTCGACACGTCGACCGCATGCGGGCGAACCGCGGCGATCGCGGCCGCGACATTGCCGGCGTCGAGGCCACCGGCGAGGATCAGCGGCCGATCGAGCGCGGGAACGCGCGACCAGTCGAAACGTGCGCCGCTGCCGCCCGGTTCCCCGTGTGCGTGTGCATCGAGGAGAAAGCCGCGCGCGTCGCCGTATGCGGCCGCATAGCTTGCCACATCCGCCACCGATGCCATCGCGACGGCCTTCAGGTACGGCCGGCGCGCCGCCGCGCAGTCGGCCGGGGACTCGTTGCCGTGGAACTGCACGAGGTCCGGGCCGAACCTCGCGACGACCTCGGCGATCCAGGCCGGCTCGTCGTCCATGAACAGCGCGACCGCGCTCGCGAACGGCGCGAGCCGGCGCCGGATCGAGGCGGCGACGGCCGGTTCGATGAAGCGCCGGCTGCGCCGCGTGAAGACGAAACCGAGCGCGTCGACCCCGAGCGCGACGGCCGCGTGTGCATCCTCGGCGCGCGTGATTCCGCAGAACTTGATGCGCACGCGGGTCATGCGAGGCTTGCCTCGGCCGGCAATCCGGCGCTCGCCGGATAACGAGGAGCGATGAAGCACAGGCCGGCTGCGCTCGCGGTCGGCCCGGCCACGGCGCGGTCGCGCCCGGCAAGCAGTTCGCCGAGCCAGCCGACCGCGCGCTCGCCACGCCCGATCGGCAGCAGCGAGCCGACGATGTTGCGCACCATGTGGTGCAGGAACGCGTTCGCCTCGATCTCGATCTCGACGCGCTCGCCCCGGCGCGCGACCTCGAGCGCGTGCACGTTGCGGAAGGGCGTGCGTGACTGGCAGGCGACCGTGCGGAACGCGCTGAAATCATGTTCGCCGATCAGTGCGGCCGCCGCCTGCTGCATCGCCGCCTCGTCGAGCGGCCTGCGCTCCCAGGCGACGTATCGCGCATCGAGCGCCGGTCGCGCCGCGCGGTTGAGGATCGAGTAGCGGTAGCGTCGCGAACGCGCGCCATACCGTGCATGGAAATCGTCGGCCACCGGCACGACCCAGCGCACGCCGACCGACGAAGGCAGTTGCGCATTGGCGCCGAGCATCCAGCCGCGCGCGCTGCGCTGCACCTGCGCATCGAAATGCACGACCTGGCAGCGCGCATGCACGCCGGCATCGGTGCGACCGGCGCAGACTACCTCGACCGCGTGGTCGGCGACGAACGACAAGGCGTGCTCGACCGCTCCCTGCACGGTCGGGCCGTGCGAAAGGCGTTGCCAGCCGAGGAAATCGGTGCCGTCGTATTCGATGCCGAGCGCAAGACGCAATGCGGGCTCCGCGGCTGTCCGGGGGGATGCCGATTATATGAGGGCGGGGGTAGCGGCCGCTGCGCGGCCCTGTAAGCGGACACTTGGTTTGATAACTCCGGACACATGGATTGATCAGCGCCCGAAGGGGCATTTTACGGGCTTCGAAGGGCGTTTGAGCGCGCCCGGTCAGGTTCACCGACGCGCGATCGAAAACCGCTTGCTACGGAGGCCGGCTAGAGCGCTACTGGCGACCCCACCGGAGCCGCCCATGTTGCCCGCCAAGAACGCCCGCGATGCCGCCACCCGCCTCGGCCTTAGCCACGATGAATCCCTCGTCCTGCAATCCGCCGCAACAGCGTTGCTTGCTGCGGCCACTCGTGGCGAGGTCGATCTGAACGCCCTCGCAGCCGAAGAGCTGGCCAACCGCGGCGTCGACCGGGCCGGCCGGTGGGTTGGCTTCCCTCGTGCTGCCGAGATTCACCACGTCCGATAGATCAGCTCGCCAACCTGGTTGCGGGCCGCCTTTGCCCCGCCCACCGTGTACGCATGGGCCACCCGTTTCGGCCTGAAACCTTCGAAGGCCCGGCGCATATCCGGGTGGTCATTGATCGTCAGGATCGCGCGCCCTTTCAGCCGGCGCATCGCCTCGGCCAGATCGGTGTACTCAGCCCGCTCGAAAGGCACCCCGTATCCAGTCAAACGCCAGTACGGCGGGTCGAGGAAAAACAGGGCGCCTGGTCGGTCATAGCGGGAGATGCATTCACGCCACGGCAGGCACTCGACGGTGACCCTTGCCAGTCGCAGATGCGCTTGGCTCAGGTCCTCTTCCATGCGCATCAGGTTGAGCCTTGGTGGCTGCTGCGCACCGATTCCGAACGTCTGCCCGGAAGCCTTCCCGCCAAACGCCAACTTCTGCATGTAGTAGAAGCGCGCCGCACGCTGGATATCGGTCAACGTCTCGGGGTGCTGGAGCTGCGCCCAGCGGAACATTTCCCGCGAGGTGAGCGCCCACCGGAACTGCCGCACCAGCTCGTCGAGGTGGTGCTGGACGCAGCGGTAAAGCCGCACGAGCTCGCCGTTGATGTCGTTGATGACCTCGGCCTTCGCGGGCTCCTTCGCAAGCAGCAGCGCCGCTCCGCCGCAGAACACCTCGACGTAGCTTTCATGGTCCGGGATTTCAGAGAGCAGGTGTTTCAAGAGCCGGCGCTTTCCGCCGGGCCAAGCAATGATCGGGTGAGCCAAGTCGTTCTCCGGTTCTGAGACTACGAGGGCCTACGCTTCCCGAGCTGCGACGTCGCGGCGGGGAGCCTCGGCTTGGCTCACGGGACCACTCCGTGATGTTGAGTGACCGGCTGGTGTTGACGCACCGGCCGGTCGCTCCTTTCTTGTTGGATTTCAGCGCTCCTCTATCACCGTCAGTTCGCTTTCGAAGAGCGGGCCGGCGCGGTGCCTGATAACCGGCGGCCGTTCCAGATGGCCGTAAATCCCGAGGCGCTTGACCCACACCTGACTCCGCGTGTGCGGCACCACGATCACTTCGCCGGTCGCACCTGCCGCCATCTGCATGTCCTGGAAGCTGGCTACCGGCGAAACCGGCTCCGATGTGGCGTCGTCGGCGATGCCGAAGGCGATCGTGCTGTCGATGCCCGTGATCAATACCGACAGGCGCCGCGTGCGTGGCAGCGTGGATTCGTACCACTGCCTTCCGGCGCTCAGATCAAGCGTTCCGGGATCGTCGACGCCGAGGGACCACTGTGCCTCGACGCCCGTTGGCAGCACGATGGCGTTGGCAACATATATCCGCGACAGCTCGAGGTAGTCCGGAGCCGGGACGTTCGCCAGGTGTTCCAGCACGACCATCGTCAGATCGCCAAAGCTCGGCGGGATGGCGTAGATGGCCAACTGTGGCAGCGCGGGCTGCTGCCCTGCGATGTACACCGGAGAACCCGGGACCGAACCGGAGTCCAAGGTGCCCGTCGCAGTGATGTAAGCCGGCGCGTCTCGCCCCATGATCGCGACCATGTTCGCTTTCTTGGCCGACGGCACCTCGAAGTGCAGCGCGCACCAGTTGCCGGGATCGGCATCATTGCTGCGATACCGTGCCACGCTCGACAGCTGACGCGTCTTCAGGTTCGAAATCGCAAAGCCCGGCACTTCCTCGATGCCCATGTTGTGCAGGCTGCTCGGACCCACCTCCAGTGTGAGTTCATCGAACAGGTTGCGGTAAGCGACCAAACCCGACATGTCGTCAGCCCCAAAGTTTGAGTTGGACGCGCCGCGAAAAAAAGCGGCTACGGATGCCCACCACGAGCAGATTCTTCCCACCTGCAAGCCCCCATCGTGGCCATACCATGCGCACGGTCTGCCCCGGCTCGAGCTCGTCGGCCGTGCTCGCGCCAAGGATCGCGTCGAGCAGGTAGAAGTTGCGCGCCGGCCGCCAGAGCGTTGCAACGCGGTTCGCCTCCGCCTGCAGCGCGATCGCGTCCATCAACAACGTCGGCTGCGCGGGCGCGGCGATCGCGGCCAGGTACGCAGCCGACACGGGATCGGCGCTGGCCGGCGCACCCGTGACTGTCACAAGGTATGGCGTCTGCAATTCTGTGGCCAGCGCCTGCGGTACGCCGCTGGCGATGTCCGTCGCGTCGTGCACCGTGTTGTTCTTCCGGCCCGCAAGGCGCAGCGTGAGGTTCTTCGCGACATCGCTCGTCACGATCACTTCGCCCGCGACGTTGCTTTCGTCGAGCACAAGCAGCCCGGTCGTCGCGAGGCTTGGCGCGACGATCTTCCCGACGCGAACCTGGCCGAGCCGATTGCACGTTATGAATCCGCACCAACCGTTCGCCAATTGCTTCAGCAGATCGAGTCCACTGGTCGGCTTGTCGATGTAGGCGGCGACCGCTACCTCGGTTTCCGCGCCGGCATCGTCGAAGCTCGTCATGTCCATGCCCGAGAACTTCACGCTGTCGATCCAGATATTCGGCAACGCCGTGCGTGCCACGATGTCGGCTGCAATCTGCGTCGCATCGGATAGCGTGTTGACCGGGTTCGCGACGATCTTCCCGTACGGAGCGTTCGCGAGCGTGAACCCGCGCGTCGTGCCCCAATACGTCCAGTCGATGACCTGCTCGGCCGACACGCGCAGCTCGCGGATGTAGCAGTCGATGCCATCGCCCTGCATGCAGATCCGCAGATCGCCCGCTTCGCGCACCCACAGCGCAACGGACTTGGCGCCGCTGGCCGTCATCGAAACCGACACATCAGGCGATCCCGGCACGCGGAAAATCAGATTGCCAGGCGTCGTGACCGTGCCGCCCGTGAACGTGATGCGATAGCGGTGATTCGCCAGCAGGTTCGATGCACCGTGCACCATCTGCACAAGCGGCGCGTGTTTCGAGACGCAGCGCATGAACCCGCTGCCGGCGTCGCCGAACTGA
Organism: uncultured Dokdonella sp.; assembly: GCA_964587775.1. GTDB lineage: Bacteria > Pseudomonadota > Gammaproteobacteria > Xanthomonadales > Rhodanobacteraceae > Dokdonella. Next base: position 23,598 of record CAZPLY010000009.1, read on the forward strand.
TCGTTCGCGGTGAACGTGCCTGCACCCGCCGGCAGCGACCAGCCTGCCGGCTGGCCAAGCGGCCCCGACCATGACCCGAAGTTTCCGCCGTTCGCGGCGGTGATCGCGTCATGCGGCGTGAATGCGTCATCCGGCCCGTTGAACAAGCTGCCCGAGTCGAAGACCGCCGCGATCTCGGTCAGTGCCGTATCGCCCACGGCCTTGTCGTGCAATTGGTAGTCGCGCACGGTCGGGTTCGTGTCGAGGCGCGGCGGCGTGCAGTAGAGCGGCGCACCGTAAACGATCGGAAGAGGCTGCCCGGCGAGTTGCAGATTGGCTTGCGCGGCAGGGTAGAGATCGGCCTGCAGTTGCTTGGACAGGTACGCGACAGGATCGGCGAACGACAGCACGATCCGCGCATCACGTGTCAGCTCGATCGAATCCACGCGCGAATAGGCCCACGGGACGAAATCATCGTACGCATCGCCATCGTAGCCTGCGCGAAGCAGAACCGGCGCATCGCGCCAGATGTAGTCGCGCCACGCATCGAGCGCGCCGTCGTTGTTGACCACAACAAGTTGCCCGCGGCGCGACAGCGATTGCCCGCCCCAAACCCAGCACGAGCCCTCGCGCTCGATCTCAACGTCCTGGTTGCCGGCAATGCGGCCCATGAAGTGCACAGGTGCCGCGTCGATCGTCGCGTCGAAGCCTTCACTGCCGACGTACACCGACGTTTCGACCGACGCCGGAGTGAACATGCCTGCGTTCGCGCCGTCGGGCACCGGATAGGCGAACGCCGTCGCGCCGAAGTTGGCCGTGACGGATGCGGTCGAGCCGGCGGGGCGCAGCATGCTCGCGATGGAAAAGCACTCGTCTGGCACGAGCGGTTCGACGTCGCCCGCCCACGATCCTGGAATCAGCGGCTCGCCGACCGCGGGTCGCCCCACGTCCACGGACGTCACGCGCAGATCGACCCACGCGCCGCCGTTCACCGCGACCTTGTAGCTGCGCGCGTCGAGGTCCAGCCAGTGCCGGATCACCGCGCCCGACGCTATCGCACCGATGTTCGCCTGCACGACGTTCGCAAACAGCACATCCCCTGCCTTGTCGATGCCGACGCTGTACGCCTGACCGATCATCCAATGTTCGCCGGGCCTTATGCTTAGTGCACTGCCGCCTTGCGCCAAGCCCACCGAGAAATCGCCGCTGCCCGTATAGGCCACCGTCGTCTCCCAATAATGCTGTCCGACTACCTGCGAAACCGTGCTGCGCACTCCCGCAAAATTGGTCGCGTGCGTCGTGCTCTTGGTCGCGACGAGGTTGCCGCCGGAAAGTGTGATGTCGGCGTGCTTATCGGCAGGGTTCCACGTCGCAAACGCCTGCGGCAGCGGAATGCGCGGCGTGAGTTCGGCGAGCAGGATGCGGCGTCGGATGGTCATGCGAGCCTGATAGCCACGATCTTGCTGTAGCCGGCGATGTCACTTTCGACACTGGCCGAAGTGAAGGTCGCGCCAACGGACTCGCGCTTTGCGCGCAGTCGAAGTGTGCTGGTGCTTCCGATCGTCACGACGGATTGGTTTGTCGTTGTTCCGTTGTAGAACGACGTTGTAATGCTGGTCAGCACTTGCGAGTTGGAAACCGATACTCCGCTTGTCACGTTGAAAAGCTCCGCGACGCAGAAGCCAGTGCCCGCCGAGACGGCGAACTGGTTGCGAGTCGTGCCTATCAGCAAGTAGGTGCCTGCTGCCAGCGAGAGATCGGCGACCGTGTACCATGTCGCATTGGCTGCGAGCGAAACTGCCGAAGCAAGTACAGCCTGTGAGCTCGTTGCCGTTATCCAGTTTCCGCCAGGCAAGTCGGCCGCTTCGATCGCGCGGAACGCAATGCCCGTGTTGCCGCTGTTCGACGCCATGAACTGACGCGCAGCAGACGATTGAATGTCGGCGACGTTCGCCGTCGCGTTGCCGGTCACGCCGATCACAGAGCGCGCCGAACCTTGTGCGAGCGCAGCGCGCACGACGACGTTGTTCGGGAGCATGCCGGCCGTTACTTGCGTCCACGTCAGCGCGTTCGACACGCGCGCAAGGATGCGATCGTTCGTGGTCGCCTGGATGTCGGCGAGCGCGCCCGAACTGTTTGCGCTCCTGCCGACGATGGAGCAGGACATGCCGTTTGTCAGCCACGATCGCGCGATTGTGTTCGCAGGCAGCGTGACAGAGCCGGATACCGCGAGCGTCGGCGTGATGATCTGCGTGCCGTACAGATCGCCCCCCACGGACCAGTTGCCGGTAACGCTGTCCGCCCACGACCCATCGCCGCGCGCGACCGTCGCGCTGGTTGCCGTGCCGGTCAGTGCGAGGTCGCCAACCCCGAGCGCGCCCCACGTCGGGACGCCTAGCGTGATCCGCAGCGCCTGGCCGTTCGACGCGCTGAGGAAGTCCGGCACGCCCACGCCGCGCGAGAGTTGCGCGCGCAGCTCCGCAAGGTCCGCGCGCAGTGCGTCGATCTCGGCCTGCAGGTCAGTGTCCTTTATCACTGCGCGCGCCCCCGGCCGGCATCGGCAGCGCGGCGCTGGATGTCGTCACGCTGCACGCGCGCCTTGCCTTCCTCGTCACGCACCGTCGCGGCCGTCTGGCCGTGGCCCTGCGCGTTGCTGCGCTCGAGCGATTCGATGCGCTCGCGGATCGCCCGCAGCTCGACGACCACGCGCTCGTCGTTGCCGCCGCCGGTCGGAAGGCCGTTCTCGCGCATCCATGACGCGAACGGCGCGGGAATGATCGCCTCGCCCTCGTGGATCATCGCGAGGCCGGTGCGCGGCACGTAGCCGGTGCCGACCGCGTAGCTCGGCACGCCAGCGCCCGTGTTCGCCGCCTTCAGGTTGTCGCGGATCAAGCCGAGCATGTCGAGTTGGCTCGTCGCGATGTCGCGCAGGTCTTCGAGGTAGTCGAGGTCTTGCAGCGCGTCGGCCGGGAACACGCCGGCAAGGTACGGCGCAAGCTGCGTGCGAATATCCGGCGCGAGCAGGTTGATCGCGTCCTCGAGCGCGGCAATGGATGCGGTCGGATCGCCTTCGCGCGTGGCGTCCGTGATCGCTTCGAGCAGCGGCAGCAGCAGCGCGCTTTGTTCGGCCGGCAGCGATCCGATCTCGGCGGCGAGCGCCTGATAGACGAGGCTTTGCGCGTCCGTCATCGCGCCAAGGTCGAGGCTCAACGCCGTCGCAAGTTCCGACAGGTCAGAGCCCATCGACGCGGCCAGCGCCGCGAGCATCTGCGTGCTTTCGGCCGTCATGGCGGCGAGGTCGATGCCCAGGCGATCCGTAAGCCCGGTCAGGCCCGCCGCGAGGTCGGTTAGCGAAATCCCGAGCGCGGCGGTCAATTGCCCGAGCGACAGCCCGAGCGTAGCCGCCATGCCGCCCAGGGCTTCGACGCTGCGCGTGGTCAAGTCCTGCAGGTTCACGCCGAGATCGGCGGCAAGCGCGGTCAGCGACACGTTCTGCATCGCAACCATGTCGAGGATCGGCACGTCGCGGATCGTCGCCATGTCGCGCAGGTTTTCGGCGAGCTGCTGCGCGAGTCCGCGGCGGCGCTCCGCTTCGGCTTCGGCCTGCAGCGCGTCGCGCGCCGCATAGAGCGCGGTCAGTTCGGCAGACGGTACGAGTTCAATCGAATCCGGCACCAGGCTTTGTTGGTGCGGGTTCGGCATGTCCACGACGGACTGCAACAGGTCGCGCACCCATTGAAAGCCGGTGTTGTAGTCCGCGCCGCTCGCCGCGCTGCCCTGCAGCAGGCGCAGGAACGCATCGGCCATCTGCGGAAGCCGGTTCAGCGCATCCGTGTCTCCGCCGAGCGCACGCGCCTGCATGGCGAGCAGTTGGCGTTGCGCTTCGGCAAGCTGTTCCTCCGGCGACAGCGCCGACAGGTCGCCGAGCAGCATCGAATCGAGGTAATCGTTGATCGACTGGATGCCCGACAGCCACGCCGCGAACATATCGGCGCCGGCGTCGGCCACGTCGGCGATGCCGCTGCCGAACGACGATTCGAGTTCCGCGATGCGCGCCGTGATCGCGTCGAGCGAACCGGGAATGCCGCCGTAGAGGTCGGCGATGATGTCGGCGGTCTGCTGCTGCAGGCGGCGCCACGCGGCGGCCATCTGGTCAGCCGTCCATTGCGTGATGCGCGCAAGCTGCACGGCGCTCGCACCCTGCCGGCCCTGCGCGATCGCGATCGTGTGCGCCGCTTCGGCCGCGCGCTGGCCGTTCGCATGGATGTCGATCAGCTCGCGCGTGAACGCGCTGGCCGCGCCAGTCGCGAGCCCGATGCTTTCGAGGTACTCGTTCGCCTCGGACACCTGTTCTTCGAGCAGGTTGTAATACTGGTCCGCGACGTCGGCCAGGCGCAGCAACGTGGCGATGTGTTCACGGCCCTCGATGGTGGTCGCGTCGAACGTCTGCATCAGCGCGAACATCGCGTCGCGCGTCGCCGGCACCGCAAGTCCGGCCTGCTCGAACGCGGACGTGAGTGCGGTCGATGCGACTTCAAACAGGTGCGCGTCGGTCGCGAAGTTGCCCATGAACGACGACATGCCGGAGATAAAGCCCTCGATGCCGCCCGTGAGCGCCATCAAGCCCTCGCTCGCCTGCGCGAACCGCTCCGGGTCCGTCTCGTCGAGTTGGAACCCGAGTTGCCGCATCGCTTCCTGCGTGACCTGTACGCCGGTGGCCACGCGCACCAGCGTTTCGCCCAAGCCCTCGCCGACCTGCTGGAATTGCTCGATGAACGGAACGATCGTGCCGGCGAGCCCGTCGAACAATTCGCTGAACACGGCCGCAAGTTCGGCCTGCTGTTCTTCCGCTGACAGGTCTTTCAGGCTGATGCGGATTTCTTCGACGCGGTACGCCGCCAACGCCGCCTCGATCTCGTCGGGCAGGATGCCAAGCGCAAGCGCGCCCTCGCGCACCGTGTCGACGATGCTGCCGATAATCATCTGGAACTGGCGCCCGAACTCGTCGGAAACGTCCGTGATGCCTTCGCGCGTATGCGTGCTGCCGAACGCCCACGATCGCGACTGCACTTCCTGGTACGCGCCGACCGAAATGCTTTCGAGCATTTCCGTGAGCGCGCCGCCCATGATGATGATCCCCATGTCGGTGATCTTCGACTTGCCGCCGAGGATTCCGAACGTGTCGCCCGCGGTCCAGAAACTGTTCTGGCCAACGGCGAGATCCCCGAACTCTGCATCGCCCGCACCGCGCGCGAGCATGCCCGCCGCGCCGGCAAGTCCGTCCTGCAACGCGATCAGCGCGCGCAGCATGCCGCGATTGATGCCGACGAGCTCGGTCGTTGCGTCTGCGACGATCTCAAGCGAGTTGGCCGCACTTTCGGACTTGGCCTCGGCATTGCCGAGTACGGAGCCGGTGCCCTGCCGTTCCTGCCGCTGCGCGGCCGTATCGCTGAAGCCGCCGCCTGCGAAGTTCTTGATGCCATCAACCATCTGCGCGACCATCGCAGCCATCGCAGCCATGCGCGCAAACGCCGTGTACGGGTCGCCCATGCCCTGGTTCATGATCGCGCCGATGCCGGCAGCGATGTTCGCGGCCTGAATCGCAATCTCCATCGCTTGGTAGGACCGGCTGCCTTCCTCGCTCATCGACTGCAAGCTGCGCAGGCCATCAGCCACGGCCGATGCAGACTGTTCGAGCTGCGCGCCGGCCTTCTGGAACTCCAGCTTGTTCAGAGCTTCTTCGAGCGCCTTGGCGTTCTCCGGGTCGCACGCCTTGCGCATCGCTTCCTCGACCCGCTCGATTTTCTCGATCAGGTTGTCGAAACTGTCGCCGCTACCCATGTCATCGAAAATGTCCTGCAGCGTCTCCGCATCCTCGATCTGGGTTTGCAGGCTCAGTTTCTCGCGAGCCTTTTCGATCACGTCGGCATAGGCCTTGGCGGCGCTCGGGTCCATCGCAGCGGCCGCGATGGCGTACGCCCTGGCCGCTTCGCGCTGCGTGCGGTTGAACTCGAGCTGCGCCTTGCTCGCGCCACCGAGTTCGGCGCGCATGTCCGCGAGCTCGTCATCAAGGCCCTGGTGCATGCCGCGCAACTGATCGAGCGCGCTGGCCGCCTTGTCGAGCACGTCGGCCAGCTTGTCCCACTCGTCGAGCTGGTCGATCAGCGCATTCGCCTGGTCACGCTGCGCGGCTGTCAGTGCCAGGCTGTTCGCCTCGTAGCGCAGCGCGGCCGTGCCGGCGAGCCCGTAGGTATCGATTTGCTCCTGGAGGGATTCGAGGAACTTCGCCCCTTCGTCGGAGGCCTCGCCCAATCCGGCGCCAAGCGTGACGATGTTGGCGGCGCTTTCCTTGGCTTCGTCGCCTGCATCCTTCGTAGCAGCACCGGCAGCGTCGGCTGCGATCTCGTAGTCGACCAATTCGCTCATCGTCGCGCGGATGGCGGCGACCTGGGCATTCGCCTGCGTGTTCACCGCACCGAGCTTCTCGGCCAAGCTTTCGGCAGGCTCGATGCCTGCGCGCATGTTGTCCGCGATTTGCCCCATCACCGCGCCGCCGGCGATGTCGCCCTTCGCGTTCATCAACAACCCGATCGCGTCGATCACCATCGCGACGCCGCGTTTCGCCGCATCGACAAAAAGGTTGAAGCCGTGCTTGATGACCTCCCAAGCGAGCAGCGCGCCCTGCTTGATGCGTTCCCACGCGACGAGGAGCGCTTCGACCAGTGCAATGCCGGCGAGACGGACGAACAGGAACTCGTCGCGCAGATATGTGCCGATCTGCCAGCCGACGACTGCCGCGCCGACAACATTCAGGGCGATGCCGAGCGCGCCGATGTTCTTCTGTGCATTCTTGAACGAAGACGCCGTTGTGGCTGCCCATCCGGACTGCGCGGCAATCAGCGCGGTGGTTGCTGCGGTTTGGCGCACGAGTTCCATCGTGTAGGCGGCAGCTGCGTACAAGAGCTTCGCCCCGTAGACCGTTGCGAGGACTTTTGCGAGCGTCACCGCTGTTCGGATCACTCGATCGATGTTCTCGGCAACCCAAGCCATTGCCTCAGCGATATCACGCGAGGTACCGCTGGCCTGATCGCCTTGCCCAACGTATTGGAGTACCGCATTCCCGATCCTTGTCCACGCCCGCTCGATCGTGAGTGGCATGCGGTTGAATTCTTGCTCAACCACTGCGGCTTGGTTTTCGAGTGCGTCGACCATCTCTTTGACGCCGACCTTCCCGTCGTTCACGAGCTGCCGGAGCTTTCCGACTCCAACCCCCATGCCGTCTGCGAGAGCCTGGGCCAAGCGCGGACTGTTTTCGATGATGGAGTTGAACTCCTCAGCGCGAAGCACGCCACCAGCGAAGGCCTGCGTAAGCTGCGTGACCGCATTTGCTTGGCTGGCGGCAGCGGTAGCCGAAACGATGAACGTGCGGTTGATCGTCTCGCTGAGGCGCAGATTTCGATCCTGGCTGATTCCGTATTCACCCGTGGAACGGGTGAGGCGGGCGTACAGCTCGGCGGTGGAAGCGAGCGCCGTACTCGTCCGCTGCGAGATCGCGAACACCTCGGATTCGGCGCGCGCCAGCTCTGCCTGACTGCGCGTGACCAACTGCAATTGGCCCCGGATGTTGCTGTATTGGTCGGCGAGATGCGCAAGGGTCCGCACGCCTTGGATACTCGCGAACGCGCCAAAGAATCCGATAACCTGCCGACGTACATTGGCGAGGACGTTGCCGACAGAAAGCGCACTCTTTTCTGTCTCGACGAGCGCCGCCGAGGCGCGTCGGCCCGAGCGCTCCGATTCCGCCCCGATCCCGTCGAGTTCGCGCTTAGCCACCGCAACGCCCGTCACGACGCCCTTGGCGTCGGCGGTGATACGCAGAGTGACGGTCTGATCGGTCATGCGTTAGCCTCTACGCGGATCTCGAACCGAACCGGAGGAAACTCGTGGAAACCAATCAAAGCGACGGAAAGACCGCTAGCGTTTGGCCCACCGTTGTCACGCTCGTTCTCTTGGCTGGAGCGGGCATCTGGTTCTTGGTCGGCAAAGCAAATAGCCCGCCGGAGATCACGCCCCGAGACGCCTTCTACGAATGCACGCTGAAGGGCGTTCGATACTTCAAGGAAGTCGGGTCGTACCCCACGCTCCACACACTGCCTGATAAAGGCCGGCGCGCCGAAGATGTCGCGCGCGAGCGATGCGCCAGAACTACTACGGCGTTCTGACCCGAGCGGCCTTCGATCGTGGCCAAGCCAAGCGCCCCAGCCTTCGACAGGGCGATACAGCGCCGGATTCTCGAAACCCTCGCGGCCGGGTATCCGGACTGGACCTCGCCGGCTGACATGGCCGAGATTTCCGAAGTGACGGATCTGCGGCGCGAGCTCCACTACCTCCGGGAGCACGGCCTGGTCGAGTTCGTTGAAGCCGAGTACTCGGGCGGCTCGCAGCTTCGCCAGATGAGCATCACGGCCAAGGGCGTCGACTTTTTGGCGGATGACGGCGGCTTGGGCGCGATCCTGGGTGTGGTGACCGTTCGCCTGGACGTTGCCAGCGTGCAGGCGCTGCTCGTGCGGGAAGTCGAAGAATCGACCGAGCCCGAAACAGTCAAGCGCAAGCTCATTGGCCAGATCAAGGCGCTCCCCGCGGAAGCGGTGAAAGTGCTGGCAACCGAGGGAGTGAAAGGCGCTTTGCGTCACGCACCGAATGGACTGCAGTGGCTGCAAAGCGTGCTTGATCGCCTGTTGTAGCAAGGAACCGGAACTCCACGAAGCCGATCGGCTTGCCTTCCGGCGAAGCGAGCGGCACGAGGAAACACTTCGGCATCGGGAGTGCACCGCTTTTCCAGTCAATGCGTGCACTGGCCTGCAGGACCGCCGCCGCGCCGGGGTGGTTGAGGCCGAGGAAAAGGGCATCAAGCAGCTTGAAGTCGTTGAGTTCCATTGACGGTCTCCTTGGTCAACCATTCTTGCGCCTGCGCGCACTGCTCTGCGCCCGCCGATTCCGCTCCGCGGCAACCTCGCTGCCCATGTACCGCACGTCGTCGGCGAGGTCGGTCCAGTCGCCACGCGCGATGCGCAGCAGCACGAGCGCGGCGCGCAGCTCGACAGCAGCGATGCCGGTCCAGTAGAGGCCGGCCATCGTGCCGACCGCGCCGATCTCGCAGGCGCGGAACACGGCAACGGCGTCGAGGTTGCACGGCCACACGTTGACGTCGAGGACGATCGCGCGATCGGCATCGTCCTCGCCGTCATCGGCAAGGGAGACTTCGACCGTTCCGCGATCGTCGCCTTCGTCATCGGAGTACGCCTCGCCCTGGCGGTGCCCGCTCAGCGCGAGCGCCGCTTCCCGGAGTTTCCCCGGCGCGCCTCGCCGTACTGCTCGAAGTAGGCCTGGACAACGGCCGGCGTCAGATACGAAGACAGCGGTCCGGTCAGCACGGCCGTGAACGCGGCTTCACCCTTGAGCTCGCCGGTGTCGTCGCCGAGGCCCTCGAAGCCCTCGTAAAGCTCGCGCACCAGGGCGGCGTCTGCATCGCCTTCGCCTTCCCAGTCGCCGAACTTCTCGAGCAGCTCCTTGTTCTCGACTTTCGAGCGCAGCTTCGCGTGGCCGATGAAGTGACCCTTGATGGTCGGGTTTTCGGGCGGGATCGAGATGCCGATACGGATCGGAGCGGTGGCGACGATGGCAAGCTTGAGCGTGGTGGACATGGTGGGTTTCCTTCGTGGTGGTCAAGGGTGGTGGTGGAAACGATGCGGGCCGGCGAACCGGCCACGCATCGGCAAGCGCCCCACCAGGCGCGTTGCTCAGGTGGCTTACGGCGTGTCGTCGCCGAAAGCGATGTAGAACTCGTCGTTGCCGGCCGAGGACGGAATGCAGCGGCCGGTGATCTCCCAGCCGTAGTCGCCGTCGATGTCCGTCGGCGTGATCTGCTCGATCTGCGCGCGGATGCCGAGTTCGCTGTAGAGGCCCACCTTCGTGTCGAGCTCCCACATGCGATAGGCGGCCGTCAGCACGATGCCGTTGTCGCGCACGTACCAGGGATTGAAGTCCGCCGTGATGTCGGTCTTCGCCAGGCGCATCGTGAAGGTGCCTGCGCGATCGGTAATCCCGGCCACGCCCTTCTCGGTGTACTCGCGATAGCCGAGCGCGTTGCCGAAGTCGATACGCAGCGCCTTCGCCCAGGTGTGCAAGTCGACGAGCGGCACGCCGTCGGTGCTCGCCGTTGCGCCGCGCACGAGCGTGCCGAGCAGCAGCTCGGAATTGCGCTTGCTCGATACCACCGGCACCTTGGTGGGAAGCGTGACGCTCGGCATGGCTGCGTTCGACACCTCGGCGTACTCGCCCATGATCGAAGCCTGGCCCGTGAAGCGCTGGCCGATCTCGATGCCGAGCGAACTGATATTGGCGCGCGCGCCGGTCACCTTGAGCAGCGTGGCCGTGTGGTACCAGTACGCAGTCGCGCTTGGGATCGCCGCGCTGATCGGGTTGTAGCGCGTGATGTCGTTGACCGCATCCTTGGTCACGGCCATCGCGGCGGGCAGCAGGATGCGCGAGCAATCGGCATCCGAGGTCGACACGGCGCCTGGTGTCGCCGGCGGATAGAGTTCGAACGTGCCCTGGACGGTGGCGCGCCGGTTGGCGACGACGAACGCGCTGGCACCGAAGTGCGGCTTGTCTTCGTTGCGATCGACGGCGTCGTACTCCGTTGAGCTGGAGCCATCGAACAGGCGGATGCCATCGGTACCGGCAACCGGCGTCGGGTCGGTGCCTTCAACCGATTCGGCCTTGAGCAGGACCGCGCGCTTGCGGAAATAGTCGAGTGCGGGCTGAGTCATTGAGGCTTACTCCTGGGGGCTGCCGCGACGGTCTGCCGCCGCGATCGGGGTTTCGGTGGGCGCGGCTTTCGGCGCGGCCTTGGGCTTCGCGGCCGGCGCGGGCGCGCGCTCTTCGACGAGCGCGCCACTGGCAACGCGATACGCGCCACCGGCAGCAGGGAACGGAATGTCGCGCGGGTTGACGCGGGGCTTCATGGGCTTTCCTTCGTGAGGTCGTAGGCACCGTCGAACAGCACCTGGCGAATGAGACTGTTGCCGTAGTACTTGTCGGCGCCGGATGCGCGGAACGTGAGGCCCTCGGCGCGTACGTCGGCAGGCACGAAGCCGAGCAGCTGGTCACGCACGACCGCTTCGGCTTCGCGCATGCGCGCCACAGCCTTGGAACCCGTCTCGGCCGTGCCCGCATGCCGCACCCAGATGACGGCCTTCACGACAACCTGCACGCGCGCGCGGCCGTACTCCGTGAAGTCGGCGCCACCCTTGGACGTTTCTTCGGTGATCACGTACACGGCAGGTTCGGCACGCGGCGGCGTGTTGAGCGCGATCTCGAGGCCGGCCGCGCCGTCGACGATCTTCAGTTCGCTGCTCAGTGCGAGCTGCTCGATCACCGCGTTGGTGGGATACGGCCCGAGCATCAGAGCCTCCGCGTCGAATCGCGCGAGAAGATGCGCGGCTGGCTCTCGATGCGCACCGCACCGAGGTCGCTGCTGCCTGCGGCGAGCGGATCGCCGGCGCCGAGCGACAGCTTGCCGGCGGCGACCGCATCGAGCGCGCGCAATGCGTCACGATAGTCGCGTTCGACGCGCCCGCTTTCTTCGTTGGTCTTGTCGCGCTGGCGGTTGAGGTGATAGCGCGCGATCGCGCGTGCCCACACCGTCAGCACAGGAAACTGCACCGCGCTCATCGGCAGCGTGTAGCCGCGCACCGCGAGGCGCGCGTCTACCTCGCCATCGGTCTGGGTGATGAAGCGCTCGATGCTGGCGAGGGCAGCCTCGGCCACCGTTACGTCGTCAGGCTCCCAGCTGCCGGTGTCATCGCCCGCGATGACGGCCACGAGCAACGCCTGGTCCACGCCGAACAGTTCGGCGAGTTCCTTGGCGGCCTCGGAGCCGTCAGCGAGTTGCGCGGGCGTGACGTACATGGCGGCTTACTTCGCGCCCTTGGACTTGCCCTTCGGCTTGGCCGGCTCGGCGCTGCCCTCGATCTCGCCGCCATCAACGGAGAGCAACGGCTCGTCATTGATCATCTCGGCCTGCTCGGGCGTGAGCGTCGCGGGGTCGATCTCGACACCCTCGCGCGTGAACTCGATGCCGGCGCGACGGAAGCGTTCCGTCTTCGAGCGCACGAGGATCGTTGCGGGCTTCTTTTCGGACATGGCAATACTCCTGGTGAACAATCAGGCGGCGGGAGGTGTTGGGCTTCCCGCCGCCTGTTGCGTGCGTGCTGCTACGGGTGCGGCCGATCAGGCCAGGCGCGGATCGCTGATGACCTCGACCAGGCCCTTCAGCACGTTGTCCGCGCCGTTGGCCAGCGTGGTCGCGTTGACCAGCTTGCGGGCGGCGAACTCGAGCGACGGCGGCACAACGAGCAGGCTCGGCTTGATGCCCAGCGTGCGGCCGTTGTCACCCTTGCGCTCGGTCATCGCGGTGTACGCCGCGATCAGGCCGGTCTCGTCGAGCGTCTTGCGGCTGCCGTACGCCTGTTGCCAGAACCCGTAGCCCACGTTGCAGCGCGAATCGACGCCGTAGACGTATTCGCGACGATCGAACACGTTGTCGTCGGTATCCTTGTCCTTGGCGACGAACTTCGGTGCCTTGCGGTTCTGGAAGATCAGCGGCTTCAGCGCGCGGCGCGTGTCGAGCAGGTACCAGGCCGTGCCCGAACCGGAGTTGTTGTCCCAGTTCGATTGCGACTCGGTCGTGCCGTCGGCCGCGATCACCGGATGGTCGGTGTCGAAGAAGTACTGGCCGTCGTAGCAGACGGTGGACGGGCCGGCCTTGAGCAGCGCGAACACAAGCTCGTCGGGATTCTCGCCAGCCGCCTGGCCGAGCTCCTGCATCATCGGCGTGTAGATGCCGAGGTTGTCGTCGTCGATGTCGTTGCGATCGACGCCGACGGTCAGCTCGAAATCCTTGTTGCGGATCGAGTAGCCGTGCGTGGCCATGCCGTTGACGACACGGTCGCCGATCCACTCGCGCATCTTCGGGAATTTGCCGAGCCAGCCGTACTCGTTCGTCTTCGTGGTCGAAGGCACGACGGTGGCGATCTTGAGGTAGTTCGATTCGGCCTGGCCAAGGCCCGAGCCGAAGGCCGCGCTGAAGGCGACGAAAAGCGCTTTCAGGTTGGTGTTGTTGATGATCATCGGGGTGTTTCTCCTGGTGCGTGATGAGTGCGGGGAAGGCCCCGATTCAGAACTCGACCCAGACGCCGTCCGCATCGACGCCGCGCACGGTGCCGGCGGCCGAACGGGTGTTCGTGCCGTTGGTCTTGGCCACCGTCTGGTTGTCGACGACGTAGCAGGTCGCGCCGTAATCGGCGTTGGTGATTGCGTCAGCGGACGAGCTGTTGGCGAACTTCCAGCAGCCGCGGCGCATCGGCACCTGCAGCGCGCCCGCAGCGCCGCTGCTGTTGTCGACCGTCTCGGCGACGACCATCGCGCCGACCTTGCCGGTGGCCGTGATCGCCGGCTCGACGTAGCCCGACGTGTTGAGGTACGCGATGGTGCCCTTGAGCACCTTCACGCTGGCCGCGATCGGGAACGAGAAGTCGTCCGCTGCGCGGGTCTTGGTGTTGCGTTCGACGGTGGTCGCGGTCATCGCGGCTTCTCCGGGTCGGTTTCAGGAATGGATGAATCGGTGAGCGAGGGCGGCGCCTACGCCGCAGCCAGCGCGTCGCGCCGCTTGGCGAATTCCTCGTGCGAGATGCCGGTGGCCTGGCAGACCGCGCGCTCTTCGGCGTTCAGTGCGGTGCCGGTGGCCGCCGGCTTCTTCTCGGCTTCACCGTCGGGCGCGATCACGGCCGCGCCGGCGACGAACGCCTTGAAGCGTTCGAGTCCTTCGCGATCGCTGCAGGTGGCGGTGTAGTACTCGACCGATGCCGGCGTGATCTTGCCGGCCTTGAGGGCGGCGCCGATCTCGGTCTTCACCTGGGCGGTGAAGTCGGCCGCATCGCGATCCTTGAGCGCCTTCTCGGCATTCGTGGCGCGCGCGATGACCGCGTCGTGATCGACGCGCGGGACGAAGCGCTCGAGCGACGGCGTGGATGCGGAACGCTCGGCGTTGAGCGCACGCACCGTCTCGTCGTCGAGCTTCTTCTTCATCGCGTTGAGCCCGGTGGCGATTTCGTCATCGGTGGCCTCGGGCTTGAGGCCGAGTACGGCGGCGAGGGCCGCGGCCAGAAGGGCGGAACGATTCATGGTGTCTCCTTCGGCGTTGAGCGCCTGCAGGTGAAGGTTGGGGAGGTTGGTCAGCCCGGCAGACACCAGGCGAACGATGCGGCCCGTGGCGGGCTCGAAATCGAAAACGGGAGAGAGGTAGCGGTACTCGCGCGCGGCAACCTGGTTGCGCCCACGCTCGGTCCAGTTGACCGTGCCCCACAGCGCGCCATCGCGCACTTCGATGCGCTCGATCCACGCGGCGGCGGGTGCGGCTTCGCCATTCGGCGCGCGATGCTGGCTCGCGTGTTCCCAGTCGATCGGCAACGCGGCGTTGCGCGCAGCGAATGCCTGGATCACTGAGGTACCGGCCGCGTCGTCGAACAACCAGCGCCGGCCATCGCGGCCCGTGATGTCGGGGCCAGCAGGAATCAGCTCGACCTCTCCAGGCGCGCCGGCATCGGCGGCCCGAGAGAGGTCCGTGCAGAGGGCTACATGGGAAGCTCCGAAGAGAGGGTTGCGTTTTGGCATGACCCGGCCAGAGTGCCGGGATGCCTCACCTCATCGGGTGCGAAAGGTTTCGCTGCTGGCATTGCCGCGCAACACCTTGATTGCCACGACGGCGACCATCGATCGACTCGATTCCCGTTACCGAAGGGAGAGAAGTCGCGTACCAATTACAGACACACGAATGACTGCGGCTAAGGTGAAAACAGCTATGCCGATCAACACGGCGTTAACTTCGTTCGACGACTCCATGAAGAATGCAGCCAGACTACATGCGCAAATCACGAAGGCTCCATAGACAGCTTCTGCGACGTACGTACGCAAGTCTGCTTCATACCCGCTGTTGTGAAGGCGCTTCCGTGTTCGCTCGTTCATTGCGAAGAGCATCGCGTTGAGCGTGGCCATAAAGCCCGCGAAGATCCCTCCGACTGACAGCAGTGCGGCGAGATACTCTTCGCGCTCTTTCGGCGCGACGATGAATGACTGGGACAGCAACACCTCTGCCAGCAAGGCGTACGAAAGCCCGGCGACCCAAGGTGACCAACGCTCGCGCTGGAGGGCGGTCACACCCACTACAGCCTAGCCTCCCAAAGCGTGCGCGCTCGCTCCAATGCATGCCGGATAGTAGTACTTGGCAGGCGACGGCTTGGCGTGGGCTTCACGGGCTCGCTATATACAAGCTTGTGATGAACGAGGTCGATGACCTCGAATCGATCGTTCTGGCCGCGCCGCCCAGTGACTTCTGCCGACGTCACGGCATCACCAGCCCTGCCGATAAGTCCTGCAAGAGCGTCGCGTACTCGACCATTGAGTGCATTTTTCTTGCTCCTTCCCACCGAAAGGGTAATGGTCACGTTGAGCGCGCCATACTTCTCCGCGTCAACAACCATCTCAGTCAGCGCATCGCCGGCTACCCGGTTCGCTGCGGTGAGCTTCTGGAGATCGACGCCAATTGAGATGCGGCGCGTCTCTCCGTGGGCGCGAAACCTCTGATCAGCCGTTGCGTCCAACAGCACGCTGAACTCAAACACGTTGTTCGCGGCCGCGAGATACTCGCTAAAGTAGTCCTGCATAGCGCCGACGCGGACACCATAGTGGTTGTACTGCAGGATGATGTGACCCGAGTCCGGCAAGAAGAGCGCCATCGTTTCTTCACCGAAGTACTCGTCCTGAGCGAGATCAAGGTCCTCAACGGGTGTTCCATAGCCCGTCTTTCCTGGGCCATGCGTATCTCGAATCCTGGTGAACTCCAAGAACCATTTCCGCAGACCGTTAGCGGCTCGAACACGCCTCAATCCATCGAGGCGCACGCCGCTACGTGTTCTGGCGTTCAATGGGTCTCGAAGAATCGCTCTGATCAATACCTCAAGAGTGTGGCCGTTCTGCGTCCTGTTTGTGACCCGAAAGCAGTGAAACGAGATCTGCGCATCCTTCATGCTTTGCCCCTGTGGTCTCAAATGTGGAGACCAAGGCGCTTCACTGCGCACGAGCGCCATATGCGCCTCGATCATCCGTCGGGGCAGCCTAGCACCGCGTTTAAATGCCTTCAAAGTGCGTTTAAAAGCCCCGCGCGCCCTACCGGCAGGGGTGTGGGCGCGCCTCGGGGCCAGGATCGCCCCACAGGCCCGCACAAGCGGCCGGCTCACGAACCGCCCTCGGCGGCGTCCTCGAGGTAGGCAGAGGCGATATGGCCGATGTCGGCGCGGTCCTGGTCGGACAGGCCGATGAAGGGGCGCGCCGGCAGGCCGGGATGGGTGACCTTGCGACGCGCGATCTTCTTGCCGTCCTTGCCTGGGAAGGCGAGCGCCTGGCCGCTCCGGGGCAGGATGACCCACGGGTGATCGACCCCCTCCTGGTGCCATCGCGCGTACTTCGTCGTGGCGGCGATCTCGGCGAAGTCCGGGCCGTGGCTCGTGAAGATCTGATCGCGCAGCGTGCCGGACACCCGCAGCGGCGTGCGGCCGCTGCCGTCGCGCAGCTTCGCCCAGGGCTGGCCGTCGGGCCCGATGCCGGTGTCGAAGCGGCGCTGGGTGCTCTCCAGGAGGTGCTCGGCGATCTCGGCCATCATCGGGCTGGCATCCTGCCCGAGGCGCTGCAGGCGCTGGAACGCGGCCTGTACGGCGGTGTCGTCGATGGTGATGGTGAGGGCGTCGGTCATGCTAGGATTCCCTCACGCCCGGCGCGGTAGAGCCGAGAATCAGCCATCATCGGGGCGCGCGCAAAGCGCGCTGGACTGCGGGTTGGAATCCCGCCCCGCGCCGGGCAGCTCATAGATCAACCACGTGTTGCAGGCCGCGAAGACTGGCATCGCTTTCGACCTCCATCGTTCGCAGCCAAAGGGCTCCGGGCGCTCGCGGGTCGGTAGCAAACACCGCCGTCATGAAGCCTCCATTGCCCATCGGTCGTGCGAACACCAGCGACTGCGGGGACTTCTGCCACAGCACGCGCGTGCCTTCGGCCCCCAACCACTCCGGCAGCGAGCGAAGGCCTGCGCGAAGAACGTCGCGCAACCCCGGACGATCCTCGACCTTCTTGTCTCGCAGCGCGTGCGCGATGCGTTCGTCCTTGATGGCCAGCAGGACCGACCGCGGCAGCTCGCCCATCGGCTTCCCACTCCGATCATGGACCAGTGAGCGCCCTTTGCTATCAACCCCTCTCTCAATGGCGTCAGTGAGCCTGGTCGGGAAGAATCCGATGGGCGAGCGAAAACTCGCATCGGTTCGCGGCGCTCGGCCGAAGTTCAGACTTTCCGCCACGTCATCCACTTTAGAGGGGTAGTCAGCGAACCAGTCCACGCGCCGCCGCTGCGCGTCATCCAGCGCGATCTGGCGCCACTCCGGCGGTAGCCCCATCACCTTGCGCCCGAACGCCTCCGCGGCCGGGAGCGAGCGCGCCGCCTTGCCAGGGTGATAGGCCCACTCGGGTGGCGGATCGCCCTCGCCAGGCTCCGGTGTCGGATCGGGACCGTCCTTGCCGAGCACGCGCATACGGCCCTTGCCGACGCCGGTCACGGTGCAGCGGCAGCCCCAGCCGTTCGGCGGGTAGTGCGTGTCCCACCACGGATCGTCGCTGGCCAGCACCAAGCCGTTCCATGCCAGGTGTTGCTCGCGCGGGTTGGCGACGGTGTTGTGTTGGTAGCGAAGGAAAGGGAACGCCTGCAGCTCCTGCCAGCGTCCGGCCATGTAGCTCGTGCGCAGGTTGGTCTGGTAGATCGTGCGCATGCGCCAGGCGCGGCGTGCGTCGGATTCGTTGCCGGCGCCACCGGGCCAACCGTGCCGACGCACGATGTCCTCGAAGCGCGCCTGGAACGCGCCGTAACCCTCGCCATCGTCGATCGCGGCCTGGACGGCGCCGCGTATCTCGTCGAGCACGTCGGCGCGCGCCACGCCCGCGGCCATGAAGCCGTGCGCGTGCTCGCCGTGCTTGAGGTCATCCCAGCGCTCGCTGGGCATGTTCACCTTGCGACGGAAGTACGCCTGTTGCTCGGGGAACGGGCGGTAGCCGATGCGGACGTCAGGCATTGCCCTCGTCCCGCACGTCGGACTGCCCGGCCAGCGCGGCCGTGCTGAAGCCTTGCGCCAGCGCATCGCCCAGCTCGTCGAGCGGCAGCTCGGTCAGCAGCACGGACAGACGCCCGAGCAGGTCATCGTAGCCGGAGGCCTCGGCGACCTCGGCGCGGATGCGCGCGATCCACGCGTCCACTGCGCCACCGGCGCGCGCCGCCATCGTGTCCGCGAGCGCTTCGAGGTAGTCGCCCCGCATCTCGCCATTCGTCGCCCGGTTGAGCGCGGGTGGCGGTGCGGGCGGCGGCTCTGCAGGCGGCGGCGCCGCACGCAGCAGCACCGCTCCCTTCGCCGGATCAGGCAACCCGAGCTTGTCGCGGATGATCGACTGCTCGACCTCGAGGCCGAGCGGCACGAGCACGCCGAGCGCTTCGACGAGCAGCTTCGTGTCTTCCGGCTCGGGCACCTCGACGACCAGCGTCGGATAGCGGCCGCTGCCGAAATTGAGATCCACGAACGGACGCACCAGCATCCGGTTGAGCGTGTTCGACAGCGCCTTGGCGTCGGCCTTCAGCAGATCGAGGCGAACCTCGTTGTGGACCTTCGCCTGGGACAGCGACGCGCCGTCGTCGGCCGTCATCGTCTGCCCGAGCACGCCCTTGCTGATCTGCTTGTCCCAGAACGTGGCCAGCTTCTCGAAGAAGTCGCCAGCGCCCGCGGTTTGCGCGGCCTGCTCGAACTCGATCGACATCGACTGCGGCATGACGGCCGCGGCGTCGCTGCCGAGGTTGGCCACTGCTGCCATCAGCTTGCCGATGTCGTCCTTGCTCGCATTCGGGCCGTACTTGCCCACGCGCATCGGCAGGCCATAGATATCGGCGAAGGCCATCCAGTCGCGCCACGACCAGGCTTTGCACATGTAGCCGACGGCCGCGAGCCGCGCGAGGCCGCCGCGGATCGGCAGGCCGCTGCGAATCTTCGGTGTGTGCACGATGAACTTGTACGGCGCGAGCGCAATGCCTTGCATCGCATCCGCTTCGTCGCGCAGGCGCAGCTCGCGCCCGGTCTCGCGATCGAACACGAACCAGCGCGGATCGCGGTCGCGATAGGTCGGCTGCCACTCGCGTCCGCTGCGGTCCCACACGATCTCGCTGACGGCATAGCCCTTGCCGAGCGCATCGACCAGGTGCGACACCAGCTCGCCGAACTCCGGCGCTGCGACAAAGCCGCGCACGGCATCGGCGATGCGCACGTCGGCCTTGTCGTCGGTGATCGAATCGACGCGCACATCGAGTCCGCCGACCGCAAGCTTGCGCGTGCCGAGCACGGAGCCGTAGTGCAGGTCGCGCTCCTCCATGTCTTCCGCGAGCGTCAGGTAGTCATCCGCATCGCCCTGCGCCGCGCTCTTGAGGATGCGCGCCAGGCGCGAGGGTGTCAGGTTGTCGGCGACCGAGTCGTGCCATACCTGGCGCACGCCGGTGAGCCGCGGCGCGGAGATTTCTTCGCCAAGGTCTTCCAGGCGGATCGGCTGACCGTCCGGGCCGAGGATTCGAGAGAGCGCCATTACCAGATTCCTCGCTGAGTGCGCCAACCGGCGCCGCGCTTGATGGATCGCTCCGTGTCAGCGTCTTCGCCGGGCTGCACGCGGTGTGAGTCGTAGATCTCGACGTCGGTACGGCTCGCGTAGTGCATGAGCGCGACCGCGATGCCGGCGTCGCCGTGTCGCTGGCCACCGTCCGCGCCGGTGGTCTTCTTGTCGGGTACGCGCGCGACGCCTCGCACCATCTTGATGGCACGCAGGTCGACGAGGATGTCGCTGTCGCGCGGCAGCGTGATCGTGTCGTCTTCGAACGCCGCCTTGAGCGGCGGCATCTGCTCGCGATACCAAGGCTCGCTCAGCATCACCAGCTCGATCAGGTTCCAGCCGTAGTCCTGGGCAAGGGCCTCGGCCAGCGCGTGACCGTTGCCGCGCGCATCGAGCGCACCGCGCTGGAACCTTGGCAGCTTCTCGATGATGAACTTCGCGACCTGGTACTGCTGTCGGTGCGGCATGTTCCGCAGCTCGACGATGAAGGGCACGCGACGGCGGAGGTTTTTCTCGATCTGCGCGGGCACCCACACAGTCAGGTCGCCGCTGCGGCCGAAGTCCTGGCCGAACACGCTGCGCAGCTCCGGGTCGAGCTTCGCGAGCGCGGGCGCGACTTCCTCGTCGAGCCACGCCTGGACGGTGCGATGGCGCTCGTCGTCCGGGAGCTGCTCGAAGCCGCGCGGGCACGTGTGCCGGAACACCGGTGCCTCGTGCATGCGCGCCTCGATCAGCGCCGTGGTCAGCCACGCACCCGACCCTTGCGACGGGATCACGTCCAACTCTTCGTCGGCGGCGCTCCCGTAGAACGCATACACCTCGTCGATCCACGCGGCTTCACCCTCGGCGGTCCAGTCCATGCGCCGGCGCAGGCACACGCGCCGGTAAAGTCCATCGTCGATCGCCTCGCGGAACGTGATGCGGTGGACGCTGCCCTTGCGCTCACCGGAGCGGATCTGCGTGATCAGCTCGTTGAACGGGTTCTGATCGCCGTCGTGGGTCGAGATGACGCGCACGCGCCCCCCCCAGATCAGCAGCGCGAGCGCCGCCTTGAGCAGCTCGTCGAGCTGGCCGTGGAACGCGGCCTCGTCAATGACGACGACGCCCTGCTTGCCGCGCAGGTTCGCCGGCCGGGACGAAAGCGCCACGATGCGGAAGCCAGAAGCGAAGCGGATCGTGTAGGTCTTGATCGCGCGCTCGTCCTTGCCCTCGACGAACACTTCCTCGCCTTCCTCGATCGCATCGGCCGCCTCGCTCACCACGCGCGCCCACATGGCGCAGGCCTCGATGTACTCGATGGCCATGTCCATGTTGTAGCCGATGTAATAGACGTTCATGCCGCCCGACTCGAGCTTGCGCGCGGCGATCAGCACGTTGTCGGCGGCTTCGGCCCAGGTGAGGCCGACGCGGCGCGACTTCTCGCCGATCTTGAGCGGGCTGTCGTCCTGCACCCAGCGCGCCTGGTAATCGAGAAACACTGGCGGCGCGTCCGAGCCGTAGTCGGCCGCGGCCGTGCGCGGCAGCGCCTGGTTCAGGACATCGCGGACGGCGGCGGCTGCGGCGGTCACTTGATGCCGAGCACCTTGCGACGGAACGTCGCTGCAGTGTCTTCCGAGAGGCCCGATTCCTTGACCACCTTGGCCAGCTGCGCATCTTGCTCACGCGCCATCTCGGCACGCGCTTCGTCGCGCAGCGCCTGGCGTTCGCGCAGCGACATGCGCCGCGCATCCATCGCGGCCTTTGCGGCGCGCGCGAGTTCGCCGATCTGCTTGATCGTGATCTCGTCGTCGTCGTGCGCCTTGAGCGCCGCGTTTGCGGCCAGCGTGGTCACCGCCTGGGCGAGCAGGGCGCCGGCCTTGTCGCCGGTCGATTCGCCGAGGTTCTCCACGAGCGCATCGGCCATGCTCTGGATCTCGCGCGAGCGCGCGGTCAGCTCGTCAAAGCTCGCCTGATAGCGGTGCAATCCGCTTCGGCTGACATCGGCGGTAGGAAATTTCCTACGCACGGCGTCCATCATTTCCGACAGCGTGAGTCGATCCTCGCGCAGCAGGCGTTCGATATAGGCGCGCTGCTCGACCGGCAGGCGAGTGATGTTGCTGCGCGACTTGCGGGCCATCGTCAGGGCGCCAGCCGTGCAACGCCCGGAACCACGGCGCGGCCCTTGGCCACGTCGAACCCGCGCGCGCTGAGCGTGGCCACGAACAGGCCGGGGATCGGCTCGGCGTTGGCCACGAGGCCCTGCTCGGCGAGCCAGGCCAGATGACCCTTGACGGCATCGCGCGACATCGACCAGCCGAGATGATCCATCTGCATGGCCAGCACGGAGCTGTTCTGCTTGAAGGCGGGCGCGTCCGCCAGCAGGCGCACCAGCACAAGGCGCTGGTCGGCGGCGAGGTGTTCGGCAAAGTTCATGGGCGATTGCGCTCCAGCAGGTACTTGTGGATCGACTGCACCATCTCGACGGTGCTCTCGCTGCGCTCGTTGACCGCGGCGACCGTCGAGTTCAGATCCTTCAATTCGTTCTTGATGAGGATCAGGTCCTGATGCGTGGGCACGTGGCGCATCTGTGTTTCGAGGATGCTGATGCGCGTGTGCATCTCGCCGTCGCGCGCGGAGGAGATGCGCAGCTCCTGCGTGAGCGCTGTCATCTTCGTCTTCAGTTCACCGGACGCACGGTCGTGCGCCTCGCGCACGGCCTCAAGGGCCTTGGTATCGGCAGTGCGTCGATACAGGAAGACGCTCACGGCCATGCAGAGCAGCATCGTGGCGACGTGCGCGAGGGTCAGCAGGTTGCTGGTCGTCAGCGATTCCATTGCTTCCCCGCGCGTCGGAACATGGCTTCGTGCGCCCTCGCGCATTCCGCGCAGCGGCTCGTCTTGCGGTTGAGGGCCGCGAGGCGCTCAGGTTCGATCGGGTTGTCGCATTCGATGCAGAAGTCAGCCACGCGCGGATCGCGCGGCGTGAACGAGGCCGCGATGCGCTCCTTCGCCGCGCGGAGCGCCATGTCGCGATCGAGCTGCTCGCGTTCCTGCGCGCGGTCGATGTCATCGGCCACGGTGAGTCACCTTCTGTGCTTCCAGGCGCAGCTCCTGCGCGCAGCCGCGCTTCACGCGCGCGTGCATTTCCTGCAGGCGCCGCTCGATCGGCGTGTCGGCGCGCGCGGCCGCGCGCTCGAGGTCAGAGGCCTCGCGGTCCCAGCGCAGGGATACTTCGTCGACGAGCTTCTTGCCGTCGATCATCGCGGCAGCCTCGCGGCAAACTTGCGCAGATCGGCGGCGTGCTCGCGCTTCAGGAGTGCGCTGTGTTCCATCGAAACACTGTGGGAGTCGCTGACATGCGGGCATTTCGCATTGCGCCCGAGCGAGCAGGCGCTCTGCTCGAGCGCGGCCGCACGCTCGATCATGTCGCGATACAGATCACGGCAGGACATCGGTGCCCCCGAGCGTGCGCACCTTGATCCGGTCCGCGTTGCACTGCTGCAGCGCTGCGTCCCATGAGGGAATCGTCGCGATCACGTCCAGCGCGCACATCACGGATGCACCGTTGAGCGCGCACAGCAATGGCGGTCGTGGCGGCGGAAGAATCCGCGCCGTCAGTGCATCAGGAATTGAGCGATATACGGGCACGGGGACTTCAACGATTGCCGGTCGGGTGATCACGGCCGGCCGCTTGAACAGGCCACAGCTCGCGAGCAACGGCAGTGCAAACAGGCATGGCAGCCAACGCGGTGCATTCCGGATCTTCATGACCTGCTTTCCTGAGTCGGTCGGTGCGCGCGGTTTCCTCGCGCTTGAGGGCGGCGATCTCGTGGTCGCGCGACTCGATGGCCGCGTCGGCGGCGGCCTTCATGTCCGCGTGGCGCTTGCGCAGATCGGTGAGCGTCGTGGTCACGCGATCGAGCACGGTCTGCTTGAGCGCGGCCGCTTCGGTGCAGCGGTTTGTGTCGTCGTTCGCGGCGGCGATTTCGCGTACCGCGCGACTGTCGCGCCAGGCGTAGCCGCCGATGGCGGAGAGCGCGACGACGAGGGCAAGCAGGACACCCATCACGACGAGGTTCATGGGCACGCGGCCTCGCCGGGCCAGCCTGCCGCGATGTAAGCCGGCTCGAGCGTGAGCAGGATGCGCCGCGGATAGGCGCGGTTCTCCTCGCGCGCCCAGGCGGCGCGCGCGGTCCACAGCTCGACCGAACCGAACCACACCGCAGGATTGGCGCCCTTGGATGCAGCGAGCGCCGCATCGCGGCGCACCCAACCGAGTCCGCCGTTGTAGGCGGATAGCGTCATCGCCCATCGTTCGCACTCGTCGATGGCACGCACGGCCCGGTAGAGGTAGGCGTCGTAGCAGACGGCTGCGCGTATCGACCAGGTCGGGTCCCAAGGATCGGCCTCGCCGACTTGCGGGCACACATCGGGCAGCCATGCGGCCGTGGCCGGCGTGAACTGCGCGAGCCCGTTCGCGAAAGCAGACTTCGCATCGGCACGCCAGCCGCTTTCCTGATGCAGTTGCGCCGCAATGCGCGCCACCGGCGCCGCGAGTCCCCACTGCAGGCCGGCTTCGCGCTCGACACTGAGTCGGTACTGCGCCGACGTTGCCGGGATGCGCACGTGGCCCTCCGAAGCGAATGCCTTGCCGCCCGTGAACAGGTGGACGATCAGCGCGACGAGGAGCAACGCGGCGATGCCCTCCGCGATCTGCGTGCCGAGATGCTTCATCACGGCAGCAAGGCCCCGGCCACGATCGACGCGGCGACAATCAGCGCCTTGAGTTTCCAGAGCGTGCCCTCGATGACGCCGGGCTCGTCAGGCGAGTACTTGCGGAACAGGCGATCGAACAACCAGGCGCCCGCAAAACCGAAGCACGCGAGCTTGCAGATGCCCCAGAACAGCAGGCCGATCTTCATCGGGTTGATGGCGGCGACGACCGCCAGCGTAATCGCGAACAGCCACAACACGGGCTGCGCCGCCAGGCGCGCGTACACGCGGGAAAGGAACGCTGAGATATCCATGCACCCTCCAAAAAAGGCGGGTGCCGGCCAGCTTGATAACCGACACCCGCCGAGGTGTGCCGGGGGAAAGTCGGCACAGCGGTCAGGCTATGCGTGCATGCCGCGGAGTCGGGTGCGAAAGGTTTCGCTTTATGCCAAGGTGCTTGCCTTAAAGCCAGCGTTGCCGATCCTAACGAAGAATCGACCAATGAAGCTATCCGACCTCGAGCCGTACGTCCGCGAGGCGATCGCGGAGCGTCCAGAAGTGATTGGTCAATGTGGTATCAGCGCTTTCTCGCACCTCGACAAGGCACGAGCGCTGCTAGGCATCGACAATGAAATGGCAGCTTTTCGGGCGATTACGGCCGAGGAGGAGGCAGCCACTGCATTGATGCACAGCATGGTCCGACACAGATACCCCGGCGCAGAGAAGTTCAAGCATAGGGACCACTCCCACAAGGTCGGCTTGGTCGCGATCGTGCACGCAGCGGTGGCAATGTTCTCTGGCTTCTTCAACCACGACGAAGCCCCGTTCTCAAAGCTCGCCATCTATCCGAAGACTGTCAACGGAGGGCGAGGACTGGCGCTTGCGCTAGGTCTACCGGGTACCGGGCTCGCGGCTCATCCGACCCCTCCGCTTCATGCTGTCTTCCAACCCAGAAAGTCGTCTGACCGAAACAAGTTCATCGCCGACGGACTTGTAGACCACTTCAGATACCAAGGCGCCAAGGAAGCTCGCGGTCATCTTCGGACGCTGGCGAACCAACGAAATCAATTGCTGTACGCGGGCCCTCGCGGGCTACCCGCGATCTCGACCGCTGACGCCAGCACTCTCGTTCGCGAAAAGGATTCGAGTACGTTCTGGATTGCCATAGTGATCCTGCTTTCGGACCCTTGGAAGGAGCGAGCTGGAATCCTCCAGCAGTGCATCGAGGTCCACAACTCGCTTCTTGCGAATGCGTTGGATTTCATAGACGACGACGCCGAGAACGCCGCCGAGTAGGTAGCTGAGATGGGCCGTCTCTACGTGCCGAACAACGCCCCCTGGGTGCGTGCAATGTGCAGTGCGTGTTGTTCGGCGACGATCTGCTGCACGCGGCGCTCGACAAGGCCGTAGCGTGCAGCGAGCGCCTGCGTGTTGCCGCGCTTCGCGGCAAGGTATATCGCGCGGTCGCGAAGTGCCGTACGCAGTGCGGTGCCGCGCGGGAGATACACGGATCGACCGCCCGTGTAATCGGCCAGCAGCAGCACGACCGTCTGCGCCTCGGCGATGGCGTCATCCGGCATGCGGCCCGCGCGCTCGTAGTGCGCGGCGAACCGATCGACCAGATCGGCGAGCGTGCTCGCCCACTTCTCGGCGGGCGCCTCGATGCCCGCGGCGAGCGCCTCGCTCATGGTCACGGCACCGACGTCCAACTCGCGTTGCTCAGCCATCCGTCGCCCCCTCGCGATGTGCGAACTTTGCGCGTTCTGCATCCACCTTCGCGCGGTACTCGCGCTCATTGAAATGGCCGTAGTCGAACAGCTGCTTGAGGTGCGCCAACGAAGCCTGCAGCGGATCTTCGCGTGCCACGGGCGGACTCACGCCTTTTTGCGCAACACGATGGTGGCCAGCGCGCATGGATTCGTGCTGCGCGCGTTCCGCTCTCGCATCAGCCTGGTCGGCCAGGCCGAACACGATCTTGCGCAGGTAGCCATGCCCGGTGAGCGGCAGCCCAGTCGGTGGCGCCGCGAGGATCTGCTCGATTCCCGCCGCCCACGTCGCCGCCGCCGTCGGCCGTCGCACGCCGCCGCGCTCGTCCTGGCACACGCTGCCCACGCGAACGAGCGCGTCGAGCTCCTGCACGATCTTCACCGCACGCACCGTTCGAAGCGCCGTCTTTGCCGGTTTGAAGAGCCTTAGATAGCCGACTACCGCGCGACCGAGCGTCGCGTCCATGCCGGCAAGCAGCGCGGCCAGGCGCTTGCCGTCCGCGTCGAGCATGCCGGCCTCGAGCGGAAAGTCAGTGGCGCAACAAGGGCACGTCACGCGCATGCGGGCAAACTCTCGGTCATGGCGAATCCTTCAGCGATTTCAGGATCTGCGCAGCCTTCGCCTGGGCAACCACCGTGAACCCGGTGGCGATGACGCCGACGGGCTGGCCGAGCACGAGGATTGCCGCGATCCAGGTGGTGGTGCTGACCCACTCCGCGCCCGTCAGCTTGCCGATGTAGAGCAGGCCCACGGCCGCGGCGACGATCGACGCGCAGAAGGCGACGTGGACGAGGTTGTTCGGTGCGCTCTTCGTTTCACTCACAAGTCGCGCTCCCCATCATGCGTTCGCGGTGCGACCGTTGTCGGTTCGTCCGAACACTCGAGCTTGACCGTCACGCGCGGCGCGGGCGGGTCGGGCAGGAACCAGTCGCCAAGCTTCATGCCGCCCATCAGCAACGCGCCGACGCAGAGCCAGTAGCTCACGAGTACGGCCAATTTCAGAACGGACTTCATGGCGTTTCCTCACGCCGCGCACGGCGGCGCTTCTGGTCGATCGCGAGCGCCGCGATCAGGCGGTGAAGCTGCTCGGCGCGCAACCACTCGACGCGCTGAACCTTGAACATGCGCACTGCGAGGCCGTGCGCGTAGGCCCACGAGCGGTCCGCTTCTTCGAGGATCGCGCCGACCTTGCTGACCATCGCGCGCAGCTCGGCACGCACGTTCTGCGGCTCGTCGACGGGCGGCACGGCGTTGCGCATGCGCTTCACGCCGCCGCCGATCAGCCGGCGCAGTTCGTCCAGCACCGCGGTGCGCTCGCGCGCATTCAGGTCGCCCGCACTGCGCTTGCCCGTGACGCGTTCCAGCAGTGCGCGATAGGTGTCCTGGTCGATTCGCAGCTGCTTCGATGCCATGACATGGATCGCCGCCAGTTCCTTCCGGCGGCGATCGGCGGCGGCGAGCGAGAGCACGGCCGCGCGTTTCATGGCGCCCTCTTGACGATGTCGACACTCGGCAAACCGCTGACGATCTGGATGCTCGAATTGTTGGCCAGCAGATGCCGGCGCAACGCGCCCACGCTCGGCCAGTTCGGTTCCCACCAGGTCAAGACTCGTGCGAAATTCGCCTTGAAGTAGCGCTTGCCGACCGCACGCTCCATCTCCGCTTTTTTCTTTCCGGTGAACAGGCTGCGTGACCTCGGCCGCATGAAGCGCCGACGCTCCTCGCAGTCCTCGGTGAGCATGCGTCCGGTCCAACAGCCATTGACGTACACCACGACGGTGAATTGCAGGCTCTTGAGCCGCGAAACCTGCAGGCTGATTTCGTAGCCGTCGATCAACAGCACGACACCTTCGAAGTACGGAAGCGACAGCTTTTCTTCGATCGCCTTCCACTCGTCACGCGTGGGCACGACGCGCGGTGCAGCCACGCTGCTCATCTGGTTCGCATCCACGACCGCGCCAACCATCACGCCACCTGCTCAAGCCGCGTGTCCCACGGCGTCACGACGAAATCTTCCTTCTGGCTGATCGTGATGCCCTTCACCGCGGCAATGGCTTCCGGGTCGGCGAGGATCGCTTCGCGGTTGACCTCTTCCTTCGTGCGCACGAAGCGGCCGAGCCCGAGCGACTTGAGCGCGTCGATCACGACATCGGCGGCCCGGATCACGACGGACGGCGGGCGCATGCGCCATTTCACCTCGCCGGAGGCGAACGTGTGCGACTTCACCTTGCCGCTCTGCGTGAGCGTGTCGCGGTTCGCCTCGCACCAGGCCTGCACGCCGCGCGTGCGCTCGGTGATCTCGTCGGCGTAGGGCTTGGCCTGGGCCTCGTACGTGGCGCGCAGCTTGGCCAGCGCATCGTTCATGTCGGCCTCGATGCGATCGCGCTCGCGCTGCGCGATGCCGATGCCGGCGATGAACGTGGCGACGTCGTCGCGGGATTGCGGAATGGCGAACTCGGCCGCAGCCGATTTGATCCGACGCGTAGCTTTCGCTGCCATGTCACGGGCTCCTGTGCAGGGTGTGGGTGGCACGTCGCAGGCCGGCACCGGCGGCGACGAGGGCTTTGACGGCGGACGCATCGAGGCCCGCGTCGAGCGCATCGCCGATTGCGTCTTCGATGTCGCTGGCGATCGCGTCGAGGCGATCCATCAGCCCGAAGGCCTGCGGGCGGGTTGGCCGGGCGGTCTGGCGATCGAGCACGTCAAGCAGGTCACTTGATCGAGCAGGCGCCGGACAATCGGCGCTCGGCGCCGAAGACTGTGCCGACGCCGCCGCGCTGCTGCTGCGCTTCGGAGGGAGAGCCGCAGCGACAGGCGGCGCCGGCGTTGAAGGTTCCACCGATGCCGGTGGCGCGGCGCGCTTGGCGCGCTCGGTCGCAGACGCTCGGGGTTTCGGCACGCCGGGCTTGCTGCCGACCCGGTTCGGCTCGAAGCCCGTGACCAGCGCATACGCCGGCTTGCCATTGGCAATCGACGTGACAATCTCGCCAGCCTTGCGGCGCTGACTGAGAATCGCGCTCACTGCGTCGCGATCCGCGACGCCCGGCAGAGCGTCGACGATCTCAGCCGTCGTCAGCGGAACGTCGGCCGTGGCGAGGATGGCACGAATCTGCGCCGTCGTTCCGGTGCGATAGCCGCTCACGGTGCACCGCCGATCGCTTGTGCCAGGCGGCGCGGCGTGCTCTCGGTCCATTCGATCTGCGCGCCGTGGTAGCGCGCAACGAACACGCGCTCGCGGACGAGGCCGTTGTTTCGGCTCACCATCGCAGAGCCGCTCACGAACGCGGGCTGGCGGTCGATGCGCAGGATCGGCGTGCCGCCGCGCACGCAGATGTCGAGAACCGTGGCGCCTGCGTCGTTGAGCCGATGGGTCGCGCCCATTGCGACCTTGAGCGCGCTGTTCATGCACGCGTTACCGGGCTTCAAGCTGTCGGTGTTCATTCGATTTCTCCGTCCGGCAGCCGCAGCTGTCCGGCAAGGTTGGGAAGTGCGACGCGGCGCACGCCAGCCACCTGGCGCAATGAGGTCATCGCGCGGCGGTAGAGGAATGCGAGGGTCGCGGTCAGTTCGTCTTCGTTCGCGGCCATGAAGTAGCCGGTGTCGGGCGTTGCGCACACCGGATGTCCTTGCAGTCGCAAGGCCTCGATCACGGCGCGCAGGCGACGCTCGCCGGCGCTGTTTTCCTGCCCGCACAGCACGCGCACCAGGGCACGCGCGCTGATCCCGTTCGAGGCGCCGAAGCGCAGCGTGTCAAGCACGCGCTGCGGGGTGATCTGCGCATCGAACAGGTCGGTTTGCATCAGTCGGTGCCCTCCTTGAGCGCGCTCGCGAGCCGCGCGGATTCGTCGACGAGTTCGCGCCACTGCAGGGCCTCGGCCGCGGCCTCCTCGAGCGCACCGGCCGCTGCGGCGTGATCGTCGTGCAGCGAGATGTCTTCAAGCAGCCGTGCGATTGCCGCCGACAGCTCCTTGATCGAGGCCGGAGCGCTCATCGGCCGCACCCGATCCAGACCGACGCGGCCACCGGACCGAACATCAGGCCGACCAGAATCAGCGACACCCACCACGGCGGCGTGTAGTCCGGCACGCGATCGGTGGCGCGACGATCAGGTGTCATCGGACACCTCCGCTTTCAGCACGCTGACAAGCGCCCTGCATTCGACTTTCGAGAGCCCGCGGAGCACCACGTCCATGCTGGCGCCAGATCCGGGGAAATCGATCTGCGCCGCCGTGAAGAAGCGCTGGTGGTTCTGTTGGACCTGCCATGCGTCGAGGCACAGCCGTTCCATCAGCGTGCGGGTGTGCAAGCGCTGGTGTGGCGTCGAGAGCGAGCGCCGCGGAGTCGTCATCGTCGGGACGGCGCTCATGGCCGACACTCCAACTCGGTCACCGCTCCGCTGTACGCGCCTTCGAAGTGCGCGCGTACCATGCAGCCTTCGCCCATGTGGACGTGCTGGCCGTCGCTCACGTACCAGTCCCACGCCATCGTGGTGCCGGGCTTGGTGAGGCCATCCGGGTTCTTGCGCACAATCGGCGGCGCCCGGCAGAACATCGCCAGGTGTGCCTGGTTCGTGGTGATGTAGAGCCGCGTCGTCGTGCAGCCCTGGAACGATTCGATGCGATCGACGCGCACGATGTGCAGGTCGTCGGCGATGACTTGCGTACTGGCCAGCAGCACGACGAGAGCGAGCAGCGCCTTCATTCCGCACCCCCCAGCTCGCGCCAGGCGGTGCGGATGTCATCGCAGCACAGCGCGCGGCTCTGCGCCGCGGCGAACATCGAGCCGAGCCGGAGCACCTTCGTCAGGCCGCGCAGTCCACCGGGCTTTCCGGCAATCTCGACGAGCTGCGCGCGGCAGTCCGATCCACCGATGTTCCACGCGTCGAGGATGGCGCTGATGTCGCTCGTCGTGGACTTGCGCAGATGCACCTTCTTCCCGATCCGCGAGAAGAGGCGATCGAGGTAGGCGGCGCGATTGCCCCCGGTCATGCGCGCGTAGACGGATTCGTTGCCGACGAGTGCGATGCCGATGCCGGTGGCGTCGTGGATGCTGCGCACCTGGTCGAGCGCGGCGACACTGAGATGCTGCGCCTCATCGATGACGATCAAGCCCGCCGTCTCGTTAACGCGCTTGCAGATGCTCCGGTGCAGTCGCGAAGCGCCGCCGCCAGTGACCGAGGCACCCACGGCGTCTGCGATCTCTTCGAGCGCGGGAACGACCGACGCCGAGGCCGGTGTCATCGTGGCCAGCCACACATTCGGCGCAGTGCGGACGTGCCGGCGTATCGCTGACGTCTTGCCAAGGCCCGCGCCACCGAAGACAACCGAAATGTCGCCCGCGATCTGCGCGTAGCGAAGGGCGGCGATGACCTTCTCGCCGGTCTGTGTCTCGACGTACTCGGGCGCGACGGGCATGCGGTCGTTTACGGCACGCTGCGCCTGCGTCTGGTCGTGCCAGCGCACGAGCTTCTCTTCGACCGCAGCGTTGTCGCCGCCATAGGTGCCGCCGAGCCACTGGCTGACGGTCGTGGATGACAGGCCGCTCTCGCGCGAAATCTTGGCCTGCGTAAGCGTGCGATCGGCCGCCATCATCGCGCGGAGCTGCTCGCGAAGGTCAAGCTGGTTGCCGATGACATCGCTGCGAATCGGTGTGACGTGTGCGTTCATGTAGGATTTCCCCGTGGTTGGTCTGTACTGTCGATCTGCTGACTCGGTGGTCGGTCAATCACTGCCCCGGCGCGGCTGTAACCGCGCCGGGGCGTCACAACGCGTTGCGTGCGCGGTCCTCCTGCAGGCGCTTCAAGTAGTCGTTGAGGTCGATGGCACGGCTGTCTTCCGTGCCGGTGCGCGCCATTGGCGCGGGTTCTTCAGCCGTTCTTGTCGGCCGACCGAATACCGGCTCGATCACGCCTGCTGCCGGTAGTTCGACGGGCACGATGGTCGGCAGCTGCTCGGCAACCTGCGCGGCCGTCATGCGGCGCTCGGCTTCGAGCACCTGCTTGTTCGCGCGGCGGTACTGCTTGGTGGCGCGGGCGTGTTCGCGCGCCGCATTCGTGTCGGCAAAACCGACGCTCACGATGCAATCGGCCCAGCCGATGTAGCTGTTGTCCAGCGCGTAGCAGTGCACGCCGGTGTGCAGCGCGAGCGGATCGAAGCGCAGCACGACCTTGCGGCCTGCATGCGCGCTCAATGCCTCGCACCAGTAGCGGTTGCCGGCGACATGCACGCTGCCGTCGATCGTGTTGGCGTTCACGGCCTGTGCCGCGAGCAGCAGCGTGCGCAGCTGCTCGGTCGATGCCTTGCGGATCGTGGTGCGCGCGTAGCTTTCGGCGAACGTGACATCGAAGCTGCGGCCGGCGCAAACCTTCGCGCGGCGACCGGCGCGCGCGTTGTGCGCGGCGATCTCGTCGTTGACGACGGCGGTGAACTTTTCCCACTCGATGGCGCGGCTGCCGTAGTTCTCCGGCTTGGCCATCACGTTGTTGCCCATCCACGCGCCAGCGAACGCCGGATGCTTGGCAATCGAGTCGCAGAAGTCGCGCCACGCGCGCTCGATCGGTTTGGCCTGGCCGTGGTACGGCGTGACCCAATGCACCTCGACTCCGAGGCCCGTGATGATGCCGACCGGGTCTTCCTCGCGGACCTTGAAGCGGTAGCGATTCGGCGTGCCGCCCGTCAGATACTTCGAGGCAAATGCGCGGCCGTTGTCGAGCCAGCACGCGCGCGGGATGCCGTAGCGTTCGACCATGTCGGCGAAGGCCAGGCGCACGAGGTCGCTCGACTCGGTTTGGTCCATGCGCCAGGCGAGCAACTTGCCCGACGCGAGATCCTGCCAGCCGACGATGACCGGCCGGCCGATCGTGCCATCAGGGAAGCGCACCGCAACGTCCCACATGTGGCCGTCGGCGTTCACTGCGTCCATCGCCGCGAACACGCTGCGGTCTCGCTGTTGCGCGGGGTACGTGCGCATCATCGCTTCCTCGCCGCGCCGCGCGAGGATGCGCACCGCACGCGGCAGCTCGCGCTCGATGCGGCGCATGAACGTGCGCAGGCTCGGCAGCGCCTCCCATTCGGGGTGCTTCGTCGCGATGCGCTGCAGGCGCGCGTAGCAGCTCTCGGCGCTCGGCGCTTCGACGCGTAACCAATCAGCCTTGAACAGATCCCACGCTTCGGTCGGGCAGTCGGCTTTGGCCTGGCGACCGGCGTATTGCGGCACCAGCAGCGCGAGCCAGTCCGACCGATGCGCGCCGCGCACGAGGTTCTCCCAGCGCGCGATGCTCACCGCGCTCGCGGTGGCCTCGCCATCCAGCCGCAGCTGCGTCGCGACGATCGCGCGCGCCTGCATCTGCGAGGTGCCGCTGCGCACCAGCGCTTCCACCGCGTGCAGTGCCTTCAAACGCCGTGTTGCGGTGTCCTTGAGCGGCTGTTTCACGCGCTCGAAACGCTGCCAGATCGAGGCGATTCGCTCGTCGGACATAACGGGTTTTGCGGCGCGCGCGATCGCCGGGCGATCACGCAGCAGAAGGGCCGCTTGCGTGGGTGCCGGCAGACTAGCGAAGGCATACTCGAGGCCCTTGCCGAACGAACGCGGGCGCGACTGCCAGGCATCGCTCTCGGCGCGACTTCGAACGCGTCGTTCCGTCCCTGGCAAACCGGGCAATCCCGCCAGTTCGGCCGCGCTGAACCAGCGCTCTGCAATCGACGAGAGCGTGCCGTCAGTCATGACGGTCTCCGCAGGATGGGCTGCTACCCTCGGCAGCGGTGCGGGCAGCACCATCCACCACCGAGGGAGCAGACCGAATGAACGAAGCTATCAGGACGCTCGCGCTGGCCGTCCAGAAACTCACCGAAGAGCGGATGCAGGTTGCTGGCGAGCTCATTGTTTTGGTCGCCGCGGTGCAGTCGCTCGTGAAGACGCATCCCGAGCCCGAGCAGTTCGCGGCTGCGTTCCGATCAACTTGGATAGAACTCGGTCAACGGCATTCAGACGGCGAAGGGTCGCCGCATGCGCTTTTTGGTATCGATATAACGCTGTCGACAATTGAGGACGCTTGCGCGGTGCCATTGAAGGTGCGCCCGCCGCGGGCTGGCTAGTACGCTTCATCGCACCGTCCTCCGCAGCTCCTTGAGCTGTTTCAGCCGTTCGGTCGCTACCTCGCGCTCTCGCTCCAGGCGGCCAATCTCGGCATCGAGCGCGGCCTCGCCAACGTGCAGGCGACCGCCGAGTGCTTTCGCGTGCCAATCGCCGAGGGTGGTCGCGCTGCAAACGGTCTCGATCACGGGCGCCAGCCAGAGCGGCAAGTTGAATTCCTCGCGGCTCTCCGCGGTGTAGCCGTCGAGCATCGCCTTGCTGACGTCGCGGCCAGCCAGGCGTGAGGCGCGCGCCGCGACCTCGAAGCGGTCGATGCCGGCCGATCGCGCCGCAGCGAGCATGTCGCCGACGAGCGAGCTGACCGTCAGCCGGTAGTCCATGCTTCCGGGCAACGGAGCAGGCGGTTGCGGAATGGCGAACAGGTCACCAACGGCGTGTCCGCGACGGCTCATGCGCGCCTCCACGGACGAGCTTCGCCGGCAGTTAAGATCGACCTTCCACAGTCCGATCCTTCGCCGCCGGAGAAGCCCGATGACCGCATCGCCGAAGTCCGCGTACCAAGTGAGTAGCAACTTGCTCGCTCGTCTATGGACTGAGCAGCTTGTTGCTCTTGCAATTCAACTAGCCGACCGAGAAGGAACAGCGCTCGATCGGCCCGTTCCAGAAGAATGGCTGCGTCGCGCGTTTGATGTGCACTGCACGGAGAAAGCGTGCGCGATGGGCATGCTGTATGACCTGTGGGATGCGCTCGACGCAGAACACGCGAAAACGCAGCCCGAAAGCCCGCCACCAGGCGAGTGATAAAGGCGCGCGCGTTCATGCCCGCACCTCGCCGAAGAAGAAGTTCGCGCGGCCATCCGGAAGGCATGTCAGCGCCTTTTGGGCGCCCGCTCCGAGGGAGCAACCGGCTCCGCGCGATGCTGGGGTTTTCGCGGACGGAAACGCGGGGCACTGGCCAGCTGATCCCCACCCTTTGACCTGGGCCAGGTGTCGATAGATAGCGGCCATGTCGATCAGGCCGCGAGGGATTGCTGATTACTGCCGGGGCGAGCGGTGCTAGGCTCTTCGTCGGGCACCACCAGGCCGAGCGCGACCGCGATTTCATGCGCGCGGCCGTAGTGCCCTTTGGCGACGCCGTTGAGTACGCGATACACCTGGCGGCGCGTGTAGCCATGCGCGAGCGCCCATTGCGTGATCGTGGTGCCGCTGCGGCGAAGGCGTGCCTTCACCTGGTCGGGCGTGAGAGGGGTCTTTCTGGACATCCGATTGCGCTCCGTGGTGGCCGGTAAATGGCGGGGCTATCTACACGGCAACGATAACTCGGAAATCCGAACGGCGCAACAACATTCCGAGCGTCCGATTCGTAAGTGCTCGGAATAATGAGGCAACCGCATGAAAATACGAACGGGAACGGGCACTTACACAGAATCGGACGCGAGTGCCGAGAAAAGGCCGGAACGTCCGATTCTTAGCCCGGGAATCGGACGCTTCGCCGTTCGTTTACGCGAAGCGATCGGATCGCAAGGGCTTCGAACGTTCGGAAAACTGAGCGGCCTTTCAGAAGGGGCGCTACACAGTTATCTGAGTGGCGACACGTACCCGACGCTGGATCGTCTTGACGCAATCGCGCGGGCTACGGGCCGGCCGGCGGCGTGGTTCATCTCTGATTCGGATGCGGAGGAGCCGCCGCCTTCTCAGGTTCTGCGACCCGAGGGCCTGACGATCGCGATTCAGCTCGCGGCCGAGGCACTTGAAGGGAAGTACCTGCCGCCACCTAAACTCGCGGAGCTGATCACGCTCATCTACGAGTTCCTCGAAGAAGGGCTTCCGGAGGCTAAAATCCTGCGGTTTGCGCGGGCCGCAGGGCCAGGGGAGTAAGTCAGCTTTGACCTATGAACAGGGGAGAGTGACGAAGCTGCGGCGGCTGTTGAACGTTGCCGAATCGAGCTTCGAAGAGCGGTCGCCGCTCGTCCAGGGAATCGGGCCCGACGCCCAGCGTCGGCTCCAGCTGCTCGAGATCCGTTCGTTGGTGTCGCTGTACGGCCTGCGGCCTGTTCTCGATGCATACCTGGCCAAGGCCGACGTGGCTGCAATCAGCAGCCTGTGCCGCGAGCAGCTGCAGGCGCTCACCGCGCAGCTGCGCAAGGCCGCTGAGCGCGTCGAGTTCGCGTGTGATGAGCGGAGGGCGCCACCCGCCCGTTGATGGCGGTTTAAACACGCCTCGAAGGCCGCAGGGGTCGGCCTTCGATTTATCAAATCATGTGGCAAACGCGCCCGTTTCGGCCCGATTTATCAAACCTGCATTGCTTCGATCGACGCGCGAGTTCCGGGCCTTTTTTTGGCGTCGTTGTGCGGTTTCCGTGCCATCGAGTACCGCGTTATCCCGCGTTGTCCCGGCTTCTCAAACCATGTGGCTCCCAACACGGCCCTGAAACGACAAGGCCGGGATCGCTCCCGGCCTTGTCGACTGCGCGTCGGAACGCGCTCGCTCAGTGGATCTCGCCGAGCAGCTTGCGCGCCTCGCCCTGCTGGCTCGCGTTGCCTTCGGCAATGACTTCCTCGAGCATCGCGCGCGCACCGTCCGGATCGCCCATGTCGAGATAGGCCTTGGCGAGATCGAGCTTGGTCCCGATCGCGTCGTCACCGGCGAAGAACTCGTCGTCGGCGGCGATCGCGGCGGGCTCGTCGCGTTCGTCCTCGAGATCGAACTCGGTGACGATCGGTGCCTCGGCGACCGGTTCGATCGGCGGCAGGTCGAACTCGAACGATTCGGCCGGCGCCGTCGGCGGCGCGTCGTAATCGAATGTCGACATCGAGGTCGTTTCGAAGGCGCCCGGGGTCGCGCTGTCGGGCTCGCGGAACTCGTACGGCTCGGGCGTGCCCGACGGCGGGTCGTCGAACGAGAACGTGTCCTCGGAGCTACCGCGGTCGCTGCCGGCCATGCCGGTCAGGTCGGGCTGGCCACCGAACAGTGAATTGTGCGGCACGAGTTCCTCGCCCATCGCGCGGGCTTCGCGCCATTCGGCCTGGTTCGGATCGGCCACGTAGGCATACATCTCCTCGGCCGCCGCCTCGAACTTTTCGGTGTCGCGCTGGGTGTAGTAAAGACTCAGCAGTTCAAGATGCGCACCGGCATTGCCGGGATCGCTGCGCACCTGCTCGAGCAGTTGTTCTTCCTCGGCATCGCTCATGCGCGCGACGCCGACCGGATCGGCGATCGGCGAGTTGCCGAACGTGCTCGCGATCGACGGCCGTGCGACGGTCGCCGCGCCCTTGCGCTTGCGCATGCCGGCGAGACCGGCAAGGACGAGCAGCAGGCCACCGACGCCGGCCACACCGAGCGCCCACGGCTCGAGATACCAGGGCTTCACCGGTTCGGCCGGCGGCGTGACGACCGGCTTGGCGGCCACCGGCGGCTTCGCCACGGGACTCGCGGGTTTCGCGGCCGGCGGCGGTTCGACCGTGGCCGCTGCCGGCGGCGTCACCGACACGGGCGTTTCGACCGGTGTGCCGGCATCGGCGAGCGGCGTCGTCACCGCCGGCGTCGCATCGGCCGGCAGTGCACCTGGCTCGCCTGCATCGACCGTGGCGGCCGGCGCGGGCGGCGTCGTGGATGCCGTCGCTGCCGGAGTTTGCGCGGGCGCAGCCGGCTTGCCGGCGACGGCCTTGTCGCCATCGCCCCAGATGTCGTCCTTCGTGATTGCCGGAGCGGCACCTGGCGGCGTCGCCGCAGCGGGCGTCGCGGCAGTCGCGGGCGCGGTCGCGACGCTCGTCGCTGCCGGCTTCGCGGCTTCCTTCGCGGCCTCGTCCTGCAGGGCCTTGAGCCGCTCGCGCAGCTCGGCGAGCTCGCTGTTCTGCAGCGAGATCAGCTTGTCGTTCTTGCCCTTGATCTCCTCGAGATCCTTGACCCGCGACTTGAGTTCGCTCGACTCCTGCTCGCGGCTCGTCAATGCTTCCTTCACGCGGGCCAGCTCGGCCTTGGTGGCCGCGTCGCCGCTCGACGCCGTGCCGCCGCTCGGGCGGTCGGCAGCCTGCTGGTCGGCCTTGCCTTCGCGCGGCGGAACAAGGGCAAGCCGCTCGCCTCGCGGTGTGCCGGTACTGGCGGCGGCGGGCCGCGATGCGCTTGCGGTGGTCGCGACCGGCGTCGTGTCGGCGACGAGGGTCGGGGCCGCGCTCGCGCCGCTGCGCCATTCCTCGACCTGGGCGCGCACAGTGGCGGCCGCTTCGCGGGCGGAACCGGCGGCGCTGATTTCCGCTGCGCTCGGGATGCGCAAGACCGCACCGCGCTTGAGCGCATTGATGTTGTCGCGATAGAACGCGCGCGGATTGTGCTTGAGCAGGGCGAGCATCATCTGGTTGACCGAGACGGTCTCGTCCGGGCGGGTCGCGCGCGCGACCTCGCCGAGCGTCTCGCCGGCGGCGACCGGGCCGTATTCATTGCCACCGGCCGCGCGCGGCGCGGGCTCGGCTTTCGGCGCCGGGGCGGCGGCGACCGGTTTCGGCGCGGCGGGTCTCGCCGCAGCGGCCGGCGCGGGCTTCGTCGCCGGCAGGGCCTGGGTCGGGGCGCGCTCGGGATCCTTGGTCGCGACCGCGATCGCGCTCGAGCCCTTGACGGCCGGCGCCATCACGGGCGGATCGAGCAGGACCGTGTATTCACGCAGCAGGCGGCCCTTCGGCCAGTTCGCCTCGACGAGGAATCCGAGGAACGGCTCGCGAACGATGTCCTTGCTCGTGATCCTGATGACCGGCTCGCCGCGCGCGTTCTTGCCGAGCGAGAACTCGATCGGCACGCCGATGCTCGAGCGATCAAGGCCGACGCGGTCGAAGTCCTCGGACGAGGCGAGCTGGACGATCAGTCCCTCGGCCTCGCCTGGCGAGCCCTGGATCACGGGAATTTCCGCATTGAGCGGCTGGTTGAGGCCCGATCGCACCTGGATCGCACCAAGACCGAGGGCGAATGCATCGGTCACTCCCAGCGCAAGCGCGATGGCCAGCGACAATTGCAGCGGTCGTTTCATGAACAGCGCTCCCCAGAGGCGTGGTTGTTCGGCACGGCAAAAACGAGCCCGGCAAAGCTCGAAAATGCCTTATAACACAATCGTAACTATAGATCAGAGATACGATTTCACCAATAGCTCGGCAATCTGTACCGCATTGAGGGCCGCCCCCTTGCGGATGTTGTCGGAGACGACCCACAGATCGATGCCGCGCGGATGCGAAATGTCCTCGCGAATGCGCCCGACGAACACCGCATCCTCGCCGGCCGCGTCACCGACCGGCGTCGGATAGCCGCCGGATCGGCGTTCGTCGATCACGATCACGCCCGGCGCGTCTTGTAGCAATTCGCGCACGCGTCCTGCCGTGATCTTGTCGCGGGTTTCGACATGCACGGCCTCGGCATGGCCGAGGAACACCGGCACGCGCACGGCAGTCGGGTTCACCGCGATCGACTCGTCACCGAGGATCTTGCGCGTCTCCCAGACCATCTTCATTTCCTCGCGCGTGTAGCCGTTGTCCTGGAAATCGTCGATGTGCGGGATGACGTTGAATGCTATCTGCTTGCTGAACCTGGCCGGCTTGATCTCCTGGAAATTGAGCAGCGCGGCCGTCTGGCGCCCGAGTTCCTCGATCCCGGACCGCCCGGCGCCGGAGACCGACTGGTAGGTCGCGACATTGATCCGTTCGATGCCGACCGCGCGATGGATCGGCGCGAGCGCGACGAGCATCTGCATCGTCGAACAGTTCGGATTCGAGATGATCCCGCGCCCGACGTGTCCGGCGATCGCCTCGGGATTGACCTCGCTGACGACGAGCGGGATGTCCGCGCAATTGCGGAACTCCGAGGTGTTGTCGATGACGACCGCGCCGGCGGCGACCGCACGTGGCGCGTGTTCGCGGCTGATCGCGGCCCCGGCCGAGAAGAACGCGATGTCGACGCCGGCGAAATCGAAGCTGGCCAGTTCGCGCACGCTGACCTGCTTCGCCCCGAGTGCGACCTTGTCGCCGGCGCTCCTCGCACTCGCGAGCGGCACGAACTCGCTGATCGGGAAGCGCCGTTCGGCAAGGATGCCGATCAGGGTCTCGCCGACCGCGCCGGTCGCACCGACCAGGGCCACCTTGTATGCCTGTTTCGCGCTCATCGTCGATCCAGTCCTGATGTCGTTGCGGGGGCGCGCGTCGCGGCGCTCATACCGCACCGTCCGCGGCACCGGGGATTCGGGGCGATACCAGGCCGACGTCGGCGCACTGGGCGCGATGGCGCAAGGCGTGATCGATCAGCACGAGGGCGAGCATCGCCTCGACGATCGGCGGCGCGCGCAGGCCGACGCAGGGATCGTGGCGACCCTTTGTGCGCACGTCGACGGCCTCGCCGGCGAGGTTCACGCTGCGACCGGGCACGAGGATGCTCGAGGTCGGCTTGAACGCCGCGCTGGCGTGGATCTGCTGGCCGCTGCTGATTCCGCCGAGGATGCCGCCGGCGTGATTCGAGAGGAACCCGGCCGGCGACATCTCGTCGCGATGCCGGGTGCCGCGCTGGGCGACCGCAGCGAAACCGTCGCCGATCGCGACGCCCTTGACCGCGTTGATCGACATCAGGGCTGCCGCGATGTCGGCATCGAGCTTGCCGTAGACCGGTTCGCCCCAGCCGGGCGGCACGCCGTCGGCGACGACATCCACGCGCGCTCCGACCGAATCACCCGACTTGCGCAACGCGTCGACGCAGGATTCGAGTTCGCCGACCATCGACGCATCGGGCCAGAAGAACGGATTGCCTTCGACAGCGTTCCAGTCGAACGCGCGCGGAACGAGGTCGCCGACCTGGGCGAGCCAGGCCCGCACGCGGATGCCGTGGCGTTCGGCCAGCCACTTCTTCGCGATCACGCCGGCGGCGACGCGCATCGTCGTCTCGCGCGCCGAGGCGCGACCGCCTCCGCGCGGATCGCGCAAGCCGTACTTTTGCAGATACGTGTAATCGGCGTGGCCCGGGCGGAACGTGTCGAGCAGCTCGGCATAGTCCTTCGAACGCGCGTCGATGTTGCGGACCAGCAGCGCGATCGGCGTGCCGGTCGTCCTTCCTTCGAACACGCCCGAGAGGATTTCGACCTCGTCGGCTTCATGTCGTTGCGAGGTGTGCCGCGAACGGCCGGTCGCGCGACGGTCGAAATCGGCGCGGAACTCGCCGGCATCGATCGCGAGCCCGGGCGGACAGCCGTCGATGACGCAGCCGATCGCGGGCCCGTGGCTTTCCCCGAACGTCGTCACCGTGAACAGTTTTCCGAAGCTGTTGCTCGACACTGGCATTCCCGTCGTCAAGGCCGGAATCGGCATCCGGCCCGCTGCGCGCACGGGAATCCCCATGCCCCGCGCGCCTTGCAGGCCGCCGTGGCCTGCCGGGCGCTACTTTACGTCGATCGCGCGCGGAATGGTTCGCCCGCGCTCGTGTCGCGTCGACGGATCTGGACTGCCGGCCGCAGCCATGACGCGGATCGCGTAGCCACCGATGTCGCGCAGGCGAGCGTCGTTGCCGACAACA
The DNA here is from genome assembly GCA_964587775.1 of uncultured Dokdonella sp. Taxonomy (GTDB): domain Bacteria; phylum Pseudomonadota; class Gammaproteobacteria; order Xanthomonadales; family Rhodanobacteraceae; genus Dokdonella. The sequence continues at coordinate 65,460 of CAZPLY010000009.1, forward strand.
GCAAGCTCGATGTCGGTGCACACCGAGAGGCGCGCCGCCGCCGGCGGCGTCGACTGAAACGGAACACCCCGGCGTGTCATTTTTCCGGGCACGACGATCGCGCCGGACATCGATCAGGCATTGGCCGTTCGCAACAGGTGCGGACCGCGTCGGCTAACGTGCCGCTCGTGCCTGCGCGGCCGCTTGGATTGCGCCCGCATGTTGGACGAGGTCGGCCCTGTCGAGCACGAACACTCCCATCTGGCCGACGTTGAACTCGACCCAGTTGAACGGGACCTCGGGCAGCAAGGCGACGAGCGCCTGCTCGCTTTCGCCGACTTCGACGATCAGCACGCCTTGTTCGGTGAGGTGCCCGGGTGCGGCAGCGAGGATCGCGAGCGCGAAATCGAGCCCGTCCGCACCGGCGGTCAGCCCGAGTTTCGGCTCGTGCGCATATTCGCCAGGCAAGGCGGCGAATTCGTCGTCGGTCACGTACGGTGGATTGCTGACGATGAGGTCATAGCGTTCACCGGCGAGTGCGCCGAACAGGTCCGACTGGACCACGCGCACGCGATCGCCGACATCCTGGTAGTCGATGTTCTCGCGCGCGAGCGACAGCGCGTCGGCACTGATGTCGACGAGGTCGACCTGCCAGTCTGGATTGTGCGAGGCCATCGCGATGCCGATGCAGCCCGAACCGGTGCAGAGATCGAGGACGCGGCCGATCGGGCGGTCGTCGAGCCACGGCGAGAACCCGGCGAGGATCATCTCCGCAATCGGTGAACGCGGCACGAGGGCACGCGCGTCGGACAGGAATTCGAGGCCGGCGAACCAGGCCTTGCCGGTCAGGTAGGCGACAGGCTTCCGCTCGACGACGCGACGGTCGAACAAGGCAAGCACGGCCGCTTTCTCGTCGGCAGTCAGGCGGGCCTGGCCGTACGCCGGCGAAAGATCGGGCGGCAGGTGCAGGGTCTGCAGGACGAGATGGGTGGCCTCGTCGAGCGCATTGTCGTAGCTGTGCCCGAACGTGAGCCCCGCGGCACCGAAGCGGCTCGCCCCGTGGCGGATGAAATCGATGATCGTGGCGAGTTCGGCGGTCATGGGCGGCAATCAGGTCTTCGGCGCGAAAGTATAAGCGGCCCGACGCCCAGGTCGACCGGACATCGCAGCCGCCGCAGCTATACTGGCCCGATGATTCGAATGCCCCCGACCGGTCGCATCGGCGCGACCACCCTGATCGTCCTCGCCGCACTCGCCGTCGCGATCGGCTTTTTCGCCGGTTCGCGGCTGTACTCACCGCCTGCAGCGCCGGCGTTGAAGGCCGCGCTGTTGTATCCGGTTCCGCGCGCGCTGCCCGCATTCAAGCTGGCCGGAGCCGACGGCCGGCCGTTCACGCTCGAGGACTGGCGCGGCCGCTGGAGCCTCGCCTTCTTCGGCTTCACGCATTGCCCCGACGTCTGCCCGAACACGCTCGCCGTGTTCAAGCAGGTCTGGAGCGCGCTCGGGAACGCGGGCCGCACTGGCCGCGTGCGCTTCGATTTCATCTCGGTCGATCCCGAGCGCGACACACCGGACAAGCTCGCCGCCTATGTCGCCTGGTTCAACAAGGACTTCGGTGCAGCGACCGGCAGCGACGAGGAACTGACCGCGCTGACCCGCGCGCTCGGCCTCGTCTACGCACGCGTTCCGGACGCCAATGGCAGCTACACGATCGACCATAGTGCCGCCGTCGTCATCATCGATCCGCAAGGCCGCCAGGTCGGCCTGTTCCGGCCGCCGTTCGTTGCCGAGACGATCGTCGCCGACCTGCTCGCGCTGACGGAGGCGGACTGATGCGGCCCGGCGTGCTCGTGCAATACCTGCTGCCGCATCGGCTGTTGTCGCGCATCGTCCATCGCGCGACGCGCGTGACCTGGCGCCCGTGGAAGGACTTCCTGATCGGGCAGATCGCGCGGCGCTACCGTGTCGACATCGGCGAGGCCGCGGAAACCGACCTCGCGGCGTATGCGCATTTCAATGCGTTCTTCACGCGCGCGCTTAAAGCCGATGCGCGTCCGCAGGCCACGGATCCCTCCGCGATGCTGTGCCCGGCCGACGGCCGCATCAGCCAGGCCGGCCCGATCCGCGCGGGTCGCATCTTCCAGGCCAAGGGCCAGGACTTTTCGGCCGCCGAACTGCTCGGCGACGAGGCTGCCGCGGCCACGTATGCCGACGGCGAGTTCATCACGGTCTACCTGTCGCCCCGCGACTATCACCGCGTGCACATGCCGCTCGCCGGCGAACTCGTGCGCACGCTGCATGTACCGGGTCGCCTGTTCAGCGTGGCTCCGTTCGCCGTGCAGGCAATCCCGCGCCTGTTCGCGCGCAACGAACGCCTCGTCTGCCATTTCGAGGGCGAGCACGGCCCGTTCGTCGTCGTGCTTGTCGGCGCGATGCTCGTTTCGAGCGTCTCGACGGTCTGGGGCGACCTCGAGATTCCGCCGTATGCGTCCCGTCCGACCGCCAGGGAGTTCGGCGGCCGCGGGATCCGGCTCGAGCGCGGTGCCGAGATGGGCCGGTTCAACATGGGTTCGACCGTCATCGTGCTGTTGCCGGCCGGCGGACCGCGGCTCGATCCGGACCTCGATGCCGAGCAGGCCGTGCGGGTCGGCGAGCGTATCGGCGGGTACCGGAAAGCCGACAATCGGCAATAGAATGTGACAGCGCACTCGAAACGTGATCGAGTCACGGCTTTGGGCCGGCGCGCAGGTCTACAATGACCATCCGGCATCGTGCTTGCGCGGCCATCGTCGACAAACGGGGGACTCCATGCAAATTCTCACGCGGTTGATTGCCCTGACCCGCGGCATGCAGCTGCGACGCCAGTTCAAGGACATCGAGAAGGCCCTCGAGCAGCTCGCGCCGAATGCCCGCCGGCAACTCGCCGCGCTCGCCATGCGTGAATTCTCGGCAGCCTCGAAAAGCGAGTTCCCGCACCTCTATGCGACCCCGCCCGACGAGAAGTACGCACCGTGGGGCACCGGGACCGCGATCGGCTTCGAACGCATGAAATCAGACAGCATGCAGGTCCGCCTGCGCGGTCTCGCGTTGTGGCTGACCGTGAGCTTCCATGAAACCAAGGATTCGCCGTACGCCGAGCAGCGCGAACTCCACCGCCAGGTCATGCGCACGCTGCGCACGCTGAAGGAAACCCAAGGCGCGACCGACGCGGGCAGCGAGTACTTCACGAGCAGTTCGCGCGCCGCCTGAGGCCGATCCGGCTTCGGGCGGCATGGCGCCGCGGCGCCCGCCCCGCCTGCCGCGATCCGTTTTCCCGATTCCGCGCCATGCGCGCGGTCGCGATGCCGGCCGCATGACCCAGGCGCGCCTGATTCCCGCCACCGATCCTCAAGCGCGCCGCACGGCGCCGATTCGGTGCCGTATTGCTGGTGTACTCCGCACAACCGCTAACGCGCGCTGCAGCTCGGCAACTTCAGCGTCTGCCCGGCGCGGATCGCGTAACGCGGCGCCCTCAGTCCGTTCATGCGCGCGAGTTCCTCGGTGCGTGCGCAGCCCGACTTGCGCGCGATCGCGGCCAGATTGTCACCCTTGCGCACGACATACTTGCGCGTGCCCGACCCATGGCCGGCAAGCGCGCGCGTGCCTGCCGGCTTGCTCGCCACCGTCGCGACGGTCGCAGCGTGCAAGGTCGAGGCAAGTTCGACCCAGGGCCCGGACGTGCATGATTGCGCATACACCGCCTCGAGCTGGGCGGGCACCTCGATGCGTGTGCCGGCCGGTTGGCGCTGCGCATGGTCGAGGGCCGGATTGAGGTTGCGCAGGGCGCGGAACCATCCTTCGGGAACGTCGGCGGCATTGCCGAGACAGACCGTCAGTTCGGTCAACGAGGCCGGGGCCTGCAGCGTGATGCTGCCCGGCCGCCCGTCGATTCGCGGGAAGGTCAGGTTGTAGCGTTCCGGGTGCAGGAAGAGCCAGGCCGCGGCAAGCACCATCGGCACGTACTCGCGCGTTTCGGCAGGCAGTTCGGCATAGACCTTCGGATCCCAGAAACTCGTTCCACCGCCGCCGGCGAGGCGGCGCATCCGCCCCTCGCCGCCGTTGTACGCGGCAATGACGAGTTCGAGATTGCCGTTGAAGACCGCGAGCTGCTCGTTGACATAGGCCGCATTCGCGCGGGCCGACATGCCCGGATCGAAGCGCTGGTCGAAACCGGTGCGCGAATCGAGGCCGAAGCGCCGGCCGGTCGCGTACATGAACTGCAGCGGGCCCGATGCGCCGGCGCGCGAAACCGCGTGCACGCGGCCGCCCGATTCCTTGGCGAGGATGCCGAACAGCAGCGCTTCGGGCAGGCCGGCCTTGTGGTACTCGGGCCACATCCGATAGCGCATGTACTGGTAATTGACCCAGGCCGTCATGAGGTTCGGCCGGTACTGGGTCAGCCATTGCTCGATGCCGGCCTTGACCGGATCGTTGAGCATGAGGATGTCGGCGAGCTCGCGCCCTTTCAGCAACGTGATCGTGCGCTCCATCGCCGGCAACGCCGCCACGAGCGGCGTCGTTTCGCCGGTGGCCGCGCCCTCGCCGTCGGCCGGTTCGGCCGCGTCTTCGCCAAGGCCATTGCGCAACAGCCGGTCATAGGTCGAGACGAAGCGGGCCTGGTCGCAGCCCGGCAGGGCCGTGCAGCGCGTCGCGATCGCCTGCAGTTCGTCGAGCGCCGCGACGATCTCGCGCCCGGCACGCGCGTTCTCGCCATTGGCGGCCAACTCGAGTGCCCCCGCGTAGCGTTGGCTGCTGCGGTCGAGTTCGGCATACAACGCGTTGACGGCCGCCTCGTCCACGATCGCCGTGGTGGCCGGCGCATCCTTCGACGGCACGCTCGAACACGCGGCGAGAATCAGGCTGGCGGCGATCGGCAGGCAGTACGCTCGGGTCGACATCACGAACTTCCGGGACAGGGACGCTGCACGGTAACCGAGCCGGCACGAGGCGGCAAACCGCACCGGCACGGCGCGCGCGCCAGCGACTACAATCGTCGGCGGAATTCCGGCAAGAAGGGCAGTGAACGTGGATGACATCCTGGTTGGCAAGAGTGACATCGACGTCTGGCTGCGGGCGCGTTACGCAAATCGCCACGGCATGGTCGCCGGTGCGACCGGGACCGGGAAATCGGTCAGCCTGATGGTGCTCGCCGAAGGCTTCTCGCGGCTCGGCGTGCCGGTGTTCCTCGCCGACGTCAAGGGTGATCTCGCCGGACTCGCCCAGGCCGGCACGATGAGCGACCGCCTGCAGGCGCGCATCGACAAGCTCGGCATCGAATGGAGTCCGCACGCGAACCCGGTCGTGTTCTGGGACATCCACGGCAAGCTCGGCCATCCCGTGCGCGCGACGATCTCGGAAATGGGCCCGACCCTGCTCGGCCGCCTGCTCGAGCTCAACGACACCCAGCAGGGCGTGCTCGAGGTCGTCTTCAAGTGCGCCGACGACGACGGCCTGCTCCTGCTCGACCTCAAGGACCTGCGCGCGATGCTGAGCTTCGCGGCCGACAACGCGAAGGCGATTTCGCAGCAGTACGGCCTCGTCAGCCCGGCCTCGCTGGCCGCGATCCAGCGCGCATTGCTCTCGCTCGAACAGGCCGGGGCCGACCGGTTCTTCGGCGAACCCGCGCTCGACCTCGCCGACTTCATGCGCCAGGACATGTCCGGGCGCGGCATCATCAACATCCTCGCCGCCGACCAGTTGATCCTCAAGCCGAAGCTCTATTCGACGTTCCTGCTGTGGATGCTCTCGGAACTGTTCGAGAACCTTCCGGAAGCAGGCGATCTCGATCGCCCCAAGCTCGTCTTCTTCTTCGACGAGGCGCACCTGCTGTTCGACGATGCACCGGCCGCCCTCGTCCAGCGCATCGAGCAGGTCGTGCGCCTGATCCGCTCGAAAGGCATCGGCGTCTACTTCTGCTCGCAGAACCCCGACGACGTGCCGCAGGTCGTGCTCGGCCAGATGGGCAACCGCGTCCAGCATGCGTTGCGCGCGTTCACGCCGCGTGACCAGAAGGCCGTGCGCGCGGCGGCGGAAACGTTTCCGCCGAACCCGAAGGTCGATGTCGTCGAGGCGATCACCCAGCTCGGCGTCGGCGAAGCGCTCGTCACGACCTTGCAGGACGGTGGCGTGCCGCTCCCCGTGCAGCGCACGCTGATCACCTCGCCCGGCTGCCGGATCGGCACGATCAGCGACGACGAGCGCGCGACGATCCGTTCGCGCTCGCCGGTCGGTGGCAAGTACGACACCCTGCTCGACCGCGATTCGGCGTTCGAGATGCTCGTTGCGAGGGCCGAACAGGCCGCGACGAAGCAAGTGGCGGAGACGGCGAAGAGCGATCCCGGGCCGACGGCCGGGAATGCGAAAGAAGGCGGTCTCCTGGGTGCGGCGAAGGACATGCTGTTCGGCACGAGCCGCCGACAGGGCATGCTCGAGGCGATGGCGAAATCGGCCGCGCGCAATGCCGGCGGCCAGATCAGCCGTTCGATCATGCGCGGCGTGCTCGGCGGCATCTTCAAGTCGCGCTGAGCCGCGCAGCCGGCATGAGCCGCTGGCGCGCGCCCGGCATTGCGTCTTCGCCGCTGATCACGCCGGACGGACTGCGCCGGCTCAAGGAGGAATTGCACGAGCTGTGGACGCGGCGGCGGCCCGAAGTGGTCGCCGCGCTGGCTGCGGCGGCCGCCGAAGGCGACCGCTCGGAAAACGCCGAGTACCAGTACCGCAAGAAGCAGCTCGGCGAGATTGACCGCCGGGTGCGCCATCTCGGCAAGCGCATCCCCGAACTGCGGGCGACCCGCGAGCGTCCGGGCGATCCGGGCGTGATCCGCTTCGCGGCATGGTTCCGTGTCGAGGACGCCGACGGCAGCGTGCATGCCTACCGGATCGTGGGTGCCGACGAAATCGACGCGCGCCGCGGCTGGATCAGCATCGATTCGCCGCTGGCCCGCGCGGCGATCGGTCGCCGCGTCGACGACGCGTTCGAAGCGGCGACACCGACCGGCACGCGCCAGTGCCTCGTCCTCGATGTCGATTACGACAAACCGGAGTGGCGCGCCGGCCGCCGCGACGAAGCCTGAAACGCGAACGAGCGGGCCTCACGGCCCGCTCGTCCTGGAACGCCGTTCAGGCTGCCGGCGTCATTCGCCGACAGGCAGGGTCGTGCGCCAGGTTTCCTCGCCCTCGGCCACCGGCTGCGGTTCCGAACCATCGAGCGGCGCGGCCGGGGCGACGAGCTCGTCCCAGAAGCGGCCGTTGTCCATTTCGCTGTAGGTGTAACCGTGCGTCTCGGCCCACGCCTTCTCCATCAGGCGCAGCAGCGGCAGGATCGCGGCGCTGCCCGTGTACTCGGTGACGAGCGCCTTGCCGCTGTAGCCGATCGTGCCGCGCACGTCGCCCTCGAGGACGAGATTGCCATTCGAGTCGAGGTCGCCCGGCGCGAGTGCACGCGGCGCCTCGTCTTCTTCACCCTCGAGGTAGTCGCTGGTCGTCGTCGAATCGGATGCCTCGGTGATCGTGTAGGTCGTGCCGTTGACGTTGAACGAGGCCGAATTGACCGGGATCGCGACATCGAACACGTAGTTCTCGTCGCCCCAGTTCGTCGTGATCGTGCGGCGCGGGCCGGTCGCGACGAGGCCGGCCTTCTTCATGAAGGCCTCAATCTTCGCGGTCGCGTCATCGGTCGCCATCGCGACTTCGTCGAGCGTGCGCGGCGCCTTGGTCGAGACGAACAGCATCGGGCCACCGGTGACCTCGGCGACCTTGATTTCCTGATTCTGGTAGTCGACGTTCGGGAACGTCGCCAGCATCGCGGCCAGGTTGGACAGGTTGGTCTGCACGATCGTGTCCGGCGCGCCGTGGATGTAAAGGCCGGCATAGCGCCACAGCAGGTTCCATCCGTAATCGACGTCGTAGCTCCAGAAGATCCGCGTCGTCTTGGCGTTTTCGGCCGGGACGAGACGGATCGTGTAGCTCTTGTCGGTGCCGGCGAACTTGTTTTCGACGGCCATCCTGACCTGGCTGTCGACATCGGAGGCGACGATCTTGAGGCCGCCCTTGCCGACCGATTCATTGCCGTCCCAGCGCACCGCGGCGTCGACGCCCTCGCGCGGGCCTTCGTATTCGATCTTCATCTGCGGATCGAGGCGGCGCTCGGCCGACCACTGCGGGAAGCGGCGCAGCGTGTTGATCGAGTCGTAGATCTGGCGGACCGGGCTCGATACCTCGACCGAGCGCTCGACGTGGCCTTTCGAGGGCAGCAGCAGGCCGATCACGACGATCAATGCGGCGACGATCAGCAGGGAAACCAGCAACTCGATAACACGGATCATTCCGGACCTCTCCAGGACTTGAGCGAACGCCGGCGCGCATCGTTTGTCAGCCGCTGGCGGCACGCAGACGATCGATCAATGGGCCCGGTTGTGGACGCACGCGGCGCCAGCTTGGCGACCCCTCGTCCGTCAGGCCCGCGATGGTACTTGACTCGGGGGCGCGATGGCTACGTCCGCAGTCAGCCCGGCAGGCCCCGGCCCGAGGTCGCTGCGGCGGATTCGCCGCGGCGGCTCAAACGATGCCGAGTTCGAATGCCTTGAGCACGGCCCGCGTGCGATCGCGCACCCCGAGCTTGGAGAGGATGTTGGAAACGTGGTTCTTCACGGTTCCCTCGGCGACTCCGAGCGAATTGGCGATCTCCTTGTTGCTGTATCCGCCCGCCATCAGGCGCAGGATCTCGGTCTCGCGCTCGGTCAACGGATCGGGCCGGTCGAGGCTCGTGAAATCGTTGTGCATGCGCTCGAGGCCCGACAGCAGGCGCTGGGTAACCACCGGCGCGACCAGCGATCCGCCGCCGGCGACGACCTTGACCGCATCGACGAGCTGCTCGAGCGAGACGTCCTTGAGCAGGTAGCCGCGCGCGCCGGCCTTGAGTCCGGCCAGCACGAGCTGGTCGTCGTCGAACGTGGTCAGGATGATCGTCGGCGGCAGCGCGCCGCTCGCCGCGAGGGCATTGAGCACGTCGAGCCCGGACATGCCCGGCATGCGCATGTCGAGCAGGACGACATCGGGTTTGACCTCGGGGATCAGCTGCACGGCCTGGGTGCCATCGACCGCCTCGGCGACCACCCGGATCGAATCGGACAGTTCGAGCAGGGAACGGATCCCCTTGCGCACGAGCGTCTGGTCATCGACGAGACATACCGTAATCATGCTGTTCCCCCTTGAGGCAGCCAGGCATCGAGGACGAAGCCCTGATCCTTGCCGGTGACGATATCGAGCCGTCCGCCGAACTGGGCGAGACGCTCGCGCATGCCGTTGAGCCCGTTGCCGTGCTCGAGCCGTGAAGCGCCGCGTCCGTCGTCCCGCGCGTGGATCGCGAGTTCGCCGTCGGTCGTGCGTTCGAACGCGAGCCACAGGTTGCGCGCGCCGGCATGCCGCACGGTATTCGTGATGATCTCCTGCGCGCAGCGCAGCAGGACCTGCGCGCGGCGCGGGTCCTCGACCGTGAAGCGTGGCGACAGGTCGAGATGGATGTCGATGCCGGGCACGCCTTCGATCAGCGTGTGCAGCGCCCCGGTCAGGTCGATGTTGTCGTCCTCGCGCAACTGGCTGACGACCTCGCGCACGTCCGAGAGCAGCAGCTTGGCCACCGACTGCGCCTGGCGGACATGCTCGAGTGATTGCCCGCTGACCAGGTGGCTCGCGACCTCGAGGTTGAGGCTCAAGGCGGTCAGGTGATGGCCGACGAGGTCGTGCAGTTCGCGCGAGATGCGCATGCGCTCGCCGAGCCGGCTCGATTCGGCGAGCAGCGCGCGAGTCGCGCGCAATTCGGAATTGAGTCGCCTCTGTTCATCGCGCGCCATGACCTGCTGGCGGGCGACGAGCGAGGTGAAGAAGCTCAGCGCCGAGGTGCCCACGTAGAGGCTCGATTGCAGGAAGGCGAGCCCGAGCGTGTAGCCCGGCAGGCTGGCGAACTGCGGCAGCAGGAAGAAGTTCTGCAGCACCATCCAGGCGATCCCGACCGGCACCGGAAGGATCCACGGCAAGGCCACCGAAACGACGACGAGCAGCAAGGACGACAAGGTGCTCTGGCTGAGCCAGCCGATCGCCATTGCAAGCGCGATCAGCAACAACAGCAACGCGATCTGGCCGAACCGGCGCAGGCGCGACGGCTGGCGCACGCCCATGTCATGGGTGAGGAACCAGAACACGAGACCGAAAACGAGGTAGCAACCGAGCCAGACTTCGTAGAACCACGCCGGCCAGCCGCGTTCGAGCATCTCGGTCACGAGCGTCTCGTGGCGCAGCAACGGGATGCCGACGCAGGCATATGTGAAGAGGCTCGCGTAGCGCAACAGCTGGATGTGGTTGAAATGTGGCAACGGCATGCCGTCATCATAACTGCACGGGAACGGCTGCCATCTGCCCCAAGTCACGGCGCCGGCGAGGTCCGCGCGGACACCGTGGCCAACGCTTTTTTCATGGCCCTGCCCGGGGCGTGCATGCGATAATGCGCAATCCGCGCCGGCATGCCCGGCCCCGTCACCTTGCTGGAGCAATCGACAGCATGCCTTTGGTCATCCGCGACGTGCGCGAGCACGAGCTCGATTCGGTGCTCGCGCTCAACAACGCCGTCGGAAACAACATCCTGCCGCTCGACGCGGCGAGGGTGCGCTGGTTCTTCGCCAATGCCTCGTATTTCCGCATCGCCGAAGTCGACGGCACGATTGCCGGCTTCCTGATCGCCCTGCGCGAGACCGCCGACCATTCGAGCCCGAACTTCCTCTGGTTCCGCGAGCGTTATCCCGAATTCGTCTACATCGATCGCATCGTCGTCGCCGAGCCGAGCCGCGGCCTCGGGCTCGGCCGCGTGTTCTACAGCGACGTCACGAGCTACGCCGAAGTCAGGGTGCCATTGCTGACCTGCGAAGTGTTCCTCGAACCGCGCGACGACGTCGCCGTGCTGTTCCATGGCACGTTCGGCTTCAACGAGGTCGGCCAGCAGTTCATGCCCGGCGTCGATCGTCCGGTCAGCCTGCTCGCGAAGACACTGTGCAGCCACGAGTTCGTGCGCGACACCTGGTTGCGCGGCGGCAACGGCAGCCTGCCCGACGTGCCGTGGCTCGCCGAACGCATTGGCGGCGAACCCGAACCGCGCGCCGCCCGCGCGGGCGGCGGCTGATCCGCGCGCGATGGCGGATGCACCGAAGCACTTCGAACCGGCCGCCGAACTGAAGTTCGGACAGGTCGGCATCGCCAACCTGCGCCTCAAGCGCCTGGACGCCGACGCGATGTCGGACGAACTGGCGACGAAGATGCGCACGGCGCCGCAACTGTTCGCGCGCACGCCCGTCGTGCTCGACCTAAGCCACCTGCCCGAACTGCCCGATGCCGCGCGCGTGCGCGACCTGCTCGCGCGAATCCGCGCGGCTGGCATGTTGCCGGTCGGCCTCTCCTACGGCACGACCGAGAACGAAGCGCTCGCGCGCGGGCTCGACCTGCCGCTGTTCGCGAAATTCCGCGCCGCCTTCGAACGCGCCGGCGAACCGCTCGTCGAGCCACCGTCGGCGGGCGCGGGCGGCGCGGCCGAAACGCCGCCAGCGACGGCGCCGGCGGTTCCTGTTCGCGCAGTCGGCGCGACCTTGCACCAGGATTCACCGGTGCGCTCGGGCCAGCAGGTGTACGCGCGCGGCGGCGACCTCGTCCTGACCGGAATGGTCGCCAACGGTGCCGAAGTCATTGCCGATGGTTCGATCCACGTCTACGGCGCGCTGCGCGGGCGCGCCCTCGCCGGCGCGCAGGGCGATCTAGGCGCGCGCATCTATTGCCGCGAGTTCCATGCGGAACTCGTGTCGATCGCGGGCCATTACCGCGTGTTCGAGGACCTGCCGCCGGACCTGCGCGGGAAATCCGTGCAGGCCTGGCTCGAAGGCGACAAGCTGTTGCTGCGCAAGTTGTGAACGCCGGATCGGCGAGCAACCCAATCCATTCTTCGCGGAGATACTCCCTTGACTGAAATCATCGTCGTCACCTCCGGCAAGGGCGGCGTCGGCAAGACCACGACGAGCGCCTCGCTCGCGGTCGGCCTCGCCAAGCGCGGCAAGAAGGTCGCCGTCATCGACTTCGATGTCGGCCTGCGCAACCTCGACCTGATCATGGGTTGCGAGCGCCGCGTCGTTTACGACTTCGTCAACGTGATCCATGGCGAGTGCACGCTCAGGCAGGCGCTGATCAAGGACAAGCGCCACGACTCACTGTTCGTGCTCGCCGCGTCGCAGACGCGCGACAAGGAAGCCTTGACCAAGGAAGGCGTCGAGACCGTGCTCAACAGCCTGCGCGAGGAGGGCTTCGACTACGTGATCTGCGACTCGCCGGCCGGCATCGAGAAGGGCGCGGCGCTCGCGATGTACTTCGCCGACCGCGCCGTCGTCGTGGTCAATCCGGAAGTGTCGAGCGTGCGCGATTCGGATCGCATCCTCGGCCTGCTCGCGAGCAAGACGCGCCGCGCCGAACTCGGCGAAGGCGCGGTCGAGCAGCACCTGCTGCTGACGCGCTACAACCCGGCGCGGGTCGAGTCGGGCGACATGATGAGCATCAAGGACGTCCAGGAAATCCTCGGCATCGAAGTGCTCGGCGTGATCCCGGAATCGGAGGGCGTGCTTGCGGCGTCGAACGCCGGCGTGCCGGTCATCCTCGACGAATCCTCGAACGCAGGGCACGCCTACGACGACGCCGTCGCGCGCCTGCTCGGGGAGACGCGCGCGCTGCGCTTCGTCGACGCGCAAAAGAAGGGCATCCTCGCCCGCATCTTCGGGAGCTGATCATGGGAATCCTCGACTTCTTCAAGGCTCGACCGAAGAACACCGCGAACGTCGCCCGCGAACGCCTGCGCATCATCGTCGCCCAGGAACGCGCGCAACGCGGCAGCCCGGATTACCTGCCGACGCTGCGTCGCGAGATCCTCGAAGTGATCCGCAAGTACGTCAACGTCGATCCCGAGGCGGTCCTGATCAACGTCGAGCGGGACGGCGACCATGAGGTCCTCGAACTGTCGGTCGCCCTGCCCGAGCGCGACCGGCTCGCCGCGACCGGCGACGACTGAGCACGCATGCTGCGTCTCGCCGACGTCGATGTCGCTGCGATCGCGGCGCTGCTCGGCGATCACGGGCTGCAGTTGCACGAGGTCGCGGCCGATGCGCCGATCCCCGGCAGCTACTGGGGCGCCCCCGAAGCGGGCCTGATCGGCTGCACCGTGCATGCGCGCGCCGATACGCCCGTGCATTCGCTGCTGCACGAGGCCTGCCACCTGATCGTGCTGCCGCCCGAACGGCGCGCCGGCGTGCACACCGACGCCACCGATTCGATCGCCGAAGAGGACGCGACCTGCTACCTGCAGATCGTGCTCGCCGATGCCGTGCCCGGCGTCGGCAGCGAACGCCTCATGCGCGACATGGACGAATGGGGCTACACCTTCCGGCTCGGTTCCGCGCGCGCATGGTTCGAGCACGATGCGGCCGATGCGAGGGACTGGCTGCAGGCACGCGGCCTGCTGCGACGCCGCGAACGAACCCGGGCGGCCTGATCGTCACCCCGTTCGGCCGAGGTTCCGGATCGCCCGGCCACGATGCGCTCCGGCATCGGGAATCTGGAGGGCGCCAATGGACAAGCAACGGGTCGCGGCCGCCGCGATCGTGATCGGATTCGGTCTCGCCACCGGCACGCTGCCGGCGGCCGAACCGGTTTTCCTCGTCAGCGTCCAGCAGGGCGGGGTCGGCCGCTGGAGCGGTCTCGCCGCAAGCGAGTGCGGCATCTACGGCAAGCGTTACCAGGCGGTCGACGCCACATGCTATTACCCGGTCGACATCCGCACGCGGCCCGGCACCCATGAGATCGCCTTGTGGGACCAGGACGGCAAGCGCCATGTCGGCAGCGTCCGCGTCCTCGCCACCGACTTCCCGGCCGTCGACATGCCGCTGCCCGAACGCCTCGGGCGCTTTCTCGACGTCTCCGCCGAGGATGCCGGGCGCGCGGCGGCCGAACGCGAGGAGGTCGTGAAGATCCTCGGCGGCGCGATCGCCGAGCCGCGCTTCTCGCTGCCGCTCGGTCAGCCGGCGGCCTCGCTGCCGAAAAGCGAGGACGATTTCGGCAGCGAGCGGACATTCAGCGCGAACCAGAAGAGCGTGCACAGCGGACGCGACTATCCGGTCGGCAAGGGCAATGAGGTCAGGGCCGTCGCCGACGGCCGCGTGCTGCTCGCAGCCGAGCATTTCTACACCGGCAACGCGGTCTACATCGACCATGGCGCCGGCCTCGTCAGCATGAATTTCCATCTCGACTCGATCGCCGTGAAGCAGGGTGACGAGGTCGAGCGTGGACAGGCGATCGGGACCGTCGGCGACGGCGGCCGGGCTACCGGACCTCATCTTCATCTCGGCTTGCGCTGGCTCGGCAAGCGCATCGATCCGGCCTTGCTGCTCGCCTCGCCGGACGACCTGCCGGCAGTCGACGACAGCGGCCGCGAAGCGCGCGAGAAGATCGAAAAGGCCGAGCTCCGGGAGCCCGACGAAACCGACGACACGACCGACGGCGAGGGCTGACTCGACGCCCGTGGCGGGCGGCCTTGCGCCGGGCGCGGCTTGCGGTCTAGCCTCGCGGACCATCTCCGGGAGTGCTTGCCGTGAAATCGACCCGAACCCTGCTCGCGCTGGCCACCACGCTGGCAATTGTCGCGTGTGCTCCGGTCCAACCGCGCGATGGTCGAGACGGTGCCGCCACGGCGCCGGCCCCGACTGCAGCCGAGGCCGACGCATTCGTCGCCGAGGTCGACCGCAAGACGCGTGAACACTATGCCGAGGAGACTGCCGCGCAATGGGTCGCGGCAACGTACATCACCGCCGACACGGGCCTGCTCGAAGCAAAGGCGAGCGAGCGAGCGCTGACGCGCCTCAAGCACGACATCGACGCTTCGCGCCGCTTCGACGGCGTCGCCGGGATCTCCGCGGAGACTGCACGCAAGATCGATCTGCTGCGCAGGCAGAGCGCGATGCCGGCCCCGGACGATCCACAGCATCTCGCCGAACTGGCCGCGCTCGGCTCGAAGCTCGGTGCCGCCTACGGCGCCGGAAAGGCCTGCCGCAACCAGGAAGATCCGGCGACCTGCCGCAACCTGACCGAACTTTCCGAGGTCCTCGCCAAGAGCCGGGACTGGGATGCGACGCTCGAGGCCTGGAGCGACTGGCATGGCGTCGCCCGCGGCATGCGTGCGGACTACCGGCGCTTCGCCGAACTGCTCAATGAGGGCGCGCGCGACACCGGCTTTGCCGACGCGGGCGAAGCCTGGCGCTCGGGTTACGACATGGATCCGGCCGCGATGCGTGCCGAGACCGACCGCCTGTGGTCCCAGGTCGAGCCGCTGTATTCGCAGCTGCAGTGCTACGTGCGCGGCCGCCTCGAGCGCAAGTACGGCGCGCGCATGCCGACCGACGGCACGATCCCGGCGCACATCACCGGCAACATGTGGGCCCAGGACTGGTCCGCCCTGTATCCGCTCGTGCAGCCGTACCCGGGCGTGGCCGGTGTCGACGTCGACGCCGCCCTGAAGAAGAACCGCTACACGCCCGAAAAGATGGTTGCCAGCGCCGAGGACTTCTACCGGTCGCTCGGCATGCCGGCCCTGCCGCCCAGCTTCCATGAACGTTCGATGCTCGTGCGTCCGCGCGATCGCGACGTCGTCTGCCACGCGAGCGCCTGGGATCTCGACCTCGCCGGTGACGTGCGCATCAAGATGTGCATCGTGCCGAACGAGGAGGAGTTGCGCACGATCTACCACGAACTCGGCCACATCTATTATTTCCTTGCCTACAACAAGCTGCCGGTGCTGTTCCAGAACGGAGCCCACGACGGTTTCCACGAGGCAATCGGGGACACGGTCCAGCTCAACCTGACGCCGGCCTACCTCGCCCGCATCGGCCTCGCCGGCAAGCAGCGCGCGAACGACAAGGCGACGATCAATGCGCAGATGCAGCTCGCCCTCGAAAAGATCGCGTTCCTGCCGTTCGGCAAGCTGATCGACGAATGGCGCTGGGGCGTGTTCGACGGTTCGATCGCGCCCGACCGGTACAACGCCGCGTGGTGGGACCTGCGCGGCAAGTACCAGGGCGTGTCCGCGCCGGTGCCGCGCAGCGAAGCGGATTTCGACCCGGGCGCGAAGTACCACGTGCCGGGCAACACGCCGTACATGCGCTACTTCCTCGCCCACATCCTGCAGTTCCAGTTCCAGCGTTCGCTGTGCCGCACGGCCGGCTTCGAGGGCCCGCTGCACGAATGTTCGATCTACGGCAACAAGGAAGCCGGCGCGAAGTTCTGGGCGATGCTCGGCGAAGGCGCGAGCCAGCCGTGGCAGCAGACGCTCGAGCGGATGACCGGCGAGGATTCGATGGACGCAAGCGCGATCCTCGACTACTTCGCCCCGCTCGCCGGCTGGCTCGAGGAACAGAACAAGGGGCGGACGTGCGGATGGTGAGGACAGGCACGCTCGGCCGCGAGCGCGCGCCGGCGGTGCGCGCTCGCCGCGGCTGCCCGTCCGCGGTCGCCGCGCTGCACGAGAAGAGCTGACCCTCGCGTCCGGCCATGTCCGCTGCCGTCGCGGGCCGTCCTTGCTCCGCGCGGCGAATCCCGTTTCAATGCACCACCGATGCGCGCCGTGCGCAATGCCGAGGTTTCGCATGCAACGCTGGCTGAAACTCCCCGATGGACGCTTCATCGACGCGAATCGCGTCGCCTATGTCGGCAAGCTCGAGACGTTCAACCGCATCGACGAGGACGGCACCGATCTGGGCCTCGCCTATTCGGTCAATCTCGGCAGCGATTTCCCGCGCGAGAGCCAGACCAACGTGGTCGGCACGAAGGACGAGATCTTCGCCCTCATGCGTGCCCTGCTCGGCGGATCGGCCGCAGTCGAACCCGCCAGCGGGAAAGCGGCACCCGACGCCTGACCTTCAGGCCCGGCGTTCGAGTCGTCGATGCACGCGCCAGGCGACGAATCCGCCCAGCGTGACGGCCGCCGCCGTTGCCGCCAGCGGCAGGGTCGCGTGCGAGATCAGCGGCGAGACCGCCCCGGCGATCAGCGTGCTGAAGACGAGACTGACGAACGCCTGCATTGACGAGGCACCGCCGCGGTGCCGCGGAAAGCGTTCGAGCAGTTGCAGGGTCAGGGTCGGGAACGCGATGCCGATGCCGACCGCATGCACGCCGATCGGCAACACCGACCACGGCACGACCGCGCGCACGAGCACGAACGCGACCGCGACGTTGAGCGCGCAGGCCGCCAGCATGATCGTATAGCCGAGCAGCACGGTCGCATCCGGGCTCAGGCGGCCGGCGAGGCGTCCGGACAGGAACGAGCCCAGCATGAGCCCGCCGACCGCCGGCACGAACAGCCACGCGAACTGCTGCTCGTCGAGTCCGAGCAGGCCGAGCACGAATGCCGGCGCCGAAGCGATGTAGACGAACAGCGCGTTGAAACCGAGCGTGCCGGCAAGCACGAGCGGCAGGAAGCCGCGGTCGCCGAGGATGTGGCCATAGCCGGCGATGACACCGCGTACCGAAAGCGGCACGCGGCGCTCGCGCGGGTGCGTTTCCGGCAACCATGCGATGCAGGCAATCCAGAGCAGGGCGGCGAACGCCGCGAGCAGCCAGAAGATCATCGGCCAGCGCGCGTAGGCGACGACCCAGCCGCCGACGATCGGCGCAACCGCCGGAGCGATGCCGAAGATCATCGAGACCGTCGACATCAGGCGCTGGGCCTCGGCGCCGTCGAAACAATCGCGGATGATCGCGCGCCCGACGATCAGGCCCGCGCCGGCGGAAAAGCCCTGCAGTGCGCGGAAAGCGAGCAGTTCGCCGATCGTCCCGGACAGCGCGCAGCCGATCGAAGCGAGCACGAACACCGCGACGCCGGCGAGGATCACGCGCCGGCGGCCCAATGCATCGGACAACGGCCCGTGCAGCAGCGACATCATCGCGTAGGCGATCATGTAGACGCTGAGCGTCTGCTGCATCGCGAGCGGGCTCGTGCGCAATTGCGCGGCGATCGCCGGGAATGCCGGGAACATCGTGTCGATCGCGAACGGACCGAACATCGCCAGCGCTGCCAGCAGCGGCGCCAGTCGACGTCTGCGCACGGTACTGGCGGCGGTCATCGCCGGAAGGTTGGCACGGCCGGGCCGGCGCATGCAACGGAGCTGCGGCATGGAATCGCGCGGCCGCCGCTTGTACTACCATCGACGCCGGGGACACCGGCCACCGATCGGGACGAAACGGTGACGCTGATGTTTCGACGAGCCTGATCATCCTCGCCCATGTCCTCGGCTCGCGGCTGGCGATCCTGGCCGCGGTCGGCATCGCGCGCGTTGCTGCGCGCATGAGGAGGCGACGATGGCATCCGGTGTCCTGCGCGAACGTGTCACCTTCCTGCTCGCCGAGTGCGGCATCACCATCGACGGCGCGGCCGCCCACGATATCCGCATCCACGACGAGCGCTTTTTCGCGCGCGTGATCGCGCACGGCTCGCTCGGCCTCGGCGAGAGCTACATGGACGGCTGGTGGGACGCCGCCAGCCTCGACGGCTTCATGCATCGCCTGCTCGTCGCGCGCATCGACGAGCGCACGCGCAGCGTCGACGACGCACGCCTGTGGCTCAAGGCCGAACTGCTCAACCTGCAGCGCGGACGTCGCGCGTTCGAGATCGGCGAGCGCCACTACGACCTCGGCAATGACCTGTTCCGGGCAATGCTCGGCCGCCGCCTCGTCTACAGCTGCGGTTACTGGCGCGACGCCGGCGACCTCGATTCGGCACAGGAAGCGAAACTCGACCTCGTCTGCCGGAAGCTCGGTTTCGTTCCGGGCATGCGCGTGCTCGACATCGGTTGCGGCTGGGGCGAAGCCCTGCACTACGCCGCCGAGCGCTACGGCATCCACGGTGTTGGCCTGACGGTCTCGGCCGAACAGGCCGCATTCGCACGCGAGCTCTGTGCCGGCCAGCCGATCGAGATCCGCCTGCAGGATTACCGCGAGATCGACGAGCCGTTCGACCGCATCCTTTCGATCGGCATGTTCGAGCACGTCGGCGTGAAGAACCACCGCGCCTATTTCGACGTCGTCCGCCGCTGCCTCGCCGACGACGGACTGACGCTGCTGCACTGCATCGGCGCGAATGTTTCCACGAACCATACCGATCCGTGGATCGCGCGTTACATCTTCCCGAACTCGATGATTCCGTCGGCGGCGCAAATCTGCGAAGCGGCCGAACACGATTTCGTGCTCGAGGACTGGCACGGCTTCGGCCCCGACTACGACCGCACCCTGATGGCCTGGATCGCGAACATCGAGGCAGCGTGGGATCGGCTGCCGGCGCGCTACGACGAGCGCTTCCGGCGCATGTGGCGCTACTACCTCGCCGTTTCGGCGGCCGCGTTCCGCGCGCGCCGCGACCAGCTCTGGCAGATCGTGTTCAGTCCGCGCGGCGTCCCGGGTGGCTACTGCGCAGTGCGCTGATCACTCGAAACCGTCGTCGAACAGGCGGTCCAGTTCGTAGGCGCCGATGTCGACGTTCGGCCCGACCAGCCGCGCGTTGCCATCGAAATCGGTCGTCGGGCGCCCGCCCTGCGGGTTGTTCACGCCGGCGTCGACGAGCGGTGAAGAACGCGCGAGCTGCCGGCTGATGCAGACGACCCCGCAGGCGGCGAACTGCGGATCGACCGACAGGTTGCCGCCACTGGCCCCGCCGAGGGTCGGGTTCGTGCGCACGCCGATGTTGTTGTTGACGAGCGTGACCGTGCCGGCCCCGAACAGGTAGACATCGCCGAAGCTGTCGTTGCCCCACAGGATGTTGTTGCTGAGCCACTGGCTCGATGCGGCTGTCGTCGCATTCGTGTACAGCGCCCAACCCTGACCATCGGTCGTCGCGTTGGCGGTGATCGTGTTGCCGACCAGAAAGATGTCTCCGGTCAGGTTGATGCGTCCTGCGGGAAAGCTCGGACCGGCATTGCCGACGACGAGGTTGTTGCGGAAGCGCAGCGTGCCCCAGCCGGTGATGTCGAAACCAGCGCCGCCGGAGGCCGAGCTGCCGACCAGGAACCCGCTGTTGTCGATGCGCACGCTCGCGCCACCGTCCTGGTCGAACATGCCGATGAACAGGTTGCCGCCGCCATCGGTGGCGAAGCCGTCGATGAAGGTCAGGCGGTCGATGACGACCGACTGCGGACCGAAGAGGCGCATCTCGAGCGGACGCACGTCGCCATTGCCGTCGAGGAAGGTCGTCCCGGTCCGCTGGGCGCAGCCGGCGTTGTAGCCACCGGCGAGGGTCAGCGCGAGATCGTCGGCGGCGCTCGACGCGGTGGTGAAATCGAGACCGTTCACCAGTTCGATGACGCCGCTGCGGAAGCGGATCGTGTCGGCTTCATCGTTCGTCGTCGCCGTGGCAAGGGCGGCCTGGGCGGTCGCCTCGCTGTTGACGCAGAACGTCGCCGCCGTGGCCGGCAGGGCCGGCGCGAGCGCGAGCGTCGCGGACATGCCCCACGCGGGCCACCTGCCCGCACGCATTTCCCCGAGCATGGCCTGCCGCCTCCGGTTCAGCGCGACTGCCCGATGCATCCGCGTCCGTGTCGTGTTGAATCCCCGGGCGCGCCCGAAGCGAACAACCGCCCGGCCCGATGCGGCAGAATGGCAGGCTGCAATGCTCACAGTTTCCGGAAACCGCATGACCGTACAAGGCACTCACGAACAGATCGCGCTCAAGGACTACGCCGAGCGTGCCTACCTCGACTACTCGATGTACGTGGTCCTCGACCGCGCCCTGCCGTTCATCGGCGACGGCCTCAAGCCGGTACAGCGCCGCATCATCCATGCGATGAGCGAACTCGGCCTCGACCCGGCCGCGAAGCCGAAGAAGTCGGCGCGCACGATCGGCGACGTGATCGGCAAGTTCCACCCGCACGGCGACAGCGCCTGCTACGAGGCGATGGTGCTGATGGCACAGCCATTCTCGTACCGCTACCCGCTGGTCAGCGGCCAGGGCAACTTCGGTTCGCAGGACGACCCGAAATCGTTCGCCGCGATGCGCTACACCGAGTCGAAGCTGACCCCGATCGCCGAGGCGCTGCTCGCCGAGCTCGGCCAGGGCACGGTCGACTGGGCGCCGAACTTCGACGGTACGCTCGAGGAGCCATCGTGGCTGCCCGCACGCTTCCCGCACGTGCTCGTCAACGGCACGACCGGCATCGCGGTCGGCATGGCGACCGACATCCCGCCACACAACCTGCGCGAGATCGCGACCGCGTGCATCCGCCTGCTCGACGAACCGGAGGCGAGCATCGCCGACCTCTGCGAGCACGTGCGCGGCCCGGATTTCCCGACCAGTGCCGAGATCATCACGCCGAAGAACGAACTGCTCGCGATGTACGCGACCGGCAACGGCTCGGTGCGCGCGAGGGCCACTTACCGCAGCGAGGACGGCAACATCATCATCACGGCGCTGCCGTTCCAGGTGTCGCCGTCGAAGATCGCCGAGCAGATCGCGGCCCAGATGCGCGCGAAGAAACTGCCGATGATCGAGGACATCCGCGACGAATCCGACCACGAGAATCCGATCCGCCTCGTGCTGATCCCGCGCTCGTCGCGGGTCGATGCCGACGAGATCATGCCGCATCTTTTCGCGACGACCGATCTCGAGAAGAGCTACCGCATCAACCTCAACATGATCGGGCTCGACGGGCGCCCGCAGGTCAAGAACCTCAAGCAGATCCTCGTCGAATGGCTGCGTTTCCGCACCGACACCGTGACCCGCCGCCTGCAGCACCGGCTGGCCAGGGTCGAGCGGCGCCTGCACCTGCTCGAAGGCCTGCGCATCGCCTACCTCAACCTCGACGAGGTGATCCGCATCATCCGCAGCGAGGAGGAACCACGGCCCGTGCTGATCGCGCGCTTCGGCCTCAGCGACGAGCAGACCGACTACATCCTCGAAACGCGCCTGCGCCAGCTCGCACGGCTCGAGGAAATGAAGATCAACGGCGAGCGCGACGAACTCGAACAGGAGCGCGCGCGGATCAATGTCCTGCTCGGCTCGAAGGCGCGCCTGAAGACCCTGATCAAGGACGAACTGCGCGACGACGCCAAGAAGTTCGGCGATGAGCGCCGTTCGCCGCTCGTCGCGCGCGCGGCCGCCCAGGCCCTCGACGAGGCGGCCCTCGTCGCCAGCGAGCCGGTCACGATCGTGCTTTCGGCGAAGGGCTGGGTGCGCGCGGCCAAGGGGCACGACATCGACGCGACCGCACTCGCCTATCGCGACGGCGACAGCTTCCGCGCGGCTGCACGTGGACGCACGACCCAGCAGGTCGCGTTCATCGATTCGAGCGGGCGCAGCTACTCGGCGCCGGCGCATTCGCTGCCGTCGGCGCGCGGCAACGGCGAACCGCTGAGTGGCCGCTTCGGCATCGCCGGCGGCGCCGAGTTCGAGGCCGTGGCGATCACCGACGCCGCGAACAAGCTCGTGCTGGCCACCGACTTCGGATACGGCTTCGTGACGCGCTTCGAATCGCTGCTCGCGAACAAGAAGGCCGGCAAGCAGCTCATCAACCTCGACGCGAAGGCCCACGTGCTGGCGCCGGCCATCGTCGGCGATTCGGCCCGCGACCGCATCGTCGTCGTCACGAGCGCCGGCCACCTGCTGATGTTCTCGGTCGCCGAATTGCCCGAACTCGACAACGGCGGCAAGGGCAACAAGCTGATCGAGATTCCGAAGCCGAAACTGGCGGCCGGCGAGCGCGTGGTCGGCGTCGCCGTGGTGGCCGAGGGCAAGGGCGAAGTCACCCTGCAGGCCGGGCAACGCAAGCTCACCCTGAAATGGGCGGACCTCGTCGAATACGGTGGCAACCGCGCGACCCGAGGCAGCCTGCTGCCGCGCGGCCTGCAGCGCGTCGAACGCATCGAGACGACCGGCTGAGGCCTTGCCGCGACCGTTCGCACCCATCCCTGGACCGGAGAAAAGCATGCGTTGGTTCCGCCTCATCCTCGGCCTCGTCGTCGTCCTCGCGCTCGTGCTCGTCCTCGGCGCCTGGCTGCTGCTGCGCGGCAGCCTGCCGCAACTCGACGGCGAGCTGCGCAACGCCGCGCTCGGTGCGCCGGTCGAGGTCGAGCGCGATGCACTTGGCACCGTGACCGTACGCGGCAGCGACCGCGCCGACGTCACCTGGACGCTCGGGTTCGTGCATGCGCAGGAACGCTATTTCGAAATGGACCTCATGCGGCGCAGTGCCGCCGGCGAACTCGCCGAAGTGTTCGGCAAGGTCGCCTTGCCGGCAGACCGCAAGGCACGCATGCACCGCATGCGCGCACGTGCCGAGGCCGCGATCGCGCTCGCGCCGGCCAGCCAGCGCGCGCAGATCGAACGCTACCGCGACGGCGTCAACGCAGGCCTGCGCGCGCTGGCAGTGCGCCCTTTTCCTTACCTGCTGACCCGGACGACGCCGCGCGAGTGGCGCAGCGAAGACACCTTGCTCGTCGTCGATGCGATGTATTTCGCCCTCAACGATGCCGGCAACCGGCGCGAGCTCGGCTTCGCGTACCTGCGCGACGCACTGCCCGAGTCGGCCTGGCGGTTCCTCGCGGCGACCGGCGGCTCCTGGGACGCTCCGCTCAGCGGACCGCCGATGCGCTGGCCCGATCCACCGACGGCGGCCGAACTCGACCTGCGCACGCTCGATCCGGCCCTGCTGCGCGGCAGCGAGGCCCCGAGCGGGATCGTGCCGGGCAGCAACAGCTTCGCGGTCGACGCGACGCTCGGTGCCGGCAAGGCGATCCTCGCCAACGACATGCACCTCGAACTGCGCGTGCCGAACATCTGGTTTCGCGCGCGCCTCGTCTATCCCGATCCGCGCCGGCCGGGGCAGGACGTCGACGCGAGCGGCGCGAGCCTGCCCGGCACGCCGGCGATCATCGCCGGCAGCAACCGGCAGATCGCCTGGGGTTTCACGAACAGCTACGGCGATTTCACCGACTGGGTGCGCGTGCTGGCCGATGCCGACGACGCCACGAAGTACCGCACGGCCGAGGGCAGTGAGGCGATCGTCACCCACGAGGAGACGATCCTCGTCGCGGGCGCCGACTCCGAAAGCCTCGCCGTGCGCGAGACGCGCTGGGGCCCGATCCTCGCCAGCGACATCGACGGCGTACCGCTCGCCCTCGCCTGGACGGCGCATCGCGAAGGCGCGGTCAGCCTCGACCTGCTCGACCTCGAACGCGCGCAGACGGCCGACGAAGCCGTCGCGATCGCGCAGCGCAGCGGCATGCCGGTGCAGAACTTCCTCGTCGCCGACCACGTCGGCCACATCGCCTGGACGATCGCCGGACGAATCCCGCGCCGCGAGGGCGGCTTCGATGCACGCCTGCCTGCGGATTGGAGCGTGCCGGGCACTGGCTGGAACGGATGGCTCGAGGCGGTCGAGCATCCGCTGATCGCAAACCCGCCGTGGCATCGCCTGTGGACCGCGAACGCGCGCCTCGTCGATGAGGGCGTGCACCTCGATGCGCTCGGTGACGGTGGCTACGATCTCGGCGCGCGCCAGGGCCAGATCCGCGATCGCCTCATGGCGCGCGCTGCGTTCGATCCCGGCGCGATGCTCGCGATCCAGCTCGATGACGAAGCCCTGTTCCTCGAACGCTGGCGGCGGCTGCTCGCCGCCCGGCTCGCCGATGCCGAGCCGAGTCCGACCCGTGACGCAATCGGCCGGGCGCTCGCCGACCGGGACGCACATGCCTCGACCACGTCGGTCGGCTATCGGATCGTGCGCGCGTGGCGAGCCGAGGTCATGGCCAGCGTGCTCGACGGCTTCGCGGCCGCGGTGCGCGCGAAACACGCCGACTTCGAACTGCCGCGACTGAACCAGGCCGAGCATGCAGTCTGGATGCTGCTCGAGCGCAAGCCTCCCCACCTGCTTCCGCCGGGCCCGCGTGACTGGGACGCGCTGCTCGTCGCGAGCCTCGATCGCGTCGGCGAACGCCTGCTTGCGCAGGCCGGCGGCATCGAGGCGCGCACCTGGGGCGAACGCAACACCGCGCGCATCCGCCATCCGCTCTCGCGCGCCCTGCCGGCATTCCTTGCGCGCCATCTCGACATGCCGCCCGATCCGCTTGCCGGCGACGTCAACATGCCGCGCGTGCAAGGCCCGGCGTTCGGCGCATCGGAACGCTTCGCGGTCTCACCGGGCGACGAGGAACACGGCTATTTCCAGATGCCGGGCGGCCAGAGCGGCCATCCGATGTCGCCGTTCCACGGCGCCGGCCACGCCGACTGGGTCGACGGCAAACCGACGCCGTTCCTGCCGGGGCCGGCGCAATACCGCCTCGTTTTCCGCCCGTGAAATGAAAGACCCCGCCGGTTGGCGGGGTCTTTCGGTCAGGCAGGCTCGCGCGATCGTCAGGGCGTGGCCGGATCGAAGCCGTCGGCGAAGATCAGGTCGGCCGCGGCGGCTTCGGGCACGAGGGCCGCGACCGCGAACGAGGCCGGCGTACCGGCGAGCGCCACGGTCAGCTCGCTCGTGCCCTCGACGGGCGGCGCATCGAGCGTGACCGAGTACAGGAACAGCGTGCCCCAGTCGAGTGATCCGCCGGTCGGCGCGTCCCAGGTCAGCGCGTTGCCGGCCGAGCTGAAGCTCCAGTCGTTCGACGCTTCGAGATCGCCGTCGCTGAAGCGGCTCGAGATCACGTTGACGCCGGCCGGAAGCGGAACGCTGAAGCGGTTGAACCCCTTGTTGCTGAGGACGCGCAGGTTCGGTTCGGCGCCGCTGGTTTCAGCCCGCGCGAAATCGAGGTTGTGCACGGCATAGTGGTAACGCCACTGGCCGTTGCCGAGATCGGTCACGCGCACGGCGACCTTGGCATGGCCTTCCGGCACCGCGAGTTCGGTATTCAGCGCCACGGTGTTGGCCGGCACGGAGCCTTCGACCCAGCGGTCGGTGACCGAGCCGAGCCGGTAGTTCCCCTGGCCCGCGAATGACCACTGGGTGCCGCTCCAGTTCGGCGTGCCGGTCACGGTCGCCATCGAGTTGTAGATGTTGACGTCCTGGCGTGCGAGATACCACGAATCGAACAGGTAGCTCGCGCCGACGTTTTTCGTGTTGCTGATCTGCGACTCGTTGACGACAAGGCGACGTTGGTAGCCGTCGTTTGGCGACGGACTCGGGCTCGTATTGCTGCCGACACAGGTCGGGTCGAACAGCGAACCGCAGCGGCCCCACTGGTTGGTTGCCGGGATGATTTCCGAGCGCAGCGACAGATCCTGGTTCGCATCGTTGTTGCCGGTGCTGTAGGTATCCGTGCACGAGCGGCCGAGGATCGCGCCGTCGTGGTTCTCGCCGGGGGCGCAGCTGCCGTTCGTCGTCAACCACGCATGCTTGACCGGCGACCGACCGATCTGTTCGATTCCGCCGTCGGCGTTGATCCGGTACATGTTCCAGATCAGGAACGGATGCTGGTCGTTGTTGTAGGGTGCGCGCGGGCCGGTGAACTTGGCACGCCACGGGATATCGGCCGTCCACAACGCCGAACTCGTGCCGAGGGCTCCCTGGCCCGAAATCGTGACGACCGCGGTGCCGTTGTTGTTGTTGTTCTTGAGCGTGGAACTCGGCGCGAACACGACGCGACCGCTGCCTTCGTGCCCGGTCGCGCCGTCCTGGCGCATGCGGCTGATCGTGATGTTCTGCATGAAAAGGTCGGCTTGGTAGACCGTGCCGGCCGGCTGCCCCGGCACGGCATCGCCGTGCCAGTGGCTCGGGGAGGGGTCGGCATTCGGTTGCAGGCCCGCGCGCGAGCCGTCACCGACCACTTCGGTCAGGATTTCGAGATCCGCGACCGGAGAATCGGCCAGTTCGGGCTGGCCGATGCGCTGGGCCAGGGCCCGCGACATGCGCATGTCGGCCGTGTAGACGGCAAGCACGCGGCCATCGACGATGTCGTACATGAGGCGATCGATGTAGAACCATGCCTTGCCGTCGCTGCTGACGACTTCGAGCCGCAGCGGATCGTGCGCGGCCGGACGCAGGCGGAAATCGGTCAGGTCGATCGTCTCGCCGCCCGCGAGCCTCAGCACGTAACCACCACGTGCCTGCAGCGAACCGCCCGTGAAGCCGGCGAACGAACGATCCCTCGTGCGGAATTCGATGCTGCCGGTGCGGCGCAACTCGAACAATTCGACATCGAGGGCCTGGCGGACGCCGACGCCGCCGTCGGTGAGTCGCCCGGCATCCGCCGCAAGCCGCTGCGAGGGCGCCTCGATGACGACTCCCGCATCGCCGAGCAGCTCGAACCAGCGCACGCCAACCGTGCCGCCCCAGGCCGCCCATTGATCGGGCTTCGCCGCTTCTGCCGGAACCTCCGCTTCGTGCGCCATCGAAACGACCGGGCAAACCGCAATTGCCAACGCCAGCGCCAATGCATCAAATTTCATGGATTCGACTCGATTAGGTGAGGGATCGGATCGGAAACAGCGAGTCCTTGCGCGTCGAGCAACCGGTGACGCCTGATGGTCCAATCTGGCATTTTCGCACCGTCATGGCGTGAATGCACTGCCTGTTGCAATCAGCTCGGGGGGTGACCGGCCATATCCCTGCCCGACCACCGCGCCATCGAAGCCGTGGGCGAAAATGCGCTCGCCGGCCGGCGGCCCGGCCCAGAGCTGGTACATGTACTCGCCGCGCGTCCGGTCCGTGGGGCCGACCACGGCCGGTCGGGTCGGCTCGCCGCTGCACATCAGGTTCTCGTTCGGGATCGCGCGTTCGACGGCCTGGTTGCGCAGGAACTCGATGTATTCCCTGCTCGAGGTCTGGTAGTAGAGGCGCGCCGTGATCGTCAGTGGACCGCTCGTGCCGGCCGGAATCGTCGCCGAATAATCGATGTGGTCGTAATTGACGAGAACGCCGCTCCCGGGCGAGGTCTCGGGATAGACGATCCCGACCGGCCGCAGTTCGAAGCCGTCCGGATCGGCGATCGTCGCCGGCCTGAAGCCGAGCGGTGGAATGCGGTTGTCCTTGGCCACGCAGTCGTTGAGCACGAAGTGGAAGATCTTCCGGCCGAGGCCATCGATCGCATCACAGGTGCCCGTGCCGTTGCGGTTCCAGATGCCCTGCAAGGCCTCGTACACGCGCGCCTGCTTGTCCTCGCCGAGGATCGCGGTGGCGTGGTCATAGGCGCCGCTCTCGAACACCAGCGCGCCGTTCACGTCGTGCACGCGCAGGTTCACCCACATTCGGCGACCTTCTGCATAGCCGCTCGGCAACTTGTGTCCGCTGAGGTTCGTGACCTTGACCCGGGCCGTCAGCGCGCCGGTTCCGGCGCCACTGGCCGGCGTGTACGCGATGACGACGGGCTCGATGTCGGCTGCCGTGTACAGCAGGTCACGCGACCATTCGACCGTGCGGTCGAATGCGTCCTGGCGACCGAGGCCACCCGCCGAACCCGGGATCGCATTCGTGTCCGAATACTCGCCCTTGATGATCTGCGGAATCCAGGTATTGCCGCCGACGAACGTGTGCACGGGGAGATTGCCGGTGCGGGTCGGCCCGCCGACGCAGGCCGTCGCGTTGGGATCCTCGCTGTCTGGCATGTGGCAGTTCTGGCAGGTTTGTCCGCCCGGTGCGGACAACGCGCTCTGCTTCCACTCGCTGTAGGTACGTTCGATCGGGAACGGAATGCCGGTGTCGGTGCCGTTGGACAACTTGAGCGTCTTCAGCGGGCCCTCATCGGTGTCGGGCGTCGAGACGTCGTGGCACGAGCCACACAGCGCACTGTCGGAGTGGTACGCGGAATGCGCCCAGGCATGCGGCGGCGAGAACGAACCTGTGTAGTTGTACGGTCCGCGGCGGCAGGGCTCGCCCTCATCGCCGTTGCATTCCTCGTCGTCGAGCCAGACGTTCGCATTGCCGATCATCCCCGGCTCACCAAGTGGACCGGTGGGCATGAGGCGATGGCAGAAATGGCAGGCCACGCCGCCGAAGTCGCTGGAGAAATCCGTCGAATCGGGGGTGCCCTCGAGCAGGCAGCCATCGGCACCCTTGACCGGATCGTTCGGCGGACCGAATCCGGACTTGACGACATTGCCGCCGTACCAGCCGGTCGATGTGTGGCAGCGCAGGCAGAAGTCGCCGGCACCGGGGAAGTCCTTGTTTGCCACGTCGAGCGCCGCCCAGAACAGCGGGTCGCGCGTCGCATTCGCCATCATCGAACCGCCCCAGGTCGAATGCGGGCGGTACTGGCCCGCATTCCCGTTCGTTCCACCATGGCAGCCGCTGCACGAATCGGACGACTGCAGCGAGAAGATCAGGCCGGGCTGCGTGCCGTGCGGCGTGAAATCGAGCGCATGCACCGGGCCGATGACGACACCGGCCAGCAGCAGCAAGCCCCCGAGGAGCAGGCGCGAAAGGCGGCACGGCCTTCGGCGCGGAATCAGAACTTCGTACGACAAACGCATACCCCGTCTTGAGCCGGCGCCCGGCCAGCAGTAAACCGTGCGTCCTGCGACATGTTTCCGTCGAACCCAACCCGGATCGGATCAGGGCGCCGGCACGCCGAATTTCCATTGCTGCAGGAAATACGCCGCGGGTGGTCCCTCGAAACGGTTCCAGAATGCTGGCGGCGGCACATCCACGCCGGGCACCTCGAATTAGTAACACACTCTACGTCCTCAAATCATCACGACCATCGCGATTCCCCGCCGCGCGCTCAGCGTCGGTCGACCAGAAGTCGGGTCGCCACCGCGAGATAAAGCGCCGGCAGGCGGGCCAGATCGGCGAGTGCGACGCATTCATCGATCTTGTGGATGCTCGCGTTGACGGGCCCGAGTTCGACGACTTCGGCCCCGAGCGGCGCGATGAAGCGCCCGTCGGAGGTACCACCGGCCGTGCTCGCGACCGGCACGCGCCCGCACACGGCCTGGACGGCACCGTCGACCGCAGTCCGCAGTGCGCCGGCTCCGGTCAGGAACGGTTCGCCCGAAAGCTCCCAGTCGATCTCGAAATCGAGCCGATGCCGATTCAGGCAATCCTCGACCCGCGCGCGCAGTCCATCCGCGGTGCTGGCGGTACCGAAACGAAAATTGAACAAGATCGACAACTGGCCCGGAATGACATTGCCGGCGCCGGTCCCGGCAGCGATGTTCGAGATCTGGAACGAACTGGGCGGAAAGCTGCTGTCGCCCTCGTCCCAGCGCGTCGCCGCCAGTTCGGCCAGCGCCGGGGCCGCGGCATGGATCGGATTGCGCGCCTTGTCCGGATAGGCGACATGGCCCTGAACGCCATTTACGCGCAACCGTCCGTTCAACGAGCCGCGCCGACCCACGCGGATGAGGTCGCCAAGCTCGTGTTGTGAGGAAGGCTCGCCGACGAGGCACCAGTCGATACGCTGACCGCGGGCGCGGAATGCCTCGGCGACACGACGCACGCCATCGATCGAGGCACCCTCCTCGTCGCTCGTGACGAGCAGCGCAATCGTCCCTTCGTGCGCGGGATGCGCGCGCGCGAACGCCTCGAGCGCGAGCGTCATCGCGGCGACGCCTGACTTCATGTCAGCCGCACCACGCCCAAACAGATGGCCATCACGGATCGTCGGCACGAACGGCGGCGAGGTCCAGCTCTCCTCAGGTCCGCTCGGCACGACATCGGTATGGCCGAGGAAGACAAGGACCGGTCCGTCGCCCCCATGCGTCGCCCACAGGTTGTCGACCTCGCCGTAACGCAGATGCTCGATCGCGAAGCCGGCCTTTGCGAGCCGATCCGCAAGCAGGGCCTGGCAACCGGCGTCGTCGGGCGTCACCGATCGGCGACGGATCAGGTCGCAGGTGAGCTCGAGGATCGCGGACGATGAATCGTTGGACATGTTTCGACGAACCCGTGACAGGACAATGTGCGCAACCGCGCCCGGTGCCGGCGCGTGAAGCTGCTCGGCTAATCCGAAGTCTTCGCGGCAAACAACTTCGCAAACATCGTGTCGCTGAAACCGACACTCACGCTGCCGTCGGCGAGCACCACGACCGGCCGGCGCACGAGGGTCGGATGCTCGCGGATCAGCAGGGTCCATTCGGCATCCGAACCGGGTGACTTGCGCGTGGCCGGGAGATTGCGCCAGGTCGTGCCGCTGCGGTTGACGAGCTTGTCGAATCCGCCGACGGCCTGTGCCCAGGCCCTCAGCGTCGCCGGTGCCGCGCGCTGTTCGCGGTAATCGATGAAGACGTGTCCGATCGCGTGGCGCGTGAGCCAGTTGCGCGCCTTCTTGCAGGTATCGCATTTTTCGAGGCCGTACACTTCGATTGTCATGGCTCAGGCCCGCAGCAGGTCGTTGATCGCGGTCTTCGCTCGCGTTTTCGCGTCGACACGCTTGACGATGACAGCCGCGTACAGGTTGTGGCTGCCGTCGGCGGCGGGGAGCGATCCGGCGACGACGACGCTGCCGGCCGGCACGCGGCCGTAGCTGACCGTGCCGTTCGCGCGGTCGTAGATGCGGGTCGACTGGCCGAGGAACACGCCCATGCCGATCACGCTGCCCTGCTCGACGACAACGCCTTCGACGACCTCGGACCGCGCGCCGATGAAGCAGTCGTCCTCGATGATCGTCGGTGCCGCCTGCAGCGGTTCGAGGACGCCGCCGATGCCGACGCCACCGGACAGGTGCACGCGTGCGCCGATCTGCGCGCACGAGCCGACCGTGGCCCAGGTGTCGACCATCGTGCCGGCGCCGACGCGGGCGCCGATGTTGACGTAGCTCGGCATCAGCACCGCGTCGCGCGCGATGAATGCGCCGCGCCGGACCAGCGCGCCCGGCACGAAACGGGCGCCGATTTCGCCGAAACGCGCGGGATCGGCGTCGGCGAAGCGCAACGGGACCTTGTCCCATGCGTGCATCGGGCCGCCCGGCATGACGCGGTTTCCGTTGATGCGGAAATACAGCAGCACGGCCTTCTTGAGCCATTCGTGCACGCGCCACGCGCCGTCGGCGACAGGCTCGGCGACGCGCAACGCGCCGCTCTCGAGGCCGTCCAGCGCGGCCTCGACGGCAGTCCGCAGGCCTGGCTCGACGTCGCCGTCGGCGAGTTCGCCGCGTCGCTCCCACGCGGCCTCGATGATCTGTTCAGTGGTGCCCATGCACGGCCCTCGACGATGCCGCGGAACGCCGGTCGAGCAGTGTCGACAGCGCCACGCGAAGTTTTTTCTCCGCAGCCGCATCGAGCGGCCGATCATGCCCGTCGCTGATCAGGAAGGAATCCTCGACGCGCTCGCCGAAGGTGGCGATGCGCGCATCATGCACGCGCAGGCCGCAATCGCGAAAGCTGCGCGCGACCGATGCGAGCAGGCCCGGGCGGTCGGAACAGACGAGGCCGAAACGCGTACGCGTGCCTTCGCTGCTGAACGAAAGACGCGGCGCGATGTGGAAATGGCGCAGCGCGCGCGGCACGTTGCGCCGCACCGGCCGCACGTCGAGGACATCGCGCGCGAGGGCATCGCCGAGAGCCGCCTCGATCCGCGCGACGCGACCGGGATCGTCGAGCGCGCGGCCATTGCGCTCGAGAACGTGGAACGTATCGAGCACGCGGCCCGAACGCGTGGCGAGGACGAGCGCCTCGACGACGTCGAGGTCGAACCGGTCGAGCACGGCGGTGATCGTCGCGAACAGACCGTCGCGATCGCGCGAATGGACGAAGACCTCGGACGTGCCGCGCGACCCGCTCGGCTCGATGCGCACGAGCGCGCGATCCGGATCGTGGTGCGCGGCGATCGCGGCGGTCTGCCACGCGATCTGGGCCGGCCGGCAACGCAGGAAGGTTTCCGCAGGCAGGTCGGCCCAGACCTGTCGCAGCTCGGCCGGATCGAGTCCCCTGGCGGCGAGCAGCGCTTCGGCGTGCGCGCGCGTGTCGGCGATGCGTTCGTCGGCCTGCGGCAGTCCGGCCGCCTCCTCGCGCAGCACGTCGCGTGCTGCCGCATGGAGATCGGCGAGCAGCCGATCGCGCCAGCCGTTCCACAATCTCGGACTCGTGCCGTTGATGTCGGCCACGGTCAGCAGATAGAGCTGGTCGAGCCGCTCGCAATCCCCGACCTCGGCGGCGAACGCGTGCACGACCTGGGCGTCGGCAATGTCCTGGCGCTGTGCGGTGACGCTCATGAGCAGGTGCCGGCGCACGAGCCAGGCGACCCGCGCGGTGGCCGCCGCGCCGAGTCCGAGCTTCGTGCAGAACGCGCGCGCTTCGTCTTCGCCGAGCAGCGAATGGTCGCCGCCGCGGCCCTTGGCGATGTCGTGGAACAAGGCCGCAAGCAGCAGTTCGGACGTCTGCGGCAGGCGCTTGCACAGCGCATGCGCGAGCGGGAATTCGGCTGCCCCGGCCTCGCTGTCGAAGCGCGCGATGAAACGCAGGACGCGCATCGTGTGTTCATCGACCGTGTAGACGTGGAACAGGTCGTACTGCATGCGTCCGGTCACGCGCGCAAAGGCCGGCACGAGGCGCGCGAGTACACCGTGCCGGGCCATCGCAGCCAGCGCATCGACCGCCGGCGTGCCGCGCTCGAGCAGCGCGCGCACGGCAGCGAACACTTCGGGACGATCGAGATCGAAGTCCGGATCGGCCAGCAACGAGCGCACCTCGCGCATCGCGTCGGCACCGAGCCCGCGGACTCCGATTTCGCTCGCGAACAGCGCATACAGCTCGATCAGGCGCTGCGGCGCGGCGCGCAAACCGCTTCCGTCGAGGATGTCGAGGCGGTCGCCGCGGCGGGCAAAGCCTCGACCGAGTTCGATGGCCTGTCCGGCCCGTGGCGCGAGCAGCTCGCCGCAGCGCACGAACAGTTCCTCGTTGATCGCGATGACGCGGCGCGCGGCGCGATAGTAGTCCTGCATGCACTGCTCGACGCCGAGGTTGTCGGCGTGTTCGTCGCGGTAACCGAGTGCATGGGCGAGATCGCGCTGATGGTCGAACAGCAGGCGTTCCTCGGCGCGACCGGCGAGCAGGTGGAGCGCCTCGCGAATGCGGAACAGCGCACCGCGCGCGTCCTCGAGCGCATCGATCTCGTCGGCGTCGAGCAGGCCCGCCTCGAGCATCGATGCCGGTCCGGCCGAACCGGTCAGCACGCGCCCGAGCCAGTGGATCACCTGCAGGTCGCGCAGGCCGCCGGGTCCCTCCTTTAGCTGAGGCTCGAGGTTGTAGGCGGTGTCGCCGTAGCGCAGGTGGCGCGCGGACTGCCCGGCCTGGCGTGCGGCGAGGAACCGCGCCGGCGTCCACAGCGTCCCGTCTGGCAACGGGGCGAGCAAGGCGTCGGCGAGCGCGCGCGAGCCGTCGATGCAGCGCGCATCGAGCAGGTTCGTGTAGACGCCGATGTCGTTCGCCGCGAGGACGCGGCAGCCGGCGAGGTCGCGCACCGCAAGGCCCGGGGCGAGGCCGATGTCCCACAGGCAGGCGGTGAACGATTCGATCGCACGCAGCAGGCGCGGATCGACCGCCTCGGCCGTCAGCACGAGCAGGTCGACATCCGAGCAGGCGAACAGCTCGCCGCGACCGAAGCCGCCGGTCGCGATCAGTGCCGCATCGGCGGTTTCGCCGACCCAGGCCTGCCAGGCATAGCCGAGCACGCGCTGCACGGCCATCGCGCGCGCGCGGACGATGGCGAGGGCCGGCGCGCCGTCACGGAATGCGCCGGCAAGGTCGCGGTTGTAGTCGGTCAGATACTGGCGAAGGGCGAGCCGGGCCGGACCGATCACGCCGCTGCGGGCGCTCGCCGCGGCCAGTCGCGGCAGCGACGGGACCGGCGAGGCGAGCGCCGACCGCGCCATCGTCAGCGCGGACTCAGGCCGCCATCGGCCACGGCGTCAGGATCTCGAAGCCGTCATCGGTGACGGCGATCGTGTGTTCCCACTGCGCCGACAGCGAATGGTCGCGCGTGACGACGGTCCAGCCGTCCGGCAACAGCCGCGTCTGCGGCTTGCCGGCATTGATCATCGGTTCGACCGTGAAGGTCATGCCTTTCCTGAGGACCAGGCCATCGCCGGCCTGTCCGTAATGGAGCACCTGCGGGTCTTCGTGGTAGATCTGGCCGATCCCGTGCCCGCAGTATTCACGCACGACCGAAAACCCGCTCGCTTCGGCGAAACGCTGGATCGCGTGCCCGATGTCGCCGAGCGTCGCGCCTGGACGGACCATGCCGATGCCCTTCAGCATCGCCTCGCGGGTCGTCTCGACAAGCCGGCGGGCCAGCACCGAAGGCTGGCCGACGAAGTACATGCGGCTCGTGTCGCCGTGCCAGCCATCCTTGATCACGGTCACGTCGATATTGAGGATGTCGCCATCCTTGAGCACCTTGGATGGACTCGGGATGCCGTGGCAGATCACGTGGTTGACCGAGGTGCACAAGGTCTTCGGGAAGCCCTTGTAGCCGACATTGGCCGGGATCGCGCGCTGAACGTTCACGATGTGGTCGTGGCAGAGCGCGTCGAGTTCCTCGGTGGTCACGCCGGGCTTGACGTGCGGGGCGATCATCTCGAGCACCTCGGCGGCGAGGCGGCCGGCGATGCGCATCTTCTCGATCTGCTCGGGGGTCTTGATCGTGACTGACATGGTTTCCGGGGGTGGTCCGACTTGTGGCGACGCGGTGTGCGGGCTAGAATTGTACGGATTTGTCGGCGACGTGGCCAAACCCGGCGCCGACCGATCAGAATGCGGCCACGCGCGAATTGCGCAAGGCCGTGACGGCGCAGGAACCGTCCGACCGCGGTCGAAACGGCTCCATGACGCCAAATCCGCACACGAACCGTCACCGTTTTCGGGGTGCCTCCTCGGAGGTCGCAGACGGCGGGTTCGTGGAGGTCCCAACCCCGGGCACCACCTCGCCACAACGCACCGGCGCGGCTGCCCATTCAGGAGTTTTCGCATCATGCCTCAAGTCACCATGCGCCAGATGCTCGAAGCGGGCGTCCATTTCGGCCATCAGACCCGCTACTGGAATCCCCGCATGGCGCCGTACATCTTCGGCGCCCGCGGTCGCATCCACATCATCAATCTCGAAAAGACCCTGCCGCTGTTCAACGACGCGATGAACTTCGTGTCGGGCCTGGCCCAGAAGCGCGGCACGCTGCTGTTCGTCGGCACCAAGCGCTCTGCGCGCGAATCGGTCAAGGAAGAAGCCGCGCGCTGCGGCCAGCCCTACGTCGCGGCGCGCTGGCTCGGCGGCATGCTGACGAACTTCCGCACGGTCAAGCAGTCGATCGCGCGCCTCAAGGAAATCGAGGCGATGGCGGCCGACGGCAGCTTCAACAAGCTCGTCAAGCATGAAGTGCTGCAGATCGAGCGCGAGCGCGAGAAGCTCGAGCGCTCGCTCGGCGGCATCAAGGACATGAACCGCCTGCCCGACGCGCTGTTCGTCGTCGACATCGGCCACGAGAACATCGCCGTGCTCGAAGCGAAGAAGCTCGGCATCCCGGTTATCGCCGTGGTCGACACGAACTACGATCCGAGCCTCGTCGATTACGCGATTCCGGGCAACGACGATGCGATCCGCGCGGTCCAGCTGTACACGCGTGCGGTCGCCGATGCCGTGCTCGAAGGCAAGGCCGCAGCCCCGCAAGCGGCGGTCAGCAACGACGAATTCGTCGAACTCGACGCCGAAGGCAACCCGGTCGCCAAGACCGACGACCGCCGCAAGCAGGCTCCGCGCGGCAAGCCGCCGGCGAAGCGCGGCGCCCCGCCGGCCGGTCGCCGCAGCGGGCCGCCCGCGGCCAAGCCGCGCAGCGACGCGAAGCCGGCCGAACCGGCCGCCGAGTAAGTCGACAGCGGCCGCGGCGTCACCTGCGCTGCGGCCGCCATCACGAAGTCATGCGGGGCCGGCATGATTGCCGCCGGTCCCGTGCCGCCAATGCCACGGGCGTTCGGCGTTCCACCTTCCCCCGCGCGCGATCCCCGATCCCGCGCCAGCAACGAGGTTCCCCGATGGAAATCACTGCCCAGATGGTCAAGGAGCTGCGCGAGCGCTCCGGAGCCGGCATGATGGAATGCAAGAAGGCGTTGACCCAGAACAACGGCGACATCGAAGCCGCGATCGAGTGGTTGCGCAAGCAGGGCCTGGCCAAGGCCGACAAGAAGTCCGACCGCGTCGCCGCCGAAGGGCGCATCGTGCTCGGCCAGGACGCCGGCAAGGCCGTGCTCGTCGAGATCAACAGCGAGACCGATTTCGTCGCCAAGGACGAGAACTTCCTCGGCTTCGCCGAGAACGTCAGCCGGGTCGCGCTCGGCGCGGCCGACATCGACGCGTTGAAGTCGAGTGCGTACCCCGGTGGCGGCACGGTCGAGGAGGCGCGTTCGGCCCTCATCGCGAAGGTCGGCGAGAACGTCCAGGTGCGTCGCCTCGCGCGCATCGACAGCCCGCACAATGTCGCCGGTTACCTGCACGGCGGTCGCATCGGCGTGCTCGTCGAGCTGAAAGGCGGCTCGGTCGAACTCGCGCGCAACCTCGCGATGCACATCGCGGCGATGAACCCGCCGCATATCGCCGCGGAGCATGTGCCTGCCGCGTTCATCGCCAAGGAAAAGGAGATCGAGCTGGCCAAGATGTCCGAGAAGGACAAGGCCAAGCCGGCCGAGATCCTCGAGAAGATCATCAGCGGCAAGATCAACAAGATCATCAACGAGGTCACGTTGACCGGCCAGGCGTACGTGCTCGATACCGACCAGACGGTCGGCGCCGTGCTCAAGAAGGAAGGCGCCGAAGTGCTGTCGTTCCACCGCCTGGCGGTCGGCGAAGGCATCGAGAAGGTGGTCGAGGACTATGCGGCCGAGGTCATGAAGCAGGCCGGATTGGCGTAGCTTGTCCGATCGGGACCTGTTCTTGCGCTCGTCGATGATCGCTGCTGCTCCTGATTGTCGTCGTACTGGCCGCATCTGCCCGGCGGGTTTGGCCGGAAGCGGCCATCCTTGAGAGTTGTTGCTGCGATCGTCCCTGATCGCCGTTCCGATTCTCACCGTGGCGCGTGCAGACCCGCCGTTCCCTCGACGCCCGGCAGCGGCAATCCGTGGCCGCACTTCCCGACCGGGGCATCGCTCCGCCGGGCCTGACGAAGAAACCCGCAGGCGACTGCGGGTTTTTTTGTCGCGTGTCGCGGCGTGCCGCTACAATGCGTTGGTTTGCCCGCCGACGGAGAGCTCCATGCCCGCTATCGCCTTCAAGCGAATCCTGCTCAAACTCTCCGGCGAGGCACTGATGGGGGATGCCGACTACGGCATCGATCCAGGCGTGATCGGCCGGCTCGCCCGCGAGATCCTCGAAGTGCAGAAGGCCGGCGTCCAGGTCGGTGTCGTGATCGGCGGCGGCAACATCTTCCGCGGCGCCGGACTCGCCGCGGCCGGCATGGACCGCGTGACCGGCGACCACATGGGCATGCTGGCGACCGTCATGAACGCGCTCGCGATGCAGGACGCGATCGAGAAGGCCGGCGGCACCGCGCGCACGATGAGCGCGATCAAGATCAACGAGGTCTGCGAGGACTTCATCCGCCGTCGCGCGATCCGCCACCTCGAGAAGGGCCGCATCGTGCTGTTCGCGGCCGGCACCGGCAATCCGTTCTTCACGACCGATTCGGCGGCCGCGCTGCGCGCGATCGAGGTCGGCGCCGACCTGCTGCTGAAGGCGACCAAGGTCGACGGCGTGTACAGCGCCGACCCGACCCGCAACGCCGGGGCGACCCGCTACGACTCGTTGACCTACGAAGATGTCATCCAGCGCAACCTGCAGGTGATGGACACGAGTGCGATCGCCTTGTGCCGCGACCATCGCATCCCGTTGCGCATCTACGACATGTCGCGCGCGGGCGACCTCATGCGCATCATGCGCGGCGAAGCGGTCGGCACCCTCGTCAGCACCGCACCCTGACCGGTCCGGGTGGCGCGTCGGCAGGGGCCGGCGCAGGCCCGCTGCTATACTGCGGCGTTCGAGAAACCGCAGGAACCGCCCCATGCTCGACGAGATCAAGAAGGACGCCCAGCTGCGCATGACGAAAAGCGTCGATGCGCTGCGCCACGACCTCATGCACCTGCGCACCGGCCGCGCCAGTGCGGCGCTGGTCGAACCGCTGCACGTAAACTATTACGGCAGCGACGTGCCACTCAATCAGGTCGCCAACATCGCCGTCGCCGATGCGCGTTCGCTGACGATCACGCCGTACGAGAAGCCGATGGTCGGCCCGATCGAGAAGGCGATCCTCGCCTCGAATCTCGGCCTCACGCCGACCACGGTCGGCCAGGTCATCCGCATCAACATCCCGGCCTTGACCGAACAGCGTCGCAAGGAACTGTCCAAGC
This sequence comes from uncultured Dokdonella sp., assembly GCA_964587775.1. Lineage (GTDB taxonomy): Bacteria > Pseudomonadota > Gammaproteobacteria > Xanthomonadales > Rhodanobacteraceae > Dokdonella. The sequence goes on from CAZPLY010000009.1 coordinate 104,836, forward strand.
ACGTTTCCGGCGAGGGTGAAAACGCCAAGGTCGCCGTGCGCAACATCCGGCGCGACGCGATCCACCAGGTCAAGGAACTGCTCAAGGACAAGCAGATCACCGAGGACGAGGAGCGGCGTGCCGAGGAGGACATCCAGAAACTGACCGACCGCTTCGTCAAGGACGTCGACGGCGTGGTCAAGGCCAAGGAAGACGAGTTGATGGCGATCTGAGCCAAGCCGGCCGACTCCCGCATGGACCCGCAACCGACGAACGACGCGCCCGCGCGCGTGCCGCGCCATCTCGCGATCGTCATGGACGGCAACGGCCGTTGGGCCGAACGCCGCCGCCTCCCGCGCAGCTTCGGCCATCGCGAGGGCCAGAAGGCCCTGCGCGCGACGGTCGAGTTCTGCCTGCGGCGCGGGATCGGCTCGCTGACCCTGTTCGCGTTCTCGAGCGAGAACTGGAAGCGGCCGGCCGGCGAAGTCGGCGCGCTCATGCAGCTGTTCCTCAAGGCGCTCGACAACGAAGTCGACGAGTTGCATTCGCACGGCGTGCGCATCGAGTTCATCGGCGATCTCTCGGCATTCTCGCCCGAGTTGCGCGAGCGCATGCACAAGGCGATGCGCAAGACCGCCGGCAACGAGGCCTTGCGCGCGAACGTGGCGGTCAACTACGGCGGGCACTGGGACATCGCCCAGGCTGCGCGCGCGGTCGCCACGGCCGCCGCGCGCGGCGAACTCGACCCGGCGACCGTCGACGAGCGCACGCTGGCGCCATACTTCTGCCTTGCCGGACAGCCGCCGGTCGACCTCCTCCTGCGCACCGGCGGCGAGCTGCGGATCAGCAATTTCCTGCTCTGGCAGGTCGCCTACGCCGAGCTTGTGTTCATCGAAACGCTGTGGCCCGATGTCGACGCCGACGTGCTCGCCCGCGCGCTCGACGAGTACGCCCGCCGCGAGCGCCGCTTCGGCATGACCGCGGCGCAGGTCGCCGCCCACGATGGACTCGAGCACGCATGAAGCAGCGCATCCTGACTGCCCTGATCCTGACCCCGATCGCGATCGCGATCATCCTGCTGCTGCCGACGGCGGCCTTCGCGACGATCGTCGGGCTCGCGTTCCTGCTCGCGCTGTGGGAGTGGACGCGCCTGGCCGGCGTCGACGCGCCCGCGACACGGGTGATCACGATTGCGCTCGGCGCGGCCGCGCTGGCCGCCCTTTGGTGGTGGCGCGATGAACGGCTCTGGTCGCTCGTCATCGGCATCGGCCTGGTCTGGTGGCTGCTCGCGATCGCGTGGCTGCGCCATTTTTCGTTCGCCGCCTCGCCGACGCCGCGCAACCATGTGCTCAAGCTGGTGGCCGGCTTCGCGGTCATCGTGCCGGCCTGGGTCGCCCTCGTCGAACTGCACGGCATCCGCCCGCACGGCAACTGGTGGACGCTGTTCGCGCTCGCCCTGATCTGGTCGGCCGATACCTGCGCCTATCTCGCGGGCAGCCGCTTCGGCAAGACCAAGCTCGCCCCGCGGATCAGCCCGGGCAAGACGATCGAGGGCGTCTGGGGCGCCGTACTCGGCGCCGGGCTCGTCGCCGTGGTCGGCGGCTGGCTGCTTGGCGAACGCGGTGTCGCGCTCGCGCTGCTGCTCGCGGTCGCCGGATTGACCGTCGTGTTCTCGATCATCGGCGACCTCTTCGAGAGCCTGCTCAAGCGCCAGGCCAACGTCAAGGATTCGGGGGCGTTGTTCCCGGGCCATGGCGGCCTGCTGGACCGCCTCGACAGCGTGTTCGCCGCCTTGCCCGTGTTCGTCGGCGGCAAGGCCCTGATCGACCTGATCCTGCCGGCATGAGGAACATCGCGGTCCTCGGCGCCACCGGCTCGATCGGTGCGAGCACGCTCGACGTCGCCGCCCGCCATCCGGATCGCTTCCGCGTCGTCGCGTTGTCGGCCCGCTGCAATGTCGATGCACTGGCCGGGTTGTGCCTGCGCTTCGAACCCGAAGTCGCCGTGATCGCCGATCCGGCCGCTGAAGAGGCACTGCGCGCGCGGCTCGCCGCGGCCGGCCTGTCGACCCGGGTCGCCGCCGGTGCCGAGGCGCTCGCCGCGGTCGCCGCCGACGGCGCGGTCGACACGGTGGTCGCGGCAATCGTCGGCGCGGCCGGCCTCGCCTCGACCCTGGCTGCCGCGCGGGCCGGCAAGCGCCTGCTGCTGGCGAACAAGGAGGCGATCGTGATGGCCGGGCCGCTGCTGCTCGCCGCGCTGGCCGAAGGCGGTGGCGAACTGCTGCCGCTCGATTCCGAACACAATGCGGTGTTCCAGTGCCTGCCGGGCGGACGACCCGACCTCGTCCGCAGCGGCGTGCGCCGCATCGTCCTGACCGCCTCGGGTGGCCCGTTCCGCGGACGCACGCGCGCCGAACTCGGCGCGGTCACGCCCGACATGGCCTGTGCGCACCCGAACTGGCGCATGGGCCGCAAGATCTCGGTCGATTCGGCCACCCTGATGAACAAGGGCCTCGAGGTCATCGAGGCCCATTTCCTGTTCGGCGCGCCGGCTGCGCAGATCGACGTCGTCGTCCATCCGCAGAGCATCGTCCACTCGATGGTCGAGTACCACGACGGTTCGGTCCTCGCCCAGCTCGGCAATCCCGACATGCGCACGGCGATCGCGCATGCGCTGGCCTGGCCCGAGCGCGTCGACGCCGGGGTCGGCATGCTCGACCTCGTCGCGACCGGCACGCTCGGCTTCGAGGCGGTCGATCGCGAGACGTTCGCCTGCCTCGACCTTGCCTATGCGGCGCTGCGCGCCGGCGGCACCGCGCCGGCGATCCTCAATGCCGCGAACGAGGAAGCGGTCGCCGCCTTCCTCGACCAACGGCTGCCGTTCCTCGCAATCGCCGACGTCGTCGCCGAATGCCTGCAGTTGCTGCCGGCCGCCGCGGTCGCCGGGCTCGACGACCTGCTTGACAGTGATTTAACCGCGCGGCGGCAGGCGCAACGTATCATTGCGGCCCTGGCGGCCTGATTTCGACCCTTCCGGAATGCGTGAATGAACGAGTTTTTCGGCTCCGTGTGGTGGCTCATCGTCACCCTCGGGCTCCTGATCACCTTCCACGAATACGGCCACTACGTCGTCGCCCGGCTGTGCGGGGTCAAGGTGCTGCGTTTCTCGGTCGGTTTCGGCAAGCCGCTGTGGATGCGTCGCGACCGCCATGGCACCGAATTCGCGATCGCCGCGATTCCGCTCGGCGGCTACGTCAAGATGCTCGACGAACGCGAGGGCGACGTCGAACCGCAGGATCTCGCCAAGGCCCACAACCGCAAGCCGGTCCTGCAGCGCATGGCGATTGCGGCCGCCGGCCCGGCCTTCAACCTTGTCTTCGCGGTGGCCGCGTTCTGGCTCATGTTCGTCGTCGGCAAGCCCGATTTCATCCCGACCGTCGATACCCCGGCCGGGGTCGCGGCCGAGGCCGGCATGCAGGCCGGCGACCGCATCAGCGCGGTCGACGGGGCCGCGATCGATTCATGGAGCAAGGCCCTGCAGAAGCTCGGCGAGAACGCGGTCGGGCGCATCGACACGCGCGTCGAGGTCGTCACCGCCGACGGTGCGACGGCCGAACGCACACTCGCCTTCAGCCGCCTGCCGGCCGAGGTCGGCGAGAAGGAACTGTTCGACCACATCGGCCTCAAGCTGCAGCCGCGCACGCTCCCGCCCGTGATCGGCCGCTTCGGCGAAGGCAGTCCGGCCGCTGCGGCCGGGCTCGAGGTCGGTGATCGCATCGTGCGCATCAACGGCCGCGAGGTGGCGAGTTTCCGCGACGTCGAAACGATCATCCCCGAGGAGACCGCGAAGGATCCGCGCCTCGGCATCGTCGTCCAGCGCGGCGGCGACCAGGTCGACGTCGTCGTGACCGCGAAGGAGGCCGCCGGCGCCGACGGCAAGCCGCGCTACATGATCGGCATCGGCTCGACCGACGCCCACGACGCGACCCTCAAGTACGGCCCGCTCGCGGCGATCCCGCGTGCATTCGCCGAAACCCGGGACGTGACGATCAGCTCGCTCAACATGCTGAAGATGCTCGTCGTCGGCCAGGCCGGGCTCGAGAACCTGTCCGGCCCGATCACGATCGCGCGCTTCGCCAACGGTTCGGCCCAGCTCGGCTTCGCCTGGTTCCTGCAATTCCTCGCGATCATCTCGCTCGCGCTCGCGATCATGAACCTGCTGCCGATCCCGGTCTTGGACGGCGGACACCTGCTGTATTACCTTATCGAGCTGATAAAAGGCAGTCCGGTGAGCGAACGCACGCAGATCGCAGGGCAGTACGTCGGCCTGGTGATGCTGGTGGCCCTGATGGGGCTTGCGTTCTACAACGATATCCTGCGGCTCGCCCACTGAGCCATTCTGCCGAAAACGAAAGCGGACGCGGCCTGCCTCGCCGCAAGCCTGCCCTGCCCCAACGGAAGTGACGATGAAGCGTATCGCCGCCCTGCTCTTGCTTGCCTGGTTCAGCAGCCAGAATGCCCTCGCGTTCGAAAGCTTCCGGATCGCCGACATCCGCATCGATGGCCTTTCGCGCATCGCCCAGGGAACCGTGTTCACCTACCTGCCGGTCGAGAAGGGCGACACGCTGACGACCGAGCGCGCCGAGGAAGCGATCCGCGCGCTGTACAAGACCGGCTTCTTCAACGACGTCGCGCTGACCCGCCAGGGCGACATCCTGGTCGTGACGCTGAAGGAACGCCCGTCGATCTCGAAGATCGCGATCCGCGGCAACAAGGACCTCAAGGAAGACGACCTGCGCAAGGGCCTCAAGGGCATCGGCCTGACCGAAGGCGAGACCTTCGACCGCCTCAAGCTAGACGGCGTGCAGCAGGAATTGACCCGCCAGTACTACAACCGCGGCAAATACAATGTCTCGGTCAAGACCTCGGTCGTCAACCTCGACCGCAACCGCGTCGAAATCGCCATCAACATCACCGAGGGCAAGCCGGCCAAGATCAAGCTGCTCAACATCGTCGGCAACGAGTCGTACAAGGAAAAGGAAATCATGGAGGACTTCCAGTCCGACACGACGAACTGGACCTCGTGGTACTCGAAGGACGACCAGTACTCGCGGGAGAAGATGTCGGGCGACCTCGAGCGCCTGTCCTCGTTCTACCTCGATCGCGGCTACGTCGATTTCTCGGTCGATTCGACCCAGGTCTCGATGAGTCCCGACAAGCGCCGCATGTACGTCGCCGCCAACATCAGCGAAGGCGAGGTCTACACGGTCACCGACATCAAGCTGACCGGCGACCTCATCCTCAAGGATGAAGACCTGCGCAAGCAGCTCTCGATCGCGTCGGGCGAGATCTTCTCGCGGCGCAAGGTCGAGCAGTCGGCCGACGCGATCACGGCCGTTCTGGCCAACATCGGTTACGCGTTCGCCCAAGTCAATCCGCTGCCCGAGATCGACCGCGAGAAGCGCGAGGTCGGGATCAACTTCCAGATCCTGCCCGGCAAGCGCGTCTACGTGCGACGGATCGTGTTCAAGGGCAACCTGCACACCGAAGACGAGGTCATGCGCCGCGAAATGCGCCAGCTCGAAGGCGCCTGGTATTCGCAGGCCGCGATCGACCGCTCGAAGATCCGGCTGCAGCGCCTCGGCTTCTTCAAGACCGTCGCGATCGAGACCCCGCGCGTGGCCGGCTCGGACGACCAGGTCGACATGACCGTCGCGGTCGAGGAACAACCGTCCGGCAGCTTCACGTTCGGCCTCGGCTATTCGCAGGTCCAGGGCCTGATCACGAGCGTGGCGGTCCAGCAGAACAACTTCTTCGGCACCGGCGACCGGATCGGACTGACCTTGCAGCGCAGTGCGTTCCTCAAGCGCTACAACCTGTCCTACTACGAGCCGTACCTGACCGACGACGGCATCGGCCTCGGCTACGACCTCAGCCATCGCGAACTCGATTCGGGCGAGGCGAACATCGCCAACTACCTGACCAATTCCGACTCGTTCAGCACCTACATCGGCCTGCCGTTGACCGAAAGCGATACGTTGAACACGCGCTTCGGCATCAGCCAGACCGAGATCACGACGTTCCCGGGGATCACCCCGCAGCAGTTCATCGATTACCTGACTGCGCTCGGCAACCGCACGTTCCATGTCTGGAACATGGAATTCTCGTGGGCGCACGACACCCGCAACAAGTTCTGGAACCCGACCCGCGGTTCGCTGCAGACGGTCTCGCTCGAAACGACCCTGCCGGGCTCGACGGTCGAGTATTTCAAGTTCAACTACCGCTATTCGCAGTATTTCCCGATCACCGAGAAGCTGACTTTCCTCGGCACCGCCTCGGTCGGCTACGGCGGCAGCTACAGCGGCAGGTATCGCACGATCATCAACGACGGCCAGGATCCACCGGTCGTCACCGAATACGGTGCGCGCGGCCTGCCGTTCTTCGAGAACTTCTTCGCCGGCGGAGCCGCCGACGTGCGCGGTTTCCGCGACAACACGCTCGGTCCGTTCGACGACACCCGCGGTTACCGGCAGCCGCTCGGTGGCGCGTTCAAGACGGTCGCGACCGCCGAAGTGATCTTTCCGACCCCGTTCGTCAAGGAGAACGACAACACGACGCGGCTGTCGTGGTTTCTCGACGTCGGCAACGTGTTCAAGGACTTCAACGCATTCAGCGCAAGCGAGCTGCGCGCCTCGACGGGCCTGTCGTTCCAGTGGCGCGCGCCGATCGGCCCGATCATCGTCAGCATCTCCAAGCCGCTGCGCAAGAAGGACGGCGACGAGACGGAGACCATCCAGTTCACATTCGGCCCGCAGTTCTGAGCCGATACTGCGCGGGACGGGACGCACAGAAAACCGGTTCGATCGACGATCGAGGGGGAGCGAGTGGCGCGAAGCGGAACGTGGACGGCGATGCCCTGTGCCGTGCTGGCCGCCCTGGCGCTGACGTTCGCCCCGTCGCTGCCGGCGCAGCCGGCCAACATGCGCATCGGTTACGTCGACATGAAGCGCCTGCTCGACAACGCGCCGCAGGTGGTGGCCGGGCGCCAGAAGCTCGAGCGCGAGTTCGCTCCGCGCGATACGGCCCTGAATGCCGACGAGCTCCGCCTGGCCGCGCTGCGCTCGCGCTATGAACGCGACAATGCGCTGCTCGGCCGCGAAGAGGCCGAGGCGCTCAAGCGCGAGATCGATGCGCTCGACCGCTCGATCCGGCGCAGCCGCGACAACCTGCGCAGCGAGCTCAAGGCCCGCAGCGATCAGGAACTCGACCGCAGCTGGCGCGAGATCAACAACGCGGTCGTCGAATTCGCACGCGAACAGAACATCGACCTGATCGTGCCGAGCCCGGTGGTCTACGCGAGTCCGCGCATCGACATCACCGACCAGGTCCTTGAACGACTCAAGCGCCAGCACGGCGCACGCGCGGCGACGCCATGAGCGGCCCGGCTACACGCTACACGCTCGCTGAACTGGCCCGGCGCTTCGGCCTCGAGCTGCACGGGGATGGCGCGCGCGTCATCGACGGCGTGGCCACGCTCGCCCGCGCCGAGCCGGACCAGCTCGGCTTCCTCGCCAATCCGCGCTACCGCAGCCAGCTCGCGACGACCAGGGCTGGCGCGATCGTGCTGCGCAGCGACGATCGCCCGCTGCGCGCGGAGGGCGCGTTCCTCGTCGCGCGCGACCCGTACCTTGCCTTCGCGCGGATCGCCGCCCTGTTCGACGATCGCGCCGTACCCGAGGCCGGCATCCATCCGACGGCGGTCGTCGACGCCGGCGCGCGCGTCGATCCGGGCGCCTCGGTCGCAGCCCACTGCGTCATCGACGCCGGGGCGGTCGTCGAGCACGGCGCAGTGCTTGGCCCGCATTGCATCATCGGCCCCGAATGCGTGGTCGGCGCGCACTCGCGGCTCGTCGCCCGGGTCACCCTCGTCGCCCGCGTGCGCCTCGGCAAGCGCGTGCTCGTGCATCCGGGCGCCGTGCTAGGCGCGGACGGCTTCGGCCTCGCGTTCGAGGTCGACCACTGGCTCAAGGTGCCCCAGCTCGGTGGAGTGCGCATCGGCGACGACTGCGAGATCGGCGCGAACACGACGATCGACCGCGGCGCGCTCGACGACACCGTGCTCGAGGACGATGTCCGCCTCGACAACCAGATCCAGGTCGCCCACAACGCGAAGATCGGTGCGCACACGGCGATCGCCGGGTGCGCGGCGATCGCGGGCAGCGCCACGATCGGTCGCTACTGCCTGATTGGCGGGGCGGCTGGCATACTGGGCCATTTGACGATCGCGGATCGCGTCACGATCACCGCCATGACCCTGGTCACCCATTCGATACGCGAGGCCGGCGAATACTCGTCGAGCTCGCCGCTCCAGGAAAGCCGGCTCTGGCGACGCAATGCCGCACGCCTCAAGCATCTCGATGAACTGGCCCGACGCGTCGCGGCCATCGACAAGGAAAGAAGCAAATGAGCGCAAGCGATACACCGAACGCCAGCGGCCAGACCGTCGACGTGCGACGCATCACGCAATTGCTGCCGCACCGGTTCCCGTTCCTGCTGATCGATCGCGTGGTGCGCTGGGAAGCCGGGAAGAGCCTGACCGCGCTGAAGAACGTCACGTTCAACGAACCGTTCTTCCAGGGCCATTTCCCGGGGCATCCGGTCATGCCCGGCGTGCTCGTCATCGAGGCACTGGCCCAGGCATCTGGCGCGCTCGTGCAGTTGTCGGCCAAGGACGACCCGAACCTGCCGTCGCTGTTCTACCTCGTCAAGATCGACAATGCGCGCTTCAGCCGCATCGTCGTGCCGGGCGACCAGCTGATCCTGGAAGTCGAGCAGAAGCGCACGCTCAAGCGCATGGGCCTGTTCCATGGCCAGGCGCTCGTCGACGGCGAAGTCGTCGCCGAGGCGGATCTGCTCTGCGCGGAGCGGAGCGACGGATGATCCATCCGACCGCACTCGTGGATCCCGCCGCACGGATCGGCAACAACGTCAGCATCGGCGCCTACAGCATCATCGGTGCCGACGTCGAGATCGGCGACGACACCTGGATCGGCCCGCACGTCGTCATCGAAGGCCCGACCCGGATCGGACGCGAGAACCGCATCTGGCAGTTCGCCTCGCTCGGTGCCGCGCCGCAGGACAAGAAGTTCCACGGCGAGGCCTCGCGGCTCGAGATCGGCGACCGCAACATGATCCGCGAGTTCGTCACGTTCAACCGTGGCACCGCCGACGGCAGCGGCTTGACCCGCATCGGCAACGACAACTGGTTGATGGCCTACGTGCACATCGCCCACGATTGCGTGGTCGGCAACCACACGATCTTCTCGAATGCATCCTCGCTGGCCGGCCACGTGCTCGTCGACGACTGGGTCATCCTCGGCGGATTCACCCTCGTCCACCAGTTCTGCCAGGTCGGCGCGCACGCATTCACCGCAATGGGCGCGATCATCAACCGCGACGTGCCACCCTACGTCACTGTCGCGGGCAGCTTCGCCGAACCGAAGGGCATCAATTCGGAAGGCCTGCGCCGGCGCGGCTATTCGTCGGACCGGATCATGGCGATCAAGCGCGCATACCGCACGCTCTACATGTCCGGCCTGCCGCTGTCGGAAGCCCGCAGCGAACTCGCGCGCGCCGCCGAAGGCGCCCCCGACGTCAAGCTCATGCTCGACTTCATCGAGCGCAGCCAGCGGTCACTGGTGCGTTGAGGGTCGGGAATGCGGAATCGTCTGGCAGGTGATCGCGAACCGGCAGCGACCCGCACGATGAGCTTCGCCACGTCTGCCCCTGATCCGGTTCAACGCCGGATGCGGGGCTTCGAGCGGGTCGCGGTGCCATGAACCGTCCGCGACTGCCGATCTCCGGTTCCGCGTCCGTCGATCCCCGATCCCCGATCCCCGATTCCCCGCTCTACGTGCTCGTTGCCGGCGAGGCCTCGGGCGACCTGCTCGGCGCGGGCCTGATCGCGGCGCTGCGCGAGCGCGTGCCGTCGGCGCGATTTGCCGGGATCGGCGGACCGCGCATGGTCGCGGCCGGGCTCGATGCCTGGTACGCGGCCGACAAGCTCGCCGTCATGGGCCTCGTCGAAGTGCTGCGTCACCTGCCCGAACTGCTCGCGATCCGCCGCGATGTGCGTCGGCGCACGCTTGCGGCGCGGCCGGCCGCGTTCATCGGCATCGACGCGCCGGACTTCAACCTCGCCCTCGAACGCAGCCTCAAGCAGGCCGGCGTGCGCACGATCCATTACGTCAGTCCGTCGGTCTGGGCCTGGCGCGAGAAGCGGGTCGCGCGGATCGGGCGCAGCGCCGACCGCGTGCTCTGCCTGTTCCCGATGGAGCCGGCGATCTATGCCCGGCACGGCGTCGACGCGCGCTTCGTCGGCCATCCGCTCGCCGATGCCTTCGCGATGCAGCCCGACCAGGCCGCGGCCCGCCGCGCGCTCGGCGTGCCGGCCGATGCGCCGGTCCTCGCCGTGCTGCCCGGCAGCCGGCTCGGCGAGATCCGCCGGCTCGGCAGCGATTTCATCGGTGCCTCGCGCCTGCTGTGCGCGCGCATCCCGGACCTGTGCGTGGTCGCGCCGATGGCGAACGCGGCTTGCCGAAGCGCTTTCGAGGGCCTGCTCGCACAGGACCCGGGACCGCTGCCCGCGATCCGGGTACTCGACGGGCGCGCCCATGAAGCGATGGTCGCCGCCGACGCGGTCCTGCTCGCCTCGGGCACGGCCGCACTCGAGGCGATGCTCGCGAAGCGCCCGATGGTCGTCGCCTACCGACTCGCCGCGTTGACCTACCGGATCGTCACCGGCCTGCGCCTGCTCAAGGTCGCGCGCTATTCGTTGCCGAACCACCTGGCCGGACGCGCGCTCGTCGCCGAATTGATGCAGGAACGCTGCACGCCCGCGGCGCTGGCCGACGCCCTATGGCCGTTTCTCGCGACGCGTGAAATCGACCCGGACCTGCTCGCCGAGTACGAGCGCCTGCATCGCCAGCTCGGCGGCGACGCCGACCGCAACGCGGCCGCCGCCGTCCTTGCGTGAGCGCACCGGCGCGACGTGCTGCGCCGTGTATTGACGCGCCGTCGATCGCTGCGCACGATGAGGCGCCCCGGGAATCGACCCATGCCGCCGGATACGGCCATCGACACGCCTGATCCGACCTCGCCTGCGCCTGACGATTCCGTCGCGGACGCCCGCCCCGATCGCCGCCTGCGCCGCCGTCGCCTGCAACGCGGTTTCGCGATCGCCGCGTTCGCCGCCCTGCTCGTGTTCGCGCCACTCGCCGAGAAGGCCCTGATCGAGAAGATGTACGCGCTCGCGATCGTCTTCGCGAGCACGCTGCTGGTCCTGTTCGCGAGCGCGCGGCTGGCCTTTGCGCTGATGTGTTCGAGCGTCGTCTTCGGCCTGCTCAAGATCACCAGCATGCTCAAGTTCGAATACCTGCTGACGCCGGTGCTCGCTCCCGACCTCGAGTACTACTTCACGACCGACACGCTCGACCTGATCCGCCGCTATCCGCTGCTGCTCGGTTTCACGATCGCGATCCTCGTCGTCATCCCGTTGCTGGTCGTGCCGAGCTGGCTTGCCGAAACGAAAGCCGGCTGGACGCGGGCGGGACGGCTGCGCGCCGGGACGCTGCGCGTGCTCGGCTTGTGCGCCGCCGCGGCGGTCCTCGCTGTTTGCCTGACCCCGGCCGGTCCGTTCGCCAGCGTCTTCAACAAGCCGATGTGGGCGACCGTCACCGACCGCAGTTTCCTGACCGCGTTCTTCACCTCGTTCAGCGACACCGAGGTGAAGCAGCCGGCCCTGGTCGGCAAGGTCGACCGCACGATCGACTGGAAACTCGACACGCCGTTGCGCGCGCCGCAGCGGCGTCCCGACGTGATCACCGTGCTCGAGGAAAGCACGTTCGATCCGCGCATCGTCAAGGCCTGCACGCTGCCGGTCTGCACGGTGCCGATGTTCGTCCCGGACCGGAAGACCAGGGCGCACGGGCCGCTGACCGTGCACACGTTCGGTGGCGGCACGTGGACGAGCGAGTTCGCCCTGCACACCGGCCTCGCCGACGTGTTGTTCGGCAATGCCGGCCTGTATGCGCCGTACAACCTCGCCCGGCGCGTCGCCCACACGCTGCCCGATGCGTTCCGCAACGCGGGCTACCGCGTGGTCGCCGTGTATTCGCACAGCGGCGAATTCCTGAACGCACGCAATGCCTACGCGGACTACGGCTTCGAGCGCTTCTACGACGGCACCGAGTACGGACTCGGCTGGGACAGCACCGACGCCGACCTTCTCGAGGTGCTTTCGAAGATCCATGCCGAGGAAATCGCCGCGCATCCGGATCGACCGCTGTTCCTGTTCACGCTGACCCTGCACCAGCACGGGCCGCACATGACGCCGCTCGAAACGCTGCCGGCGCCGTTCGACAAGCCGCTGTTTCCGGGCAAGCTCGCGGCGCGCGGCGCGCTCGACGACTGGCTCAACCTCAATCTCGCCAACTACCTCGAACGCGTGCACCATTCCTCGGCGATGCTCGCCGAGTTCGAACAATTGCTCTGGAGCCGCGGTCGGCCCACCGTGCTCATGCATTTCGGCGACCACCAGCCCTCGTTCGACGGCGCGATGCATTCGCTCGCCAAGCGCGTCCCTGCGGCGGCCGGACCGAACCCGAGCCGGGTCACCTACTACATGCTGAAGACGAATTTCCCGCTCGCCGCGATGCCGCAGTACGAATCGCTCGACATCACCTACCTCGGTTCCGTGCTCCTCGATGCCGCCGGCGTGCCGAAGGATGCGTTCTACCAGGCCAACACCCTGCTGCGCGATCGCTGCAAGGGCCGTTACCTGCACTGCCGCAACACGGTCCTGCTGACCTCGTATCATGACTACGTCTTCAACGTGCTCGGGGATCTGCGCGAATGACCGTCGACCTGTTCGGAGCGACCGGCGCGCGCAGCGAGGAAGGCTGGACCGCCGGCGTCGACGAGGCCGGACGCGGGCCGCTTGCCGGACCGGTCGTGATCGCCGCCGTGATCCTCGACCCGCGCCGGCCGATCGCGGGCCTTGCCGATTCCAAGCAGCTGTGTGCCGCCCGGCGCGAGGCACTAGCGCTCAGCATCCGCGAAAATGCGCTGGCCTTCGCCGTATGCGCGGTCGAGCGCGACGAGATCGATCGGCTGAACATCCTGCAGGCGACCCTGATCGGCATGACGCGCGTCCTCGTCGCGCTCGCTCCGCGGCCGGTCCTCGCCCTGATCGACGGCAACCGCCTGCCGCGCGGCCTGCCCTGCCGCGGTCGCACGATCGTGGGCGGCGATGCGATCGAGCCCGCGATCAGCGCGGCCTCGATCCTCGCCAAGACGACGCGCGACCGGCGCATGTGCGAGCTCGACGAGATCCATCCGGGCTACGGATTCGCGCGCCACAAGGGGTATCCAACGCCATCGCACGTCGAGGCCCTGCGCCGCCTCGGGCCCTGCCGCGAGCACCGGCGCAGCTTCGCGCCGGTGCGCGAGTGCCTCGGCGAAGCGGGCCCGGCGGTGCGACACGGCGAGGCCGCGTCGCTGCTGCCGGATTGAAGCGGGCGCGAATCGATCCGGCCACAGCAGCGCGCGCACGCAATCGTCGGTGCGCAGATCGGGATCGGGTGGGGCGAGCAGGCTCCGGGGCTGCGGCCCCTGCCAGCACGGCCACGATCACGAGGATCGAAACGGTGAATCGATGCGGCGCGCGTGGCTCCGCGGCATCGGGGGCGATGCGGGAAACGCCGTCGCGCACCGATCCGCGTCATCGCGATGGCCCGGGCCGGACGCACAACCGCGAGCGGCCCGCAAGCTTGTCCACCCCGGTGGCCACCGCTACCCTGTCCGTTCCTCCCGTTCGCTGCCGCCATGCCCGCGGGTTTCGTCCATCTGCATGTCCACAGCGAGTATTCGCTGGTCGATTCGACGATCCGCATCGACGATCTCGTCGCTGCGTGCGTCGCGGCCGGCATGCCGGCGGTCGCGCTGACCGACCAGGTCAACCTGTTCGCCCTCGTCAAGTTCTACCGGGCCGCCGAGAAGGCCGGCATCAAGCCGATCGCCGGCTGCGACCTCTGGCTCGCCGATCCGGCCGACCGCAACCACCCGCACCGCGTGACCGTGCTGTGCCAGAACACGCTCGGCTACCGCAACCTGTCGCGGCTCGTCTCGCGCGCGTGGGCCGACGGACGTCACGGTGATTTCGCGATGATCGAGACGGACTGGCTGCGCGAGGCCGGCGATGGCCTGATCGTGCTGGCCGGTCGCGACAGCGACATCGGTCGCTGTCTGCTGGCGGGGCGCGACGAGGCCGCGCGCGAGTGCATGCGCGCCTGGCAAGGTGTCTTCGGCGATCGCCTGTACCTCGAACTCGTGCGCACGCAGCGCACCGACGAAGACATCTTCGTCGCGGCCGCGATCGCGCTGGCCGTCGAATTCGACATCCCGGTCGTCGCCAGCAACGACGTGCGCTTCATCGAACGTGACGACTTCGAAGCACACGAGGCACGCGTGTGCATCCACGGCGGGCGCGTGCTCGCCGATCCGAAGCGACCGCGCGCCTATTCCGCGCAGCAGTACCTGAAGTCGCCCGACGAGATGCAGGCATTGTTCGCCGACGTCCCCGAAGCGATCGCGAACGCGATCGAACTGGCCAGGCGCTGCAATCTCGAACTCGCGTTCGGCACCTATTACCTGCCCGATTTCCCCGTCCCCGCCGGGCATACGCTCGAATCGTGGATCCGCGCGCAATCGCGCGCCGGGCTCGAGGCGCGCCTCGCAAGGCAGCAGCCGGCGCCCGGCTTCACGCGCGAGGATTACGCGCGGCGCCTCGAGGGCGAAGTCGACGTCATCGTCGAGATGGGCTTTCCCGGTTACTTCCTGATCGTCGCCGACTTCATCAACTGGGCCAAGCAGCACGACATTCCGGTCGGCCCGGGTCGCGGCTCGGGCGCCGGCTCGGTCGTCGCATGGTCGCTCGCGATCACCGACATCGACCCGCTGCGCTATGGCCTGCTGTTCGAGCGCTTCCTCAATCCCGAACGCGTGTCGATGCCCGATTTCGACATCGACTTCTGCATGGACAAGCGCGATCGCGTGATCGAGTACGTGGCCGACAAGTACGGCCGCGACCATGTCAGCCAGATCATCACCTACGGGACGATGGCGGCCAAGGCGGTGCTGCGCGACACCGGGCGCGTGCTCGGCATGCCGTACGGCCAGGTCGACCGCATCGCCAAGCTGATCCCGATGCGCCCGCTCGACCTCAGCCTCGAGGACGCGCTCGGGCGCAGCGAGAAATCGCGCAAGGAACCCGATCGCGTCGTGGCCGACTTCAAGTCGCTGTACGAGGACGACGACGAAGTGCGCGAGCTCGTCGATCTCGCCCTCAAGCTCGAGGACCTCACCCGCAATGCGGGCAAGCACGCCGGCGGCGTCGTCATCGCGCCGGGTCCGCTGACCGACTACGCGCCGCTGTATTGCGAAGCGGGCGGCGAAGGCGTCGTCACCCAGTTCGACAAGGACGATGTCGAGGCCGTCGGCCTCGTCAAGTTCGACTTCCTCGGCCTGCGCACGCTGACGATCATCGACTGGACCGTCAAGGCGATCAATCGCCGGCGCGCGACGACCGGCGAGGCGCCGCTCGACATCGCCGCGCTCGCCCTCGATGACGGCGAGGTCTACACGCTGTTCAAGCGCGCGCAGACGGTCGCCGTGTTCCAGTTCGAATCACGCGGTATGCAGCGCGCGCTGGCCGATGCGCGACCCGACCGTTTCGAGGACCTGATCGCGCTCGGCGCGCTGTACCGGCCCGGGCCGATGGACCTGATCCCGAGTTTCTGCGCGCGCAAGCTCGGGCGCGAACCGATCGACTATCCGGACCCGCGCGTCGAGCCGGTCCTGCGCGAGACCTACGGGATCATGGTCTACCAGGAACAGGTCATGCAGATGGCCCAGATCGTCGGCGGCTACACGTTCGGCGGTGCCGACCTGTTGCGCCGCGCGATGGGCAAGAAGAAGGCCGAGGAGATGGCGCGCCACCGCGCGATCTTCCGCGAGGGCGCCGAGCGCAACGGCGTCGGCCAGGCCAAGGCCGACGCCGTGTTCGACCTCATGGAAAAGTTCGCCGGCTACGGCTTCAACAAGTCGCATGCGGCCGCCTACGCGCTGATCTCGTACCAGACGGCATGGCTGAAGACGCATTACCCGGCCGAGTTCATGGCCGCCGTGCTGTCCTCGGACATGGACAGCACCGACAAGGTCGTCAACTTCCTCGGCGAAGCGCGCGCGCTCGGCCTCGCCGTGCTGCCGCCCGACATCAATGCCTCGACCCTCATGTTCGAGGCCCTCGCGGGCGATGACCGCGTCGCGAAGACGATCCGCTACGGACTCGGCGCGATCAAGGGCGTCGGCCATGCCGCGGTCGAGAACATCGTCGACGCGCGCACGCGCGGCGGCGCATTCCGCGATCTCGCCGATTTCTGCCAGCGGGTCGATGCACAGCGGATCAACAAGCGTACGCTCGAAGCGCTGATCCTCAGCGGCTCGATGGATGCGCTGGCGAAAAACCGTGCGAGCCTGATCGCGCAGTTGCCCGAAGCGATGCGCGCGGCCGAGCAGCAGGCACGCGATGCGCTGGCCGGACAGCACGACATGTTCGGCGCGGCCAGCCCTGCGGCGACGGCGATCGAGCTCGTCGAAGTCGACGATTGGCCGGCCGAACGCCGGCTCGCCGGTGAACGCGACACGCTCGGCCATTACCTTTCGGGGCATCCGACCGATGTCTGGCGCGAACTGCTGGCCCGCGTCACGACCTGTCCGATCGGCGACATCGAGAAGCATTACCGCGTGCCGAAGAACCACGGCGGCGCCGGCGAGCGCAGCCGTTTCGCCGACCGCCAGTCATTCACGCTGGCCGGTGCGGTCGGGGGCGTGCGCAGGCAGGGCGAGCGGCGCACGTTCGTCCAGGTCGAGGATCATTCCGGGCGCTTCGAAGCGGTGTTGTACTCCGAGACCGCGGCAGAGTTCGCCGCACTGCTGACGCGCGACGCGATACTCGTCTTCGAGGGCCAACTTTCGATCGACGATTTTTCCGGCAACTACCACTTGCGCACGCAACGCGTCTCGACGCTCGACGCCGCATGCGAACGCCAGGCGCGCGTGCTGCGGGTCAGGGTAAACGGCATCGGTCGCGATTTCGCCAGCCGCCTGCACGGCGCGCTCGAAGCGCATCGCGGTGGGACGACACCGGTGCGCATCACGTTCAGCAATGCCCAGGGCCGAGGTGAAGTCGAACTCGGCCCCGATTGGCGCATCCGCGCAAGCCCCGCCGCGCTGCAGGCAGTCGGTGCACTCGACGGCGTGCTCGATGCCGATTTCCTGTACGGCCCCGCGCACGCCGCCACGACAGCGGACCCCTAGCAGCGGACCGGACCTGGGTCGCTGCTACAGGTGGATCAGGAGCGCGAGCACGAGGGCGGCGTAGATGCCGGCGAGGAGGTCGTCGAACATCGCGCCGAAGCCGCCCTTGATGCGGCGGTCGGCCCACGAGACGGGCCACGGCTTCCAGACGTCGAACACGCGGAACAGGAAGAAGCCGATGCCGATCCAGAACAGGTCGCGCGGCCAGACGAGCAGCGGCAACAGGGTGATCCATTGGCCGACGAATTCGTCCCAGACGATCACGCCGGGATCCTCGAGGCCGAGCCGTGCGACGACGATGTCCGAGGCCCAGACGCCGACCGCGAACGCGGCGAGCACGACGAGCACGCAGGCCACCAGCGGCAACTCGCGCAGTGCGAACCACGGCAGCAGGGCGACCGCCGAACCGACCGTGCCCGATGCGAACGGGCTGAACCCGGCGCCGAATCCGCTCGCGATCCAGCCGGCCGGGTGCGAGAGGACGGCCTTGCGCTGCGCTGCATCGAGTCTCACGCGAAATGTTCCCATCCGGTTGCCGTCGACGGAATCATCGCACCGTCTGCCCCGACTACGCGCACGCCCTCGCCCTCGACGACGCGGCCGATGCATGTTGCCGGGCAGCCATGCCGCAAGAGTTCGTCGAGCAGGCCCGCTTCGTCGGCCGCGGCGGCGCAGAACGCGAGCTCGTAATCGTCCCCGCCGGAAAGTTGCAGGGCGAGTCTCGCCTGGCCGGTGAACGCGCCGGCGAGCGCGGCCGAGGTCGGCAGGCGGGCGGCTTCGATCTCGATGCCGACCGCGCTGCGCCGCGCGACATGGCCAAGATCGGCCAGCAGTCCGTCGGACACATCGATGCAGGCGCTCGCGAACCCGCGCAACGCGGCACCGGCGGCGAGGCGCGGGGTCGGACGGTCGAGGCGCGCGACGAGCGCCGCACGCATGGCGCCGACCACGACCGGTTCGCGTTGGCAGCGCAGGCCGGCCGCGGCATCACCGAGCGTGCCGGTCACGTAGACGCGATCCCCGCAACGCGCGCCGTCACGGCGCAAGGCCTGGCCCGGCAACGTGAAACCGATGGCGGTGACCGTGATCGAGAGCGGACCGCGCGTCGTGTCGCCGCCGATCAGGGCGACATCGTGCAGGCCCGCGAGCTCGGCGAATCCGTCGGCGAACGCGGCGACGAAATCGCGGTCGGCTGACGGCAGGGTCAGGGCGAGCGTCGCCCAGGCCGCGCTGGCGCCCATCGCGGCGAGATCGCTGAGATTGACCGCGAGCGACTTCCAGCCGATATCGGCCGCGGCCGTCGCGATCGGGAAGTGCACGCCGGCGACGAGCGTATCGGTGCAGACGACGAGTTCGTGGCCGGGCGGCGCAGCGACGACGGCGGCGTCGTCGCCGATGCCGAGGCGCACATCGGCACGCGCACTCGCGCAGCGCGCCTGGATCAGGTCGATCAGCGCGAACTCGGCCATCGCGCGTTCCTTTTCCGACCGGTCGCAACGCCGCCGGCGGATCCGGGCGCGCGTGCGATGTCGGCGCGGGGCAGCACGCGCCGACTCACCGCCGGGCGCTGCGGTATTCGACGCTGCGCCAGTCCGCGGCGAGCTTGTCGAGCACGCCATTGACGTAGGTGTGGCCATGATCGGCGCCGAAGCGCTTGGTCACTTCGACCGCTTCATTGATGACCACGCGATACGGCACGTCCGGCCGGTAGCGGAACTCGTAGGCGGCGAGGCGCAGCACCGCGCGTTCGATCGGATCGACTTCCGACACGTCGCGATCGAGCCAGGCCTGGATGCCGCGGTCGAGTTCGACGACATGCTTGTCGACACCGCGCAGCAGGTCCTCGAAATATTCGAGGTCGGCGATCTCCATGTCCTGCTCGTGCCGGAACTGTTCGATCACGGCGATCATGCGGTTGCCGCCGACCTGCCAGGCGTACAGCGCCTGCACGGCACGGCGACGCGCGCGCGAGCGGGCGGCGAGATCGATTCCTTCGGGGCGGCGCGAGTGGCTCACAGCTTTCTCCAGAGATCGGTCATTTCAAGGGCCGCGAGCGCGACTTCGGCGCCCTTGTTGCCATGCGCGCCATCGGCACGGGCCTCGGCATCTGCATGCCGCTCGACCGCGAGAACGCCGTTCAGCACCGGCAGGCCGTGCTCGACGGCAACGCGCATGAGGCCGTGCGCACAGCCGTCGGCGACATGCTCGTAGTGCCGCGTGTCACCGCGAACGACGCAGCCGAGCGCGAGGATCGCGGCATGGCCGTTCGCTGCCGCGAGCCTTGCCGCGAGCGCCGGAATCTCCCACGCGCCGGGCACGTGGATCGTGTCGATCGCCGCCTCGGCGACCCCGTGCTCGAGCAGGACGCGCCGCGCGCCCGCGACGAGCGCCTCGACGATGCGCGGATTCCAGCGGCTCGCGATGATCGCGTAACGGCTGTCGGGATGGGCGCGGGCAGCGCCGCTGAAGGCGGTCATCGGAGGGTGGTCGGATCGAGGCGGCCCGCGCGTATCGGCTGGGCGGAAGCGCGCAGTCTATCGGAGCGGCCGGCAAGTCCCAACCGGCGCCGGCGGTCGGGCCGCGCCGGGAGGGCGCGATCCGACCGCCGGGCATCGGATCACTCGAAACCGTCGGCGAAGATCAGGTCTGCGACCGGCACGGTCACCGCGTAAGTGCAGCTCGTGTTGTAGGCCGCGCCGATCGCGGCGATCTCGCTCGCGCTGTAGCCCATCGTCGCCGCGGCCGTGATGACTGCCTGGGCGGCCACTTTCTGGTCCGAACTCGCCGACGTCATCGCGAGCCCGCGCAGCATCGCCTTGTCCATCTGGTCGCGGCCGATCGCAACCCAGGCAAGCAGGTTGCACGATGCCCAGTACTGGCCCTGGGCATGGATGCCCGAGCCGAGGGCGGATGGATACGAATGGCCGATGTGCCAGTTCGTGACGCGCCCGCCCCAGAACTCGTTGTGACCATCCCACTGGAACATCCAGAACCACTGCGGATCGGCCGGCGTCCAGTAGCCGGTCGAACGGTTGTACGAGTTCGCGAAGTAGTCGCCAACGCCTTCGGAGAGCCCCTGCACCTGCGACAGGCCACCATTGGTGACCCAGTCATGCAGGCCATGGCCGAGTTCGTGGATCACCACATCGGAATCCTCGGCGTCGTCGACGCCCCCTTCGCCGAACGTGAGCCGATCGGTGCTTGGCGTGAACGAGGAATTGTCCTGGCCGCTGAAGCCGTGCGGATCGAAACGCACGCCGCCGGCGACGGTGTTCGGCACGACCGTCACGCCAAGCGTGAGGTTGAGGTAACGCATCTGCTTGTCGACGAGGTGGTAGACATTCGGCCCTTCGAACAACTGGCTCGCACGCGACGCGCTGAAATCGGCCGCGACCGGCGTCGGGCAGTCGTTCACGCCGCCGAACGGCGCCTGCCAGTCCTCGCAGCGTGCCCACGGGCCTTCGAGCCGGTGCACGCCGCCCGAGAATGTGACGTCGGGAAGGATGACGGCCTGCAATTGCGCAGTGAGGCCGGCCGAATCAGCGTCGGCGGCATCGGTCAGCTGGCCGGCACCGGCACCATAGGTCGCGCGCGCCGAGGTCAGCGGATCGGGATCGAACACGGTGGCCGTGGCGTCGACGTACAGCTCGGTATTGCGCGAGGCGATAATCTCGCCGGTTCCGGCGTCGGCGACGACTTCCCAGGAACCGGGCCGGGCAGGATCGCGCAGCTGGTAGACCCAGGCCAGCCGGGTCGGCTGCGTATCGGCGTAGACGACGAGCGAGGGCGCGATCTCGTCCTGTGCGGCCGGCATGCCGAACGCCTGCACCACCTGGCCACGCAGGGCGGCCGCCGGGCGCGCCGCGCGCGTCGCGATGCGCTCGACCTGCGGACGCAATTCACTGCTGACGAAGATCACGTCCCCGTCCGGCGTCACGCTGATCGCGATATCGCTGCCGAAAACCGGCACGCCGTCGAGCGTCTGGCTGAAGCGCACGACATGGAAGGCCTCGTCGTCGCGCTCATGCATCTTGGTCAACGCGGACGGATCCTGCGCGAGGCCGAGCTCGAGGCGACGCGCGGCGAGGAACTCGCGGGCCATCGCCTCGGGTGCATCGACCTTGGCCTTGAACGCCGGTTCGAACAGTGTCAGGACGCGACCGTCGGCGGCAAAGCGCCCTTCGCGCGTCTCCCTCGCGGTGGTCTCGTTGAATGCCTTGCTCGTGCTTTCGGCTGCGCCGTCGAGCGGCTTCTTCGCCTCGGCCGGGCAGGCCAGACAGGCGAGTGCGGCGGCCAGCGCCGTGCGAGCGGTGAAAGTGGTTGCGTTCATCGGTGGATCCAGGGCTGCGCAGCGTGACGTGCGGATGCCGATCCTAACCCCGGCCGTTGCTGGCCGACACGTGCCGGCGCACGGTTTGGACGGCTCGCGCGCACATTTTTCTTTGGCAAGCGGCGACCGCGGGGATAAAGTGGCGATCCGTGTACGCGCGCGGCGAGTCGTGTATGATCCGCGCCCGTTTCATCCCTCCATCCGCATTGAAGGATATTTGCCGCAATGAGCAGCTATCTGTTCACCTCCGAATCGGTGTCCGAAGGCCATCCGGACAAGGTCGCCGACCAGATCTCCGATGCCGTCCTCGACGCGATCCTGCTGCAGGACAAGCGAGCGCGCGTGGCCTGCGAGACGATGGTCAAGACCGGCGTCGCGATCGTGGCCGGCGAGGTGACGACGAGCGCCTGGATCGACCTCGAGACGCTCACGCGCAAGGTCATCCTCGACATCGGCTACAACAGCTCGCAGGTCGGATTCGACGGCGAGACCTGCGGCGTGCTGAACCTGATCGGCAAGCAGTCGCCCGACATCAACCAGGGCGTCGACCGCAAGAAGCCCGAGGAACAGGGCGCAGGTGACCAGGGCCTGATGTTCGGCTATGCGACGAACGAGACGAAGGACTTCATGCCGGCGGCGATCTACTACTCGCATCGCCTCGTCGAGCAGCAGGCGAAGATCCGCAAGAAGAAGAATTCACCGCTGCCGTGGCTGCGCCCGGACGCGAAGTCACAGGTCACGTTGCGTTACGAGAACGGCAAGGCCGTCGCGATCGACGCCGTCGTGCTGTCGACCCAGCATGATCCTTCGATCAAGCAGAAGGACCTCGTCGAGGCCGTGCGCGAGTATGTGCTCAAGCCCGTGCTGCCCGCCAAGTGGCTGCACAAGGGCACCAAGTACCACATCAATCCGACCGGCAAGTTCG
>CAZPLY010000010.1:0-121457 GCA_964587775.1 uncultured Dokdonella sp.
AGGCAATCCACTTATCCAACCGGGCTAGCTGTTCAAACAACCGGGGCCAGCTCTCCTTCGACCGCGCACCATCATCAAACATCGCACCTTCCTGTTGATCCGGATCGTTACAACCCCTTCAAATAACACACGGTTGGGCAAGGGGTTGAGCTACGATCACGCTGAAATCCTGGAACCTGCGGACCCTCGATGCGAATGGGCACCACTTACTTCACCCCCGCCACGTTCCGCTTCCTTCGCGACCTCGCCGCGCACAACAACCGCGAGTGGTTTGCCGCGAACAAGCCGCGCTTCGAGGACGTCGTGCGCCAGCCGTTCCTGCAGCTGCTGGCCGACCTGCAGGCGCCGCTGGCGAAGATCAGCACGCACTTCGTTGCCGACACGCGCAGTCAGGGCGGATCGCTGTTTCGCATCCATCGCGACACGCGTTTCGCCAACGACAAGACACCGTACAAGACCTGGGCCGGTGCTCGCCTGTTCCATGAGCGTGCGCGCGAGGTCGAGGCGCCGTCGTTCTACCTGCACATCCAGCCGAAGGGCTGCTTCGTCGGCGGCGGAATCTGGCACCCGCAGCCGGACACGACGCGACGAATCCGCGATTTCATCGCCGACAATCCGGCGGCATGGAAGAAGGCGACGCGTTCGAAGGCGTTCCTCGCGCACTTCGCGCTCGGTGGCGCGAGCCTCGTGCGTCCGCCGCGCGGCTACGATCCTGCGCATGAACTGATCGAAGACCTCAAGCGCAAGGATTTCACCGCGTGGCAGAACTTCGAGGATGCCATCGCGACCTCGAACGAACTCAAGCCATTCCTCGTCGAGCGCCTGAAGCGCATCGCGCCGATGGTCGACTACCTTTGCGCCAGCCTCGATCTCGAGTTCTGACATGCAGCCCATGAGCGGCGCATCCGCGGCAGTGCCGCCGATCCCGCAGGTTCGCCTGTCGTCGTTCTATTTCGCCTACTACGCGGCGCTCGGCGCGTTCACGCCGTACTGGTCGCTGCTGCTCAAGGACCGCGGCCACGGCGTCGCCGCCATCAGCGTGCTGATGAGCCTGTGGTACGCGACGCGCATCGTCGCGCCAAGCGCGTGGGGCTGGCTGGCCGGGCGCGCGGCGCGACCGGTTCAATGGCTGCGCATCGGTTGCGCGCTGACCGTGGCGACCTTCGCGGTCTTTCTCGTACCGCTCGATTTCGCCTGGACATTCGTCGCGATGACTGCGTTCTGCTTCTTCTACAACGCGGTCATGCCGCAGTTCGAAGCGCTCACGCTGTCGCACCTGGCCGGACGCAGCGAGCGCTACGGACGGATCCGCGTCTGGGGATCGATCGGTTTCATCGTCGTCGTCGTCGCGTTCGGCGCGCTGTTCGACCATGTCGCGATCGGGTGGCTGCCTTGGCTCATGCTGCCGTTGTATGTCGGCCTGTTCGCAACCGCCTGCATCAACGATTACGCGCGACCGGTCGCGGTCGCCGAAACGGGCGATGATCATGGATTCGTTGAACGCCTGCGTCGACCCGATGTCATCGCGTTCTTCATCGTCGCCCTGCTCTGCCAGGTCTCCTTCGGCCCGCACTACACGTTCTTCTCGATCTATCTCGAGGAACACGGTTACAGCGCGTCGGCGCTCGGCGCGTACTGGGGCATCGCGGTCGCCGTCGAGATCGGCATGTTCTTCGCCTCGGCGCGCGTGCTGCGCCGCTGGGGTGCGCGCATGTTGTTGCTGAGTTCGCTGCTGGCCGGCGCCGCGCGCTGGGCACTGACCGCGTTGTGGCCCGAAAATCCGCTAATCATGGGCATGGCGCAGCTCCTGCACGCGCTGTGCTTCGCCGCGTTCTTCGCGGCCAGCATGCAGTACATGGCGCTGTTTTTCCCGGGTCCCATGAACGGTCACGGCCAGGGCGTCTTCTACGGATTCTCGTCAGGCGTCGGCGGCGTACTCGGCGCGCTGCTGTCGGGGCTGGTCTGGCAATACGCGGGCGGCGAATCCGCATTCCTGCTCGCGGCGGGTGTCGCCCTGCTCGCGACCCTGATCGCATGGATCTGGCTGCGACCGCAGCAACCGGCCTGACGGAAGGCGGCTTCTGCAGGGCGCCCCCGGTCGCGATGCAGTTTGCGGCGAGATTCGGTCGCGGCCGGGGCCGCTCCTACGACGAAGCGGCAACGCCGTAGCGGTCATCGAATCCCGCGCCGTCGTTCGGTAGGAGCGACCCTGGTCGCGATTCATCTGCGCCAGGCGATGCACGCTGCGGCAAGCCCGGTCGCGGCCGGGGCCGCTCCTACGATGAAGCAGCAACGCCGTAGCGGTCATCGAATCCCGCGCCGTGGTTCGGCAGGAGCGACCGTGGTCGCGATTCATTTGCGCTGGGCGATGCAATTTGCGGCAAGCCCGGTCGCGGCCGGGGCCGCTCCTACGATGAAGCAGCAACGCCGTAGCGGTCATCGAAGCCTGCGCCGTCGTTCGGTAGGAGCGACCCTGGTCGCGATGCATCTGCGCGGGGCGATGCACGCTGCGGCAAGCCCGGGCCGGGGCCGCTCCTGCGACGAAGCGGCAACGCTGTAGCGGTCATCGAATCCCGCGCCGTGGTTCGGTAGGAGCGACCCCGGTCGCGATTCATCTGCGCCAGGCGATGCACGCTGCGGCAAGCCCCGTCGCGGCCGGGGCCGCTCCTGCGACGAAGCGGCAACGCCGTAGCGGTCATCGAATGCAGCGCGTCGCGCCGCGCCGGGCTTCAGGCCGTGTCGAAGCCGAACGCGAGCACGTCACGGATGTCGTCGGTTCCAGCCAGGCACATGAGCAGGCGCTCGATGCCGAGGGCGACGCCGGCGCAGGGCGGAAGACCCGCGGCGAGCGCGGCGAGCAGGGCTTCGTCGATCGGCAGCTCGCGCAATCCGCGCTCGCGTCGGCGCCGGTTGTCGCGCTCGAAGCGCGCACGCTGTTCGTCGGCGTCGGTCAGTTCGTGGTAGCCGTTGGCGAGTTCCTGCGCACCAAGATAAAGCTCGAAGCGCTCGGCGACGGGCGGATCGCCGGGCCGGATGCGAGCGAGCGCGCATTGCGAGGCCGGCCAGTCGCGCACGACTGTGATGCGGTCGCGCGGAAAACCCGGTTGGATCACGTGCGTGATCAGCAGGTCGAGCCAGTCGTCGCGGCCAAGGCCATCGCCGGAAATCGCCATGCCTGCGAGCGGCGTGCGCAGTTCATCGAGCGGGGCGCGATGCGGATCCATTGCGAGAATTTGCTTGAATAAATCCTCGTAGGTCGTTGACAAAAAATAAGGTTTCATACCCGACAACGCGCAGGCTTCGCGAACGAGATCGACGACCTCGTCGATCAGGCGCAGCTCGTTCCACCCGATCCGATACCACTCGAGCATCGTGAATTCGGGATTGTGGCGCCGCCCCGCTTCGCCATTGCGGAACACGCGGCCCAGTTCGTAGCAGTCGCCCAGTCCCGCCGCGAGCAGGCGCTTGAGCGGGTATTCGGCCGATGTGCGCAACCAGCGGTCGCGCGGACCCGCATCGACATGACCGTTGAAACCGGTCGAGAAGCTCTCGATATTCGGTTCGGTGTTGCCCGCACGCGAAAGGATCGGGGTCTCGACCTCGAGCACGCCGCGCGCGGCGAAGAACGCGCGGATGCACGCGTAGAGCGATGCGCGCAGGCGCAGTGCGGCCATCCGGTCCGTCATGGGCGGCACCTGGTTTCGCAAGCAAGCCGGGTCAACACGATAGGTCTTGTCAATCGTTTCAATCCCATCAATCAATTTTACGAATGCTGATCCCGAGGCTAGGATGCCAGTCCTGTCCCAGTTCCACCCACCCAAGAAGGAAACTCCGATGTCCCTGATCAACACCCCCGTCAAGCCGTTCAAGACGCAGGCATTCCACAACGGCAAGTTCATCGAAGTGACCGACGCCAGCCTCAAGGGCAAGTGGTCGGTCGTGATCTTCATGCCGGCCGCGTTCACCTTCAACTGCCCGACCGAAGTCGAGGACGCAGCCAAGCATTACGCCGAGTTCCAGAAGGCGAACGCCGAGGTCTACATTGTCACGACCGATACCCACTTCTCGCACAAGGTCTGGCACGAAACCTCGCAGGCCGTCGGCCAGGCGAAGTTCCCGCTGGTCGGCGACCCGACCCATCAGCTGACGCGCGCGTTCGACGTCCACATCGACGAGGAAGGCCTGGCCCTGCGTGGCACCTTCATCATCAACCCGGACGGCGTGATCAAGACCCTCGAGATCCACGACAACGCGATTGCACGCGACGTGACCGAAACGCTGCGCAAGCTCAAGGCCGCGCAGTACGTCGCCGCCCACCCGGGTGAAGTGTGCCCGGCCAAGTGGAAGGAAGGCGAGAAGACGCTCAAGCCGTCGCTCGACCTCGTCGGCAAGATCTGATCGAACCGTTGCACCCGGGTCGCCGATCACCGGCGACCGCCGAACGGAGCGGCCGCGTGGCCGCTCCACCGCGGCGCACGGACGTGCTCTCCCGTCCGGGCGCCGCACCCCTCTCCCGTATGGATGACGAAACCATGCTCGACCAAGACCTCAAGGCGCAACTCCAGGCGTATCTCGAGCGCGTGACCCGGCCGATCGAGATCGCCGCCACGCTCGACGACAGCGAGAAGTCGGCCGAAATGCGGTCGCTGCTCGATGACATCGTTTCGTTGTCGGACAAGATCAGCCTCGTTGAAGGCGCCGATCCGGACGCGCGCGCACCGTCGTTCACGATCGGCCGCCCCGACGGCAGCGTGAACCTGCGGTTCGCCGGCATCCCGATGGGCCACGAGTTCACCTCGCTCGTGCTCGCCCTGCTCCAGGTCGGCGGCCATCCGTCGAAGGAAACGCAGGAACTGCTCGAGCAGGTCCGGGACCTCGACGGCGATTTCGCGTTCGAGACGTACTATTCGCTCTCGTGCCAGAACTGCCCGGACGTCGTCCAGGCGCTCAACCTCATGGCCGTCCTGAACCCGCGCATCAGCCATGTCGCGATCGACGGCGCCCTGTTCCAGGAAGAGGTCGAGCAGCGCCAGGTCATGTCGGTGCCGACGATCTTCCTCAACGGCGAACGCTTCGGCCAGGGCCGCATGGACCTCGCCCAGATCGTGACGAAGATCGACACCGGCGCCGCGAAGCGCGCAGCCGAGAAGATCGCGGCCAAGCCCGCGTTCGACGTACTCGTCGTCGGTGGTGGTCCGGCCGGTGCTGCTGCGGCGATCTATTCGGCGCGCAAGGGCATCGTCACCGGCGTCGTCGCCGAACGCTTCGGCGGCCAGGTGCTCGATACGATGAGCATCGAGAACTTCATCTCCGTGCAGGAAACCGAAGGACCGAAGCTCGCCGCGCAACTCGAACAGCATGTCCGCCAGTACGACGTCGACATCATGAACCTGCAGCGCGCGACGAAGCTGACTCCGGGCGAACTGATCGAAGTCGAACTCGAGAGCGGTGCGTCGCTGAAGGCGCGCACCGTCGTGCTGTCGACCGGCGCGCGCTGGCGGCAGATGAACGTCCCCGGCGAAAACGAATACCGCAACAAGGGCGTGGCCTATTGCCCGCACTGCGATGGTCCGCTGTTCAAGGGCAAGCGCGTCGCCGTGATCGGCGGCGGAAACTCGGGCGTCGAGGCTGCGATCGACCTCGCCGGCATCGTCAGCCACGTGACCCTGATCGAGTTCGACAGCGCGTTGCGGGCCGACGAAGTCCTCCAGCGCAAGCTGCGCAGCCTGCCGAACGTCAAGGTCATCGTCTCGGCGCAGACGACCGAGGTCCTCGGCGACGGCCAGCGCGTCAATGGCCTCGTCTACAAGGACCGCCCGAGCGGCGAGGAACACCGCGTCGCGCTCGAAGGCATCTTCGTGCAGATCGGACTGCTGCCGAACACCGAATGGCTCAAGAGTACGGTCAAGCTTTCGAACCGGGGCGAGATCGAGGTCAACGACCGCGGTGAAACCTCGGTGCCGGGCGTTTTCGCGGCCGGCGACTGCACGACCGTTCCATACAAGCAGATCGTCATCGCGATGGGTGAAGGCTCGAAGGCCGCCCTGAGCGCGTTCGACCACCTGATCCGCAGCTCGGCACCGGCCCAGGACGCGACGCGCGCGGCGGCGTGATCGGCTGATTGCGCTGCGGCGGATGCTCGGTGCAGTGCGGCCGCGGCCGCGATCAATCGTGTGGCAATGTCGAATTTGTCCGCGCGGTTGGAGCGTGCCCAGGGGCTCTCCTTCCGACACCTCCCGATCTTCACGCCATCCCCGGGTGCGGCCTGCGGCCTTACCCGGGCTACGGATTTCCCGCGGCGTCAATGCGAAGTACGTTCGCGCGACCGCGTTCGGCGCGGTCGGTAGCCCGGGTAAGCGCAGCGCACCCGGGGTCTTTTCCGCGGACACGCCATCCCCGGGTGCGGCCTGCGGCCTTACCCGGGCTACGCGCTTACCCGGGTTACGCGCTTCGCGGGGGATCGATACGTAGCATCAAGGCTGAGCGTGCTGGTCGAGGAGTTCGCGCAGGCGGGCTTCATTCCAGATCTCGACGCCGAGTTCCTGCGCCTTCACGAGTTTCGAACCGGCCTCCTCGCCGGCGACGACGAAAGTCGTTTTCTTCGACACGCTGCCGGCGACCTTGGCACCGAGTTTCTCGAGGCGATCCTTCGCCTCGTCGCGCGTCATCGATGACAGGCTGCCGGTGAGGACGACGGTCATTCCGTCGAGCGGCAGGCGGCCGATCCCTTCGTCGCCGATCCCGTCGAGTTCATCGAGCAACGCGGCCAGCGCCTGCAGCGAGCGTTGCAGCAGTTCCGCATGCGCGGGTTGCGCGCGCCATTCGAGGAACGCTTCGGCCGTGGCTTCCGGAAGGCCGAGTGCGGCCAGCGCCGTGCCGTCGCCGGCCAGTGCCGCCGAATGGCCATCCGGGCCGCCGACGAGTTGCGCCGCACGCTTTTCGGTCAGCTTCGGAATGCCAAGCGCAGCGACCACCGCGGCGGCGTCGAGGCGGGTTCGCAGCTTCGGCGAGGGCGCATGCGTGTCGGCAACCTGCACACCGCCGGCTTGCAGCGCGTCGATCACGCGCTGGTTGCCCTCCTGGTCGAGGAAGTGGCCGATCGCGCGCGCGACTTCGCCGCCGATGTCAGGCACCACGGTCAGCAGCGGCCACGGCAGGTGGCGGATGCGTTCGAGGCTCCCGAACCAGGTCGCGAGTGCCTTGGCCGTGCTCTCGCCGACGTGCTCGATGCCGAGTGCGTAGAGGAAGCGTTCGAGCGTGGTCGTGCGGCTGCGGTCGATCGATTCGACAAGATTGTCGGCCCATTTCGTCGCGACCTTGCCGGCCTTGACCGTTTCCGGCGTCGTGCCGTCGCGCTCGTCGGCACGTCGACGCATTTCCACGAAGTCCTCGACGGTCAACGCGTACAGGTCTGCCGGCGAGTGCACGTAGCCGAGTCCGACGAGATCCTCGATCAGGCGCTCGCCGAGGCCTTCGATATCCATCGCGCGGCGTCCGGCGAAATGGAAGATCGCCTGCACGCGTTGCGCGGGGCAGACGAGTTCGCCCGAGCAGCGCGCGACGACCTCGGCCTCCTCGCGCACGATCTCCGAACCGCAGATCGGGCAATGCGTCGGCATCGTCCACGCCGTGGTACCGGGCGGTCGCAACTCCGGCACGACGCGCACGACTTCGGGAATCACGTCGCCGGCGCGCCGAACGATCACCGTGTCGCCGACGCGCACGTCGAGGCGAGCGACCTGGTCGGCATTGTGCAGCGTCGCATTGGTCACCGTGACGCCGCCGACGTGCACGGGCACGAGCACGGCCGCCGGCGTCGCCGCGCCGGTCCGGCCGATGTTGATGATGATCGCCTCGACCGTCGTCTGCTGTTCCTGGGCCGGGAACTTGTGCGCGATCGCCCAGCGCGGCGTCCGCCCGACGAAGCCGAGTTCACGTTGGCCGGCGAGGTCGTCGAGCTTGTAGACGACGCCGTCGATGTCGAACGGCAGTCGGTCGCGCTGGGCACCGATCTGCCGATGGAATTCAAGACAGGCCTCCGCGCCGCGCGCGGTCGTGGCCAGATGCGTGACCGCAAAGCCCCAGTCGCGCAGGCGCTGCATGGTTGCCGAATGGGTCGCCGGCATGTCCCCGCCGTCGACCACGCCGACTGCATAGGCAAAGAACGCGAGCGGTCGCGCGGCCGTTACGCGCGGGTCGAGCTGGCGCAAGGAGCCGGCGGCACCGTTGCGCGGATTCGCGAGCACCTTGCCGCCCTCCTCGCGCGCTTTCGCATTCCAGGCCTCGAATGCGGCCCGCGGCATGTAGACCTCGCCGCGCACTTCGAGCACGCGCGGCCAGTCGGCGCCGCGCAAGCGAAGCGGCAGCGACTTGATCGTGCGCAGGTTCGCGGTCACGTCCTCACCGGTTTCGCCGTCCCCACGCGTCGCTCCGCGCACGAAGCGCCCGCCCTCGTAGCGCAGGCTGATCGCGAGGCCGTCGAACTTCGGTTCGACCGCGAACAGCGGTTCGGCGATGTCGAGCAGCGCCTCGATGCGGCCGACGAAGTCGACGACCTCCTCGTCACTGAATGCATTCGCGAGCGACAACATGCGGACTTCGTGGCGCACTTCGGCGAATTCGCGGGACGGCGCGGCGCCGACCCGGCGGGTCGGCGAATCCTCGCTCGCGAGCTCGGGATGCGCGGCCTCGAGCGCTTCGAGTTCGCGCACGAGGCGGTCGTATTCGGTGTCGGCGATCTCCGGTTCGTCGAGCACGTGATAGCGATGATTGGCGTCATCGATGCGCGTGCGCAGTTCGGCGATGCGGGTCGCGGGGTCGTGGATTCGCGGCGAATCGGACATGGGCGGAGTCTAGCGGCTTGCCGCATACCGGCGTGCGGTGCAGGATGGCGCAAACCGGGCGAACGAAAGGAAAACGGCATGGCGAAGAAGGGCTGGGCGAAATTCCCGCACGAGGACAAGGCCTTCGACCTGGTCGGCGACAAGCTCGCCAAGGCCTGGCCGAAATTGCATGCGGGCGACCAGGAGCCATTCCCCGACGGGAAGCACGTCGCGACCCTGTTCAAGGCGCAACCGAAGCTCGGCACGGACGCCGCCGCGGTCGCCACGGCGCTGCAGGATGCCTGGCGCGCATTCCATCGCGGCGACTTCGAGCAGGCCTTCACTGGCGGCGTCGCGCTCGGCGCGCTCGGCAGTTCGGTCGCGATCAAGGCCGGCGGCATCCACGGCAGCTACCTGCTCGACGGCGAGGCGGCGAAGACGAAGCGCTACGAGGAACTCGTTCGGCTCGCCGACGATGCGGTTGCAGCCCTGCCCGGCCTCGCCAACAGCCACTATCGGCGCGCGTTCGCGATCGGTCGCCTGAGCCAGTCGATCTCGATCGGCAAGGCCCTTGCCCAGGGTCTCGCCGGCAAGGTCCGCGAGTCACTCGACAAGACCCTCTCGCTGGCGCCGGGACATGCCGAGGCGCATACGGCGCTCGGCCTCTATCACGCCGAGATCGTCGGCAAGGTCGGTGGCATGCTCGCCAAGCTGACCTACGGCGCGAACGCCGCCGATGCCGAGAAACACCTCAAGCAGGCGCTCAAGCTGACACCCGACTCGCCGATCGCGTGGATCGAGTACGGCAACGGCCTGCTCCTGCTGCATGGCGACAAGCGCGAGGACGAGGTTGCCGAGGCCTGGGACAAGGCCGCGAAGCTGAAACCGCGCGATGCGATGGAAGCGCTCGACGTGGCCTGGGCGCGCGAGCAGCTCGAATAGGCGCGTTCCCTGCGCGCAAAGGGAGGCTGGATCAGCAACCATTGGCGGTGGATCCGCCACCCGTGTCGTTCTGCGCACCCGACTTCGTAACAACACTCAAGCGACCCGTTGTGGTCCTGCCGGAGTGTTCGTGTCATGTCGAAATCCCGAGTCTTGAGAAGGATCACGCGCGGCGCCGTGGTCGTGTTGTTCGCCTGCGCCAGTTCAGGCGCCTACGCGGGCGGCATCCTCAGCATCTTCCGGGTCGGCGCCGGGGCCGGATGCGATTTCGCTACCCTGCAGGCCGCGATCAACGCCGCATCGACCCTGCCCGATGACCTCGCCGTCATCCGCCTGACGGCCACGGCGAACAACCAGGCGATCACGCTGTTCGATCGCAACGTGACGATCGACGGACGCTATCCCGACTGCGTCGGCAACGTGCCGAGCGACACGGCACGGCAGACGATCGACGGCAACGGCACGGACTCGGTCATGCGCATCGGCAACGCGCTCGCAGGAAACCGCAACATCACGCTGCGCAACGTGATCGTGCGCGATGGCGGGACCATCGGCGTCGGCATCGGCGGCGGCCTCTCGATCAGCGGCCGGGTCACCGTCGAACTGCTCGACAGCCGCATCGCCGACAACGAATCCACGCGCGGCGGCGGCATATTCGTCAACGGTGCCAACGTGATGCTGACGCTTGACCAGAACACGATCGTCGGCGCGGACGGAGCGCTGGGCCTGGTTGGAAATCGCGCGATCGGGTCCGGCGTGACGCTCGGCCAGGGAGGTGGTATCGCATGCGTCAACGACGCCGTGATCACGATCAACGATGCACGCATCCGGGCGAACTCCTCGACCGACAATGGTGGCGGCATCCACCTCGGCGGCTGCGAACTCTTCATCGAACCAAGTCCCGGATTCGTCGACGACGGCGCGGGCTTCGTCACCTTGTTCCAGAACGCCGCAGATGGCGATGGCGGCGGCTTGTATGCGACGAACGCGTCCAGCGTGTTCTGGCGCTCGCTGCCGACCGGCTCGTTCGGCGGCCGTGCCAGCGGAAACAGCGCTGGCGATCGCGGCGGTGCCGTCTTCCTGACCGGCCTCAGCAATTTCGTCGGCGACTGGTTGCGCTTCGAGGACAATCGCGCCGATGGCCGCGGGGGAGGCTTCGCGGTGGAGGACACCTCGAACCTTATCCTGCGCGGAGGACCCGGATTCGCGTGCAACGGCGCGAACTGCCCCGGCATTTTCGGCACGCGTGGCATCACGATCGGTGAAAGTGCCACCCTGATTGGCGGCGCCATATACGCCGACTCGGGCGGAACCGTCGATCTGCGCCAGATGCAGGTCTACGACAATTTCTCCAACAATGGTTCTGCGCTGCACCTCAGCGGAAGTGCCACCACGGCGGAGCTGCACGGCGTGCTGGTCGCGCGCAACGTGCTGTACGGGGTCGGCAACGGCACGTCGACGATCGAACTGACGTCGTCGGCGAAGATCGAGATGCGGCATGTCACGATGATGGGCAATTTCCGCGCAAGCGCGCAGTTCCCGGGACTTGCGCTCGCCTTGTCGAGCATCCGCGCGAACGGCAATTCGAGCACGGTCGAACTTCGCAACAGCATCTTCTGGAACGACGCCGAGCAGGTGCTGCGCGTGCTGGTCGGTGCGACGTCGACCGGCAGTTGCGTGTATGCCCACGAGAACACCACGTTCGGGCCCGCGACAGTCGGCGATCCGCTGTATGTCGACACGACCGGAAGCAATCCGGATTTCTCGCTCGAGTTCGCTTCACCGGCGATCGACCGCTGCGCCGCTTCGGGCGCGAATGAAGTCGATCTGTTCGGACGCACCCGGCCCCAGGACATGCTGCGGCCGGATTTCTTCGGCCCGTACGACGCGGGAGCGATCGAGCGCGCGACCGACGACGTGATCTTCAGGGACGGATTCGAGATACCTGACAGGTAGTTCGCGTCAGCTTTCCGGATCCGCCCGCGCAGGCGCTGCGGGCGGATTCCCGATGCCGCGACGGCACGCACCCGCGCCGTCGCGTTGGGCGCAACGTCAGCACCGGTTCGTCGCCACGACGGCGCCGACAGCGGCGGCCGTCTCCGCGCAGCGTGCAGGAACCCCGCCCCGCGGCCTCGTGCGTTGCATCGGGGACCATGCCGATGACGCCTCGCGCGGATTGCCTTAACCTGCCCGCCATGGGGGCCGAACGAACGGACGAAGAACTGATGCTTGCGTATGCCGGGGGCGATACGGTCGCCTTCGAAATACTCTATCGACGCCACCGCGGCACGCTGTACCGCTTCCTGTTGCGTTCGCTGCGCCAGCGCGCGGATGCCGACGAGTTGTTCCAGGAGACCTGGAGCCGCGCGATCGTCGCGCGTGCGCGCTACCGCGCCGAGGCGAAGTTCACGACGTGGCTGCTGCAGATTGCCCACAACC
Source organism: uncultured Dokdonella sp. (assembly GCA_964587775.1). Classification (GTDB taxonomy): domain Bacteria; phylum Pseudomonadota; class Gammaproteobacteria; order Xanthomonadales; family Rhodanobacteraceae; genus Dokdonella. The sequence continues at coordinate 12,204 of CAZPLY010000010.1, forward strand.
TCGTCATCGACCGCTTCCGGCGTACGCGACCGCAAGCCGGGGAGGCAGAAACCGAAGCCGTATTCCGCGAACTCGATGCGCCCGAGGATGAACGTCCGGAACGCGTCCTCAGCGAGTTCGAGCAGCGCCGCCGTCTGCAGCTCGCACTGGAGGAACTCCCTGAAGAACAGCGCGTAACGTTCTTGTTGCGCATGGAAAATGGTCTCGGACTTGATGAGATTTCGGAAGTCACCGGCGCCGGGCGCGAAACCGTGAAGTCACGCCTGCGCTATGCGCTCGCCCGCATCCGCGCGAGGTTCGAGGCATGAGCATGCGCCCTACCCCGGACCAGGACCTAGAGCGCCTGCTCAGCCCCGACCGCGGCGAATTCGGCGGCCTCTACGACCGCCTCGCACGCACGGAGCCGCCGCGTCGCCTCGACCGTGCCGTGCTCGCCGAAGCCTCGCGCGCCGTGCTCGGCCGTGCGCCGCGTTCGCAACGCTGGATGCTCGGGCTCGGCTCGGCGGCTGGCGTCATCCTCGCGGCCGGCATTGCCTGGCAGGTTGCCGAGCAGATCGAGTCGCGCAATGGCGCGCCGGCCGACGCCGCGCGCTCCTCGGCGCCGCAGGTCGTCCCGGTGCAGCCGATCACGCCGCATGAACCGTCGGCAGTGGAGGCCGAACGCGTGGCTCCAGCAGTTCCCGCCATGCCGGACGCGGCCGCATCGAAGGCGGAACCGCCGGCCGAACGGCGCGCCCGGCGCCCGGCCGTGGCGCGGCCAGCCGCGCCCGCACCACCGCCCGCGGCGCCGGCCGAAGTCGCGGGCGCGCCGCCCGAGCGCGAGGCACAGGCGTTCTCGGCCGACGCGCCGGCGCCGGTGAGCAAGCGCGAACGAGCGATCGACGCAGCGGCAGATGCCGGTGTCGCGCCCGCTGGGCGCACCGATGCGGAAGCGGCGTCCGCGGCCTCCGAACCAGGTGTGCGCAGGCAGCGCGGCGGGACCGCCGCGCCGGCGCCGCTGACGTCGGTGCAATTGCGCCAGAACATGCACCTTGCGCCGCAGGATTGGCTGGCCGAAATCCACCGCCTGAATCGCGAAGGGCGTCGCCAGCAGGCGATCGAGAACCTGCGCCTGTTCCAGCGCATGCACCCGGACTGGCAAATCGGCGACGAATTGCGCCAACTGCTCGAATGAGCCTCGACACGCTGGCGGGCCCGGCGCAGTTCGTGCGCGAAATCCGCAAGAGCCGGTTCCTCGCCCAGGCCGGCGCGATTGAAGACGTGGCCGGCGCCCTCGCCTTCGTCGACACGCTCGGCGACCGGCTCGCGACGCACAACTGCTGGGCCTGGCGGCTCGGCCAGAACTACCGATTCCATGACGACGGCGAACCGGCCGGCACGGCCGGTCGGCCGATCCTGCAGGCGATCGATGGCCAGCGCTTCGATCGCGTCGTCGTCCTCGTCACGCGATGGTACGGCGGCATCAAGCTCGGCGCCGGCGGGCTCGCGCGCGCCTATGGCGGCAGCGCGGCCGAGTGCCTGCGCCTCGCCGGGCGCGTGCCGATCATCGAACGCAGCATGGCGCGCGTGCGCTGCGAGTTCGGCGTGCTCGCGCTTCTGCAATCGCGACTCGTCGAGCATGACGCCGAGGTGCTCGACACGCACTTCGACGGCAATGGCGCGGAACTGCATCTGCGCATGCCGCGTACGGCGCTCGCCGCCGTCGAAAACCTCGTGCGCGACCTGACCCGCGGACGTGGCTCGCTCGAAGCCGACGAATGCGGGCCTGCACCTTGAAACGGCCGACCCGCGCAACCATGCGTTGACAGTCCCTTTCGACGCGCGCGCATGGCCGATCCGAATCCCGTGACCCCGCGCCGCCTCGGCGCGTACCGCCGCCTGTTGCCGTACGTGCGCGAGCAACGCGCGCTGATCGCCGGCTGGCTCGTGTTCCTCGCGATTTCCTCGGCGGCCACCCTGACCCTGCCAGCCGCGGCGCGCTTCATGATCGATCGCGGCTTCGGCCAGACCGATCCGGCCCAGCTCAATGCAGCCTTCATCGGCCTGTTCGGGGTCGCCATGGTGATGGCCTTCGCCGGCGCGGCACGCTACTTCTGCGTGACCCTGCTCGGGGAGCGCGTCGCCGCGCGGCTGCGCACCAACCTGTATCGCCATCTGCTGACCCTCGACCAGGCGTTCTTCGAGCGCACGCGCACGGGCGAACTCGTGTCGCGGCTCGCCGCCGATACCGAACTTGTCCAGACCGTGGTCGGCTCGACCCTGTCGCTGTCGCTGCGCAGCGTAGTCATGCTGATCGGCTCGACGACGATGCTCGTCATCACGAGCCCGCGCCTGGCCGGCCTCACCGCGCTGGTGATTCCCGCCGTGATCCTGCCGATCGTGTTCCTCGGCCGCCGCGTCGAGCGCCTCTCGCGCGAAAGCCAGGACCGCATCGCCGATGCCTCGGCGGTCGCCTCCGAGTCGCTGATCGCGATCCATACCGTGCAGGCCTACACGCGCGAGCCGCACGAAGGCGCACGCTACGACACCGCGGTACAGCGCGCGCTCGCGACTGCGCGCAAGCGGATCGGCACGACCGCGCAGTTGACCGCGCTCGTCATCCTGCTCAGTTTCGGCGCGATCACGCTCGTGCTCTGGGCTGGCGCGCATGCGGTGATCGCCGGCGAAATGAACGCGGGCGTGCTCGCCCAGTTCGTGCTTTACGCGGTCGTCGCCGCCGGCTCGGTCGGGGGCCTCACCGAAGTCTGGGGCGAACTGCTGCGCTGCGCCGGCGCGCTCGGGCGGATCGGGGAACTGCTCGATACACCGGCCCTGATCCGGTCACCGGCGACTCCGCGCGACTTGCCGCAGCCCGTGCGTGGCGCGCTGCGGTTCGAGGAAGTCGGCTTCCATTATCCGTCACGCCCCGATCGTGCCTCGATCGAATCGCTGAGCCTCGCGATCGAACCGGGCCAGACCGTGGCCCTGGTCGGGCCTTCGGGTGCCGGCAAGACGACCCTGTTCCAGCTGCTCCAGCGCTTCCACGATCCGCAGCACGGACGCATCACGCTCGACGGCATCGACCTGCGCGAACTCGACCTCGCCGACCTGCGCAGCTGTTTCGCCCTCGTGCCGCAGGATCCGGTCCTGTTCGGCGCGAGCGCCGCCGACAACATCCGCTTCGGTCGCGTCGATGCCGCGCAGGCCGAGGTCGAGGCGGCCGCGCGCGCGGCCGAGGCGCACGAGTTCCTCGACCTGCTGCCCGAACGCTACGACACCCATCTCGGCGAACGCGGCGTGCGCCTGTCGGGTGGCCAGCAACAACGCGTGGCGATCGCGCGTGCCCTGCTGCGCGATGCACCGATCCTGCTCCTCGACGAGGCAACCTCGAGCCTCGACGCGCAATCCGAGCGCGTCGTCCAGCATGCACTCGAACGCCTCATGCAGGGACGCACGACCCTCGTCATCGCCCATCGCCTCGCCACCGTGCAGAAGGCCGACCGCATCGTCGTCCTCGACGCCGGCCGCATCGTCGCTCAGGGCACCCATGCCTCGCTGCTCGCCGAAGGCGGCTTGTATGCCGATCTGGCAAGGTTGCAGTTCAGCGCCTGATAACCCGCGCCGGACGCGCGGGTGCGGGGCGGTTGTCGGGTCTCACGCGGTCCGGGCAAGAGCCCCGGAACGCGCGGCGGGCCCTGCCCTCACGCCAGGACTTCGGCGACGATGCCGGGCACGAGCGCAGTCACGTGCTCGAGGTTCGCGAAGATTTCCTCGAGCGAGATCTCGCTCGTGTCGCCACACCCGGCCGCCCAGTTGGCGACGAGGGCGAGGCACGCGTAGTCGATGCCAAGTTCACGCGCGAGGCAGGCTTCGGGCATCCCGGTCATGCCGACGAGGTCGCAGCCGTCGCGGCGCATGCGCGCGATTTCGGCGCGCGTCTCGAGGCGCGGCCCCTGGGTCGCGCCATAGCAGCCCCCATCGACGACCGCGATCGCGGCACGTCCGGCGGCGGCGACGAGCGCCGCGCGTAGGCCGCTCGAATACGGTTCGCTGAAGTCGACGTGCTCGACCTTGGCGCCTTCGACGTCGCAGAAGCTGTCGAGCCGACCGTGCGTGTAGTCGATGATCTGGTCGGGCACGACGATCGCACGCGGGCCCATGTCGGCGCGGATGCCGCCGACCGCATTGATGCCGACGACGCTGCGCGCGCCGAGCGAATGCAGGGCCCACAGGTTCGCGCGGTAGTTGACCCGGTGCGGGGCGATCGCGTGCGTGCGGCCGTGGCGGGCCAGGAAGGCGACGGCGTGGCGGCCGACCCGGCCGCGCATGATCATGTCGGACGGCGCGCCGAACGGCGTCTCGACGGACAGCTCCTCGACCTCGGCGAGGCCCGGGAAGCGGTACAGCCCGGTGCCGCCGATCAGGGCAAGTTCGATACTCATGTCGGTGTCCTCAAAGCGCGTGGATCGCGGCGAGGTTGCGCCCCTGCTCGTGGTAATCCATGCCGTAGCCGAACACGTAGCGGTCCGGCACGAGGACGCCGACGAAATCGGCGGCGAGCCCGGGCACGGTGCGGCCGTGGCGCTTTTCGCAGAGCACCGCGAGCAGCACGCGCGCGGCACCCTGCTCGAGGCACCAGTCCCGGATCGCCTTCAAGGTATGCCCTTCGTCGAGGATGTCGTCGACGAGGAGGACGCAGCGTCCCTGCAACGGCGTCGTCGGCCGCCGGATCCACGACAACTCGCCGCCACGGGTCGTGCCGCGGAAACGCGTCGCATGCACGTAGTCGAATTCGAGCGGCGCATCGATCGCGGTCGCCAGTTGTCCGGCGAATGGCAGCGCTCCCTGCATGACGGTCAGGAACACGGCCGCGTCGCCCGCGAGCGCGCGGCCGATTTCGCTGCCGACGCGCGCGATCGCCGCCTGCAAGGTGGCCGCGTCATGGATCAGGTCGGCCTTGTCCAGCGCCTCGGTCAGCTCCGGTCGGTTCATCTCAGGCCCGCGTGTCGACGCACAGTTCGGCGAGGCGCTCGATCACCTCGTCGCGCTTCGGATTCTCGACGAGGGCCTCCCAGGTCGGCGCGACCGCGCCGCGCAGGCTCTCGACGCGATCGGCCGCGCACGCGGGCAGGTGCGAGCTCGCGGTCACCGCGTCGTCCACGATGGCCGGGCTGCAGGCGAGGATCAGGTCGCAGCCGGCGGCAAGGTGCGCCTCGATGCGCTCGGGAATGCCGCCGATCGACTCGGCGGCGGCCATGCCGATGTCGTCGCCGATGACGATGCCGCGAAAACCGGTCTCGTTGCGCAGGATGTCGACGATCCACGTGCGTGAATAGCCGGCCGCGAACGCATCGACTTCCGGATAGGTGACGTGGGCGAGCATGACCGCCTCGGCGCCCGCCGCGATGCCGTCGATGAACGGCACGAGGTCCGCGACGCGCAGGTCGTCGAGCGTGCGCGGATCGTGCGCGACATCGAAATGGGTGTCGGCCGCGACCGTGCCATGGCCGGGGAAATGCTTCAGCGTGACCGCCATGCCGGCCAGGTGCATGCCGCGCGCATAGGCCTGCACGAGTTCGGAGACGACGACCGGATCGGTGTGGAATGCGCGCTCGCCGATCGCGAGGTTGCCGCGCGCGAGGTCGGCGACCGGGGCGAAGCTGAGATCGATGTCGATCGCGCGCATCTCGCTCGCCATCAGCCAGGCGTGGTCTTCGGCGAGCGCGATCGCGCGCTTGGGATCGCGGTCGAACAGTTCGCCGAGCCGGGCCAGCGCCGGCAGCCGCGTGAATCCTTCGCGGAATCGCTGCACGGGGCCGCCTTCCTGGTCGACGCAGATCAGGAACGGATCGTCCGGACGCTCCATGCGGATGTCGTCGATCAAGGCCGTGACCTGGTCACGGTTCGCGAAGTTGCGCGAGAACAGGATCACGCCGCTGACCTGCGGAGCCGACAACCAGATGCGATCGTCGTCGCTGAGCGTCTTGCCTGGAATGCCGATGATCAGCATGCGTCGTTCGCCTCGCGTTCGTGCGCCATCGTGTCGTGCATGGAAACCGTCATGCGCCGATTGTAGTGGCCACCGATGATCGTCCGCATCCTACGCAACGGTCAACGCAGGAACAATGCGATCGACTCGACATGCGCGGTATGCGGGAACATGTCCATGACTCCGGCACTGGCGAGTTCGAAGCCGTGCCGTTCGACGAGGATGCCGGCATCACGCGCCAGCGAACCGGGATGGCACGAGACGTAGAGAACATGATTGGTGCCCTTGCGTGGCAGGTAGCCGAGCACGGCGGCCGCACCTGAACGCGGCGGATCGAGCAGAAGCTTGTCCCAGGCGCGATTCGCCCACGGGGCGGCCGACTGGTCAACGGCGAGATCGGCGGCGTCGAAGCTCGCATTCCCGATGCCGTTGCGGCGTGCATTCGCGCCGGCGCGCGCGACGAGGCCGGCATCGCCCTCGACGCCGTGCACCGCGGCCACTTGCCGCGCGATCGGCAGGGTGAAATTGCCGAGCCCGCAGAACAGGTCGAGCACGCGATCGCCGGCTTGCGGATCGAGCAGTTCGAGCGCTCGCGCGATCATGCGCTGGTTCATTCCCGCATTGACCTGGACGAAATCGAGCGGCTCGAACGCGAGCTCGACATCGGCCGCCTCGATTCGGAACGCGAGCTCGACCCGATCGGGCCACAAGGGATGCACGCTGTCGGGGCCTTTCGGCTGGAGCAGGATCGCGAGCGAGTTCGCGCGACCGAACGCGACGAGGCGCTCGCGGTCGGCGGCGCCGAGTTCGACGAGATTGCGCAGGACGAGGGCGACCGTGCCGTCGCCGGCCGCAATCTCGATCTGGGCGATCTCGGCGCGCGCATCGAGCGCGCTGACCAGTTGCGAGATCGCCTCGATGCGCAGGCCGACTTCGGGCAGCAGGGTGTGGCAGACCGAGAGGTCGGCAATGAAGCGAGGATTGTCCTCGCGAAAGCCGACCACGGCCTTGTCCTTCTTCCCGACCCACTTGACCGAAAGCCGCCCCTTGCGCCGGTATCCCCACGGCTGGTCGCTGAGCGGATCGAGCCACCGGGTCGGCTCGACCTTGCCGATGCGTTCGAAATTCTCGGCCAGCACGCGTTGCTTGGCCGCGATCTGCCGTTCGGGCGGCAGGTGCTGCATCGCGCAACCGCCACACGTGCCGAAATGCGGGCAGCGCGGCTCGATGCGCTCGGGCGAGCGCACGAGCAGTTCCTCGACCTTGGCTTCGTCGTAGTTGCGATGGCGTGCAGTCAAACGCACGCGCGCGCGCTCGCCCGGAAGTCCGCCGGCGACGAACAGGGCCTTGCCGTCGGGACGGGCAACGCCACGGCCGTCGTGGGTCAGGTCGGTGATGTCGACTTCGAGAATCCGGTTCTGCATTCACGCCTTGCATCGATGGTCCGCCGGCTCGCGTCCGGCCGCACGGGGGGCGCATGGTAGCAGCCCGCCCCGCGCCTGCCGCGCCGGGCCGCTTGACGTCCGATGCGCCGCACGCCCATGCTCGATCCGGCGCGGACCAGGGAGGATTCGCCATGCGCCATGTGCTCGTGGTCGACGACAACGCGCTGAGCCTGCAGTTCTTCTCGGACGCCCTCGCCACACTCGGCATCGCCTGCACGACCGCGGGCGATGGAGCAAGCGCGGTCGCACTCGCGACGCCCCGGCGATTCGATTTGATGCTGATCGACGCATGCATGCCGGGCCTCGACGGCATCGGCACGCTGCACGCGATCCGCGCCGCGCAGGGCGCGTCGTCGGCGACCCCGGCCGTGGCGACGACGGCCGCGCCCGACCTCGTGCGCCCTGCCCTGATCGATGCCGGATTCATCGACGTGCTCGGCAAGCCGTTGACGCTCGCGATGCTCGAACACTGCATCATGCGGCATCTGCGGACCGCGGCGCGGCCGGCCGCGGACCTGCTCGATGACGCCGCTGCACTCGCTGTGGCCGGTGACGACGTTGCGATCGTCGCCGCGCTGCGCGGCCTGCTCGCCGGCGAACTCGACCGCCTGCCCGCAGAGCTGGCCGTACTCGGCGACGCACGCGATCTGGCCGGCCTGCAGGAGCGCCTGCATCGCCTCGCCGCGTCGGCCGGCTTCTGCGGCGCGCACGATCTCGCCGGCGCGGTGGCCGGCCTCGGGCGGCAGCTCGCCATCGACACGACCGACCCGCGGCCGGCTCTGGCGAACTTCCTCGAAACCTGCCGGGCAACGCGTGCCGCCCTCGCCTGCCCGGGGGGTCCGGGTCAGGGCACCTCGTGACCGGCGCCGCGCGACGGCGGCGTGAGGTTCCAGGCATTGAGCGATCCACCCCCGAGCAGGTGGCGCAGCACGGCGCGTGCGAGCCGTCGCAGCTCGCCGAGGACGCTTGCCGCCGGTTCGTCCTCGCCCGCGAGCGCGAGCAGTGCCGCACCGCTGATGCGGATCGACGACGGGTCCCCGCGCCACGGCAGCGGGCCGCTGTCGGGGTGATAGGCGTACTCGGCATCGGGATCGAGCGCCGTCGCATGATCGGCTTCGGTGTCGAGGACGAGTGCGTAGCCGAGTTCGGCGAACAGGTCGCGTTCGAAGCGCCGCAGCGTCCACGCTTCGTGCTCGTTCGCGGCGAGTCGTTGCAGGCATTGCGCATATGCCGCGAAGATCGCTGGATGCGGATCGCCACGCGCGGTCAGGCGCAACACGAGTTCGGCGAGGTACATCGCCGAACAGAGCCGGTCGGCGCTCAGCGCGTGCGCGGCGGCCGTCGCATCGGTCGTGGTCAGCGTCGCCAGTTCGCCATTGCCGACCCAGCCGACCTGCAACGGCTGCAGTGGCTGCAGCAGGCCGCGCGGAAGCCGCGAGTGCTCGCGCCGGATGCCACGCGCGACAAGGCCGATCCGCCCATGGTCGCGACTCAGGCATTCGAGCAGGGCCGAGGACTCGCGGTACGGACGCGAATGCAGGATGAAGACCGGTTGTGCCTCGACGCGCATGCCCTCGCCGCCCCGCGTGGACGCTATTCGGAATAACCGAACTGGCGCAACGAGGCTTCGTCGTCCGACCAGTTCTCGCGCACCTTGACCCACAGCTCGAGGAACACGCGCGTGCCGAACATCGCCTCCATGCGCTTGCGCGCGGCGCTGCCGATCGCTTTCAGCTGGGCGCCGCCGGCACCGACGACGATGCCTTTTTGGCCCTGGCGCTCGACCCAGATCGCGGCGGCAATCCGCGCCAGCGCCCCGTCCTGCTCGAATTTCTCGATCTCGACCGTCGTCGCGTACGGAAGCTCCTCGTTGAGGCGCAGCATGAGCTGCTCGCGGATCATCTCGGCCGCGATGAAGCGTTCGCTGCGATCGGTCAGTTCGTCTTCGTCGTAGCGCGGCGCCGCTTCCGGCAAGAGGCGCACGATGTCGCGCAGCAGGGCCGGGTTTCCTTCCCCATGGGTCGCCCGCAGGTAGTGCACGCCAGCGTACTCGCGCGTCTGCGTGATGCCGGCGACGAACGGCAGGAGGTCGGACCGCAGCTTGAACTGATCGACCTTGTTGACTGCGAGCAGCCGCGGTGCGGCATTTCGCGAGACCAGTTGCCAGACTTGCTCGTCCTCGTCGGTCCAGCGCGGCGCGGCGATCACGTGCACGATCACGTCGGCTTCATCCGGTACCTGGCGGGCGACGCGATTGAGCTGGCGATTCATCGCGCGCTTGCCACCGAGATGCAGGCCCGGCGTGTCGAGGAAGGCGACCTGCGCGCCCGGCAGCGTCGCGATGCCGAGGATGCGGTGGCGCGTCGTCTGCGGTTTCGGCGAGACGATGCTGAGCGGACTGCCGATCAAGGCGTTCAGCAGGGTCGACTTGCCGACATTCGGACGGCCGAGCAAGGCGACCTGGCCGAAACGATGGGGAGCGGTTTCCGGCGTGCTCACGCGCATTTCCCGCGCCGATGGCGTTCGAGCGCCTCGCCGATTTCGCCGAGCACGCGCTCGGCGGCGGCCTGTTCGGCGGCACGGCGGCTGAGGCCGGTGCCGAGCGCGCGCAGGCCGAGCGCCTCGACCGCGCAGGCCACCTCGAACACCTTGGCATGGTCTTCGCCCGAACTCGCGATCAGCTCGTACGTCGGCAGGGCAATGCCCTTGGCCTGCAGGGCTTCCTGCAGCGTCGTCTTCGCGTCCTTGGCGACGAGCGCCTCGCTGCTGATGATGCGCGCGGCGAACAGCCTGCGCACCGTGTCGCGGCAGGCCTCCCAGCCGGCATCGAGGTAGATCGCCGCGACCAGGGCCTCGAAGGTGTCGGCGAGGATCGACTCGCGGCGGAATCCGCCGCTCTTGAGCTCGCCGGGTCCGAGCAGCAGCGCATCGCCGATCTCCTCGCTGCGCGCGAGTTCGGCGAGCGCGCTGCCGCTGACCAGCGATGCGCGCAGCCGCGTCATCTCGCCTTCGCTGGCACGCGGATGCTGCTCGTAGACGAACTCGGCGACGATCAGGTTGACGAGCGCGTCGCCGAGGAACTCGAGTCGTTCGTTGTTGCGCCGGCCGGCACTGCGATGCGTCAGCGCCTGCTCGAGCAGTTGCACATCGGCGAACGCATGGCCGAGCGCGGTACGGTTAATCGCCGGCTCCACCGGACAGGCTCACCGACTTGTCGAACGACGCGAGCAGTTCGAGGTTGTGCACGAACGGGACGCGGCGTTCGTATCGGATCCGCAGGATCTGCGAATTGCCCTCGCGCAGGACCTGGATCGCCTGCGGCGGGATCGCGTTGTCGTCGATGTACTGGGTATTGAACTTGAGGCTCAGCGAGCGCCGGATCTGCTCCGGAGAAGCCTGCGCGGATCCCGACTCGGAACGCACCTGCTCCATTGCCTTGACCACGCCCATGTACTCGACGTACACGGGGACGAGGCGCATCGCGAGATAGGCGAAGAAGCCGACCACGAGCAGCAGCATGAGGAACCCGATGAAGGTGATCCCGCGGGGCCTTTGACGAATCGACATGTGACTCCCTCCGTTCACTTGATGACCGTGCCTATGCGGCCGAAATTGATCCCTTCTGTGCAGAAGCTGCCCGAACAGCTCATCCATACCACGAAAGCACGGCCGACAAGATTGGCTTCCGGCACGAAACCCCAGAAACGACTGTCGAGACTGCTGTCACGGTTGTCGCCCATCGTGAAATAGCTGCCTTCCGGGACCTGCCAGGTGCCCTCGCGGCCCGGCTCGATCGTCGGCAGCGTCATCATACGATGCTCCGTTTCGCCGAGCTTTTCATCCATGACCCGCGCGCTCGAGAGGTTGCGCCCGTCCTCGGACGGACCGAGGTACGGACCGACGTAGGTCTGGGCGACCTCGACCCCGTTCACGAAGATCGTCTTGTTGCGATAGGTGATTTCGTCGCCCGGAATGCCGATCACGCGCTTGATGTAGTCCTGCTTCGGCGCCGGCACGAAGGCGAGGTGGCAGGGATTGCCGCTGCGCACGAGCTTGCCGTCGCGCTCGCACTGGTAACCCGGGTAGCGGAACACGACGACATCGCCGCGCTGCGGACTGCCGACTTCGAGGAAGCGCGTGTTGAGCACCGGCAGGCGCAGGCCGTAGGCGAACTTGTTGACGAGGATGAAATCACCGATCAGCAGGGTCGGCATCATCGAACCGGACGGGATCTTGAACGGCTCGGCGATGAACGAGCGGAACAGCAGGATGATCACGAGGATCGGGAAGAACGAACGCGCGTACTCGGTCACGACCGGCTCGCGCAGCGCTTCCTGCATGCGTGCCTTGCGCTCGGCTTCGCTCAACGCGGCGACATCCCCGATCTCGGCCGCACGACGCTGCCGCGCCGGCGCGAAGGCGAGCTTGTCGATCAGCCAGATCACGCCGGTCAGCGCGCTCAGGACGACGAGCAGCAGGGCAAGGTCGAAATTCATTGAATCCCCTTCATCGAACGTGGATATGGAGACGCCGGGACGTCATTTGTCGTTCTGCAGGACGGCGAGGAACGCCTCCTGCGGGATGTCGACGCTGCCGACCTGCTTCATGCGCTTCTTGCCTTCCTTCTGCTTCTCGAGCAGCTTGCGCTTGCGCGAAACGTCGCCGCCGTAACACTTGGCGAGCACGTTCTTGCGCAGCGCCTTGACCGTCGACCGGGCGATGATCTGGGCCCCGATCGCGCCCTGGATCGCGACGTCGAACTGCTGGCGCGGGATCAGGTCCTTCATGCGCTCGACGAGTTCGCGGCCTTTGCGGTCGGCCGAACTGCGGTGCAGGATCAGGCTCAGCGCGTCGACGCGCTCGCCATTGATGAGGACGTCGAGGCGGACCAGCGGCCCGGCCTGGAATCGTTCGAAGTGGTAATCCATCGACGCGTAGCCGCGCGACACCGACTTCAGGCGGTCGAAGAAATCGAGGACGACTTCGGCGAGCGGCAGTTCATAGCTGATCTGGACCTGGGTCGACAGGTAGTTGATCGAGCGCTGCACGCCGCGTTTTTCCTCGCACAGCTTTATCACGTTGCCGATGTGGTCCGGCGGCGTGAGGATGTTGGCGACGATGATCGGTTCGCGGATCTCCTCGATGTACTGGCTCGGCGGCAGTTTCGCGGGGTTGTCGAGGGCGAGGATCGAACCGTCGGTCTTCAGCACCTCGTAGATGACGGTCGGCGCGGTCGAGATGAGGTCGAGGTCGTACTCGCGCTCGAGCCGCTCCTGGATAATGTCCATGTGCAGCAGGCCGAGGAAGCCGCAGCGGAAGCCGAAGCCCATCGCCTCGGAGCTTTCCGGCTCGAAGTTGAGCGCCGCATCGTTGAGCTTGAGCTTCTCGAGCGCCTCGCGCAGCGCCGGGTAGTCGTCGGCAGCGATCGGGAACAGGCCCGAGAACACGCGCGGCTGGACCGTCTGGAATCCGGGCAACGGCGACGAGGCCGGATCGGCGTTCAGGGTCAGCGTGTCGCCGACCGGGGCGCCATGCACGTTCTTGATCGATGCGGTGACCCAGCCGACCTCGCCGCCGCCGAGACTGCTCTTGACGAGGCGCTTCGGCGTGAACACGCCGACCTGGTCGACTTCGTGCCAGCGCCCGGTCGACATGACGAGGATCTTGTCCTTCGGCTTGATCTCGCCCTGCATGACGCGCACGAGCGAGACGACGCCGAGGTAGTTGTCGAACCACGAATCGATGATCAGGGCCTGCAGCTTGTGGGTGTCGCGCGGCTTCGGTGGCGGGATGCGGGCGACGATCGCCTCGAGCACCTCGACGACGTTCTCGCCGGTCTTGGCGCTGATCGGAACGGCATCCTCGGCGTCGATGCCGATCACGGCCTCGATCTCGGCCTTCGCCCGCGCGATGTCGGCGGTCGGCAGGTCGATCTTGTTGAGGACCGGGATGACGGTCAGGCCCTGCTCGACCGCCGTGTAGCAGTTCGCCACCGATTGCGCCTCGACGCCCTGCGCCGCGTCGACGACGAGCAGCGCGCCTTCGCAGGCGGCGAGCGATCGGCTCACCTCGTACGAGAAGTCGACGTGGCCCGGGGTATCGATGAAATTGAGCTGGTAGGTCCTGCCGTCGCGGGCCGTGTACGGCAGCGACACGCTCTGCGCCTTGATCGTGATGCCGCGCTCGCGCTCGATCGGGTTCGAGTCGAGGACCTGGGCACCCATCTCGCGGGCGGCGAGTCCGCCGCACAACTGGATGATGCGATCGGCAAGCGTCGACTTGCCGTGATCGATGTGGGCGATGATCGAGAAATTTCGGATGTGATCCATCGGGTCCTGCCGGCCGCGCACCGTCGATTCGGGTACCGGCACAAAACGGCGATTATCGCAGAAACCCGAACGCCTGGCTGCACCGCAACATCGGTCCGGTGAGGATCGGGGCCGAACGGGCGGGGCCGTTCGGCCCCGCCCGCCGACCCGCGCGGCCCGAGCCGTCAGTCGCCCGGTTCGGCCGGCACGCTGAGCGCGATGAAGCTCGTGACATCGTTGCGGCGCACGAGCAGCATGGTCGAGTCGCCGGGGCCGAGGTCCTTCAGTGCGGCATTGAAGCCTGCCGCAGTCTTCACCGGGGTGCGACCGACCATCAGGATAATGTCGCCCGCGCGCAGCGCGGCGCGGCGTGCGGCCGCCCCGGCAATGCGCGTGACGACGACGCCGTCGTCCTTGAGGCCGAGCTGCTGGCGCTGCTCCGCGGTCAGGTCCTCGACCACGATGCCGAGCGGATTGACCGCTTCGGCCCTCGGCACCGCGGCCGCGCTCGAGCGACCGGCCTCCTGCGGCAGTTCCGCGACCGTGACCGGCAAGGTCAGCGTCTTGCCTTCGCGGAACACGCCGAGCTCGGCCTTGGTGCCGGGCGGCGTCATGCCGACCAGCGGCGGCAGATCCGAGGAACCGACGATTTCCTGCCGGTTGAACGTGAGGATCACGTCACCGACCTTGACCCCGGCTTTCTCGGCGGCGCTGCCCGGATTGACGCTGTTGACGAGTGCACCGCCGCTGCGCGGCAGGCCGAGCGCCTTGGCGGTTTCGCGATCGACGTTCTGGATCTGCACGCCGATCATGCCGCGCGAGACGCGGCCCTTTTCCTTGAGCTGGCTGACCGTGTTCATCGCGACGCCGATCGGGATCGCGAACGAGACGCCCATGTAGCCACCCGTGTTCGAGAAGATCTGCGAGTTGATCCCGACCACTTCGCCGTCGAGATTGAACAAGGGACCGCCCGAATTGCCGGGGTTGATCGGTACGTCGGTCTGGATGAACGGCACGTACTGCTGGCTGCGGTCGTAACCGCGGCCGAGCGCACTGACGATGCCATGGGTGACCGAGTGGTCCATGCCGAACGGCGAGCCGACCGCGACGACCCATTGGCCTGGCTTGAGCTTGTTCGAATCGCCGATGCTCGCCACCGGCAGCCCGGTCGCTTCGATCTTGAGCAGGGCGATGTCGGTCTGCTCGTCGGTGCCGATGACCTTTGCATCGAGTTCGCGGCGATCGGACAGGCGCACGCTGACCTGGTCGGCGTCGGCGACGACGTGGTTGTTGGTCAGGATGTAGCCGTCATTCGAGATGATGAAACCCGATCCGGCCGAACGGCGCTCGCCGCCGGGCTGCGGACCGCGCGGAATCGGGCCGAAGAAACGCCGGAAGATTTCCGGGACGTCCTGCTGGTCGATGTCGGGGCCTTGCGAAAGCGTCGGCGCGCGCGTGACCGAGGCCTGCACGTTGACGACGGCCGGGCC
Organism: uncultured Dokdonella sp.; assembly: GCA_964587775.1. Classification (GTDB taxonomy): domain Bacteria; phylum Pseudomonadota; class Gammaproteobacteria; order Xanthomonadales; family Rhodanobacteraceae; genus Dokdonella. Next base: position 27,415 of record CAZPLY010000010.1, read on the forward strand.
GTTCTTTTCGACCAGGCTGATGAAATCGGGCAGATCGGCGGCGCCGGCCTGGCCGATGGCCATCACGGCGGCGGCAGCGATCGCGAACACGGCGGCGAACATCCGGCTCGTTGTAGTCCTCATGATCTGTGATCCTCGAAGTTCTCGTGGCGGGTGAAATGAAGGCGACACGCACGACGCTCAAGTGTGCCGCGCCTTGGATGAACCGGGTCCGGCAAAGTTCCGCGCCATCGACGAAGGCGCGATTCCGCCGGCGCCGCGTTTCAGTCGATTGCCTGGCGGACGACCGACTGGCCGATGGCGCCGACCGTGGCCGCCGGCACGTCGCCGAGCACGGTGATCCGCCAGTCGCCGTCGAAGCGCGTGAACACGTTGAGCGTGCCGCGCGTGGCCATCGTGTCGATCGCCGACGCGCTGTCGCCGCGCGGCTCGACATACACCGACACGGTCGCCAGGCCGTCCGTGTAGACAAGGTGTTCCGCACCGGCGGCGCCCTGGCGCGGCCGCCGCGCCGAGACGAAGCGGTAGCCGGGTGGCGGCGTCTCGACTCGCCAGTATGGCGTGCCGCGCACGAGCACGTCGGCGAGCGGCGCGGTCGTCGTCGTCAGCATGTCGAGATTCGCCGGGGCGAGGTTGGTCAGGCTCGGCGGCGTCCCGATGTCGAGCGAGACGAACATGACCTGCTCGATCGGACGACGCTCGCCGTCGGTGACGATCGAGCGCAGCAGCAGGCGGCTGCCCTGGTCGATCCACAGCCGATAGCCGTAGCGGTAGCGGTCGCGGGCGACGATGTCGACGATGTCGGCGAGATAGCCGGCCACGCGATCGCTGCCGATGATCGACATCACGTAGTTGTCGCCGACGCCACCCGATGCGGCGTTCGGCACGAGCGGCAACAAGCCGCGTCCCGAACTGCTCGCGTAGACGATCGCGCTGCCGTCGGCCTGGATGCAGGTCAGGTTGAGGCCGTCGCGGATCAGTTCGGTGCGTGGCCCGTTGAGGCTGATCAGGCGTTCGCGTTCGCGCGCGCCGCCGGCATGGAAGATGCGCAGCGTGTCGACGCGCCCGGCGTGCTGGTAGGCCAGCGAGCCCTCATAGTCGAGCATGCGCATCGCGCGCGACATTTCCTCGACGAGGGTCCCGGCATCGGGCGCACGGGAATCCGCGGCGAGTCCGGGTCCGGATGCGCTCGCCGCGACGGCGATGGCGAAAGCGGCCAGCAGGCGATGGGCGCGGTGCGGCGTCGCGCGCGGTCGGGCAAGGCCTGTCATGCGTGCTAGCGGCGTTCCGGGTTGTCCTGGCTCGCGGCCGCATTCGCCGCCTGTTGCGGGTGCGACGGAACGATCAACACCATGTACGGCAACGCGGCGGCCTGGCCGGCCCCGCCGGTCGCATCGTAATGACGGATCAGGTACGACTGCAGGCGCGGATCGATCGGCGCCGCCGGCGCATTGAAACCGCTCGTCGTCACCGACGCGGGCTGGGCCGCGAGCGAAGGCGACAGCATCGGCGGACGGAATTCGTTCGGCACCGGTTCGGCGAAGCGTGCCGCTGCCGGAACCGGTGCGGCCGGCACGGTCGCGAGCGGGGCGGCATCCGGCATCGCGATATCGCGCGGCGCGGTCGCGACGAGGACCGCGACGGCCACCGATGCCGCGATCGCGCCACCCGAGGCAAGCCGCAGCCACGGCCGCGAACGGACCACGGCCGGCACCGGCGCCGCCTCGATGCCGCGCATGACGAGTTCGGCGAAATCGGCGCGCAGCGGCAGGACTTCCTGGCGACGCAAGGCGTGCCGGACGCGATGGAAATCGTCCCAGCGCTGCAGCAGGCCGCGCTCGTGTTCGACGCGGCGCAACAGGAACAGGGTTTCGTCGCGGGGCAACTCGCCGTCCATCAAGGCGGACAGCTGCTCCTGGATCTGCTGGCTCATGTCGATCTAATCCTCGGTTTCCGACAACAGCGGGCGGAGTTTTTCGTCGATCGCCTCGCGGGCCCGGAAGATCCGCGAACGCACGGTTCCGATCGGGCAGTTCATCGCTTCGGCGATCTCCTCGTAACTGAGACCATCGACTTCGCGCAGCGTGATCGCGATCCGCAGCTCCTCGGGCAACGCTTCGACCGTGCCGAACACGGTTCGTTCAATTTCCTGGCGCAACAATTCGCGTTCGGGCGTGGCCCGGTCGCGCAACTGGGATGCGCCGTCGAGCTGGACCGCGTCCTCGATCGCGATGTCGCCGATCGGCGGACGGCGACCCTTCGAGACAAGGTAGTTCTTTGCCGTGTTGATCGCGATCTTATAGATCCACGTGTAGAACGCGCTGTCGCCGCGGAATGCGCCGATCGCGCGATAGGCGCGGATGAACGCCTCCTGGGCGACGTCCTGGGCTTCGCTCCAGTCCGACACGTAGCGCGTGCAGACGCTGACGATCTTGTGCTGGTACTTGCGCACCAGCAGGTCGAACGCTCGCTTGTCGCCGTTTTGCACGCGCTCAACCAGCGCCTGGTCCAGTTCACTCTCGCCCATGCGGGCAGGTCTCCTTGCCGGCGCGGGCCCAGGCACGCTACCTGGACCGCATTGCGGCGCAATAGTTCCAATGATCGCAAAAACCCGGACTCGTGCGGTGCGGGTCCCGGCGCCGCGGCGCGCTCAGTCGAACCCGCTCGGCGCCAGCATGTTGCGGAGCAGGCGTTCGCGCTCGGCGAGCAGGTTCTCGAAGCTGGCCGCCGGCAAGGGCCGGCAGAACAGGTAACCCTGCAGCACCTCGCATCCGAGGGCGCGCAGGAAATCGAGGTGGGCCTCGATCTCGACACCCTCCGCGACCACCGCGCGGCCGAGATTGTGCGCCATTCCGATCGTCGCCTGCACGATCGCCTCGTCGTCGGGGTCGAGGCCGATGTTGCGCACGAACGCCTGGTCGATCTTGATGCGGTCGGCCGGGAAGCGCTTGATGTAGTCGAGCGAGGACTGGCCCGTGCCGAAATCGTCGATCGAAATCTGGCAGCCGAGCTCGCGCAGGGCCTGCAGTGTCTCGAGCAGGTTCGGGATCGACTTGACGCTGATGCTCTCGGTCACCTCGAGGTCGAGCAGGTTCGCCGGCACGCCGGTTTCCTCGAGGATCGCCGCGACCAGGCCGACCAGGTTCGGTTGGCGCAACTGCAGCGGCGACAGGTTGACGCTGATCCGCAACGGCAGCGCGAAACGCGTCTGCCAGCGCCGCGCATCCTGGCAGGCGGCGCGCAGCACCCATTCGCCGATCGGGATGATGAGCCCGGTCTCCTCGGCGAGCGGAATGAAGAAGCCGGGGCTGATCATGCCGAGTTCCGGATGCTCCCAGCGGATCAGCGCCTCCATGCCGACGATGTCCTCGCTGCCGGTGTCGACCTGCGGCTGGTAGAACACGCGCAACTCGCCGTTGCGTTCGGCCTGGCGCAGTTTGGCCTCGAGGGCGAGCCGCTGCTGGTGCGATTCCTCGGGCACCGCAACGTATGCCTGGACGTTGTTGCGACCCATTCCCTTGGCCGTGTACATCGCGACATCGGCGTGCTTGAGCAGGCGCTCAGCGGTCGTCGCATCGTCGGGATAGAAGCTCAGGCCGAGGCTGGCGGTGATCTGCAGCTCGAGTCCGCCCGGCAACGTCAACGGCGCCTCCATGACGCGCACGACCTTGTCGGCGATGCGCATGACGTCCTCGCGCTGGACGATGTGGCGCAGGATCATCGTGAACTCGTCGCCGGCATAGCGGGCGACCGTGTCCGAGGCACGCACGCTCGCACGCAGGCGCCGGGCAACCGCGACGAGGACGTGGTCGCCGACGTTGTGGCCGAGCGAGTCGTTGATGTTCTTGAAGCGGTCGAGATCGACGAACAGAACCGCGAACATCTCGCCCGTTCGATGCGCTTCCTGGATCACCGATTCGAGACGGTCGTTGAACAGCAGGCGATTCGGCAGGCCGGTCAGTGAGTCCTGCAGGCCGCGCACGCGGCCCTGCTCGCGCGTGCGCCGCAATTCGAGTTCGAGCGCGAGCCGGTGGCCGATCGCGCGCAGTGCCTCGATCGTCGGCGACAGGCCGACCAGCGGGTCGCGGCGGGCGACGACGAGGGCACCGAGCGCGACGCGCCGTTCGTCGCACAGCGGCAGGCCGATCAGGCACTCGAAGCGCCGGTCGCGCACGAAGCCGTCGTCGGGACTGAGCCGCCAGGCATCGGCGAGGTGGACGACCTCGTCGCCGTCGAGCACGTGCTTGAACGTGGCCTGGCGCAGCGGGTCGGGCGTGTCGTCGGCCGGGCTGAAGCGGTGGTAGACGACCAGCGGCTGCATGTCGTCGGCCTGTTCGGGACGCACCGTCACGAGGGCGACGAAATCGAGGGCGAGCCAGTCGACGATGCTGCGCACGGCCGCATTGATGCCCTCGTCGCCGCCGCCGGCCTGGCTGAGCCCCGAGATGACCGCGAGTGCCTGCTGGTAGCGACCCAGCTCACCGAGTTCGCGGAACGTGTAGAAGTGCACGAGCCGGCTGTCCTGCACGGCGAGCTGCACATGCACGTCGACCGGATACGTGCTGCCGTCCGCCTTCGGCTTGTTCGCGCGGAACTGCACGCTGCCTTCGCGCACGAGCTTCAGGTCGAGCTCGCTGCGCAGATCCGGCGCGATCACGGCATCGAAGTTCTCGATGCGACCGCCGAGCAGCTGCGCGCGCACGAAGCCGCTGCGCTGGACGAACGGTGCATTGACCTCGAGCAGGCGTCCGCTCTTCGGGTCGACGAGGGCGAGTTCGTCGAGGCTGCCGTCGAACGCATACTGGTAGCGGTTCTCACCGACGCCGCTGGCGGCGCCTGCCTCGCGTCCGTTGCGCGCGCCGAGCTGGGCATAGATGCGCGCGACGGCGTCGGCCGGATTGACTGGACTGGCGATCCATTCGACGACCCCGGGCGGCATCCGCTCGCGACTCCAGGATGGTCCGCCCGCGGCCGGCGCGAGGATGCCGAGGATCGGGATCGTGGCGTGCGGACGGTACTGGCGCAGTTCACCGCAGAACGCGACCGCGTCCTCGGCCGCGCCGATGAATTCGAGCAGGATCAGGTCGATCTGCGGATCCTGCTCGAGGAACGCGCGCGCCTGGCCGATGTCCTTGGCCGTGTAGATCGCGTCGAACTCCTGGGCATCGAGCGCGTCGAACAGGACGCGCCGGTCCTCGCGGTCGGTTGCCACGATGAGGACGGCGCCACTGCCGGCTTCGCTCGTCATCAACTGACCCAGCGTCCGTCACGCAGGCGGGGCCGCGCCGTCGCCGGACCATGCTGGGTCATGCGCTCGACCAGGCTGTCGATGTCTTCGGGAAAAGCAAGCTTGTCGGCGATGAACACGAGCTTGCGTTCGCTGCCGGTCCGGATGCGCGCGATCCGCCGCAGCAGCGAGGTGTTCGGCGCCTTGATGTGGCCGTCGAAATCGCGCAGCAGATAGATGCCGAAATGCATGCTCTGCAGGATGAAGCGCAAGGCTTCCGGAAGCCGCTTGGAACCCGGTACGCGCAGGTCGCTCTCGCGCAGGGCGGAAATGCCCGATTCGGGATCCCACAAGTAGACCGACTGGCCGCTGCGGATGGCCAGTTGGCGAAATTGCGCGAGGGTCTCCTCGACATTCGGCGTCTCGATGCCGATGAGGTTGCCCTCGGCCTTGACGATCTGCTCGAAAAGTTTCGGGGTGACCAGCAGTTCGGCGGATTCCTGCACGGTCGGTCGCCACGTTCCTGCGCTTGTGAAGTGCGCACCTTAGCCGTACCGCTGCGCATTGACCAGAGCCGCGGCTTGCCGGGATCATGGGCGTCCCCCGCGATCCGAGGAGCCAGGCCCATGTTCGAAGGACTCCGATTCAAGCACTGGAGCAGCGAACAGGACGCCGATCGCATCGTGGTCCTGACCTTCGACCGCGCCGGCAGCTCGGTCAACACGTTCGCGCGCGAAGTCCTCGACGAACTCGCCGAGATCGTCGAACGCCTGTCGTTCGAGCCGCCGAAGGGCCTCGTCATCCGCTCGGGCAAGGCGGCCGGCTTCATTGCCGGCGCCGACATCCGCGAGTTCGAGACCTTTGGCAAGAGCGGACGCGTGCTCGACGCGATCAGCCATGGCCAATGGGTGCTCGAAGGGCTCGCCCGCCTGCGCTGCCCGACTGTTGCCGCGATCCACGGGCATTGCATGGGCGGCGGCACCGAACTCGCCCTCGCCTGCCGCTACCGCGTCGCGAGCCGCGATCCGTCAACCCGGATCGGCCTGCCCGAGGTCAAGCTCGGCATCTTCCCGGGTTGGGGCGGGAGCGCCCGCCTGCCCTACCTGATCGGGGCGCCGAAGGGACTCGAGCTGATGCTGAGCGGGCGCACCGCATCGGCCGAGAACGCGCGCGCGATCGGCCTCGTCGATGCGCTCAGTTCGCCCGAACTGCTCGTCGAGCGGGCCCGGGAACTGATCCGGCATCCGCCGGCGCGACCGCTCGCCCAGCGCGTGACTGCGTGGGCGACGAACCTGTGGCCGGCACGCCAGATCCTGGCCCCGATCGTGCGCAAGCAGACCGCGGCCAAGGCGCGGCCGGAACACTACCCTGCCCCGTTCGCCCTGATCGACACCTGGAAGCGTGGCGGCAGCCTCGGCCAGCGCCTGAAGAACGAGGCGCGCGCCGTCGCGAAGCTGGCCCAGACCGCGACCGCTCGCAACCTGATCCGCGTGTTCTTCCTGCAGGAGCGCCTCAAGGGCCTCGGCGGCGGCGCCGACCACGGCATCCGCAAGGTCCACGTGATCGGCGCTGGCGTCATGGGCGGCGACATCGCGGCCTGGTCGGCCCTGCGCGGTTTCGCGGTGACCTTGCAGGATCGAGAAGCGAGCTACGTCGAGCCTGCCCTCGCCCGCGCGCGCAGCCTGTTCGAGAAGCGCCTGAAGACGCCCGAACGGATCGAGCCGGCGCTGGCCCGGCTCGCCGCCGATGTCGAAGGCCGTGGCGTCGCCGATGCCGATCTCGTCATCGAGGCGATCTTCGAGGACGCCGAGGCGAAGGCTGCGCTGTACCGCGCGACCGAGCCGGGCATGAAAGCCGACGCGCTGCTCGCGTCGAACACCTCGAGCATCCCGTTCGACGCATTGCGGACCGCGGTCGCCGCGCCGGCGCGTTTCCTCGGCCTGCACTATTTCAACCCGGTCGCGCTGATGCCGCTGGTCGAGATCGTCCGCCACGACGGACTCGATCCGGCGATCGAGAAGCGGGCGCTGGCGTTCTGCAAGGCGATCGACAAGCTGCCGGTTCCGGTACGCGGCACGCCAGGCTTCCTCGTCAACCGCATCCTCATGCCGTACATGCTCGAGGCCGTGCGCATGCTCGGCGAAGGCATCCCGGGTCCCGTGCTCGACAAGGCCGCGAAGAAGTTCGGCATGCCGATGGGACCGATCGAGCTGGCCGACACGGTCGGCCTCGACGTGGCCGCTTCGGTCGGGCGCGAACTCGCGCCATTCCTCGGGCTCGAGCTGCCGGCCGGCATCGAGACGCAGCTCGCCTCGGGCAAGCGCGGCAAGAAGGACGGCGAAGGCTTGTACCGGTGGGAGGACGGCAAGCCGGTCAAGCCCGAAGTGGCGCCCGATTACGCGGCGCCTTCGGATCTCGAGGACCGCATGATCCTGCCGATGCTCAACGAGGCAGTCGCCTGCCTGCATGACGGCGTCGTCGCCGATGCCGACCTCTGCGATGCCGGGGTCATCTTCGGCACCGGCTTCGCGCCATTCCGCGGCGGCCCGATCCAGCACATCCGCGATACCGGGGCCGATACGCTCAAGGCACGCCTCGCCCTGCTCGAGCAGCGCTACGGAAAACGCTTCACGCCCCGCGCCGGATGGGACAGCGCTGCACTGCGCAATTCCTGAGGAGGCGGCTCGCGGCGCGGGGTCACGGCGCCGTGCGGAGCCGGTTCTCGTGGATGCGCAGGCTGGTGCATGCGGCGGCCAGCAGCGGCGCGTCGACCTCGAGCGCCTGCGCACGCGCGAGCAGGTCGCCGAGCACGTGCTCGACCTCGGTCGCCGCCCCGCGCTCGAGATCGCGCAGCATCGACGCCTTGAGCGGCGAACCGGTCGCGGTCAGCGCAGCGATCGCCTCGGCGATCGCGTCCTCGCCGGGCTCATGCCCGCTGCGGCGGGCGACTTCGGCGCATTCGAAATACAGGTGGCTGGCCAGCGAGGCGCCGTCCGGCGTGGCGACGATCGCGCCGATGTCGGCGCGCAACAGGCAGGTGATTCCGGCGAGCGCCGATATGAAGGCGAACTTGCGCCACATCGCCGCGAGGATGTCCTCGCTCTCGCGCACGTCGGCCGTCATCGCCAGCAACGAAGCGCGCACGGTTTCGGGAATCCGCTGCCGGCTCGTGCGGCAGCCGAAGGTCAGGCGCGCGAGCGAGCCGAGCTGGCGGATGACGCCATCCTCGGCCGAGTACGCAACCGAAACATGGCAAAGGCCGCCGAGCACGCGCTCGGCGCCGAAGGCCTCATCGAGCTGCCCGAGGTGGCGCAGGCCATTGAGCAGCGGCAACACGACCGTGCCGGGCCCGACCGCGGGCCTGATCGCCTCGATCGCCGGATCGATGTCGTAGGCCTTGCACGACAGCAGCACGAGGTCATGCGGATCAGCGGCATCGACCGTGGTCAGCACGCTCACCGGCGCGGCGAACGTCCCGCGCCCGGTGCGCACGTTGAGGCCCTCGCTGGCGAGCCGCGCCGCGCGCTGCGGGCGCACGAGGAAGTCGACCTCGCTCCCCGCCTCGATCAGGCGGCTGCCGAAGAATCCGCCGATCGCCCCGGCACCGAGGACGAGGACCCGCATCACATCGTGTGCGTGGCGCGTTCCTGGCCGAGGATGCCGGCGAGGATCGACTCGATCTTCGTGCGTGCCGCGTCGCCGTCGCTCGACTCGTTAAACTGCACGCCGATGCCGGCCGTGCGATTGCCCTGGGCGCCGGGCGGCGTGATCCAGACGACCTTGCCGGCGACCGGCAGGCGATCCTTCTCGTCCATCAGCGAGAGCAGGATGAAGACTTCATCGCCCGGGTTGTAGCGCTTGGTGGTCGGCACGAACAGCCCGCCGCCCTTGACGAACGGCATGTACGCGTTGAACAGCGCACCCTTGTCCTTGATCGCCAGCGACAGGATGCCTTGCCGCGGTACGCCGCCGCCACTCAATGTCGACATCTCATGTCCTCCGCGAGCGCTGCCAGGCATGCAGCAGGTCGAGCACGACGAGTTCGCCGCGCAGTGGCGTATCCAACATTTCGCGCGCACGATTGGCCGCGGCGAACCAGGCCGCCAGCTTCGGGATTTCGTCGGCGGCAGTCAAGCCGGGACGAGCCTGCTCATTGGTCGCGAGTTCGAGGGCCTCGTCGCGGGCCAGCACGGCGGCCTGCCAGAGGCGTTCGGCCGGCCGGTCGGCGGCCCATGCGTCGGCGATGGCGAGCACGCCACTGCCGCCGCGCAGTGCGGCGAGGTCGCGCCGGCACGCATCGCGCAATGCCAGCGTGTCGTCGTTGCAGGCAGCGAGGGCGATGCCCGGGTTGCCGAGTGTCGCGGCCAGGGCCGCGTCGGCACGCTCGCCGTCGATGCCTTGCGCGATCAGCCAGGCGCGTGCCGCGGCGGCGGGCGGTGCCGGCACGCGCACGCGCTGGCAGCGGCTGCGGATTGTCGCCGGCAGGCGCATCGGGCGGTCGCAGACGAGGATGATGACGGTGTTCGCCGAAGGCTCCTCGAGCGTCTTCAACAGTGCGTTCGCCGCGCTCGCGTTCATCGCGTCGGCCGGGTCGAGCGTGACGAGTTGCAGGCCGCCGAACTGGCTCGACAGCGACAGTCGTTGCGAGAGCTCACGGATCTGCTCGACCGTGATCTCGCTGCGCGGCTTGCCGTCGTCGCGCAGGCCGAAGCTGACGTCGACGCGATCAGGATGCGAGCCGGCCGCGAGCAGATGGCAGGCGCGGCACGTCCCGCAGGCGAATCCATGATCCGCGCGCGATTCGCACAGCGCAGCACGCACGAGCGAGTCGGCAAGGGTCCGTTTGCCGAGGCCGCGCGCGCCGCCGATCAGGACCGCATGCGGGAGTTGCCCGCGATCGATGCGCTCGGCCAGCGAGCGCCAGCTGTCGGCGAGCCACGGCGGCAGACTCACGGCCGCGCTCCATGCGCCACGATGAACGCTTCGACCGCGGCAACCGCGTCGGCATGCACGCTTTCGAGCGGGCGGCCCGCGTCGATCACGCGGAAGCGCTGCGGATCGGCCGCTGCCCGGTCCCGGTAGGTTGCGCGGACGCGCTCGAAGAACCCGGCCTGCTCGGACTCGATGCGATCCGGCGTGCCGCGCTGGCGGGTCCGCGCGAGTCCCTGTTCGACCGGCACATCGAGCAGCAGGGTCAGATCGGGCCGCAATGCCGCGGCCGCCCATTGCTCGAGGTCGGCAATGCGTGCGACCGGCTGGCCGCGGCCACCGCCCTGGTAGGCATGGCTCGCGTCGCTGAAGCGATCCGACAGGACCCATTCGCCGCGTTCGAGTGCCGGCAGCACGCATTCGCGCACGAGCTGCGCGCGCGCCGCGAACATCAGCAACAGTTCGCTTTCGGCACACATTCCGCGCAGCGCCGGATCGAGGACGATGGCGCGGACCGCTTCGCCGAGCGCCGTCCCACCCGGTTCGCGGGTGACGTGCAGGATGATCCCGTGCGCCTCGATCGCCGCGCGCAGGCACGCGAGCAGGCTGCTCTTGCCGGCACCTTCGCCGCCTTCAAGCGTGATCAGCGCGCCACGCATCACTGCTGGCGCCTGCGCTGCAGGTAACGCGCCACGGCGCGATTGTGCTCGGCGAGCGAAGCGGAGAATTCGTGGCGCCCGCTGCCGTCGCCGTAGGCCACGAAGTACAGCGCATTGCCGCGCTCCGGATGCAACGCAGCCTCGATCGCCGGCGCACCGGGAAGCGCGATCGGCGTCGGTGGCAGGCCGCCGCGCGTGTACGTGTTGAACGGCGTGTCGGTGTCGAGGTCGCGGCGCCGGATGTTGCCGTCCCAGGTCTCGCCGAGGCCGTAGACGACGCTCGGATCGGTCTGCAGGCGCATGCCGATCTCGAGTCTTCGGGTGAACACGCCGGCGATCAGCGCGCGCTCCTCGGCGATGCCGGTTTCCTTCTCGACGATCGAGGCGAGGATCAGGGCCTCGTACGGATTCTTCAGTGGCACCGATGGGTCGCGCCGCGGCCACTCCGCCTCGAGCAGCCGACGCATCGCCGCATGGGCGCGTTGCAGGACGACGAGATCGGTGTCGCCCTTGACCCATGCATACGTTTCCGGAAGGAACCAGCCCTCGGGTCGACCGTCCTCGATGCCGAGGCGGGTCGCGATCGTCGAATCGTCGAGGCCCGGCACCGTCTGCACGAGGCCGTCCTCGCCGGCGAGCGCGAGGCGCAACTGGCGGAACGTCCAGCCGTCGACGATCGTGAAGTCGTGCTGGACCACCCGGCCCGCGGCCATCATCGTGACGAGGCCGCGTGGCGTCAGTCCCGGCTCGAGCGCGTATTCGCCGGCCTGCAGCTTCGAGGCGGACTTCAGTTCGTGGGCGAGCACGCGCCAGTAGAACGGGGAACCGCGCGTGATGCGTTCACGACGCAGCTCGCGCACGATGTCCTTGAATGAACTGCCGCGCGCGAAATCGATCGTGCGGGTGCCATTGAGGTGCAGTGGCGCGTCGACGAATCGTCGATAGTCGCGCCACGCGAGCGCGCCGACGACGAGCACCGCCGCGAGCAGGAGCAGCACGAGCAGCAGCCATACGCGCCCGCGACCGCGTTGAAGATACGCCATCATCGTCATCTGCGATCCGGAATCCGACGCCGAAGCGTAGCAGGATTGGCCCACGCGCGAGGTTGTCCGCGGGTCATCCGTCGATGCCGAATGCACGCAGGAGGCCGCGCGCCTTCGCCCGTGTTTCGGCGAGTTCGCCTTCGGCATCGGAATCGACCACGATGCCGGCTCCGGCCCGCAACTGGATCGCCTGGCCTTCGATCACGAGCGTGCGGATCAGGATGTTGAGATCGAGGTCGCCATTCGTGCCGAGGTAGCCGAACGAGCCCGTGTAGACACCGCGCGCGCATTGCTCGAGCTCGGCGATGATCTGCATGCAGCGCACCTTCGGGCAACCCGTGATCGTCCCGCCGGGAAAAACGGCGCGAATCACCTCGCCCGGAGTCACCGCGTCACGCAGCCGACCGCGCACGTTGGACACGATATGGTGCACGTGGGCATAGCTCTCGACCCCCATCAGTTCGTCGACCTCGACGCTGCCTGGCACGCAGACGCGCCCGAGGTCGTTGCGTTCGAGATCGATCAGCATGATGTGCTCGGCGCGTTCCTTCGGATGGCCGATCAGTTCGCGGATGCGGACCTGCGCATCGTCGCCCGCGATGCGCGCACGCGTGCCGGCGATCGGCCGCGTCTGCACGCGGCCGGCGCGAACTTCGACGAGACGCTCGGGCGACGAACTCGCGAAGCCGAAACCGCGCCATTGCAGCAGTCCGGCGAACGGCGACGGATTGGCCCGGCGCAGCGCGGCGTACACCGCCGCCGGGGATGCCGCCGCGGCGAGTTCGATGCGCCATTCGCGCGACAGGTTGACCTGGAACACGTCACCCGCGCGCAGGTGCCCATGCGTGCGCGCGACCGCGTCGAGGAATTGCCGCGGATCATCCTCCTCGATACGGGCGAGGCGCGGTGGCGGCGCGACGAGCGGCGCGCATTCGCGAAGATCGGCCTCGAGCCGGTCGAGCAGTTCGCTGCGGCCGGATTCGGCGACGAGGATCGTGCACGCGCGCGCATGATCGACGATGACCGCCGCCGGACAGCGCAGGGCCAGTGCAACCGGTGCGTTGGCCTGCGCCTGCAGGCGCAGGCGCGGCTCGATCTGGGCGGCGAGTTCGTAACCGAGATAGAGCAGCCAGCCGCCACTGAACGGCAATCGGTCCGGCTGCGCGTCAGGCGACGTGCTCGACGCTCGCCACTGCGCGTCGAGCACGTCGAGGAACAGCCCGGGCTGCTCGACCCCGGCACCATCGCGTACGCGCCCGTCAGCATCGAGGCGCAGCTCGGCTTCGGGAAACGCGAACAGGATGTCGTAGCGCGCCTGTGCGGTGCCGTCGGCGACGCTTTCGAGCAGCCCCGGATACCGCTGCGGATCGGCGGCGGCCACGGCGAGCAGGTCGCGGCGGCCGTCCAGTTGGCGTCGTGCTGGATTCATGCGGGCGCGACCAGCCGGCTGTCGCGGGCGGCGGAATCAGATGCGACGGAAGACGAGCGTGCCGTTGGTGCCGCCGAAACCGAAGCCGTTCGACACCGCGACCGAGATCTTCTTCTCGCGCGCGATGTTCGGCACGTAGTCGAGGTCGCAGCCTTCGCCCGGCTCGTCGAGATTGATCGTCGGCGGGATGATGCCGTGGTGCAGGGCGAGAATCGTGAAGATCGCCTCGACGCCGCCAGCCGCGCCGAGCAGGTGCCCGGTCATCGATTTCGTCGAACTGACCATCGTGCGGTACGCGTGGTCGCCGAGCGCGCGCTTCAGTGCAAGCGTCTCTGCGACATCGCCGAGCGGCGTCGAAGTACCGTGCGCGTTGAGATATTCGACCTCGTCGGCGTTGATCCCGGCATCGTTCATCGCCGCAACCATGCAGCGCGCCGGGCCCTCGCCGTTCTCGCTCGGCGCGGTCATGTGGAACGCGTCGCTGCTGCTGCCGCTGCCGGCGAGCTCGCAATAGATGCGCGCGCCGCGCGCCCTGGCCGATTCGAACTCCTCGAGGACGAGGATGCCGGCGCCGTCGCCGAGCACGAAACCATCGCGATCGCGATCCCACGGGCGACTCGCACGCTGCGGATCGTCGTTGCGCGTCGACATCGCCTTCATCGAGCAGAATCCACCGACCGCGGTCGGCACGGTCGCATACTCGGCGCCGCCCGCGATCATGACGTCGGCATCGCCGTACTGGATCAGGCGCATTGCCATGCCGATGCTGTGGTTCGATGTCGCGCAGGCCGACACCGCGGAAAAGTTCGGCCCCTTGATTCCGGTCAGGATCGAGACGTGGCCGGCGACCATGTTGATGATCGTCGACGGGACGTAGAACGGCGAGATCTTGCGCGGGCCACCTTCATGCCAGGCCACCGTGGTCTTCTCGATGCCGGCGATGCCACCGATGCCGGAACCGATCAGCGCGCCACAGCGTTCGGCATTGGCTTCGTTCACCTCGAGTCCGGCATCCTTCATCGCCATCAGCGCGGCGGCCACGCCGTAGTGGATGAAGGAGTCCATCTTCTTGACATCCTTCGCCGCGATCCACAGCGAAGGATCGAAATCGCGCACCTCTCCCGCGATCCGGGTCGGAAAGGCCGACGCATCGAAGTTCGTGATCGGGCCGATCCCGCTCCGGCCGGACGTGATGCCGGCCCAGGCGCTGGCGAGATCGTTGCCGACCGGGCTGACGATACCGAGGCCGGTGACGACGACGCGACGTTTGCTCATGTTCTCGCTGGTCCGCTCGTGGGGTAGGCCGCGCCGACATACGCCGGCGTAGCGTTCCCGTTCCTCAAAATGAAAGCTGCGCCTCTCGGGCGCAGCTCGGCGAAGCTTGTCAGGCCCGGATCGACGTCACGAGGCTGCACTCGGCCGGCGTCGCGCGATGCGCGCGCCGGCCCGCTGCTGGCGATCGGATCGCGTCCGGGCGTGCCGCATCAGGACTTGACGTGCGCCTTGACGTAGTCGACGGCCTGCTGGACGGTCGTGATCTTCTCGGCTTCCTCGTCCGGGATCTCGCACTCGAATTCTTCTTCGAGGGCCATCACCAGTTCGACGGTGTCGAGCGAATCGGCGCCGAGATCGTCGACGAACGACGCGTTCGGCGTGACCTCGTCTTCCTTCACGCCCAGCTGTTCGATGACGATTTTCTTGACGCGTTCTTCGATAGTGCTCATGTGTGCGATGTCCTCACGAGGGAATGCTTGTTTCGTTGTTCGGCCGCACCGGCGCGTATCCCGTGCGAGGCGCGGCGCATTGTAGTGGAACCGCTTCACGCTCGCCAGCAAGCCGGCGAAAAGGTGCTCCGGGGTTCAAGCCATGTACATGCCACCGTTCACGTGCAGTGTTTCTCCGGTGATCCATGCCGCGGCCGGAGAAGCGAGGAAGGCCACCGCTTCGGCGATGTCGGCCGGCGTGCCGAAGCGCTGCAGCGCGATCTGGGATTGCAGTGCAGTGCGCTGTTCCTCGGGCAGCGCGCGCGTCATGTCGGTGTCGATGAAGCCCGGCGCGACGACATTGACCGTGATGCCGCGCGAGCCGATCTCGCGCGCGAGTGACTTCGAGAACGCGATGATGCCGGCCTTGGCCGCGGCGTAGTTGGACTGACCCGCATTGCCCATCACGCCGATCACCGAAGCGATGCTGATGATGCGCCCCTTGCGCGCCTTCATCATGCCGCGCATGACCGCTTTCGAGGTGCGATAGACCGAGCCGAGATTGGTGTCGATGATCGACTGCCAGTCATCGTCCTTCATGCGCATCAGCAACTGGTCGCGCGTGATGCCGGCATTGTTGACGAGGATGCCGATGCTGCCGAATTCGGCGGCAACCGCATCGACGAGGGCCTCGACGCCAGCGCCGTCGCGGACATCAAGCACCCTGCCCGCTCCGCGATGCGCGGCGAGTCGCTCGCCGATCGCGGCAGCGCCCGCTTCGCTCGTCGCGGTACCGATCACGGTGGCACCACGCTCGGCGAGGAGGTCGGCGATCGCCGCGCCGATGCCGCGGCTGGCACCGGTCACGAGTGCGACTTCAGCCTGCAAGGGTTTCGTCATGGGTCGGGTCCAGCGTTGGGATGGGGCGGTAGCGCGCGGGTCAGACCCACGCCGCGAGCGCATCGTCGAGGTCGGCCGGAGAGCCGATCGCGAGCACGTCGAGCGAGCGATCGATGCGCTTGGCGAGGCCAGCGAGGACCTTGCCGGGGCCGCATTCGGCGACGCGGGTGACGCCTTCGCCGACGAGCGTCTGCACGCAGGCGGTCCAGCGCACGGGCAGGTACAACTGGCGCACGAGCGCATCGCGGATTTCGGCGACATCAGCCGCGATCCGGCCATCGACGTTCTGCACGACCGGGATCGCCGGCGGCTTCCACGAGTAGGCGCCCATCGCATCGGCGAGCCGGTTCGCCGCTTCGCGCATCAGTGGCGTGTGCGAAGGCACGCTGACCGCAAGCTTGACCGCCTTGCGCACGCCGCGTTCGGCGAGGATGGCGAGGACCGAATCGACCGCGGCCGCATGACCGCCGATCACGATCTGGCCCGGCGAGTTGTAGTTCGCCGGAACGACGACCTGGGCACCGGAGATCTCCGCGCAGACCTGTTCGACGAGGGCGTCTTCGGCGCCGATCACGGCAGCCATCGCCCCGACGCCGACACCGACCGCGGCCTGCATGGCCTGGCCACGGATGCGCACGAGATGCGCGGCGTCATGCAGCGAGAGCGTGCCTGCCGCGACCAGTGCCGTGTATTCGCCGAGACTGTGCCCGGCCAAGCGGTCCGGCAGGCGTCCACCGCGGGCCTGCCAGACGCGCCACACGGCGATGCCTGCCGCAAGCAGTGCCGGCTGCGTGTACTCGGTGCGGTTGAGCATTTCCTCGGGTCCTGCCTGCGACATCGTCCACAGGTCGGCTCCGGCCCCTTCGGATGCTTCGACGAAGGCTTCGCGCACGACTGCGTGCTGGTCGGCAAGATCGGCGAGCATGCCGACCGACTGCGAGCCCTGGCCCGGAAACACGAAAGCAAGACGGTTCATCGGCACGGGATTCCGGGGTTCAGTAACGCAGCAGCGCGGAGGCCCAGGTGAACCCGCCGCCGAACGCTTCGAGCAGGACAGTCTGGCCGCGCTGCACCTTGCCCGAGCGCACCGCCTCGTCGAGCGCGAGCGGAACCGAGCCTGACGAGGTGTTGCCGTGCCGGTCGACGGTGACGATCACGCGCTCCATCGGCAACTTCAGGCGCTTCGCGGTCGCCTCGATGATGCGCAGGTTGGCCTGGTGCGGGATCAGCCAGTCGATCTGCGATTCGACCATGCCGGCCGCTTCGAGCGTTTCGCCGACGATGCGGTCGAGTGTCTTGACCGCGACCTTGAACACTTCGTTGCCGGTCATCATGACCCGGATGCCGTGGTTCGGCTCATCGTCGCGGAATCCGGCCGAGACGCCGACCGGGTTGTAGAGCAGATGCTTGTAGCCGCCGTCGGCATGCAGCTTGGTCGTGATGATTCCGGGTTCGTCCGAAGCCTCGAGAACGACCGCGCCGGCGCCGTCGCCGAACAGCACGCAGGTACCGCGATCGGACCAGTCGAGCATGCGGGTCAGCGTTTCGGCCCCGACCACGAGGGCCTTTTTCGCCTGGCCGCAGCGAATGAACGCATCGGCGACACCGAGCGCGTAGACGAAGCCGGAACAGGCCGCGTTGACGTCGAATGCGGCACAGCCGTTCGCCCCGAGCCGATGCTGGAGCAGGCAGGCGGTCGACGGGAAGATGATGTCGGGGGTCGTCGTGCCGAGCACGATCAGGTCGATCGCCGAAGCCTCGATGCCGGCCGCCTCGAGCGCGCGCGTCGCCGCGTGGAATGCAAGATCCCCGGTCGTTTCGCCATCCGCGGCCATGCGCCGCTCGCGGATGCCCGTGCGCGTCCGGATCCACTCGTCACTCGTCTCGACGCGTTTCTCGAGATCCTGATTGGTGACGATGTTCTCCGGCAGGTAGCTGCCGGTTCCCGCAATGCGTGAGTAAAACAGGACCGTCTCTCCCAGGCGTGAAAAGGCAGCGACCGCAGCCGCGGTCGCCGCTGCGCGGGCCGAGTGTCTCAGTCCTCGTCGGGCACCGCGCTCTTCGTCTCGATGACCTTCTTGCCGCGGTAGAAGCCATCCTTCGTCACGTGGTGGCGCAGGTGGACTTCGCCCGAGGTCGGGTCGGTCGCCAGCTGCCTGGCGGTGAGGGCATCGTGCGAACGGCGCATGCCGCGACGGGACGGGGACTTACGACTCTTGGCAACAGCCATGACAACTCTCCAGATGGATCCGTGCTTGCACGCAAGCGTTATGAAAATGAAACGGTGGCGACGGCCGCGGGCGGGTCGCCGCGCCCGATCAGTGGCGCGATGTCCGCAGTTGCCCGAGCACGGCGAACGGGTTGTCCTGGGCGTCCTCGTCCGCTGGCGCGACGGCCAGCGGCAGGTCGGAAACCGGCGCGCCGGGACTCAGCGCAACGACGGGCAAGGCAAGCAGCAATTCGTCCTCGATGACGTCCATGACCCGCAGCCCGTCATCGGTGACCAGCAGCGCTTCGTACTGCCCCGGCAAACCCGCCTCGTCGGCTTCGTCGCGGATCAGACCGAGACGCTGGTCGAGCGTGACAGCATACGCGAACGTCGTCAGCGTCCGCTGGCAGGTCAGCGGCAGGGTCGCCTCGACGCGAAGATCAAGGAACGCGATGTCGAACTCGTTGGTGCCGAACTCGACTTCGTAGGTCGCCTCGATCTCCCCCTCGGCGAGCGCTTCGCGCAGGCGCGGCAGCATCCCGATCGAAAGCCTGCCTTCGAACACGCGACGCGCCTGGACCATGCGCCAGGGATCAACGATATCGGGCAAGGCGGCAGGCATGGGCGCGCGATGGTAGGTTCGCGGCCCTGCAGTGTCAACCTGAACTACGCTCCCGGTCATGCCGGAACGACACAGGGGGCGCCGAGGCGCCCCCTGTGCGAAAGCCGCTTCAGCGCGATCAGCGCACCGGCGGAGGATCGAAGCCGTCGGCGAAGATCTCGTCACTCCCCTGGCAGGTCTGCACGCGCACGTCGTCGACATACCAGCCTTCGTTCGTCACCGACGAGTCGGACGCATAACGCCAGCGCAGCTGCACCGACTGGCCCGCCCACTCGGACAGGTCGACGAGGGTGTCGGCTCCGTACGGGCGCAGCGGATTGTCGCACCAGGCGTTGAGGCCACCGATCGGGTTCGAGAAGCCGGAGCTCACCGCGCCGCGATACGGATCGTTGAGCAGCTTGACGCCGGTCACCTGCGCAAACGCACCACCGTTCACCGCAGCTTCGAGGATCGCGGCGTCATAGCAGCCGGCCGCCCCGTTCTGCTCGATGTGGCGCCAGTTCTGGTAGCGCAACGTGATCGGGTTCTGGTCGAGCGGCAGGGCTATGGCCGGCGAAGTCAGGCGCTGGTCGCTGACGAGGGACTGCCCGGTCGCCTTGAACGCATTGCCTCCCGAGAGCGGGCTCGGACGTGCGGTCGAGATGGCCCACGTCGCCGTGCCGGTACCGGCACTCGTCGTGAAGCCGCCGGCACCCGCCGTGAATTCTTCACTGAACACGTTGATCGCGGTCGTGCTCGCGTCGCAATCGCCCGGCGCCGGGACGGTCTTGAACTGGAACACCGCCGAATCAACGCTGGTGCCGCAGATGTTCGACGCCCGCACGCGCCAGTAGTACGTCGTGCTCGTCGCGAGCGCCGGCGTGACGGCGATGCTCGTGCCGGCCGAGACATTGCCGGTGAACACGATGTTCGTGAAGGTCGCGTCACTGGCGACTTCGACGACGTAATCGCTCGCCTGGCTCGACGCCGCCCAGGACAGGATCGCGTTCGCCGGCACATTGACCGCATTGTCGACCGGTGCGGTCAGCGTGACCTGGGCCGGTGAAATGGTCGCGACGTCGATCGAGACCTCGCGCGACTTGATGATCGTCCCCGAGGTGCCTTCGATCGTCACGATGTTCTCGCCCGGCACGACCGGTCCAGCGATCGACAGCGAGGCGACGGCAGACCCCGGCAGCGGGTTGACCGTGGACGGAACGATGGTTCCGCTGAATCCGGCCGGCAGCGGCAGGTAGACCAGGTTGACCGGGCCGTTGTAGTCGTTGACCGAGCCGATGTTGACCGTGATCGGCGGCAGCACGACCGGGCTTGGCCCTGCCGCGCAGACTTCGAGCGAGCTGACGCTCGTGTTGAGCGTGAAGGTCGGATCGCCGCATTCGGCGTGGCGGAACGAGGCGACGCGCGTGTTGTTCGTGGTGCCGGCCGGACCCATGTATTCGCCGGTGAACCAGAACGTGCAGCCGTCGACCGGATCGACGCCCATCTGGTGATAGTCGCCCCAGCGCTCGTTGCTCTGGCTGCGTTCACCGGTCGCGATTTCCGTCTCAGCGGTAGTCATGATCCCGGGTGCGTCACCGGCAAGGCGACCGACATACCGCAGGCTCGCGAAGATGCCGGGGCTCTGGCGCGTCACGCTGTAGCCGAGGGCGAGGTTGCCGCTGCTGTCGACGCCGATGCCGGCCATCCAGCGGTCGGCCGGACCGCCCGCGTCGGCCGGTGCATACGTGCCTTCCTGGAACAGCTGCCACGGATTGGCGATGCCGCCGGTGCGGCGCAGTTCGAACCAGCGCACGCCACCGGTATCGGCCGCGTCGACGTCGGTCACGAGATTGCCGACGATCGTCTCGTAGGTGCCGAAATTGCGGTACATCAGCACGTTCATGATCGGCTCGCGCAACGGGTCGAGCTTCTGCCCGTTCGGCTGCGGGAACGCATTGAATGCGGTCAGCCCGTTCAGGTTGGAGCTGAACTCGCTGACGTCGATCTGGATCGGCCCGACCAGCGTCGTTGCCGGCGTTGGTGGGGTCCAGTCGAGCGAAAGGCTCCACATCTGCAGGTAATCCTTGGACGGATCATTGCTGCCCGAGAAATGCGATTCGTCATCGACGTGGCGCATGTAGATGCCGGGCGCTCCGTTCGGCGGCGCGTCGATTCCGACGTGGTGGGCCGGCGTCAACTGCTGGAAGCCGAAGCCGGCAAGGCGCGGCACGGTCAGGCGCACGAAACGCGCGGTGCCGCCGGTCAGCATCGGCCCACGCTCGAACGCGTACACGGGACGCGCGTTCGCCGTGCCGCTTTCGTTCGCGGTCACGTAGTAGGCGTCGGACCAGACGCCGTACTTCGGATAGTCCGGGAACGACGGCATCTGGAACCCGTAGCGGTACCAGGTCGTGCCGAGCGGGTCGCTCGTCGCGCTGATGTAGACGCACAGGGTGCGGCCCGACTGCGACGAGAACTCGGTCAGCACCCAGCGGTCGGCGATCGCGTCGTAGACGACGATCGGGTCGCCGAGTCCGCTCGCGCAGGCACCGGTGCCACCAAGGGTCGAATTGAGGATGAAGTTGCCGACCATCATGCCATCGGTCTTGTTGTACACGCGCACGCGCGTGCCACCGGAGGCATTGACGGCCTGCACGTAGTGATTGGCGCCGATGTCGCCGGTCGGGTCGGGCGGCAGGGTCGTGCCCGGCGCACCTTCGAAGTTCTGGATCGGCGTCGTGAACGTTCCGCCGCGATGCGCGGCATGGCTGTCGAACTCACGCTGCAGCAGGGCAAGCGGATCGACGCCTGGCGCGACCGGATTGACCGGCGAGCGCTCGAGCTTGCCGAGGGCGCTCGGATCGTCCCAGTGGCGACGCGGGATCTCCCGGATCGGATCGCCGGGTTGCCACTCGAGACCGACCGGGTCGTTGTGGACGTCGATCTGGATGATCTCCGCCTGCACGCTCCCGAGCAGTTCAGCGGTATTGACCTGGACTTCCACGCCATCCTCGCGCACGTACTGTGTTGGAGCCTGCGCGACGGCGGCCGCGATGCCGCTCGTCGCGATCGCCAACGCGAGCGCCGCACTTGTTCGAATCTTCATTGACAGTTCCCCGAATGCCCTGCGATGGATTGGCCGTCGACCCGTGGCCGCGGTCCACGACCATCGAATCCGATGGCCGCCGTCGAAACACCACCGTTCCCACCGGCCCGGCATCGCGACTGCGGCCGATTCTAACCAGAATTGGACACGCTGCGAAACGAGTGCCCGTGCCCGGTCAATACTTCAGGGTACTGGCTTGTGCAGCGCCTGCAGGATCACTTCGCCGTCCCGGCTTTCGATGTGCAGGCGGTGCGCGCCGGTGCCGTGCGACCAGCTGCCGTGCCAGCGGCCGTCCGCTTGCTGTTCGTTGCGCTGCAAGGTGAAGTCGGATCGGATCGGTTTCGCGCTCTCGACCTCGAGCGTGAGGTCGTCGAACAGCGGGATGTCGGCGATGACGTTCGCGCGCGTGCGCAGGTGGCTCGGCTTCGAACCGAGTGCCTGCATCGTCCACATGCGGATCTCGCCGGTTTCGCTTTCGGCGTCAAGCGCGCCACGATTGGCGGCGGCAATCAGGCCCGAGCGCGTGCGCACGCGGATGTCGTTGTCGACGCGGCGGATCGTCACGGCACCGAAATCGGTGCGCAGGTCGAGGTTCATGCGCTTGGGCACGAACGCGTAGAGATCGACGCGGCCGAGGCGCGGGTTGGCCGGATTGCGCGCATCGTGCTCGGCATAGCGCACCCGCACACCCTGCGTAGCGCCTTCGTGGAACGTCTCGATGCGTGCGATCCGCGGCTTCTCGCCGATGCGCTGTTCGACCCCCTGGAACACGAGTTCGGCCGCTCCGGTCTGGCGGACCTGGATTTCGCCGTAGGGATTGTCGAACACGAGCGTATCGACACCCTCGACCAGCTTGTGTTCCTCCTTGAAGCGTTCGAGCGTATAGGCGGGCTTCGCCTCGGCACCGTCGCGCGGCCGCGTACCGGTGCTGGCGCAGGCGGCGAGCACGCACAGGGACAGAGGCAGCAGCAACTTCGTGATTCGCATGGATCGTCATCCTCTCGAAGGAATCGGTCGATGCTATCCGAAAACCCCGGGCCTGGGCCTTCGCGCGCGCGTGCCGTGCCGACCGGCGATTGCCGCAGGGCAACGCATTCGTCAGACTGCCACGCATGACGTTTTATCTTTTCATCGGCGCCCTCGTCCTTGTCCCGGTCGTCCTCGCCTTGTGGTTGCGCGAACGGCACTGGTCGGCGCGCACGCGCACGCTGCGCACGATCCTCGACGATGCCGATGCGCTGGAAGCCGACCTGCAGACCTGCCGCGCGCGCCTGCGCGAGATTCCGGCCCTCGTCAGCGGCCTGCCGCCATCGACGGCGCTCTCGGCCCACGCCACGCTGACCGCGGAACCGCAGGTCCAGCAGGCACTGCACGATCTCCTTCAGCATCGCCTTTGGCTGCGCGAGCACGCCGCCGATGCCTCGCTTGCAGCCCTGCGCAATGCCGCCTCGGCCCTCGCGGAATCCCGCCAGCGCCTGTCGGCCCAGCTCGACCGGCTCGCCGAGGTACGCAGCGAACTGGAACTTGCCCGCGCATCGAAACCAGGGGCGCGATGAACGCGGCAGCGTCGCCGACGATCGTGCTCGCCTCGACGTCGCGCTATCGCGCGGAACTGCTGGGCAGGATCGTGCGGGATTTCGCGCAAGTGGCTCCGACCGTCGACGAAAGCGCCCTGCCCGGTGAAACCCCGGCGCAGACCGCCGTCCGGCTCGCCGAGGCAAAGGCACGCGCGGTCGCTGTCGGCCACCCCGGTGCGCTCGTCATCGGCTCCGACCAGGTCGCCGACCGCGATGGGCACCCGCTCGGCAAGCCCGGCGATGCCGAATCGGCACGCCGGCAACTGGCCGCGAGCGCAGGTCGGGCCGTGCTGTTCCACACGGCCGTCTGCATGCTCGACCTGCGCGAGGACCCGCCTGCCGTGCAGGCCGCGCTCGATACGACCCGGGTCGTGTTCCGCCCGCTCCAGGCCGACGAGATCGCACGCTACGTCGAACGCGACGCGCCACTCGACTGTGCCGGCAGCTTTCGCATCGAGGCCCTCGGCGTGGCCTTGTTCGAGCGCGTCGACAGCAGCGATCCGAGCGCGCTGGTCGGCTTGCCGCTCATCAGCCTGTGCCGCCTGCTGCGTTCGGCCGGCGTGTCGATTCCGTAAGCGGGCCCGGCGACGGATAGGCACACGGGCCCGCGGCGTCGGTCTTCGCCGGCACATGCCCGCGATGGAACGCGATCCGTTTGCGCCCGTCGTGCAGGTCGAGCAGTTCGACCGGCTCGAGCGCGGCGACGCGCCGGCAGAGGCTGTCGAGCCAGGCGCGGCGCTCGCGCTCGCGCAAGCCCGTTTCCTCGACGACGAGTAGCACGCGCCGCCCGGCGAGCGCGCGCAAGGCCGCCTCGTCGCGCGACCACAGGGCGAGTTGAGCCGCACGACCGTGCTTGGCATTGAGCGGACTGTCGAGCGTGTAGACCGGACGGTCGCCGCCGAGGGCGAAATCGAGCTCGGCGGCGAGCTTGAAGTTGTCGGCGACGAGCACGACGTCGGCTCCTTCCTGCGCGAGCCGTTGCCGGGCGATCGCGCCCGCTTCGTCCCAGCCGACGAAATGCCCGGGGAACGCCTTGTGGCCGGCGAGCATCGCAGCCAGCTGCGGCTGGCTGGCCGTGAAGAGCCAGGCCAGGACGACGATGCCGCCGGCCAAGGCGCCGGCGACCGCGACCGTGGTCGCCACGCGGATCCCGGACGTGCCCGCCGCCGGACGGGCTTCGCGCAGGACAACCGGCAACAGCGCGAGCAGCGGCAGGTAGGCCGGCAGCGGCCAGTGCACGCGAAAGCGCTCGTCATCGGCGAACAGGCCGATCAGGAACCAGGCAAGCAGCGGCACCGCGGCTGCGCACGCAAACAGGTCCCAGGGCGCGCCACGCCGCAGGCGCCGCACGGTGCCGTACAGGACGAGCAGCAGCAGCACGTACAGCAGTGGCGTGACGACGAGCGCCTGCTCGAGCGGCTGCATCAATGCCGTCGCGCGGAACGCCCACGGATGGCGCTCGACGAACTGGAATCCGAGCGCGTTCCAGTCGTGTTCGAGGTTGAACGCGAGCAGGGGCACGAGGCCGAACGCGGCGATCACGAGGCTGATCCACAATCCCGGTCGGCGCCACTGGATGCGCCCACGCGGCATCAGCAGCAGGAAGGCGAGCCCCGGCAGCATCAGCATCGCGGCGCGATAGTGGGCGAGCCAGGCGAATGCGAGGGCGACCCCGAGCACGACCCAGGATTGCAGGCGATCCTCACGTGTGGCGCGCTCGAATGCGCCGAGGGCGAGCATCGCCGTGAAGGTCAGCGGCACGTCCGGCAGGGCGAGCACGCCGAGCGTGCCGGCCAGCGGCATCGCAAGCGTGCACAGGCCGGCCTGCCACGCGGCGCGCGCGTCGAACAGGCGCGCCACCATTGCGACCATGAGCAGCGGAACCGCCGCACCGAGCAGCAGGAACGGTGCACGCATCGCGAGCGTCGAATGGCCCAGCAGCGCTTCCGAGGCCGCGATGAGCCAAGCGGTCAGGGCCGGCACGTCGCTGTAGGACCACGCAAGACGACGGCTTTCCTGCCAGTAGAACGCTTCGTCGACGAACGGCGCGAGGTTCGCCGCGAGCCACAGCTTGAGGATCCCGAGCACGCCGAACGTGCACCAGAACGCGATGCGCCAACGCGCAGCGTCGTCGATTCGCCGCGGTACGCTGGCCGCGGCTACACTGCCGACCGGGCGTTCGTGATCCGTTGCTGCGTCCATCATCCGCTGCCGAAATCGACCATGCCCGACCCGTCCCCGATCTCCGAACCCGAAACCGCGCCGCTGATCGCCGACCTGCGCGATGCGCTCGCGCGAAGCATCGCCCAGGTCAACACCGTCCTGCTCGGCAAGAAACACGAAGTCCGCCTGGCCTTCGTCTGCCTGCTCGCCGGCGGCCACCTGCTGATCGAGGACCTGCCCGGAGTTGGCAAGACGACCCTCGCCCACGCACTTGCCGTCACCCTTGGCCTCGGCTTCCAGCGTGTCCAGTTCACGAGCGACCTGCTGCCGTCGGACATTATCGGGGTCAGCATCTACGAGCGCGAATCGGGCGCGTTCAAATTCCATCCGGGACCGCTGTTCACCCAGCTCCTGCTCGCCGATGAAATCAACCGCGCGACGCCGAAGACACAGAGTGCCCTGCTCGAGGCGATGGCCGAGGGCCAGGTGACGGTCGACGGCCACTGCCACCTGCTGCCCGCCCCGTTCTTCGTCGTCGCCACCCAGAACCCGCTCGATTTCGCCGGCACCTATCCGCTGCCCGATTCGCAGCTCGACCGCTTCATGTTGCGCCTGAGCCTCGGCTACCCCGATCGCGCCGCCGAACGCGAGATGCTTGCCGCGCTCGACCGACACAGCCTGCTCGGGTCGCTCGGCCCCTGCCTCGACCCTGCACGCATCCATGCGCTGCGCAAGGCCTGCCTCGGCATCGTCGCAAGCCCGGCCCTGATCGAATATGTCCAGCGCCTGCTCGAGGCAAGTCGCACTCACGCCGAAATCAGGGTCGGCCTGTCGCCGCGCGCTGGCCTCGCCGTACTCGCCGCGGCGCGCGCGCATGCCTTGCTGGCCGGTCGCGGCTATTGCCTGCCCGAAGACGTGCAGGCCGTGTTCGCCTTCGTCGCCGCCCATCGCCTGACTCCCGGAGCGAGTGCGCGCGACGGACGAGACGGCCTCGCCCGTGGCCTCATCGAGACCATTCCAGTGCGATGAAGCACGAGGACCCCGCGCCTGCTTCGTGGCGCCAGCGCGTGCTCGCGCTGGCCGAACGCCGCCTGCCCGCCCTGACCCGACTCCGCCAGCCCGAAAGCCTGCCGATCCTGCTGCATCGGCGCCGCATCTACGTGCTGCCGAGCGGGTTCGGATTCGCCTTCGCGGTGCTCGTCGCGATCATGCTGGTCGGCGCGCTCAATTATTCCAACAACCCTGCCCTGCTGCTGACCTGCGTGCTCGCGGCGTCGGCATGGATGAGCCTGTTCGTCGGGTTCCGCGCGCTCGCCGGCCTCGAACTTGCGGCGACGACGGCCGGCGATTGCCATGCGGGCGATTCGATCGAGATGCGCTGCACGTTTGCCGTGTCGACGCGCGTGCGTGCCCACCTCCAGTTGCAGTGGAACGATCGCCGGACCGCGTTCGCGATCGAACGTGGCGAATCCACGACCGTACGCGTCGACATGCCGACCGAACGCCGCGGCTGGTTTCGTCCGGGTCGGATGAAGCTGTGGACGACCCAGCCGCTCGGTCTGTTCGTGATCTGGAGCTGGCTCAATCCCGAGGTCGCCGTCCTCGTCTACCCGTCCGCCGAGCAGCCTGCACCCCCGTTTCCGGTGGCCGACGGCGGACACGGCCAGCGCTTCATCCGCGGCGGCGACGACTACGCGGGCCTGCGCGAGTACCGCGCGGGCGATCCGTCGCGGCGGATCGCGTGGAAGGCCTCTGCGCGCCAGGATGCACTGCTCGTGCGCGACAGCGAGCTCATGGTCGGCGACACGCTCGCGTTCGACTACGACGCACTCGGCGGCTGCGCACATGAAGCGCGCATCCGCCGCCTGACCGCGTGGGTGCTCGCCGCCGAAGCGGCCATGCGCAGCTACGTGCTGCGCACGCCCGAGGCCACGATCGGTCCCGGCCTCGGCTCGCAACACCGCCATGCCTGCCTGCGCGCGCTCGCCTTGATGCCGCATGCGCCTGACTGACCGCCAGTTCGACCTCGTCGCACTGACTGCACTGGTTGCGGTCGTGCCGCACCTGACGCGCTTGCCGGCGTGGCTCGGGTTCGCGTTCGTCGCGATCGCGCCGCTGCGCGTGCTGAGCCGGCGTCGCGGTGCCGGCGCAGTCGCCGCATGGCTGCGCGTGCCGCTGGTCGCCGCACTCGTAGCCGTCGTCATCCTCGAGTACGGCAACATTTTCGGCCGCGAGGCGGGCAGCACGCTCGCGACCGGCCTGCTCATGCTCAAGCTGCTCGAAACCGAGCGCATCCGTGACGCACGCGCCGCACTCGGGTTTTCGGCCTTCGTCCTGATGAGCGCGTTGCTGTTCACGCAGACGCTCGCGTTCACGGCCGCACTCTGCCTGAGCCTGATCCTCGTGTTCGCCGCACTCAATGCGCTCGAGCCGGGGCCCGCACGCAGCGCGCACCCATGGCGGGCCAGCCTGCGCGGCGGCGTGTTGCTGTTGGCCCTCGGCCTGCCGCTGGCGGCCGCCGCATTCCTGTTCATCCCGCGCCTGAGCTCGCCGCTCTGGGGCGCCCCCGGGCTCGATTCGGCCGGACGCACCGGACTCGACGACCGCATGTCGCCCGGTTCGATGACCGACCTGCTCGTCGATGATTCGCCGGCGCTGCGCGTCCGCTTCGACGGCGTGGTGCCCGAACCGGCGGCGCGCTACCTGCGCGCGCTCGTGCTGTGGGATTTCGACGGCACGACCTGGACCCGCGAATTCTCCTGGCGTGCGCGCGAAGAGAGCCTGCTGGCAAGTTCGCCCGAGATCGGCTACGAAGTCACCCTCGAGCCGACCGATCGTCCGTGGCTGGTCGCACTCGACGTGCCGGTCGCGGCCCCCGAGGACGCACGCATGTCCCCGGACCGCACGCTCGCGGCGCGCTTGCGCGTGGCGGCTCCGCGCCAGTACCGGGTCCGTTCGACGATCCGCTACACGCTCGCCGCGCAAATCGACGAGCGTGACCGGCAGCGCGCGCTGCACCTTCCGGCGGGCTTCAATGCCCGCACACTGGCGCTCGCGAGCAGCTGGCGCGCACGCTTCGCCGACGACACCGCGATCGTGCAGGCCGCCCTCGCCATGTTCACGGCGGACTTCAGCTACACCTTGTCGCCGCCGCTGCTCGGTCGCGACACGGTCGACGACTTCCTGTTCTCGACGCGCGCCGGCTATTGCGAACACTACAGTTCGGCCTTCGTCGTCCTCATGCGCGCCGCCGGCATCCCGGCCCGCGTCGTCACCGGCTATCAGGGCGGCTGGGTCAACGACGTCGGCAACTACCTGCTCGTGCGCAATTCGGACGCGCACGGCTGGTCCGAGGTCTGGCTGGCCGGACGTGGCTGGGTCCGCGTCGATCCAACCGCCGCGGTCAGTCCGGCGCGCATCGAGCGCGGTGCCGCCGCGGTGCACGGCAGCAACGGCTGGTTCGGCAGCGAGTGGCTGCTCGACGTGCGCAACCGGCTCGATGTCGTCAACCGCCTGTGGACGCAGACGATCGTTCAGTTCAACGCGCTCCGCCAGCAAAGCCTGCTGACCCCGTTCGGCATCGACAAGGCCGGGCGCAGGGACCTTGTCCTGGCCCTTGCCGTGATCGTCGCGATCGTCCTCGCGATCGCCACCGCCTGGGTCCTGCGAGCGGGGCGACGCCGCGAGGGTGACCTCCTCGACGCAGGCTGGATGGAGTTGCAGCGCCGCTTGGCCCGCCTCGGAATCGCCAGCCGCCGCGACGAAGGCCCGCGCGATTTCCTCGCCCGGGTGCGCACGCAACTCGCCGACGCCGAGGCAGGCGCGCGCATCGGCGCACTGGTCGGGCGCTATGTCGAGCTGCGCTACGCCTGCGTCGACGCACCGACCGAGGCGGTGCGTGACTTCGTGCGCGACGTGCGCAAGCTGCGCCTTCCGCACCGCGCCTGATATTCAGACCCGGTGCAACGAACCGCCCGTATCCTGCGTCAATAATGCGAGTACCACACGCTTGCCGGAGAAGCCTCATGCGTCGCTCATGGCTGCTGGTTCCGATCCTGACCGCACTCGCCGCGTGCGCGACCGCCCCGGCCCCGCTGTCGGGCGAATTCGCCGCGCTGACCCCGGCCGAGAGCGTCAGCCGTGGAAGCGTCGGCGAGCGTGTGCGCTGGGGTGGCGAGATCATCCGCGTCGATCCGGGCACCGATTCGACCTGCTTCGAAGTCCTGGGCCGCGAACTCGACGCACGCGCGCGCCCGCGCGCCGGTGACCGAAGCGACGGCCGGTTCATCGCATGCCGCGCAGGCTTCTTCGATCCGGAGGTTTTCGTGCGCGGGCGCGACATCACGGTCGTCGGCAGTGTCACCGGAACCGAGCAGGGCCGGGTCGGCGAGTACGCGTACACCTATGCGCGCGTCGCGGCCGACGCCGTGTACCTGTGGCCGAAACGCCCGCTCGTCGTCGAGCAGCGGAACTACTGGGGCCAAGACCCGTTCTGGGGCCCGGGATTCGGGCCGTACTGGGGAGGCTACTGGCACCAGCCGCCGATCATCATCGTCAAGCCGCGCCCCGAGCCGCGCCCGTGACCGGCCTCATCCGGGTGGCCAGGTCATCTGGCGCCCGGCCAGCAGGTGCAGGTGCAGGTGGTAGACGCTCTGCCCGCCATCACGATTGCAGTTGATCACGCAGCGATACCCGTCTTCGGCAAAACCCTCGGCCTTCGCATAACGCGTCGCCGCGAGGACGAGCTTGCCGATCAGCAGTGCATCTTCGTCGGCGAGGTCGTTGAGTGTCGCGACCGGCTTGCGCGGGATGAACAGGACATGGGTCGGAGCCACGGCGTGGATGTCGCGGAACGCGAGAACGTCGTCGTCCTCGTGGACGATATCGGCCGGAATCTCGCGACGGATGATCTTGCTGAACAGCGTTTCGCTCATGGCAGGTCCTCCTGGGCCAGTGATTGTCGGCCACCGAACGCGTGGGCGAGCGTGCCGCGATCGATGAACTCGAGTTCGCCGCCGAGCGGAACGCCATGTGCGAGCCGGGTCGCGCGCACGTTCGCGGCGCGCGCGAGCTGGCCGAGCATGTGCGCGGTCGCCTCACCCTCGACCGTCGGATTGGTCGCGATGATCAGTTCGTCGATCCCGCCTTCGCCGAGCCGCCGGGCCAGCAGGTCGAGGCCGAGCTCCTTCGGACCAAGCCCGTCGAGCGGCGAAAGCCGGCCGAGCAGGACGAAGTAATGCCCGCGATAGCCGGTCGCCTGCTCGATCGCGAGCTGGTCGACCGGCGTCTCGACGACGCACAACAGGTGCGCATCGCGGGATGTGTTCGCGCACAGCGCGCAGATCGCCTCTTCGCTGAACCCGCGACAGCGTCGGCAATTGCCGACCCGATCGACCGCCAGCACGAGCCGCTCCGCGAGCCGGCGTGCCCCGGCACGATCGCGCTCGAGCACGTGGAAAGCCATGCGTTGCGCGGTCTTCGCGCCGACACCCGGCAGGCAGCGCAAGGCTTCGATCAATTCGCTCAGGAGGGGTGAGGAGGACATGGTCTTTGCTGCGGGAAGTGGCCAGGGCGGGGGAGCAGGTTCGATAGCGGGTCGCGAATCGAGGCGCTTCGGCTGGAGCGGATCGCGAGCTGGCGCGAATTCCGCTTCGAGCACCCGCGCCGCTGGCCCCTGCCCTCAAAACGGCATCTTGAATCCGGGCGGCAGATTCATGCCCTGGGTCAGGCCGCTCATGCGCTCCTGGCTCAGGGCGGCAACCTTGTTGACGGCGTCGTTGACCGCCGCGGCGACGAGGTCCTCGGCCATTTCCGGATCGTCGGCGAACAGCTTGCGGTCGATCGTCACGCGGCGCACGTCATGGCGTCCGCTCATGACGACGCTGACGAGGCCTCCGCCGGCCTGGCCGGTCACTTCGAGCGCGGCGAGTTCTTCCTGCGCGCGCTGCATCGATTCCTGCATGCGTTGCGCCTGCTGCATCAGACCAGCAAGGGGACCTTTCATCTCTCGTTCTCCAGGGGACGCACCGACTCGGTGATGAGGCGGGCATCGAAGGTGTCGATCAGCGACTGCACGACGGGGTCGCCGCTGAGGGCGTCCTGCGCGGCCTGCCGGCGCGTCACGGTCGCCTGCGCGCGCAGGTCGGCCGGGCTGGCGACCGCGTCGGCCACGTTCTCGAAACGCACCCGCACGCTCCGGGCCAGCGCATCGCCGAGGCGCTGCTCGAGCTGGGCGACCAGGTTCGGCGAGGCGAGATGCGCATGCATGGCCTTCATGCCGAGGCGCAGCGTGGCACCCTCGGTGCCGAGAAGCACGGCATGCTGGGCGAGTTGGCCGAGCGGGCCACCGAGGCCGGCACGCGCGATCAGGCCGGACCAGTCGTCGACCGCGAGCGGACCCGTTGCGAGCACGGGCGGCTCGGCAATGTGCCAAGCCTGAGCGCCCTGCGCACGCGGTTCCTCGCGGCGCACGGTACGCGCGGGCGTCGCGGCCGGTACTGCCGCCGGCGTGCCGCGCGGTGCCGTTGCCGGGCGCGAACCCGGTGTCCCGCCACCGGCCGGGGCGAATGCGAACATGCGCAGCATTGCCATCTCGAAGCCGACCCGCTGGGTCGGCGCAAGCGGCAGGTCGCGCCGCGCCGTGACCGCGATCTGGTAGTAAAGCTGCACTTCACGTGCATCGATGCGCCCGGCGAGATCGCCGATCGCGGCATCGTCGGCCTCGCTCGCCGCCGCGGCCAACTGGACGAGTTGCACGCGATGCAGGAGGCCAGCCAGTTCGTCGAGGACCTGGGCGAAATCGGCGGACAATTCGCCGATCCGCCCGATCTCGGCGAACAGCGCGCCCGCGTCGCGCGCGACGAGGGCCTCGAGCAGCGTGCGCACACGCGCGCGATCGACCGTGCCGAGCATCGCGTGCACTTCGCCCGCCCGCACGCCACCGCCGCCGTGCGCGATCGCCTGGTCGAGCAGCGAGAGTCCGTCGCGCAGCGAGCCGTCGGCGGCGCGGGCGAGCACATCGATGGCCTCGTCCTCGAACTCGACCTCCTCGGCAGCAAGGATATGCCGCATCTGGCCGCTGATCTGTCCGGGCGTCAGGCGCTTGAGATTGAACTTGATGCAACGCGAGAGCACGGTCACCGGCAGCTTCTGCGGATCGGTCGTCGCGAGCAGGAACTTGACGTGCGGCGGCGGCTCCTCGAGCGTCTTCAGCAATGCGTTGAAAGCGGCCTTCGACAACATGTGCACCTCGTCGATCAGGTACACCTTGTAGCGGCCCCGGGACGGCGAATACTGCGCGTTGTCGATCAGCTCGCGCACGTTGTCGATGCCGGTGTTGCTCGCCGCATCGATCTCGAGCAGGTCGACGAAGCGGCCGCCGTCGATCTCGGCGCAGATCCCGCACTCGCCGCACGGCTCGGACGTGGGCCCGTTCGTGCAGTTGAGCGACTTGGCGAAGATCCGCGCGATCGTCGTCTTGCCGACTCCGCGCGTGCCCGTGAACAGGAACGCGTGGTGGATGCGACCACCGTCGAGCGCATGCGACAGCGCGCGCACGACATGCTCCTGGCCAACCAGCTCGGAAAATCGCCGCGGCCGCCATTTGCGGGCGAGAACCTGATAGGACATCGGATGATCCGCGTGGGGAATGCCGATTGTGCCAAGTTATCGCCATGCTGACCAAGTTCGGCAGCGTCGAACTTGTTTGCCGATGGCATGCCTAGTATTCTCCGCGGCCCGCCGGGGCATCGTGGCATGGCGGACGAACGGAGAGATGTCCGAGTGGTTGAAGGAGCACGCCTGGAAAGTGTGTAAGCGGCTAAACCCCGCTTCGCGGGTTCGAATCCCGCTCTCTCCGCCACATCGCTTCCGGATTCGGCAGGTTGCGCGGCATTTCCAGGCCCGCCCAGGATAGCGCCCACCCACGGCGAAAGCGTTTCATGGTGACCCCGTCGGTCCCCTCGCGACGATAGCTTGTGAACTCCGCCAGGGCCGGAAGGCAGCAACGGCAGCAAGTGACTCGGGTGCCGGGGTGTGGCTGGCGGGGTTGCCACCCTTCCCGGTCGCGCCGTGCAGCCGGCGATCGCGCAAGACGCAGCGTCAGCGCGGGTCGATCCGCGACGGTTCCGGATGCAGCCAGCCCGATTCGCCATCGGCGTAATGCTCGTTCTTCCAGATCGGGACGCGCTGCTTGACCTCGTCGATGATCCAGCGGCAGGCGGCGAACGCGGCATCGCGGTGGGCTGCACTGGCACCGACCCAGACCGCAAGATCGCCGAGCGCGAGGCTGCCGACCCGGTGCACGGCAGCGACCGCGAGCACATCGAAGCGCGAGCGTGCCTCGGCAATGATCGCCGCGCCTTCGGATTCGGCGAGCGTGGCGTACGCCTGGTACTCGAGGCGCTCGACCGCGCGCCCGTCATTGTGGTCGCGCACGCGCCCCTCGAAGCTCACGCAGGCACCGGCTGCCGCGCTGTCGAGGACGCGCTTCTCGAGATCCGCGTCGATTGCGGTCGCGGCAAGCCGGAACATGCTCAACCTCCGGAAACGGGCGGCACGAAGACGATCTCGTCGCCGGTCTCGAGCCGATGCTGCCAATCGACGAACGCGCCATTGACAGCCACGCGCAAACGGTCCCGCGCGATCGTGAAGCGATGGCGCGCGGCAATCTCCTCGTACAGGGCAGCGGGTTCGCGGGCCGTGCTGTCGAGGATCTCCTCGCTGCAGCCGGCACGGTCGGCAAGGCTCGCGAAGTACAGCAGGCGGAACTTCATCGGCGCAGCTCGCCGTCCTCGACCCGACGTCGACCACCGCTCTTCTCGAGCAGGCGCACGTCGGCGATGACGATCTCGTGGCTCAGGGCCTTGCACATGTCGTACACGGTCAAGGCGGCGACCGTGGCGCCGGTCAACGCTTCCATCTCGACCCCGGTCTTGCCGGTGACTCCGACTTCGCAGCGGATCACGAGATCGGTCGCCGACGCGAATTCGGCCGTGATCCGGCACTTCTCGATCGCAAGCGGATGGCAGAACGGGATCAGTTCATGGGTGCGCTTGACCGCCATCGTGCCGGCGATGATCGCCGTGTCGATGACCGGACCTTTCGCCGAACGCAGTTCGTCGCGCTGCAGGGTCGCCGCGACCTCGGCCGGAAACACGACGCGTGCCTCGGCGAGCGCACGGCGCGCGGCCGGCTGCTTGGCGGCGACATCGACCATCGTCGGATGGCCAGCGCCATCGACATGGGAAAGCGTGCCCGTCATCGCGCCTCCAGGCGGCATGCCATCGAGATCATTTCAGCCACCGATCTCGTACATCTCGACCCGGTCCCGGACCGGAAGTGTCGCCAGCCCACGCAGTTCGCTGTAGCGATCCCCGCGCGCGGACCAGACCGCGCGGATCAGCCCGGCCAGGTCGTCATCGCTCGCACCGGCCCGCATCGGACCGCGCAGGTCGTGGCCGCTGCGCGCGAACAGGCAGGTGTACAGGCGACCGTCGGCGGACAGGCGCGCGCGCGTGCAGTCGCCGCAGAACGGCTCGCTGACCGAGCTGATGAAGCCGATCTCGCCGCCACCGTCGACGAATGCCCAGCGCCGCGCGACGTCGCTGCTCGAGCGCGGCTCGAGGCGCACGAGCGGCCAGCGCGCGTCGATGCGCTCGCGCAGCTCGGCACTCGGCACGACCCGTTCGCTGCGCCATTCGTTGCAGGTGCCGACATCCATGTACTCGATGAAGCGCAGCACGTGCGTGCTGCCGCGGAAATGGGCGACCAGACTTTCGACCTCGCCGTCGTTGATGCCGCGCATGACGACGCAGTTGATCTTGAGCGGGCCGAAACCCGCGTCACGCGCGGCGTCGATCGCGGCCATGACGTCGGCGACCTCGCCGCGCCCGCCCGACAGCGTGCGGCAAGTCGCCGGATCGAGTGTGTCGACGCTCAGCGTGATGCGGCCGAGGCCCGCCTCTCGCAGGGCACGCGCGTGCAACGGCAACAGGCTGCCGTTGCTCGTCATTGCGATGTCGTCGATGCCGTCGATCCGCGCGAGCTGGCGCACGAGCTCGGGCAGGTCGCGGCGAAGCAGCGGTTCGCCGCCGGTCAGGCGCAGCTTGCGCACGCCGAGCCCGGCGAAGATCGCGGCGAGCCGCGTGATTTCCTCGAAGCGCAGGCGCTGCGACTTGCTCAGGAATTCGTGGTCGCGCGGGTAGTCGGCTTCCGGCATGCAATACGGGCAGCGGTAGTTGCAGCGGTCGATCACCGAGATGCGCAAGTCGGTCAGCGCGCGCGCGCGGCGATCGCGCGGTGGCGACGCATCGAGGCGGAACGGGATCGGGCGCGTCATCGGATCGTCCCTGCCGGTGCCAGCACCACCTCGTCGACGGGACGCCGCAACGGCAGCACGTCGCCACGGCGTGCGACGCGGTATCCACGCCGCTCGAGCTGCTCGCCTTCCTCGGCCGACGCGTAGTGATAGAGGACGAGCCGCTCGCGCAGGTCGTCGCCGTACTCGCGCTCGAGGTCGTCGATGCCGGCATGCGAGGGATTGCCGACGAGCGCGCAGTCGTGGGCGACGCATTCGTCGTGCGCGGCATACGTCGCGAGCATCTCCGGAATCGGTCGCGTATCGCCGGTCCAGACGACGCTGCCGCGCAGCGCGAGTCCGAACGAGGTCATCGGAGCGTGATGGCGGGTCGGAAAAACGTCGAACCAGAGCTGCTCGTGCCAGAAGCCGCGTGACACCGGGACGAGGCTGAACGCATCCCAGAAGTTCGCGCCGCCCTCCGCGAGCACCTGCGGGTAGTCGGCCACGCGCGACTGCAGGACCGGCACCAGCGCGGCATGCGCGTACAGGCGCAAGCGGCCGCGCCGGCTTTCGTCGAAGTACGCGCGGAAGAACAGGCGTTCGAGGCCGCCGACATGATCCATGTGCGCATGGGTCAGATAGATGGCCCGCGGCAGCCGCGCATGCTGCGCGAGGTAGGCCTCGAGCGCATCGTGGCCGCAGTCGATCATCAGCAAGGGTTCGCCGCCACGTTCGACCACGGCCGCGGCCGACCCGAGTTCGACCGCGTTCGCATTGCCGACACCGAGGAAGCGCAGGGCGAGGTTCAAGCCGGCGCTCCGTGGGCGTTGCGATCGGCGAACGCGCGGTGATAGGCCGCGAGCAGCGGATCCCAGAAATCGGCGTCGAATTCGCCGATCCGGTCGCCGGCGCCGAGCTTGAGGAACGAGCGGCGCAGGCGCGCGAGGTTCGCCTGTTGCCATTTCATCGAAGGCCGGCGCAGGCGACCGCGATCGAAATCGAGCAGCCAGACAACGCCGCTGCCATCGATCAGCACGTTGTGCGCATTGAGGTCGGCGTGGCAGGCCCCGTGCGCGTGGAACGCTGCCAGCGTGCGTCCGACCCGGCCCGCGACCGCGGCGTCGAGACGGTTGCCGGCGAAGCGTTCGGCCAGCGTCTGCGCGCCCGGGATCCGGCGCGTGACGAGATCGGCACGGTAATGCAGGCCATCGCGCACGTAGCGCGCGGCGACCGGCGAGGGCACCTGCAGTCCGGCCGCCTGCAACTGCGCGAGCAGGCGGAACTCGCGGAAACTGCGTGTGCGGGCGGCACCGGTCCACAGGTAGCGATCGCGGTTGATCCGCGCGACGAGCCCGCCGCGCCGGTAGTGGCGCAGCACGCAGGTTCCGAATGCGGTGTCGAAGATGGTCACTTCGCCACGGCCGGCAGCGCGGCGATCCGCCGCGGCACCCGCCTCGAACCAGTGCATGTCGAGGCCGCCCGGCAAGGTCGAGTCGAACAGGATCGCACCATCACCGGTCGGCTGGGCTTGCGCCTCGATCATCGCTCTGCCAAGGTTCCGGCGCCGCGGCGCGGCACCCACTCCTGAAGTCTAGCAAGGCCTGCATGTCCCGGGCATCGAATCGAGCTCCGTCGGCTCCACCGTCTTCGCTTTGCATCCTGCGTACCTCGGCGATCGGCGATGTCACCCATGTCGTGCCGCTCGTGCACACCTTGCGCGAGCACTGGCCCGATACGGCGATCACGTGGGTGATCGGCAAGCTCGAACATCGCCTCGTCGGCGACCTGCCGGGCGTCGAGTTCATCGTGTTCGACAAGGCCGCGGGCCGGGATGGATTCCGCGCGG
Organism: uncultured Dokdonella sp.; assembly: GCA_964587775.1. Classification (GTDB taxonomy): domain Bacteria; phylum Pseudomonadota; class Gammaproteobacteria; order Xanthomonadales; family Rhodanobacteraceae; genus Dokdonella. The sequence continues at coordinate 65,107 of CAZPLY010000010.1, forward strand.
TGCGCGAGAAGATCGCAGGGCGGCGTTTTCCCGTGCTGCTGCACATGCAGATCGCGCTGCGCGCGAACCTGCTGAGCCTGCTCGTCAAGTCGCCGTTGCGCATCGGCTACGACCGCGCACGCTCGAAGGACCTGCATGGCCTGTTCGTCAATTGCCGCATCCCGCCGCGCAGCGGCGAACACGTGCTCGATGCGATGGCCAGTTTCCTCGAGCCGCTCGGCCTCGCCCAGGATCGCGTGCGCTGGGACATTCCGGTTCCCGATGCGGCGGCCGAATTCGCCGCAAAGTGGTTGCCCGCCGGCCCGCGCACGCTGCTGATCAGCCCGACATCGAGTCATCGCCTGCGCAACTGGCGCCCCGAGCGCTACGCCGCGGTTGCCGAACACGCGATCGGCGAACTCGGTTGGCGCGTCGTCCTCTGCGGCGGCCCGAGCGCATACGAGCGCGAGTTCGGCGATGCGATCCTCGGCCACATGGATTCGCGCCCGCTCGATCTGATCGGCAAGGACACGCTCAAGCAATTGCTGGCCCTGCTCGCCCGCGCCGACCTCGTCCTCGCCCCCGACTCGGGCCCGATGCACATGGCGAATGCGGTCGGAACGCCCGTGCTCGGCCTGCACGCGGCGAGCAATCCGCATCGGTCGGGGCCGTACTCGGACCGACGCTGGTGCGTCGATCGATACCCCGACGCGGCACGCAAGTTCCGCGGCAAGCCACCGGAAAGACTCCCCTGGGGCACGAAGCTCGAACACAAGGGCGTCATGGACCTGATCACGGTCGAGGACGTCATCGAACGCCTCGAAGCATTCAGCGCGCATCTGAACGCCACAGGACCGCTGCATTCAGGACCCTGAATGCTTGCTGGTGCGCGTACCGGATTGAAGTGCAAACTCGATTTGTGCGGTGCATCATCGCGGCATGGACAGCCTCCGATCCGAAATCGAGACGCGTCGCCGCGGGCGAACCCGGCCCACACTTCCGGCGCGGCCGGGCGTGCGCGGACCGGTCGCGCCGGAAGCGGCGAAACCGGCAGCCGGCGCAGCGTTCCTCTCGCGCGACGGCCGCAGCTTGCGCCTGCGCGCGATCGAGCCTGCCGATACCGAAGCGCTGATGCGTGCCTTCGGACGCATGACGCCCGAGCAGATCCGCCTGCGCGTGTTCCATGCGCTGACCGAACTGCCTGAGCCAGTCGCACGTTTCCTCAGCAATGTGGACACCGACAAGGTCGCCGCCTTCGTCGTCACCGACGAGGACGGCGGCGAGATCCGCGGTGAAGCGCGCGTCCATTTCGACCGCGTGACCGAAACGGCCGAGTTCGCGATCGCGATCGACCCCGCCTTCACCGGCGTAGGCGTCGGCTGGGCGCTCATGACGCGCCTGTTCGAGGCCTGCCGCGCACGCGGCATGCGCGAGATCTGGGGCCATGTGCTGGTCGAGAACGTGGCGATGCTCGATCTCGCCGCGCGCCTCGGGTTCGAGCGCGAGGCGGTCGGCGGAGAACCGGGCCTGTTGCGCGTGCGCCGCGCGATCTGAAGGAATCGCGCTCCCAGGCGCGGAAACTCGCATCGTTCGCGCACGCCGGCGAGAATGCGCGGCCCTGGACTGCCGCGACCGCCGCCGATGACCGTCGAGAATTCCGCCGCCGCGAGCGCCACCGAGGCACTGGCCAGCGTGCATACGGCGAATTTTCCCGACCTGCTGCGCGAACTCGGGGGTTGCCTGCTGGTGACGACCTACCAGGCCGGCAAGCTCGTCATCCTGCGTCCCGACCGGGCGACGATCAACACGCACTTCCGCAGCTTCGACCGGCCAATGGGCCTCGTCGCCGACCGCCAGCGCATCGTGCTCGGCACCTCGATCGGCATCACGACCTTGCGCAACATGCCCGACGTCGCTCGTCGCCTGCACGATCCGGCGATCCATGACGCGGTCTACCTCAGTCGCGCGCAACACGTCACCGGTGCGATCGACATCCACGAAATCGCCAGCGATGGCGCGGGCGAGGCGTGGTTCGTCAACACGCTGTTCTCGACGCTGTGCACGCTCGATCCGTCGTCGAGCTTCGTGCCACGCTGGCGACCACGCTTCGTGTCGCATTACGCACCCGAGGATCGCTGCCATCTGAACGGGCTCGCGATGCGCGAGGGCCGCGCGCACTACCTGACCGCGCTCGGCGAAACGAATGCGCCGCAAGGCTGGCGCGCGAACAAGCGCGATGGTGGCGTGCTGATCGATTGCGTCGCCGACGAGGTGATCGCGCGCGGCCTTTCGATGCCGCATTCGCCGCGCTGGCACCACGGTCGCCTGTGGGTACTCGAATCGGGCCGTGGCGCGCTCGTCGCGATCGATCCGGCCAGCGGCGAGCGCACCGACGTGGCCCGCGTGCCGGGCTTCGCGCGTGGCATGGATTTCCTCGGCCCGATTGCATTCATCGGCTTGTCGCAATTGCGCGAAACGAACGCATTCACCGACATTCCGATCACCGAGGCGAACAGTGCACGCCAGAGCGGCGTCTGGGCCGTGCATCTGGAAACGGGCAACACGATCGCCCTGCTCAAGTTCACCGGTGGCGTCCAGGAAATCTTCGCCGTGCATGCGCTGCCCGGCGTGCTGTTTCCCGAGATCATCCACGAGGGCGAGCTGCTCGCGTCGGCCTATGCCCTGCCCGATGCCGCGCTGCGCGAGGTCGCCTTCAGCGATGCCGGAGCACGCGCGATGCCGGCGAGCGGGTAAGCTGCGCACCCGCGCCGGATCCGCCAGGATCCGCAACGCCGCCACTTCGAGACCGATGAACGAACCTGTCCCGACATTCCCTGCCCTGCCGACATCGGCGCGGCAGCGCCGTCACTGGAAACTTCCGCACGGATCCGCACTCGCGCTGCTGCTGGCCGAAGCCGCACGCCGACACGGGGCGCCCGTCGTCGCCGTGACCCGCGACACCCATTCGGCGCACATGCTCGAGGCCGAGATCGCCGTGTTTGCCGGCGACGATCTCGAAGTCCTGCATTTTCCCGATTGGGAGACCCTGCCCTACGACCTGTTCGCGCCGCACCCGGACATCGTCTCGCAGCGCGTGGCGACCCTGTACCGGCTGCCGGCGGTGAAGCGTGGCGTGCTCGTCGTGCCGGTTGCCACGCTGATGCAGCGCCTCGCCCCGCGCGGCCACATCACCGGATCCAGCCTCGTGCTCGCCCGCAGGCAGCGTCTCGACCTCGCCGACGAGCAGCACCGGCTGAGCGCCGCGGGCTACCGCAACGTGCCACAGGTGCTCGAGCCGGGTGACTTCGCCGTGCGTGGCGCGATCCTCGACATCTTCCCGATGGGCAGCGCCGAGCCGTACCGCATCGAGCTGTTCGACGACGAGATCGATTCGATCCGCACGTTCGATGCGGAATCCCAGCGCTCGGCGAACAAGGTCGACGAGGTGCGCCTGTTGCCCGCGCGCGAGTTCCCATTGACCGAAGAAACGGCACGCGCATTCCGCAACACGCTGCGCGAGCGGTTTCCGATCGATCCGCGCCGCTGCCCGCTCTACCAGGACATCCGCGAGGGCAGCGCGCCGGCCGGGATCGAGTACTACCTTCCGCTGTTCTTCGATGAAGGCCGCCCCGGCGCGACCGAGACCTTGTTCGACTACCTCGCCGACGATGCGCTGTTCGTGCTCGCCGACGGCGCCCTCGATGCCGCCGAGCAGTTCTGGCGGCAGGCCGGCGAAAGACACGACCAGCGCGCGCACGACATCGAACGGCCGATCCTGCCGGTCGCCGAGCTGTACCTGCCCCCGCAGGCCTTGCGCGAGCACCTCAACCTGCGGCGTCGCGTCGACCTCGTCGCGGGCGCCGGCGACGAGTCCGCGATCGAAACCGGCAGCCTGCCGGCGCCTTCGTTGCCGATCAACCACAAGCTCGACGCGCCGACGACGGCCCTGCAGGGATTCCTGCGCAGCTATCCGGGCCGCGTGCTCATCGCCGCCGACTCGCCCGGCCGCCGTGAACTGCTGATCGAGCAACTTGCGGCCGGCGACCTCGCACCGACGACGCTCGGCTCATGGCGAGACTTCGCCGAACGCGCCGATGCGCCGCGCTTCGCGATCACGGTGGCCGGACTCGGCGAAGGTTTCGCGCTCGAACGACCGGCCCTGACCGTGCTCACCGAACGCGAACTGCTCGGCGAGCGCGCCCAGCAGAACCGTCGTCGCAAGCGTGCCGCGCGCGACCCCGAGGCGATCATCCGCGATCTCACCGAGCTCGCGCCCGGCGCGCCGATCGTGCATGTCGACCACGGCGTCGGTCGCTATCACGGCCTGCTCAAACTCGATGTCGGCGGCCAGGACGGCGAGTTCCTCGCGATCGAGTATGCCAAGGGCGACAAGCTCTACGTGCCGGTTTCACAGCTGCAGCTCGTCAGCCGCTATTCGGGCACCGCGCCCGAACTCGCACCGTTGCATTCGCTCGGCGGCGATGCCTGGGAACGCGCGAAGAAGAAGGCCGCCGAGAAGGTCCGCGATGTCGCGGCCGAACTGCTTGCGATCTATGCCCAGCGCGAAGCGCGCCAGGGCAATGCGATCATCGCCGATCGGCTCCTGTACGAGCAGTTCGCGAGTGCATTCCCGTTCGAGGAGACGCCCGACCAGCTGCAGGCGATCGAGGCCGTGATCGCCGACCTCGCGCGGCCGCGGCCGATGGATCGCGTCGTCTGCGGCGATGTCGGCTTCGGCAAGACCGAGGTGGCCCTGCGCGCGGCCTTCGTCGCCGCGACTGCCGGTCGCCAGGTCGCGATCCTCGCGCCGACGACCCTGCTCGCCCAGCAGCACTTCCAGAACTTCCGCGACCGCCTCGCCGACTGGCCGATCCGCGTCGACGTGCTGTCGCGCTTCAAGTCGAAGAAGGAAACGACGGCAGCGCTCGGACAGGTCGCCGAAGGCAAGGTCGACATCGTCATCGGCACCCACAAGCTGCTGCAGGACGACGTGCGCTTCAAGGACCTCGGCCTCGTCATCGTCGACGAGGAACAGCGCTTCGGCGTTCGCCAGAAGGAACAGTTGAAGAAGCTGCGCGCCGAAGTCGACCTGCTGACCCTGACCGCGACACCGATCCCGCGCACGCTCAACATGGCGATGGCGGGCCTGCGCGACCTCTCGATCATCGCCACGCCGCCCGCGCAGAGACTCGCGGTCAAGACCTTCATCGGGTCGTGGGATCCCGCAATGATCCGCGAGGCGTTCCAGCGCGAATTGCAGCGCGGTGGCCAGGTGTACTTCCTGCACAACGAAGTCGAGACGATCGAGAAGGCTGCACGCGAGCTCGAGCAGCTGATCCCCGAAGCGCGCATCCGCATCGCCCACGGCCAGATGCCCGAGCGCGAACTCGAGCAGGCAATGCTCGACTTCTACCGTCAGCGCCACAACGTGCTCGTCTGCACGACGATCATCGAGTCGGGCATCGACGTGCCGACCGCGAACACGATCGTCATCAACCGCGCCGACCGCTTCGGCCTCGCCCAGTTGCACCAGCTGCGCGGTCGCGTCGGACGCTCGCACCACCGCGCCTACGCGTATCTCGTCGTCCCGGACCATCGCTCGATCACGGCCGATGCGGAGAAGCGCCTCGAGGCGCTCGCATCGCTCGAGGAACTCGGCGCCGGCTTCACGCTCGCCACCCATGATCTCGAGATCCGTGGCGCAGGCGAACTGCTCGGCGAGGAACAATCCGGGCAGATCGAGGAAGTCGGCTTCTCGATGTACCGCGACATGCTCGACCGCGCCGTGCGCGCGCTGCGATCGGGCCAGGTTCCCGATTTCGACCTGACCAGCGACCACGAGGCCGAGATCGAGCTGCACCTGCCGGCGCTGATTCCCGACGATTATCTCGCCGACGTCAATGCGCGGCTGACCCTGTACAAGCGCATCGCCAGTGCGCGCGACGACGAGGCCCTGCGCGACTTGCAGGTCGAAATGGTCGACCGCTTCGGCCTGCTGCCCGATCCGGTCAAGAACCTGTTCGCGATCACCGCGCTCAAGCTGCGCGCGACACCGCTCGGCATCCGCAAGCTCGAACTCGGCGCGAACGGCGGGCGCGTGCTGTTCACGCCGAAACCGGCGATCGATCCGATGACCGTGATCCGCATGATCCAGACCTTGCCGAAGGTCTACGCTCTCGATGGCCAGGACAAGCTGCGCATCAAGCTGCAGCTCGAAGGCGCGAGCGAACGCCTGCGCAGCGCCTCGGAAATCGTCGGCGCACTCGCCAGGCGCCAGCCGTAGGTGCGGTTTTCGCCGCGCGGCCCGCTCACGGCGCGTCCGGTTCGACGAAGATCCGCTGCCACAGGTCACCGAACCGCGCGCCGGCCTGCCAGGGCCACGCGAGTTGCCCGGGCACGACCTCACGCCAGCCCTCGCCGTCGCGTTCGGCCACCACGAAGCGGAACGTGTAGTCCGGCTCGATGCCCATGCGCAGGTCCGAGAGGATCAGGCGATCGCCGTCGCGCGTGGCCTTGAGGAATCCGTGCGTGAACCAGTCGAGGCGCTGCACGGCCGGATAGGCTGCGACCGCGGCGAGCGCGCGGCGATCACTGGCATGCTGGGTGAAGCGGATCGGTCCGCGATCGGCGACGAGCGAGCGTTCGCCCTCGAGGAATCCTTCGTCGGTCATCACGACGACGCGCCAGAGCAAGGTGTTGAACGGCATCGGCACCGAGAAGCGCGGCGCATCGGCGAGGCCCTGGGCCGTGAGCGTGCGCCGGGCCGCCTGCTCGACGAGCGTCTTGGCGAGCAGGGACCAGCCGAGATAGACCGTCGAAAGCGCAAGTCCGGCAACCAGCCAGGAGCGCGCGGACGCGCGTGCGCCGAGCCGGATCGCGGCGATGCAGCCCGCCAGCATCGGCAAGGTGTACAGCGGATCGATGATGAACAGGCTTGACCACATGACCGGCGCCACCGGCAGGGGCCAGGCGAGCTGGGTGCCGTAGACCGTCAGCGCATCGAGCAGCGGGTGGGTCAGCAGGGCGAGCATGATCGCGAGCAGCCACGCGCGCGGCGCCTCGCGCACGGGACGCCAGACCTTGCCCAGGGCCAACCCGATCGCGACAGCGAGCACGGCCAGCACGAACAGCGAATGCGAAGGCCCGCGATGCCAGGTCATGTGGGTCACCGGATCGACGTCGAGCAGCGCGAGCGGGATCACGTCGAGGTCGGGCAAGGTGCCGAGCACGGCGCCGACAAGCAGGGCGCGGCGTCGGTCGGCCGCTGGAACCACGACGGCGGCGAGCGAGGCGCCGAGGACGATCTGGGTCAACGAATCCATGCACGATCATAGCCGCACGCCGGACTTGCGCAGGCGCGCGCCGTCGGTAAACGGCGTGACCGGTTGGTCCTGGTCGCGGCGTGCGCAGATCAGGGGCAGGAAGACGAGGCTCGCGAACAGCCAGACGATCATTGCCGACCACACTGCGTGACTGACGAAGTGTGCGCCCTGCACGGTGCGAACCGCGCCGAACACGAAGCCGGCAAGGCAACCGATTGCGAGTCCCTGCCAGCGCCAGGACGTCCGGCCGCCGGCCCAGCCAGCGAAGTACAGCGCGAGCAGCGAAAACCCGGCGCCCGCATGCCCGCTCGGCAGGCAGCGCCCCGCATCGGCCCGGGCCGCGACGAACCAGTCCTCGGTGTACGCGGCGTAGCCGCCATAGCGCGCGAGATCCCACGGGCAATGCGCCGCGGTGACCTGCTTGAGGGCGGTGATCAGGGCGGGCCCGATGCACATCGCGAGCAGCAGGCACCAGAGCACGGCACGCCACCGGCGCAGCGGCTCGAGCCGGCCGGCACTGATCGCGGCAACCAGCGCGAGAATGCCGACCCCGATCGGCACGGCCTTTGCGAGGTCGTGGCCGATTGCTTCGAGCCAGAAAGCGCGCCGCAACGGAAATCCGCGCAATTCGGCGCTGTAGAACTGGTCCTCGATGGCGAGGTCGAGCCCCGAGTTGCGCACGGCCAGCGCCGCCGCGGCGAGCAGCGCCGGCACCACGACGAGATGGATCAGCGCGTACATCGCGACGGGCGCGCGGCGGCCGGCGTCCTGTGCCGGCATCTTCACGGCGCGCGCTGCCGGCCGTCGCTGAACAGCTCCGAAGACAGCTGGAACAGGGCCTCGGCATCGCGCTCTAGTTCGCGGTTGTGCACGGCCGCTTCGAGCGTCCCGGCAGTCGTGTCGTAGCGCAGCGTCTCCACCGACTTGCGGAACCCGAGCACGGCCAGTTCATCGCCGCGCAACATCGCGACGTTGCGATTGTGGTTGAACAGGGCGTAGCCGTCGGCCGGCTGCATGCGCAGGATGTCGCGTCCCGGCAAGCGCGATTCGTAGCTCAGGTGCAGGAGGCCAAGCACGGTCGGGCCGATGTCGACCTGGCTGGCGAGCGTGTCGACGCGTCGCGGAGCCAGCAAGGCAGGGGCATGGACGATGAACGGCACCGCGTAGTTCGCCAGCGGGATCTGCGCGCGACCGTACACGCGCGGCCCGTGGTCGCCGACGATCACGAGCATCGTGTCCTGATACCAGGGCCGCGTGCGCAACCGGTCGAAGAACCGGCCGACTGCATAATCGGCGTAGCGCACACCCGCTTCGCGGCCACCACCGCTCGACTTCACGCCTGGAATGCCTTCGGGGAACAGGAACGGCTTGTGGTTCGAAGTGCTCATCACGAGCGAGAACACGCGTTCGCCGGCGGCGACCTGGCGATCGAATTCGGCGAGCGCGTTGTCGAAAAGTTCCTCGTCGGCAATGCCCCAGATGTTGGCGAATCTTGCCTTCGGCATGTCAAGCCGATCGAGCACGCGCCAGCCGGTGCCGTGAAAGAACGCGTTCATGTTGTCGAACGTGCCGTAGCCGCCATAGATGAACGTCGGCGCATAGCCCTGCTCGCGCGCGATCGTGGCCAGGTTGAACAGGCCCTCGTTGCCGCTGCGCTTGACGACCGATTCGGGCGGCACCGGCGCGAGCGAGGTCGCCAACGCCTCCATGCCGCGCACTGTTCGCGTACCGCTGGCGTAGAGGTTCGTGAAGACGATGCTGGCGTCGGCGATGCGATCGATGTTCGGCGCAAGATCACGTCCACCGAGCCGGCCGACGAACTCCGAACCCATCGATTCCTCGACGAGGAAGATCACGTGCAGCAGGCGCGGCACGCCGAGATCGCCATTCTCGACCCGCCGCGCAAGCGGATGCCCGGGGCCGGCCGGGCCGCCGAGGTAGTGCGTGTTCGCCTGCTTCAGCAGCTTGCGGGCTCGCACAACGGCCTCGTCGCCGGGCAAGGTCGCGTAGTATTGCGCGTAGTCGATTCGCGCATTGCGCAAGGCACTGAAGAACGAATAGACGCCGTTCGCCGCGATCTCGCCTGCAATGCGGTTGTCGGCCCCGCCCTGCACCGACTCCAGGCTGACCAGTGATGCCGACCCGGCTGCGACCACGACCAGCGCCGCGGTGATCGCACTGCGCCGGGCGAAACCGAGCGGTCGCACGAATCCGCCGGCGAGCGCGCCTCGCAACAGCCAGATCAGCAGCAGTGCGCCGGCGACGCAGGCCAAGAGCACGCGTACAAGCGGATACGAATCACGGATGTTTCCGAACACTTCGGTCGGATAGATCAGGTACTCGACCGCCGTGTAGTTGAAACGCGCATTGAACTCGTCGAAGAAGAAGTACTCGGCAGCGACGAGGTAGAGTGTTCCGAATGCGGCGACGACAAACCCGGTCCGCACGAGACTGCGCCCCGCCCGCGAACGGTAAGCACGCGCCGGCAGCAGCCAGATCCACAGCGCGAACGGGACGCACAGGTACAGCCCGGTCAGGGCATCGAGCAGGAATCCGGCGGCGAGCGCACGCGGAAGTTCACCACCCGCGACGAGGCCGTCGTGGACGCTGATCGCCGCGAGCAGGATGCGGGAGACGAGCGCACCGCCGAGGGCCAACAGCCACAACGCGAGCAGGTGCGTGTACTGCCCGCCGCGTATGCCGATGGCGCGGCCGGACTTGCGTGCCGATCGAAGCCCGCCGGCGCCGACGAGCACCGGATCGTGTTCAACGACGCCCATTGCAACCGGAACTCCTGCCTTGCACTCGAGACTGGCAGACTCGCGCCGGCGGCGTCGAAGCGGTGTCGGAATCAGGTCGAATTTTCGTCGAACTGCAGGCTGAATCGCGTGCCGTGGTGATCGCCGCTGGTGGCCGAGTCGACGCCAAGCAACCAGCCGTGCTGGTTGCAGATCCGGCGTGCGATCGCGAGGCCGAGCCCGCGCGGCGCGTCACCGTCGCCGGTCGCAGCCGATGCGGGATCCTTTTCGTCGCGCAGCCGGCCACTGTGGTGTCGGTCGAAGACGAAGGGCAGGTCCGCGGCATCAATGCCGGGTCCATCGTCGGATACCTCGATGCTGCCGCTGCGGGCACGGACCGTCAGGGTCGCCGGTGCCGCGTGCTCTATCGCGTTCGCGACCAGGTTGCGCAACACGATCAGCAGCGCATAGCGATCGACGAACAGCTCGACCTCGGGCCCCACTTCGTTCGACAGCTGCAATCCCGCCGCGCCTGCACGCGCGCGCAGGCTGTCCCAGACTTCATCGACGAGAGCGGCCAGCACGATCGTGCGGCGCTCGGGCATCGCCTGCGAGCGGCTCAACGCGCGCGCCGCGGCAATCGTCGCCCCGATGTCGTCGATGCTGCGCAGCATGCGCTGGTGGCGCCGACGCTGCTCGTCGTCGATGCGCGCATCGAGGGCCGACATCTCGATGTCGGTCCGCAATGCGGCCAGCGGCGTGCGCACCTCGTGGCCCAGATTGGCGGCGAACTCGCGTTCGCGGGCGATCGAACGATCCACTCGGTCCTGCATGCGGTTGAACGCTTCGAGCAGTCGACCCGCTTCGTCGCCGCGATCAACCGGCACTTCGGCCGTATGGGCCAGGTCGGGATCCCAGCCCGCGATGCGTTCAGTCACTTCGCGCATCGGGCCGACCACCATGCGTGCGGTCGCGCGGGCAAGCCAATAGCCTGCGAACACGCACATCACCCACAACGAAAGCAGGATGAGGCCGAACTCGGACACGCGCTGCTCGTTGCGAGTCGCGTCGAAGACAACCGTGATGCGCCCGTGCCTCGAATCCGCGGTCAGGACGTGGATCACGCGCGACCCGGTGTGGATTTCGTGCGGCCCGCCGACGAGGCCGCGCAGTTCGACCGGCATCGCGCGATCCACGTCGTCGGTTTCGACCCAGCCCTGGATGCCGGGCCCGAGCTCGATCGGCTGATCGGCGCTTGCCTGATCGCTGCGGTCGAGCCGCGCGATCAGCCTACGCATTTCGAGATCGACCACCTGGTCGGCAAGTTCGTCTTCCTGTTCGAGCATGACCGACGTCGCCAGCACGGCCACCAGCCCGACGAACAGCGCGACCGTCGCCGTCGTCGCCCAGATGACGCGCCGGGTCAGCGTGTCCGGCGCGTTCATGTCGCCTCTTCGCCGGCGACCAGGCGCAGGCCGACGCCGTGCATCGTCTCGATGCCGTGGAATCCGGCATCGGCGAGCGCCTTGCGAAGCAGGTGTACCTGGCTGCGCAGTGCATCATTCTGCGGTGGATCATCGCCCCACAAGGCGTATTCGAGTTCGCTGCGCGGCACGACCCGCCCGGCATCGCGCAAGAGCACTTCGAGGATGTTCCAGCCTTTCGGGGTCAGCCGGACCGGTACCTCGCCGACCCGCACCTCATGCCGCCGTGCATCGAGGACGAGCGCGCCGAAACGCCTTACCGGCGTCGCCACGCGACCCGAGGCTCGCGCAAGCAACGCGCGCACGCGCGCCTCGACCTCGACGAGCGCGAACGGTTTGGTCACGTAGTCGTCGGCCCCGTGGCCGAAGCCGGCCAGCTTGTCGTCGACCTCGTCGCGTGCCGTCAACAGCAGGACCGGCACGGCCAGGCCCAGCTCGTTGCGCAAGCGGTTCAGGACGGTCAGGCCGTCGGTGCCGGGCAAACCGATGTCGAGGATCACCGCGTCGAACGACGTCGTGCCAAGCCGATGCAAGGCAGTCCGCCCGTCGTAGGCGGCGTCGACGAGGAATCCACGCGCCTCAAAGAACTCGAACAGGTTCGCGCCGATCGTCGCATCGTCTTCGACGATCAGCAGGCGCGGCAAGCTGGCAGGCATGGCGAAGGAACCGGGCAGGAACGGGCCGCTACTGTACTTTGAGCCGTGGGTGCGCGGGATGCGGGACGCCGCTTCGGCGTGGTCGCGTCGTGGCGCGCCTCAGCGCGGCGCGGACTCCGGCGCGCCGCGCAACCAGCGTTCGCGCGCGATCGCGAACTCGAGGGCGGACTGGCCGTTCTTCTCCGAATCGCGCACGAACGAAAAGCCGATCCGGCGCAGGATCGTCGAGGCGAGCTTGTCCTGCGGACGGCAGAACGCGAGCAGGTGCGGAACCTCGAGCGCGCCGAAGGCATGGTCCCGGATCGCGCGCGCGCCCTCGATCGCGAGCGGCACGCTGCAAGTGGCCGGCACCGGCAGGGCCGTGAACTCGATGTCGGCGCCGCGCCCCGACGGCAGCAACGAGAACAGCGCGACGAACCGTCCGCGCGAATCTTCCGCGCGCCAGCGACCCAGGCCCGGCTGCTCGCCGTAGATCCGGTTCGACTGGATGACGATCGCGGCGATCTCGAGGAACGCGGTGGGCAGCACGTCGAGGGCGACACTGCGCACGCGCGGTTCGTGATGCAGCGCGGACAATTCGGGGACGTCGGCGAAACGCAGTTCGCGCAAGAGCAATCGGGGAGTCTGCAGGAGGACCGAGCCGGCGTACTCGCGGCCGCGGGTCATCGCGTGCCGCGGCGCCGGCACGTCACCTGGCGCGCCCGGTTCGACCCAGCTGGCCAGGCGTGGCTTCATGTTTGCCAGCTCGCTGGAGGGTGCGACGCGCTTCGGTTCACGAATGGGTCTCCGTCTGCGGGGAGGCACGCGAAGGCTTGGGCCACGACTGAAGCGGAACGGCGGTTCATGCAGCACGGACGACGCGGGACGCCCGGCCGGCGCGGATTGTGACCGCCGCGGTCGACCCGTTGCATGCGCGGGTTCACGAAAACGCAAAACACCGGCCCGATGACGGCATCGGCGGGTGGATTCTGGCGATCAGCGGTCCGCGCACGTCGCCGAGGCGGACCGGATCGACGGTCGCGCCGGCCCGCTCAGGCCGTCGCGAACGCCTGGGCGGCGATCTCGAACGAACGCACGCGGTCGGCATGTGCATGCACGTTCGCGGTCAGCATCAGTTCGTCCGGACGATGGCGCGCGACGAACTCGCGCAGTCCGTGTCGGACCGCCTCGGCATCACCGACCACCGCGCAGGCCAGGGCATGCTCGACGCCGGCCTTCTCGACCGGCGTCCAGAATGCCTCGATGTCGTCGATCGGCGGTGGAACGAGGCCGAGGCGGCCACGCCGCAGGTTCACGAACGCCTGTTGCTGGGTCGTGAACAACCGGCGTGCGGCCGGTGTCGACTCGGCCGCGACGACATTGAGCGCAAGCATCGCATGGGCTTGCGACAGGCGCCTCGACGGACGGAAGTCGCGCCGGTAGATCGCGAGGGCCTCGTCCATCGCATCGGGTGCGAAGTGCGAGGCGAAGGCGAACGGCAGGCCGAGCAGCGCGGCGAGGCGTGCGCTGAACAGGCTCGATCCGAGCAGCCAGACCGGAACGTCGACGCCGGCCCCGGGCACCGCACGCACGGCCTGGTTCGGTGCGGCCGGTTCGAAATAGTGCAGCAATTCGACCACGTCGTCGGGAAACGCCTGCGCACTTTCTTGATGGCGGCGCAGTGCGCGCATGGTGGCCTGATCGGTGCCCGGCGCGCGACCGAGGCCGAGATCGATGCGTCCCGGATGCAGGCTTGCGAGCGTGCCGAACTGCTCGGCAACCTGCAGCGGCGTATGGTTCGGCAACATGATGCCGCCGGCACCGACCCGGATGTGCTGCGTGCCGGCCGCGACGTGGCCGATCAGCACGGCCGTCGCCGCGCTCGCGATGCCGGGCATGTTGTGGTGTTCGGCGAGCCAGAAGCGGCGATAGCCGAGACGTTCCGCATGCCGGGCGAGATCGAGCGTGTGGGCAAAGCTCTGCGCGATATCGCTGCCCTCGGCGACCGGCGCGAGGTCGAGGATCGAAAGTGGAATCATCGTGGGAGTGCCAACGGAAGCATTCCCCCGTAGATGGGGCCGCCGACCGTGAATGCCAGCGCCGGCGCCGGTCCTCGCTGGCTCGAGGCCCGGCCGCCGGCGTCGACACGACCGCTCGGGTCGTGTCGACATGCCTCCTTCTCAACGCTGCTTGCGCATGCCCTGGTTGCCGCGCGCGCGCAGCAGGTTCGTCACATAGGTCGCCTCGGGCGACGGCGCGGGCTGGGCAAGCGGCGGCGCGGCGTGCTCGCCGGGAATGGGCGCATGCGCGGTCTCGTCTTCGGGCCGACCCGTGAACGCGTTCGCCGGCGGATAGCCCGGTCCCTGGCGCACGCGCTCCTGCTTTGCCTGGAGCGCCTCGAGGAAATGCCGCTTGGCAACGGCCGGGCTCACTGTGCGCGGCTTGCGCGCGCCGCCTTCGCGCTTCTTCGCTCGCGTCCCCGAGCGGGCCGACGTTGCCGGGACCGTGGCGGCCCGATCCACGCGCTTTGTTGCCGAGGATTGCGTCCGCGCCGATTTCGCGGCCCGCGTTGCGGGCATCTTCTTGCCCGCAACGCGCTTTCCGGTGACACGCCGGGTCGAAGCGACCTTCTTCGTTGCGGTCTTCCGGCTTGCGGGCTTTCTGGTCGTCGCCTTTTTCGCGGCGGTCTTCTTCGCAGGCGCCTTGCGCATCGATCGCTTGGCAGGTGCACGCGCAGGTGTCTTGGTCGCGCGTTGCATCGTCGACTTCTTCGTCGTCGATTTTCGGGCAGTCGACTTGCGCGACGCCGCTGGCTTCGAGGTGGCGCCGGCCGCACGCTTGCGCACGGCGACCTTGGCTGGCGTTGCACGCCTTGACGCTGTCTTCTTCGTCGACGCGCGTTTCGCTCCGGCCTTCTTCGTTGTCTTGCCGGCAGCGCGCTTCGTCGCCGGTTTCGCCTTGCGGGATGCAGTCGGACTCATGCGGGCTCTCCTCGAGTGGGGACGCAAGCGCTCTCTGCGATTGCGCATGCATTCGTAACAAGGCCGGCCTTTACCGCAGGTTAAAGAACGGCACGCGTCGACATCGCCCGCGTTCAGGCCGGTTAAGCGGCGCGCGACGAGACTCCGGACACGACCACTGCCGAAGGAACCCGCCATGTCCGTGATTCGCCTGCAGTGCCCGGATTGCGGCACCGATTTCATCGACGCGCGTCCGGAACTCGAGCATGGCGACGAAGTGACGTGCCCGAACTGCCACCGTCCGCACGCGGTCAGCACGGGTGCCGCGATCGCCGGCCGGGTCGAGACCGCGGCCGACATTCCGGTACGCAAGCCAGCCGGAGACCCCGACCCGGCCGATTGAGGCCCGGGGGGACCTTCGCGTCAGCGCGTATCGACGAGCGCAGCGAGCTCGCTGTCGAGGGCGACGCGTTCGTCGAACACGAAGCAGTTCCCCGTGTAGCCGAACGCACCGACCTGCTCGAAATAGCCGAGGATGCCACCGTCGAGTTGCCAGACGTGTTCGAAGCCATTCGCCTGCATCCACAGCGCGGCCTTCTCGCAGCGGATGCCGCCCGTGCAGAAGCTGACGACCGTGGCATCGGCGAGCTCGTCGCGCCGGGCAAGCGCCGCATCGGTGAATTCCCCGAACCGCGTGATCGGCAGGGTCATCGCCCCGTCGAACGTGCCATGGGCGACCTCCTCCCGGTTGCGCGTGTCGAGCAGGACGATGCGCCGGCCGGCGTCATCGCAGCCCTGACCGATCCAGCGCGCGAGCCGCGCCGGTTCGAGCGCGGGCGCGCGCCCATCGAGCGGGGAAGGATCCTCGCGCCGGAAGCTGATGATCTCGCGTCGCTGCTTGACCTTGAGCCGTGCGAACGGGAGGTTCGCCGAGCGGCTGCGCTTGACGATGATCGTCGCGAAGCGCGGGTCCTCGCGCAATCCGCCGACGAACCCGTCGATCGCGGCGGGCATCCCGGCCAGGAACAGGTTGATGCCCTCGCTCGCCACGAGCACGCTGCCACGCAGGGCGCCCGCTTCGGCCCGTTCGCGCAACTGCTGCACGAGGGCTTCGACGTCGTCGATCGCGACGAAATGATAGGCGGCGATGTTGTCGAACATGCCTGCATTCTAGAAAGTCGCGGAGCGGCCGTCACGGATCGTCCAGCTGGCCGAACGTCCAGGCTTCGTGCATCCTCGCCCGCATCGGCCCGGGTGGCGAAACTGGTATACGCAAGGGACTTAAAATCTGTTCTGTCAAGTCCTTTCTGCTTGAACTACCGGGCCAGAAGGTCAATAGTGACAACGGTTTGCGAGCATCCAAGATGTAGCTTCATAGCTTGGCTTGGCGATCAGGAGCCAACTAGGCGCCAGTAGATAGAGGTAGGTGTTTCCAGCGCACCGCGCTACGCCCGAGTGGTGAAATCGGTAGACACAAGGGACTTGAACAATTTGAGCCTTCGGGGGGAAACGCCCGAAGTGAAGCCCGTCAAATTCGGCGAAAGCCCTGGATGCTTCGGCATCCGAGCCAACGCCGAGCCAAGCCCAAGCTATGCGCTTGGGAAGGTGTAGAGAGCAGACGGCGGGCACCTACGGCTGTAAGGCTATGGTGAAGGCGTGCTCCAGACCACGAACGCCCTGTGTGAGCAGGACGGCGGCGAAAGCCGAAGTGGTAAGAAAATCCCTCGACCTCACGGTCATGCCGGTTCGATTCCGGCCTCGGGCACCAATCCAGAGCCGCCCCTGCTCACGCAGGGGCGGCTTTTCCGTTCTTGGGCTGTGTGCGCTTGAAGCCACGATCCCCGGCCATGAAGGCTTCCAGCATGTGCGGGATCAGCGTCATGGCATCGACCGCCTCGCCATACGCCTGCGCGTGCAACGCGGCGTAGCGGTCGAGGTCGGCTTTCAGGCTGGCCGGGCAGGCAAAGGTCAGCTTGACGCTCTCGGTCTTGGGCAGCGGCCCGAGCCGCAGCTTCTTGGTCGCGCTCATTGCGAAACTCCCCGATTGAAGAACAGCGGCTGGTACGGCCGCAGCACCAGATCCCGGTTGACGATGATGCGAACCGGCAGGCCCGGCCGCGTCGTCAGCGTCGGCTGGATGTTCATGTTGCGCCGGGTCATCTCCTGGCCGACCTGATTGATGCTGTCCTGTGCGCTGTCGCGTCCGGCAATGACGATGCGGTTGCCGTCCTGCCGGTTCTCCGGCGCAGCCAACTCAGCGCCGACGCCCAGCAGCGTCGTCAGCACCGCGCCCGCGATGATGCGATTCCAATGCCAGTCCACGTCGTCCTCCAGGCCGGCGTAGCCGGCCGGGTCGGTGCCGACAAGGTTGTCGAGCGCCAGCGAGGACGTGTCGGGCAGGATGACCCGGTTCCACACCACCTGCACGCGACTCTGCCCGTAGCTGACCTGGCTGTTGTAGCGCCCGAGGATGCGCGATCCTTGCGGGATCAGCAGGAACTTGCCCGTGGCCGAGTCATAGACCGGCTCCGTCACCGTGGCGATCACGTCGCCCGGCAAGTCCGACTTGATACCCGTCACCAGCGCACCGGCGATCACCGTTCCCGCCATCACCTGATACGGCGACGCCGGCAACGCCAGGTTGCCGGAATTGCGGGTTTCCGTAGAACCGGCTTTCAGGAATGCCTCTTTCTGATCTTGCCGGTTCTGCACGGCGGTCGGGTCGGCGGGCTGGGCCGATGTCGAAGCGGGCCCGGCAGCGAGCGGGTCGAAGGCCGCGAGCGTGCTTGCTGCACCCGGCGCCGCCTGCGCCACCATGGCGGCGGCTTGGCCGCCCGAGCGGAAGAACACCGACGAAGCCGCAGCGGCTTCCGCCTCCTTGCGCAAGGCGTCATTCGGGTCGTGGCCGGGCGCCGAGTAGGCGGCCACGGCCGGCTGCTGCGAGGCCACGATGGCCGGTCCGAGGTCGCCCGGTAGCGGCGGCCCCAGCTCGGGCACCTTCGGCGTCAGCTTCGAGTAGTCGGCCGGCAGGCCATCCAGCCCTTCGGACTTGGACACGCGATCGACGTTGTAAAGCTCGGTCTGCTCGTTGGCCCCGCGCCGCTGCGGCTGTAGCGACCAGATCGTGGCCCCGAGCACGGCGACCGACAGGCCGCCGACGAGGATGGCCAGCGTGCGCCGGTTCAGGCGCGTGACCGGACGCGGCTGGGCGCGCAGCGCCACCGCCTCGGGCGCCATCTTGCCCGCCTGCGGCGTGGCAAGGTCGGGGGTGTCGTCCTGGCCCATGTCAGTTCCTCCGCGTGCCATCCGTGCGCTCGATCCGCACCATGTCGCCCTTGTCGCCACCCAAGCGCAACTCGGCGGCGCCGAAAAGACGATCGACGATGTAGTACGGTGAACGGAAACGGTAATTGACCAGTTGCCCGTCGCCTTGCGCACCGATGACGAACAGCGGCGGCAGCTCGCCTTGTGCGATGCCCGGCGGGAACTGGATATAGACCTTCTCGCCGTCATCGAAGGCGCGCAGTGGTTTCCACGGCGGACTGCTGCCGCTGATCGCGTAGCGGAAGCGCAGGTTTTCCAGCGATAGCCCGGTACCGACAGGCGCGGCGGCGCTGGCCGCCTGCGCCTGGCGCTGCAAGGCCAGCATCCGGTCGCGCGGGTACTCCCAGGACACCGACGCCATCCACGTCTTCTCGGTCGAGGTCAGCTCCAGCAGGTACGTCCGGCGGCTGGTGGTGATGACCAGATTCGTCTTGAGACCCGAGCGGATCGGCTTGACCAGCACGTTCACGCGCAGGTCGGCGCCGTTGCCGCTGGACGTGTCGCCCACGATCCAGCGCACGGTATCGCCAGCGGCCACCGTCACCAGTTCCTCGCCCGGCTGGAGTGCAATCACGGTCACTCGGCCCACGGCCGCATAGACCTGATACAGCGCGCCATCGGTGAAGGGCCACACCTGAATCGCGTTGACATAGCCCTCGCGCGTGGGCGCGATGCGTGCCTCGGCGTTGGCACGCGAGACGCGCACCTTCTCGTCGGCCGGTTCCGGCGCAGGCTTGGCTTCCTCGCCCTCGGGCACTGGCTTCAACTGCGCCGGCATCGGCAACACCTCGGGCACAGTCACAACTTCCACTGGCTGAGGCGGTTCGGGCAGTGGCTGCGCCTGCACCGGCTCATCGAGCGAAATCACCGGCGGCGGCTTGCCCTGCGTGGCGCAGCCTGTGAACAAGATGGTTGATGCAAGCAGGATCACCGGCAAAGCGGATCTACGGAAAAGTGCATTCATGGCTTGGCTCCTTCGGAAGAATCCAGTTCGCGGCTCCACGACAGGCCATTGACGTAGATGCCCAGGGGGTTCTTGCGCAGGCGTTCTTCGGTGCGCGGCGGCTGGAGCACGATGGACACCACGGCCGTCCACCGCTCCAGCCCAGCCGCGGCGCCATTGACGTAGCGGCGTTCCGTCCAGCGCACGTTGAACGACGTGTCGCTGGCGCGCACGACGCTGGTGATCTGCACCGTTACCGACTCTTTGCCGATGCGCGCGAACGGATCGTTCACGCGCGCGTAGTCGTTGAGCACGGCCGCGCCCTTGTCGGTGGTGTGGTCGTAGGCGTCCAGCCAGTTCTGCCGCACCACGATCGGGTCGATGGACAGCGACCGAACCAGCGTGACGAAACGCGCGATGTGGTGCGCCGTCTGCGCATCGCTGGGCCGGTACGGCGTAGCGGCTTCGCCCACGGCGCGCACCTGGCCCGCGTTGTCCACCTCCACCACATAGGGCGTGACGATGGACTGCGCCGAGCGCCAGACCAGGCCGCCCGCCATCAGCAGCGCAAGCGCGAGGCAGCCGAAGGCCATGAGGCGCCAGTTTTTCGCCTGCACGCGGGACGAGCCAATGCGCTCGTCCCACACCTGGCCGGCAGCTTGGTACGGAGTGGCAGGCTGCGGCGTGTCGGCGTAGCGCACCTGCGGTCGTTTAAATCGCATGGTCAGTTCTCCTTATGAATTGGAATCGCGCAGGCTCGGCCCCTGGCCGGAGCCGCCGCCATCGCCACCGCGCAGCGCGTGGGCGGTGGTGGTCGCGGCATGAGTGAGTTGCTGGCGGCGGTGCAGCCGCTTGGCCCAAGCGGGCTGTTCTTGCTTCTGCGCGTTGGCGCCGCCCGCTGCGGCTTCGCCTGTGGAGGCCTGGCTGGATGCTCCGGCTCCACCGGATGCCGCACCCGCACCGTCGTCAGTCGGGCCGTTCCACCCGGCACGGAAGGAGCTGGTCATCTTCTGGCCGAAGGCGGATGCGCGGGACGCTGCACCCCGTCCGGCAGACTGCGCGCCGGTCTTGGCGACATTTCCCAAGCCGGCCATCGCGCCTTTCGCGCCACCGCCTGCGGCGGCGGAACCGGCCTGGAACGCCGAGCGTGCGCTGCTGGCCGTCGAGGTGGCAGCACGCGCACCACTGCCGGCGAGCTTGGCCGCGGCAGGCGCCATGCGCGCCCCGGCCATGACCGCGCCGCCTACGCCCGTCGCGGCGGCACCGACAGCAACAGCGGCTCCGGCAGCACCCACCGCAGCGCCGGCCATCGCGCCCGCGCCGAGCTGGGGCGCACCGGAGACGAGGCCCGTGGCGATGCCAGGGCCGAAGATCCCTAGCGCCAGCAAGGTGAGCGAGGCCAGCATGATGACCAGTGCGTGGTCGATGGACGGCTCGGCGGGATGGACTTGGAACTGAGCGAACAGGCCCGAGCCAATGCCCACGATCACGGCCAGCACCAGCACCTTGATGCCGGCGGAAACGACATTGCCCAGCACCTTCTCTGCCAGGAACGAGGTCTTGTTCCACAACGCGAACGGCACCAGCACGAACCCGGCGAGCGTGGTCAGCTTGAACTCAATCAGGGTGATGAAAAGCTGGATCGCCAGCACGAAAAAGCACAGCACCACGACCAGCCACGCGAGGAACATCACCGTGATGGCATCGAGGTTCACGAACACCTCGGGGAAGCCGGCCATCTCGCCGACTTGCTCCAGAATCGGCGCCCCGGCGTCGATGCCGGTCTTGGCGAGCCGGCCCGGCTGCAAGAAGTTTTCCATGGTGATCGCCGAGCCGGTGGCCGTCAGGCCCAGCCCGGCGAAGGATCGGAACACGATGCCGGCCAGCCAGTTGAAGTTGCCGATGATGTAGGCGAAGGCACCGACGTAGAGCACCTTGCGCAGCAGCTTGGCGATCACGTCCTCGCCCTGGCCGGTGGCGTGGCTCATCGCCCAATACAGTCCGGCGATCGTCATGTCGATGACGATCAGCGTGGCGGTGAGGAAGGCCACTTCGCCCTGCAACAGCCCGAAACCCGAGTCGATGTAGGCGGAGAAGATATTGAGGAACTGGTCGATGATGGTCACGTCATTCATGGCGTGCCCTCCGGTTCGGCCGGCGATGCCGGCGCCGTGCCATCGCCCGGTTCATCGAAGCTCGGCGGGATCGGCGGCAGGTCGGCCAGCGTCTGGTATTCATCCGGCCCGGTCTGACCGGAGAAGAAGCGCCGTCGGAAGGCTTCGGCGGCGGCGCGGCAAGCGTCCTCGCCCGTGGTCTGGCGGTCGGCCGCGCATTGCGCGCGCAATGCCTTGAGCCGTATGGGATCGGTGGCCAGGGCATCGGCAAGGTTGTCGGCCGGCTGGTCGCTGCACGCGGCCACCAGTGCCATAAGCAGCGAAACCGACAGGGCGAGGACGCATCGCATGGCGGCCTCCCGTCAGTTACCGTAGAAATCCACGCGCTGCGGCGTGTACGGCGTGCCTTCGCCCAGGAAACGCCGCCGCACTTCGCGGGCGCGCTCCGTGGCCGCCGCCTGCCGCGCCAGCTCCAGCGAAGTGGCCCGGTCTTGCGTGATCTGAAGCCGCTGCGACTGGATCGACTGCTTGGCCTGCAAGGCCAGCAACTGGTTCATGGCCTGCATCGCCTGCAGCGCGCCTTCGGCCGACTGGCTCTTGCCCACAAGATCGGCCAGCACGCTTTCGTCTTCGCCCAGGTTCTGCGACACCTGCGCCTGCATCTGCATCGTGGTCTGCAAGCCGTTGAGCGTGTTCCGCCAACGCTCCTGCGCGTCGCGGTACATCTGGTCGCCGCTGACGGTGGCGGCGTACTGCTCGGGATACAGGCGCGCGAACTCCCGATCCAGATTCGTCACGTCATAGGCCAAGCCTCGGGCCTGGGCGATCAGCCGCTCGGTCGTCGCCAGGTTGGCGCGCAACTGGTTCACCACGCTGGACGGCAGGCTGGCGAGGTTGCGCGCCTGGTTCATCAGCATCTGCGCTTCGTTCTGAAGCTGCTGGATCTGGTTGTTAATCTGCTCCAGCGTGCGGATCGCGGTCAGCGTGTTCTGCACGAGGTTCGTGGGATCGACCACGACCCATTGCGCATGGGCGGTGGCGGTGCAAAGCATGGCCGCGACGGCGGCGGCAACAAGGCGCTTCTTCATGGCAGGTTCTCCAGGGGTTGGTCAGCGAGGGAACCCGGCGCGAGGCCGGGGAACGTGGGCAGCAGGTCGGCCGCCCAATCGAGGCCGCGATGGCGCAGCCAGGCGCCCGCGAAGCCGGGCACGCCGGCGTCCAGCAGCACGCGGTCTATGTCGCGCTGGTCTTGCGGCGTAGAAGCGCCCGCAAACGCCAGCGTCGCCGGCCCCAGGTCGAGGTCGAACACGCGATTGCCGAGGCGGGACTGGTAGTAGTAGTCGCGTTTGGGCTGCGCGGTGGCGACAATTTCGATCTGCCGGTTGTTGAGGCCGAAGCCCTGGTAGATCGTGCGAATCTGCGGCTCGGTAGCCTGAGGGTTTGGCAGGAAGATGCGGCTAGCGCAGCTTTCGATGATCGCGGGCGCGATGCTCGAATCCTTGATGTCGGCCAGCGACTGCGTGGCGAAGATGACGCTGACGTTCTTCTTGCGCAGCGTCTTGAGCCACTGGCGGATGCGCGCGGCAAACGCCGGGTCATCGAGGAACAGCCAGGCTTCATCGAGGATCAGCAGCGTGGGCGCACCGTCAAAGCGTTCATCGAAACGCGCAAAGAGGTAATGCAGCACGGCCATGACGGCGGCCTTGCTGTGCATCAGCTCCTCCATCTCGAAGCACTGCACGTCGGCCATGCCCAATCGGTCATGGTCGGCGTCCAGCAGCTTGCCGTGCGCGCCGCCTAGCACATAGGGCGCGAGCGCTTGGCGCAGCGCGTTCGATTGCAGCAGCACGGAAAGCCCCGTCATCGTGCGCTGCTCCACCGGCGCGCCTGCGAGGCTTCCCAGCGCCGACCAAATAGCGGCCTTCTCGTCGGGGCCGACTGCGACGCCTTCGTGCAGCAAGCGGCCCTCGATCCATTCGGCCGCCCAGGTGCGGTAGCTCTCGCGGTCGATGCGGGCCAAGGGTTGGAAGGCGATTTCGCCATCCGTGCCAAGGTCGTAATGCTCGCCGCCCAGGCCGAGAATGGTGGCGCGCATCGAGCGGCCCATATCGAGCGCGAAGATGCGCGAGCCGCGATAGCGGCGGAACTGCATCGCCAGCGTGGCGAGCAAGACCGACTTGCCCATGCCGGTCGGGCCGGCCACCAGCGTGTGGCCTACGTCGCCGATGTGCGTCACCAGCCGGAACGGCGTGGCGCCTTCGGTGCGCGTGACGATCAACGGCGGGCCGTCGAGGTGGGCATTGCGTTCAGGCCCGGCCCATACTGCCGACACTGGCATCATGTGCGCCAGGTTCAGAGTCGAGACGATGGGCTGGCGCACACTGGCGTAAGCATTGCCGGGGAGCGAGGACAGCCATGCCTCCACCGAATTGAGAGTTTCGGGGATGGTCACGAAGCCCCGGCCCTGGATGACGCGCTCCACCATGCGCAGCTTCTCGTCGGCTGCGGCCGGGTCGGCATCGAGCACCGTCACCGTGGCGGTGAGGTAGCCGAAAGAAACCTGATCGCTGCCCAGCTCCTGCAATGCGGCATCCGCATCGGCGGCCTTGTTGCTGGCATCCGTGTCCACCAGCGGCGTCTCCTGCTGGAAGATGGTTTCGCGCAGCAGCGCGATGACGTTCTTCCTTTTTGCAAACCACTGGCGGCGCAGGCGGGCAAGTTCTTTTTCCGCCTCGGCTTTGTCCAGGCACAGGAAGCGCGTACTCCAGCGATAGGCAAAGCCGAGGCGGTTGAGGTCATCGAGAATCCCCGGCCAAGTGGAAGTCGGGAAGCCCCGCACCGACACCACGCGCAGGTGCTGATCGCCCAGCATGGGTGCCAGTCCACCGACCAGCGCGCAGTCGGTCAGCAGCGCGTCGATATGGAACGGCACTTCGGGCACCGCCAGCGAATAGCGCCGCGTCGAGATGGTGGCGTGCAGGTAGGTCAGCGTCTGGCTGTCATCGAGCCAGGCGATTTCCGGCATCACGCCATCGAGCAGGTCGAAGACGCGATCGGTCTCCGCCACGAAGGCATCGAGCCGGCCGCGCCAATCCACGCCTTCGGTGGGCCGGTTCTCGTACAGCATCCCCGCCGCTCGGGCGCGCGACTCCTCGGGCGGTAGGTACACCAGCGTCAGGTGATAGCCGCTCTCGAAGTGGTTGCCCGAGTCCTCAAAGGTGGCGCGGCGTTCCTCGTCCACCAGCCATGACAAGGCTTCTGGGAACTCCGAGTGCGGATAGTCGGCGGCAAGCCGGCGCTCGGCTTCGATGAACAGCGCCCAGCCCGAACCCATGCGGCGCAATGCGTTGTTCAATCGCGCCGACGTGGCGATCAGCTCGCCTTGCGTCGCGCTGTCGAGGTCGGGCCCACGAAACCGGGCCGTGCGCTGGAAACTGCCGTCCTTGTTCAAGACGACGCCCGGCGCAACCAATCCGGCCCACGGCAGCCAGTCGGCGAGCAAGGCCGGGCGCTGGCGGTATTCGGCAAGGTTCAGCATGGCGGCGTCCCCTCACACGTCCAGCAGCGGGCGGTGCTTGATGTGCCGGGCGAACACGGCCATGAACTGCGGATCGACGCGCGCTCCCCACACCGCCAGCGAATGGCCGACGATCCAGAGCACCACACCCGGAATCCACAGTTGCAGGCCCAGCCCGACAGCGGCGGCCAGCGTGCCGTTCGCAATGGCGACCGTTCGTGGTGCGCCGCCCAGTAGGATCGGCTCGGTCAGCGAGCGATGCAGCGGCACCTCGAAGCCGGCTGCGAAGGTATCCGGGGCACTCATACGACGGCCCCGCCGGAGAAGCTGAAGAACGACAGGAAGAAGCTCGAAGCCGCGAAGGCGATGGACAGACCGAAGACGATCTGGATCAGCTTGCGGAATCCGCCCGACGTGTCGCCGAAGGCGAGCGCGAGGCCCGTGGCGATGATGATGATGACCGCGACGATGCGCGCCACCGGCCCCTGGATGGATTCGAGGATGGATTGCAGCGGGCCTTCCCACGGCATCGAGGAACCGGCGGCCTGCGCGGTTCCGGCCAGGAACAGCAGCAGCGCGGCCAGCAGCAGCCCTTGCGCCGCAGGGCGGGCCAGACTGCGCAACCGCGCGAAGCCGGACAGCTCGGCCAGGTGGGAAGGCGGATTTACGGAAACACGGAAAGCATGGGCGTGTGTCATGGCAGTTCTCCAAGAGAGTCAGGGGACAGGGATGTCGCCGCAGCAGGTGCGGCATCGGGGATCGGCAGCAGCTCGGGGAACGGCGTTTCCAGGGCATCCGCCAGTTGGTAGCCCACGCCGTCGAAGCCGACGACGCGGGCAATGCTCTCGATGCGGCGCTTGCGCCCGCGCCCGGCGATGTGGATCACCACGTTGACCGCCTCGGCGATCAGCGCACGCGGCGGGTTCACCGCCACTTCGAGAATCAGTTGCTCCAGGCGCAGCAGCGCGCCGAGCGCGGAGCCGGCATGGATCGTGGCGATGCCGCCGGGGTGGCCCGTGCCCCACACCTTGATGAGATCCAGTGCCTCGGCGCCGCGCACCTCGCCGACGACGACACGATCCGGGCGCAGGCGCATGGACGAACGCACCAGCTCGGTCATGGACACCACGCCTGCGCGCGTGCGCAGCGGTACGTGGTCGCGGGCCGCGCATTGCAGCTCCACCGTGTCTTCGAGCACCAGCACGCGGTCGCCGGTGGCGGCGATCTCCGCGAGCAAGGCATTGGCGAGCGTGGTCTTGCCGCTGCTGGTGGCGCCGGCGATCAAGACGTTCTGCCGCTCGCGCACCGCGCGAACGAGAAAGCCCGCCTGGGCGCTGGTCATCATGCCGTCGATGACGTATCGCTCCAGCGGGATCACGCCGATGGCGCGCTTGCGCAACGCGAAGGCCGGCCCCGGTGAGGCGGGCGGCAAGATGCCCTCGAAGCGTTCGCCCGTTTCGGGCAACTCGGCCGACAGCAGTGGTTGGCCGCGATGCACCTCCGCGCCGACGTGGGCGGCCACGAGGCGGATGATTCGCTCGCCGTCCGCTTCGGACAGCTCCACGCCCATCGGTGCGCGCCCGCTGGACAGCCGATCCACCCAAAGGGTGCGATCGGGATTCAGCATCACCTCCACCACGTCCGGGTCTTCGAGCGCGGCGGCGATCAGCGGCCCCATCGCCGTGCGCAGCATCTGGATGCGGCGGTCGAGCGACGTGGCGCTCATGGACTGCGGAGCGGCGCTCATGACGCACGCTCCCGCGCTTGCGCGGCTGCCGCCGCGTCCTCCATCCGCATCGGGTCGGGATGCAGCTCCTCCACCACGTCGCGCACCAGGCTGCGCCCGCGCAGCAGGTGGCGGCCCAACTGTTCAACGAACTGCTCGAAGCGCGCCTTCCCCTGGGCGCGAGCGGCCTCTTGGTGCGCTTCGGGGACTGGCGTGCTGACCGTGAGGTAGTAGCGAATGAACAGTGCCAGCGTCTCGATGGCGATGTTCTGGTCACGTTCCATGCGCTCCGCCTGGCGCGACAGGCGATCAAGGCGTTTGGCGATGGCCGCCTCGCGCTGGTCGGCTGCATCGGGCGACAGCCACGATGCGAGCGCCGCTGCGACAATGGACGACTTGGACACGCCTTTCTTGGCGGCCAGTTCGTCCAGCCGCTTGGCGTGCTCGGGCTGAATGAAGAGATTCAAACGGTGCTGGGTCATAGCTCGATGCCGTCGTTGGGGTCGAGGGAAGCCAGCCGGGCCGTGCGCTGCATGGCCGGATCAAGCTGGCGAGGAAGGGGAAGCGGCAGGTCGTCGTCGTCCAGCAGGCCGAGGTCGGCCACAGGCGCGGCCAGCTCGGGGTCGTAGGCGACGGTTTCGGAGAGTTCGGGCTGACGGCGCGGGCCGCCGTCGTCGGCTGCTCCCAAGTTCTCCAGGCCATCGGCGGATGCCGTGGCCGGTGTGGCGGGCACGGCAGGAATCGCCAGCCCGCTCCAGTCGTCGGGCCGCGATGGCGGCGCGTCGGCGTACTGCCCATCCGCCAGCGCGGGCGGTGGCAGCACGCGACGCTTGAAATTAGCGTCCGCGTAGTAGCGCAGCTTCTTCGCCTTGATCGGCGCCACGCTGGACACCATCACCACGGCCTCCTCAGGCGGAAGCTGCATGACTTCGCCCGGCGTCAGCAGCGGGCGCGCGGTTTCCTGGCGCGACACCATCAGGTGCCCCAGCCACGGCGCGAGCCGATGGCCCGCGTAGTTGCGCTGGGCGCGCAGCTCGGTGGCCGTGCCCAGCGTCTCGGAGATCCGTTTGGCGGTGCGCTCGTCGTTCGTGGCGAACGTCACGCGCACATGGCAGTTGTCGAGGATGGAGTGGTTTTGCCCATACGCCTTGTCGATCTGGTTGAGCGACTGCGCGATGAGGAAGCTGCGGATGCCGTAGCCCGCCATGAAGGCCAGCGCCGTCTCGAAGAAGTCCAGGCGCCCCAGCGCAGGGAACTCATCGAGCATCAGCAGCAGCTTGTGGCGGCGCTCGATCCCATCGGAGCCATCGAGCGATTCGGTGAGGCGCCGCCCGATCTGGTTGAGAATCAGGCGAATGAGCGGTTTCGTCCGCGATATGTCCGAAGGCGGCACCACCAGATACAGCGATACCGGATGCTCGGCCGCGATCAGGTCAGCGATGCGCCAGTCGCAGCGCGAGGTGACTTCGGCCACGGTCGGGTCGCGGTACAGGCCGAGGAACGACATGGCCGTGGACAGAACGCCCGAGCGTTCGTTGTCGCTCTTGTTGAGGACTTCACGCGCCGCCGATGCGACGACCGGATGCGGCCCATCGCCGAGGTGCGGCGTGGTCATCATCCGGTGTAAGGTCAGCTCGAACGGGCGGGCCGGGTCGGACAGAAAGTTGGCGACGCCGCGCAGCGTCTTGTCTTCGCCTGCGTAGAGCACATGCAGGATGGCCCCGACCAGCAGCGCGTGCGAAGTCTTTTCCCAATGGTTGCGCTTCTCCAGCGCGCCTTCGGGATCGACCAGAATGTCCGCGATGTTCTGCACGTCGCGCACTTCATGCGCGCCGCGCCGCACCTCCAGCAGCGGGTTGTAGGCCGCCGACTTCGCATCGGTCGGGTTGAACAGCAGGCAATGCGAGAAACGTGAGCGCCAGCCTGCGGTGATCTGCCAGTTCTCGCCTTTGATGTCGTGGATGACGGCGGATGCGGGCCAGGAAAGCAGCGTCGGCACCACAAGGCCGACGCCCTTGCCCGAGCGCGTAGGCGCGAAGGTCAGGACGTGTTCCGGGCCTTCATGCCGCAGGTACTGGCGGTCGTGCTGGCCGAGGAACACGCCGGCCGGTTGCGTGAGGCCCGCCTTGTGAATGTCCTGCGCGTTGGCCCAGCGCGCAGAGCCGTAGGTGGTGACGAGGCGAGCTTGGCGCGAGCGCCAGACCGACATGGCGATGGCAACGCCCACGGCGACCATGCCGCTGGCGCCGGCGATGGCGCCGCCGGTGTCGAATACTTCCGGTGCATAGGCCCCGAAGAAGAACCACCACTCAAACAGCTTCCAGGGGTGGTAGATCGACGTGCCAAGGAAGTCGAACCAGGGCGAGCCAAGGCGTACTTGATAGCCAAGGGCGGCTGCTGTCCATTGTGTGGCGCCCCACACGCCGGCGATCACGATGCCGAATACGACGGCGATCTGACCGAACAGCACGTTCGTCCCTTGCATGGCCTGGCCTCCGATTTCTCCTGAGCTGATTCCTCATGGAAAGAGCGACACAAAGGCGTGCCGCAGGCGTCAGGATCGGTGCCGGGTCAGTGCCGGTCAAAGACCGTTTTCGGCAGAAAAGTCGAGCAAAAAGACAGAATGAGTGCGACGGCGAGCCAACGAAAAACGCCGCAAGCGCAGGCGCATTGCGGCGTATCGAGCAAAAAAAATTAAGGCGATTCGGCGAACCGCCAACGATCAGAACTTAGGAGGTTCCTTCGGTGGTGTGTACGGCGTTTCGCCGTCGCCATAGAATCGCTTGCGCGTGGCCTCGGTCACCCGGTTGCACAGCAAGTCGCCCAGCTTCGGTCGGTCGGTCTTGCATTGCTGGCGCAGCTCTTTGAGCCGCTCGGGATTGGCCGCCAGTTCTTCCACCGTCGGGATATTCGCTTCCGAGGTGTCGGCCTTCTGAGGCATCTCAGACGGGCCGCAAGCAGTCAACGCGGCAGCCAGTAAAAGCGGAAGTATCTTCCTCATGATGCGGGTTCCTCCGATATGTCAGAACAGCGGCCTCGCATAGGCCTGGGAGATTCCAGGGATTCGATCGCCTGTACGCGCCCAATAAATCGTTCTAGCACTTCCAGCGGCTCACTTTCGGGATACAGCAAATAAGTGGTCAGCGGCGGTACGCGCGACGCCAGAGGCCGGGCCACTACGCCAGGTTCACGGCTGGCAGCAATGCGCGCCGCACCTGCCAGCCCAAGCGCAAAGCCTGCCGCCACCAGCGCCATCATCAGGTCGGCGGATGCCACTCGTTCCGCGATCAGCGGCTCCATTTCGGTACGGCGCAATACTCGCTCGACATGCTTGGCATGGCCTTCACAGATTTGTGGGTCACACAGGACAAGCGGATAGCGCAGCAGTTCGTCCAGAGGAATCCGCTTGTGGGCCAGCAGTGGATGCCGAGCTGGCACCGCAACCATGAGCGGATCGCTCCAGACAGGTAGAGCGAAGATGCCATCGCCTACCTCGTCGGACTGCGCAAATCCCACGTCGTACGAGTCGTCATGCAGTCCCTTGATCTGCTGCGACAGTGGAATCTCGAAGAATCTGAGTTCCACTTCGGGTTCTTCCTGCCGGCATTGCGCCAGCAATGCCGGCAAGCGCGACGGTGTAATGCCGTCCGATAATGCTACGCGCAATTGTCCGTGAAAGCCGTTAGCTGCCGCTCGCACGCTATCCCGTGCTTGCTCCAAGGCGGTGAATACACGGCGCACATGCTCCAAGAACAACTTGCCAGAACGGGTCAATTGCGTGCTGCGCGTGGTGCGCGCAAATAGCAGGACACCCAACTCCTCCTCAAGCTCCTTGATTGCGCGCGACAACGGTGATTGCTCGATGTGCAGTCGCTCGGCAGCACGAACAAAGCGAAGCTCCTCTGCAACTGCGAGAAAGTATCGAAGGTGGCGTAACTCCATTCTTTCTATCTCGCTGACGTTTCATTTTCGGTCAAATCAATCACCCATATATGCAGCTTTAAGAAGATTGGCGCATATTTGAAAATTTCAGCTCGGTAGCGATTCTTTAAGTCGACTTGCAAGCCATGCAGCTCATTTTTGCAGTGCGCAAAAAGGAGACGAATCCAACCACAACAGTGTCAATGAGGATAGCGTCTTGTATTTGATTGAATACTCTTACGCCGGAGGCCTGAAAACCATACCTCAAGCAGACTCCGCTCGTCGTAAATTCAACATAAATTTACGATCACAGCCGCCGCGCGCGTACGCGAACGTCGAGGCGCTTGACCGACTTCACTAAACTCGTGTGCGACAGCGAAGATCCTCATAATTTACGTAGAATTTATGCGTGGAGATTGTTCATGAATGGAAAATTTACGCGCCTTCACTGAATACTTGGTTGCATGGGCATTTCGCTATTCGTTCGCGAGAAAAATCATGCATTTCGAAAAAATTCAGGCGATTAGAAAGGTCGTTGCTGCGATCAGCGTGCTGCTGCTTGGGGCGGCAACCAGCGTTCAAGCGCAAGTCTCCGGCAATGTTGCATTGACGTCGGACTACGTGTGGCGCGGCTCTTCACAGACACGTGAGAAGCCAGCGGTTCAAGCAGGAGTCAAGTACGCCCACGACTCCGGCTTCTATGCTTCGGCCTGGGGTTCCAACGTCAAGTTCAAGCCAGATAACAATGCCAGTAGCGAATTCGATATCGCTCTGGGCTGGAGCGGCAAGCTGGCAGAAGACTGGGCGCTTGATGCGTATTACCTGCGCTATCAATACCCCGGTACACAAGGCTCCCCCAACTGGAACGAAGTCAACGCGGCGCTTACTTGGCGCGACAACTACTGGCTGTCGGTGGGGCGCTCCACGAACGCGATGGCCAGCAAGACAACTGGTACCTATGCGCTCATCGGCGTGCGATACCCCGTCAATGAAAAATGGCGTTTCGAGGGCACGCTAGCGCGCTACTTCCTGGACAGCGCCTACGCGGATAGCTACACCCACGGCTCCCTGGGCGTGGTGTGGGGATTTCAAGCCCCATTCGAGGCAAGGCTGACGCTGCACGGGACGGACTCCGCCGCAAAAAGAATGTTTCCCAGTATGGCGGGCTCTCGTGTTGAGTTCGCTCTGCAAGCCTCTTTCTAGAAATCATTAACTTGCCAGCAGCCTGGCAATTCTCAATAAAGGTGGATCATGAATTTGATTATCGGATTGATATCGTTCGGATTATTTGCATATTTGCTTTACGCACTGATTAGGCCTGAAAAATTCTGATCACAAAATTATTCAAATCAATCGAGGTGCATTTATGGGTGATTTCTTGTTTTTGGCATTGGCTTGCGGATTTTTCGTAATCACGGCGGGGTTCATCGTTGGCCTCGAAAAAATTTGATCGGAGTCCAAGATGACTGTCGACATTGTCCAATTCGCCATCATCCTTGTGATCATGACCGGCCTGGTCGTGGTGCTCGGGAAATGGATGGCACGTCTTTTCACAAGTCCTGCGCATAGTTTTCTGGAGCGTGGTACCTATCGAGTTCTTGGCGTTGACCCGTCGGAGAAGATGTCATGGAAACGCTACGGGATGGTGCTCGTCCTGAGCAACGCCACCATGATGCTCCTTGGCTACGTTCTGCTGCGCGTGCAGCAGTATTTGCCTGGCGATGCGCTGGAGAGGGCGTCTCAAACGCCTGATCTGGCATTCAATACTGCGGCTTCTTTCATCACCAACACCAACTGGCAAGCCTATTCAGGCGAAAGCAGCCTGTCCAACTTCTCACAAATGGCGGTCATCACCTTCTTGATGTCCGTTAGCGCAACAACGGGCGTGGCTGCCGCAGGGGGGTTCATCCGGGGCCTGAGCCGCAGGTCCACCGGCGACATCGGTAACTACTGGGTGGATTTCACTCGTGTGCTCTATCGGCTCCTGCTGCCACTGTGCTTCGTGATGGCACTGGTTTATGTCTGGCAAGGCATGCCGCAAACGCTGAGTGCCGACGCAGTTGTCGCCACGCTCGAAGGAGCCAAGCAGCAGATCATCATGGGGCCGGTCGCGAGCTTCGAGACGATCAAGCACATCGGCACCAACGGCGGTGGCTTTTTCGGCATGAATGCCGCACATCCGTTCGAGAATCCGACGCCGCTGACCAACACGCTGCACATGCTCAGCATGCTGCTGATCCCATCTGCGCTGACTTACACGTTCGGCTCGATGATCATGCGCCGCAGGCAAGGCTGGGCCTTCTTTGGCGCCTTCGTTGTGATGTTCGTAGGCTTTCTTGCGTTGATCTACAACGCGGAGCATAGCGGCAATCCGATGTTGACGCCCCTGGGCGTGGATCAGACGCAAAGCGCTCTGCAGGGTGGCGGCAACATGGAAGGCAAGGAACTGCGCTTTGGCGTGGCTCAAAGCAGCATGTTTGCAGCAGTAACCACAGCCGCAACCACCGGCTCGGTGGACTCGATGCACGACTCCTACACCCCGATGGGCGGTTTCGTTCCGTTGGCGCAGATGATGCTCAACAACGTATTCGGTGGTGATGGCGTGGGTCTGATCAATCTGGTCACTTACGCCATCCTCACGGTGTTCCTTGTGGGCATGATGATCGGCCGCACTCCTGAGTTTCTTGGCAAGAAAGTCGAGGCACGGGAGATGAAGTACGTGATGATCGCCGTGCTCGCCCATCCGTTGAGCATCCTCGGATTCACGGCCATCGCATGCCTGGTCCCGGCCACCATGGAAAGCTTGGCCAACCTCGGGCCACACGGCTTCAGTGAAGTCCTGTATGCGTATACGTCAGGCACGGCGAACAACGGCTCTGCGTTTGCGGGCCTGAATGCCAATACGCCTTTCTTCAATACGACCATCGGCCTGGCCATGCTCGTGGGCCGCTACTTCACGCTGCTGCCCATGCTCGCGGTCGCTGGAGTAATGGCAGCCAAGAACAGCATTCCGGCCAGCGCAGGAACGCTCTCGACAGCCACGCCCCTGTTCACGGGGCTGCTGGTTTTCATCGTCCTCATCGTCGGCGGACTGACTTTCCTGCCCGCTCTCGCTCTGGGTCCCATCGTGGAGCACTTACTGTTGCTCACGGGCCAGACCTTCTAAGGAGTAGCTATGACTGAAATTCAAACACAAGTCAGCCCGGCTGTGACATCGGCATTCAGCGGTGTCACCCGCCCGGTGCTTGTTTCTGCCGTGCTCTTCATGATCGTGACCGGACTGGTGTATCCACTGGCCACTACTGGTGTGGCCCAACTGCTCTTTAGCGATCAGGCGCAAGGCAGTTTGATTACTCGCAACGGACAGGCCGTCGGCTCGCGTGTCATTGGCCAGCTTTTCACGCAGCCTCAGTATTTCCATGGCCGCCCCAGTGCCACCTCCGGCACTGACCCGAACGATCCAGCCAATTCGATCGACCAGCCGTACAACGCTGCCAACAGCGGCGCGAGCAACCAGGGGGCGCTGAGCAAGAAACTGCTCGACGCCGTGGCAGAGCGCACCAAAGCCTACCGGGAGGAAAACGGTCTGGCAGCTGACGCGAAGGTACCGGTCGATGCGGTGACCGCATCTGCCTCCGGCCTTGACCCGCACATTTCGTTAGCGAACGCCCGGCTGCAAGTGCCCCGGGTGGCAAAGGCGCGCAATGTGCCTGAGAAGGATGTGCTGTCGGTGCTGGAACAGAACACAGCGCAACGTCAGCTCGGCGTTCTTGGCGAACCCCGCGTCAATGTGCTGGAACTCAACCTTGCACTGGACGAGGCCTTCAAGGCCCGGCCAGTCACTCAATAAAGCTGGGAGTTTTTATGTCCCAAACAAAAGTCATCACGTCTACTAATAGCACCGGCCCATCTGGTAAGCCGCCAAACCCTCAGCCCGGCGCCCTGCCATGGTCCTCGATTATTGGTGAAGCGTTCCGTAAGCTGTCTCCAAGGGTGCAGATGAAGAACCCAGTGATGTTTGTCGTGTATATCGGCAGCATCGTGGCAACGGTTCTGGGGATTCAGGCTGTGCGAGGAGATGGCGACGCCCCGGCGGGCTTCATCTTTGCAGTGGCTGCCTGGCTCTGGTTCACCGTGCTCTTCGCCAACGCAGCCGAGGCATTGGCCGAGGGCCGCGGCAAAGCGCATGCTCAAGCGCTGCGCGCCTCTCGGCGGCGAGTGGTTGCCCGTGTGCTCAAGGAACCTAAGCTAGACGGTACGAGCTGGCCCGTCCCCAGCGACGAATTGGCCGTGGGTGCTTACGTCCACGTCAACGCCGGAGAAACCATCCCAGCGGACGGTGAGGTACTGGTTGGGGTTGCCTCCGTCGATGAGTCAGCCATCACAGGGGAGTCGGCCCCGGTGATCCGCGAGGCTGGGGGCGATCTCAGCTCAGTTACCGGCGGAACCCGCGTGCTCTCAGACTGGATCATCATGCGCGTCACAGCGAAGCCTGGTGAGGCGTTCCTTGACCGCATGATCGCCATGGTTGAGGGTGCCAAGCGAGGCAAGACACCTAACGAGCTTGCGCTGAACATCCTGTTGGTCGCCCTGACGCTGATCTTCCTGCTGGTGTGCGTGACCCTGTTGCCGTTCTCCATGTTCGGCGTACAGGTCAATGGCGCAGGGCAGCCGGTGAGCATCACGGTCCTCATTGCCTTGCTCGTGTGCCTGATCCCGACCACCATCGGCGCGCTGCTATCGGCGGTCGGCATCGCCGGCATGAGCCGGATGATGAACGCCAATGTTCTGGCGACCTCCGGCCGTGCGATCGAAGCTGCTGGTGACGTTGACGTGCTCCTGCTCGACAAGACTGGCACAATCACCCTAGGCAACCGTGAAGCCGTCAGGTTTGTACCCGCTCCAGGCCTCTCGGAGCAGGCTGTTGCCGACGCTGCCTACCTGGCTTCGCTGGCCGACGAAACGCCGGAAGGCCGTTCCATCGTGACGCTGGCCAAGCGCAGCTTCAATATCAAGCCTCGGACACTGGATGGTGCGCAGCCCATTGCATTCAGTGCGATGACACGCATGAGTGGCATCGACATCGATAATCGGCAACTGCGCAAAGGGGCTGCATCGGCGATTCGTGCCTATGTGGAGCATGCCGGTGGGACGTTCCCTGAGGCCGTCAATCTGACAGTCGAGGAAATTTCTCGGCGCGGCAGCACCCCCCTGGTTGTGGCTGACGGCCCCCGCGTCATCGGTGTGGTTGAACTCAAGGACATCATCAAGCATGGAATCAAGGAGCGCTTCGCCCAGCTGCGTTCCATGGGCATCAAGACGGTCATGATCACGGGTGACAACAGGCTTACCGCTGCCTCGATTGCCGCTGATGCTGGAGTGGACGACTTTCTTGCAGAAGCGACGCCTGAAGACAAGCTCAGCCTGATCCGCAAATACCAGGCCGAAGGCCGCTTGGTGGCGATGACGGGAGACGGCACCAACGACGCACCCGCCCTTGCACAGGCTGACGTGGCAGTGGCCATGAACAGCGGCACTCAAGCCGCGAAAGAAGCGGGCAACATGGTGGATCTGGACAGCAATCCCACCAAGCTTCTGCGTGTCGTCGAGGTGGGCAAGCAGATGATCATGACGCGAGGGGCATTGACCACGTTCAGTGTAGCGAATGACCTGGCGAAGTACTTCGCGATCATTCCGGCCGCGTTCGTCGCCACTTATCCGGCATTGGGAGCATTGAACGTGATGGGCTTGCACAGTCCCAGCTCGGCGATTCTATCCGCGGTGATCTTCAATGCGCTGATCATCGTCGCCTTGATACCGCTTGCCCTACGTGGCGTGAAATATCGGTCCGAACCTGCATCCCACCTGCTCAGGCGCAATCTACTGATCTACGGGGTCGGTGGCCTCATCGCGCCGTTCATTGGAATCAAGCTGATAGACATTCTACTGACCCCATTCTTCTGAAATTTAATCCTATGGAATAATTGGGCAACGCTAAAAACGTTGCCCAAAACTCTAGGACGTTACCGAGTTACGAGGACCGCCTTATGGGAGCGACCCAACCCATAAAATCCGACGCCATACTGGGTGAACTCAAGCGAGAATCTGCCGGGCGGTTGACGGTATTTCTGGGTGCTGCGCCTGGCGTTGGCAAGACCTACGCCATGCTGGCCCGTGCGCGAGAACTGCACCGCCAAGGGGTGGATGTCGTTATTGGTATCGTCGAAACCCATGGCCGTGGCGAGACCCGGGCTCTGGTCGAGGGGCTCCCACTGCTGCCTCGCAAAACAATTGAGTATCGAGGGCGGCAACTGGAGGAAATGGACCTGGATGGCTTGCTAGCACGCAAGCCGGCAATTGCCTTAGTAGATGAGCTGGCCCATCGCAATGCCCCTGGAAGCCGTCATGAGCGGCGCTGGCAGGATGTGGAGGAATTGCTCAACGCCGGTATCGACGTTTACACGACGGTCAATATCCAGCATCTGGAGAGTGTGAACGACGTTGTGCACCAGATTACAGGTATTCGAGTAAGCGAGACTGTTCCTGACACTATTTTTGAGCGTTTGCGTGACATTCGTCTGGTCGATTTGCCTGCGCGCGAACTGATAGAACGTCTGAACGATGGGAAAGTCTATATTCCCGAACAGGCTGCGAGAGCGCTACAGGCGTTCTTCTCACCGTCCAATCTCACCGCCTTGCGTGAGCTTGCAATGCAAACGGTGGCGGAGCACGTCGATGTCGACCTTCGCGAAAAGCGTGCCGCACGCGGGCTGGCAGGCAGTCCCATCCAACACCATGTGCTGATCGCCATTGATGGCCGGGGACAATCCGAATATCTCGTGAGAGCGGGTTCCAGAATGGCCGAGCGACGTGGCTCGCCATGGTCAGTGGTCACCGTAGACACAGGAAGGTCTGCCGACGCGACACAGCAAGTAGGCAGCATCGCCCAGCCGATCTCATGGCTCAGAAGGAACGCGCGTGCTGAGCAGCAACGTTTGATGGAGATCGACAAGGCTTTTGCGCTAGCGCGCAATCTTGGCGGGGAGACGGAGGTGATGAACAACACCGACGTCACGCAGGCATTGCTGGACGCTGCGGAAGCGCGCGGCGCAAGATCCATTGTGATCGGTCGCACACGCGAGCGTCCTTTCGCCCGAATGTTCAACCGTACATTGACGCAGCAACTGCTTCAGCGCGGCGCTCGCTACGAACTGACGATTGTCAGCACACCGCAGGCGCGGCAGCAGACGATATATTGGACGGACACGGCCAGCAGCCGAATTACGAAACGGGAAGTCTCGCTGATTCTTCTGGCCAGCGCTGCCGCCATAGGTTCAGCAGCCTTGGCTGAACGAGTTCTAGGATTACAGGATCTGTCGCTGATCTTTCTCGTCGCCGTTGTGCTGGTCGCGTCACGCACTCGCATGGCGTCAGCAGTTATCACTGCAGTTCTCTGCTTCTTGGCCTATGATTTCTTCTTTATCGAGCCAAAGCTTACCTTTCTGATCAGCGCCCCTCGGGGCGTCGCAACCGTAATGCTGTTTCTCGCAGCAGCACTGATCGCGGGGCGCTTGGCTTCGCAACTACGCAGACAAGTAGTGGCACTGCGAGCCGCCAACACTCACGCTACAGCAATGCAGAAATTGGGACGCCAACTTGCCAAGGCAGCCGATCTTGGACAGGTTATTGCGTCAGGCGCCTCGATACTAAGATCGACCCTTCATGCCGAAGCATGGATACGCATCAACGGGGAATCGGGGCCTACCGCAGCCACAACCCCGCTTACCGATAAAGATTTGATGGCGGCGGACTGGACGCAACAACACGGACAAATGAGCGGGCGTTACACAGACACCTTGAGTAGTTCCAGTTGGCTGTTCCTCCCAGTGCGTTCGGACAAAGACGCGCTAGGCGTGGCCGGACTAAGGTTCCGGTCGGATATGGGTCGTCTATCGTTTGAGCAGCGCCGCCTCGCAGAAAGCATGGTGGAAGACATTGGTCAGGCGGCGCTACGCACGCGGTTGGTATCACAATTGGAGGAGGCGCGGGTCACGGGAGAAACGGAGCGTCTGCGGTCCGCGTTGTTGTCATCCGTGTCGCACGATCTGCGCTCGCCCTTGTCATCGATGATAGGGGCGGCCGACAGTCTGGCGCGGTACGGCAAGAACATGGGAACGGAGGATCAGCAGAGTTTGCTGGAAACCATTCATATTGAGGGCGAACGCCTGGATCGCTACATTCAGAACCTGCTCGACATGACGCGACTTGGGCAGCAGGGCCTGACGTTGACGCGCGACTGGATCGGTATAGACGAATTAGTGGGGTCGGCGTCAAGGCGTCTGCAACGGTACGAGCCGAATATCCGCCTGGAGCTCGACATTCCCTCGGGGCTGCCGCCGATTCATGTCCATCCCGCCCTAATCGAGCAGGCTTTGTTCAACGTGATGGAAAACGCGGCAAAGTTCTCCCCTCTGGAAGTTCCCATCCACGTGAAGGTCCAGCGCAATGAAGATGGTCAATTGCAAGTAGACGTCTCGGACCGTGGTCCCGGCATTCCAGAAGACGAACGACGACGCATCTTCGATATGTTCTACAGCGTGGAGCGTGGCGACCGGGGCAAGCAAGGGACTGGTCTGGGATTGACGATAGTCCAAGGCATCGTGGGCGCCCATATGGGCAGCGTCCAGGCACTGCCCGGACGGGAAGGCAAGGGAACCACGATCCGTCTGACCTTGCCGTGGGGCGAATATGCCAAGCAAGAGGCGAAAGAAGATGATGGGACGACCTAATGAATCGACTGCGAGCGCGCCGGCTGCCAGGATTCTTGTAATCGATGATGAACCGCAGATTCGCAAGTTCATCGACATCAGTTTGCGTTCGCAGGGCTATGCCACCCTGTTGGCAGGAACGGGACGCGAGGGACTAACGCTGCTAGCCAGTAAGGGGGCGGATCTCGTCGTTCTTGATCTGGGGCTGCCGGACAAGGACGGAAAGGAAGTTCTCAAAGAGCTTCGGCAGTGGTCACGCGTGCCTGTCATAGTGTTGACGGTGCGGTCCGGCGAGGAGGAAAAGGTAGCCTTGTTAGATGCGGGCGCTAACGATTACGTGACCAAACCATTCGGTGTCGAGGAACTCATGGCGCGTATTCGCGCATTCCTGCGAACCGTAGGATCTGGTCTGGAGGAAGGTCCAGTCTATGACGATGGGACTGTCAGCATAGATCTGGTAAACCGGGAAGTGACGGTTCATGGCCAGATCGTCACTTTAAGTCGTAAGGAGTTTTCTCTACTGTCTCTATTGGCTCTCCAACCAGGACGGTTGATCACGCAAACGCAAATTTTAAGGGAACTGTGGGGACCGACGCACGACGAAGATGCTCACTACTTACGCATTCTTGTCGGCAAGTTGCGTCACAAACTTGGAGACGATGCTTCCGCACCCCGTTATATCGTGACTGAACCTGGGGTTGGACTGAGATTCATCGCCAAGGAACGACAAACGGCTTGAACTGAATACTGTGATCGGTAGCAAGTGGTTAGCCGATTGATTGCCCGCGTTGCCGACCAACTTCCCAAGTCGCCCTGCCGCTGCGCACTGTCGCTGCAATCTGCTGCCCTAACCGCTGCTCGATCACCGGCTTCCAGGGCACCAGGCTGAACCCCATGCCGTCATCGAGCATCGCATAGCGCCCGCTGGCAAGCATGACGGAGCGCCGGTAGATGCCAGCCACGCGCTGTCCGTCGGCCACGGGGCGATGCTCCAGGCCCGTTTCGGCCGTAATGTCCTTGGCGACCTGTGCCAACTCCCGGTTGCGCAGCGTGCC
Source organism: uncultured Dokdonella sp. (assembly GCA_964587775.1). Classification (GTDB taxonomy): domain Bacteria; phylum Pseudomonadota; class Gammaproteobacteria; order Xanthomonadales; family Rhodanobacteraceae; genus Dokdonella. The sequence goes on from CAZPLY010000010.1 coordinate 105,593, forward strand.
CAGCAGGTTGCGCGCCAGGATCACGCGCTGCCCGCGCCGCTCGGCCAGCCCCTGCTCGACCAGAAAGTCGGCGCGCTGTTGCATGGCCTGCTTGGCGTCGCCACCAAAGCCCAGATCGCCCAGGCCCGAGCCGCCGCCGATCAACTGCTGGTCGAGCCAGGTGGACCCGATCACGCGGGCCTGCCGCTCGATGGGCAGGTGCGATTTCAGTTCCACGGCCACGCCGCCCAGGCGCTGCGCGTCGTACTGGCGGCCTTGCTCGGGCAGATCGCCCGGCACCTTCCATAGCCCCTCGGTCACGCGCTCCACGATGCCGGCCCGGCGCAGGGCTTCAAGCCGGCGAACGTGGGCCGCCACAACCTCCTGCGGGTCGCGGCCCGGCACGGCCTGGCCCTGTGCCACGGCCAAGTGATGGTCGGTACGGTACAGGCCATTGCTCGCCAGCGCGGCGATGTTCCTGTCGGCCGCGCGCACGTCGGCCGATCCCTTCACCTCCACCACGGCCCCGGTCGGGTAGTTCGCCAGCTCGTCGCGGGCATTGAGCGCGACGTAGTGCGCCTTGCCGTCCACCCCGTCGATGACCAGATAGCCCCGGTCGCGCAGCTCGTCGGCCAGCCCCTTCGCGGCCACGCGCCCGAGGATAGTTCGGCCATCGTCGCCCGGCTCGAACACCACCAGTTCTCGCGGCTGCCCACTCATTGCCCGCTGCATCGTGCGGATGATGTCGCCACGCTCGCCCAGGGCGCGCAGGGTCTTCTCTGCATCGGCATGAACGGCCCAGGTGCCCGGCTGCGTCTCGTCGGCCAGGCCCATGCGCTGCAAGCGTTGCAGGCGGCCGATCAGCAGCAGGCGTTGGCGCTGCAAGCGGGGTTCGTTGAGCCGTTCGACATGCACCAGGCCATCGTCGCCGGCCTCGCGCTTCAAGGTGCGATCCAGGCTCGTCCACCGCTCTTGCTCCACCTCGCGCTGCAAGGTCTGCTGGATCTCCAGCTCGGTGCGCGGCCCCAGCCATTCGGTCGCCAGTTCGGCGGCCCGGTGGCGGAGGCCGTCGGCGATGTAGTCGCCCGCGATGATGAGGTCTTTGCCCGTGTCGTCACGTCCGCGCACGACGATGTGCGTGTGCGGGTTGTCGGTGTTCCAGTGGTTGACCGCCACCCAATCGAGGCCGGTGCCCAGGTCGGCCTTCATGCGGCCCATGAGGTGGCGCGTGTAGGTGCGCAGGTCTTCCAGTTCCGCGCCGTCCTCGGGGGCGAGGATGAAGCGGAAATGGTGCCGGTCGTCGGCGCAGCGTTCCTTGAAGGCGTCGAGGTCGGCGGCATCGGTCTGCGGCCCGTAGGCTTGGCCCGGCTCGCCATCGCGGCCCACGCCATCGCGCTCGATGTAGCGCAGGTGCTTGGCGAGCGACTGCGGGCTGGCCTGGCGCTGATTGACCAGCAGCGTCTTGATGGTCACGCGCCGCGACATGGGCGTCAGCTTCGCCCCGGCGAAGCGCGCCGCCGTGTGGCCGCGCCCCAGGCGCGAGCCGGGCCGCTGGCCGGTGCCCCTCCCGGTGCCGCTGGCAGTGCCAGGACGGCGCACAGCGGACTTGCCGCTGCTGGCCTTGCCTGCCTGCTTGAGCACCTTGGAGACGAAGCCCTGGCCCCGATTCTTCGGGGCGCTGGGGCGGATGCGGAAATCGTCGTCGCGGCGGTCGGTCATGGCTGCGTTCCCTGCAAGCTCCGGCGTGTCCGGTCGTGCGAAGCACGCAGACATGCCCGCATCGGCGCCGGCTTCGCGCCACAAGCGGCACGGCGGCGAAGCCGCTGCGTGCCGCGCAACCCCCATGTGCAGACTGGCTTTTGACGCGGCCCGGTGCCGCGTCCTTTTGTCTTGCCTTCCGCCTTTGCCCCTCGCTGGCGCTCCGGGCAGCGGCGGCCCGGCGGCGCTGCTGCGCGAGCAGCCAGCGCGCCGGCGAACGCGGACACGGCCGCAGGCCGGGCGCGTTCGAGGCAAGACGCCTGCACGTTGGACGGCTGCGCCGAAGGCAACGCGAAGTGCGGTGCCCAATGCGTAGGATTGGCACCCGCACTGCACGCGCGACGACACGGCGACGAACAGCAGAACGACACGCCCGATGGCACGATGAGACGCACGGCGACGTGCAGCGAATCAACGGCCCTCATGGGCGGGAATCCAGCCAGACCGGATGCGCGACGCCGATCACGGCGTATGTGCTGACCGGCCCGAAATACCGGCTGTCGAACGACGCCGGGTTGGTCACGCTGAGCAGGAACAGTTCGCCGGGTTCGAGGCGGCGGCATCGCTGCCAGGATGGCAGCGGCCGGCCCCAGCGGTCAGCAGGCAGCACGGCGGCCGAAGGCACGCCGTCGATGCGGACGATGCCGCCCGCGATACACACTTCCTGCGGCGCGACGGCACCCACACGCTTGAGCAGCGGCACGCGCGCCGGCAGGTAGCCGCGCTGCGCGGCCAGCGCAGCGGCTTCTGGCGGTAGCGTGGTCAGGACGATGCTGTCCACAGACAAAGGACGTGGCAGCGAGCCGGTGCCGTGGCCCAGCGGATCAACGCGATACCAGCCGACCGCCACGCTGTCGGACGGGTTGTAGATCAGGCGCGGCAGCGGATGCACGAAGGACGCCCAGGCCAACGCAGCGAGGCCGCAGGCGGACAGGCCCGCCAGCACGATGCGAGCGCGCAAACGTGCGCGGGGCGAGCGAGGACGCGGCGCGGTGCCGGCAGTCGAAACGGTGGTCATGGCAGCGCCCTCCCGATGAGCCAGGCGGCGTGCCGCTCGGCGTTGTATTCGGGCAGCGGTAGGCGCGCAGCGAGCCGGTTGGCGAGCGTGCGCCAGTACACGGGCGAGGCAGCGGCAGGCGCGATGCCCAGCGCCTCGATGGCGTCGATGCGCTCCAGCACGGCGCGCACCTGATTCTCGCCCTCGGCGTGCAGCAGCAGGCGCGCGCCCGGCTGCACGCCGGGAATGCGCTGCGCCGCATCGAGCGGCGTGCAAGCCTGCATCACCATGAGCTGCCAGCGAATCGTGCCGTAGTCGTTGGCCTGCCAGCGGATGCGGCAAAACATGGCGCCCGGCTGGAACACCGCGCAGCGCCGCCAGCGATCGAGCTGATGCATGCGCGCGGGTTCGCCGAAGCGCAGGTAGAGCTTGAAGCGTGGTTCGATGTAGGCCAGTGCCACGCGCGTCAACGGCGCGCTGGCAAGCTGGCCGGAAGGCGCTGCGAGCGCAGCCGTAGCCGCGCCAGCGGCAGGCGAAGCGGATGCGGTCATGGTGCGTTCTCCCTGCGATGCTCTGGAAACTCACGCTCCAGCAGGCCGCGCAGCAGATCGGCCACGGTCACGCCCTGCGTGAAGGCCGACACCTTGATGCGCGCGCGCAGCGCGGGCGTGATGTCGAGGGTCAGGCGGGCGGTGTAGAGGTCGCCCTTGTTGAGCGCATCGACGTCGCCTTGGCGAATCCACGCCTCGGCGTGCGGATTCGCGGGCGGACGCGCGCCGATGCCGACGCGCTTTGCCGTGCTTCTGCTGTTCGGTGGCGGCTTCTCGGTCATGTCGGCCACCGCAGCAGTTCGTCCACCAGGGCGGTGATTTCACGCGCGGCGGCGCTGTCCGGCGCCGTCTCGCGTGCCAGCCGGCCAGCAGCCACGCTGTCGGCGAACACGATGCGTTGATGCACTTCCGAGCGCAGCGCAGGAAGCGGTTGGTCGGCGAGCGCCTGGCGCGCTTCGCGCCCGATGACGGTGGTACTGACGCGCCGATTGATGACGAAAGCCGCGCGCAGCGCAGGCCGAAACACCTGCGCCTCGCGGATTAGCGCCACCATCTCGGCGCTGGCCCACAGGTCGTAGGGGCTGGGCTGCACGGGGATCAGCACGCGCTCGGCCGCCAGCAGCGCGGAGCGCGCCAGTGCCGCGATGCGTGGCGGGCCGTCGATGATGACGTGATCGGTTCGCCTGGCGAGTTCTGGCGCCTCTTGGTGCAGCGTTTCGCGTGCGAGGCCCACGGCGCTGAACAGCCTTGGCAAGCCTTGCTGGCTTCTGCGCTGTGTCCAGTCCAGCGATGAACCCTGCGGGTCGGCGTCCAGCAGGACGACGTGTTGACCGCGCATCGCAAGCTCGCCGGCGATGTGGGTGGCGAGCGTGGTCTTGCCCACGCCGCCTTTCTGGTTGAGCAGAGCGACGATCATGGCGCGGCCCTCCGTGTTGGAAAGCCTGGCTTTTGCTGCTGCGCTTGTGGCCGCGTGGTGGTTGTCCACCGCAGCGGCGTTTCTCTACTAAAAGTTAGAGAAATTAAGTTAGGGAAGTTAGAGAGCGCGCAAACCCAATGCTGGAGCGGGTTTGCGGCCGATCGGCACGCCTGATAGCACGATAGTCCCACGCCTGATAGCACGATACCCCGCACGCCTGATAGCACGACACCATCCACAGGCTTTCCCGGAGTTATCCCCGTGCCGTATGCGGCACGGGTCGGAACGTCAGCAGCTCCATGCCGCTGTCCGGCATCCGCTCGATGCCCAGGACGTAGCCGGGCAGCGACTGCCGCGCGACCAGCGCGCGCAGGTCGCAGGCGAAGTCGTAGGGCTTCGCAGTGCTGCCGGATTTCTGGTGCAGGTAGCGAAAGTCGAACTGCCAGCCGTATGCCTGCTTGCCGCCGTGCTTGCGCACCAGGCGGTACAGCCACCGCTCGATGCCGCCGGTCAGCCGGAAGTACGCCGGGTCGATGGTCAGCACCAGGGCGGCGTCGAGCACGCCCGCATAGAACCAGTCCGGCAGGATCAGCTCGATGCCCAGCGGCGTGCCGCGGGCATCGGCCAGTTCCTTCCATTCGTTGATCCACGAGAAACGGTGCAGGCGCCGCCCGGTCGTCTCGCGGATGGACGTGGCCACCGTAGTCGATTGCAGCCGGTCGAGCGCGGCCTTGAGGCGCTGGTAGTCGCGCAGCGACTTGCCGCGCCCAATGTAGCGCAGGATCTCGTAAGGCGTGGCGCGCATCAGCCGCGACGGCCGCAGGCCCGCGTCCTTCGCTTCCACGATCTGCGAGGCCGCCCATATCAGCACGTCCGCATCCCAAATCGTGGCGATGCCGTGCTCGGCTGTTCCCTCCACGCGGATCGTCACGTTGCCCGCACGGAAGTCGATGGGCTTGACCCGCTTGGACTTGCCGAGCGAGAAGAACGGATAGGCCATCAAGTCCTGGCTGTCGCGCGGCGCCATGTCGCCGGGCAAGGCGCGGAACAGGTCGAGCTGTTCGCGCTCCTGCAACGGCCGCTGCCGGGGCGGCAGCGCGGTGCTGGACATGGCGATGGCCTGCCGCGCGCCGCCGATCAGCGCGCACGGCTGTCGGCCGAGTGGTGCTCGGCGTATTCGGGATCGGAAGTCGTCTCGAAACTGCGGTCGGCAGCCCAGGCATCGAGGTCGGCCACGGCGTACATGACGCGACGGCCGAACTTGCGAAAGCGCGGGCCGCCGCCGATCACGCGCTGCTTTTCCAGCGTGCGCGGCGACAGGCGCAGGTACTCGGCGGCTTCGTCGTTGGTGAGATAGCGTTGGGGCTGCGCGGCAGCGGTCGAGACAGTGGCGGCAGGCCGCAAGGGAGCGGGACGCATGGTGTGAACCTCCATCGGTTGAAAACGCCGGCTGCACCAGCGCAACCGGGATGGAGGCAGTCTCAGAAAACGAAGCTCTCCTGCTCAGGGTCGTTTTTCTTGGTCTTCAAAACGACCCTTCTCAAGCGGCGGAAGCTGTGCTAGGTGGCGGTAGCCGCCGCGCATCAGCGCATCGCCGCGACGCACCAGGCGGCGCACCTTGGAGCGCAGCCCGCCATCGCTGTACCAATCGGCTGCGGCATCCACGCCGAACAGTCCTTCCGCGACTTCACGCAAGGACGCGCCCGCCAGGGTCGCGTCGAGCGCCTGCAAGCTGTGCAGTTCCAGCAGCGCGGTAGGTGTTGGCCTGGGTTTGGCATCGGCCAGAGCGGCGCCGGGCACCTGTCCGCGTGCAGGCGCGGCAGCGCCGCCGCGATAGGCATAGGCGACAGCCATGCCGTCCTCCAGGCCGGCCGCGAGCGCGCAGCGCAGGCAGTGGCCTGGGCTGCGCGCGATTAGCGCCAGCCCTTTGCCGTCATGCAGCAGTTGCTTGTGGCCGGGGATACGCCAGAACGCGAACGTCGCCGCGTCCAGCGGCGGATCGGCATCGGGGTAGAGCTGCACCACGGCGGCATGACCAGGCAGCCAGGCCGGATGCGCGTCACGCGCATCCAGTGCCGGGTCTTCCAGCAGGCGCAAGCCCCAGTGATGCGCCGCCTGCTGGGCTGCTTGTGGCCGACGATGACGGCGCAGCCAGTCGAGCCGGTAGTCGGGATGCCGGCGCAGGTATTCCCAGGCAAGCGCAAGGCCGTCCAGATGCAGCACGTACAGATACGCGGCAGTCGGATACCAAGGCTCGGCGCTGTGATCGACCATGACGCCTCCTCCTGCGAACAGGACTCGCCGCCACGGAAGAACTACGCGCTACATCGCCATCGTCAAAAGGTTATGGGTCAAAAAGATGGATCGGGTTGTCAAGACCGATTGGCTCCGATGCGTTGCGGTATTCGTCTCAATGCTGCGGCGGCAGCGCCCCGAGTTGGAGTGCTGCACAGGCCAGCCTGCCGCAGCCCGCGCCAGCCATCATGTCTATTTGGATCAGACTGGTGGGGCTACGCTGCAAGAATGCCGATTGAGACCTGCCCGGCATGACATCAGACTGAAAAAGTCACAGTAGGCTGTGTTCAGTCCGGGATGGCGCCGTCACGCTCGGCCGCGCGGGTGTACTCCGACAGAGTGCGCGTGGGACGGAAATAGAGGTCGCGCATCACGGGCTGCTGGCGCGGCCCAACGATGCCGGCCAGCTCGGACAGCTTGACGGTGCCCTGTGCCGGCATCCCGATCCCCAGGTCGATGAGGCCCCAGGCCGTGTCGCCATCGGCCGGATCGAGTGCGGCCAGCAGCCAGGTCACGTGCGCGTCCGGGGTGAACAGCCGCACCACGGGCACCGGGTCGATGGCCCGGCCAGCGGCGCGGGCCTCGCCGTTGGCGAGCAATTGCGCGCGCTCCGGGGCGGTGGCGAATGGCTGGGGCATGGTCGGCAATCCCACAAATCCAATGATGCACGAATGCGGTTTCACGTCGAAGCGCAGAACCACGAAACCGGATTTGCGCCTTCGTGCGCAAGCACGGATGCGGTTCTATGGCTTTGCCGGAATCCGCCGATACGGATTTCCGTAGAGGCACAAAAACGGAGAGCACCAAATGAACACTATAGATTGTAGCCCTATAGGGCGCAATGGGATGTCATCTTGGTTTTTGAGAGGAAACCATAGGTGGCGGCTGGGAACTCATTGGCGAAGGCGTTGAAGACAGTCAGAAAGGCGCGTGGCTTGAGCCAGGAAGCCTTCTCTGACGTGTCCAGCCGCACCTATATGAGTACCCTCGAACGCGACCTGAAAAGCCCCACCTTGAACAAGCTGGCCGAGCTGTGCGAGGTGATGGAGATCCATCCGCTCACGCTGCTGACGCTGGCCTACGCGGGCGACAGCCCGCGCAAGGCCGACGAGCTGCTGGCGCAGGTGCGCCAAGAGCTGGAGGCGGTGTTGAGCGAACGCGACGCGGCGGAGCCGCGCGCGTGATGCGGTGATGTGCTGCTATTAGCAGCACAGCGCCCCGCCGCGATGGGCGGGGCGCTGCGGCGGTCACGCCGCTTGGGGCTTGCTGCGCGACCAGATCAGGTCGTGCGTGCCGTCCTCACCTTCGATCAGGCGGGCATAGACCGCTGCCGGGAACGAAGGGTCATCGAGGGTCACGGACAGGTACTCGCACCCAGCCTCGCTGGTCTTCTTCCACGCCGCGCCGATGTCGTGGCTGGCGGCCTGGAGGCGGAAATCGGGGGCGTTCTCGCTGCTGCCCTTGTCGTTGGGAACCAGCTTGACCTTGACGTTGAGCGTCAGGGTGCGAAGCGTGCCGGTGAAGCCGTCTTTGTCGGTGGTGAAGGTGCCGATGTTGGCCATGATGTTTTCTCCTTTCGGTTGAACAAGGTTCGCGCCCATCGCGTCCTTGTTGTGATCCGGCCGGCGGGGGACGGGCTGGCTGCACCGCTTGCGGTCGCAACGCAGTGGAGAGCCGGGAGGCGAAAAGAATTTGGCCCGCGAGGAATGCGCGCAGCGCAGGGGAAATTGTTTTCGCCGGACGGTTGCAGCCATGAAGCCCGAGGCGCAGCCGCGCCACCGCCAGGATTCACAACGAGACAAGGACGCCTTGGGCCGGACCGCTCCGAAAGGAGATGGGGCCGGCTCGGCATCCCCGCACGAAGGCTTCTCCGGCTCGCCCACTGACGCGGGCCAGGTCAACCACCCGACGACAGGCGAGAACGCCCCCGCCGCACCTTGCGGCGCCGCTCTTGAGGCGTGGCGTGGAAGCTCCATAGCGATGCCGGGCGGGTTGTCCGTGAACCGTCCTTCGTGACGTGATGGGCAGGAACCGCCAGCGTTGAGGACGGCACGCACCTGCACAACCTGCCGCAGCGAGCGCCAGCGTGTTCGCCAGCGCCCCGCCCATCGCGGCGGGGCGCTGGCCGGGCCGATCCGGCGCAGCCGGTTCGGGCGGCATCGAGGGGCGCCAAGCATCGCGCGGCGGGGATAGCCCGCAGGGCTTTCCCCTGGAGGCAAGCGAAGCGCGCAGCGCCGCAGGCGCGAAGGCGTGAGGGATTGAAGCCGAATGGCCGTGACGGCAAAGGCGGCACGGGGCGCAGCCCGAAAGCCCGGCGGCGCAGTGCGCCGACACGCCCAGGCTGTTCTATATTTTCAGGAAGCAATCGAAGACAAGCCCATGACCCTCCAGCTCCGACACGAAACCCCGGACGACATTGCCGCCATCGAGGCCGTGACCATCGCCGCGTTCGCTGATGCACCACACACCAGCCACACCGAGCAATTCATCGTGCGCGCCTTGCGTGCCGCCAACGAACTGACGCTTTCCATCGTGGCCGAAGAACATGGGCGCGTCGTCGGTCACGTCGCGCTGTCGCCAGTAACGATCACCCATGAGCACGGGCGAAAGACCGAGGGCTGGTATGGGTTGGGGCCGATCTCCGTCCTGCTGCCAAGGCAGGGGCAAGGCATCGGTTCGCGCCTGATGGAACAGGCGCTGTCTGAACTGCGGGCTATGCAGGCCGCAGGCTGCGTGCTGCTGGGCGATCCAACGTACTACACGCGCTTTGGCTTCCAGGCCCATGCGGGCTTGCAACTGCCGGGCGTGCTGCCCGGCTATTTCATGGCGCTGGCCCTGCATGGGACAGTGCCGGAAGGCATCGCGCACTACAGCGATGCCTTCAACGCCGCCGCCTGAGCCAGCGCGAAGGCGGCGGCGTTTTAATTCGGCTATTGGCCTTGAACACCGGGCGCGGCCACTGTCGCACCCGGATTTCGCGTCCACCGCGCCTAGGGCGGAACGGCCTGGGCGCGGTGCTGATCGCGGTTATTCCTTCGTCTCGATGCGCCACCACACAAAGCGAAGCGCCCCGGTCGAGGCCGGGGCGCTTGCCTTCGGCGCGGGTCAAGCGGCCAGTGCCTCGGCGGGTTCATCCGCCATTGCCTCGGTATCCTCCGGGGCGTCCTGCTCCGGGCCTTCTTCCTGCGCGGCCTCCTGCGGGCCTTCGGCCTTGAATATGGCGGGCATCCAGCCGGTGCCATCGGCCAGCCGCTCGGCCTCGCTGGCAATGTCGGCCTTCTTGAGCTTCGCCAGCCGGGTGACGGATTCCGGTGCAAACGCGCCCACGGCATCCAGAATCACGGCCTTGGAAACGTGCTTGAAGTAGCCTTCTGCGGTCGGCTTCCACCATGCGGCCATGTCGAGGCCCACGGCCTGCGCCAGTTCCTTGCCGGGCTGGTGCGGCGTGGCACGGGGCGTCACCACGTCCACCGTGGAAGCCACGCACACGGCCAGCAGCCGCACCAGTTCGTCTTGCGACTTCGCCAGCAGCGCGGCGAACAGTTCGGCGCTGTCCTCCGGCAAGGCTTCACCGGCTACCTGTTGCAGTTCGCGCAGCGCCACGGCGGCAGGCGATTCCGGCCAGTCCGGGGCCATGCCTTCCAGCCTGTCTTGCGCCGTGAGGCGCACGCCGAGTGGCAGTCCATCGCCGTAGGCGTCGGGCTGCAAGACCTTCTGCACCATGCCATGCACCAGCGCGGCCAGCGCGACCTGCGGATGCCGGGCGACTTCGATTTGCAGCGCCGCCGTGCGGTGGGCGCTCAACCGCTGCGCCAGCCGGTCGGACAGGCTCGCGGCCTTGGGCGCGTCGTCGGCGTCCTCGTGCTCGTCGTTGGCGGCTTCGCCTTCGGTACTGCCGAAACCGCGCCGCAGCTTTTCCAGCGTGCGCAGCGCCTTCGCCTCGGCTTCGCGCAGCAGGCCGCGATGAATGACGGCCTCGCCGTTGCGGTCGATGGTGACGATGGCACCGGCCACCTCGCGCACCTCGGGCGCATAGCCTTGCAAGGCGTCCTCCGCGTCTTGCAGTTCCCCGATCACCTGATCGCGCCGCTGTTCCAGTTTCTCGGCCTTGGCCTCGTCCTCGCTGCTTTCACCTTGGCAGGCTTCTTCCAGTTCGGCGTCGATCTTGTCGAGGCGGGTTTGCAGCGAGGCAATGCGGCGGGCCTCGCGGGTGGTCGGCTCGCGGCGATGGCGCGGGGCGTTCTGGAAAGCCTGCCGTTCCTCGTAGGCCAGATGCGGCACGGCCTCCACCCATGCCCAGCCCTCGGCGCGCACGTCCTCGGCCAGCGCATCCAGCTTGCCGCGCACCAGCGTTTCCAGCACTGCGGTATCGGTGAGGTAGGTTCCGGCATCGCCTTCCGCGAACAGGTCGCGGCGGATGCCGCCGCCTGCCTGCCGGTAGGCGTCCAGCCCGACGAAGCGCACCAGCGCGTGCGCGGCGTCGATTTCGCGCTCGGTCAGGCGCTCGCGCAGCTTGGACGGGCTGCGCTGCCATTCCGGCGCACCATAGAACGCGGCTTCCTGCGCGGCGTGGTCGTCGGTGATGGTCAAGGCCATCAACTGTTCCAGCGTCACGCCTCCGGCCCGGTAATCGGCCATCAGGCGCGGCGAGACGTTCGCCAGCTTCAAGCGGCGCTGCACCACCAGCGGGGACACGCCGAAGTCGGCGGCAATGTCCTCGATGGGGCGTCCTTCCTTGACCAGCGCGGCGAAAGCCGCGAACTGGTCGGCGGGGTGCATGGCCTCGCGCTGCACGTTCTCCGCGAGGCTGACGGTGCGGGCGGACGCATTGGCCACCAGCAGGCACGGCACCTCGTAGTCGGCGGGGATGCGCTTCTTCTTCGCCAGCAGCCTCAAGGCGGTCAGGCGGCGGTCGCCTGCCACCACCTCGTAAGCCTCGCCATCGGCGGCAAGGATGACGATCAGGTTTTGCAGCAGGCCGATGCGGGCAATGCTCGCGGCCAGTTCGGGGATGGACTGGCGCGGGGTCGTGCGGACGTTGCGCTTGGAGCGGCGCGGCAACAGTTGCGACAGCGGAACCAAAATCAGGTTCTTGGTCGGGTCGGCCACTTCCAGCGGTGCGGCGGCTTCGATGGCGACGGTTTCGGTTTTGAGTACGGCGTTCATGGTGATTTCTCCTAGCGGTTGGGATGCAGCAGCGAGAGAAGCGGCAAAGGCTGCTGCCTGCCCCTGCCGCGTGGGGATTCAGGCTTTCAACTGGCGCAGGCCATCGGCCAGCAGCCACAGGGCGCGATTCAGGCGCACGCTTTGGTCGATGCCCTGCACGGGCCGGGTGGTCTGGCGGCGACCATTCGCGGCGCGGGCGGACAGGCCGCCTTTGGTCAAGTTCTCCTGCGTGCGGTTGAACACGCTCCACAGGTCGCGGCGGTCGTCGTCATGGCGGCGCGGCATCAGGATTTGCGATTCCGTGATGGGCGCGGGCCTGTCCTCGTCGTACTTCAACGCCAGCGCAGCGCGGGCGAACACTTCCGATTCCCCGGCGTCCAGCGTGATGGCGCGCATGGCATCGCGCGATTCCTGCGCCCGGTCGAAGCCGTGCAGGACTTCGTAAGCGCCTTCGATGACGTGCCCGGCTACGTCGCCCTTGTGGGGCACGCGTACGTCGGCCACGGTGTCGCCGCAGACAAGGCCATTGCTGCACACGAAGCGGAACATCCCGGCCAGCATCTGATAGCTGCTGGTACCGTCATGGGAGTTCAGGAGAATGATTTCGTTGGCCTCGCGGCCGTTGATCTGGCTGGCGTGGCGCAGCCGGATCATGTGCTTGGTGTAGTCGCGGCGGTCGTCGTGGCGCACGCGGGTCTGCGTCACCATGAAAGGCTCGAAGCCTTCCCCGCGCAGTTCTTGCAGCACGGTCGCGGTGGGGATGTAGCTGTACCGCTCGGAGCGGCTTTCGTGCGGGGCGTCCGCGAAGATGGACGGGGCCACGGCGCGGATTTGGTCATCCGACAAGGGATAGTCGGAACGCAGCACCGGCGAACGGGAAGCGAAACGGGATGCGAGTTGCATGGTCTTTCTCCTGACAAAGAAGGGTTTGCTGTTCACACCGCACACCGGATTCCTAGATTCGGAGCCCAGCCTTTCGGCTGTTCGGTGCGGTCGGCACGAGGAACCCGGTTGGCCCTGTTGCCACCGTCTTTCCTGAGTTCATCGCCCGCGACGGTCAGGAGCGCGCGGACGGGGGCCGTCAAGGAGGCAAGCGCAGGGTTGGTGCGGCCCGCAGGCGCAGCCGAGGACACGGCCCTGCGCGCCTTGACGGCACCCGGCCGCGGGCTACAGTCGCGGACAAGGTGATGGAGTCAGGGAAGACGGCTGGACATGGCAACGGCCGCCTCGATATGCAGACCGCACGGCAAGCGAAGCGCGCAGGCCCGAAGCTGGAAGCCGGGCCGGAGGCGTCAGGGATGTGGAAGGCTGGCGAATGCCAGTCCCGTAAGGGATGAGCGAACAGCGAACCTGGAGCAGCGCGGTCCGCGAAGCGGAGACGCACAAATTGCTCGTTTATTCTCTACGCTTGATATGTGTGACTTGAACTCAATGACGAGAAGAAAATGAAGATGATGCACGCCAACGAGATTCGCGCAGGCGACGTTCTGCTTTGCTATAAAGATGCAAAAATCGACCCGGTTGGGAAGGGCATCACTCGCGTTACGGACAGCGAATACACGCACGCCGCAATTTGTATCGGACCTTGTGTCGCGGCAGAAGCAACGGTCTCAGGCGGCGTAGGCAAGGTTCAGATTGAAGACCTAATCAAACGCTACGATCATGTCGCAGTGTTCCGCCAACCCGATGCGTGGCGACCGCCAGAGCGCGTTCAAGCCATGAACGCTTTTGTAGATTCCATCGTGGCGTCCGGGGCGAAATACAACCTGCGCGACGTGGTGACTTTCAAGAAGAGAAGCGACGTTCACCAGCTTTCACTCACTGAACAGCTCCATGCGTTCTTCAATGGAACGTACACACCCGCACCTATCGAGAAAGGCCGCTATTTTTGTTCCGAGCTTGTAGCGAATTGCTTTGTCGTCACTGGATTCATAGACCCGAGCGCGGCCGTGATTTACAAGTCGAATGTCACATCGCCGGGTGCGTTGGGACGAGATCCCACGTTCGGAACTTTCTGCGGGTATGTTTCGAGTGTGCCGAATTACTCGGTGCCGGCTACGGATGAGTTTTTCAATCACTCAACATTTGATGAGATATTTGGCGGCGGCGCATAGCCACGAACCGCTGCGTTGTCGGCTGACGGCGTTGAAGTGAAGTCTGATATTTGCTGCTGATGCAGGCGCCGCAAAAAGAAAAGAAAGCGCGTCACCCCGAAGGGCGACGCGCTTGCGAGGTCACACGATGACCCTTCCCGCCAGCCGCGCATCGCGCGCGTAGGCGCTCAACCGCTTCTCGGCGCGGAAGGACAAATCGCGCTCGATCAGCAGGCCCAGCCCGCCGCGCACCGTCGCCAGCTCGCCCAAACTGACCCAGCCGATTTCCGGCATTCCCAGGCCCAGGTCGCAAAGACCGAAGGCGTGGTCGTGGTCATCGGGATCAATCTCGGTCAGCAGCCAGGTCGCGCCGGCATCTGGCGTGAACAGCTTGACCACGGGCGCCGGATCGAAGTCCGGGTTCTCCAAGGATTCGCGGCCGTTGGCCAGCAGCATGATGTGCTGCTCGTCGGTGATGAGTGCGTTGTTCATGGTGAACTCCTGAAAGGTTGCCGGGCGGAATTGCCCGACCCTTCCGGGGCACGGCGCAGCGCAAGCAGTCAGGGGTCAACGACGGCCGCCAGGACGCAAGCGCCAACGGCGCGCTGCCCTTGACGGCGAGAACGCCGTGGCACGATGAAGGAACAGCAAGACCGCCTCCCTCGCACCCCCCAAGCACACCGGCTTTCGGCAAAGTACGTAGCACGCGCAGGCCCGCGAGGGCCGGAGTTGCCCACCGGGCACAGCAAAAAGGGGGCCGAAGCCCCCTTGGTCAGATCAGGCCGCGTTCGGCGAAGGACGTAGTGCTGTCGCCCGCCACGATGATGTGATCCAGCGTGCGGACATCCACCAGCGCCAGCGCCTCCTTGAGCCGCTGGGTCAGTGCCTTGTCAGCGCCACTCGGCTCTGGATTGCCGCTCGGGTGGTTGTGCGAAACGATGACCGCCGCCGCGTTGAGCCGGAGCGCCTCCTTGACCAGCTCGCGCGGATACACCGATGCGCTGTCGATGGTGCCGCGGAACATCTCCGCGTACTCGATCAGGCGATGCTGCGTATCGAGGAACAGCACCGCGAACACTTCGTGCTCGAAGCCAGCCAGCTTGGCGCGCAGGTACTCCTTGACTGCCGCCGGCGAACTGAACGAGGCACCACGCTGCATCTTCTGCTCGATGGCGTGGCGCGCGGCCTCCAAAATCTGGTCTGCCGTCGCCAGCAGGTAGCGGCCCTGTGCGTCACGCACCATCAGCGAGGCATCGAACGAGGAAAAGGACAGTTGCGACATGATCGTGCTCCGGTTGCTCGGGCGGAATTGCCCGGAACCGTGGCCAGCACGGCGCAGCGCAAGCAGTCAGGGGTCGCAGACGGCCGCCAGGACGCAAGCGCGCACAAGCGCGCGCCGCCCTTGACGGCGAGAACGCCGTGATACGGTGAAGGGAACAGCAAGACCGCCCACACCCCGCCCACTGCACACAGTCGGCTTTTGGGGCAAGCGGAGCGCGCAGGCCCTCAAGGGCCGGAGGCGTCAGGGATCAAGCCGGATGGCCGCGATTCGGCACGAAGCGCGGGGCGCAGCCCGCGAGCCCGACGGCGGTACGCCGGTACGCCGGTACGCCGGGACGCCGGGACGCCATGCAGTTCTGCCTACTGATGACTTGCACAATGATTCAATAAATGTTGTATTATCGAATAATGAACGAGACCCAAGCTGTTTCCGCCCTGAGTGCCTTGGCCCATGCCCAGCGTCTGCGCGTGTTCCGCGCCCTGGTCGTCGCCGGCCCCGAGGGTTTGACGCCCAGCATCCTGGCCGACCAGCTCGACGTGGCCCGCAACACCCTGTCCTTCCATCTGAAGGAGCTGGCGCACGCCGGCCTCGTCACGATCGAGCAGCAGGGCCGCAACCTGATCTACCGCGCCGAGTACAGCCGCATGAACGGCCTGATCGGCTACCTGACCGAGCACTGCTGCCAGGGCGGCGTGTGCGAGGTCAGCCCGTCTTCCGCCATCTGCACCACCTGCTGAAAGGACTTCCCATGAAACGCTTCCACGTCCACCTGAACGTCGATGACCTGAACCGCAGCATCGGCTTCTATTCCCAACTGTTCGCCGCGCA
>CAZPLY010000011.1:0-116762 GCA_964587775.1 uncultured Dokdonella sp.
GGGCCGCTCCTACGACAGCGCGGTAACGCCGTAACAGTCATCGAATCCCGCGCCGTATTTCGGTAGGAGCGCCCCCGGGCGCGATTCAACGGAGCGGCGCGATTCAACGGTGCGGCGCGATGCAATCTGCGGCGACCGCTGGCTGCGGCCGGGGCCGCTCCTGCGACAGCGCGGGCATGGCCTGCTTCGATAGACTGCCGACATGAACGCGCCCCGTGCCGCTGCATCATCGTCGATCCAGGCGCGCGCGGCCGCATTGGTGCTCGACGCGTTCCTCGACTACAACGAGCGCTTTTCGGACATCACGCGGCGTGCGCGACGCCGGTTCGAGCGGCGCGACTGGAAGTACGCCCAGGTCGACGCCGCGGCGCGCATCGACCTTTACGATGTCTGCATCCGCGAGACGCTCGGTCGCCTCGAACTGCTGCTCGACGAGCGCATGCGCTCGCGCCAGTCATGGATCACGATGCGCCGGCACTTCGCCGGGCTCGTCGAACCGCTGCTCGACCGCGAACTGCCGAAGACATTCTTCAGTTCGCTGTCGCGCCGGCATTTCGGCACGACCGGCGTCGATCCCGACATCGAATTCATCGAGCTCGACCTTGAACCTGCGGCGGCGATCAAGGCACCGGTCGCCATGCACCGGCACGACTGCAGGCGCGGACTCGAACTGGCTTGCCGGAACATGCTGGCCGACTTCCCGTTCGCCAACGGCTATGCCGATGCCGTGCGCTGTGCCGGTGCGATCGCCGCGGCCCTCGGGCAGCGGATGCATGCCGACTGCTCCGATCCGGTCGAGGCGATCGAGCTCCTGAGAGTCGCGTTCTTCCGCGAGCGCCGCGCGTATCTCGTCGGTCGCCTCGTCACCGGCACGCGTGTCGCGCCGCTCGTCGTCGCCCTCGTCAGCGAAACATCCGGCGTTCGCGCCGATGCCGTGCTGACCGAACTCGACCAGGTTTCGCGGCTGTTCGGTTCCACGCGCAGCTACTTCCACGCGGACCTGCCGACGATCGGCGATACGGTCGTGTTCCTCGGCGCGCTGATGCCGCACAAGCCGGTCGAGGAACTCTATACCGTGCTCGGGCGCGCCAAGCAGGGCAAGACCGAACGCTATCGGCATCTGTTCCGCCACCTCGCGCGCGATCCGGGCGAGCGTCTCGTGCGTGCCGACGGCGAACGCGGCATGGTCATGGCCGTGTTCACGCCGGTCGCATATCCGCTCGTCTTCAAGGTGATCCGCGACCGGTTCGCGTGGCCGAAGGACATCGCGCGGCGCGAGGTCGAGGAAAAATACCGGCTCGTGTTCCGCTACGACCGTATCGGCCGGCTCGTCGATGCGCAGGAATTCCGTTACCTGCGCCTGCCGCTCGCGCAATTCGAACCATCGATGCTCGAGGAACTGATCGCGGAATGTGCGGAAAGCGTCGTCGTCGAAGGGTCGGACGTGGTCGTGCGCCATTGCTACGTCGAGCGGCGTTTGCGTCCGATGGACCTGCATGTGCGCGAGGCGCCCGCGGCCGACGCATTGCGCGCGATGCTCGACTACGGCCAGGCGATCAAGGACCTCGCCCGCAGCAACATCTTCCCGGGCGACCTGCTGCTGAAGAACTTCGGCATCACGCGCGGCGGCCGTGCGATCTTCTACGACTACGACGAACTGTGCCTGCTCGAATCCTGCCGGTTCCGCGAACTGCCCGAGGCGCGCGACGAAGACGAGACGCGCCCGCTCGAGGATTGGCTGACGGTGCGCGAGGGCGACGTGTTCCCGGAAATGTTCCCGCGCTTCCTTGGCGTGCCGGCGCCGCTGCGCGCGGCCCTGCTCGAGCGCCATCCCGAGATCTTCAACGCCGGATGGTGGCGCGCGGTGCAGCAGCAGCTCGCCCTGGGCGCCTGGCACGATGTGCCGCCGTATCCGGAGTCGGCACGCCTCGCACGCTGAAATGCCGGACCGGGAAAAACGAAGGCCCGCATCGGCGGGCCTTCGTACGTTCGCTCACGACGCTGAGCGTGCAGGAGTGGCAAGACTACATCTGGAGGGCGGGAAGACGGCGCAGCGGCCCGGGGGAAGGCGTGCGCGTTGCCACTCCTGCACGCACGCGGTCAGGCCGAGGGGCGGCGGCGCCCGAAGATCAGCGAAACGACGAACAGGACAAGGAAGACAACGAACAGGATCTTCGCGATGCCCGCGGCGGCGCCGGCGATGCCACCGAAACCGAGCACGGCGGCGATCAGGGCGACGACAAGAAAGACGATGGCGTAATGCAGCATGACAATCTCCTTTGATTCGGTTCGGGGCGACGCGGTGGTCATCTGCAATCCCGCGCTTCGGCGACACCTTAGTCGGGCCGACATGAATTGCGCGCAAACATTCCGGCCTGCATGCGCGATCCGCGATCCGCGTTCATCTGACGTTGTTGCGGCGACGATCGCTTCACCCTGCTGAAGCCCGCTTCAAGGTTCCGATCGCGACGACGGCCGCGCCGCGCCGCGTGGCCGACATCCCGCGCGCAGCGCCGTTCACGTCGATTGACCAATGCCGGACACCCTCCTACGCTAGCCGACGATCGCCGCGCCGGCGGCTCCCTGGAGGACACGATGAAGCTCGCCCTTTCGCTCGCCATTGCGCTGACCCTGACCGCCTGCGGCCAGAAAGCCGAACCGCCGACCGCGCCGGTCGCCGCGGCCGATCAGCCCGCGCAGACCACGCCGCCGCAGACCGCAACCGATGCCGGCGTCAGCCGCCTCGATGCGGCACTCGCCGGTGCCTGGCGTTCCGAGCAGAACAAGGCCCGCGACGCCTATCGCCATCCGAAGGAGACGCTCGCGTTCTTCGGCGTCAACGACGGCGCCAGCGTGATCGAGGTGACCCCAGGCGGTGGCTGGTATGCGGAAATCCTCGCGCCGATGCTCAAGGGCAATGGCAATTACGTGGCCGCGATCGCGACCGATGCCTCGTCAGACTACGCCAAGCGCGGCAACGAGCGCCTGCGCGCGAAGTTCGCCCAGCTGCCCGAGCAATACGGCGAGGTCAAGTACGCCGAGTTCGATCCGAAGGCGCCGAGCTTCGGCATGGACGGCACGGCCGATGTCGTGCTGACGTTCCGCAACGTGCACAACTGGGCCTCCAACGATGCCGCACCGGCGATGTTCGCGGCGTTCCACGCCGCCCTGAAGCCGGGCGGCGTGCTCGGTGTCGTCGAGCATCGCGCCGCGCCCGGCGCCAGCTACGAGGCGGTCAAGAGCTCGGGCTACCTGCCGACCGATTACGTGATCAAGCTCGCCACCGACGCCGGTTTCGAACTCGTCGAGCAGAGCGAGATCAACGCCAATCCGAAGGACACGAAGGACTACGAGAAGGGCGTGTGGACCCTGCCGCCCGTGCTGACCCTCGGCGATGTCGATCGCGACAAGTACCTCGCGATCGGCGAGTCCGACCGCATGACGCTGAAGTTCGCCAAGCCGAAGGGCGACGGCATCTTCAATCAGGGTACCGACAGCGGCCCGGCTCCGGCGAAGCCGTGACCGATGTGGCTGCAGCTGCCGCGGCCACGCCGTCGCAGCTGCAGCACCCGAGCGCGTGCTGATCCTCTTCAACAAGCCGTATGGCGTGCTGTGCCAGTTCACCGACGGCGAGGGCCGGCCGACGCTCGCCGGTTTCATCGCCGAAAAGGGCGTCTATGCGGCCGGACGCCTCGACCGCGATTCCGAAGGCCTGTTGCTGCTCACCGATGATGGCGCGCTCGCCCATCGCCTGACCGATCCGCGTCACCGCCGGCTCAAGACCTACCTCGTCGAGGTCGAAGGCGAGCCGGGCGAGGACGCACTCGAACGCCTGCGCCTCGGCGTCACCTTGAACGATGGTCCGACCTTGCCGGCCGCCGTGCGTGCGCTCGATGGCGAACCGCCCTGGCTGTGGCCGCGCGTGCCGCCCGTGCGCATGCGCAGGAACAAGCCGACCGCCTGGCTCGAGCTGCGCATCGGCGAAGGCCGCAACCGCCAGGTCCGGCGCATGACCGCCGCGGTCGGCCTGCCGACCCTGCGCCTCGTCCGCACGCGGATCGGCGAGCACGAACTCGGCGACCTGCAACCGGGCGAGAGCCGCCGCCACGAACCGGCCGGGGCGTCATCGCGATGACATTCAAGGACCACTTCTCGGGCCATGCCGCGGTCTATCGCGAGGCGCGCCCGACCTATTCGGAAGCGCTGTTCGACTGGCTCGCCGCCCAGGCGCCTTCCATCGGACTGGCCTGGGATGCCGGATGCGGCAATGGCCAGGCCAGCGTTGCGCTGGCCGCGCGCTTCGAGCGCGTCTTCGCCAGCGATCCGAGTGCCGAGCAGATCGCGAATGCGATTGCACGCGCGAACATCGACTATCACGTCGAGCCGGCCGAGCGGTGTTCGCTCACCACGGCGAGCGCCGATCTCGTCACGGTCGGCCAGGCCCTGCACTGGTTCGATCTCGAGCGCTTCCACGCCGAAGTGCGTCGCGTGCTGCGCCCGGGCGGCGTCCTCGCCGAATGGACGTATGCCGATTGCGCCGTATCGCCGGCGGTCGATGTGCAGACGGATCGCCTGTACCGCGATCTGACGGCGGCCTGGTGGCCTCCCGAGCGCGCGCTCGTCGAATCGGGCTATCGCACACTCGCCTTCCCGTTCGAGCGCATCGAGGTGCCGCGCTTCGACATGACGATGGAGTGGGACGTCGACGAATTCCTTGCCTACCTGCGTTCCTGGTCAGGTAGCCAGCGATTGCTGAAGGCGACCGGCGAGGACGCGGTCGGCATCGTCGAGCCCGACCTGCGCAGCGCCTGGGGCGACCCCATGGAAAAGCGCGGCGTGCGCTGGGCGTTCCATGTCCGCTGCGGTCGGCGCGCCTGAGCGTCGCGCCTCCGCCCCATCATTCGATCGACCACCCGAACCGGGCAAGCAGGCCCGCGAATTCGGCATCGAGTGGCGCCTCGATGTGCAGGCGTTCGCCACCGAGCGGATGGTTGAACCCGAGGCGCCAGGCATGCAGCAACAGCCGATGCACGCCGTAGTGCTGCTTGTACAGGCGGTTGTGCTCGGTGCGGCCATGGCTCGTGTCGCCGATCAGCGGATGGCGCAGGTGCGCGAAATGGCGGCGGATCTGCCGGTAGCGGCCGGTCTCGGGTGAAACCTCGACGAGCGCATAGCGTTGCTGTGCGTAGCGATTGATCGCGATCGGCACCTCGATCGTGGCGAGGCGCCGCCAGCGGGTCAGGGCCGGCTTGCGCTCGCTGTTTTCGCGTACGCCGGGCAGCGGGTAGTCGATCTCGCCGTGCGGATCCGGCCAGCCCCGGCAGACCGCGAGATAGGTCTTCTCGACATCGCGCTGCATGAACTGGCGTCCGAGCACGCCGGCGACCTCGGCATTGCGGCCGATCAGGACGACGCCGCTCGTGCCGCGATCGAGGCGATGGATCAGGTGCAGCGGGCCCGGCACCTGCTCGCGCACGCGGTCGATCAGGTACACCTCGTCGACGGCGACCATTCGGCTGCGATGCACGGGCATGCCGGCCGGCTTGTCGACGACGACGATTGCCTCGTCCAGATGCAGGATCATCCGCGACTCAGCGCGTGCGCAGGGCGGCGACGAACGCGATCACCGCGACCGCACCGGCGACTATCGCGGCGAGCGATACCTCGCCGAAGCGTGCGGCGGGTCCGCCGAACACCTGAAGCAGGACCGCGGCGAGCGTGAAGCTCGCGCCGATCGTCAGCGTCGCCGCGAGTCGCTGGCTGACCCGCGCGCGTGCTTCGAGGCGCTCGAGATCGGCCGAGGTGATGCGCAGTTCGCCACGCCCCTGGGTCGCCTGCTCGAGCCAGTCGTGCACGAGTTGCGGCATCTCGGGCGCGACCGCGAGCCATTCCGGAATGCGCCGCTGCAGCTTGGCGAACATGGCGCGCGGGCCGCGGCGCTTCCACCAGATGCGTTCGAGCACGGGC
The DNA here is from genome assembly GCA_964587775.1 of uncultured Dokdonella sp. Taxonomy (GTDB): domain Bacteria; phylum Pseudomonadota; class Gammaproteobacteria; order Xanthomonadales; family Rhodanobacteraceae; genus Dokdonella. The sequence goes on from CAZPLY010000011.1 coordinate 5,968, forward strand.
CGCGCGGTCGCCCAGATGTCGATCTTGGGATGCAGCAGGCGGCCGACGCCTTCGATGTTGAGCAGGGTCTTCTGCAGCAGGATCAATTGCGGCTGCAACGTCAACTCGTACCGGCGCGCGGTGCGGAACAGCTTGATGACGACGTCGGCAAGCGAGATCTCGCTGAGCGGGCGCGTGAAGTACGGCTCGCAGACCGCGCGCACGGCGGCCTCGAGTTCGTCGCTGCGCACGTGGCGCGGCATCCAGCCTGCGCGCAGGTGGAGTTCGGCGATGCGCCGGTAATCCTGGTTGAACAGGGCGAGGAAGTTCTCGGCGAGCCAGTACTGGTCCTGCTCGGGCAGCGAACCCATGATGCCGAAATCGAGCGCGATGAAACGCGGGTTGTCGCGCCGCGACGCATCGACCCAGATGTTGCCGGCATGGGCGTCGGCGTGGAAGAAGTTGTCGCGGAACACCTGCGTGTAGAACAGCTGCACGCCCTTTTCGGCGAGCCGCACGCGGTCGATTCCGGCCGCGTCGAGCGCGCCGAGGTCGTCGACCGGAATACCACGCACGCGTTCGAGCGTCAGCACGCCGACCTTCGTGTGCGACCAGAACACTTCCGGCACGTAGAGGTCATCGGAATCGAGGAAATTGCGCCGCAGCAGGCTCGCGTTGGCGCCTTCACGCTGCAGGTCGAGTTCGTTGAGCAGGGTCGACTCGATCTCGGCGACGACTTCGCGCGGACGGATCTTGTCGGCATTCGGATGCACGCGTTCGGCCAGTGCACCGAGCGCGCGCAGCAACTCGACATCGCGTGCGATCCTCCCGGCGATGTCGGGGCGCAGGACCTTGACCACGACGTCGCGGCCATCGGCGAGGCGCGCGGCATGCACCTGGGCGATCGAAGCCGACGCGAGCGGGGTCTCGTCGAACGCGGCGAAGCATTCGCCGATCGGCGCCTCGAGCGCGCGCTCGACTGCCGCGCGCGCGAGCGCGCCGGGAAACGGTGCGACGTCGTCCTGCAGCCGGGTCAGCTCGTCGGCGATGTCGGCCGGCAACAGGTCGCGCCGGGTCGAGAGGATCTGGCCGAACTTGACGAAGATCGGACCGAGTTCGGTCAGGGCGAGGACCAGCCTTGCCCCGCGCGGCAGGGCGGCGATTTCGGGCCTGGCGCGCGGCACGACGAGCCTGGCCCAGCGCAACAGGCGCACGCGGCGGGCGTCATCGACGACGTCGTCGAGGCGATAACGCACGATGACGGCCGCGATCCGTGTGATGCGCGGCAGCAGGCGCAGGCCCGGACTCATGCGAAGTTCGCCGGAACGATGCGCTGCACGCGCGCGGCGAGCCGGTCGCCGCGTTCGCGCACGTCGTCGACGTCGTCGAGGAACTGCTCCATCTCGGCACGCGCGACGAGGACGCGGCCTTCCTCGACGAGCCAGTCGGCGCTGTCGCGGGCGAACCCGCCTGCTGCCGCACGGGCACCGGCAAACGCGCCGCGCAGCAGGCGCGCGACCTGGTAGCCGGCGACATCGCCGAACACGCGCGCGAACGCTTCATCGACATCGGGTTCGAAGCGGGTCAGCAGGCGCTCGACGCGCCGGGCCAGTTCGGCGTCGCCGGCGATCTCGACCTTGCCCGGCAACACCGCATCGGCGTCCCCGCGCAGGCGCGCGAGAGCCATGCCGAGCAGGCTGCCGGGGGTCGCGGCGACGCGCAGGTCACTGTCGGCTTCGAACGCCGGCCCCACCCGCAGCGCACCGCCCGATACCGCGAGTCGCAGGGCGAGGCCGGTACCGCGGAAATCGACCGCAAGCGCCCGGCCCTCGAGTGTGCCGAGCGCATCGCGCGTATCGGGATCGAGCGCGAGCGCATGCCCGAGCGCGCTTTCGAGGGCGCGCCCGAGCAGCGCAAGTACGGGGTTCGGCGTGCGCCGCGGCGCGGAGGCGGTGGTCGTCATCGCGCCATTCTAGCCGGCAAGCCGCCGCGTCCGCGTCGCCTCGGAACGCCGCCAGCCTGTCCGGTTCAGGCCCGGCCCTGCATGCGTTCGCGTGCGAGCTGGGTCTGCAAGCGGCTCATGCCTTCGGCGAGCGACACCTTGGCCGTGTATCCAAGGTCGCGGCGCGCGGCGCCGAGATTGAACCAGCTCGCCCGGCTGAACAGTTCGAGCGAGCCGGCGTTGATCAGTGGCGTGCCGTCATCGCCCTGCACGCGCGCGCCGGTCGCGAGTGCGCGTGCGGCGATCGCGGTCATGCGGCGCTTCTCCGGCGGAAAGCCGCCGGCGCGCAGCATCGCATTGAGGAACGATTCGATGCTGAGCGGCTCGCCCTGGCCGATGAAGTAGGTCCTGCCGGCCGGTCCGGCGCCGATGTCGAGACGTTCGATCGCGAGCGCATGCGCTTCGGCGGCGTTGTCGACATGGCAGGGATCGATCCTGCGGTCCGGTTCTCCGAACAGGCGCAGCTTTCCGCGCCGGGCCAAGTCGAGCAGGGCCGGTTGCAGGCGTGTCTCGCCGTTGCCCCAGAGCAGGTGCGGACGCAGGACGCAGGTCGCGAGCGCGGCGCCGTTCGCGGCGAGTACGCGTTGCTCGGCGAGCGCCTTCGTGTGCGGCAACGCGTTTGCCCAGCGCGCCGGATAGGGCTGGGATTCGTCGACGCCTTCGAGATCCTCGCTGCCGAGCACGACGCTCGCGCACGAGGTCAACAGCAGGCGCGGCACGCCGATCAGCTCGCAGGCGCCGAGCACGCAGTCGGTCGTGCGCAGGTTCGCCTCGTACAACTGTTCGAGCGTCGCCAGCGGGTCGACGCAACCGGCTGCGTGCACGATCGCATCGCAGCCGTCTGCCGCCGCGCATACGTCCTCGAACGCAGCCGCGGTGCCGAGCTTCTGTTCGACGCCGGCCAGGCCTGGCTCGCGCAGTTCGCGCCGCACGAGCGCGCGCACGCGATGGCCACGCGCGACCAATGCACTTGCAATCGCGCGGCCGAGAAAGCCCGTCGCTCCGGTCAGCAGGATCTGCATGCGTCGCACACGTCTGGTGAAACTTCCGTCGCGCAGCGACGGCCCCTGTGCGCAGTGTGCAGGAAAACGGCATTGGATTTCGAGGGGGCGTCGAAGCGATGACGGGCCGGGCGTGCCGAGCCGGAACGAGACGACGAGCCGCAGCCACGACGCCATTGCATGCGCGACACGATCGGATCAATCGCGGGTCGCGTCTCCAAGACACCGCACTGGTGCATGCAGCGCGATCCCCGACCGGGATCGCGCCCTTCAACCCGGCGTCGCTGGATGATCAAGCGCGGTACCGGCGGAGTGTCAGCTGTCCTTGATCGGGAACGTCTCGGCACCGTCGGCCGGGCGGCTTGCGGGCGGGCGTGCTGTGCGCGCGGCATCGCCGCAGGCGTAGGCGCCCCAGCTCTGTTCGCCGTCGCGTGGCTCGCCGAGCGGCTTGATCGTGTCGGCGCCGAGGCTCGCGCCCTCGTTGCGCGCCATGATCTCGAGTTCGTCGTTGACCTTCGTGTTGCGCCGGTTGAGCGGTCCGACCTTGTCCAGGACCGACACCGTGATCTTGCCGAGGTCGCGGCACGCACCCACGTCGTCGTTCCACGCGACGCGCATGCGGCTCCCGGCCGAGTCGAGCTTGATGCCCCAGCTGCAGGCGGCAAGCGGGGCGACCATCAGGAACACGAGCAGGGGTTTCATTGTCGGTGATTCCATTGCGGGCAGTCGGCGTCGGCATGTTCGCGCGATGAAGCTGAATCGGGAGCACGAGCCCCCGCTGCTAACGCACCTTCTTGCCGTCCACGTCGAGCACAGACACGGCACCGAGTTCCAGTGCACGCACCGGGGCTTCGATCGTGGCGAGGTCGCCGACGATCACCCAGGTGAAGGTGCCGGGCTGGATGACTTCGCGTGCGGCGGCCTGGATGTCGGCATCCTTCTGGTTCTCGATGCGCGTCTTCAGTGTGCGCACATGGTCGTCGGGACGGTCGTACAGGCTGTTCTGGGCGAGCACGCCGAGCAGCGACGAGGTCGTCTCGAAACTGCCGGGCAAGGCGCGTACGCGCTGGTCCTTGATCTTGGCGGTTTCGATTGCCGTCACGGGCTTGTCGCCGACGATCGCGCGCGCTTCGCCGAGCACTTCGGTGATCGACTCGGCTGTCTTGTCGCGCTGCACCGAGACCGAAGCAATGAACGGACGTTGGCCGATCGCATCCGGCATCGAGCTGCGTGCACCGTAGGCCCAGCGCTTGTCCTCGCGCAGGTTCATGTTGAGGCGCGAGGTGAATGTGCCGCCGAAGATGCTGTTCATCGTCTGCAGCTCGAGCTGGTTGGGGGCCTTCGTCGACGGCGCCAGCGTGCCGGCAAAGATCAGCGTCTGCGGTGCATCGGGACGATCGATGAGGAACACGCGTGGCTTGGGTTGCATCGCGACGCGCGCGATCGCCGGCGTCTCCGCGCGCTTTTCGTCGCCACCCTTCCAGTCGCCGAACACCTTGTCGAGTTGCGCGGTGATTGCGGCCAGCGTCGTGTCGCCGGCGACGAGGATGCGCACGTTGTCCGGGCGGATCAGTTCGCGATGGAAGCCGCGCAGCGCCTCGACATCGATCGCGCGGATCGACGCCTCGGTGCCGCTGCCGGTGAACGGGATGCCGTACGCGTGGCCCTCGCCGTACAGCAGCGGCGGCAGGGCACGCAGCGCGAGCGAACCCGCATCGGTCTTTTCCTGGGCGATGTCGGCCAGCCATTGGCCGCGCAGGCGTTCGATGTCGCTGTCGCGGAAGGCCGGTTCGCGCACGATCGCGGCGAACAATGCAAGCGACGGCTCGAGCTGCGAAACGAGCGCATTGAGATGGATGCTCGAACTGTCGAGACCCGAGCCCGCACTGATGCGTGCACCGAGCCGCTCGCTGCGACGCGCGATCTCGACGGAATCGAGTTCCGTGGTGCCTTCGTCGAGCATCGCCATCGTGAATGACGACGTGCCGAGTGCCCGGCCGCGGTCGCTCGCGTAACCGGCATCGAACAGCAACTGGATCTGCACGACCGGGATCGTGTGGCGTTCGGCAAGCACGACTTCGATGCCGTTCGCGAGCTTGCCGCGCTCGATCCGCGGGAAACTCAATCCGGGGAACTCCTTGACCTCCGGCACGCCCTTGCTGCGATCGATCGCGCTCGTCGTCGTCGTGTACTCGCGCGCAGGCGCCACGACGGGTGCCGGTTTGCCGTCGGCCACGCCGAGTCCTTGCGGAACTCGCTCGTCGACCTTCGCGCCGTCCTGCAGCGGCTTGACCAGAAGCGTGTGGTCCCCGCGTGCGATCCAGCGGCCCGCGGCGGCCTTGACGCTGTCCGTGGTTGCCGCCTGCAGGCGCTCGACATCGAGCTTCCACGCGCCGGGATCGCCCCGATAGACCTGCGATTCGGCGAGCACGGTCGCCTTGCCACCGAAGCCACCGACCTTTTCGAGGCCGCGGATGAAGGCCGCGCGCCGACCCATCTTCGCCCGTTCGAGTTCGTCGGCGCTCGGGCCTTCGGCGAGGAATTTCTTCCACTCCTCGGCGATCGCGCGCTCGACCTTGGCCGGATCGACGCCGCGACGCACATCGGCGGTCAGCATGAACTGGCTGGCCAGCGACAGGTCCTGCACGCCGATGTTGACGTCGTCGACGAGCTTGTCCTCGTAGACGAGGCGCTGGTAAAGGCGCGAAGTCTTGCCGCCACCGAGCGCCGACGCGGCGAGTTCGAGCAGCGGCAAGTCGGCGTGGCCGATTTCGGCGACGTTCCACTGCCGATACATGCGCACCTGGGCCACGTGGTCGAACTGCTCGCTGCGGGTCGACCCGCTGCGCGGCGCGACCCACGGCTGCTGGCGCGGAACCGGCGGGCCGGCGCCGATGTCGCCGAAGTAGCGCTCCATCTTCTCGCGTGCGATTGCCGGCGTGATGTCGCCGGCCAGCACGACGGTCGTGTTCGCCGCGCCGTAGTAGTCGTTGAACCATTGCTTGACGTCGTCGAGCGAGGCCGCTTCGAGATCGGCCATCGAGCCGATCGTCTGGTGCTGGTACGGATGATTGGCGGGGAAGGCATGGCGCAGGAGGTTCTCCTGGACGCGCCCGTACGGGCGGTTCTCGCCTTGCCGCTTCTCGTTCTGGACGACGCCGCGCTGGGTGTCGAGTTCGTGCTGGCCGATCGCGCCGAGCAGGTGGCCCATGCGATCCGATTCCATCCACAACGCCATGTCGAGTGCGGTGGTCGGCACGGTCTGGAAATAGTTCGTGCGGTCGAACCAGGTCGTGCCGTTCTGGTCGGTCGCGCCGACCTTCTCGAAAGGCTGGAAGTACGTGCCCTTGTGGTTTTCCGACCCCGAGAACATCAGGTGCTCGAACAGGTGGGCGAAGCCGGTCTTGCCGTCCGGCTCGTCGGCCGAACCGACGTGATACCAGATGCTGACCGCCACGACCGGTGCCTTGTGGTCCTCGTGGACGACGACGGTCAGGCCATTGGCGAGCGTGAACCGCGTGAACGGGATGTCGACGGCATCGGTCGCGGCCATCGCGGCACCGACGTAACCGACGGTGGCGAGTGCGGCGGCGGCAATTCGTCTGGACATGCGGGCTCCTCGGTGGGCGATGCGGCGGGGAATCGCGAGGCTAGCCCGCGCGGCGCATCCGCGGCAACCGCCGACGATAGCGCCACGAGCGTAGACTCGGCGAATCGCGCGAAGTTCGGCGCGCACCCTGGCGAGGATCACGAATGGCACAGGCCCTGGTGACCGGAGCGAATCGCGGGCTCGGCCTCGAGTTCACGAGCCAGTTGCTCGCCCGCGGCGATCGGGTCATCGCGACCTGTCGCGCGCCGGGTCGCGCGCTCGAGCTGACCCGGCTCGCCGGCGAGCATCCGGGCAGGCTCAAGGTGTTGCCGCTCGATGTCGGCGAGCCACGCTCGATCGCCGATCTCGTGCGCGCGATCGAAAGCCTCGACCTGCGCCTCGACCTGCTGGTCAACAATGCCGGCGTCCTGCCCGCGGGCGAGCGCTTCGGCAGCCTCGAGTCGCAAACGCTCGCCGGGGCATTCGCGACGAACGTGCAGGGGCCGGTACTGCTGACCCAGGCCTTGTCGGAGCGACTCGTCGACGAAGCGAAGGTCGTCGCCCTCGGCTCGGGGATCGGCTCGATCGCGCGCACGCATGCCTTCGGCACGCCGAGCTACGCGATCAGCAAGGCCGCGCTCAACATGGCCGTGCGCCAGCTCGGGTATGCGCTCGCCGAACGCCGCATCGCCGTGTTCGCGCTGAGTCCGGGCTGGGTCAGGACCGCGATGGGCGGCGCGAACGCCGAGCTCGAGCCCGGAACTTCGGTCTCGATGATGCTCGACGTCATCGACGCGACCCGCTTCGACGGTGCCGCGATCGGCATGTTCCTCGGCCACGACGGCAAGCCCGTGCCGTGGTGATCGCGCGATCGCGCAGACGGAGCCACGCGCGGTTCACGTCGGCGGCGTAATCTCGCTGGTTCCGCCGGCATCGCGCCGATGCCGCACCGATGCAAGCGAGGAGACCGACATGACGACAATCCGCACGGCCGAGGCCGAATGGAAAGGTGGCGTACCTGAAGGTGCCGGAACCGTGGCGCTCGGCAGCGGCGCTTTCAAGGGTGAGTACGGATTCCGCTCGCGCATGGGCGATGGCGCCGGCGGCACGAATCCCGAGGAACTGATCGGGGCTGCGCATGCGGCGTGCTATTCGATGGCGCTCTCGCTCGCGATGGCCAAGGCCGGGCACGCACCGACGCGCCTGCACACGAAGGCCAAGGTCCATCTCGACAAGAAGGACGATGGCTACGAGATCACCCTGATCGAACTCGCGACCGAAGCCGAAGCACCGGGCATCGACCCGGCCCGCTTCGACGAACTCGCGAACACGACGAAGACGACCTGCCCGGTCTCGAAAGCCCTTGCCGCCGTACCGGTCACGCTCGCCGCAAAGCTCCTGTAGGAGCGGCCCTGGCCGCGATCGATCGTGCCGCAAGACTGCATCGCGCCGCGCTGGTGAATCGCGGCGCCTCGTCGGCGCGAAAAATCCGATAATGCGTGCATGCTCGACATCGTGCTGCATCGCCCCGAGATTCCGCCGAACACCGGCAACGTGATCCGGCTATGCGCCAACACGGGCGCGCGGCTGCATCTGGTCGAACCGCTCGGGTTCGCGCTCGACGATGCGCGCCTGCGCCGCGCCGGGCTGGACTACCACGAGTTCGCCGCGATCCGCGTGCATGCCACGCTCGATGCATTCATCGACGCCGTGCGCCCGCATCGGCTGTTCGCGCTGACGACGCGTGGCAGCGTGCGCTACGACACGATCACGTACGCGCCCGATGATGCGCTGTTGTTCGGGTCGGAAACGTCGGGCTTGCCGACCGACGTCGTCGATGCGATCGACCCCGCGCGGCGCCTGCGCCTGCCGATGCGGCCGCACAACCGGAGCCTCAACCTCTCGAACGCCGTCGCCGTGCTCGCGTTCGAGGCATGGCGGCAGCAAGGATTCGGTGGCGCGGCCTGAGTCGCGACGCGGCGACGATCGACGCAAGCCTACTCGGGATATTCGGGCTTCTGCTCGCGCGCCATCAGTGCCTGCAGGCCTTCGACGGGCGTGATCTCCTCGTGCAGCACGCGCTGAACCTGCTCGGCGATCGGCAGCTCGATGCCGTGGCGCTGGGCGAGGCGGACCACTTCGTCGACCGTGACGATGCTTTCGACGACCTGGCCGATCCCGGCGACCGCCTGCGGGAGCGGCACGCCGCGGCCGAGGGCAATGCCGAGGCGGCGGTTGCGCGAGAGGTCGCCGGTACAGGTCAGGACCAGGTCGCCGAGCCCGGCGAGGCCCATCAGGGTTTCGGCTTTCGCGCCGAGCGCGGCACCGAGGCGCAGCATCTCGTTCATGCCGCGCGTGATCAGTCCGGCCCGCGCATTGAGACCGAGTTGCATGCCGTCGGCGACGCCGGTGGCGACCGCGAGCACGTTCTTCATCGCGCCACCGAGTTCGGCGCCGAGCATGTCGCTGCCGGTGTAGGCGCGGAAATCGGGTGCATGCAGCAGGCGCGCCAGGCGCTGGCCGAAGTCGGCGTCGGTCGCATGCACGGTCAGCGCGGTCGGCAATCCCTGCGCGACTTCGCGCGCGAACGACGGCCCGGTTACGACCGCCGCGGGATGCCGCGGCAGGCGTTCCTCGACGAGTTCATGCAGGAAGCGCCCGCTGCCCGGATCGAAGCCTTTCGTCGCCCAGGCGATGCCGGCATCGGCGGCGACCCAAGGCGTGATCGCGTCGAGCAGCTCGCGGAACGAGTGGCTCGGCACGCTGACGAGCACGATGGCCGCGTCGCGCACGCAGGGTTCGAGCACCGCGGTCACCTGCAGCGCATCGGGAAACGGCATTTCCGGCAGGTAGCGCGTGTTCGCGCGCGCCGTCGCCATGTCGATGATGGCCTGCGGCGAGCGCCCCCACAGCGTCGTCGGTACGCCGTTGCGCGCGAGCAGCACGGCCAGCGCCGTGCCCCACGAGCCGGCGCCGAGTACCGCGACCGGCGTCGTCGGACGCATCGGCTCAGGAATTGAGCGTCTGGCCCGCGGCCGGTGCTTCGGCGCGGCGGCGCATCTGTTCGGCGTAGATCGCGTCGAAATTGATCGGCTGCAGGAACAGTGCCGGGAAACCGCCGTTCTGGACGAGGTCGGAAACGATCTGGCGCACGTACGGGAACAGCACGTTCGGGCAGTAGGTCGCGAGCACGGCTTCCTGCGAGGCCTGGTCGAAGCCGCTGACGCCGAAGATGCCGGCCTGGTGCACTTCGCACAGGTAGGCCGTGCCGTCGTCGACCTTGCAGGTCACGGTGACGCTGAGCACGACTTCGAAGACGCCCTCGCCGAGCGTGTTGACGCGCTGCGCGAGGTTGAGCTCGACGTTCGGCTGGCCCTGCGACTGGAACACCTGCGGTGCATTCGGGACTTCGAACGAGATGTCCTTCGTGTAGATCTTCTGCAGGTTCAGCTGGGCGGGATTTTCGGTCAGGCCGGCGGCCGCGCCGTTCGCGGGGGAATTCTCTGCCATGGTGCGGGGTGCTCCGGAAAGGCGATGGGAAAAAAGGGCGCGGATTATCCCACGCCGGGCAACGCTGCGCACGCGAAACCGCGATCAGGACATCGGGACGGAATGGCGTCGTGCAAGCCTCAGCCGCTCTGGCGGCCCCTTGCCAGCGGCAATTGCGCTTCGCTCCAGGCACGCAATCCGCCGTCGAGCGAGTAGACCTTGCTGAAGCCGGCCTTGGCGAGCCGCTTGGCCGCAGTCGCCGAGGTCTGGCCCGACTTGCAGTAGAGCGCGACGGGCAGCTCGCGTGCCTTGGCGAGGTCCTTGCTCTCGGGATCGAACTGGCTCATCGGCACGTGTTTCGCGCCCGGGATATGGCCCTTCTCGTAGTCCTGGATGCTCGACATGTCGATCAGCAACGCGTTCTCGTGGTTGACGAGGCGGGTCAGGCCGGCCGGCGTCAGCGCGTGGTAGCCGCGCGAGAAGCGCGCCACTTCGTTCGCGATCAGGGCAACCAGCACACCGAGGAAACCGAACGAGAGGATCGGGTGGTTGCTGACGAAATCGGGCAGGCGACTGAAGAATTCGGACACGGCGGGAAGGTCCTGGTGCCGCGCGCGCACGCGCGGCGGACGGAAACGGGGCGCCGATTGTCCGCGAGCAGGCCGTTGCTGGCAAATGGCTGCAGTCGGCCGGACGGGTCGCGCGCGGCGCGCTCAGCCTGGCGCGGTCGCCGCGCGCGCGATCGCGAGCGCATCGGCGAAATCGGCGGCGAACTGCAGGCTCGTGCCGTTGTCGACGACTCCCATCGCGGTCAGCACGCGGCGCGGCTGGTCCTGCAGGCCCGAAATGACCAGCTTCGTGCCGTTGCGCTCGCAGCGCTCGATGAGGTTCTCGATCGCGGTCACGCCCGAGGCGTCGATCAGCGGCACGAGGCGCATGCGCAGGACGAACACGCGCGGCGGCTTGCCGACCGCGCGCAGGACGTCGTCGAGGCGATCGGCGACCGCGAAGAACAGCGGGCCGGAGACGCGATAGGCCTCGACGCCTTCGGGCAGGTCGGCACGCTGGTTCGCGGCGAGATCGCTCTCGCTGTCCTCGCGGTCCTCCTCGATCAGGTTGACGTGCGATTCGAGCGCGACCACCTCGCTCATGCGATGCATGAACAGGAAAGCCGCGAGGACGACGCCGACCTGGACGGCCGTGGTCAGGTCGAACATGACGGTCAGCAGGAAGGTGACGATCAGCACCGCGCGATCACCCCGCGGCGCATGCATGAGATGGCGGATCCGGTCGATCTCGCTCATGTTCCAGGCGACGAGGACGAGCAGGCCGGCCATCGCCGGCAACGGCACGTAGCTCGCGAGCGGCGCGGCGACGAGCACGAACAGCAGGATGAACAGCGCATGGGCGATGCCGGCGACCGGGGTGCGTCCGCCGGCGCGCACATTGGTCGCGGTGCGCACGATCGCACCGGTCGCCGGCAGGCCTCCGACCATCGCAGAGGCCGCACTCGCCACGCCCTGGGCGACGAGCTCGCAATTGGAGCGGTGCCGGCCGCCGATCATGCCGTCGGCTACGACCGCCGAGAGCAGCGATTCGACGCCGGCGAGGAACGCGATCGTGAACGCGGCCGGCAGCAATTCCGGGATGCGCGCGAGTTCGAACTGCGGGATGTGGATCGACGGCAATGCGGTCGGGATGCCGCCGAAGCGGGTCGCGATCGTTTCCACGGGAATGTTGAACACGAGCACGCCGAGCGAGGCGGCGACGACGCCGATCAGGAGCACCGGCCAGCGCGGCCGGAGCTTGCGCAGGATCAGCAGCAGGGCGAGCGTGAAGAACGCGACGCCGGCCGCGGCCGCGCTGAAGCTGCCGATGCTGCCGAAGTACACCTGCCAGCGCGCGAAGAACTCGGCCGGCAACCTGTCGATGTCGAGGCCGAGCAGATCCTTGATCTGGCTCGTGAAGATGCTGACCGCGATGCCGGCCGTGAACCCGGTGATGACCGGCTGCGGCATGTACTTCATCAGTGTGCCGAGGCGCAGCAGGCCGGCCGCGACGAGCATCACTGAGGCCATCAGCGTGGCGATGATGAGGCCGTCGTAGCCGAACTTGTCGATCACGTTGAAGACGACCGGGATGAAGGCCGCGGTCGGTCCGCCGATCTGCACGCGCGAGCCGCCGAGTGCCGAGATCAGGAAGCCGGCGACGATCGCGGTGTGCAGGCCGACTGCCGGCGAGGCGCCCGAGGCGATCGCGAGTGCCATCGACAGCGGCAGGGCGACGATCGCGACCGTGAGCCCGGCCAGCAGGTCCTTGCGCAGGTCGTCGACGCCATAGCCCTGGCGCAGCACGCTGACGAGCTTCGGCACGAACAGGTGCAGGTCCGAACGGGCGGCTTTCGCGTTCAACGATTCACTGCGACGCGCGCGCGCGTGCCGGCTTCCGCGTCGATGGGCGTTGCGCGCATTTTCAGTCGCGTCGCGTGATGTCGGGCAGGCCGCTGCTCAGCAGCCAGGCCTTGGCCTCTTTGTCCCAGGTCCAGACCTGCTGGTCGAGGATCGTGCGCGATTCCTGGGTGTTGACATTGACGAGCCCGATCTCGACGGTCTGGCGGACCTCGAACTTGCTGACCGGGATCGCCGCGCGATCGTTGTAGGCGGTGAAACGGACCTGCTTGTAGCGGGCGAGGTCGAGCGCGGTCAGCGGATGCTCGGCGCGGTATTTCGGGTCGACGAAACTCTCGGCCTGTTCGATCGAGCCCCAGCGGATCGTTGCTGCATACGTGCGCAGCGTTTCATCGAGGATCTTCTCGCGCGACTTCGCCGAAACCGCGCCTGCCGCGCCGAGCGCCAGCAGCGCGAGCAGAAGCACGGCTGTCCGGCGCAGGGATGCTGGCAGCTTCGTCACGTCCGTCCCCGAAGTCCGGTGGTGGGTGTCGATTGTGCCCGATCGGGACTGTGCGGAGAAGAATTGCCGCGCACGAGCGCAACGAAGCGCGCCTCGAGTGTCGTGGCCGGCGTGCCATCCGCGGCGGCGACCGTGCAGCGCACGGCGGCGCGCGCCTTGCCGCGCGCGTGCAATGCTTCGAGGAATGGCTCGAACGAGGCTTCGCCGGCGAGTTCCGCGCGCGCGACGAAGTCGCCCCAGACCGGGGCCAGGTAGCGGATCGTGCTGTCCTGCACGTAGATGTCGCCGGCGAGTCCGGCGCGATCGAGGGCGAGGCGCGCGAGCGCCCAGCCGGCGAGCGTCATCACGCCGGCCAGGCTGCCGCCGAAGGCGCAGCCCTTGTCGTTGATGTTCGGGGCGAGCGGTGCCGCGATCTCGAGCGCCACCTGATCCCAGGCGCGGATGCGCACCTGCATCGCCCGGGCCAGCGGGATGTCGGCCAGCAGCTCGCGTTCGAGTGCCTCGCGCAGGGCGTCGTTGCCGGGGTCGTCGGAACTCGGTTTGCTCATTGCGGATTCACGGCTGCGTGACGGGCCGGCAGTGTGCGCAACCGCCGCCGCAGCGACAAGCGCGGATGCCAGGCTGCGGTCGCCTCCGTATGATCGACCCTCCGACAGCGCGGAGATGCCATGTCGAGCGCCACATCGCTTCCGCTAGCCGGCACCACGGTCATCGTGACGCGACCCTCGGCGGGTGCCGGCGGCCAGGTCCGCGCCGCGCGTCGTCTCGGCGCCGAGGTCGTGCGCCTGCCGGGGCTCGGCTTGCGCGCGATCGACGATGCGCCGCGCGCGCGTCGTGCGCTCCTCGCGGCACGCTCGGCCGATGCCTGGATCTTCACGAGCCCGGCCGCGGTGCGCCACGCATTCGCCCTCGCGCCGGGCTTGCGGCCGTCGCCCGCGACGCAGGTGTTCGCGGTCGGTGCGGGCACGCGGCGTGCGCTCGCCCGCCACGCGGTCGCCGCAGCGAGCCCCGCGCACGGGCATGACAGCGAGAACCTGCTTGGCCTCGCCGGACTTGTCGCGCCGGCCGGATGGTCGGTCGCCCTCATCGATGCACCCGGTGGCCGCGACCTGATCGCGCCGGCCTTGCGCGAACGCGGGGCGACGGTCGAACGCATCGCGGTCTACCGGCGCACGCCACCCCGTCTGGATCGCCGCCACTTCGCCGCGCTGGCCGCCGCGCGGACGCCGTGGATCGGCCTCGTGTCGAGCGGCGAAGCGCTCGAACACCTGGTCCGACTCGTGCCGCCGGCGAGCCTCGAACGCTGGCGCAGCCAGGTCCTGATCGTCAGCAGCGCGCGCCTGGCCGAGCTCGCGGAGCGCCACGGTTTCGGCGACGTGCGGATCGCGCGATCGGCGTTGTCGCGCGACCTGCTCGCGGCTGCCGGGGAGGCGATCCGGCGTCACCGTTTGTAATGATCCGCGCTGCCGTGCCGCGGCGACTTCGGCTAGCATGCGCAAATGGAAAACGACAACACCGCGAATCCGCCCACGCCGGCCATTCGCGACGAGGGACGTGCCGGCGCAGGGTCGGCTTCGCCGCGTCGCCGCGGGGTTGGCCCGGTCCTTTTCTTGATCGTCCTCGTCCTCGCCGTCGCCGCCGGATTGTTCGGCTGGTGGCTGCTGCGCGAAGTGCGCGAGCAGGGCGCGACGCGTGCCGAAGCGCTCGGCCAGCGCGTCGATGCACTCGATCGCGTGAACGAACATCTGCGCCGCGACCTCGATGCGATGCGCGCGCGGCTCGGCGATGCGGAGACGGTCAACCGAAGCGTGCGCGAGGAACTGCTCGAATCGAGCGAACGTTCGCGCGTGCTCGAGGACGCGCTTGGCCATCTCGCCGACGAGCGCCTTGGCGGACGCGACGGACTCGCCCTCAACGAAGCCGAATTCGTCCTGCAGCTGGCCGGCGAGCGGCTCGGCCTGTTCCGCGACGTGGCCGCCGCGATCAGCGCCTATCGCCTTGCCGACAGTGCGCTGGCCGCGACCGAGGATCCGTTGTTCGTCCCGGTCCGGCAGACGATTGCCGCCGAGATCGCCGCGCTTGAAGCGGCCCAGCCGTTGCAGACCGAGGCGACCCTCGCGGCGCTGTCCGGCCTGCGCGCGAGCTTGCAGAACTTGCCGCTGCGCACGCGCGCGCCGGCCGTCGCCGCGCCCGAAACCGATACGCGGTCGCGCTTCGCGCGCGTGTTCGGCCAGTTCGTACGCATCAGCGCCGACACCGGCGAGCTGCGGCTCGCCGGTCGCGACGAGGGGATCGCGCGTTCGCTCGCGGCAATCGACCTGCGCGCGGCTGAAGCGGCCTTGTTCGCGCGCGACGCCGATGCGTTCGCGACCGCGCTGGCCGGCGCGCGCGCCACGATCGCGGGCAGCTTCGACGAAACGAACCCGACCGTCGGTGACGCGCTCGGTGTCATAGACCGCCTCGCCGCGCAGCCGATGGCGCCGGCCCTGCCCGAACTCGGCAGTGCGCTGCGCGAATTGCGCAACCTGCGCACGATGCGCGCGCTGTCGCGCGAACCGGTCGCGCCGGCGCCGCCGGACACGATGCCGTGAGGGCCTGGATCGCGATCCTGCTCCTGCTCGCGGTGGCCGTGGCCGCCGCGTTCGGCTGGCACTGGCTCGCCGCCGACCCGGGCCATGTCCTGATCCGCGCGCATGGCATCGCGATCGAAACAAGCCTCGTGTTCGCGGTCATCGCCGTGCTCGTCACCTGGGCTGCCCTCAGCCTGGCCTGGCGCCTGCTGCGCTGGCCGTTGCGCGCATGGGGCCGTGCGCGCAAGCGGCGAGGACGCGAACGCCTCGCCCAGGGCCTGACCGAATTTGCCGAGGGCCGCTACGCGCAGGCCGAGCGTGATCTGGCCAAGGCGGCCAGACAGCCGGCCCTGCGTGCGCCGGCCTTGCTCGCGCTCGCGCGTGCCGCGCATGCCCGCGGCGAGGATGCGCGCGCGTCGAGCGCACTTGACGAAGCGGCGGTCGATGCCGAGGCGGCGGCACTCGCCCAACGCGCGCGCTTCCTCCTCGAGCGCGGTCGCAGCGGCGAAGCACTCGCCCTGCTCAAGCCGAAAGCCGCGAGCGGCGCCCTGCCGCCGGTGGGCTGGCGCGTGCTGATCGACGCCGCGCTCGCCGAAGGCCAGGCCGAAGCAGCATTCGATGCCCTCGCGCCATTGCAGCGTTCGCAATCACTCGCCCCGGCGACGATGGCCGCGATCGAGACGCGCGTGATGTCGGCCGCACTCGCCGCCGCACCGAGCGCGGCTCGCCTCAATGCCCTTTGGGGTCATGCAAGCCGTGCCCGGCGCAAGCAGGCCGCGATCGTCGCCGCCTTCGCGCGGCGCTCGGCGGCGTTCGGCCAGACGCTCGCCGCAATGGACGAGATCGAAACGGTGCAGCGTCGTGAATGGAGCGAAGAACTCGCGCTCGTGTACGGCGAACTCGGTCCGGCCGAATTGCCGACGCGCACCCGGCATGCCGAAGCCTGGCTCGCGATTGCGCCGAACAGCCCGGCCCTGTTGACCACGCTCGGCCGCCTCTGCCGCGATCAGCAGCTGTGGGGCAAGGCGATCCAGTACCTCGACCGTGCGATCGCGATCGAAAGCTCGTCGCTCGCCTGGGAAGCGCTCGGCGACTGCCACGCCGGCAAAGGCGACGAACACCTCGCCAACCGCTGCTACAGCAATGCCCTGCATGCGGCCCGCGGTGAAGCGGTCAGCGCACTCGGCCATCGCCTCGCCGGCCCGGTCGACACGCATGCGGTGATCGTCGAGGAACGCGACCAGCACGGCGTGCCGCGCCTGCCGAAAACCGGCTGACGCGCCGCGTTCGCACCGACTCGCGCGCCGGATTCCGGCATGGGTGCCGGCCGGCGCTACGCGATTTTCGGCATGGTCGGGTCGCGACCGGGGTCGCTCCTACACCGCAACGTGATGTCGTGAGGGCGATCGGCAACGCCGTCGCGCGCATCGAATCCCGCAGCAGATGTCGGTAGGAGCGCCCTTGGGCGCGAAAGCAATCTTGCGGCGGTCGATGGATGAGCCTTGCGGCGCCGTTGTGTCGCGACCGGGGTCGCTCCTACGCCGCAACTATGCCGAGAGGGAGACCGTGACGGAGCGGCAACGCCGTCGCGCGCATCGAAGCCCGCAGCAGGTGTCGGTAGGAGCGCCGCTGCACGCGAGAGCAATCTTGCGGCCAGGTCGGGTCGCGACCGGGGTCGCTCCTACACCGCAATGTGATGCCGAGAGGGAGACCGTGACGGAGCGGCAACGCGTTGTCGGGCATCGAAGCCCGCAGCAGATGTCGGTAGGAGCGCCCCTGGGCGCGAAAGCAATCTTGCGGCTAGGTCGGGTCGCGACCGGGGTCGCTCCTACACCGCAACGTGATGTCGTGAGGGCGATCGGCAACGCCGTCGCGCGCATCGAATCCCGCAGCAGATGTCGGTAGGAGCGCCCTTGGGCGCGAAAGCAATCTTGCGGCGGTCGATGGATGAGCCTTGCGGCGCCGTTGTGTCGCGACCGGGGTCGCTCCTACGCCGCAATGCGATGCCGAGAGGGAGACCGTGACGGAGCGGCAACGCGTTGTCGCGCATCGAAGCCCGCAGCAGATGTCGGTAGGAGCGCCCCTGGGCGCGAAAGCAATCCCGCCCGCGATTCGAGCGGCGCGAGGATTCATGCGCGGATCGCCTCAGCGCGCGACGTGGGCGACCGAGGTGACGCGGCCGTGTTCGAGTTGCAGCACGCGCAACAGGCGCCCGTCGCCGAAATCGTAGATCCATTCCTCGCGGCGCGGGTCGCGCCAGCTCTCGATGTGGGGCCCGGGCCGGAACACGATCGATTCACGATGGCTGCGGCGTTCGGCCGGTTCGCCGCAGCGCGCGACGAGTTCGCCCGTGCTGAGGCCGCTGAAATTGCCGTCCATGTTGCAGCTGTCGCCGATCTCGCGAACGCCGTAGCCGAGCGTGTCGGTGCGGCGCAGGACGCCGTCGACGAACAGGAACCGCTGCATCAGCGCGCGCGGCCCGTACCAGGCACTCCACTGCACCTCACGCTGGCGCTCGAACGCGCGGTCGCGCCCGATCACGTCGACGCCGTACCAGGTATCGGTCCAGAACGGTTCGCCACAGCGCTCGCGCACCTGGAAATCGCGGTCGCCTTCGCTGACGATGCGTGAATTGCAGCGCAGTGCGTGCGCCGAAGTACTTGCGACGAGCAGCAGCAACGCGACAAGTATCGTTTTCATGGCTGCAATCCACCGTTGCCTTCGCCAGCGTGGCCGGGCCGGGACGCCATGCGCGAGAGGATCGTTCCTGTCCGCGCGGTCACAGGCCGTGGATGCCGGCGCGGCTGCGCAACAGTTCGGTCAGGACCTCGGGCGCATAGTCGAACGAATCATAGTAGAGGCGATCCTCGGGCAGGCCGGCCTCGACGAAGCTGCGGCGCCCGGCATCGATCATCGCCGGCGGGCCGCTCATGTAGACATCGAATGCGCCGGGGTCCGGATGATCCTCGAGCACGGCCTCGTGGATCAGGCCGACCCGCAACCCATCGGCATGCTCCGCATCGGCTATGACCGGCACGAAGCGGAATGTCGGGACATGGCGCTGCCAGCGTTCGGGCAGCTCGCGCAGATAGAGGTCGCTGGCCGCGCGCGCGCCCCAGTACAGCGTGATCGGGCGCCGCGAGCCGAGATGCAGGAAGTGCTCGATCAGCGCTTTCACCGGCGCAAAGCCGGTGCCGCCGGCGACCATGAGGATCGGCCGCTCGCTGTCCTCGCGCGGCACGAACGTGCCGAGCGGACCCTCGACGAGCAGTTTCGCGCCGATCGCCATCGCGTCGAACACGCGACCCGTGAAGCCACCGCCCGCGACGCGCCGCACATGCAGTTCGATATGGTCGCCGTCGTGCGGCGCATTCGCGATCGAGAACGCGCGCCGCTTGCCGTCCTCGAGCAGCACGTCGAGGTACTGGCCCGGCAGGCGTGCCATGCGTTCGCCGCGCGCGCTGATGAGGACCAGCCGGGCGATGTCCTCGGCAAGCAGGGCCTTGTCGACGAGCTTCAGGGTCAGGCGCCGGCGCGGCATGTCGGCGACCGAGGCCACCTCGCGCGCCGCGATCACGACATCGCCGGCCGGCACGGCCTGGCACAGCAGGACCTGGTGGCGCGCCTGCTCCGATGCGTTCAGCGCGAGCGGCGGATTGCGCGGATAGAAGCACTCGCCGCTGACGAGGGTCGCCTTGCAGCTGCCACAGACGCCGGCCAGGCACGAATACGGCAGCGCGAGCCCGGCGCGCTGCGCCGCCACGAGGATGCTCTCGCCGGAGTGCACGCGGAATTGCTTGCCGCTCGCCTGGAGGATGACCGAATGGGACACATCGTCGACCACGGGAAGACGGGCGATTGTCGCCGAAGTCGCAGGCGCCCGCGATCCGCTGCCGCCATCGGCGCCGCCTCGTGCTTGGTATAGTCCGGGACCCGATACCGCCGAGGCCGCGCATGCCGATCTGGACCCAGGCCACCGATCTCGATCGCATCAACGAATCGACCCGCGACACCCTGGTCGAGCACCTCGGCATCCGCGTGACCGAGGTCGGTGACGATTTCGTGCGCGGCACGATGCCGGTCGACAGGCGCACGCACCAGCCGTTCGGCCTGCTCCACGGCGGCGCCTCGGTCGCGCTGGCCGAGACGCTCGGCAGCATGGCGGCCAACATGGTCCTCGACACGTCGCGCGAAATGGCGGTCGGCCTCGACATCAACGCGAACCACATCCGTGCGGTGACGGCCGGCCTCGTCACCGGGACCGCGCGCCTCCTCCATCGCGGTCGAACGACCCAGGTCTGGGAAATCCGCATCGAGGACGACCAGCAGCGGCTCGTCTGCATCTCGCGCCTGACCATGGCCGTCGTCGCGCGCAAGCCGGCGGCCGCGTGAGGGCGTGAGCGCGCGCGCGCCGTACGCAGGCCTTTCGCCCGACGTCGTACTCGATGCCGTGGACGCGGCCGGGTTTGAACCGGACGGGCGCCTGCTCGCGCTCGGCAGCTACGAGAACCGCGTCTACCAGGTCGGCATCGAGGACGCGCAACCGCTCGTCGCGAAGTTCTACCGGCCGGGGCGCTGGAGCGACGCGGCGATCGCCGAGGAACATGCGTTCGCGCTCGAACTGGTCGAAGCGGAACTGCCGGTCGTGGCCCCGCTCGTGCTCGACGCATGCACGCTGCACGTGCACGGCGGCTTCCGCTACGCGCTGTATCCGCGCCAGGGCGGGCGCGCGCCCGAACTCGAATCGGCCGACCACCTCGCCTGGATGGGTCGCCTGCTCGCGCGTCTGCACGCGGTCGGCTCGCGCGGCACGTTCCGCGCGCGGCCGACAATCGACGTCGACGGCTTCGTCCGCGACGCCGCGCGCGCGGTGCTCGCCTCGGGCCTGCTGCCGGCCTCGCTCGAGACACGTTACCGGCGCCTCGTCGAGGCGCTCGCCGAGCGCCTCGATGCATGCATCGCCGGGATCGGACCGGTCGCGCGCATCCGCCTGCACGGCGACTGCCATCTCGGCAACGTGCTGTGGACCGATGCCGGCCCTCATTTCGTCGATCTCGACGACGCGCGCATGGGCCCGGTCGTGCAGGACCTGTGGATGCTCGCGCAGAGCCCGGCCGCACTCGACAACCTGCTCGAAGGCTATGCCGAGTTCCGCGATTTCGATCCGCGCGAATTCGCCCTCGTCGCCCCGCTGCGGATCATGCGCCAGGTGCACTGGGCCGGCTGGGTCGCTGCACGCTGGCCCGATCCGGCCTTCCCGCTCGCGTTTCCGCAGGTCGGTGAGGTGCGCTGGTGGGAACAGCACTGCAACGACCTCGGCGACGCCCGCCAGGCGCTCGACGAGGCTTGAGCGTACGGGCGGTCCGCCGGTCGAAGTCCAGGAATGGATTGCGACACATTTTGTGGCACTGCGTCATCGATCCGGTAGGATAGGCGTCGATGAATTCCTCCGCCGAAAGCACGGTCCTGCCGAAACGCCGCGACCTCATGCGACCGCTGCGTTATGCCGTCCGCACACCGCTGCTTGCGCTGCATATCGCGCTGTCGTTGCCGCTCGCCGTGCTCGCCCTCAACCCGTGGTTCGCGCGCATCCCGATCGGCAACCGCACGTTCGACCACTTCATGACGAGCTGGTGGTCGGCGACGATGGTGCGCCTGTTCGGTTTCCGCATCCGCGCCTACGGCAAGCCGTTGCCGGGCGCGGTCATGTACGTCGCCAACCATGTCTCGTGGCTCGACATCGAGCTCATGCACAGCCAGCGTGCGATCAGCTTCGTCGCCAAGAGCGAGATCGCCCGCTGGCCGCTGGTCGGCTGGCTCGCGACGCGCGCCGGCACGATCTACCACCGGCGCGGCAGCAACGATTCGATGGGCGTCGTCATGCAGAGCGTGGTCGAGCGCCTGCGCTCGGGCCGCCCGGTCGGGATCTTTCCGGAAGGCGGAACCGGGCGTGGCGACGAGGTGCGCACGTTCCATGCACGCATCTTCCAGGCTGCGCTCGATGCCGACGTGCCGGTGCAGCCGGTTGCCCTGCGTTATGGCCGCGACGGCCGCCAGGATCCCCGCGTGCCCTTCGCGGTGAAGGAAAGTTTCGCGGCGAATTTCTTCCGCCTGCTCGGCCACCCGTCGATGGATGCGGAAGTGCATTTCCTCGAACCGGTCGAGGCGACCCCCGATGCGCGCCGGCGCATGGCCGAGGAAAGCCGTGCGCGCATCGTCGCCGCGCTCGGTTACGGCGATCCGAAACGCGGCGCGCGGCGCCCATGAACGCGGCCGATTACCGGCCGCCCCGCCTGCTGCGCAATGCGCATGTGCAATCGGTGCTCGCTTCGAGCGGGATGCGCCGGTTGCTGTTTGCGCGCCGCCGCGCCGCACTCGAACGCGGCGCGGCATGCCATGTCCTCGATTGCGGCGACGGCGTGCGGCTGCTCGGTTGGCACACCGCGCAACGCGTGCTCGCCGCGCCGCGCGGCCTCGTCGTCCTCCTGCACGGCTGGGAAGGCAGCGTCGATTCGACCTACCTGCTCCACACCGGTGCGCGCCTGCTGGCCGAAGGCTTTGACGTGTTCCGCCTCAATTTCCGCGACCACGGCGATACCCATCACCTGAATCCGGAACTGTTCCATTCGTGCCGGCTCGACGAGGTCGTCGGCGCCGTGCGCGCGGCCGCCGGCCAGTTTCCGCATCTGCCGCTCGCGATCGCCGGTTTTTCGCTGGGCGGCAATTTCGCCTTGCGGGTCGCCCTGCGCGCGCCCGAGGCCGGCATCGACCTGCGCTACGCGCTCGCCGTGTGCCCGGCGATCAGTCCGCGCGATGCGATGGACGCGATCGAGAAGGCGCCGTGGTTCTATGAAGCCTATTTCCTGCGCAAGTGGCGCCGTTCGCTGGACCGCAAGCAGCGCGCGTTCCCCGATTCGGTGCTGTTCGAACGCGACGACATGCGCGGCAACCTGCGCGAACTGACCCGTTCGCTCGTGCTGCGGCACACCTCGTTCGCGACGCTCGAGGATTATTTCGACGGCTACTCGATCGCCGGCGACCGCCTTTCGGGCCTGCGCATTCCGGCCAGCCTGCTGACCGCGGCCGACGACCCGATCATCCCGGTCGCGGAGTTCCGCACGCTGCAGCTGCCGGCCCACGTCGAACTCGACATCTCGCCGGGCGGCGGCCACTGCGGCTTCATCCGCGATCTCTCGCTCAACAGCTGGACCGAGGACTACATCGCGGAGCGCATGCTGCGGCATGTGGGTGAGGCTGCAAGCTCGAGGACTCCGTAGCCCGCGCCCGGGGATGGCGTGGTGCACATCGAAGAAGACGGGGATGCGCTGCGCCTGCCCGGCTACCGACTTGGGATGCCGCTGCCGGGCACCGACGAGCCGCGTTCAATCCGCCGGCACCGTCCGTTCGCGCGCCCAGGCGCGCAGCGCTTCGACCTGGCGGGCCATGATCACCGACAGCGGGCGCGTCGCGCGGGCTTCGTCGATCAGGTGTTCGGTGTCGAGCGGGCGGCCGGATGCCGCAGCGGCGTAGAGGCCGGCGACGATCAGCTGTTCGATTTCGGCGCCGGAGAATCCTGCGCTCGCCTGCGCGACGGCGGCGAGGTCGAACTGCGCCGGATCGAGTTCGCGGCGGACGAGGTGGATGCGCGCGAGCTCGACACGCGTCGGCTCATCGGGCAGGTCGACGAAGAAGATCTCGTCGAAGCGGCCCTTGCGCAACAATTCGGGTGGCAGCGCCTGCACGTCGTTCGCGGTCGCGACGAGGAACACCGGTGCCTTGCGTTCGGCCATCCAGGTCAGCAGATAGCCGAGCACGCGGCGCGACACGCCGTCGTCGCTGCCGGTCGTCGCGAGGGCCTTCTCGATCTCGTCGAGCCAGAGCACGCACGGCGCAAGCAACTCGGCGTTCTTCAGTGCGGCGCGCAGGTTGCGCTCGGTCTCGCCGTGGTACTTGTTGTACAGCGTGCCGATGTCGAGGCGCAGCAACGGCACGCCGAAACCGCCCGCGACGGCCTTCGCGGCCAGGCTCTTGCCGCAGCCCTGCACGCCGAGCAGCAGGATCCCTTTCGGCGGATCGAGCTTGACCGCCATCTTGCGCCCGATGAAAGCCGGCTCGCGCTGCTCGATCCAGCGCTTGAGGCGCGCGAGCCCGGCGACATCGCTGAATCGAGCGGTTTCGTACTCGAAATGCAGCAGGCTTTCGCGATCGAGCAGCGCATACTTGGCCTTGGCCAGTTCCGGGATGTCGGCCGCGCACAGCGCGCCGTCGGCATAGATCAGCTTGCGCACGATGCGTCGCGCGTCGGCCAGGGTCAGACCGCGCAGGTTGCGCACGACCGTGCGCGCGGCCTCGGCATCGACCTCGACGCGGCGACCGTGCTCGCGCGAGTAGTTGAATGCTTCGTCGCGCACGAGTTGGGCCAGCGCCTGGCCGTCGGGCAGGGCCAGTTCGAATCGCGTCGCCAGCGGCGCGAGGTCCTCGGGCAGTTCGACGCGCGCACCGACCAGCACGAGCGTGTGTTCAGCCGAACCCTGGCGCAGCGCAATCTCGCGCAGCAGCCGCAGCGTCATCGTGTAGCGCAGGTAGGGCTGGAAATCGAGCAGCAGGAATACCGCCGCTTCGGTGCGCTGCTTCACCGAAGTGAGGGTCAGCGTCGCATCGGGCATCGCCTCGACGGCGTCGTCGTCCATGTCGAGGCGGCGCAGTCCGTCGGTGATGCTCCAGGTGAACAGCGGGCGCAGGGACTGCCCGATCGCATGCCGGAAACTCTCGATGACGCGGCCTTCCTCGGCCGATTCGATGACCAGCAGCGGCGTGCGCGCACGCAGCAAGGTGGCCAGGTCCTGATTCGCGCTCATGGTCGACGGCATCCGCTCTCGCGTGGCCCGGCAAGGCTTGCCGGCGGCGCCAGAGCCTAGCATTGCACGCCGGAAATGCCGCAGCGGCGGCGCCGTGGCCGACGCGGTGCGGCATAATTGGCGACCTGCCCCGCGCCAGAACCTCGAAGAACATGCTCAGAGAAACGCTTGAACTGCACCGCCAGGGTCGGCTTGCCGAAGCTGAACAGGGCTATCGCGACCTGCTCGCCGGCAATCCGGACGACGTCGAAGTGTTGCGCCTGCTCGGTACCGTGCGCCGCGATCGCGGTGACCTCGCCGAGAGCGCGCAGCTGTTCGCGCGCGCCCACGAGAAGGCGCCCGAACAGCCACGCCTGCTGCTGATGCTCGGCTCGGTGCATTTCCAGGCCGGCGCGCTCGATCGCGCGAAGGATGCCTACGAGCGGGCGCTCGTGCTCGATCCGAACATCGCCGGCGCGCACACGACGCTCGGCCACATCGCGATGATGAGCGGCGACAACACGCTCGCCGAACAGTATTTCCGCACCGCGCTGCGCGTCAGCGAGGATCCGCAGGCCTACTCGGGCCTCGGCATGCTCGCGCTCGATCGCGACGACGCCGAGACCGCGATGAAGTACCTCACGCGGGCGGCCGACCTCGCCCCGAACGACGCCCCGATCGCGTTTTCGCTCGGCCGCGGATTCTCCAAGCGCGGCATGCTCGCGTTCGCCGAGCAGTCGTTCCTGCGTGCGTTGCAGCTGCGTCCCGGCATGCCGCATGCGAGCAATGCGCTCGGCCAGTTGCTGCTCGCGGCCGGACGCGCCGACGAAGCCGAACCGCACATGCGCGCCCTGCTCGGCGTGCGCAATTTCGAACTGGCCGGCGAACTCGGCCTCGCCGACGTCCACCGTGCCCAGGGCCGGCTCGAGGATGCCGTCGCCCACTATCGACGCGCACTCGAACTGCAGCCCGCGCACGAGGATGGCTTCCAGGCCCTGCTCTGGTGCCTGCGCCAGCTCGGCCGCAGCGGCGAAGTCCTGACCCTGCTCGACGAACGCATCCTGCGCCATCCGACCCAGGAACGCTGGCTCGCCGAACGCGCGATGCTGCTCGCCGATGCCGGTCGCGACGAGGATGCCGCGGCCGACTGGAAGGCCCTGCTCGCGCGCAATCCGACCAGCGCCCAGGCCGCGATCGAACTCGCGCGCCTGCGCGAGCGCATGGGCGAGCTCGATGCGGCCGCCGAACTGGCCGACAACATCGGCGGTCCGGCCGCAGCCACGCCCGACCTCGTCCTCGTGCGCGCCCGTGCGCGCATGCGCGAGGGTGACGATGCGGCCGCCAGGACCTTGCTCGAATCACTGGCCGGGCGCACCACGCGCACCGACGTCGCGCGCACCGCGCTCAACCACCTCGGCCACCTCGCCGCGCGGGCGGGAGATGCCGCGACCGCGGTCAAGCAGTTCCGCGCGGCCCAGCAGGGCTTGCCGGGCCTGCTGCCGAAACTCGAGGGCCTGCCGGCCGGTTACGACGCAGTGCTCGCCCAGCCGCTCGACGCGCCGTGGGAACATGCACCGATCCTGCTGATCGGCGTGCCCGGCAGCGGTGTCGAACGTGTTGCCGCGCTGCTCGCCGACCATGCCGGTCTCGCGGTTGCGCTCGATCGCGCACATGCGGTGCGCGACGACGGTTTCGACACGCGCGCGTTCGACCACACGCACAGCGAGCTGCATGCCGAGGGCATTGCCGCCGTGCGCGAGGAATACCTCGCGCCGCTGCGTGCGCGCGGCGTTCCGCTCGATCGCCCGCTGGTCGACTGGATCCCGCGCTGGGATGCGCGCCACCTGATCTTCGCGCGCCGCCTGCTCCCGGGCACGCGTGTCATCGTCGTCGATCGCGACCCGCGCGATGCGTTCCTCAACTGGCTCGCGTTCGGCTGGCTGCCGTATGCAGGCCTCAATGACTTCGACGCCGCGCTCGACTGGCTGCCGCGTGCGATCGCGCATGTGCGCTTCGGCGCGACCCATGGCGGCTTGCCGCATCTCGTCGTCAACGCCGAAAAGGTCCTTGGCGACATCGACGGCGCGCGCACCGAACTCGCCGGGTTCGTCGGCGTCGAGGCGCTCGCCCCGGGCCCGTTGACCGCGCGCAGCACGCACGGCATCGGCGGCTTGCCGATCGGATTCGCCGACGGCCACTGGCGTGCCTACGAGGACGCGCTCGCCGAACCGTTCGCGCGCCTGCTCGAAGATCCCTACGCCAGGGCCTGATCACGTCGTCACCGGAGTCGCCTACATGCATATCCGCAGCCGGAGCTTCCATGACATGCAGCCGATCCCGTCGGCGTTCGCGTTCGGCCGTCCCGGCGCCGATGGCGAACCCTGCGTGCTCGCGCCGAACCGCAATCCGCACCTGATCTGGAGCGACGTTCCCGAGCGGACGAAATCCTTCGTGCTGACCTGCGTCGATGTCGACGTGCCGAGCGTCGGCGACGACGTCAACCAGGCCGGGCGCAGCGTGCCGGCCGGTCTCGCCCGCGTCGAGTTCGTGCACTGGCTCATGATCGACATCCCGGCCGAGTTCCGCGAACTGGCCGAGGGCAGCTGCGCCGACGGCGTCGTCGCCCGCGGCAAGCGCGATCCGGTCGGACCGCCGGGTTCGCGGCAGGGACTCAACGATTACACGGGCTGGTTCGCCGGCGATGCCGACATGGCCGGCGACTATTTCGGCTACGACGGCCCGTGCCCGCCGTGGAACGACGAGCGCCTGCACCATTACCATTTCCGCGTGCATGCGCTCGACATCGCGACGCTCGGCCTGGCCGGCAGGTTCACGCTGGCCGAGGTCCGCCGCGCAATGGAAGGCCACGTGCTTGCCGAAGCGGCGACGGTCGGCACCTATTCGCTGAATGCCGCGTTGCGGCGCTGAAGGGACCGTGATGAACGCGCAGGCCGGACGCTCCGGGGCGATGAGCGCCGAACTCGACCGCGCGCGCGCGGCGATGCAGGGCGGGCGCCTCGACGAAGCCGATACCGCGTATGCCGCGGTGCTCGAGCGTGATCCGCAATCGACCGAGGCCCTGGGCCATCTCGGCATGCGCGCGTTCGCCGGCGGCCAGGCCGATGCCGCGGTGGCCCTGCTCGCGCGCGCGTGTTCCGCCGCTCCCGACGATCCGGATGCGCGACGCAACCTCGGCGTCGTCCTGCGCGCGCTCGGCCGCTTCGATGAAGCGCTCGTCGCCTTGCGCGAAGCCGTCCGCATCGATCCGGGGTTCTTCGCTGCGCGCCTGCACCTCGGCGCGGTGTTCGAGGCGCTCGGCCGCGCACAGGAATCGGTCGCCGCCTACTACGGCGCGGTCTGCACGGCACAGCGCATGGGCCACTGGCTCAACGACGCAACGACTGCCCCGGCCCTGCGGCCGATGCTCCGGCATGCGATCGAGATCATCGATGCGGGACGCGCGCGGCTGTTCGGCGAACTGCTCGCGCGCCTGCGCGAACGCCATGGCGCCTCCGGATTGCGGCGCGTCGAGAAATGCCTCTCGATCTATCTCAACGCGCTGCCGGCCGATTATCCCGATCCGCGCCAGAAGCCGTCCTTCATGTATTTCCCGGACCTGCCGACCGTCACCTGGTTCGATCGCGCCCTGTTCCCGTGGTACGAAATCCTCGAAAGCGAGGCGCCGAGGATCCGCGCCGAGCTCGATGCCGTGCTCGACGACGAAGCCGCGTTCGAATCGTTCCTCAAGTTGCGCCCGGGCCTCGCCACCGACGAGCACCTCAGCGGCACGCGCGGGACACCGAAGTGGGATGCGTTCTTCTTCTACCGGCATGGCGAGCGCTACGAGGACAACTGCCGGCGTTGCCCGGTCACCGCGGCCGCGCTCGACGCGGTGCCGATCGTGCGCCTGCGCGGGCACGCGCCGGAATGCCTCTACTCGAAACTGACCGCGGGTTCGCACATCCGCCCGCATCGCGGTGTGACGAACACGCGCGTGGTCACCCACCTGCCGCTGATCGTGCCCGGCAACGGCGCGCTGCGGGTCGGCGGCGAGGACCACGAATGGCAGCAGGGCCGCTGCATCACGTTCGATGACACGTTCCTGCACGAGGCATGGAACCACAGCGCGCACACGCGCGTCGTCGTCCTGCTCGACACCTGGAATCCGTACATGAGCGCGGCCGAGATCGATGCGTTCGGCGAAGTCGTGCTCGCGATCCGCGACTTCAACGAGCAGGCCCGCATCGCCGATCCGATGATCGACCAGGGGCATGCGTGAACCCGACCGGCTTCGTCGCGGTGCGGCGGCGCGCGGCCTTTATTCCTGGACCCGGTGCGTTCGTCACGGGCGATCGCGTCCTGGGTGCAGGGGCAGGCGCCCCTCAGGCAGGCATCACGAGCAACAGCACGACGCCGAACACGATCCGGTAGATCGCGAACGGCGTGTAGCTGTGGTTGCGGATGTAGCCGAGCAGCCAGCGCACCGCGACGAAGCCGGTCACGGTCGCCGCGATGAAGCCGACCGCGAGCGCGAGCCAGTCCTCGTGGCCGGGGCCCTGCATGAGCTTCTTGAGGATCTCGTAGCCGCTCGCCGCGAACATCGTCGGTATGCCGACGAGGAACGCGAACTCGGTGGCCGCAGGGCGGTTGTTCGCGCCGGCCAGCAGGGCCGTGAAGATCGTCGCCGCGGAGCGTGACGTGCCCGGGAAGATCGCCGCGACGATCTGGGCGAGGCCGACCAGGATCGCGACCTTCCACGTGATCGTCGAGGCCGGCGGGCGCTTCGCCGCGATGCGTTCGGCGGCGAGGATCCAGAATCCGCCGGCGATCAGCGCAATCGCGATCGGGGTCACGCGGTCGGGCAGGGTGAAGCCGAGGCGCGTGACGAGGAAACCGAGCGCGGCCGTGATCAGGAACGCAACCGCGATCTTGCCGAGATAGTCGCGGTTCGCCGGATCGCGCCAGTTCGTCAGCAGGTCCAGCAGGCGGCGCCGGTAGACGAGGGTGACCGCGAGGATCGCGCCGGCCTGGATCACGATCGTGAACGTGTCGGAGCGCGCGCCGAGCCAGTGCTGGGCGATCAGCAGGTGGCCGGTGCTCGAGATCGGCAGGAACTCGGTCAGGCCTTCGATGATGCCGAGCAGGATGACGTTGAGCAGGTCGGGCACGCGTGCTTCCGGCGGAACGGAACGTGCAAGGATAGGGCAGAACCTGCGGCATCACGCAGCAGCGGATGGATTCGCCCGGGTTCGGTGCCACAATCGCGCCCCCGAACGGTGCGGATGCGCGGCATGTCGATGCCCGCGTCGCCGCAACCCGCTCCACGCAGCGCTTCCGATCTGCCACTGCTCCCACGAGGCTCCCGCATGTCCGTTTCCGATGTCCTGCAACTGATCAAGGACCGCGACGTCCAGTTCGTCGACCTGCGTTTCGCCGACATGCTCGGCAAGCAGCACCATGTGACGTTTCCCGCGCATGCGGTCGACGAGTCGTTCTTCGAGGACGGCAAGATGTTCGACGGTTCGTCGATCGCGGGCTGGAAGGGCATCGCCGAATCGGACATGGTCCTGATGCCCGATCCGGCCACCGCGCTGATCGATCCGTTCATGGCCGACAACACGCTGCTGCTGACCTGCGACGTTCTCGAGCCGCACACGATGCAGGCCTACTCGCGCGACCCGCGCTCGTTGGCCAAGCGCGCCGAGGCCTATCTCAAGGCGACCGGCATCGCCGACACGGCCTACTTCGGCCCCGAACCCGAGTTCTTCCTGTTCGATTCGGTGCGCTGGCAGAACGACATGCACAAGGTGGCCTTCGAGATCGGTTCCGAGGAAGGCGCCTGGGCCTCGCGCGAACGCCTCGAGGGCGGCAACAGCGGCCACCGTCCGGGCGTCAAGGGCGGCTATTTCCCGGTGCCGCCGGTCGATTCGTTCCAGGACCTGCGCAGCGAGATGTGCAAGGTGCTCGAACAGCTCGGCCAGGTCGTCGAGGTGCACCATCACGAGGTCGCGACCGCCGGCCAGTGCGAGATCGGCACGCGCTTCAACACGATGGTGCGCAAGGCCGACGAGCTGATCACGATGAAGTACGTGATCCGCAACGTCGCCCACCAGTACGGCAAGACCGCGTGCTTCATGCCCAAGCCCCTGGTCGGCGACAACGGCTCGGGCATGCATGTGCACCAGTCGCTGTCGAAGGGCGGGACGAACCTGTTCGCCGGGGATCTGTACGGCGGGCTTTCGCAGACGGCGCTGTGGTACATCGGCGGCATCTTCAGGCACGCGCGCGCGCTGAACGCGTTCACGAACTCGTCGACGAACAGCTACAAGCGCCTCGTGCCGGGCTTCGAGGCCCCGGTCATGCTCGCCTATTCGGCGCGCAACCGCTCGGCGAGCTGCCGCATTCCGTTCGTGCACAGCGCGAAGGGCCGGCGCATCGAGATCCGCTTCCCGGATCCGGTCAACAGCGGCTACCTGACGTTCGCGGCCCTGCTCATGGCCGGCCTCGACGGCATCCTCAACAAGATCGACCCGGGTCCGCCCTCGGACAAGGATCTCTACGACCTGCCGCCCGAGGAGGAAAAGAACATCCCGACCGTCTGCCACTCGCTCGACCAGGCCCTCGAGGCACTCGACAAGGATCGCGCGTTCCTGACCGCCGGCGGCGTGTTCTCGGACGATTTCATCGACGCCTACATCGAAACGAAGATGCACGAGGTGACGAAGTTCCGCGCCTCGACGCACCCGCTCGAGTACCAGATGTACTACGCGATCTGAGCCCGCAGGATTCCCTGAGATAGGGAATCTCCAAGAGCCCCGTTGGGACCCTGTTTTTCAGGGGTATTCCACCAACGGGGCTTTTTTATGGGCGAAAGTTTTCTTAATCCAAGGACAGTTTCCTTCTTTGGACGATCTTTTCCCAAGCGACTCAAAGGGTTAGGCCCCAGAGTTTGCGAACTGACCTTAGCTATGCAGGCGAGATGCATAGCGTTCGGTCGCATGACCAAGCCTCCCTCGATCTGCTTGCCGCCCTTCCCGCCGTCCCTCCCTTTCGACGTCGGGAGGTGGCCCGTGGCTAAAGTCCTCCAACACCCCGCCGCGACGCGCGCCTCGGCCCCTGCAGCGGCGCCCACGCGCATGGAAGATGCCGACGCCTTCTTGGCCACCTGCCGGCAGCGCCTCGTCAACAATCACGCCGCATGAGGTTCTGCGGCGGGCTACACCCAAGGCTGCTGGGGCCTCTTGAACACCCTGCTCCGGTGGAGCGGCAAGTCGCTCGTAGAGATGACCGTCGTTATCTTGCGCTAGCGTCCGAATTACAGCGGAAAAAGCGGCTTTCTGTAATTTGAGATTGGACCGTTTGCACAACGTTGCCCAATCCATGGCTTGCATTCGTGCAACGTTGCGGCATATGATTCTCCATGCGCTTAGTGGAGGGCTTTCCGATGACCGACCAATCCCTTTCCATCAACCCGACTGAGCTTGGTCGACACCTCATGCTGGTCCGTGAACGAAGTGGCATGAAGCAGGCGGAGCTCGCCCGCCAGGTCTCGCTGAGTCAGGCCGTCCTTTCTCGAATAGAGAGTGGCGAGCGACCCGTCTCCCTTGATGAAGTCAGGGATTTGCTCACCGCGCTCGGTACGCCTGAGGCGACAACGCTGTCCGTAGCCCTCGGTCGAGAATGGAGCGTGCTTCCCCGGCCACCACTCGATCATGCGGACCAGGATCTAATTTGGAATGCGGAGTGTGTCGCTCGTGACCTCATGTCACTCCGCGACAGGCCTGAGACTCCTCACGCGTTCGAGCGGCGCCTTTCCGAATACATCGAAGAGCTCAAGCGTTGTGCCTCTCTGCTCCTGAAGCGCGAACATCAAGTGGCTTTCGTCGGAAGCATCGGCGTTGGAAAGTCGACCGCAATTTGTCGCATGACCGGTCTGGTTGCGCCCAAGGATGACGGCACGACGGTGCCCGTCCTGGAGGTCGGTGGAGGTGGCATTACCGTCTGCGAAGTTCACCTACGAACCGGCCCTGGCTACGGCCTGATTGTCGAGCCTCGCAGCGACGATCAGATTAGGAACGACGTCGCCGACTTGGCAGACCACATATACAGCGGATCCGAGGCTGCCGAAGAAGACGCAGGAGCCGGCGCGGAGTCACAGGGCATCTCGAAAGAAGTCGCCCGCGCACTGCGAAACATGGCGGACTTGGCAATCCGTCGTCGCAAATCGGCGGATGGCAAGAGGTTGGTCGAAGATCCTGCGAAGGGACTCGCTGAACAAGTACCTTCCCAGCGGGACTTCATCGTCGAAGTGCTGACGCGGATGCGCTTGCACCGGCGCGATCGCCGCGACGTTTGGTATGACAGCGCGAGCGGCGCCGCGCCCATGACATGGCTTCGCGAGACGTTCTCCGCAATCAACAATGGACGACACCCCGAATTTACTCTTCCGAAACGCATCGAAGTCGTTGTGCCCGAGCAGTTAAAGAAGGATTCCGAACTCTCGTTCCTAGAGGCTTCTGGGTTGTCGATCCGGATTGTAGATACCAAAGGAATTGACCGAACCGCGGCGCGTGAAGACATCGAAGGACACTTCAATGATCCGCACACGCTCGTGGTCCTTTGCACTGCATTCAACAGCGCTGGCTCAGGGCACGAACGCATGATCCTCGAGCGAGCCAAGGATGTTGGAACTCGCACTCTGGAGCTCAACTCATCGCTTCTTGCCTTGCCCAGGCCCGGTGAGGCGCTAGCCATGAAGGACGATGCAACTAGCGTTCACGCAGACAGTGCCGAGGAGGGCTACGAGCTGAAGCAAGAGCAAGTCGAGCTCGCGTTGCAGCCCTTAGGCCTTCAGCGCGTCGCCGTGGGCTTCTACAACGCGAACGAGGACTCGCCGTCGCGAGCGCGCGAGTTCTTGATTCGAGGACTCGAGAAGATTCGGAGCAGCTTCCGCGATCGCATTGCATCGGCGATCTCGGGAGGTCACTCAACCCTGCTGAACTATGAAAAGGAGCAGGTCAGGGCTGTCCTTAGGGATGCGAGCGAGCAGATCAGGGCGTGGATCGGTCTCAACAATGGAACAAGGACCGTCAGCGCGAACGTCCAGGAAAGTCTGATGACGCAGATCCAAAGCGCCTACGCCGCCACTGTGCGCGCCAGCGTGCGACGTGATGGCGAGTGGGAGAACCTCAGTTACTCCCATCACATCGGTTATGGCGCGAGAAGGCTGGCGGTTCTGGCAGTGGGCGGAACGGTCGATGCGTTCATTGAGCAATGCAAGGTTATGGACGCAACGCCACGCTACGCCGAGGCCAAGGATCTGATTGGGCAATCGTCCCGTGTGCTAGCAGATGCCTACGAGGAACTCCTGCGGAAGGTTCAGATCATGGGTCAAACAACCTTCAAGGTTGCCCTGAAGTCCGATCCGGCCTTCTGGCAGGCGTGCATGAACGAATGGGGGCAGGGCCCTGGATATAAGACCCGCGTTGCTGGGCACAACAGGACCTGGTTCGACGATGAGGCGCGTAGGAAGCTCGAGGTCCAGCTAAAGGCACTGATTCAACGCGAATGGAGTCGGATCTTGGCCGAAATCGAGGCGCTCCAAGAGCCCGCCTGATGGGACGTCCTAGGCAAGTCGGGGCCACCCAGGCGCCGCCAATAGGGCGGCGCCTCCTCACTCCGAGCAGATGACGAGCGAGCACTCCCGCTCTAGAATGCAGCCAACGCGCACAACGCGATCGTCGTTCGGATTTTTGATGGAGTGCCGCAGTTGATGAGGATGCTTTCCTCAAGTTCCGATGCGGAGATCCGAGTTGCACTGCGGACTAAGTATCTGCGACACGAAAGGTCTCGCGCAGACACTCTTATCGTTGATGAGTTGGGACTTGCGCACGCCAAGAGTCGCGTTGATTTGGCCGTAATTAACGGCTTCATCCATGGATACGAAATAAAGAGCGCGAAGGACAACCTCGATCGCTTAGGGACGCAAATTCATGTCTATCGCCAAACTCTCCAGAAGCTGACAGTCGTTGCCGCGAGACGGCACGTTGCGGAAGTCCTAGATCGAGTGCCCGACTGGTGTGGCGTTCTTGAAGTGAAGCAGGGTCCGCGCGGGGGGATTAGCTTTGACGAGTGCCGCGAGGCCAGTCTTAACCCGGACGTCGACCCGGTCATGTTGGCCCACTTGCTCTGGCGTCCCGAAGTCGTCCAAATCTTGCATGGGCTTGGATATGAAAACAGAGCTCTCAGACAACCACGCCTTGAGCTCTACCGAATGCTATGCCAGTCAGTGAGTGTTGATGAACTTACTTCGTTCATCGGGTCCTTTATGTCGCGGCGCTCAACTTGGCGAGGTCATCCAGTACCTGCGTCATGTGGTGATTGACGGCCACGCCCTTCCATCGAGACTGATTGCTAGGTCCTGTGGTTCGTACTGCGCACTTGGCGATGAAGTCATCCCCAGCTGAAAAAGCCGGCCCCCTGAATTTTCCGGAAGCTACGATCGATTGGCAGTGATCGTGCATCTGCGCCGGGTTGTCGCGAAACGCTCCGCCCTTGCGGACCTCCCAAGCCGTAGAGGTTGCGTAGACCAACTTGCCCGCTGACTTCACCTTCCGCATGTCCAGGGCCTTAAATTCCGGATGGACAATGGTGTAGTCGCCATAATTCGGCAGCCGGATTGAGCCTTTAATTCTTGATCTGAGCGCAAGGTAGTAGAGCCAGTCATGCCGTGACACCTGCTCTTCACCCTTCGCAAAGATCGTGGGGACAGCACTAGCTATCAAGACGAAATTTCGAAACGAGTCGAGCTCCTTTAGCTTGCCAATGGCATGTCCAAGACCAGTAGCAAACAGGTCATACGGCTCGAAGTTGGGCGCCCCCAAGTCAACGAACAGGTCGCAGCTGTCCGAGGCAACTGCAAGTTGCGTCGTCAACGCGCTAATGCGCTCGTTGACGTCTCCCTTCATCAAGTCCTCCAGCCTGATTGACAGAGCGACACCGCGCAAGTCTGCGCGCTGAATCTGCCGAACAGCCTGAATGACCTTGGCGCTGTCATTGATCGAGATGGCTGGCACTGCCATTGCGCCATCGCTCTTGATCGAGTCAAAAATGTAAGTAAAGACGTCCCGGCCATCGCCCATCAACTGATCAGAGATAGTGGGGCTTACTCCGATCCAAGCAGGGCGCATACCCCATTTGGCTTTGTATCTCTTCGCAAATGGGTGAATGTGCTCTTGTACAGTTCGCTTCGGTCGCATCTCTGCGAAGTCGTACTCAACCTCTGGGATCGAGATGTACGGAACCACGTGTTCCTTTGCGCCTTGGAAGAGGTGAAAAAGGGCCTGATACTCGCCCTGTCGCCAGCGAAGTGCCGGAACATACGTCGTCTCAGTCAACTTCATTGTCGACCTTCTCCAGCTGCGCCCGCACAAGGCCCTGGCCGACGAGACCGCCGAGGATCGTGTAGTTATCTTGCTCCTTTCGGATGCGGCCCGCAATGATGCTTGCGTGGATCCCGAGGCGCTCCGCGTCGATCCGAACCGACTCTTCGGAGAGGGCAAAGCGCGATAGACAATCATTCCAGAGGGCGTCTGGAATCAGGGCATTCAATGCAAATTGGTCAGCTTCTTGCTCTATTGCGTCGCCGACCGAATTCTCCTCATCGAAGAAGTCGAATCTCATGCCGTCGTTCAAATGTAGAAAGATGTGGCCGAGTTCATGCAGCAATACGAACCAGAAGTTGTCGAGGCGGTCATGACGAAGCGTCAGCCCGACAATTGGCCGTCCCGAATCACCAATCATCGCCGCACCATCCAGATATGAACCGGGGAGGTGCCTTTCGATGATGAGCACAATTCCCTTCTCGGAAAGCAGATTCACCGCGCGCTGCGGTCCATCCTCACGACGAGTGAGGTCGACAAGGCTCGGAATCCACTTGTCGTCGAATGCGTAGTCGGCGACTTCATCGGACTCAATCCTTTCACGCGCTTTTTCCAAGATTCGAGACTGCCAGGCGAGCAGCGAGTACTCGTTGGGAACGGTGCCGCTCCTCATCTTCTTTCGGTGAACAGCGGTCGCAAATTGCGGGCCCGCTGCCCGCAAGAAGTAGTCCTTCACTAGCGGCACTGGATCCGATCCCCGCGGAGCGCTAAACCACTTGCGCTTGATCATTTCCTTGTAGGGAAATTGCCCCCAGACCACATCGTCCGTATTGCTCCAGACAAATACGGAGTTGCTGACATTACGGGCGCCTTCGAAGGTCCCTGTCGCTTTCACTCCTAGTGTGCGGGCGACTTCAACGAGACGTGCAAGGCTTGCCCCCATGTACTCTGAGGCTTCGTAGCGCTGAATCTGCTGAGGCTTCATGCCAAGCTTTTCAGCGAGCTGCGTTTGGCTCATTCCTGATGCAATTCGTGCCTGAACCAATACAGTCGGCAGCTCCTCGAGAGAGGACGTCTTGGAAAGTGAAACCTGACCAGACCTCAACAGTTCGTACGTCGAGATCTCCGCCTCTATGTCGGCGACTTGGCTCTGGAGTGCCTCTGCTTCCGCCTTGCGCAGCCAAGCCTCACCCGTAGAGCGATTCTCGACTTCGGCCAGCGCCGCTTTGAGCTTCGAAAGCTCCGACTTCGATACCGCCAATTGCTTTTCACTGTAGATCATGGCTGCGCTCCCCCAGTGAGGAGAGGATCGGTTGAAAGTGATATTTCGAGGATTCCCTTGGCGTGACCTGAAAACCTGTCGCGCTGCATGAAGTCGAGAAAGCCCGCCCCAACATCCAGGCACATCATCGATGAGGGAAAGAACTCACCTTTGAATCGGGCCTTCTGCGCTTCGCGGCCGTTGTCGAACTTCAAAAAAACGGGGTCTAGCTTTCTCGGATCGACGCCGTTCGGATCCCAGCACGCATCAAAATCCGCGGGGTGCGGCTTGCCGGTCACGTAGCTTCCGTCCAAGTAGACCGTCTGGCAGCCCGAGTGCTTCAAGCGGGTCAGAGCATCGAGCAACCCCGCAAAAAGCTGCGCACGCCAAGTGTTCGCGCCGAATGAGTCCCGAACCTCTGAAAGGGACGCGGGATGGATCCCGGGAGGCAAAACGGGCCAAGGGGACCCTTGGAGCGGAACCGGGTCGGGAATCATATTACAACAATAATGTTGTAACGACCCCAAGTCAACCCTAAGACCCTTGGCTTCTGCCCCAGGCGGCGACTAGGTGCGCTTTATGAGTTTCGCGCCAAATTTGAGCTCCCAACGGGAGAACAAGTCGAGGAACTCACGGGCCTCTCGATCGCCCCTTTCTGCCGCAGCTGTCATTTCCGCCATGAAGACATCGGGGTCAACCTGCGCCGACGCAATCGGCAGGCCAAACTCAAGGGCGCATGCGACATCCTCGTAGGGCACGTCATCCGCCTCGTCCTGGCATGCAGTTTCCGCGCAATCGTGCTGCCTAGGCTCCA
This sequence comes from uncultured Dokdonella sp., assembly GCA_964587775.1. Classification (GTDB taxonomy): domain Bacteria; phylum Pseudomonadota; class Gammaproteobacteria; order Xanthomonadales; family Rhodanobacteraceae; genus Dokdonella. Next base: position 43,801 of record CAZPLY010000011.1, read on the forward strand.
ACAAGTGCGGACGCCAGCGCCTCAGAACTCTCAGAAACTCGCGACTCCGACCCAGCGTATCCGGGTAGTTCTGGTCGAAGGCGACGAACGTAAAGACGCACAGAATGTCTTCCCGCAGACTTTGGTCCAGGCCCCACATGTCAGTGAGATCGAATCCTCCACATGTGCCAGCGTTCCACCACGCGAGAAGAAAGGAAACGACACGACGGCTTTGACCGGTGTCCTGGTATGCCACGCTCAACAAGCGCGCCAGCGCTGCAGAAGTGGATTCGTCCATACCGATGCGCTCCTGATTGGGAAGAGCACCAAATTGACAGTTTGCTGTCGCGCCCTAAGGCTGCGCTGCAAATGTCCAATCAGGACGGCTGAGGAAGCGAGCGTCCAATCTGGACAGCAGAGTGGGAGTTGCCACCTTCTCATAACTCTGCGAGCATCTCTGCGCTATCCAATTGACGATCCCGTTCCCGTTGCGCGCGTTGCAGGCACGCAGCGCGCGCAACCGCGCACGTTGACGCTTCGCATCGCTTGCCTCGTGCAGGCGCATCGAGCCGCGCGCCATCGCGCATCAGTCGAACGACGACTTGAACAGGGTATCGAACCGCACGCGGAAATAGCCGTCGTAGAGGTTCTGCACGAGGACATCGTAGCCATCGGGTGTCAGATGGAAGCAGTCGCGCCCGAGAAAGCCGTGATCGCGCATCGCCTGCACCGGACTCGGCAAGGTCGGGTCGCCCGGCGGCAGCAGTTGGCCCGGCAACACGCCGTCGGGTGGCGAGCCGTAGGTGTATTGCATGTGCCCGGCATGGCTCACGTGGTGCACGCGCGGATGCGCGGCCAGCCCGGCCAGCGCGCCCTCGAACCGCATCATCGCGAGGTTCAGCTGGATCGGCGTCGGCTGTCCGAGCGAATTGTTCAGCGGTGCGCAGAACGCCAGTCCGACCAGGCTGCCGAGCGTGTCGCGGAAGTTCGGATAGTCGTACAGGCTGAGCACGACCTCGATATCGCTCCGATGGTCGAGCACGGCGTCGATCACCGCGTCGAGGTCGGCGACGATCGTGTCCTGCAGCTCCTGCTCCTGCGCGGGCGTCATCGTCGCCGACCACGCATCGAGGAAGTCGTTGCCGCCGATCGTGACCTGCACGGTATCGATGCCCGGATGGTCGGCGAGGGCCTGCGTGATGATGGCGAGCCGCTCGGTCGCCGCCCATTCCGCTGCGGTCGATCCACTCTCGGTCGTGGTCGCACCGACCACCGTGTGCATGCCGACATCATTCGCGGCGAAGACGACCGCGTGCGACTGGTCTTCCCATTGCTGGCGCGCCCAGCTGTCGCCGATCAGCAGGACCCTCGGTGCCTGCGCGATCGCGCTGCCGCCTGCGAACAGCGCCATGAGTGCCAGCGCGTGGATCGGCTTCATCGAAATCTTCCCGGCCCCTGGAAGCAGCAAGCATAGCCGCTTCGGGCCTGCCGGCCATGTCGACGCTACAGCGGCGCGAACAACTCGGCGAGGTCGCTTTCGTCGAAGCGCAGGCTCTGCGTGCTGCCGCCCTCGAGGACGGCCGCGGCGAGGTCGGCCTTGCGTTGCTGCAGGGCCTGGATCTTTTCCTCGACCGTGCCGCTGCAGATCAGCTTGTAGACGAAGACGGGCTTGTCCTGGCCGATGCGGTGCGCGCGGTCGGTCGCCTGGGCCTCGACGGCCGGATTCCACCACGGGTCGTAATGGATGACCGTGTCGGCTGCGGTCAGGTTGAGGCCGACGCCGCCAGCCTTGAGGCTGATCAGGAACAGCGGCACGTCGCCGGCCTGGAAGCGTTCGACGAGCTCGGCGCGTTGGGTGCCGGGCGTCTGCCCGGTCAGCGTCTGCCACTTCTGCTTGCGTGCATCGAGCGCCTGGCCGATCAGGGCGAGCATTTCGGCGAACTGGCTGAAGACGAGGATGCGCCGGCCTTCGGCGACGAGACTGTCGGTCAGTTCGAGCAGCAGTTCGAGCTTGGCCGATTGCTTGACCCGGCGCGCGCCTTCGAGCTTGACCAGACGCGGATCGCAGCAGGCCTGGCGCAGCTTGAGCAGTGCGTCGAGGACGACGATGCCGCTCTGCGCGAGCCCGCGCTTCTGTACTTCGGCGAGCACGCGCTCGTGCTGGGCGAGCCGCAAGGTCTCGTACAGTTCGCGCTGCGCGCCATCGAGTTCGATGTTGCGCGGGATGTAGGTCTTCTCGGGCAGGTCGGCGAGCACGTCCTCCTTGCGCCGGCGCAGCAGCAGCGGCGCGATCCGGCGGCTCAGCCGCTCGCGCCGCTCGACGTCGCCGTGCTTCTCGATCGGCGTGCGATAGAACCGCGTGAAATGACGTTCGCTACCGAGCAGGCCCGGCTCGACTGCGTCGAACTGCGCCCACAGCTCGCCGAGGTGGTTCTCGAGCGGCGTGCCGGTCATCGCAAGCCGGCGCCGGGCCGGGATCTCGCGCACGATCTTCGCCGCCTGGCTTTTCGCGTTCTTGATCGCCTGTGCCTCGTCGAGCACGAGCACGGCGTACTCGTGGGCGAGCAGTTCGTCGCGGTCGCGCGTGAGCAGCGGGTAGGTCGTGATGACGAGGTCGTGGTGCGGGATTCCCTCGTGCAGGCCGGCCCGGGTCGGTCCGTGCACGACGAGCACCGACAAGGCCGGGGCGAAGCGCCGGGCCTCGTCGCGCCAGTTCGCGACGAGGCTGGTCGGCGCGACGATCAGGGCCGGGCGCTCGAGCCGGCCGCGCTGTTTCTCGGCGAGCAGGTGGGCGAGCACCTGCACGGTCTTGCCGAGACCCATGTCGTCGGCAAGCACGCCGCCGAGCCCTGCATCGGCAAGGAAGCCGAGCCAGGCGAGGCCGTCGCGCTGGTAGGCGCGCAAGGTCGCGTTGAAGCCGGGCGGCTCGAGCGCCGGTTCGCGCGCGCTGCGCAGGCGCTCGAGTTCGGCGCGCAGGCGTTCTCCGCCGCGCCACGGCAGGCCGGTCGCGCCGGACAACTCATCGATGACGGTCGCCTGCGCGCGGCGCAGGCGCAGATGGCCTTCATCCGCGCCACCGGCCGGTGCCTGCTGCAGCCATTCGAGCAGCGGCGCCATCAGCTGGCGCAGGCGCGCAAGCGGCAGCGGCACGCGCCGGCGCGCGTCGATCGGCACGAGCCAGACCGCATCGGGATCCTCGCCCTTGCGCGCGGCGAGCGGGAAGGTCGGATCGGCGAGCAGGCTGCGCAGGACGGGCAGCAAGTCGATGCGCTCGCCACCGATGTCGATGCCGAGGCTGAGGTCGAACCAGGCGATGCCGGATTCCTCGATCTCGGCATACCAGTCGTCCGGTTCGTCGAGCAGTTCGAACGGGAATCCGGCGTCGGTCTCGAGGCGGAAACCCTGCTCGCGCAGGCGCGGCGACATCGCGAACAGCTGCTCGGCCGGTACCAGTTGGGCGCGTCGCGGTTCGAGCACGAAATCGCCGTCGACGAGGACATCGCGCCCGATGCCGGGGATGCGCGGCAGCAGTTCGACGTCGATGAAGCCGAGCGCTTCGAGGCGTTCGCAGGCGGCGATCTCGGCCGAGCGGTCGCGCACGATCTCGAGCAGGCGGCCCTCGTGCATGTGCCGCTCGACGGCCTGCGCGGGAACGAACGGCAGACGCGGTCCGGCATAGTCGAAACCGAGCCGGGCCGCCCCGGCCTGGTAGCGCAGCGGCGCGCCGTTGACGTGGGTCAGCAGCGGGAACGAACGCAGGGTCAGCACGGGTACCGGCACGACGCGGTGGGCTTCGGCCATCGCCGGGCGCGCCGGGGACGGCAATTCGCGCACGGCTGCGGTCGCCTGCAGGCGGTCGGCGACGAGCGGTGCATGCTCGGGCAGCAGCGGCGGCGCGCGCAGCGCGGCTTCGACGAGGCGCGCATCGCCGTCGACGCGGCCGAGCCGGCGGGCCTTCGCGTCGAAGTACCAGACGCCGCCGACCCGCAGCAGGCGCGTGTTCGCCGGATCGCCGTCGAGGCGCGCGATCAGGGTCTGGCTGCCGTCGTTGCCGGCGCGCCAGTCCCAGCCGAGTGCGCGCGGCGGGCCCAGTTCGACGCGCCCGGCCGATGGCTTGTCGACGAAGCACGGATGGCTCGCGAGCAGGATCTCGAGCAGCGATTCGTCGCGCAGGCCGGTCAGCGTGTACGAGGCTCCGGTTCCGGAATAGCCGGTCGCGCCCATGCGCAGGCGGGCGACATGCTCGAACTGTTCGGGCGTCAGGCGTTCCCAGGGATCGCCGCCGTAGTAGGTGTGGCCGACCGGCTGTGGCGCGCCGAGGCCGCCGCGCTTGTTCGGCTTCAGCCAGACCGGTTGCGCGAGCAGGCGCGGCAGGGTGCCCTCGCCGATCCGCAGCAGGATGCCGAAGACCTGGCTCGGGTCCGATGCCGGCGCGCGCGGCGGGGCCGATTTCGGCGCTTCAAGCGATTCGAACCAGCCTTTCCAGGCGCCGAGGTCGGTGCGCCTGGCCGGCGCCGGTGCGTTCGCGCCGACTTCGGGCAGGCGTGCGCCGAGCATCTTGAGCGCGATCGCCGCGACATGCTTGCACTCCCCTTCGAGCGGGCAGGTGCATTGGGTGTCGACGTCGGGGCGTCCGCTGCCGAGGCCGATGCGCACGCCGGCCGTATACGGATCATCGGCGCTGCCCTGTACCGCGCCGAGCAGGATGCCGCCGTCGTCGCCGTCGCGGTTGAACCAGATCTCGCGAACCCGCCCGCGGCGCACGTAATCGGCGCCCTTGTCGAGGGTGGCGCGATCGAGGACCGAAGCCATGCTGCGCGAGAGCAGCTGGCGGTAAAGCGACTCGTCCATGCAGGCAGGCGTCCGAAACGGGCGAAGCGAACCGGCAATCGTGCCTGCAGTGCCGCAGCGCGTCCAGTTGCGCGACCCGCGCGCGCCGGTGCGTCGCCCCGAACGCGCCCGCAGCGGCGCCGCTCAGATGCGCGCGATCAGCGCCTCGGCCTGTTCATGGCAGGCATTGACCTCGGCGTTCGTGATCACCTTGCGCAGCTGACGGCGGAATTCCGGCAGCAGGTCGAGCAGTTCGCGCCTGCTGTAGCACTTCTCGATCTTCAGCGTGAACATGAAGGCGCGCAGGCCGAGATGCTCGGCAACCGTGTCGTTGATGTACTTGCGCGCTTCCTGCAGCGGTCCGGAGGTCTCGGGCGTCGGCGGCGTCGGCGGCGGCGCGGAGGCGCTGACGGCTGCGGGCGGCGGCACCTCGGCGGGCGGGTCCTTGCGCAGGTCGGCCGCGGCCGGGGTGCCGGTGTACTCGATCAGGCCGGCTTCGACGAGCTCGTCGAACAGCGCGTCGACATCGCCGTAGGCGAGGAACTGGCGGCGCACGTCGCCGAGCTTGCGCTCGCCGTTGATCGCGATCAGGACCGCGCGCTGGCGCGCCCCGAGGCGCATCGCCCGTTTCTCGACTTCCAGGCGTCCGGCCGCCGTCTTTGCCGGAATCGATTCATCCAACATCATGTTTCCCTCTCAGGTCAGGGGCGCGAGCCGCCAGCAACTGACGCCGTTGAAGCAAGTTCCGCGCCAGTGGCGCTGTCCGAGCGCGGCCGTAGCCGCCGGCAGGACGCGCCTTCACGCCGGTCGTCGAATGTGCCGGGAATCCTTGATCACACGGCACCCGCACGGCCCGTGCCGGGTGCCGGCTGTTGCAGTGGGCCGACGCTGGCGCGCCGTCGAGGCCGGCGCGAACAGTGACGCTCTGCGGCAGGATTGGTCGAAATGCCGCCGCTGGCATGCGCCAGCGCCGCCTTTCGCAACCGGTCAGATCCGCGCGATCAAGGCCTCGGCACGCTGGCTGAACGCAGCGACCGCTTCCGCATCGAGGGTCTTGCCGAGCACGCGTCGGTATTCGGGCAGCAAATCGAGCAGTTCCTGCTTCGAATAGCAGCGTTCGATCTTCAGCGTGAACATGAAGGCGCGCAGGCCGAGATTGGCGACCACGCTCTCGTTCATGAACTGGCGCGCGAGCGGAACCGGGGCGAGCTCGGCCTCGTTGGCGGCCGCCGGCGCGGCGCCGCCGCGTTCGCTGCGCGCGTTCGCATCGTCGTACTCGACGAGGCCGGCCGCGACCAGTTCGTTGAGCAGCGCGTCGACGTCGCCGAGCGAGCGGAACTGTTCGCGCAGGCGCGGCACCGGCTCCTCGCCGTTGAGCGCTATGAGCAGGACGCGCTGGCGCGATCCGAGCTTGAGGCCGCGCGTGGAAACCTCGGCGCGCCCCCGTGCGGTCTTGTGAGGAATGGCATGGCTGATCATTTGACTGTCCCCAGGGATGGAAGTGCGGCACCGAAGGTTCCGCATGTACCGGAAGTCAATGCAAAAGCGACGCCAAGTCCGCTCAGCGCGCCGGTTCGGCCTCGCCGTGCCCGGCGATCTCGAAGCGGTAGCCGATTCCGTAGACGGCCGAGATCGGATCCTCGCCGAGTTCGACCAGCTTGCGGCGCAGGTTCTTGATGTGGCTGTCGACCGTACGGTCGCTGACCACGCGATGGTCCTCGTACAGCGCCTCGATAAGCTGGGCGCGCGAGAACACCCGCCCGGGCTGGCCGGCGAGCTTGCGCAGCAGGCGGAACTCGATCGGGGTGAGGGCAAGGGCACGGCCGTGCACGCGTGCCTCGAAGCGTTCCTCGTCGAGCACGATCGCGCTCGGCGGCGGCAGCGCGGAATGGCTTGCCGCACGGCGCAGCACGGCCTTGACGCGGGCCACGACCTCGCGCGGGCTGAACGGCTTGCAGATGTAGTCGTCGGCGCCGAGTTCGAGGCCGAGCAGGCGGTCGATCTCCTCGACCCGCGCGGTGACCATGAGGATCGGCACGCCCGAGAACGCCCGCACGCCGCGGCAGATCGACAGGCCGTCCTCGCCCGGCAGGCTGATGTCGAGCAGGATCGCGTCGGGCGCGTGGGTACGCACCCAGTCGATCGCGCCGGCCCCGCTGTCGAGCACGCTGACCCGATAGCCCGAGGCGCCGAGGTAATCGTGCAGCAGGGCCGCGAGCTTCGGCTCGTCTTCGATGATGAGGACATGCGATGCACTGGTCATGGATTGCTCGCGGCGAACGGCAGGGTGACGAGGATGCGCAACCCGCCGAGCGGCGACGGATCGGCGCGGATCCGACCCTCGTGGGCGGTCACGATCGCGCAGCAGATGGTCAGGCCGAGGCCGGCGCCGCCGCCGGCGCGGTTGCGCGAGCGATCGACGCGGAACAGGCGTTCGAACAGATGCGGCAAGGCCTCGTCGGGCACGCCGGGCGCGCTGTCCTCGATACCGAGCTGGACGCTGCCCTCATCGCTCGCGAGCTGCACGCGGATGCGACCCGGCGCATCGGTGTAGCGGCGAGCGTTGGCGAGCAGGTTGTCGATCAGCTGACCGAGCCGGCGCGCGTCGCCGCGGACCGGCGGTGTCGGCGCGATCGACTGTTCGAGGACGAGCCCCGCATCGGCCAGCGCGTGGAGGTGCATCGCCAGCGACTCGCGCACGATGTCGCCGAGGTCGAGATCCTCGAAGCGGTACTCGAGGGCGCCCGCATCGGCCAGCGACAGTTGATAAAGGTCCTCGACGAGGCCGCCGAGCCGCTCGCATTCGGCGTTGAGCGATGCGAGGGCCTGCGGCGTCGGCGAACGCACGCCGTCCTGCAGGGCCTGGATCTCCCCGCGCAGGATGCTCAAAGGCGTGCGCAGCTCGTGGGCGATGTCGGCGCCCCAGCGCCGGCGCGCCTCGCGGTGCTGTTCGAGCGTGCTCGCCAGGTGGTTGAAATCGTGGGCCAGCGCGCCGAGCTCGTCGGCGCGCACGTGCTCGACGCGACGCGTGTAGTCTCCGGCCGCGAGCGCGCGCGTGCCGGCGGCGAGTGCGCGCACCGGATCCAGCAGCCAGCGCGCGAGTGCGAACGCGAGCACGAGTGCAGCGGCAAGCACGGCGCCACCGGCGATCAGGGCGGCGCGCAACTGCTGGCGCGCGAACGCGACGTCGGCATCGCCGCGCAACTGCGGCAGGGACTCGAGAAAGAGCGTGCCGACGACCTCGTCATCGACCTCGATCGGGATGTGCGCGGCCGTGGCCGGGATCGTCGCATTGCCGACGATGCGCTGGCCGTCCCGGTCGACCAGCAACAGCCGCGAAAGCACGCCGGGCGGGCCGAAGCGCGGGCCGCTGACCGGCCGCTCGGGCGCGCGCGTGCCGTCCGCGCGCGGGGCCGGCGGATCGGGCTCGACCAGTTGCGCGAAGCGCCGTTCGTCGATGCGCAAGAAGGTCCAGTCGCCGTGCTCGGCGTAAGCCGCGGCGATCCGGTTCGCGGCCGGCTGCAGGCGTTCGAGCGCGACCTCGTCGAGGTAACCGAGGAAGCCGCGGCGAAAGCTCTGTTGCTGCCAGATCGCGAAACCGGCCAGGGCGACGCTGCTCAAGGCCGCGATGACGAGGAACAGGCGTTGCCACAGACCGAGATGCATGGGCGGTGCAGGCACGACAGCGAGGATGCGACACGATAGCGTGCCACACGCGCGCCGATCGGCAACCTCCACGGTATTTCCACGATTCCTGCGCAGCGACTGCGCAATGGCTGCCCACCATCGTTCTTCGAAGCGGTCTCAGGCACGCCATCGCCCGCTTCGCGCGCCGCGCGCTTCGACCACGAGCCCGCCGCCCCGCGCATCCCGGAGGCGCCCGAAGGCAGTCCCGGTGCCTGAGACCGTTTCGATTTCCCCCACGATCGATGCCGCCGCCGCGTTCCGGCGGCGATCCGCGGCATGCGCTAGAGCGCAAGCCACTCCTGATCATCATGGACGCGCACGGCGAGCGGGCTGCCGATGCGCGAGCCGGCCGCGTCGATCCGCGCGTGCTGCGGCAGCGGAGCGACGAGGGCTTCGCCGCCGAGCCATTCCAGTTCGTGGACGATGTCCGGCTTGCCGGCCACGCGGGCGGCGCGGCGGATACGGAACGGTTTGATCGGCATCAGGTTCATGTCGAACTCCTCATCGTGGCTGGACCGGATCGGTCGCGTTGCGCGGAGCGGCAACGGGATGGCTTGTCGAGAGACGCGCCTCGCATGGGCCGGTGACGGGTGTCTGCGCCGTTGCCTCGCCCTGTTGTCGGGACGACCGTCTCGGCGCGCGCGCCCGCGGCAAGGCCGAGGATGAGGACGCCGAGCGCGAACACCGTGCGCAGCGGCTCGATGCCGCGGTCGAGGTCACGATCGGGTTCGCTTCGCGTCTTGTCCATGTCCTGGCTCCGTGGGGCTGTGGAGCCCATTGCATGCCGGCGCGCGGGCCGTGCGCCGCGCGGACGCGGGCGCGCCGCTGACCGGTTGTGGCCGTTTGCAGGCGAACGCGCCGCGTGCATTGCGTGGCGCGCACGCCGCTGCGTAAGCTGGCCGCCGACCGAGGAGAGCCGCATGCCGCGCAGCATTGCCATCGTCGAGGACGAACCGCTGATCCGCGCCAACTATGTCGAGGCGTTGGCCCGGATTGGCTACGAGGTTCGCGGTTATGCCGCGCGTGCCGAAGCCGAAACCGCGTTTGCCCAGCGCATGCCCGAGCTCGTCATCATCGATGTCGGCCTCGGCGACGAGCCCGAGGGCGGCTTCGACCTCTGCCGGGGCCTGCGCGCGAAATCGCCGACCCTGCCGATCATCTTCCTGACCGCGCGCGATTCCGACTTCGACGTGATCTCCGGCCTGCGCCTCGGTGCCGACGACTACCTCGCCAAGGACATCTCGTTCCACCAGCTTGCCGCGCGCATCAGTGCGCTGTTCCGTCGCATGGAAGCGCAACGCAAGCCGACCCCGGCCGACAGTGTCCACGAACAGGGCCCGCTGCGGCTCGAATCGGAACGCATGCGGATCACCTGGAACGGCATCGAGGTGCCGTTGACGGTGACCGAGTTCTGGATGGTCCACACGCTGGTGCGCTTCCCGGGACACGTGAAGACGCGCGACCAGCTCATGCGCGATGCCCAGGTCGTCGTCGACGACCAGACGATCACCTCGCACATCAAGCGCATCCGCAAGAAGTTCATCGCGATCGACCCCGCGTTCGACGCGATCGACACCGTGCATGGCGCCGGTTACCGGTGGAAGGCCTGAGCGGCCGGCAATCGGGAGTCGGGAGTCGTGAAAGCGGGAGCGGAAAGCGGAAAGAATCAACCGCGCGCCGGTATGCTTTTGCTGGCTCCGGTCTTGAGCTGAAGCAAGACGATCAACGGCGCTCCGTCTCCCGAATCCCGAATCCCGATTCCCGGCTCAATGTCCCTTCGCCTGAAACTGCTGCTCGTCGCGCTGTCGACGCTGACCCTGCCGTGGGCCGGATGGCAGTTCGTGCGGCAAACGGAAGCCTTGTTGCGCCAGGGCCAGGAACAGTCGCTGCTCGCATCGGCGAGCACGCTCGCGCGCGCCCTCGTCGCCCTCGAAGTCGACGTGCCGACGGCCGGTTCGGCGCTGTACGTGCATGCGCGCGACAGCCTGTTGCAGATCGATGGCTATGCCGGCGACTGGCAGGCGATCAAGCCGTTCGCGCAGACCTTCGAAGGCGAGGCCGCCGGCTTGCGCGTCATGCTCGCCGAGGATGCCCAGTGGCTGTTCCTGTTCATCGACGTGCGTGACGCGACCCGCACGCGCGTCGACGCGCGCGATCCGGCGGTCGGCCGCAGCGATCACCTTGACCTCAGCCTGCTGCGCGGCGGCGAGCTGCGCCGTTACCGCATCGCGAATGCGGCGCCGGGCAGTTTCGATGCGCCGACGATCGAGGGCGCCGGCACGCTGTTGCCCGAGCGACTGCTCGGCGAATGGCAGGAGGACGGATCCGGCTATGCGATCGAGCTGCGCATCGCGCGCGTGTTCGCACCCGAGCGGATCGGTTTGCGCGTCCACGATGCGGCCTCGCCGCTGGCGCAGGTCGTCGAACCGCGCGCCCTGCTCGGCTACAGCGCCGACAGCGCGCGCGTGCTCGAACGACTCGCCCCCGAGCATGTGCGCGTGCGCATGCTCTCGGAGGACGGCTGGCTGGTCGCCGCGGGCGGCGAAGTCGATGCCCTCGACGCCGACGTGCCGCGCCCGGGCCTGCTTGCCGATCGCATCTACCGCTGGCTGCTCGCGCCGAAGCCGTTCGCCGCGTCGCCGGCACCGGCGGAGGGGCGCAGCGCGCACCTGCTCGGCGAGGACCTGCGCGGCGCCCTCGACGGCACGCCGGTGACGAGCTGGCGCGCGGCCGACGCGGGCAATGTCCTGCTCGCCGCCGCGGTTCCGTTGCACGCGGACGGCAGCCGCGGCGGCGTGCTCGTGCTCGAACAGGCCAACCCGGCGCTGCCGGCGCTCGCCCAGCGCGCACTGTCGAGCCTGCTCGCGGCGAGCCTGCTCGCCCTGCTCGCCAGCGCGGCCGTCCTGCTGCTGTTCGGCGGCCTGCTTTCGCTGCGCATCCGCCGCCTGCGCAATGCGACCGAACGTGCCGCGCGCGCGGGCGGAAGGCTTGCCGGCCCGCTGCCGCTCGTCGATGCGGGCGACGAACTCGGCGATCTCGCGCGCAGCTTCGGCAAGCTGTTCGGCGAAGTCGACGCCTACACCGCTTACCTGCGCACGCTGGCCTCCAAGCTCTCGCACGAGCTCAACACGCCGCTCGCGATCGTCAGGTCCTCGCTCGACAACCTCGACCACCACGAGCTCCCGGCCGGTGCGCGCGCCTACCTCGACCGCGCGCGCGATGGCGCCGGACGGCTCGGCACGATCGTGCGTGCGATGAGCGAATCGAGTCGCGTCGAACGCGCGATCTCCTCGGCCGAGGCCGAGGATTTCGACCTGCGCGCGCTCGTCGCCGGCTGCGTCGAGGGCTACCGCGCGCTTGCCGGCGGGCGACGCGTCGTGCTCGTCGCCGATGCGGAACCGCTGCCGTTCCACGGAGCGCCGGACCTGCTCGCCCAGGCCCTCGACAAGCTGTTCGACAATGCGCGTTCGTTCACGCCCGAACGGGGCACGATCACGCTGACCCTCGAACGCGGCGGCGCCGGTGCGCGCCTGCGCATCGCCAACGAAGGTCCGTTGCTGCCCGCGGCGATGCAGGAACGCCTGTTCGACACCCTCGTCAGCGTGCGCGATCATGGCCCGCGCCCGGCCGGCGATGGGCCGCATCTGGGCCTCGGCCTGTACGTCGTGCGCCTCGTCGCCGACCTGCACCGCGGCTCGGCCGGCGCGCGCAACCTCGACGACGCCAGCGGCGTCGAATTCACCCTCGACCTGCGCGGCATGCCGCGCCGCCGCCTCGGAGGCAACGATCCCGATGAGTGATCCACGCTGGTTCTGCGCATGCCTGTTCCTTGCCACCCCGATCGCCGCCGCATCCGCGCTGCCGATCACCGCCGGACCCGGTGACTACCAGGCCTCGGTGATCCGTTCGAGCGACGACGGTGCGCGCATCGTCGTGTTCGAACGCCTCGATGCGTCGCAGTCCGGCGATCTGTGGATCACGCGGTCGAGCGATGACGGTGCGAGCTGGAGTCCCCCGGTCGCGATCGTCGCGGGCAGTGCGAATGAACGCCACCCGGCCTTGCTGCAACTCGGCCCGTCGAACTACGTGTTGTTCTATCTCAAGGGGACGGGCGCGACCGCTTCGTACCGCCTCTGGCGCGCGACCAGCGGTGACGGCATCGCGTTCACCGAGCAGGCCGCGCTCGACCTCGGCTGGGCCACGGGCGGCGAGGTCAACCCGCATGTGATCCGGCATGCCGACGGCACGCTGACGATGAGTTACCAGCGCCTCGGCGCCGGATCGTATGTCGCGCAGTCGTCCGATGGCGGCGTGAGCTGGGACACCCAGCGCACGCAGATCGCCGCCGGCAGCCAGCTGCCGCGCATCGCGTTCCGCGAGAGTGACGGCCTCTATCTGGCCAGTTACCAGGTGGGTGGCTCCGTGCTGCAGATGTTCGTCGAGACCACGACCGACGTGCGCGATTGGAGCGGCACGCCGCAGGGATTCGCGACGAGCGGCAACAACCACGACTCGCTGCCGGTCGTGATGCCGGACGACGCGTTCGTCCTGTTCTGGATCGTCGTCAGCGGAGGACGCTTCGACATCCGTTCGCGCCGGTCGGTCGACGGGCTGGCCTGGGAGCCGACCCGCGCGCTGACCACGACCCCCGAACTGGATGAGGTCCAGCCGCATCCGCTGGTCGGCGACTCTCCGGGCGTCGTCGAGCTCTATGCCGGGCGTGGACACCTGCCTGCCTGCGACACCTGTGTGATCGTGCGCGATCCCGCGGTCGTCGTGCTCGATGCGGTGTTCGCGGATGGCTTCGACGGCGGGATCGCGCGTCCGATTCGTGGATTCGGTGATTGAACCAACGGCGACTCAGGCCTAGCATCGACGAGCCTGCCGATCCCCGAGGCTCGCCGATGAACAGGAACTGCGCACTCGCATTCAGTCTTGCCGTCATGGCATCGGCCGCGTGTGCCGATCCCGTGCCGCTGACCGGCGGCAACGGTCTGTTCGGCTCACCTGCCGCGACACGCGATGCGACGACGGGCCTGCGCACGGTCGTGTTCGACGAGTTCTGGATCGGGCCTTCGATAAGCCAGTGGATGTGGCTGACGCATTCGTCAAATGACGGTGCGACATGGAGCCCGCGCGTGCAGGTTCCGGCGCCGGACCCCGTCGGCGGCCTGCGCATCGTGGACAGTCGACAGGGCGGCGCGAGCCTGTTGCACACCGCACAAGGCGCCTATCTGCTGTTTCGCCACTACGGGGGGGCGACGCCGCGCGACATATGGCGCTCGGCGAGTGCCGACGGTTCGGCTTTTCCCGTCGCGCAAAGACTCGATCTGGGCTGGACGACGGTCGGCTCGGGCTATCCGGCCGTGCTGTCGAACGGTGGCAGCGCGCTGACCATGATCTATCACCGCGCCACGGCGGAAGCTGCGGGCGGGCCGGGACTGTACCTCGCGCAGTCCGCGGACGAGGGCGTGAGCTGGGACCCGCAACGCACCCTGGTGGCAGCGGATGCCGAGACCAGCACGCGATCGAGCCTGGCCTACCGTGCCAGCGACGGCCGCTACCTTGTCGCTTATGTCGTCGATGCCGGCAGCGGCGAGCGGCCGATCGTCATCAAGGCGACCCATGACGTGCGCGACTGGAGCGCAGCACCGGCGCTCGTGATTGCCGGCAACAACACGACGCCTGCGTTGACCGTGATGCCGGATGGCGCCTTTGTCCTGCTCTGGAGCCGATACGATGGCAGCCAGTGGGACATCCGGGCGCGTCGCTCGGTGGACGGATTCAACTGGCAGGCCGAAGTCGCGGTCACGGCCACGCCGACGACGTCGGACCTGGCTCCGTTCGCCGTGGTCGGTGCATCACCTGGCGCGGTCGATCTCTACTGGAGCCGCAGCACCGGTTCCGGCGGCGCCTTCGCCGACATCGTCCACGATTCCGCCGTGGTCGTGCTCGATGCGGTGTTCGCGGATGGCTTCGACGGCTGAGTGCAGCCGCAACCGCGTCGGATCGTGGTCGCGGTGACCGCGCCTGCAGCGTTCGCGCGCCCGCTCGCCCGCAACGGCTCGCGGCCTTCGTCCAGCAGCAGCCAATCCGCATCGGCCCTGCTATCTTCGCCCGCCCTCCGTCACGAACCCGAGAGCCGTGATCACCGAACCGGAATTCGCCGCGCTTGCCACCCAGGGCTACAACCGCATCCCGGTCGCGCGCGAGGTGCTTTCGGACCTCGACACGCCGCTGTCGGTCTATCTCAAGCTCGCCGACGGCCCGTATGCCTACCTGTTCGAATCGGTCGAGGGCGGCGAGAGCTGGGGGCGGCACTCGATCATCGGCCTGCCGTGCCGGCGCGTGTATTCGTTCAGCGGGCACACCTTGCGCGTCGAGGAATTCGGCGAATGCATCGAAACGCGCGAACTGGCCGATCCGCTGGCCGAGGTCGAGGCCTTGCGCGCGCAATACCGCGTGCCGCAGTTGCCCGGCATGCCGGCGTTCACGGGCGGCCTCGTCGGCTACTTCGGATTCGAGACGATCGGATGGATCGAGCCGCGTTTCGCGCGCTGCGACCTGCCCGACCCACTCGGCACGCCCGACGCGCTGCTGATGCTGAGCGAGGAAGTGGCCGTCTTCGACAACCTAAAGGGCCGCCTCTACCTGATCGTGCATGCCGATCCCGCGCAGCCGCAGGCCTATGCACGCGCCGTGCGCCGGCTCGACGAACTCGCGTTCCGTTTGCGCCACGCCGGTTCGAGCTATCCCGAGATCCTCGATCCGAAACCGCTCGACGAGGCCGATTTTGTCTCCGGTTTCACGCGTGAGGGATTCGAGAACGCGGTGCGCCGCGCGCAGGAGTACATCCGCGCGGGTGACATCTTCCAGGTCGTGCTGTCGCAGCGCTTGTCGGTGCCGTTCCGCGCGCGCCCGGTCGACGTCTATCGCGCACTGCGCTCGCTGAATCCGTCGCCGTACATGTACTTCATCGATCTCGGCGCGACCCGCATCGTCGGCTCGTCGCCCGAAATCCTCGTCCGCCAGCAGCACGGCAAGGTCGTGCTGCGGCCGATCGCCGGCACGCGCCCGCGCGGGGCGACGCCCGAGGAGGATGCCGCGCTCGAGGCCGAACTGCTCGCCGACCCGAAGGAGCGCGCCGAACACCTGATGCTGATCGACCTCGGCCGCAACGACGTCGGTCGGGTCAGCACGACCGGCAGCGTCAGGCTCAGCGACAGCTTCGTCGTCGAACGCTATTCGCACGTCATGCACATCGTCAGCCAGGTCGAGGGCGAACTGCGCCCCGGACTCGACTACATGGATGTGCTCGAGGCGACGTTCCCGGCCGGCACGGTCAGTGGCGCGCCGAAGATCCGCGCGCTCGAGATCATCCGCGAACTCGAGCCGATCAAGCGCAACATCTACGCGGGCGCGATCGGCTACATCGGCTGGTGGGGCGATGCCGACACCGCGATCGCGATCCGCACCGCGGTGATCCAGGACGGGCGCCTGCACGTGCAGGCCGGCGCCGGCATCGTCCACGATTCGGATCCGGCGACCGAATGGGAAGAGACGATGAACAAGGGTCGCGCACTGTTCCGCGCGGTCGCGCGCGCGGCGTCGGGACTCTAGGCGCGACGGCAGGCCTCGCGCTGGCCGTCGACATGTCAACAACGATGACGCCGCGGTGACGGCCGCGCACTCAGGCGGGTAAAGTCGGCGCGAGGTTCGGGCAAGTCCATCACGGAGGAGAGTGCGATGTCATTGGGCAAGCGACTGGGTGCCGAATTCCTCGGCACGTTCTGGCTCGTGTTCGGCGGTTGCGGCAGCGCGGTTCTCGCTGCGGCATTTCCCGAGCTCGGTATCGGTTTCGTCGGCGTCGCGCTCGCGTTCGGCCTGACGGTGCTGACGATGGCCTACGCGGTGGGACACATCTCGGGCGGCCATTTCAATCCCGCGGTATCGATCGGCCTGCTCGCAGGCGGTCGCTTCGAGGCGCGCGATTTCCTGCCCTACGTGATCGCGCAGGTGCTCGGCGGCATCGCAGCCGGCGGCGTGCTGTACCTGATCGCGAGCGGCAAGGCGGGTTTCGATGCGGGCGCGGGATTTGCCTCGAACGGCTTCGGCGAGCACTCGCCGGGTGGCTACACGATGCAGGCCGCGTTGATCGCCGAGGTCGTGCTGACCGCGTTCTTCGTGCTGATCATCATGGGGGCCACCGATCGACGTGCACCGGCCGGCTTCGCTCCGCTCGCGATCGGCCTCGCCCTGACCCTGATCCACCTGATCAGCATTCCGGTCACCAACACCTCGGTGAATCCGGCGCGCAGCACCGGTGTCGCGCTGTTCCAGGGCAGCTGGGCGATCAGCCAGCTCTGGTTGTTCTGGCTCGCGCCGCTGATCGGTGGACTGATCGGGGGCGTGGTCTACCACATGCTGTTCGCCGACGACGCCCGGCGATGAAGATGACGCGCGGGACGGAACGAGCGTTCCGCCCGCGCGCCGCCGCCGGATGACTTCCGGCAGGGTGCCGGTCGTCGCGGCGACGATTGGCGCATGCAGGATCCAAACGCGGGCGCGATGCTGTGCATCGAATGCACGTCATCCCAGCAGGAGCCTGCGTCATGATCCGTACCGCTGTTGTCTTCACGAGCATGCTGCTGGCCTGCGCGGCCGCGCCGGCCACGGCCCGATTCAACGTTGGCGGTGACGACTGCGACGTCGAGAGCCGCTATTCGCTCAAGGTCGAACCCGCACGCTTCGTGTTCACCGCTGATGACGGCACGCGCAGCGTCGAAGTGCTGCCGGGCGGCAGCGTGAAGATCGACGGCGCACCGTTCGCGCTGAATGCGGCCGATCGCATGCGCATGGATGACCTCGAGCGCGGCATGCGCGCGCTCGTTCCGGAGGTCAAGGCGATCGCGATCGACGCGGTCGGCATCGCGTTCGAGGCGGTCGGACATGCGACGACGGCGTTCGCCTCGAGTCCGCGCGCTGCGCGCGAAAGCGCCGAGCGCATCGCACGCACGTCGCACGAGCTGCAAAAGGGCATCGCGGACAAGCAGAGCTGGGATTCGACGACCGATGCGGACGTCGATCGCCTGGTCGAAGCCGCGGTCGGCGCGCTGGTCGGCGAGTTGGTCGGAAATGTCACCGCGATGGCGTTCAAGGTCGCGTTCAGCGGCGACGAATCCGCCGTCGCCGAACTCGAGGCGCGAGCGGCGTCGATCGAGAAGACCGTCGAGGGTGCGGTCGAAGCCAGCGGCAAGGAACTCGAGCGTCGCGCCGACGCACTTTGCGCGCGCCTGCGCGATCTCGATGCGATCGAATCCCGGCTCGAGGCGCGCCTGCCCGGGAACGAACGCTTCGACCTGATCGACCGCCGGCACTGAGCAACGCCGCCCGCTTTCGCGCTGGCCGCGCCGCGCTCGCCGCGCGACGGGTCAGTTCGCGGCGGTTGCCTGCGGCAGTTTGGCCTGCCATTCGGCCGCCTTGGCCGGACGATTCCAGGCGGTGTACAGCGCGACATACTCCTTGACCGCGTCGAGCGTGCGCGAATGGCTGACGCCGAACGCAGGGTGCGCAACGAGAATCGCGTAGGCGCGGTCGAGTTCGCGCTCGGCTTCGGCGAACTTGCGCGCGCCGACCAGCACGCGCGCAAACGCGGTGATGAAGATCGCGCGCGCCGGATTGTCGGGCCCGAACGCCTTGTCCATGTGGCGGATGCTCAGGCGCGCATGGTGCTCGGCCTCCTCGATGTCGCCGACGTCCCGCAGCAGGCGCGCCAGGTTGCTCTCGGCGGACACGCTGAGATAGTGGTCGGGACCGTGCAGCCGCAGATTGCTCTCCAGCACGCGCTCGTAGTAGGGCCGCGCCTCGTCGAGCCGACCCTGGTTGCGGATCGCGCTGCCGAGATTCGACACCATCACCAGCGTGTTCGAATGCTCGGCACCGAGCAGGCCTTCGACGAGCGGCAGAGCCGGACGCAGCAGGGCTTCCGCTTGCGCATACTGTTCGCGCTCGAGATGCATGACGGCGAGGCCGACCGTCACGTCGAGCGTTTTCGTGTTCGTGTCGCCGTAGCGTGCACGCAGCCGTGCGAGCGCGTCCTCGAGCAAGGGTTGCGCCTGTTCGTGGCGATCGGCACGCGTGTACGCGGCGGCGAGTCCGCGCTGGCTCTCAAGGGTGTCGAGATCGTCGGCGCCGAGCGCGGCACGCTGCAGCGGCAGCACGCGCTCGTAGCGTGCGATGCTCGCCTCGAGTTTTCCGGCGCCGCGTTCATGCCATGCAACGCGGCTTTCCGCGCGCAGTCGTGCCCGGTCGTCGGCCGGCAACGCCGACGCGAACGCGAGCACCTCGGCGGATCTGCCGAGCGCGTCGTCGAATCTTCCGAGATTGCCGATCGCGTCGATCTCGCCGGCCATCAGGCGCAGGCGGTCAGCCGGCGCGAGATCGTCGGTATCCGCAGCGGCGAGTGCCGCGGCGAAGTGTTCGGCGGCCAACGCGTACTCGCCGATCGCCATGTAACTCTGCGCGATCGTGCGCTCGATCGCGAGGCGCAGTTCAGGCTGGCGCGCGAGTTCCTTGCCGGCGCGCTCGGCTGCCGCATCGAGGACGAGGCGCATCAGCGCGCGATCCATGCCCTTGGCCCGATCCGGATCGATGCCGCCGAGCATGTCCTGCACGAACGCGGCCACTTCATTCGCCTTCTCCGCTTCGAGGCGGGCCTGCGCCGCGGCGGCTTCGGCACGGCGCTGGCCGTTGACGGCGAGGACGACGCCGACGAGCAGGGCGAGGCCCGCGAATGCCGCCGCGGCAATGCCGAGCCGATGGCGGGCGACGAACTTGCGCGTCGCGTAGGCACGCGTTGCCGGCATCGCCCGCAGCGGGCGTCGTTCGCGGAAGCGTTCGAGGTCCTCGGCGAGCGCGGCGGCCGATACGTAGCGGTCATTGCGGTCTTCGGCGAGCGCGCGGCGAAGCACGGCGCGCAGTTCGGCCGGCAGGGCCTGCGCCGCCGCGAGCAGATCCTGCGCAGCCGGCAGCCCGGACGGATCGTCCGCGGCGACAAGCGTGTCGCGCAGCGCGCCATGCCGCAGCGCGCGCGACTGGTACGCCGAGGATGACGTGAAGCCGGCTGCGTGGGTGCCGGTCAGTACCTCGAACAGCATGACCCCGAGCGAATAGACGTCGCTGCGCGTGTCGATGTCGCGCGCATCGGTGCGCGCCTGCTCGGGGCTCATGTAGATCGCGGTGCCGGCGCGCACGCTGTGGCTGGCTGCAGCGACCGCGGCGCCGGCTGTCGCGCCGCCGCCGACCGCGATGCCGAAATCGATGATCTTCGGTTGCGGCGTGCCGTCGACCTCGCGCACGAGCACGTTGCCGGGCTTGAGGTCACGATGGATGACGCCCTTCTGGTGGGCGTGCTGGACGCCCTGGCAGATGCGGATGAACAGGGCGAGACGCTGGTCAAGCGTCGGCGCGTGCTCGCGGCACCAGGCGGTGACGGTCGATCCTTCGACGAACTCCATCGCGAGGAAGGCATGGCCGTCGGCGGTCGTGCCGGCATCGAAGATCTGGGCGATCGCCGGATGCTGCATCTGCGCGAGCGCCTGTCGCTCGACTTCGAACCAGGCCAGCGCGAGCGGCGTCGCGAGGTGCTCGCGGATCAGCTTCAGCGCGATGTCGCGGCGTACGGGCGCCGTCTGTTCGGCGAGATAGACCTGACCCATGCCGCCGGTTCCGAGCGGCTCGCGGATGATGTAGGCGCCAATGCGCGTGCCGGGTGCGAGGAGCGAGGAATCGGCGCGCGCGGCGTCGACGGGCGCGCCGTCGATCTCGGTGGCGTCGGTGGCGGACGGGTCGGTGTCGGGCGTCTTGGGCATCGCGGTTGCCGTGCGGGGTTCGGGTGCGGGCAAACCTGGGCACCTTGCCACAAGTCGGGGCGCGAGGCGCTACCCGCTGCCGACGTCCGGCATCGACCGCCACGGCGTTGCAGCGCGCCAAGCTGCCGGCGCGATCAGGCCCATTCGATGAGGCCTTCGATCGTGTACAGCCGGTTCCACGACGGGCGCGCCTTGACCCGCGCGGCGAGCGCGGCAAGCGCGGGCCAGCGGTCGGCCGGCTTCGGCATGTTGCGCGACCAGCGCATCAGCATCGTCGCGTAGAGGTCGGCGATGCCGAGGCGTTCACCGAGCAGATGCGGACCGTGCGCGGCGAGATGCGCGTCGAGCCGGTCCCAGACCGCCTCGATGCGCTTGCGCGCGAACGCTCGCATCGTTTCCTGCTCGTCCTCGGGACCGAAGTCCGCCGGATAGAACCACTGCCGGAACGCCGGTTGCAAGGTGTTCGCGAGGTGCAGCATCCATTGCAGGTAGAGGCCGCGCCCCGGCGCGCCGGGCGCGGGCGACAGGCCCGATTCGGGGTGGCGTTCGCCGAGCAGCAACAGCAGCGCGGCGCACTCGTAGAACGGCGTGCCCTCGACGACGAGGGTCGGCACGAGGCCGTTCGGGTTCAGGCGCAGGTAGTCGGGATCCTTCTGTCCGCGCGCATCGAAGTCGATCAGGCGAAGTTCGTGTGCCGCGCCGATCTCGAGCAGGGCGAGGTGCACGGCCATGCTTGCGGCCCCGGGGGAATAGTACAGCGTGTACATGCGGACTCCGCTTGCGGTGATGCGCCAAGCGTAGCCGCGTCGGGAACGAGGCACTAGAGCCGTGTTGCGGGCGCAAACTGCGGGGACCATGGCCGCTCCATGGTCCGCCAGTCCCGGGCCGTGGCTACTCCTTGCGCGTCAACGCAATCGTCGCCGGACCCTGCTTGAGCGTCGCCTTCTGCGCGCGGCCGGTCGCCGGCTCGAATTCGATCACGGCATCGACCTCGCTGATGAACAGCGTGCGCGGTTTCTCGGCCTTGAGTTCGAACGCCGGCTGGCCTGGCACCTGCACGCGCAGCACGCCGGCCGCATCGATGAAAACCTTGAACGAGAGCTCGCTGCCGACATACTCGCCGACCAGTGCATCGAGCGAGTCGCGCGGCAGGACGATCGTGGTGCGCGCCTGCGGTTTCTCGTCAGTCAGCTTCCACGATTCGCCATCGTCCCCTTCGGCGAAGAAACGCAGGCCGCTGACCTTGCCGGAACTGTCCCGGTCGATCTCGATGCGCGCCAGCGAATTCGCAAACGCGAAACGCTCGCCGCCGATCGGGATCAGCACATGCACCGCTCCGCCGCTGCGCTGCGAGGTCAGCGCGCCATCGACGACGCGCAGCACGCGCATCGTTTCCGCGTTCAGCCGGTACACGCCTTCGAGCGACTTCAGTTCCGCCTCGGGCACGGCCACGGGAATCGTTTCCGGATACGGGTTGCCGAGTGCGAATGCGAGCAGGCGACGATCGACGGGAGCCGGTGCCTGGCCGTCCGCATTGCGCAGCGCGACTGCGGTCAGACCGCTGTCGGGCAGGTAGACGAGATTGGACAGGAAGCCGTGGATGCCGCCGCTGTGCGCGAACGCGCGCGAACCGCGCACGGTGCCGACCTCGATCCCGTATCCATAGCGGCCGGGGGCTTGCGCCGCGACTCCTTCCGGCGTGGTCATGCGCGTGTAGGTTTCCTTCTTCAGCAGCTTGCCGCCGTGCAGGGCACGGTTCCAGCGCCACAGGTCGTCGAGCGTCGAGACCAGCGCACCGGCCGCGTGCGGCTGCGTCATGCTGAGCAGGCCGGCTTGCGAGACCTCGCCTTTCGACCCGAGGCTGTAGCCCTCGACGTGGCCCGCGATCACGGCCTTGCTGTCGCCATGGCGTGTGTGCGCGAGCGCGAGCGGTTGCAGCACGCTCTCGTCGAGCGCGACATGCCACGGCTTGCCGGTGATCGCTTCGATGACTGCCCCGACCAGCACATAGCCGGAGTTGTTGTAGCGCCATTTCTCGCCCGGCGCGAAATCGACGGCATGGTCCCTGAACACGGCGAGCATGCCCTTGGTGTCGCGGTCGAGGCGCACGCCTTCGACCATGTAACCCGGCAGGTCGGTGTAGCTGTGCACGCCCGAGGTGTGGTTGAGCAACTGGTGCAGGGTGATCGCTTTCGCGTTCGGGAAATCGGGCAGGTACTTCGACAATGGATCATCGAGCCGGGCCTTGCCCTGGTCGACGAGCGTGAGCAGGGCAACCGCGGCGAACTGCTTGGTCACCGACCCGATCCGGAACACGTGGTCGGGACTCAGCGCGACGCCGAGTTCGATACTGGCGCGGCCGCGCGCACCGCGAAAGAGAACCTGATCGCCGCGCGCGACGAGCAAGGCCATGCCAGGGCCGTTCGGGTCGGGCACCGCTTCTGCGAGCAGGCGTTCGCCATAGGCTGCAACCTGCTGCGCATCCGGCGTGGTCGTGACGGGCTCGCCAGCGCTGGCCAGCGCTGGCGACATCCCGGCGAGAAGCGTGCACAGCGTGGCAACGAGGAATTGGTTCATCGGGTGCTCCGGGGGAAGGGTGCGTTGGAGCGGGGGACGCCGGATCGGGCAGCATGTGCCTTGGCCCTGTCCCCCCGCTCGTTCAAACAGCAAGTTTTCGGCTCAGCGCGTAGTAGGCGAGGTTGCCGAGGCCGGTTGCGGCGAGCAGGACCGCGATCACGCCGGGCGTGACGTCGCGCCAGTTGAAGGCTTCGATCACGACGAAAGCGACCGCGAGCGCGAGCAGGATGATGCCCCAGCGCAGCGAGGCCTGCCGGCGGCGCAGCTCGTCGCCCTCGATGATCGACCTGACGAGCTCCTGCGAGACATTCGCATTGACGAGCTGGCGACGCACGCGGGCATCGACGATCGCCTTGATCGCGTAGGTGATGCAGAGGAACAGGCTGATCGGGATGAAGGGAAGCAGGAATTCGCTGTCCATGGCACTCTCGTTGGTGGGTGGTTGCGGGCAAGGAGATACGGCTGCCGCGCGAGCGGTTGCAGCCACGGACGGCCAGGATGCTTGCAACCGTTGGCGCAGCAGGCGTATCCCTGTCCAGGTGAATGATGCCGCCACCCTCGATGATGACCGCGCGCTCGTGCAGGACGTGCTGGCGGGGCGCGCGGGCGCGTTCGAACGCCTCGTCCGCACGTACCAGGGCCTGTGCTGGCACGTCGTGCAGCGCATGGTTCGTCATCCCGAGGACACGCGCGAGTTGTGCCAGGAAGCGTTCCTGCGCGTGCACCAGGCCCTGCACCAGTACCGCGGCGAAAGCGCCCTGAAATCGTGGATCGCACAGGTGGCGTATTCGGTCGCCAAACGGCATCTCGAGCGCAAGCGCATTCCGCTGGCCGAGCCCGTTGGCGATGATGACGGCCTTTCCGCGGCGGACGCAGTGGCCGATGCCTTCGATGTCGAGGCGGCGTACGGCGACGACGAGATCGCCGGCCTCTTGCACGCCGCGATCGAGCGCCTGCCGCCGTTGCAGCGAACCGTGCTGACCCTTTACCACCTCGAGGACGTGCCGGTCGCCACGATCGCCGCGATCACCGGCCTTGCCGAGGGAACGATCAAGAGTCATCTTTTCCGCAGCCGCCGCCAGCTGCGCGACGCGCTCGAAAGCCGCATCGGAGTTGCCGCATGAACCACGATGAACACGAATGGCAGTTGCAGGAAGCCGCCCTGCACGACGAACGATCCGGCCAGCCGCCGCGCAGCGACGATCCGCTGCTCGCGCGTTATCGCGATGTGGCACGCGCGCTGCGCGCGCCGCCACCGGTCGGCTTGCCGGACGATTTTGCCGTGCAGGTGGCCCGTCGCGTCGCGGGCGTGGTCGAGCCCGATGCACGCTTCGAACAGCGCCTCGTCGGCGCCCTCGTCGCCCTGTTCGGCGTGGCCGGCGTCATCGTCTGCCTGATCTACGGCGCGGACTGGTGGCGGTCGAGCGCGACCTACGTACCCGACCTCGGCGCCGGATCGATGAAATGGCTGCTCGCCCTCGGCGCCTGCATCGCCGCCTCGTGGACGATGGGCCGGACACGCCCGACCCCCGAAGCGTGACCGTGGCGACGCGATGCGATGTGGGCATCGTGCCGGAGTGGTGACACCGTAACGGTCATCGGAATCCGCATCGGAGTCTGGCCGCAACGGGGGAAATCATGCGACCCGCCAGCGCCGTCACGGTCACCGAGGCCCTTGCGAGTTGTCGGCCCGACCGGGCGGCAAGGCCGCGGCCGCGGACTCAGGACTCCGCGGCTGCCGCGTCGGCGAAATAGGCCACGACCACGCCCTTGAGCTTGACCGTCATCGGGCGGCCGCGGCGATCGAGCGAACGGCCGGCGGCGACGCGGATCCAGCCTTCGCTGATGCAGTACTCCTCAACGTCGTGGCGTTCGTTGCCGTTGAAGCGCACGCCGATGGCGCGTTTCATCAACTCGGGATCGTGGTGCGGGCTGGCCGGATCGACGCTGAGGCGGTCGGGCAGGGTCTCGGTCATGGTGAAGGCTTCTGGCAGTGGGCGCGCAACGCGCAGGCGGTGCCGGCAAGGGTAACCGCTGCCCCGGTCGCTGACGACCGGCGCGTCGCGATGCACGGCGGTGCTCAGCTCGCCGTCATGAAGCCGAGGTCCGCCGCCGCGAAATTGCCGATGTTCGGAAACACGGTCGCCATTTCGCCGGCCGGTACGCCGTACCAGCGCGCGAGCGTGGCGGCGTACTGGTCGACGGCCGTGGTCGGGATGATCTGGCCCCAGCCGGCATCGTCGGGACCATCGACCGCGAGGTTCGGCAGTGTGCCGTAGATGCGCCGGCCGTTGACCGCACCGCCGAGCACGAGGTGATGGCCGCCCCAGCCATGGTCGGTGCCGTCGCCGTTGATGCTCGTCGTGCGACCGAACTCCGAGGCCGTGAACGTCGTGATCGCATCGGCGAGCGACATCTCGACCGTCGCGGCATGGAACGCGGCGAGCGCGCCGTCGAGTTCCTCGAGCTGGGCCGCGTGGTCCGCGAGCTGGTTGTCGTGGGTATCGAAACCGCCGATGCCGACGAAGAAGATCTGCCGTTGCATCTGCAGGGTCGAGCGCGCGCTGATCAGTCGCGCGACCATGCGCAGCTGGCGGCCGAGATGGCTGTCCGGAAACTCGGTCGCCAACGGCGTGGCTCCCGCGAGCGCGGCATTGATGTCCGCGCCGTTGTCCATCGAACGGCGCATGACGGTCGCGTACTGGCGCTGCAGCGCGTGCCCATGCGCGGCATCGCGCAGGGCGACGAAGGCGGCACGCCGATCGGCATTCCACGAGTCATCGTTGACGAAATGGATCGTCTCGGCACCTTGCTGGCCGACGAAGTACGGCACGACCGTGTCGCCGGCCTGGAACACGTTCTCGCCGTCGACCGAAATGTTCATCGACAGGTCCGGATTCGGGTTCGTCGCGAAGAACATGTCGGCGAGTCGCCCGCCCCAGCCACGGCGCACCTGCATGTTGGCGGCCGGTTGCTGCCAGGTCACGCTCTGGTCGCTGTGCGAGAACAGCTGTGCCGGCACCGGCACGCTGCCGGCCTCGTACTGCGCCTTCGTGATCGGGTGCAGCAGCGGGCCGACGTTCGCGGCGATCGCGAGCGGTGACTGCGCGCGGTTGAACAGGCCGGCCAGCAACGGCATCGACCCGGCGAAGCCGTAGTTCGCGCCGTCGTTCGGCGCGACCAGCGGGTTGAGCGCGATCAGGCTGGCGCTGTCGAGCGCGAGCGCGCCGCGCGCGGCGACATACTGCGCGCGCGGCGTGCCGCTGCGCGGCACGAGCATGTTGAACGCATCGTTGCCACCGTAGAGGTACACGCAGACCAGGGCGCGGTAGTCGTTGCCGAGCAGGCGTGGTCCGGCCAGGGTCGCTGCGTGCGCGATCGAGAGCTTGCCGGCGAAGCTCGTGAACAGGGCCGATCCGGCGGTGGCGCACAGGGCACGCTCGATGAAGTCACGTCGTTTCATGGGCATCAGCGCTCGATCGCGTATTCGGGGGAACTCTGGATCAGCCAGACCGCGTTCTGCACGCGCTCGCGCCGGCCCTGCGTCG
Source organism: uncultured Dokdonella sp. (assembly GCA_964587775.1). Taxonomy (GTDB): domain Bacteria; phylum Pseudomonadota; class Gammaproteobacteria; order Xanthomonadales; family Rhodanobacteraceae; genus Dokdonella. The sequence continues at coordinate 70,292 of CAZPLY010000011.1, forward strand.
TGTTCGGGATTCCGGCGAGGTAAGCGACCAGGGTCTCGAACATGAAGGGCGACATCGTGCGGTTCATGAACAGCAGGTCGTAGCGGTCGACGAGACGCACGACGTTCGACGCGACCGCGACCTCGGGTCCGAGATCGACGACGATGTCCTCGGGCGAGACACCCGGTCCACCACGCCATGCCCAGAACACCTTGGCACCGAGGCCCGAGGCGACGCTCGCGATCGTCGTGTCGGTCGTGATCTGGAATTCGGGCGCGGCGAGGCCGAGCGCGGAAAGTTCGCCCGGTGGCCGGTAATCGGGCAGGAAGAAATTGAACACGCTCGGCGAACGCAGGGCGGCCTGGCCGAGGTAGTACTCGGGATTCCATTCGCGGTAGCGGCCATCATCGGCACGCCCGTCGAGCACGCGCCACAGGTGGCTCAGGCGCAGCACCGGTTCGCGCAGCTTGCCGCGGTGGCTGGCCAGCGCCGGCAGCGTACGCGCCTCGCTGTCCATCAACACCGCGCGCACGGTCGCGCCGAGATCGCCGCGCACGCCGGCGCCATTGTTGGCGAATGCCGCCGCGACGCGCCCGACATAGGCGGGCGTCGGATTGCTGCTGACGAGCCGCTTGATCAGGTGGCGCGCGACGAACGGTGCAACATTCGGATGATGGAACAGGTTGTCGAGCGCTGCCTCGAGGTCCGATTGCGCAGTACCACCGGCGGGCAGCACGCCGCCAGCCAGGCTGACGCCGGGATAGTCGAGCAGCTGCTTGCTGCCCTCGCTCGCGTGGTATTGCTCCCAGGCTTCCATCGGCAGGAACCACGAGGCATCCCAGCCCGGTTGGGGCCAGTCGACCGGGCCGGACGGACACCATTCCCATTCCCACCACTGGCCGCCGTTCGTGCGCGGGCAGTTCGCCCAGTTCCAGCCGGTGAACACATGGGCGAATCCGCGGATCGTCTGCTGGCCGTAGGTCGGGATCGGCTGGCCGCCGGCGAGCAGCACGCTGCCGTCGGGGGCGAGCTGGACGAGGCCGACCGAGAACAGCTGCATGATCTCGCGCGCATAGTTCTCGTCGGGACGGACGTTCTCCGCCTCGTCGGGCTTGCGGTTCTTGAACATCGACAGGTAGTGGCCCATGACCGGGCTCAACGTGACCTGCTCGAGCAGCTCGCGGTAGTTGCCGAACGCCCCGGTCACGAGGTGATCGTAGAATTGGGCCATCGCGATCGGCGCGCCTTCGATCGCGCCGCTCTGGTCGGAGACGACGAGCAGTTCGCTGAGGGCGAACGCGACGCGCTGGCGCAGCTGGTCCGGCGCGCGCACGCTGCGCAGCCACCAGGCTTCCTGGCGACTGTTCTGGTAGACGTCGAGTCCGGCCGCGACCTGGGCCTGCAGGTACGGCCGGTGCAGGCTCGCGGCGAGCGTCGTCTGCTCGGCGAACCACGCCGTATACCCGATCTCGCGCAGGCGACGGATTTCCGCCAGGTTGGGTCCGAAGGTCGCCTGGGTCAGGAAGCGCGCGGCTTGTGCATCGGTATACGGGCCCTCGTTGCGGTGGTCGAAGCCCGACTCGAAGACGAAATCGGCGGCCATGGCGGTCGAGGCGAGCGCGATGCCGAGCAGCAGGGCGAATCCGCGCAGGAGTACGGCCTTCATCGAGTGCTCCGTTCTTTGACCGCTTGCGCCGGGAGCAGCGACACTAACGGCCTGATGGCCGAGCAGGTGTGCGCAGGATCACAGCATGAACACCGCCCATCGCCCGAGCGTGACCCTCTGTAGAATGATTGCCGTTGTTGCGCTCGCACCGCAGTCTGCGCAGGCACTCAACAACTGTGCAGAAGGCGACTTCCTCGACCGGCGCGGACTCTCCGAACTCGTCGTCGCCAACGACAACCCGACCCAGCCCTTCGTCTACCGGCCGCGTTGCGCGACGATCAGCGAGGGCACGCGTGTCGTCTTCCGCGCGCTGCCGAACTTCGGCATGCACCCGCTTTACGGCGGCATCGTCAGTGCCGGCATGGCCACGATCGACCCGGACAGCCCGATCGGTTCGATCACCTCGGGCGACGAAGCCGCGCGCGTCCTCGTCGCTGCCGGCGAGTTCCCGTTCTTCTGCGACTTCCACTATGCGCAGGGCATGCTCGGCTCGTTGCGTGTCGTCCCGCAGCTGTTCGCCGACGGCTTCGACTGATCCGCGCCGCCCGGGCGATCACGGAGCGGCGGCCGCGCCCGTTTCGGCCGGTTCGAGATGCTGCTGCAGGAATCCCGCGATCGCGTTCCACAGCGCGAGCGTGTTCTCGCGCCTCGAGTAGCCATGGCCGGCAGTCTGCCGTCCTGGCGCGTTGTCCACAAGTTCGCCGATCGTCCGCAGCCCGCGTGCGGTGCGATGCCGGACCATTGTGCGAGCGCAATCGCCATTCGCGCACACGCCCCGGAGTACAGTCGCGGGAGGTTGCGCGGAGGATGCATGAAGGCACTGCGATCGATCGGCGGCGTGATCGTGACTGCGTGGGCATCGTGCCTGCATGCCGCGATCCTCGAGGTCGGGCCGGGCCGGCCGTACGCGACACCTTGCGCGGCGATCGCCGCGGCGGGCGACAACGACACGATCCGCATCGATGCGGCCGGCAACTATGCCGGCAATGTCTGTGCGTGGGCGAAGAACGGCCTGACCCTGCAGGGCATCAACGGGCGACCGCGCATCGATGCGGCGGGCCAGCATGCCCAGGGCAAGGCGATCTGGGTCATCGCCGGCAACGACACCGTCATCGACAACATCGAGTTCAGCGGCGCGACCGTGCCCGATGGCAATGGCGCCGGCATCCGCCAGGAGGGGCGCAACCTCAGCGTGCGCCATGCGTACTTCCACCACAACGAGAACGGCATCCTCGCCGGTGCCTCGGCCGGCAGCACCATCACGATCGAGTTCAGCGAGTTTGCATACAACGGCGCGGGCGACGGGTTCACGCACAATCTCTACATCGGCCACGTCGACCGCCTCTTGTTCCGCCACAACTGGTCGCATCACGCCCTCGTCGGCCACCTGCTGAAATCGCGCGCCCGCGAGAACCACATTCTCTACAACCGCCTGACCGGCGAGAGCGGCGGCACCGCGAGCTACGAGATCAACCTGCCGAACGGCGGCCTCAGCTTCGTCATCGGCAACCTGATCGAACAGCCGCCGACCTCGCAGAACGGCGCAATGCTCGACTATCTCAGCGAGGGCAGCGCGAACCCGGACCAGCGCCTGTTCGTGATCAACAACACCTTCGTCAACAACCGCGGCAGCGGCACCTTCGTGCAGGTCGCGTCGGGTACGATCGCGCCCGCGGTCCTGCGCAACAACATCCTGTCCGGCGGCGGCAACCCGACCAACCAGGCCAGCGCCGTGCGCGAGAACAACCTTGTCGCGACCAATCCGCTGTTCGTCGACGCCGCGCAGCACGACTACCGGCTGTTGCCGGGCTCGCCGGCAATCGATGCCGGCATCGCGCCGGGTGTTGGCGCCGGCTTCGACCTCGCGCCGGTCGCCGAATACCGCCATCCGAACGCGGCGGCAGTGCGCGCGATCGCCGGCGTCATCGACATCGGCGCCCACGAGTTCGGCGAGACGCCGATCTTCCGCGACGGCTTCGACGGCCAGCGCTGAACGCGCTGCGGGGCAACAGGGGTTGGCCCCGTCCGTGACCGTCCTGCGTGGGACGAGCAGCGGGAAGCCTCCCGTCCCCTGATCCGACGGAGAACGTCCATGCAAGTCCGATTGCTCGCCGCGCTGCTTGCCCTCGGCAGCGCCGGACCCGCCATCGCCCAGAGCGGCAGCGCCGCCAACCGCGCGAGCTTTGGCCCCGATCGCGCCAATGGCGCGTTCATCAACATCACGCGCCAGCACCTGGCGACACTGAATGCGCAGGGCATCGCGGTCGACCGCGAGCAGCGCGTGCTCGTGATGAACGAGTGGCGCGACGAAGTATCGACGAACTACGACTGCGCGGTCACGCGACACATCCGCAATGCGCGCCTGCTCGACATGGACTACACCGGGCCCGACGAGCTCGAGGCCACGCGCCGCGTCGCGATGGACATGGGCGGCAGCGACATCGACCTGTGCACGGCGATCGACGTCGATGCGAGCAACCGCGCCGTGATCGCCGGCTGGGGCGATACCGGCAGCGGCCTCAGCGGTTTCCTCGTGCGGCTCACCGCGAGCGGCGCCTACGACACGTCGTTCTCGTCGGACGGCAAGCTCGCGCTGCGCAATGTCGCGCCATTCGTCGGCGTGCAGACGCGTCTCAACCATGTCGTCGCGGCGGGCAGCAACCTCCTCGCCTGCGGTTGGGTCGAGCGCGGTGCTTCGCGCAACATGCTGGTCGTGCGCTTCACGGCGAGCGGCCAGCTCGACACGACGTTCCGCGGCACCGGTTATGCCGAAGTCGACTTCAATGTCGCTGGCGAGCGTGACGACAGCTGTTCGCGCCTGCTCGTGCTGCCGAACGGCGGCATCCTCGCCGGCGGCGTCGTCACCGACGCCAGCGGCAACGAGGCGTACGGCCTCGCCCGCTTCAGCTCGACCGGTGGGTTCGTCACGGCATTCGGCAATCAGGGACGCCTGCTGATCGACGACGGCTCACAGATCGTGGCCTTCCCGGCCTTGTCCGACCTGGCCTGGGATGCCGCGCGCGATCGCGTGCTGATCGGCTGCACCTTGACGACCGCCTCGACGCCGAACGGCTGCCTGATTGCGGTCAACGGCAACACCGGCGCGTTCGACACCTCGTTCGACGGCGACGGCCGCCTCGGGTTCCGCTTTTCCAACTACGGCATCGTGCTCGGCGAACCGATCCGCGAACCGGGCGGCACGCGCGTCACGCGCCTGCTGATGCGCGACGACGGCAGCTTCTACGTGCTCGGCACGCACTACAACAGCGCGAGCGATGCACTGGCCAACGGGCCGAGCGACATTGCGAGCTTGCGCCTGACCGCGTCGGGCGCCGCGTTGACCAGCGGGGCTAACGAGTACGGCAACAACGGCGTGCGCTTCCACACGTTTGACGAAGTCGATCAGAGCGGCGTCGGCGCGGCAGGCCGCAGGGTCGGCGAGGTCCTTGTCGACGCAGGCTGGTACCAGGGCAGCCCGCTGCTGCTCGCGGACCGGCCGCGCTATCCGGAGAATGTCTTCGACCACGACGGCGACGGCAATCTCGCCGAGCCGGGCCCGATCGTGCCGCTGGTCGCCGCGATCACGGGCGAACACCTGTTCGGTGCCGATTTCGACTTCGACGGACTCGACCGCAGCACGGGCCTGCAGCCGATCATCCCGACCCCGGCCGGTTTCGGCCACTACTGCAGCGTGCGCAGCCCGACCAATCCGGCCATCTACGGCGTGCTGCCCGGCGGCGCGGGCAGTGATCCCTGCCAGCAGTTCCTTGACGAGAATCCCGCGCTCATCGTCGAGCGCTCGGGCCTGTATTCGCTGTCCGGACTGAACTGGGTGATCGGTACCTGCAACGGCAACTTCATCACGCTGCGCCCCGGCAACGGAGCGGCACCGATCAATACCGCGTTCGCCGACAGCGCCGGGCAGAGCGGTTGCATCTTCACGGTGACCCCGGATGAGATGCCGATCTTCGCGCGGCCCTACAGCGGCGCGCACCTGAGCGGTGCGGCGAACTGGACGCAGGCGTTCAACCACGACCCGTACTTCATTCCGCTCGATGTCTCGGAGTTCGGACAGTCGCCAGGCCAGTTCGACGCCTGCGCGATCGACAACTACGGGCGCCAGCGCAGCACCGGCAATCCGGCGACCGGAAACTGCACGGTGACCGGCGGCGTCGATGAACCCGCAGCGGACATTGCAGTCCTGCGCCCGCGGCTCGTGCAGGCGGTCGCGGCAGGGCGCGTCGTGATGGCCGTGCCACGCCATATTCCACCGTTCGCTCCACCCGGCATGGATCCCTACCAGCGCGAAGTGTTCGTGCGCCATCAGGTCGGCCTCGGCCGCTACGCGGAGATCTTCACGACCTATTCCGCGCACATGCAGGACACGGCCGTGCGCCGTGGACAGACCGTCTCGGCCGGCACCGTGCTCGGCGCGGTCGGCACGACGGGTGCTTCGAGCGGCGATCACCTGCACCTGTCGGTACACCGGCACCGGAACCTCTCCTGGCGCAGCAGCTACGAGTTCAACTTCTCGGGTGGCGCGCACGATCGCGATGGCAGCGTCTCGGCGATCGATCCGTGGGGCTGGCAGGCCCCGCAAGGCGTCGACCCCTGGGCATGGCGCTTCCGTGACAACCCGGGCACGGCACGCGACAACGCGGGCAGCTTCAGCACGCGCCTGTGGATCAATGGCGAGGAGCCGCCACTGCCGGTGCCGTGATCGCGTTGCACGTGCGCCGCGCGCGGGTGACCCGGCGCACGTGCAGCGCTCAGAACAACGTGGCTTGCGCCGTTTGCCTGTGCGGTGGCGTGAACAGCGCGCAATCGAGGTCGATGTCGCGCGTGAAGCTCACGCCGTGCCGGCGGCAGGCGAGCCGGAAGCGCTGGCGCAGCAGGTCGGCGAACACGCCTTCGCCGCGCATGCGCGAGCCGTAGTCCGGATCGTTGTCGCGGCCGCCGCGCATCTGCCGGATCAGGCTCATGACGTGCTCCGCGCGTTCCGGCACATGCAGCTCGAGCCATTCGCGGAACAGGTCCTTGAGTTCGTGCGGCAGGCGCATGAGCGTATAGCCCGCATGGCGCGCACCACCTTCGGCCGCGCGTTCGAGAATCTGCTCGAGCCAGGCGTCGGTCACGGCCGGGATGATCGGCGCGACAAGCACGCCGCACGGCACGCCGGCGGCGTTCAGGTTCGCGATCGCCTGCAGGCGCCGGTGCGGCGCGCTCGCGCGCGGCTCGAGCGTGCTCGCGAGCCGGTTGTCGAGCGAGGTCACCGACAGGAACACCTGCACGAGTCGATCGCGCGCCATCGGCGCGAGCAGGTCGATGTCGCGCTCGACCAGGGCGTTCTTGGTCACGATCGTGAGCGGATGCCGGTGCTCGGCGAGCACCTCGATCACCTCGCGCGTGATGCGCCGGTCGCGTTCGATCGGCTGGTACGGATCGGTGTTCGCCCCGAGGTTGATCGGGGAGCACACGTAACCGCGGCGCGCGAGTTCCTCGCGCAGGCGCTCGGCCGCATTTGCCTTGGCGAACAGCTTCGTCTCGAAGTCGAGGCCCGGCGACAGATTGAGATACGCATGCGAAGGTCGCGCAAAGCAGTAGACGCAGCCGTGCTCGCAGCCGCGGTACGGATTGATCGACTGCGAGAACGGAACATCGGGCGACTCGTTGCGGCTGATGATCGAGCGCGCGCGTTCGAGTGTCACCTCGGTCGGCGGCCGGGCACGCGGCGCCTCGTCGCGATGCCAGCCGTCGTCCTCGATCGTCTTCGCGATCGCCTCGAAGCGGCCCTCGCGGTTCGAGCCCGCGCCGCGGCCCTTGATGCGGGTCGGCCGGGTCAGGTCGTCGGGATCGTGCGCGGACATGTGCCGATTGTCGCGCCGCGCGTCTCACCACGTGTGAACGCGGCAGACGGACCGGGTAGCGTCACGCTCGATCGACGCTGCGATTCCTGCCCCGCCATGGCGCATAGAATTCACGCAGTCGCGCGAGGTCGGCCTGCATGTCGTCGCTCGTGACGAACAGCGGCCCGATCCCGATCGTGCGTTCGGGATAGTGGAAATACACCGGCACGATCGGCACGCCGGCATTGCGCGCGATGTGCCAGAAGCCCGACTTCCATTTCGCCACGCGCTTGCGCGTGCCCTCGGGGGCGATGCCGATCCAGAGCTGCGGCTGCGTGCGCAGGCGCTCGCTCATCTGCTCGACGACGCCGCGCGTCGCATCGCGCTCGATCGGAATGCCGCCGAGGCGGCGCAGCAGCCAGCCGAGCGGACCGACGAACAGTTCGCGCTTGGCCATGAACGCGACATCGGCGCCGATCGCGGCCTTGACCAGCAGGCCCCAGAAACCATCCCACCACGAACTGTGCGGTGCGGCGATCAGCACCGCGCGCGGCACGTCGGGAAACTCGCCGACGAGGCTCCAGTCCGCGCGCGCGAGGATCCAGCGCGCGAGCCGTCGACCCGCGTGCGAGGCGAACTGCGGCATCGACGGCGGCAGGCGCTCCGGCAGGTGCGCGCGCTTCAATCGGCGCTCCAGTTGCGCGTGCCGCGACCCTGCTTGATCGTCGCGCGCTTCTTCTTGCCGGTGATGCGGCGTTCCTTCGAGGCGCGCGTCGGCTTCGTCGCGAGGCGTGCCTTCGGCACGTGCTGCGCAGCCTGGATGACCGCGGCGAGGCGCATGCGCGCATCGTCGCGGTTCTTCGCCTGGTCGCGGAAGCGACTGGCCTGGATCACGAGCACCCCGTCGTCGGTCAGGCGGCGGTCGCGCCGCGCGAGCAGGCGCGCGCGCAACGGTTCGGGCAATGACGGCGAGCGCGCGACATCGAAGCGCAGCTCGACCGCACTCGCGACCTTGTTGACGTTCTGCCCGCCGGGTCCCGACGCGCGCACGAAGCGTTCGACGAGTTCATCGTCGGGGATCTGCAGGCGTTCGTCGATCTCGAGCATGGCGCGATTCTAGCGGCTTGCCGCCCCGGATCGCGGTCCACCCGCGCGCCGGGACGGCTTCGCGATCAGCGGTTCGTCAACTGCAGCTCGATGCGCCGGTTCTTCGCGTAGGCGGCCTCGTTGTCGGCCGCGTCGAGCGGCTGGAACTGGCCGAAGCCGTTCGCCGACAGGCGGTGCGCGGGCACGCCTTCGACGACCAGCAGCTTGACGATCGCGACGGCGCGCGCGGTCGACAGTTCCCAGTTCGACGGGAAGCGCGCGGTATGGATCGGCCGGCGGTCGGTGTGGCCGTCGATGCGCAGCACCCAGTCGATGTTCGACGGAATCTCGGCCGAGACCTCGCGCAAGGTCGCGGCCAGCGGCCCGAGTCGCTCCTGCGCGGCGCTGCCGAGATCGGCCGATCCGGACTCGAACAGGATGTCGGTCGGCACGATGAAACGGTCGCCGACGACCTGCACGTCGGTCCGCCCGCCGAGCGCGTCGCGCAGGCGCCCGAAGAATTCGGAGCGGTAGCGTTCGAGCTCGCCGACGCGCTCGGCGAGCGCAAGGTTGAGGCGCTGGCCGAGATCCGCGATCCGCGAATCCCTTGCGTCGATGTCCTCGTTGGCGATCGCGAGCGCAGACTCGAGCTTGGCGAGCTGTTCGCGGATTGCGGCCAGCTGGCGGTTAAGCAGTTCGACCTGGGCGGTTGCGGCCACGTTCGCCTGGGTCTGAACCACGAGTTCGGATTCCGATGTCGCGAGCCGCCCCGACAGCCGCGCGACCTCGGCCTCGAGTTGCTGCTTGAGCTCGTCGAGCAGCGCGATGTCGGTCGAGAGTTTCGCTGCGTCCTCGCTCGCCGCGCCGAGCGCCCGCTTCAATTCGTCGCGCTCGCCGCCGGTCCGGCCGAGCGAGGCCGCGAGCTCGGCGACGCGCGCATCGAGTGCGTCCTTCTGCTCTTCGCTCAGCGACAGCGTGCGGGCGAGTTCGGCGACCTGCGCATTGAGCGCATCGAGCGCGCGGTTCTTGCCGGCCAGCGAATCCGACAGCACGAACTGGCCGATCGCGAAGATCAGCAGCACGAAGATCACGACCATGATCAGCGAGGTCAAGGCATCGACGAAGCCCGGCCAGATGTCGAACGTGCGCCGCCGCCGCGCGAGCATGCTCATGCGCGCGGCGCGATCGCGGCCGCGATCGTGCGCGAGAGCAGGCGCAGCTCGCTGCGCAGCTCGTCGGACAGCCGTGACTCGCCGGGCGGATGCGCCGCGATCTGGCGCAACACGGTCTTCAGCTCCTGCTGGACCTCGGCCGCGGCCTGGCGCTCGCGCGCATCGCGCGCGAGCATCTCGTTGAGCCGACCGAGCTGGTCGGTGATTTCGGCGAACTGCTCGTTGCTGCCACGTCGCTCCCGTTCGTTCTCGACGATCGCGCGCTGCATGCGCTCGAGCCCATCGGCGGTCTGTTCAAGCAGCGCCTGCACATAGGCCGGAACCGCCGCGTCGCCGTCGAATGCATGGCCCGAGGCGAGATGGGTCATGCCCGACAGCCATTCCTCGAGTTCGTTGTGGAAGCGGTTCTGCGCGTGCCCGGCCTGCAAGTCGAGGAAACCGATCACGAGCGAACTCGCAAGGCCGAACAGCGACGTCGAGAAGCTCGTCGCCATGCCGCCGAGCGGCTCCCTGAGCTGGTCCTTCAGTGCGCCGAACATCGTCGCCGCGTCGCTGCCGACCTCGAGCGTGCCGATGATCGCGGTCACCGATCCGATCGTCACGAGCAGGCCCCAGAACGTGCCGAGCAGGCCGAGGAAGATCGCGAGCCCGATCAGGTAGCGCGACAGGTCGCGCGATTCCTCGAGGCGCAACTGCACGCTGTCGAGGAGCGTGCGCAGCGACGGCGCCGACAGCGCGGTGCGGCCACGCTCGCGCCCGCCGAGCATGCGTGCCATCGGTGCGAGCAGGCGCGGTTCACCGGTCGCGGCGCGTTCGGGATTCGAGCGGCGGAAGGCCTCGATCCAGTCGACCTCGCGCGACAGGACGCGCACCTGGCGCAGGTTGACCACGATGCCCGCCGCGAGCACGAGCAGGATCACGCCATTGAAGAACGGATTCGCGCTGAAGATCTCGACCAGTCGCGGTGCGACGAGCAGGGCCAGCGCGGCCACCGCCAGCAGGAAGGCGCCCATCCATACCAGTGCGCGCGAGGGTCGGCTCATCGTCATCGTTCGTCGGCTCCGGATCGTGTTCGATGCATGCGGGCTGCGACCCGTTGCAGGGTTGCTTGGTTCCGGACGGGGCCGGTCGCGGCCGCGACCGGATCACCGCCGCGGCTTCGCGCGATGCGTCGGCGTCGCGGTCCACGGATCCTCGGGCCATGGATGTTTCGGGTAGCGGCCCTTCAGTTCCTTCCTGACCTCGGGGTAGGTGCGTTCCCAGAAGCTGCGCAGGTCCTGCGTGACCTGGATCGGGCGTCCGCCCGGCGAGAGCAGGTGCAGGGTCAGCGCGATGCGGCCGCTGGCGATGCGCGGCGTATCGGCCAGCCCGAACAGTTCCTGCAGCTTGACCGCGAGCACCGGCGGCGCATCGGCTGCGTACGCGATGCGGCGTTCGAGCCCGCTCGGCACCTTGATCGCGAGCGGCGCCTGCGCGTCGAGCAGGCGTCGCTGCGCGTGGTCGAGGCCTGCCGCGAGCGCGTCCGACAGTTCTTCCGCGCGCAGCGCGTCGAGCCGGCGCTTGCCGGCCAGACGGGGCGCCAGCCATTCCTCGAGCGTGGCCAGCAGCTGCGCATCGGAAAAATCGGGAAGTGCGGATTCGGGCAGTGCACCGCGCAAGGTCTGCACGCGCATGCGCAGTTCGCGCGCCGCATCGCTCCACGGCAGTGCATCGAGACCGAGCTCGCGCACGGCGGCGATCAGGGCCGGGACCGTGTCCTCGGGTCGCGCCGGCACGCTGCGCCGGTCGAGCACGAGGGCCGCGAAGCGCCGCTCCTCGAACACCTCGACCGCACGCGTATCGCGGTTCCAGCGCACGACACGCACGCGCGAGAAGCGATCGGCGAACTCCTGTTCGAGCCGCTCGGCCGCGAACGGCGCGCCAGCGAGGATCAGGCTGTCGCGCTCCTCGTGGCGCAGGTCGATGACGACGAGCCACGCTTCGCCGACCAGCGCGCTGTCGTCGGCGAGGCGCGCGCCGCGGCCGTTCGCAAGCTGGTAGCGGCGCGGATTGGCCGGGTCCTGGCGTGCGATGCGGTCAGGCCAGGCATGCAGCAGCAGGTTGCCAGCGGTGGTCGCCGACCGATCGCCCGGCGCGGCGTTCGCGGCCGGCAGGCGCGCGCGCCAGGCGGCGGCGGATTCGGCGACCGACGCGAGCGCCGCGGAGTCAGCCCCGAGCGCGTGCAGTGCGCGGCTGTCGCGGGCGCGCCATGCGTCGAGGGCTTGCCAGCGGACCCGAAAATCGTCGTTGCGCGAGGGCGGGCCGCGCAAGGGATTGCGCGCTTCGGCGAGCGCAACGAGGTCGCAGGCCCATGCGCGCTCGGCATCCGGCGCGCGCACGACCGCAGCCGCGAGACGCGGGTGCGCGCCGAACGCGAGCAGGCGGCGTCCGAACGTGCTGATGCGGCCTGCCGCGTCGAGTGCGCCGAGGGCCACGAGCAGGTCGCGCGCCTGGGCCAGCGCGCCCGCCGGCGGCGGGTCGAGCCAGGCGAGCTTCGGCGATCCCCACGCGGCGAGTTCGAGTGCGAGCTGGGCCAGCTCGACCTGCATGATTTCGGCGCTGCGCGAGGGTTCGAGGCGGCGGCTCTGCGGCCACAGCCGGTAGCAGGTGCCATCGGCGACGCGCCCGGCACGTCCGGCGCGCTGATCGGCCGACGCCTGCGAGATGTTGACGGTCTGCAGGCGCGTGAAGCCCGAGTTCGGGTCGAAGCGCGGCTCGCGCGCGAGCCCGCTGTCGATGACCGCGCGGATGCCGGGCAGGGTCACGCTCGATTCGGCGACGTTCGTCGCGAGCACGACGCGGCGCGTGCCCGCCGCTGCCGGCTGCAAGGCCGCGCGCTGCTCGGCCAGCGCGAGTTCGCCGTGCAGCGCGACGATCGCGAGCGACGGCGCCGCGAGCGCCGCGAGTGCGCCGCGCGCCTGCTCGATCTCGCGCCGACCCGGCAGGAACACGAGCACGTCGCCGTCGTTCTCGGCGAGCGCCTGCTCGAGCGTGCGCCGCAGGTGGAACGGCCAGCCACGCTCGGGCCAGCTTTCCTGCGCGCGTGCCGGCGGATGCACGATGCGCACGGCGAAGCTGCGGCCTGCACTGGTCAGCCGCGGCGCATCGAGCCAGCGCGCGATGCGCTCGCCATCGAGGGTCGCCGACATCACGACGAGGCGCAGGTCCGGGCGCAGGCCTGCCTGGACATCGAGCGCGAGCGCGGCGCCGAGATCGGCGTGCAGGTGGCGCTCGTGGAATTCGTCGAACAGGATCGCGCCGACGCCGGGCAGTTCCGGATCGTCCTGCAGCATGCGGGTCAGGATGCCTTCGGTGATGACCTCGATGCGCGTCGATGTCGAAACGCGCGACTCGCGGCGGATCCGGTAGCCGACCGTCATGCCGACCGTCTCGCCGCGTTGGGCTGCCATGAATTCGGCCGCGGCGCGCGCCGCGATCCGGCGCGGCTCGAGCATCAGGATCCGTTGGCCGTCGAGCCAGGCCTCGTCGAGCAGGGCGAGCGGCACGCGCGTGGTCTTGCCCGCACCGGGCGGGGCCTCGAGCACGAGCCGGGTCTGCGTCGCGAGCGTCGCGCGCAGTTCGGGCAGCACGGTGTCGATCGGAAAACGGATGGGATCCAAGGTGCGCTGCTTCGTCGGCCTTCGCCGCGCATTCTCGCCGAACGCGGACCGCCGAACGAAAGACGGCGCGGCCGAGGCCGCGCCGTCGATTCGGATTTTTCGCGTTCCGCTATTCGCAGATCAGGCCGTTGACGTTGGCGACGCGCTTCCATTGGCGCGTGCCGGTGCCGGACGGCACGCCGGCCGGCAGGCCCGGGTTTGCCGTGAAGCCGAGGTTGAGATTGTTGCAATCGGGCCAGCTGAACGTGGTCGTGCCCCAGATCTGCGGCGGCGAGACCGGGCCGCCGCTGCCGGCGAAACCACCGCCGGTCAGGTACGCCATCGGACTCGTGATCGAGCGCGACCCGCGCGGCACGGTGGCCTGGCCATAGAGCCAGAACGGCGTGCCGGTGTTGTCGAACGTCGACCAGGCGAACGCGAAGATCAGGTTGTTCGGGTCGTTCGGCAATTCATAGATCTGGATGACGAGGCCTTCACCGGGCTGGGCCGGGTCGTACCAGTTCGTGCTCAGCAAGCCGGTCACCGGGATGTTGAGGAACGCCTGCGGATAGGTCGCCTGGGTCGGGTTGTACAGCGGGATGCCGCTGATCGTGTAGAAGCGCGTGCCGCTGGTGAACTGGTTGTCGAAGCGGATGCTGAACGGCAGGTTGAAATCGAACGTGTTGGCCCCTTCGTACGGATAGTTTTCGAGCACGTAGGTCGTGCTGAAGACGACCGGCGAATCGACCACGGTGTCGGCAATCACGGTGTTCGGTTCGGTCGCCGTACGGATCAGCGAAAGCTCGGGCGTGTCGAACTGAACGCTGCCCTGGGCGACATTGATGCCGGGGAAAAGCGGGTAGATGTCGGTGTCGCCCTCGAAACCCGCGTCGCGGTCGATGCGCATGAGGGTGGCCGAGTTCCAGGTCTCGGCGCTGCTGCAGGCGACACGCCAGATCGTGATCGTGACGGTTTCACGATAATAGTTGCCGGCGCCATCGGTCGCGGCGAGATCGACGTTCGAGTTGCGGTAGATCGGACCGCTCGCCGTCGTCGGCAGCGGATCGGCGAGGCAGCTCGGCGGATACGCGCGGACCGGGTTGGCGATCGGCGCGGCCTTGATGCGCGGGTTGCCGATCGACGCGACAGCTGCTTCCGGCCGGTGCGCGAGCGCGGCCTGGTTCGCCTGCGCCTCGGCGACGCGCGTCGCGCGCAGGTCGTCGGCCGGCACCGGCACGCGTTCGGCGGCACTCGAGGCGGCGCTGACGGCCGCGAGCGCGAGTGCAAAGAGCAGGTTCGTTGCGTGATGCATGGGAGACTCCCTGGGCTGGATCGCGGTGATCATGGTAAACCTGCCGTGAATTCGTGGTGAACCCCGGCGCGCGGCCTCGGATGATGGCGCGTGGCCTCCTGCAGGAACCCAGCATGCACCTGATCGACATCGGCGCCAACCTGACCCACGAATCGTTCCGCGCCGATTTCGACGCCGTGCTCGCGCGTGCGCAGGCCCATGGTGTCGCGCGCATGATCGTGACCGGGGCGAGTGCCGGCGGCAGCCAGGCCGCGCTGCATCTGGCCCGCGAGCATCGCGGCCTGCTGCATGCGACGGCCGGGGTACATCCGCATCACGCGATCGACTACGACGATGCGACCGACGCGCTGCTGCGCGAACTGGTCGCCGATGACGCCGTGAAGGCGGTCGGCGAAACCGGTCTCGACTATCACCGCAATCATTCACCGCCGGCCGTGCAGAGGGAGGTGTTCGAACGCCAGCTCGCGATCGCCGACGATTGCGGCAAGCCGCTGTTCCTGCACCAGCGCGACGCGCACGCCGACTTCATGGCGACGATGAAGCGCTTCGACGGCCGACTCGGCAAGGCCGTCGTGCATTGCTTCACCGGCACGCGCGCGGAAATGCACGACTATCTCGACGCGGGCTGGTACATCGGCATCACCGGCTGGCTGTGCGACGAACGCCGCGGCACGCACCTGCGCGAACTCGTGCGCGAGATTCCGGCCGACCGCCTCATGATCGAAACCGACTCGCCGTACCTGCTGCCGCGCAGCGTGCGCCCGAAGCCCTCGCACCGGCGCAACGAACCGATGTACCTGCGCCACATCGTCGAGGAACTCGCGCGCGACCGCGGCGAGGCGGTCGAGGTGACGGCAGCGGCGACGACCGCGACGGCGAAGACGTTCTTCGGCATTGCCTGAGCGGAGCGCGGACCGCGGGTCCGGCGCGCGGAAGTCCGCGCTGACTCGCCTCGTCAGTCGTCACTCGAATCCGGAGCGGAAAATTCCGTCGCCGGCCTCGAACGAACCGATATCGCAGCGTGCGCCCGTCACGCGCGGCATATCGCGTTGGTCGTCCGCGATCACGACGCTGTTCGAGTCGACACAGCCGCCGAACGGATCGGCGCAGTACGCCGACGCGATCGGTCGCGACATCGACCTCGACGTGTCGGCCTACGATCGCCTGCTGCGCGAGTCGTATGTGCTGGCCACGCAAGCGCTCGCGGATCCTTCGCGATGGCCCGAGGCCGAGGCGGCGATGCGCAGGACCGAGCAGCAGACCGGACTCATGAACTTCCTCGGCGTCCTGCAGCCGGGCCGCGACGTCCGCGAGTTGATCGATGGCCTCGACCGCGTGCGCGAGCGTTCGTACTCGTCATGGGACCTGCTGCCGTGGACAAGCGATCTCGCGCATCTTCGCCGCGACCCCGCATTCGGGGACTATCTGCGGCGCAACGGGATCCTCGACTACTGGAAGCGGCACGGCTTTCCGGAGCAATGCAGGCCGGTCGGAGACAGCGCCGCCTGCGATTGAGCGTGCTGCCTCGCCGGGCCAGGCGCGCTCAGCTGCGCAGCCCGATCCCGCGCCTGAGCAGCCACAGGCTCAACGCCGTGAGCGCGAGGACGAAGCCGAGCATCAGCGCATAGGCGATGCCGAGCGGCACGTCGCTCGTGCCGAGCAGGCCGTAGCGGAATGCGTTGACCATGTAGAAGACCGGGTTGGCATGCGTCATCGCCTGCGCCCAGCCCGGCAGCAGCGTCACCGAATAGAACACGCCGCCGAGATAGGTCAGCGGGGTCAGGATGAAGGTCGGCACGATCGCGACATCGTCGAACTTCTTCGCATAGACCGCGTTGACGAAGCCGGCCAGCGAGAAGATCGTCGCCCCGAGCAGGACCGTGCTCAGCATGACCAGCGGGTGCGGGATGCGCACGCGCGTGAACAGCATCGCGATGGCGAGCACGATGATGCCGACGACGAGGCCACGCAGCACCGCGCCGGCGACGTAGCCGCCGAGGATGACCCAGTTCGGCATCGGGCTGACCAGCAGTTCCTCGACGTGGCGGCCGAATTTCGCGCCGAAGAAACTCGAGGAGATGTTGCCGTAGCTGTTCTGGATGACCGACATCATGACCAGGCCCGGCACGATGAAATCCATGTAGTCGTAGCCGCCCATGCTGCCGATGCGGCTGCCGATCAGGCTGCCGAAGATCAGGAAATACAGAGTCATCGTGATCGCCGGCGGCACGAGGGTCTGGCCCCAGATGCGCACGATGCGCGCGACCTCACGGCGCGTGATCGTGCGCAGGGCGACGAGGTTCGGGTTCGCGGTCTTGCTCATGCGGCATTGGTCCCGGTGGCGGCGCCCACCGCGGGCCCGGTCAGTCGCACGAAGAGTTCCTCGAGGCGGTTCGATTTCGTGCGCATCGAGCGCACGCGGATGCCGGCCGCAGCGAGCGCGGCGAACACGCGGTTAAGGTCCATCGCGCGCGGCATGTCGAGATCGAGCGTGTGTGCGTCGACTGCGGCGAGGCAGGCGCCCTCGATCACCGGCAGGCCGGCCGGGAGCGTGCCGTCGATGTCGAGCAGGAAGCCTTCGACGTCCAGTTTCGCGAGCAGCGCCCTCATCGGACCCTGTTCGATGATGCGGCCGTGGTCGATGATCGCGAGGTTGCGGCACAGGCTCTCGGCTTCCTCGAGGTAGTGCGTGGTCAGGATCACGGTCGTGCCGGCCGCATTGACCTCGCGCAACGTGCGCCACATGCCACGCCGGATCTCGATGTCGACGCCGGCGGTCGGTTCGTCGAGGATCAGCAGGCGCGGCCTCGTCATCATCGCGCGTGCGATCATGAGGCGGCGCTTCATGCCGCCCGACAGCGTGCGCGACATCGTCTGCGCCTTGTCCCACAACTGGGCCTGCTTGAGTTCCTGTTCGGCGCGAACGATCGCCTCGGCGCGCGGGACGCCGTAGAAACCGGCGTAGTTGACCAGGATGTCGAACGGCTTCTCGAACAGGTTGAAGTTCATTTCCTGCGGCACGAGGCCGACCATGCGCATCGCCGCGCTGCGTTCGGCGTGCAGGTCGATGCCGAACACCTCGACGGCGCCGCCACTCGCGTTGACGAGCGAACTGATGATGCCGATCAGGGTCGACTTGCCGGCGCCGTTCGGGCCGAGCAGGGCGAAGAAGTCACCGGGTTCGACGCGCAGGGAAACGCCCTTGAGCGCTTCGACGCCGGTCGCATAGGTCTTGCGCAGCTCGCGGATGTCGAGTGCGGGAATCGTGGTCATCGGGATCGGTGCTGCCGGGAGGCCGGGAAGGCCCTGATAGTATAGCCGGCTCGTTTCCGTCGATTCCGCCGCCGTGGCCGATCATTTCACGCTTCGCCTCGCTGCCGCGCGCATGCTCGCGCCGGCCGTGCGCCACATGGTCTTCGAGCGCGCCAACGGTGCGCCGTTCGCGTTCGTGCCGGGCCAGTTCATCCAGGTCCATTTCGCCTACGCCGACGGCAAGCCGACCAAGCGCAGCTATTCGGTCGGCACGGTCGGTGGCGGTGACGCGACCCCGGTCGCGCAGCTCGAAATCGCCGTCTCGTATGTCGAAGGCGGAGCTGCGACCGCGCTGCTCGGCAATCTCGAAGTGGGCGGCAGTGTCGAGGCGAGCGGTCCGTACGGACGCTTCTGCCTCATGGAGGCCGACACGAACCGGCGCTATGTGCTGGTCGCGACCGGCACCGGCATCACGCCGTATCGCGCGATGCTGCCGCTGATCGAAAGGCTCGTGCGCACGCGCGGCTGCACGTTCGCCCTCGTCCAGGGCGCGCGCAACGAAGCGGATCTCCTGTACGGCGAGGAGTTCGAGGCCTTCGCCGCGGCCACGCCGGGATTCACGTACCACCCGTGCTTCAGTCGCGCCGGCCGCGACGTGCCGCGCGGGAACGACCGCGCGGGGCGCGTGCAGGTTGCGATCGACGCGCTCGCACCCGATGCCGCGGGCGACATCTTCTACCTCTGCGGCAATCCCGACATGGTCGACGAGACGTTTGCCCTGCTCAAGGATTGCGGCCTGCCCGTTCCGCATATCCGGCGCGAAAAATACGTTTCCTCGCGCTGACCCTGTCCCGCGAGATGTAAAGGTCGCTTGACAACGCGGCGCACGTCCGCGATCATCCTGTCAAGCGACCTTGACACGACGATCCGCCGATGCACGCGACCTCCCATGCCCTGATCCGATCCTGCGCCGTGACCGCGCTGGCCTATGTCGCGACGACCTGGCTCAGCCTGCACCTGCTTTCGGGCGCCCTCGCCGATGCATCGCTCGGCGTGCGCGTGCTGGTCGCGCTGCTGCCGGTCATCCCGATCGGTTTCGCGATCCGGGCGGTCGTGCGCCTCGTGCGCGCCGGTGACGAACTGCAGCGGCGCATCGATGTCGAGGCGCTCGCGATCGCCGCGCTCGTCGCCGGCCTCGGCGCGTTGAGCGCGAGCCTGCTGATCAGCGCGGGTGCGTTCGACACCTCGGCGCGGACTGCCCTTGCGTGGGTCTTCCCGGCGCTCTCGGTGACCTACGTGCTCGCCCGCATCGTGACTGCGCGCCGCTACCGATGACGAATCGACTGCGTGCACTGCGCACCGAACGCGGCTGGTCGCAGGCCGAGCTCGCCGAACGCCTCGGCGTCTCGCGGCAGACCATCAACGCGATCGAAACCGGCAAGTACGATCCGAGCCTGCCGTTGGCGTTCACGATCGCGCGCCTGTTCGGTCTCGCGATCGAACAGGTCTTCGATCCGGATGCATGAACGGGAATGCCGATGAATCCGACCCTGCGCCGTTACCTCGCCGACACCCTGCCGGCCACGCTCGCCTATTTCGCCTCGGTGCTGGTCGCCGCACTCCTCAGCGAGCGCGTCGACACGGGCGTGCAGCGCATGCTGATCGGCGTGCTGCCGCTGCCGGCGCTGGCCTGGATGGCATGGGTCGAGCTGCGCCGCCTGCGCCGTCGCGACGAGCTGCGCCAGCGCATCGAGCTCGAGGCGATGACGATCGCGTTCGCGATCTCGTTCGGCGTCGTCGCCGCGCTGACCTTCATCGCCTTGTATGGCGCGATCGAGCTGCCGCTCCACGTCGCCACGTTCATCATGGCCGCGTGCTGGATCGGCGCCCAGGTCTGGGTGCGTGCGCGCTATCGCTATTGGTGGTTCCAGTCGGATAGGGAAGGTGAGGAATGAACAGAACCGGGAAGCCCGAGGCATGAAACGATCGATCCAGATCGCGATCGGCGCCGCGCTCGTCATCGGCGTGATCGCATTCCGCGAGTTTCGCGAAGCGCCGGCTGGCGCGGCGGTGACGGCGTCGAGCGGACGCTTCGTGGTGCCGGCCGGCGTCGCCGACTTTCGCCTCGGCACGCTCGAGTTCAAGGCATGCGAACTTGCGCAGCGGCGTTCGGCGGCGACGACCGCGGCGTCCTGCGCGACGCTCGACGTGGCCGAGAACCGCGCCGACCCGCAAGGTCGCACGATCAGCCTCGGACTCGCCCTGATCCGCAGCACCGAGCCGGCCGACGACGACTTCATCGTCTTCCTCGCCGGTGGCCCGGGCCAGTCGGCGATCGAGAGCTGGCCCCAGGTCGCCGCCGGACTCGAACCGGCGCGCAAACGCCGCCATGTGCTGCTGCTCGACCAGCGCGGCACCGGGCGCTCGAATGCGCTGGCCTGCCCGGACGCACCGGACGACGACGCACTCGTCGAATTCGATCTCGAACTGTTGCGCGAGCGTACGAAGGCCTGCCTCGACGCGGTCGCCGGACACGCCGATCCACGCTTCTACACGACGAGTGAAGCGGTCGCCGACCTCGAGGCACTGCGCCAGGCGCTTGGTGCGCCGCGCCTCGACCTCGTCGGCGTCTCCTACGGCACGCGTGTCGCCCAGCAGTACTACAAGCGTCATCCGGAAGGCGTGCGCAGCATCGTGCTCGACAGCCCGGTGCCGAACGAACTCGTGCTCGGCGGCGAATTCGCCGGCAACCTCGACCGCGCGCTCAAGGCGCAGTTCGCCGACTGCGCGGCCGATCCGGCCTGCTCGAAGGCTTTCCCGGACCCGTACGCGCGCCTGCTCGCGTTGCGCGAGGACTTGCGCGCCCGCCCGCGCGTGGTCGGCTATCCCGATCCGGTCACGTTCGAACGCGTCGAACGGCGTCTCGACGGCTTCGGCCTGGCCGGACTCGTGCGGCTGTACGCCTACACGCCGGAAACGGCGGCCCTGATCCCGCTCGTCGTCGAGCAGGCGCTGGCCGGCAACGATGCGCCGTTGATGGGCCAGGTCCACCTGATTACCGACAGCCTTGCCGAACTCGCCGGGAGCGGCATGCAGCTGTCGGTGGTCTGCGCCGAAGACAGCGACCGTCTCGCGGCCGATCCTGCCGACGAGGACACGCTGCTCGGCAGCCTGCTCGTCGACGTCATGCGGACCCAGTGCGCGATCTGGCCGCGCGGCGAACGACCGACCGGTTTCAACGATGCGGTCGCCGGCGACGTGCCGGTGCTCGTGCTCGCCGGCGAACTCGACCCGGTCACGCCGCCGCGCTATGGCGAGCAGATCGTCAAGAACCTCGGCAACGCGCGGCTCGTCGTCGCGCGCGGCCAGGGCCATTCGATCCTCGGCCGTGGCTGCCTGCCGAAAGTCGTCGCCGGTTTCCTCGACACGCTGCAAGCGGCCACGCTCGACGTCTCGTGCAGCGAACGCTTCGGCCCCGTGCCGCACTTCATCGACTTCAACGGAGCCGCGCCATGATCGAACTGAGGGACCTGCACAAGGCGTTCGGCAGCGTGAAGGCCGTCGATGGCGTGTCGTTCACGGCCCGCGACGGCGAGATCACTGGCCTGCTCGGCCCGAACGGTGCCGGCAAGACGACCACGCTGCGCATGCTCTACACGCTGATGAAACCCGATCGCGGCCAGGTGCTCGTCGACGGCATCGATGCCGCCGTCGATCCGCTCGCGGTGCGCAAGCGGCTCGGCGTGTTGCCCGACGCGCGCGGGCTCTACAAGCGGCTGACCTCGCGCGAGAACATCGACTACTTCGGACGCCTGCAGGGCATGGACGAGGCTGCGATCCGCAGCCGCCGCGAGGCCCTCGTCGAAGCGCTCGACATGGGCGACATCGCCGATCGGCGCACCGAAGGCTTCTCCCAGGGCCAGCGCGTGAAGACCGCGATCGCGCGCGCGCTGATCCACGACCCGAAGAACTGCATCCTCGACGAACCGACCAACGGCCTCGACGTCATGGCCACGCGCGCGATGCGCGACTTCCTGCGCCGGCTGCGCGACGAGGGCCGCTGCGTGCTGTTCTCGAGCCACATCATGCAGGAGGTCGGCGCGCTCTGCGATCGCATCGTGGTCATCGCGCGCGGCCGCGTCGTCGCCGATGCGACGCCCGACGAACTGCGCGCACGGGCCGGTTCCGACAACCTCGAGGATGCCTTCGTCGAGGTCATCGGTTCGGTCGAGGGGCTGGCCGCATGAAGACGATCCTGACCGTATTCCTCAAGGAAGTCCGCGAGAACCTGCGCGACCGCCGCACCGTGCTCAACACCTTGCTGACCGGGCCGCTGCTCGCGCCGCTGATGTTCGTGCTGTTGATCAACGGCATCGTCGCGCGCGAAATGGACAAGGCCGAGAAGCCGCTGCCCGTGCCGGTGATCGGCGCCGAGCATGCGCCGCACCTGATCGAGGCATTGGTGCAGGCCGGCGTCGAGATCAAGGACGCCCCGGCCGATCCCGAACGCGCCGTGCGCGAGCAGGATGCCGATCTCGTGCTGCGCATCCCGGCGAGTTACGCCGAGGCCTGGCGCAGCGGCGAGCCGGCCCAGGTCGAACTGATCTTCGACCAGTCGCAACGCGATGCCGGTGGCGCGGTGTCGCGCTTGCGCGGCCTGCTGGATGGTTACGGCCAGCGCACGGCGACGATGCGCGTGGTCGCGCGCGGACTGGCGCCGAGCGTGACCCGGCCACTCGTCGTCGCCGCGCGTGACCAGTCCACCGCCCAGGCGCGCGGCGGCATGATGTTCTCGATCCTGCCCTACTTCTTCATCCTGGGCGCGTTCATCGGCGGCATGGCGCTCGCGATCGACACCACCGCCGGCGAGCGCGAGCGCCAGTCGCTCGAACCGCTGTTCGCCAATCCGGTGCCGCGCGGGCGGATCCTGCTCGGCAAGCTCGGTGCGACCTCGACGTTCGCGCTGACCACGCTCCTGCTCAGCATCGTCGCGTTCTCGATCGCCGGCCAGTTCATGCCGACCGCAAAGCTCGGCATGACCCTGCAGATCGGTCCGCGCTTCGCCGCGTTGACGATGTTCGTCATGCTGCCGCTGATCGTGCTGATCGCCTCGCTGCAGACACTCGCCGCCGCGTTCGCCAAGACGTTCCGCGAGGCGCAGACCTATCTCTCGCTGCTGATGTTCGTGCCGGCCGTGCCGACCCTGCTGATGTCGATCTTCCCGTTCAAGACCCAGCTCTGGATGTACGCCGTGCCCTTGATGGGCCAGCAGATCACGATCATGCGCCTGCTGCGCGGCGATCCGGTCATGCCGAACGAGCTCGCCCTGTGCTTTGCCGCGACCGCGGTCGCGGCCGTGCTCGTCTACCTCGTGACCGCATCGATCTATCGCGGCGAGCGGCTCGCGATCTCGACCTGAGGGCCATTGCCTGCGTGCTCCGTGGGGCGAACGCAGGCAGCGCGATCGACCCGCTGCTACAATGCGCGCGCTCCAACGGGGAGTAGCCGGGCGCGACGAGAGATCGCGCAGTACGCGTCAACACACTTGGCGAACACGCCATGGCGCGCACGCTTCCGCAGCCGATCGCATCGGCAGGCGGATTCCGGCAAGACCGCTGGTTCACCGCATCGATCCCGGGCCGGGACGGTGCGCGTGGATCATCGCGTCTTCGCTTCCCGGCCCGACGGAGTTCCCGTGCAGACCCTGCTGCTGTCGACCCTCGCCGTGGCAATCGCCGAGATCGGCGACAAGACCCAATTGCTGTCGCTGATCCTCGCCGCGAAATACCGCCGGCCATGGCCGATCTGCCTCGGCATCCTGGCCGCGACGCTGGCCAACCACGCGCTCGCTGCGGCCTTCGGGGCCGTCGTCGCCGACTGGATCCCGGCCGCCGCACTGAAGTGGATCGTGGCCGCTTCATTTCTCGCGATCGCGGCCTGGACGCTCGTCCCCGACAAGGCCGACGAGGCGGAAGCCTCGCGCGTGCGCGCGCACGGCGTGTTCGTCGCCAGCGTGGTCGCGTTCTTCCTCGCCGAGATGGGCGACAAGACCCAGGTCGCCACGGTCGTGCTCGCGGTCCAGTACGCGCCGCTGTGGCAGGTCATCGTCGGCACCACGCTCGGCATGCTGCTCGCGAACGTGCCCGTGGTCTGGCTCGGCGCGCGCTTCGCCGGCCGCTTGCCGCTGCGTGCGGCGCGTCTCGGCGCGGCGCTCCTGTTCAGCGTGCTCGCGATCTGGATCCTGCTGCGTTGACGATCCCGCGTAGCGGCTGGCTGCAGGCCGCGATCCGCATCAGCCGCGACGCAGCCAGTGGCGGGCGTGCTGCTTGAGGCGTTCGCGCGGCGTATCGCGCACGGCCACGTCGATCGCGCGCATCGCGCCGGCATCGAGGCGGTCCACCACATCGAGCGCGCCGAGGTTCTGTTCGAGCTGGGCGCGGCTCGTTGCGCCGAGGATCACGCTCGACACGTCCGGATTCCTCAGGCACCAGGCGAGCGCGAGTTGCGGGAGCGGCACATCGAGGCCGGCAGCGACCTTCGCCAGGCGCTCGACCTTGGCGAGATCGCTGCGGCCTTCACGGCTTTCGAGACGTTCGCGCAGCCATTCGTTGCCGGCCTGCGCCGCGCGCGAACCGGTCGGGATGGCGTCGACATACTTGCCGGTCAGCAGGCCGGAGGCGAGCGGCGACCAGATCGTCGTGCCGAGGCCGAACTCGCGATAGAGCGCGGCGTACTCGCGTTCGACGCGCTGCCGGCGCAGCAGGTTGTACTGAGGCTGCTCCATGCTCGGCGCATGCAGCGAATGCCGGTGCGCGATCGCGTGCGCTTCGCGGATGCGCGCGGCCGGCCATTCGCTCGTGCCCCAGTAGAGCACCTTGCCCTGGCGGATCAGCGTGTCCATCGCGAACACGGTCTCGCTGACCGGCGTATGCGGATCGGGGCGATGGCAATAGAACAGGTCGAGATAGTCGACGCGCAGGCGCCGCAAGGCCTGGTGGCAGGCTTCGCTCAGGTGCTTGCGCGAGAGTCCGACTTCGGTCGGCGCCGGCTGTTCGACCGGGCCGAAGCTGGCCTTGCTCGACACGCACCAGCGTTCGCGCGGCACGCGCAGGTCGGCGAGCACGTCGCCGAGCAGCGTCTCGGCCGTGCCCCAGGCATAGTTCTCGGCGCTGTCGAAGAAATTGACGCCGCGGTCGAGCGCGCAGGCGACCAGCTCGCGGGCCGCGGAGCGGTCGACCTGGTGGCCGAATGTGACCCAGGTGCCGAGCGCGAACGCCGACAGCGGGAGTCCGGACCGGCCGAGCCGGCGGTACTGCATCGGCGCGCCCATCGGCTAGAGGGCATCCTCGTCGAGCTCGCCGGTGCGGATCCGCACGACCTGGTCGAGGTGCGAGACGAAGATCTTGCCGTCACCGATCTTGCCGGTGTTCGCGCTCTGCACGAGGGTGTCGACGACGCGCTCGACGAGCGCCTCGGGCACCGCGATCTCGAGCTTGATTTTCGGCAGGAAGTCGACGACGTACTCGGCGCCGCGGTACAGTTCGGTATGGCCTTTCTGGCGACCGAATCCCTTGACCTCGGTGACCGTCATGCCTTGCACGCCGATGTCCGACAGCGCTTCGCGCACGTCGTCGAGCTTGAACGGCTTGATGATCGCCATGACCATTTTCATGCACGGCTCCAGTCTTCATGCGGCGCGGCGACTATAACCGCGGCGCCGGCGCCGTAGGAAATTTCCTACAGCGCATTCCGAAATGCGCCACTGCGCGCCGCGCCCGCCGAACCTAGCATGTCGTCTCGGAGGGAGAGCCCGTCAGCACCAAAGCCGACGCAGGCGCTGGGACGCGAGCAGGGATGCAGGCATGGATGCAGGCAGGGAAACGCGACCGGCCGTACCGACGCATCGACGCCGGTACGGCCGGGTTTTCGCCGCCTGCCGTCGCACAGGTCGCGTCGTTGCCGGGTCGGCAGCACGCAGTCACGACTTCCGACCCGATCGCTCCATCGAGGTGCATCATGATCTCCGCCCGCAACATCGACGAACTCGCGCAACGCCTGGCCGGCCTCGTTCCACCGGGCATGAAGGATGCGCGCGCCGACCTCACCGCGAATTTCCGCGCGGTCCTGCAATCGGGGCTGCAGACGCTCGATCTGGTCACGCGCGAGGAATTCGACGTCCAGCGCTGCGTGCTGCTGCGCACGCGCGAGAAGATCGAGGAACTCGAACGCCAGGTCGCCGCGCTCGAGAGCGCCTTGTCGTCGACACCGAGGCACTGACCTCGACGGTCGGTGCCCGTGCCGGACACCGACCATGAGCCTCGCCGTCGTCTACAGCCGCGCCCAGGACGGGGTCGCCGCGCCGCTCGTGACCTGCGAGGTGCATCTTTCGGGCGGGTTGCCGAGTACGTCGATCGTCGGCCTGCCCGAGACTGCCGTGCGCGAAGCGCGCGACCGCGTGCGCGCGGCGATCCTCAACGCCCATTTCGACTATCCGCAGCGCCGCGTGACGGTCGGCCTCGCACCGGCCGACCTGCCGAAGGATGGCGGCCGCTTCGACCTGCCGATCGCGCTCGGCATCCTCGCCGCGAACGGCAGCCTGCCGCGCGAACCGCTCGCGCGCTGCGAGTTCCTCGGCGAGCTGGCGCTGTCGGGCGAACTGCGCGCCGTGCATGGCGTGCTGCCGGCCGTCATCCGCGCGGCGCGCGCGGGGCGCAGCGTGGTCGTGCCGCGCGAGAACGCCGCCGAAGCGGCCCTCGTCGGCGATGTCGACGTGCGCAGCGCCGGCAGCCTGCTCGAAGTCTGTGCCTGGCTGTGCGGGCGCGGCGAACTGCCCGTCGCGGAGCCGGCCGCGCCACCCGCGGCCGACCCCGGCATGCCCGACCTGAGCGAGGTGCGCGGCCAGGCGCATGCGCGGCGCGCGCTCGAGGTCGCTGCGGCCGGCGCGCACAACATGCTTCTCGTGGGCCCACCGGGAACCGGCAAGACGATGCTGGCCAGCCGCCTGCCCGGCATCCTTCCGCCGCTGGCCGAACACGAAGCACTCGAACTGGCCGCCGTGCGATCGGTCGCCGGTTGCGGAAACGAACTCCAGGACTGGACCCGCCGTGCATTCCGCGCACCGCACCACACCGCATCGGCCGTCGCCCTGGTCGGCGGGGGTTCCGTGCCGCGGCCCGGCGAGGTATCGCTCGCCCACCATGGGGTGCTGTTCCTCGACGAACTGCCCGAGTACGACCGCCGCGTGCTCGAAGTGCTGCGCGAACCGATCGAATCGGGGCGCATCGTGATCTCGCGCGCGGCGCGCCAGGCCGAGTTTCCGGCCCGCTTCCAACTCGTCGCCGCAATGAACCCGTGTCCGTGCGGCTACAACGGCGATCCCGGTGGCCGCTGCCGCTGCACGCCCGATCAGATCACGCGCTATCGCGCGCGCGTTTCGGGGCCGCTGCTCGACCGGATCGATATCAAGCTCGAGGTGCCGCGCGTCGACCACGCCGAACTGCGCCAGGTGGCGGCCGGCGAAAGCTCGTCCCGCGTGCGCGAACGCGTCGGCGCGGCCCGTGCGCGCCAGCTGGCCCGCGCCGGCAAGCCGAACGCGTGGCTCGGCAACCGCGAGACCGAACGCGATTGCCGTCTCGGCAACCACGAACACGAGCTGCTCGACCGTGCCGTCGAACGCCTTGGGCTGTCGGCGCGCGCCTGGCATCGCATCATCCGTGTCGCGCGCACGATCGCCGACCTCGATGCGAGCGACGGCATTGCGGCCGGCCACCTCTCCGAGGCGATCCAGTACCGGCGTTTCGGCCTGCACTGACGCGCGCCGCGGTCCGCGCCGCTGCGCGCTCGGCATGACGCTGGCGCGCTACACTTCGCGCCTTGTGCCCCGAGGTCGTCGCGCGTGTCAGCAACTCCAGTCCAACCGGCCGTGCCGACCTGCGGGGCCCTGCGCGGCGTCGCCGATGCGGCCACCGCGCTTGCCGAGAACCAGCGCGATGCGGTGCTCGCGGTCGTCGTCGCCTCGAACGGCTCGGTGCAACGCCAGCGTGGCGCGCTCGCCCTGATCGATGACGGGGGCGTCTGTGCCGGAACCCTGTCCGGCGGACGCTTCGAAACGCGCCTCGCCGAAGCGGCGCGCGCCGTGTTCTCCTCGCGCTGCGCCGATGCAGTGACCCTCGAGATCGGCGACGACGACACGCGCAAGCCGCTCGCCGGCGAACAGCGCAGCAGTGTCCAGCTCGTGCTGTTGCCGATGCCGGCGCCGGCGTCATCGTTGCGCGAGGCGATGGTCACGGCCTGCGCCGGCAGCGCCTGGCTGCGCCTGCGCATCGGCCTCGGCATCGATGAACACGACACGCGCGACCTCGGTCGCGGTGAAGCGCGCACTGGTTCGAAGGTCTTCGCATTCGACCGTCGCGGCCTGCCGTGCGCCGGGCCGCTGTCGTTCGAGCGCCATGTCAGCCTCGCGTTCGCGCCGCCACCGCGCGTCGTCCTGCTCGGCGCCGGCCCGGAAACGGCCGCGCTCGCGCGCATGGCGCGCATGCTCGGCTGGTACGTCGAAGTCGTCGAGGCACGCGCGCGCAATCGCGCCGGGATCGAGTGCGCCAGCGTCGACCGCCTGCATGCGATCGAACCGGAAGCCTTGCCCGAACTCGTCGCCGGCAGCCACTACGACGCGGCGATCGTCGGCAGCCACGATTTCGACATCGATGCGCGCCACCTGCACCACCTCGGCGCGGCCGGCGTCGGCTACATTGGCCTGCTCGGCTCGCCCGAACGCCGCGACGCCCTGCTGGTCGATCTCGGCGACATCGTCGCGACCCAACTCGAACCGCGCCTTTACGCCCCGGCCGGCTTGCGCCTCGGCGGCGACGGCCCCGAAGCCGCCGCCCTGTCGATCATCGCCCAGCTCCAGCACTACCTCGCCCACGACGCGCACGCGTGAGGCGTGTCCGTGGCGCGCGACAGGCCGCCGCGACGTCACCGAATCGCCGCGACCGGATCCCGCGTCGATGAACCGTCACGGCGTTTCCAGTCGCCGGCGGGCACGCCCCGCGCACGGCTCAGCGCACGACGTTGGAGCTGACGATGACCTCGACGCGGCGATTCTGCTGGCGGCCGGCGGCGGTGTTGTTGCTCGCGACCGGGTAATCGGGGCCGAGGCCACGCGCGGTCGTGCGGGTGGCGTCGACGCCGTGGCCGAGCAGATACGAGCGCACCGATTCGGCGCGGCGTGACGACAGGTCGAGGTTGTGCTCGCGCGAGCCGGTCGAATCGGTATGCCCCTCGATGCTGACGCTCGAACGTGGATCGTCGCGCAGCGCCATCGCGAGCTGGTCGAGCGAACGCGTCGCGCCAGGCTTCAGTTCGGCGCGATCGATCTCGAACAGGACGTCGCCGAGCGTGACGACAAGACCGCGTTCGGTCTGCCGGGTCTCGAGCTCGGTCAGCTTCGAACGCATCGTTTCGAGTTCGGCACGCGCGGCGGCGGCATCGGCGCGCGCAAGTTCGGCGCTGCGCCGCTCGCTGCTTGCGCTTGCCATCGCGAGGTTCGCGGCACGCCGCGCCTCGTCGGCCTGGCGCGTGCGCACATCGACGAGCAGCCGGTCACGCTCGATGCCGAGCTCCCTGCCGCGCAACTCGGCATCACGGGCGAGGCCGCTGGCTTCGGCGGTCTGCACGAGGCGGTCGGCGATGTAGATGCCATGGCGGAAAAGCGGTTCGTCGAGCCGGCGACCTTCGCTGCGCAGCAGGGCGACCGCCGCTTCGGCGCGATCGATCTCGGCCACCGCATGCGGGGCGATGCGCGCGTCGGCGCGCAGGCGGGCCAGGTCATCCTGCAGGCGCACGATTTCCGGCGGCGGTCCTTTCGGGGCGCTCGCGCAGGCAGCGAGGACCATGCTGGCGAGCAGGGTCGGGACGAGGACGAGTCGGGACGTGTTCATGGCTCAGCCTCCCTGTCCGAGTTCGCGACGCAAGGTGTCGACGCTGGCCTGGATTTCGGCAGTCGCCGCGCTCGCGCGCTTCTCGCGACTGCGCGCCGCGGCGAGGTCGGCGTCCGCCTTGGCCTTCTCGGCATTCATCGCGCTGTCGGTCCAGTTGCGCCGTTCAATCGCGCCGCGCGCGGCGACGAGGTTGTCTTCGGCGGAACGCAAGTCGATCGGCGCGGCGGTCGCGGCATCGGCACTGACTGCCGCCTGCACGGCCGTTTCAGCCTGGGCCAGGGCGATCTCGGCTTCCTGGCGATCGGCAGCGAAGGCACTGCCGCACCAGAGTGCGGCGGACAACAACAAGACGTGGCGTGGACTCATGGCGTTCTCCCGGCAATCGGATGAAGGACGCCGCACGCGCATGCGCTCGACGTCGGGGACGGGCATCGGATGTCCGTCCCACTATCTTCATCACGCGGTGAACGCGAACCGAACTCGGCGGCGTCGATCGCATCGCCGGGATCGGCGTTCAGCGTGCGGCACGGGACGCAGGCCCGCGTGCTTACGGGGTTTCGCCGGCGTAGCGTCTCGGCGTGGCGCCCTTGATCGTGCCGACCGTCGCGCTCTCGCTGACATGCAGCTCGACCTCGCGACGGAAATCGAGCGTGCCATCGACGACCGCGCGTGGACCGATGACGATGCGCGGCGGCTTGCCCGAGGTGTTGAAGAACCAGCCACTCGGCTTTTCGACGAGGATGCCGCCTTCGACGCGCGAATCGGCCCCGACATCGATATCGCCATTGACCGTGCCGATACCACCCCCGACATGGGCCGCGCGCAGGCGGATCGTGCCATTGACGTTGGCGACCTTGCCCGCGACATCACTGCCTTCGCCGATCTCGAGGCTGCCATTGACCGAATCGACGTGCTTGGCGATGCGCACGCGTGCGCCGAGCGTGATGCGGCCATTGACCGTCTCGGCCGATTCGGCGCTCGCGCCGTCGCCGACCTCGATCGAACCGTTGACCGTTTCGAGATCGACCGCGCGGGCGTTGTCGCCGAGATGGATCGACCCGTTGACGGTATCGAGGTCGCCGACCGTGCGTCCGCTCTCGACCCGGATCGAGCCATTGACCTTGCTGATGTCCTCGTCGGCGAACGCGGTCGACGACAGTGCGCCGGCAAGAACGGCGATGCAAACTGTGCGCAACATGGGCAGGTCTCCTGTTCGATGGACGACCGCTTCGATGCACGACCGCGCGCCGGCGTTTAAACGGCCCGGCGCGGCCGTGGCGACGCGATCTCCGGCGCTGCCGCGCGCCATCGCGCCTGCGGGTCGCGCCCGCCTTCCGTTACCATGCCAGGTCCGCGCAGACCGTCCGAGAGTCGCCGATGCCCCGCCCGAAACCCGTATTGCTGCTGATCCTCGATGGCTGGGGTCATCGCGACGAACCTGCCCATAACGCGATCGCCCAGGCCCATCTGCCGAACTGGCGGCGCCTGCTCGCCGGGCATCCGCATGCGCTCGTCGACACGCACGGCCTCGCCGTCGGCCTGCCCGACGGCCAGATGGGGAATTCAGAGGTCGGCCACATGAACATCGGCTCGGGCCGCGTCGTCTACCAGGACCTCACCCGCATCGACGCGGCGATCGCCGACGGCAGTTTCGCGCGCAATCCGGCCCTGCTCGGCGCATGCGCGGCGGTCCGCGAACGCAACTCGACCCTGCACGTGCTCGGCCTGCTCTCGCCCGGCGGCGTGCACAGTCACGAGGACCACCTCCTCGCCATGATCGACCTCGCCGCCGCGGCCGGTGTGGTCCGCATCGCCGTGCATGCATTCCTCGATGGCCGCGATACGCCACCACGAAGCGCGCGCGCGTCGCTCGAACGCCTCGAGGCGAAGTGCGCGGGTGTACCCGGCGCGCGCATCGCGACCGTGAGCGGGCGCTATTACGCGATGGATCGCGATCGGCGCTGGGAGCGCGTGCAGCGCGCCTGGGATGCGATCGTCGATGCGCGCTCGCCATTGCGCGAAACCGGCGCGCTCGCCGCACTCGAGGCGGCTTACCGGCGCGACGAGAACGACGAGTTCGTGCAGCCGACCGTGATCGGCGCGGGCGTGCCGGTCGGCGACGGCGACGCGCTCATTTTCATGAATTTCCGCGCCGATCGCGCGCGCCAGTTGTCGCGCGCGTTCGTCGATCCGGCTTTCGACGGCTTCGCGCGCGAGCGGCAACCCGCCCTGGCGGCCTTCGTCTCGCTGACCGAGTACGCGGCCGACCTGCCCGTGACGGCGATCGGCTGGACCGCGCAATCGATGGCCAACACGCTCGGCGAACACCTCGCCGCACTTGGCCTGCGCCAGTTGCGCATCGCCGAGACCGAGAAGTACGCGCATGTGACGTTCTTCTTCTCGGGCGGGCGCGAGGAACCGTTCGCCGGCGAACAGCGCATCCTCGTGCCGAGCCCGAAGGTCGCGACCTACGACCTGCAGCCCGAGATGAGCCTGCCCGAGCTGACCGACCGGCTCGTCGAGGCGATCGGATCGGACGCATTCGACTTCATCGTCTGCAACATCGCGAATGCCGACATGGTCGGCCACAGCGGCATCGAGGCGGCGGCGATCCGCGCAGCCGAGGCAATCGACGTCGCGCTCGGCCGGATTGGTGCGGCGATCGTCGCGCGCGGCGGCGAGATGCTCGTCAGCGCCGATCACGGCAATCTCGAGCAGATGGTCGACGAGGATGGCATCGCCCACACCCAGCACACGGTCGGGCCGGTGCCGCTCGTCTACCTCGGGCGCAAGGCGCGCCTGCGCAACGGAGCGCTGCGTGACCTCGCGCCGACCGTGCTGGCCATGATGGGCCTGCCGCAACCGGCCGAGATGACGGGCACGAACCTGCTCGAGTTCGAGACTTGAGATCCGCGTTGGCCGCGCTCGTGCTGATGTGCGCGCTCGGTACGGCAAGCGCCCAGCCCGACGAGGCGAGCGCGCGCGCGGCCGAGGAGCGCGCCGCGAACGCGAAGCTCGTCGAACTGCGCGGGCGCATCAAGGCGCTCGCCGAGGAGCAGCGCGCGACCAGCGGCGAGCATGCCGAAGCGACACGGGCCCTGCGCGAGCACGAACTCGCGATCGCGGCCGCCACGGCCGGGGTGCGCGCCCTCGACGGCACGTTCAGCACGCAGAAGGACGAACTCGATCGCCTCGAAGCACGCCGCGGCGAACTCGCGGGCGCGCTCGAGGGGCAGCGCGAGGCGCTCGCCGTGCTGATGCGCTCGGCGTATGCGCTCGGCCGCAGCGAGGAACTGAAGCTGCTCCTGCAGCAGGAAGACGTCGGCACGATCGCGCGCGTGCTCGCCTACCACCGATACTTCCAGCGCGCCCGGATCGAGCGCATCGACGGCTTGCTCGAGGACCTCGCCGAGCTCGCCGAGGTGCAGCAGGCAATCCTCGCCCAGGCCGGCGTGCTCGAGGCGACCCGGCTCGAGCGCGAGCGCGAACTCGCCCGCCTCGAAGCGCAGCGCGCCGAACGCGCGGAACTGCTCACCGATCTCGACCGTGTGCTGAAGGACCAGCAGGCGCGCCTGCTCGCGCTCGGCAAGGACGAACGCGGCTTGAGCAGCCTGCTCGAACGCCTGCGCGACGTGTTCGCCGACATCCCGAAGCAGATCAGCGGCGCCGAACCGTTCGCCCGACTGCGCGGGCGCATGCCATGGCCGCTGCAGGGCACGCTGGCGACCGGCTTCGGCGCGCGCGACGACGGCGGGCGCAAGCTGTCGGGACTGCTGATCGCCGCCAAGGCCGGCGCGCCGGTGCAGGCGATCGCGCGAGGCCGGGTCGCCTTCGCCGACTGGCTCAAGGGCTACGGCATGCTGCTGATCCTCGATCACGGCGACGGTTACATGAGCCTGTACGGTTACAACGAGTCGCTCGTGCGCGAAGTCGGCGACTGGGTCGGCGCGGGCGAGACGATCGCGCACAGCGGCGCGAGCGGCGGCCAGTCGTCACCGGCCCTCTACTTCGAGCTGCGCCACCAGGGCAAGCCGATCGATCCGCAGCCCTGGCTGCGCTGAAAGCGCGCAGGCGTCACATCGTCCGTGCCGGCCCGCGCTATGATCGACGCGTAGCTGCCCGGACCCGACCGATGTCGCGCCTTGCCCGTTTTCCCGTGTTGCCGTGGCTCGCCGCGCTTGCGCTGGCGCTGCCTCTGTCCGCCGCCGAACCACCGTTGCCCGAGCCGCCACCCGAGCCGCCGACCGATGCGGCCGCTGTCGACGAGGCCACCGATGCCGCGCTCGCACCGGCCCAGGCGGGCCTCGCGGCGAGCACGATCAGCCTCGACGACGTGCGCACGTTCACCGCCGTGCTGAGCCTCGTCAAGCAGGCCTATGTCGAGGAAGTCGACGATCACCGGCTCATGCAGGCTGCGATCGGCGGCCTGCTCTCCGGCCTCGATCCGCACAGCGAGTACCTCGAACAGGGCGCGATGGAGCAGCTCAGCGAGGAGACGAGCGGCAGCTACGAGGGTCTCGGCATCGAGGTGACGACGGTCGACGGGTCGTTGCGCGTGATCTCGCCGATCGACGACACGCCGGCCGCGCGCGCCGGCATCAAGCCCGGCGACACGATCCTGCGCATCGACCGGTTCGTCGTCCAGGCCGACAACCTCGACGACGCGGTCGACATGCTGCGCGGCAAGCCAGGCAGCGAAGTCACCCTGTCGATCCTGCGCGAAGGCGCGACGGCGCCGCAGGAGTTCAAGCTCAAGCGTGAAACGATCCGCGTCACGAGCGTGCGCAGCCGGCTGCTCGAACCGGGTTACGGGTACCTTCGCATCAGCCAGTTCCAGAGCGAAACCGGCCGCGACCTGCGCAAGCAGATCGGTCGCCTGCAGACGGAAAACGGGAAGCCGCTGGTCGGCGCCGTGCTCGACCTGCGCGCGAACCCGGGCGGCCTGTTGACCGCGGCGGTCGAAGTCGCCGATTCGCTGCTCGCGGATGGCGTGATCGTGACGACGCGCGGGCGAATCAAGGAAGCCGAGATGTCGTTCCGGGCGACTCCGGGCGACACGCTCGACGGCGCGCCGCTCGTCGTCCTCATCGACAACGGCAGCGCCTCCGCCGCCGAGATCGTTGCCGGCGCGCTCAAGGACAATCATCGCGCCCTGCTGATGGGCCGGCGCAGTTTCGGCAAGGGTTCGGTGCAGACCGTGCTCGCGCTCGACGAAAGCCACGCGATCAAGCTGACCACGGCGCGCTACTACACGCCGAGTGGCGTCTCGATCCAGGCAGCCGGGATCCGGCCCGACATCGAACTCGCCGACCTTTCCCTGACCGAGAATGTGATCGATCCTTATCCGGTCACGAGCGAGCGTGACCTGAGTGGTCATCTGAAAGGCGAGGGCGAAGGCGAGGCACCGGCAACGTCGACCCTGCCACTCGTGCGCAGCGGCGCGCCGCGCGACTACGCGCTCAGCGAGGCCTTGAACGCGCTGAAGGCGATGGCCCTGCAGCGCCGCGCCGCAATGCGCGGCGGGAAGAACGGTTGAGGTCGTACGAACGCGGGCGGCACTTCCAGGTCGCCACGATTCCAGGACGGGGAGGCCAAGACGATGAATGGGCGCAACACGGTCGACAGGTACGCAACCTGGTCCGTCGCGCTGCACTGGCTCATGTTGCTGCTGCTCGCGGCCGTTTACGCCTGCATCGAACTTCGCGTGCTCTACCCGAAAGGCAGCGACCCGCGCGAGGCGATGAAAACCTGGCATTTCATGCTCGGCCTGCTCGTCTTCGCACTCGTCTGGCTGCGCCTCGTGCTGCGCCTGCGCAGCCCGGCCCCGCCCATCACGCCCGAGCCGGCGCGCTGGCAACGCGCCGCGGCCACGCTCATGCACGCGGCACTGTACGTCTTCATGATCGGCATGCCACTCGCCGGCTGGTTGCTGCTCAGCGCGGACGGCAAGCCGATCCCGTTCTTCGGACTCGAATTGCCGGCCCTGATCGGCGAGAACAAGGAACTCGCGCGTTCGATCAAGGATTGGCACGAAACCGGCGGCACCGTCGGCTACTACCTGGTCGGCCTGCATGCGCTCGCCGGGCTGTACCACCACTACTTCGTGCGTGACGACAGCCTGCGGCGCATGCTGCCGCGCGGTCGATAGGGCGATCATGGCGATATCACGCGACCGGATCGGCTGGAGCGTGCTGCGGGTGACGCTCGCGGTACTGATCGCGGCCCACGGCTGGAGCCGCCTGCTCGATGGCGGGGTCGAGCCGTTCGGCCACTGGCTGCTGGCGCGCGGTGTGCCGGCAGGATTCGCGATCGCGGTCGCGATCACCGCGTTCGAGATCATCGGCACGGTCGTCTTTGCAATCGGGCGCATGGTGGCCGCGCTGGCGCTTGCCTATTCGGCGATCTACGCGGTCGGCATTGCCATGGTGCATGCGCCGGCGGGCTGGTTCGTGGTCGGCGCGGGACGCAACGGCGCCGAATACAGCGTGCTGCTGATCGTCGCGCTGCTGTGCGTCGGCTTCCAGCACGCCGGGCCTTCGAGGCCGCGCTGAACGCGTGTTCGTCCGATGCGTCGAACGACGGGATTCACGAGGACATGACGATGCACAAGAGCAGGCTGGCCGGGTTCATCATCGACTGCGAAAACGCCGACGTGCACGTTGCCGCCGCGTTCTGGGGTGCCGCGCTCGGCATGCCGGTCAAGCGGCTTCCTGCCGAGGAAGGCGAGCGGTACGCGCAATTGCTCGACCCCGAACAACGCCTGCACATCGAGGTGCAGACCGTGGACCACCCGAGCCGCGTGCATCTCGACATCGAGACCGACGACATCGACGCCGAAGTCCTGCGCCTTGAAGGACTTGGTGCGAAGCGCGTGCGCCAGGTGCATGGCTGGTGGGTGATGCAGGCTCCGACCGGGCAACGATTCTGCGTCGTGCGCAGCAAGTCGGCCGCGTTCGCTGCCTCGGCCAACGCCTGGACCTGAGGTGCCGCGCGTCATGGCCGCCATCGAGTCCGCGCGACTGATCGGCGGCCGCGCGCGCTGCTCGCGCATGGCTGTTTTCAGGCACCGACGCGCCGGCGCACGGCCTGCATGTCGCGGATCGGGCGGATCTCGATCGAACCGGTGCGCGCCCACGGGAGCCCGGCCGCGATGCGCAGCGCCTCGTCGAAACCGGCGGCCTCGATCAGGTTGAAGCCGCCCAGGCATTCCTTGGTCTGGTGAACGGTCCGTCGACGATCGTCGTGCGCCCGTCGCGCACGCCCAGGGCCCTTGCGCTCGAACGCGCCTCGATCTGCTGCGAATCGACCAGCAGGCCCTCGTCGCGCAGCACGTCGGCATGTTCGATCCAGCCGCGCATCAGCGCGTCGAACTCGCCCGCCGGCAGGGCGTCGAGCAGGCTGTCGTCGTTGTCGATCATCATCAGGAACTTCATGCACGGATCTCCGGCGCGCGACCCCTGCGGAAGTACGCACCCCGTGCCACGCGGTCAAGCCGCAAGGCAGTGCGGCAACCCGGCTGCGTTCAGCGCGCGGCCGGGCCCCACGGCCTTCAGTCCTCGAAGAACTCGACGACGCCGGAGTCGAGCGAATACTCCGCGCCGACGACCAGCAGTCCGTGATTCAGCACGAGTTGCTCGAGCCGCTCGGATCCACGCCGCAGCTGGTTGACCGACATGCGGATGTTCGCGCGCACGGCTTGCTGCACGAGCGTTTCGCGATCCTCGGCCAGTTCAGTCCCGAGCAGGGCCGCGACTGATGGCCGCACGCGATCGACGATCGAACGCAGGTTCTTCGACTGTTCGGCCAGCGGGCGCGCGAGTTCCTCGATCGTCGCGAGGATCGCGCCACAGCTCGAGTGACCGAGCACGATGACGAGTCGCGTGCCGAAGCGCTCTGCCGCGAATTCGATGCTGTCGACCTGCGACGGCGCGACGATGTTGCCGGCGACGCGGATCACGAACAGGTCGCCGAGACCCTGATCGAAGACGATCTCGGCCGGAACGCGCGAATCGGAACAGCCGAGGATGATCGCGAACGGTTCCTGGCGTCCGGCGAGTTCGCGTCGGCGCGTCGGTGTCGTCACCGCCTCGCTGCCCGTCACCTCGGAGACGAAGCGCCGGTTGCCCTCGCGCAGGCGTTCAAGGGCTTCGCGCGCACCGATCATCGGCATGATCGAGCCGCCCGCCGCAGGTCACGGATCCGACCGCGCGTAACGCGCGTGACGTCGCGGCATGCGCCACGGCCAGGCTGCAGGCTGATTCGCATAGGCGGGACCCCGTTCGCGGTTTCGGAGCGGCGATGATACAGAGTTGCGCGCGCGGGTCCGCCTCCAATCCGCGCGCCCGCAACGGCTCGACCAGCCTGCGCAGGCGTGCGCCGAGCGCGTTGCCCGCCTGCGGCGTCGACGTCCGCTCGATCGGCATGATGTGGCGTTTTCGGCACGATGCGCATTGCAGCACCCGCTGATGCGTTCAGTCCCGGGTCTCGAGCCAGGCACTGAACAGGCGGACCGCTTCGGCCTCGGACAGGGCTTGCGCCTCGCGCGCAAGGTCGGGCGTCACCCAGTCGGTGAAGGCCACGCTGCGCGTCGCGTGACGGCCGCTCGCGGTGTGTTCCTCGACGACGATCGCGCAGCGCGCGGCATCGAGGCGGTCGACCAGCCTGACCATCGCAGGCCAAAGCCGGCGGTGCACGAGCGTGACCTTGCCATCGACGAGGCGGCAGCACATCACGTCGCCGGAGCCGATGACCGCGCCGAGCACGGCGTATATCGTGCGGCTGCGCGGGTGCGCCCACCAGCTGCCGCGGATGGTTTCGCATGCGATCGCTTCGACGAGCCGTGGCGCCCGGCCGCGCGCCGCGACGAGCACCACGCCGTGCCTGCGCACGAATGCCAGCGCTTCGTCGGCAGTCAGGCAGGTCGACATGGCCGCTTCAGGTGGACCGGCGCGCATCCCGGTGCGGACGCGACGAGCGCGGGTGCTGGCGGCGAAATCCCTGGCACGGCATGCGCGGCTCCCCATGAATGCCCGCTCAGGGCAACGCAGGCGCGGCGCATGGTGCAGGCTCGCCGACCTCAGTCCGCGCGCGGTCATGATGCAGGTGCGCCTGCGGACCGGTTGGCTTGCGTCGCGGCGGAACCTAGGATAACGACTTTCCCGGCGCATCGGACCCGCGTGCAAGCCATCATTTCGGTCAGCAGCGTCGACAAGACCTACGCGTCGGGTTTCCAGGCGCTCAGCAAGGTGGACCTCGAGATCCGCCGCGGCGAGATCTTCGCCTTGCTCGGCCCGAACGGCGCCGGCAAGACGACGCTGATCAACATCATCTGCGGCATCGCCACTGCAAGTGCGGGTACGGTGACGGCCGACGGCCACGACATCGTGCGCGACTACCGCGCCGCGCGCGCGAAGATCGGCCTCGTGCCGCAGGAGCTGCACACCGATGCGTTCGAAAGCGTGCTGGCCACGCTGCGTTTCAGTCGTGGCCTGTTCGGCAAGCGCCCCGATCCCGCCTATCTCGAGAAGGTGCTGCGCGATCTTTCGCTGTGGGACAAGCGCAACGCGAGGATCATGACGCTGTCGGGCGGCATGAAGCGGCGCGTGATGATCGCCAAGGCACTGTCGCACGAGCCTACGATCCTGTTCCTCGACGAACCGAGCGCCGGCGTCGACGTCGAACTGCGCCGCGACATGTGGCAGATGGTGCGCGGCCTGCGCGACAACGGCACGACGATCATCCTGACCACGCACTACATCGAGGAGGCCGAGGAGATGGCCGACCGCATCGGGGTGATCGACAAGGGCAGGCTCGTGCTGGTCGAGGACAAGCACGTGCTGATGCGCAAGCTCGGCAGGAAGCAGCTCGTGCTGACCTTGCAAGTGCCGCTCGAGCGCATTCCGGATGCGCTCGGCACATTGCCGCTCGAACTCGCCGACGACGGCCTGGCGCTCGTCTACACCTTCGACACACAGCTCGAGGAAACCGGCATTACCGATCTGCTGCGCCGCCTCGGCGAGCTCGGCATCGACTTTCGGGACCTGCGCACGAGCGAAAGCTCGCTCGAGGAGATCTTTGTCGGCCTCGTGCACGCCACGCGCGAGGGTCGCGCATGAACGTCCACGCGATCCGGGCAATCTACCGCTTCGAAATGGCGCGCACGTTCCGCACGCTCACGCAGAGCATCGCAGCGCCGGTGCTGACGACCGCGCTGTACTTCATCGTGTTCGGTGCCGCGATCGGCTCGCGCATGGGTGACATCGACGGCATCAGCTACGGCGCGTTCATCATCCCGGGCCTGCTGATGCTGTCGCTGCTCAGCGAAAGCATCTCGAACGCCTCGTTCGGCATCTACATGCCGAAGTGGGCCGGCACGATCTACGAGTTGCTGTCGGCACCGGTGTCGTGGTTCGAGATCGTGCTCGGTTATGTCGGCGCGGCGGCCACGAAGTCGCTGATCCTCGGCCTGCTGATCCTCGTCACCGCGCGCGTGTTCGTGCCGTACGAGATCGCGCATCCGGTGTGGATGGTCGCGTTCCTCGTGCTCACGGCCGTCACCTTCAGCCTGTTCGGCTTCATCATCGGCCTGTGGGCCGACGACTTCCAGAAACTGCAGGTGATCCCGCTGATGGTCGTCACCCCGTTGACCTTCCTCGGCGGCGCGTTCTACTCGATCAACATGCTGCCGCCGTTCTGGCAGAAGCTCACGCTGTTCAATCCGGTCGTGTACCTGATCAGCGGATTCCGCTGGAGCTTCTACGGCGTCGCCGACGTGCATGTCGCGGTCAGCACCGGGATGACGCTCGGCTTCCTTGCGTTGTGCCTCGCGTTCGTCTGGTGGGTGTTCCGCAGCGGGTGGAAGCTCAGGCAGTGATGGCGTGCGCTTGCCGCGGATGGACCCGGCGGCGACCGAAACCCGCGGCAACGTGGGCCGTGCCGAGGTGCGCGCCCACGCCAGTGACGGCTGATTCGCCGATCGGGATCAGAGGCCGAGCGCCTTCTCGACGCTGCCCTGGGTCAACGGGTGATACCCGGGCTTCGCTTTCCTGTAGACGCCGATCGCGAACTGCGTGCCTTCTTCGCTCTTCGCGAGTTCCTCGTAGATCGGCACGACGAGCTTGCGCCGGCCGATGCGTTCGATGAATGCCGCGATCTGCGGACGTGCGTCGGTGTAGCCGGCGCGCACGGTCGCGACATACCAGCGGAACGCGATTTCGCCGTTGCCGGTGCCGGTCAGTTTCCACGCGGCATCGAGCGCCTTCATCTGCTCGACCGTGGGCTTCGCGGGCAGCGCATTGATGAAGCGCAGCCATTCGTAGGTCACCCAGTCCTTCGCCGGAATGTCCTTCGCGTCGAGCTCGCCGGCGAGGAACTTGCGCGCGGCCTCGTCGACCGCATCGAAGCGCACCGAATGCGCGACCGGCGCGTTGGCCGGGATGCCGGGCTGGTGCAGCCATTCGTCGATCTCGGCCTGGCTGACCTTGCCCGGATGCTTCTTCGCGAGATGCGCGTCGTAGTAGGCGAGGAAGTCACGCGTGACGATGCTCCTGAAGGCGTGATCGTCGAAATACGCGCGCACGAACGGATCGAACACGTCGCGCCCGTAGCGCGCCTCGAGGAAACGCAGGAACCAGCGACCCTTGTCGTACGGCACGCCGGTCAGGCCCTCGTCGGGATCGATGCCCTTGAGATCGGTGACGAGCAACTGCTCGGCCGGCTTCATCTTCGCAAGCTCGGTGCGCAGTTCCTGGTCGTCGACGACGAGCTGCATCGTCGCGACATCCTTGCCGTACACCGACTCGACGATCCGGTTCTCGACGAAGGTCGTGAAACCCTCGTTGAGCCACATGTGCTGCGCATTCGCATTCGTGACGAGATTGCCCGACCACGAATGCGCGAGTTCGTGCGCGATCAGTCCGACCAGGCTCTTGTCGCCGGCGATGATCGTCGGCGTGGCGAACGTCACGCGCGGATTCTCCATGCCGCCGAACGGAAAGCTCGCCGGCAGCACGAGGATGTCGTAGCGATCCCAGCGGTACGCGCCGTACAGCTTCTCGGTCGCGACGATCATCCTTTCGGTGTCCTCGAACTCCTTCGCGGCCTTGGCCACGATGTACGGCTCGGCGAACACCGCGGTGCGCGGCCCGGTTTCGCGGACGTCGATCTCGCCGACCGCGAGCGCGAGCAGGTACGACGGAATCGCCTGCCGCATCGTGAAACGGTAGTCGCCATCGAGCTTGTGCGCGACGTCGTTGTCGGCGCTCATGACGACGCGCAGCGCTTTCGGCGCCTTGATGCGCGCGCTGTAGGTGAAACGCACGGCCGGGGTGTCCTGCAGCGGGATCCAGCTGCGCGCGTGGATGGCCTGCGACTGCGAGAACATGAACGGATGTTTGCCGCTCGAGGTCTGCGCGGGCGTCATCCACTGCAGGCCCGATGCGGCCGGCACCGTGCGGTAGCGGATGCGCACGGCCGGTGCGGCATCTTCGAGCTTGATGCGCAGCGCGGAGCCGAAGATCGCATCGCGCGCATCGAGCGTGAAGGCCGCCTTCGTGGTCTTGCCATCCGCGGCGATCGCCTCGACCTTGTCGATCTTCAGGTCGCGCGTGTCGAGC
The DNA here is from genome assembly GCA_964587775.1 of uncultured Dokdonella sp. Lineage (GTDB taxonomy): Bacteria > Pseudomonadota > Gammaproteobacteria > Xanthomonadales > Rhodanobacteraceae > Dokdonella. The sequence continues at coordinate 112,796 of CAZPLY010000011.1, forward strand.
ACGAGCGTGCGCGCGGCGGGATCATGCCAGTCCAGCGCGAGCTCGGCCTGGCCCGCGAGTTCGCGTTTCGCGAAATCGACATCGAGATCGAGCTTCAGCGCGCTGACCGTGACGATGCCCGGTTCGGCGTAGCTGTGCGGATCGGGTTCGGCGTTGGCGGACATGGCGGCGAGGAGTGCGAAGCTGGCAACGATGGAGCGGCTCGGGGACATGGGACCTCCAGTACAGGCCGCGAGTATGCCATCGGCCACGCAGGGCCGCCCCGCGCGGAAAGTCCGCGACATGTATCGCGACATGAACTCGGGGTACTATCGAGACCGGGGGATCGCATCATGGTCGACGACATCGAAACGCTGCAGGCGCTGCTTGACTGCGATACACCGGACGCATTGCGCCGCGAGACGAGCCGCCAGCTCGGCAATCTCGGCTTCGATCACTGGATGTATGCGTCGGCCGTGCGCGCGCACGGCGCCGCCGATCTCGTCGGCGACTACCCGCAGGACTGGCTCGCCTACTACCACCGCCAGGGATATTTCGAGCTCGACCCGGTCATCCAGCACTGCCGCATGCGCACGACGCCATGTCTGTGGTCGTCGGGGCCGGCCTCGCGTTCGATCGGGCGCGCGACGCCGTTCTTCCGCGAAGCCGCGCGCTTTGGCCTGCGTTTCGGCGTCGGTTTGCCGATCCACGGGCCGGGTGGCCAATGGAACATGGTCTCGGTGGCGAGCGGCACCCTGCCCGAGCGACCGCTTGCGTTGCGCGAGTTCGCCCACCTGCATCTGCTCTCGGCCTTCGTGCACGAGGCCGGCCAGCGTTTCATGGCCGCGGCCACGGCCGAGCCCGTGCACCTGACCCAGCGCGAGCTCGACAGCCTGCGCTGGGCCGCCGAAGGCAAGACGAGCTGGGAGATCGGCCAGCTGATCGGCATCGCCGATCGCACTGTGGTCTTCCATCTCAACAACGCCGCGAAGAAACTCGGTGTCATCGGGCGCCGCCAGGCCGTCGCGAAAGCGATCTCGCTGCAGCTGATCGCGCTCTGAGGCGCGAGCGCCTAGCACATTCCCGCCGCGCTGGATAGCTGTCAAATCTGACAGCTATCGACTCTCCCGTATCCGCGAGATGCTGGGGTCCATGAACGGCTCAGGCCGTTCATCCAGTCCCCCTGGTCGGACAGGGGGGGAAATGACCGGCAGGATGCAGGTCATCTCCTGTCCGGCCTTTCTTCGAACCCACCAGTCGTCGTAGGCGGAACCCGCGCAGCGGATTCCGCCGTGGGACACGTCGCACGATGGGCGGACTTTCAACCGCGAACCGGGAAGTCGCCGCTGGCGGTTCGCCCTGCAGACCGGCCCCGGCGGCCTGATTCCGCAGGGCGACTATTTCGATCAAGCCGCTGCAACGGACCGCCCGAGCTGCTTGCGTGATCGTGGTGGCGATTGCCTCAGACCCGATAGCCGCGATGGATCGCGACGATACCGCCGGACAGGTTGCGCACGTCGACGCGGGCGAGGCCCGCGGCCTCCATCATCGCCTTCAGAGTCGCCTGGTCGGGATGCTTGCGGATCGACTCGGCGAGGTAGCGATAGCTTGCCTCGTCGCCGGCGATCAGGCGCCCGATGCGCGGCAGTACCGAGAACGAGTGGAAGTCGTACAGGGGCTTGAGCAGCGGCGCGCGTACGGCCGAGAACTCGAGCACGAGGGCGCGGCCACCGACCTTGAGCACACGGTGGATCTCGGCCAGCGCGGCTTCCTTGCGCGTCACGTTGCGCAGGCCGAATGCCATCGTCACGCAGTCGAAGCTCGCATCGGGGAACGGCAGCGCCTCGGCATCGAGCCGGGTCCAGGACAGGCCCTGCACGAGGCCACGGTCGGTCAAGCGGTCGCGGCCGACGCGCAGCATGTCGCCGTTGATGTCGCCGACCACGACGCTGCCGCTCGCGCCGACGCGCGGCAGCAGCAGGGCTGCGATGTCGCCGGTACCGCCCGCCAGGTCGAGCACCGCATCGCCTTCGCGCACGCCGCTGGTGGCGACGAAATGGCGCTTCCAGAGCCGGTGCACGCCGAACGACATGAGGTCGTTCATGATGTCGTAGTTGCGCGCGACCGAGCTGAACACCTCGCCGACGAGGCGTGCCTTGTCCTGCTCGGGAACGTCGCGGTATCCGAAATGGGTGGTCGCGGGGTCTGTCATGCGACGCATCCTAGCGTATCGGCGGCCGGCCTTTGCCCCAAGCCGCGGACGACCAGTTAGAATCGCGCCAGCGTGGCCGCGACTCGACCCCCGTCGGCGGCCGCAACCGGGACGCCGCGGCATGCGCGGGCTCCCGTCGTCCCCGACACAGGATTGCGCCATGAAGGTTTCGATTCCGCTCACGCTGGTCTGCGTCGCCGGCTTGTTCGCCGCCGGCAGCTGCATCGCGCAGCCGCTGTACAGCAATGGCCCGTTCGTCACCCATCCCGAAGCGCATGTCTCGGGTGACGACGTCAGTCTCGCCCAGGACGTGACGTTCCCCGGCTACACCGCGCTCGGCTTCGTCGCCGGACCGGACTTCCATCTCGCCGACGACTTCAACGTGCCCGACGGCCGGATCTGGGTCATCGAAGGACTGACCCTGTACGCGTACCAGGTCGGTGGCGGTGACGCGCCGTTCACCGACGCGCGCGTGATCATCTGGGAAGGCGTTCCCGACGGATTCCTCAGCACGAAGCTGTTCGAGGGCACGGCGAGCAATGTCCTGCTGTCCTCGACCCCGGTCGCCTACCGGATCGCGCAGTCGAACGAGCCTGGACCGGGCTTCACCGACACCGCGCGCCGCGTGCATGCGCTCTCGATCGACATCCCGGTTCTCGAACTCGATGCCGGCAACTACTGGATCGACTGGCAGCTGATCGGGCCGCAGACGGGCTTCGTCAGTACGCCGCCGGTCAGCATCCTCGGCCAGGCCTATACCTCCGCGGGCGGCATCGCGCGACAGAAGTGTCCGGCGAACAGCACGAACCCGAAGTGTCCGCCGAACCAATGGTGGTTGTTCGAGAATGGCACCTCGCCGAACCTCGTCGACCTCCCGTTCGTGCTCGAGGGCGACAGCTTCGACGACCGCATCTTCACGACGGGCTTCGAAGCCTTGCCGGCGAAGCCGTAGCCGCCGCGCCCACAACAAGACAAGCGTCCGCGGGACGTGCGTAGCCCGGGCAAGGCCGCCAGCCGCACCCGGAGATGGCGTGGAGTTCCCTGAAAACCCCGGGTGCGCTGCGCTTACCCGGGCTACTTCACTTGCATCGTTGACGCGAGGCTCTACGCGCGACGGATTGCCGGCAATGCTGCTCCGGCATCGCGCATCTGTCCGAACCCGACGTACGCGACGCGTGCGGGCCCGGTCAAGTCGCGCGCCTCACTCCTTCGCGAGCCGGCTGTGGCGGATGCCGTAGCCGAAGTAGACGAGCAGGCCGATCAGCAGCCAGATGCCGAAACGCTCGTAGGTCTGGACCGGCAACCCCGAGATCAGCCAGATCGAGAACACGATGCCTATGATCGGGATCAGCGGCACCCACGGCGTGCGGAATGCGCGCGGCAGTTCCGGGCGACGCCGGCGCAGCAGCAGGATCGATGCGCAGATCACGATGAACGCGGCGAGCACGCCGATGTTGACCATTTCGGCGAGTTCGCCGATCGGGAACGCGCCGGCCGCGAGTCCGGTCAGCACGCCGAGGATCAGCGTCGGCCGGTACGGCGTGCCGTATTTCGGATGCGTTTTCGCAAACCACGCCGGCAGCAGGCCGTCGCGCGCGAGCGCGTGCCAGATGCGCGCGGCGCCGAGCATGAACGCGAACACGACGCTGATGATGCCGGTCACCGCGGTCATCGAGATCGCGATGCTGACCCAGGTCAGGCCGAGATTGGAAAACGCGTTCGCCACCGGCGCATCGTTGCCGAGCGTCGAGTAGTGGGCGACACCGGTCAGCACCA
>CAZPLY010000012.1:0-102364 GCA_964587775.1 uncultured Dokdonella sp.
GTTTCTGGTAGCGTGCGTCACGACACTTTCGTCGGCTTTTTCAGCACCCTGCTAGCGAAATGTGTGCCTGCATGGCGAAATCAATTGCGCTCATTTGGATTAGATGCAAGTCTTGTTGAGGATGACTGGCTCATTGAGCAGTGTACGCGTCCAGAATGGGAGAGCCACGGCGTCTATCTTCTGGAGTTCTGGCGTGAAGTTCTTCTGACCGGAAGCCCAAGCGAGATAGTGTTCACTGATAACAAATGCGATTCCGACTATCTAACTAGCCTGAAGAAGTCCAGATTCGAAAAATATGGGCCTGTTCACAAATTGATGGAGCAACCCTCGCTACGTCATTTAGCGGAGCTTACGGAGGCTGGGCAAATCCTATCCAAGACCTGCGAACGCATGACAGAAGAAGATCTTCAGGCGTTTACATCACGTCAATGCGAGGCCGAAATACGCAGAGAGAATGGTAAGGCAATATACTCAAGAGACATTCATTCGCTGTACACTAACTTGTCTGCAGTCATCAGCGATAGGTCGTTTTTGGAACGTGCATTCGCGGAATACTTGCATGGAGCTAAGTTCAGCGAGCATGCAAACATGGACTATGTCGAGCAGTTTGGAATCCGATATCCAGCTTTGCGGATATCCGTTAGTGCTATGGAAGACGTGCTCTTGATTGTTTTGGCTCAGCCTCTCGAAGGCTCTAAGGCGGGAAGCATAAGACTCGGATGGCGCATAAGTCCTGTTTGCCCCGGAGAAGGTGAGAATGATTCAATTGTTCTAAACATTAGCGATCTATTGCCATTTGGCAGATATTCAAATTTTGAATCGATATGCGACCTTGGGCTCAATATGGTTGCCTATAGAATACTGATTGGAATCGTAATGCCAGATCTCGTAACCATATTGAACGCCGAATAGGATGATCGCAAGTTAGACATAGAATTGCGGCACGTCTGTAAGATTTGATGTCATAACAACCGGGACACCCACTTTCAGGAACTCCGGGACATCCACAATCCCGCCGTTCTCCGACGTGGCGACGCGGGCTTTTCCTACAGACGCCCGTCTCGCGATGATCGACGATGGGCCGCATGACTACGGCACGCAGCCAACTTGTCGATCCGACTTCCGCAGGTTTCTACCACTGCATTTCGCGTTGCGTGCGCCGTGCCTGGTTGTGCGGGTTCGATGCGCACAGCGGGCAGTCGTTCGAACACCGCCGCGGCTGGATCGAGGAGCGCTTGCTGGCGCTGGCCGACATCTTCGCGGTCGAGCTTTACGCCTTTGCCGTGATGAGCAACCACGTGCATGTCGTGTTGCACGTCGATCCGGGCGCGGCGCGGCAGTGGTCCGATGAAGCGGTCGCCGCGCGCTGGGTTCGCCTGTTCCCGGCGTGCACGGACGGCGTGATCGACCCGGAGCGTTGCCGCATGAAGGAAGAGGTCCTGCTCGGCAACGCGGATCGTCTGGGCGAATGCCGTCAGCGCCTCGGAAGCCTGTCGTGGTTCATGCGCAGCCTCAACGAACCGATTGCGCGCCGCGCCAACCGCGAAGATGCGTGCACGGGCCGTTTCTGGGAAGGGCGCTACAAATGCCAGGCCCTGCTCGACGATGCGGCAGTACTTGCCTGCATGAGCTATGTCGATCTCAATCCAATCCGCGCCGGCATCGCGGATGATCTGCCGACGTCAAAGCATACGAGCGCGATGCACCGGATTGCGGCTCTCGCGTCCGATGTACGAACTGCCGACCAAAGCCTTGAACCTGTCCGGGGATCCGCACCCGCACAGCACAGGTTGCCGATCACCTGCGCTGCCTACCTCGAACTGATCGACTGGACGGGGCGACGCGTACGCAACGACAAGCGCGGCGCGATCGATGCGGCCATGCCGCCGATCCTCGTCCGGCTCGGCCTGCGCGAAGACGCCTGGCAGCATCAGGTGCTCGGCATCGAAAACCGCTACTGGCGTGTGATCGGCAATGCACAGGCGATGATCGAGAAAGCCGCGGCGATCGGTCAGCGCTGGCTCAAGGGCATCGGGAATGCCCCACGCGGCGCGCTATCGCAGGCGACCTGAGTGGGTCGATCTCATGCTCGTGGTCGCGCGGCGCCATTGGCGCAGCTGCTGACGACCTGCCGTGATTCCGCGGCGGAAATGCATCCTTGCGAACGTTCCGTAGGCCGCACGCCGGGTGGCCTGCGCATTGCAATGGTCGGATGGATTGTGGGTGTCCTCTTGCGTCTAGTCGGATGGATTGTGGGTGTCCTCTTGCGTCTAGTGGGTGTCCTCTTGCGTCTCCCTTGCGTCTCCCGAATCGTGGGCGTTTCACTCGAACGGATGCGGAGATCGCTCGCTTGCCGCTAAAGTGGCGGATCAAGGCGAACACGTCGATGCCATGGCCTTCTGATTGCCGATGACCCAAGCTCAGATAACGCTGCTGCTGATCCTTGCGGCCGCCGTCGGCATGTTCCTGTGGGGCCGCTGGCGTCACGACATGATCGCGCTCGGCGCATTGCTGGCCAGCGTGTTTCTCGGTGTCGTGCCGGGCGGCACTGCGTTCGCCGGTTTTGGACATCCTGCCGTGATCACCGTCGCTGCCGTGCTTGTGCTCGGCTACGGACTTCAGATCACCGGCGCAGTCGATGCGCTGACGCAGAAATTGATGCCGGCGAATGCCGGCAAGATTCCGAGTATCCTCGCCCTGTGCGGCCTGGCTGCCCTGTTGTCCGGATTCATGAACAATGTCGGCGCGCTCGCGCTGCTGATGCCGATCGCGATCCAGATTGCCGGAAAACAGGGATTGCCGCCGGGCAAGATCCTCATGCCGCTTGCGTTCGCGTCGATCCTCGGTGGCATGACCACGCTGATCGGTACGCCGCCGAACCTGATCGTTTCCGGATTCCGCGAGAGTACCGGCGCCGGCCCGTTCAACATGTTCGACTTCGCGCCGGTTGGCGTGGCTGTCGCCGTGGTCGGCGTGTTGTTCGTGGGTGTCATCGGCTGGCGGCTGGTGCCTTCACGAAAGCGCAGCGACCCGAGCAATTTCGAATCCGGCAGCTACATGAGCGAAATCCGCATCTCGGCGGACAGCAAGGCGCTCGACAAGCAAGTCCGCGAAGTCGAGGAAATGCTCGTCGAAGCCGATGCGCAGATCATAGCGATGGTCCGGCGTGATGTGCATCTTTCGGCACCCAATCCGCGCCGCCATGTGCGCGAAGGCGACATCCTCGTGATCGAAGTCGAGCCCGAATCGTTATCGAGCGCGCTTTCGGTTCTCGGCGGCAAGCTTGTCGAAGACGTGCCATCGGAGCAAGGCTCGGCAACGATCGCCCGTGAAGACGATCAACACGTAGCGCGCGAGTCGACTGATTCGCGGGATGCGGAGAAGCCCAAGAAGAAGAAGACAGGTGCCGAAGTCGTCATCCAGGAATGGGTGGTTACCACAAGTTCTTCGCTGATCGGGCGCTCATCAAGCGATATCGAATTGCGCACGCGCTACGGGATCAACCTGCTTGCACTGTCGCGTCAGGGCGAACGCACGATCAGGCGATTGCGCTCGATCACGATTGCGGCCGGTGACGTGTTGCTCGTGCAAGGACCGATCGAAGTGCTCGGCGCGTTGGCCGTCGACTTCGGATGCCTGCCGCTGGCGAAGCGCGATATCCGCGTACCGCGCAAGGGCCAGGCACTGACCGCAACACTGCTGATGGTGGCTGCGGTAATCGCCACGGCCAGCGGCCTGCTCCCGGCCGCCGTTTCATTTGCGGCTGGTGCGCTCGCGTTCGTTGCCTTAGGCGTCGTGCCACTCCGCTCGGTGTACGAGGCGATCGATTGGCCGGTGATCGTATTGCTCGCCGCAATGCTGCCGGTTGCCGATGCGATCGGCAGCACGGGCGCGGCCGACCTGCTCGCCCGCGCACTGCTTGAAAGCATTGCCCAAGGCAATGCGGTGATCGCGCTGGTCGTCGTCCTGATTGTGACGATGTTCCTCTCCGACGTCATGAACAACGCCGCCACGGCTGCCGTCATGTGTCCGATCGCCATCAGTACGGCAATCCAGCTCGGCGTGGGCAGTGACGCCTTCCTGATGGCAATCGCAGTCGGCGCGTCATGTGCCTTCCTCACGCCGATCGGTCACCAGAACAATACGCTGATCCTGGGCCCCGGCGGTTTCCATTTCGGCGACTACTGGCGCCTTGGCATCGTCGTTGAAGTCATCGTGCTGACGATCGCAGTGCCGATGATCTTGTGGGTCTGGCCGCTCTGACCGCCAGATACATGGGGAACGCCGGGACATCCACAATTCCGATCGGGGGAGGGCAGGAACACGGGGACATCCGACAATTCCGTCCTTCTCCGTCGTTCTCCATGGAACCTGCTGACGCCGCAGCGCGTTCAGCGGAAAACGAGCAGCGCCATCAGGGCGAAGTTGACGACCATGAGCGCGAGCGCGGTCCCGACCTGGGCGCGGATCACGCCGTACGGGTCGGGCAGGTCGAGCAACACGGCCGGGACGATGTTGTAGTTGGCCGCCATCGGCGTCAGCAGCGTCCCGCAATAGCCGGTCAGCATGCCGATCGCGCCGAGAATCGCCGGGTCAGCGCCGTGGCCGAGCACGAGCAAGGGCAGGCCGATGCCGGCCATCATGACCGGGAACGCGGCGAATGCATTGCCCATGACGACCGTGAACAGGATCATGCCGAGCGCGAACGCGACGAGGCAGGCAAGCCGGTTGTCGATCGGGATCAGCGCACTCGTCAGCGCCGCGATCGCACTGCCGACGCCGGTCGCCGCGAACACGCCGCCAAGCGTGGCGAGCACCATCGGCAGCAGCACGGCCCAGCCGACCGCATCGAGCAGGCGACGTCCTTCGGAGACGGCCTGGACCGGCGGCGCGCGGGTGACGCGCAGCGCGGCGACGAGGGCGAGCACGCTGGCCGCGCCGAGCGAAGTCAGGGTCAGCGCCTTCGGATCGAACACCGGCATGCCATGCGCGGCGAGCTGTCCGGCTCCGAAATAGAACAGCGCGGTCAGGGCCGGGATCGCGAGCGCGGGCAGGAACAGGCGGTTGCCGAGCCGGCTCGCCGTCGCCTCGCGCGCGGCGACCACGGCCGCGCTGTCGACCGTGTTCTTCAACGGGTTGCGCGAGGCGAGCACGCCGAGCGCGACGACGGCCACGCCCATCAGTTGGGCCGGCCACGCGCTGCCCGCGTCGAGCGCGCGCAGGACTGCGTCGCCGAACAGGAACGGCAGCGCGAGCACGGCCCAGAATGCGGCCATCGACACGCGCCACTCGCGCAGGTTGCACCAGGCCGCGGCGAGGAGGAACGCGGCGACGAGCCAGTACAGGTGCTCAAGCGCGAGCATTTCGGTCTCCCTCGCGTCCGGTTCCGTCGACGTGCCGGCGCCGCGCGAGGCGACGCTGCAGCAGCCACAGGCGCAGGCTGTGGATGATGAAGGCGGCGATTGCGGTCGGCAGCGCCCACAGCGCGATCTCGAGCGGCTCGAGCACGATGCCGTGTCCGGCATAGAACCCCTGGATCAGCAGCACCGCGCCGAATGCGATGAATACGTCCTCGCCGAAGAACAGGCCGACGTTGTCGGTCGCCGCCGCTGCCGCGCGGACGCGTGCGCGTTCGTCGTCGTCGAGCGTGCCGAGGCTGCGTTCGGCGGCTGCTTCGCTCATCGGCGCGACCAGCGGGCGCACGGTCTGCACCTGGCCGGCAACGTGGGTCAGGCCGCACATGCTGAGCAACTGGCGCAGGCCGAGGTAGCTGGTCAGGAAGCGGGCGAGGGTCAGTCCGCGCAGCGCGGCGATCCAGCTTCGCGCGCGCTCGCGCAGTCCATGGCGTTCGAGTACGCCGATGACCGGCAAGGTCAGCACGAACAGCAGCAGGAAGCGGTTCGCGACGAAGCTGCGCCCGAGCAGGGTCAGCAACTCGGCCGGGCCGATGCCGGCGGCGAAGCCGCTGACGAGGCCCGCGACGACGACGACGAGGACCGGATTGCGGCGCGCGGCGAAGCCGGCCACGACGACGGCGACTCCGAGCAGGGGCCAGTAGTTGATGGCGGCGGGCATGGGCGGCTCGGTCGGGTCGAAGTCGGCATGCTAGCGCGGCACGACCCGACGCGCGCCGCCCGCGCGGCGCCGGGAATGCTCAGCCGAGGGCCTGCACGCGGATGCCGGCCTTGTCGAGAGCGTCACGCAGGCCCCGCGCGAACGCTCCGGCATCGGGGCGGTCGCCGTGCACGCAGAGCGTGTCGGCGTGCACGGCCACGCTCGAGCCGTCGCGCGCGATCACGCTCCGGTGCACGGCAATCGAAAGTGCCTGGGCGATCGCTGCGTCGACCTCGTCGATCACCGCGCCGGCTTCACTGCGTGCGACGAGGCGCCCATCCGCCTCGTAGCGACGATCGGCAAAGGCCTCGTGGGCGACGCGCAGGCCGAGCCTCGCCCCGGCCGCGGGCAGTTCACTCGCGGCGAGGCCGACCAGGACGAGGCCCGGATCGACCGCGTGCACGGCTTGCGCGATCGCGTCCGCGATCGTGCGATCGCGCGCGGCCATGTTGTACAGGGCGCCATGCGGCTTGACGTGCACAAGCCGGCTGCCCGCGGCCCGCGCGAACGCGGCGAGTGCGCCGATCTGGTAGACGACCAATGCGTTCACCTCGTCGGCCGTGACCTGCATTTCGCGGCGCCCGAAACCCTGCAGGTCCGGCAGCGACGGATGCGCGCCGAGCGCGACCCCACGCGCGACGGCAGCAGCCACGGTCTGCTGCATCGTGCGCGGATCGCCGGCGTGCAGGCCGCAGGCGATGTTCGCCGAACTGACGACGGCCAGGACCTCCTCGTCCGCGCCGAGCCGCCAGGCACCGAAGGATTCGCCAAGGTCGCTGTTGAGATCGATGGTCATCGCACGATTCGTTCGTGGATCGCCGCGATCAGCGCGGCCAGTTCGTCGTGTCGTGCACGATAGCGCGCGACGGCCTCGTCGAGCGTGATCTCGACGAAGTGCAGGCGATCGCCGGGCCGGCGCTGGGCGAGGCGCGGCATGTCGACCGCGGCGACCTGGCCGATGCGCGGATAGCCGCCCGTGGTCGGATGCTCGGCCATCAGCACGATCGGCTGGCCGCCGGGCGGCAACTGCATGGTGCCGGCGGTCACTGGCTCGGACACGAGTTCGAGCGGCGCGGCGAGGCGCAACGGCACGCGATCGAGGCGCATGCCGACCCGGTTCGAGTGGCGCGCGACATCGAACTGCGCAGCAAACAGCGCATGCCGCGAGGTCGGCTCGAGCGCATCGAAATGCGCGCCGCGGATCAGGCGCAGCGGGCGCGCGGGATCGGCATCGAACCACGGTCGCGGATCGATGCTCCAGCGCAGCGCGCCACGGCCGGCAATCGTCCGCGCTGCGTCGCCGACCTGGAGCTGATCGCCGGCCCGAAGCGGTGGTGCGGCGAGTCCCGCGTTGACGTCGGACGATGCGCTGCCGAGAACGCGCGGCGCAACGAGGCCGCCGGCGAACGCGAGGCAGGCGTGCGCACCCGCGCGCAGGCGCGTGCAGTCGAGGTCACTGCCGGCCTTGACCTCGATGGCGGTCCACATCGGCATCGGTTGCGCATCGAGGCGGGCTTCGACGGGTGCGCCGCACAGGGCGATGCGCGCCGCGGATTCGAAGCGCAGGCGCGGGCCGAGCAGGCTGAACTCGAGTGCCGCCGCGTCCTCGTCGTTGCCGACCAGCGCATTGGCGATGCGCAGGGCCGGCATGTCCATCGCACCGGCGCGGCCGACGCCGAGTGCGGCATGGCCGGCGCGTCCACGATCCTGCACGCTGCTGAGCAAGCCCGGTTTGAGGACCTGCACGCTCATCGCACGGGCGCCACCGGGCTTGCCCATGCGTCGTACTCGTCGCGTCCGATCGCGGTGAAACGGACTTCGTCGCCGGCAGCGAACAAGGCCGGTTGCGCGCGCTGCGGATCGAACAAGCGCAGCGGCGTGCGCCCGATCAACTGCCAGCCGCCCGGAAGTTCGCCGGGATAGATGCCGGTTTGCGCGCCGCCGATCGCGACCGAGCCGGCCGGCACGCGTGTGCGCGGGTTCGCGCGCCGCGGCATGTCCAGGGCCGGGTCGAGGCCGAGCAGATAGGCGAAGCCCGGTGCGAAGCCGAGCATCGCGACCCGGTAGGTTGGAGCGACATGGCGCGCGATCACGTGTCCGGGCGAGAGGCCGGCATGCCCGGCGACGGCCGCAAGGTCAGGTCCGCACTCGCCGCCGTAGCAGACCGGGATTTCGATGCACGCAGCCGGCGCGATCGCGCGGTCGGTGCGGGCAGCGAGCACGTGTTCGACGCGTGCCGCGAGTTGCCGCCACGCGGGCTCTGCCGTCGCCGGCCACGCGAGCGGGTCGTAGGCGATCGCGAGCGCGGCATACGCCGGGACAAGATCGCGCACGCCAGGCAGTCGCGCCTCGCGCAAGGCCCCGGCTGCGGCATGGACTTCGGCGTTCAGGCTCGCGTCGATGCGCGTTCCGAAGCGCACGAGCAGCATCGATTCGCCGAGCGCTTCGAACCGCATGCCGCCGGCCGCCCGATTCAGCGCGCGGCCGCCGCAAGCGCCGCGCGCACGGCCTCGATGCGCGCGTGCGCCGACGCCTGCCCGTACGGCCGGCGCTCGCCGACGCCCCAGACCGGCCCCGGCCAGGCCGGGTCGGTCGTCTCGCGCGCGATCACGTGCACGTGCAACTGGGCGACCACATTGCCGAGCGCGGCGATGTTGAGCTTGTGCGGAGTGAACACGTCGCGCAGCACGCGCGAGACGCATGTCGTTTCCGCGAGCAGGCGCTGCTGGTCGTCCGGGTCGAGGTCGATCAGTTCGCGCGCACCGCTCACGCGCGGGACGAGGATCAGCCACGGGTAACGCGCGTCGTCCATCAGCAGCAGGCGCGACAACGGCAGCTCGTCGATCGCATGGGTGTCGCCGGCGAGGCGCGGATCGAGCGCGAAGGCCATTCTCACCGGGCCCCGAGCTGGCGTTCGAAGAATGCGAGCGTGCGTTGCAGGGCGACCGCAGCGCTCGCGGGATCATGGTCCGCGCGCGCGCCGCAGTTGAAGCCGTGACCGGCCGGATAGGTGTACACCTCGGCGTCCGGCAAGGCATCGCGGTGGCGCTGGACGGTGGCCGGCGGGATCGATCGGTCGCGCTCGCCGAAGTGGAACTGCATCGGCGCAGCGGGTACCTCGTCGAGGAAGTCGACGTTGCGCGCGCCGTAGTAGCTGACCGCCGGCAGGCCGAGCCGGATCGCCGCGAGCAGGGCGACCGTTCCGCCCCAGCAATAGCCGACGACGCCGATGCGCCCGGCCGAAGCGATCGTGTTCGCGGCGCTGGCGACATCCTCGATCGGGCGCTCGAAGCCGAGCTCGGCGACCAGGGCACGACCCCTCGCGATGCCTGCGGCGTCGTAGTCGAGTTCGACGCCGGTTTCGAGATGGTCGAAGAATGCCGGCGCGATCGTGTCGTAACCGTGCGTTGCAAACAGGTCGACGACGCTGCGGATGTGCGCGTTGACGCCGAAGATCTCCTGGGCGACGACGATGCCGCCGACCGGCGTGCCGGCCGGCCGCGCGCGGTACGCACCGATGCAGTGCATGCCGTTCGTGTTGATCTGCAGGAAATCGCCCATCATCGGATTCCCACTCGTGGCTCAGGCCGCGTCGGCGAAATGCACGACGCGATTGCGCCCGGCTGCCTTTGCCGCGTACATCGCGCGATCGCCCGCGTCGAGTAGTTCATCGACGCGCGGCTCGGCCAGCTGGCCGAGCATCGCGAGGCCGATGCTGACGGTGACGCGGATGTCGCGCAGGGCGAAGCCGGCCAGGGCCGCCTCGACCCGCAAGCGCAGCTGTTCGGCGAACGCGCGTGCCGCGACCGCATCGCGCCCCTCGAGGGCGACGACGAACTCCTCGCCGCCGAAGCGCCCGAGCACGTCGTCCGGGCCGAGGCCCTCGCGCATCGCGGCGACCCCGGCGACCAGCACGCGATCGCCGAACAGGTGGCCGAGCGCGTCGTTGACCTGCTTGAAATGGTCGAAATCGATGACGAGAACAGCCAGTTCGCGCCCGTGCGCGAGGCAGGCGGCGAGCCGACGCTCGAGCTGCTCGCGCAGGTGGGTGCGATTGAAGACCCCGGTCAGCGGATCGCTGATCGCGGCCTGGTACAAGGCGTCGGCGCGCTCGTGCAGCCGCGCGTTGGCGTCGGCCAGCGCTTCGCGCTGGGCGAGGATCTCTTCGTTCTTGCGCGCCAGCGCGCGATTGAGCCGGCGCATGCTGGCGACGCGCCAGATCGTCAGCGCGAGCAGCAGGGCGAGGCTCGCGAGGGCGACGACGCCGAGGCGCTTCTGCAGTGCCTGGGTCCGCAGGTTCGCGGCCTGCAATTCGTTGTCCTTCTGCAGCAGGACGAGCTTCTGGCCGGCTTCCGCGCGAGCGTGGCGGGCCTGCAGCGCACTGAGCTGGCGACTCGCGCGCGTGCCGAGCAGCAACTCGCGCTGCTCGGCATGCCGATGGGCGAAGCGCAAGGCCGCGTCGGTGTCGTTCTGGGCGAGGGCGAGGCGTTCGCGCACGGCATAGGCCTGGGCCAGTTGCGGGCGCAACTGGATCGCCTCGAGCTTGGCGATCGCCTCGTCGATGTAACCGCGCGCGCGGACCGGATCGCGTTCGCGCTGGGCCTGTTCGGCCAGGTGCAGGAGGGCGCGCGCGATGATTTCGCTCTGCCTGAGCTCGCGCCCGATCGCGAGTGCCGCCTGCAGCCGTTCGCCCGCTTCGGCGAGGCGGCCGAGGCCGAGCAGGGCGCGCCCGCTTTCGAGCTGCTGGAAGCCTTCGTGCGAGCGGTTGCCGACGGCCACGTCGAGGACCAGGCCTTCCTCGGCGGCAGCGAGCGCCGGCACATGGTCGCCGACGTCGTTGAGCAACCCGGCGTAGCTGCCGAGCACCGAGGCGTAGGCCTCCGGATCCGCACGCGTCGCCGAGGCATCGAGCGCGCGCGTGAAATAGTCGCGCGCGCTGTGCTCGTCCTCGATCTCGCGATACAGCAGCGCGATGTTGCGGTAGCTCGTGGCGAGCTGGTCGCGCGTGCGTTCGCGGATGTCGAGCGCCTGCAGGTGCACGTCGAGCGACTGGGCGAAATCGCCGCGGTCGCGCAGCACCGTGCCGAGGCTCGACAGCGCGCGCGCGAGCCGGATCTCGTCGCCGCGCTCGCGCAGGATCGCGAGCGCGCGCGCATGCATCGACATCGCGGTGTCGAGGTCACCGCGGCGACGCGCGATCGTGCCGAGGTAGCCGAGGGCGACCGCGCGCATCGCGGTGCCGCCCGCATCGTCGGGGCCACTGGCGGCGACGAGCGCCTCGGCGTGGCGCTTGCTCGCTGCGTAGTCGCCGACCATGAGCGCGGCCGCGGCCAGCTGTTCGAGGGCATCGGCATGCGCGGGCGCGTCGCCGAGGCGCGCGGCGACTTCCTCGACCTGGCCCCAGGCGGCGAGGGCCTCGCGGTTCGCGCCGACCGCGACGAGCATGTGCGCGCGCAGGCGCAGTATGCCGATCGCGCCGCGCGGCCCGGCCAGGGCGTCGAGCAGCAGGTGGGCATTCGACAGAAGCCCGGCGGCGTCGATGACGATGCGCTGGGCCCCGATCGCGGCCGCCGCGCGCGGCCATTCGTCGGCGCGCAGGTCCTGCGCGCGGACCGGGAACGTGGCAACGAGCAGGCAGGTGAAGATCAGGCGCGGGACGCGGGCGCCCGCCAGCATGCGCGGGCGCCGTTCAGTGGCGGAATTCGTGGGCATGCGTTTTCGACCCGTGTCGATGCAGCAACCGATGTGCTCCCGGCCGGATGTCCCGCCGCCGCGCGGCAAGGATACACTGTCGCGCTTTTTTCCCCCATCCGGAACGCCTGAATGTCACGCCGCGCCCCGAAAGTCGGTTTCGTCAGCCTCGGCTGCCCGAAGGCCCTCGTCGATTCCGAACGCATCCTCACCCAGTTGCGCGTCGAGGGCTATGCGATCGTGCCGGGCGCCGGGCAGGCCGATGTCGTCGTCGTCAATACCTGCGGCTTCATCGAGGCGGCGGTCGAGGAGTCGCTCGAAGCGATCGGCGAGGCCCTCGCCGAGAACGGCAAGGTCATCGTGACCGGCTGCCTCGGCAAGCGTGCCGAGCTGATCCGCGCCGCCCATCCGGACGTCCTCGCGATCACCGGCCCGCAGGATTACGCGAGCGTGGTCGGCGCCGTGCACGAAGTGCTGCCGCCGAAGCACGAGCCTTTCTTCGACCTCGTGCCGCCGACCGGGATCAAGCTGACCCCGAAGCACTATGCCTACCTGAAGATTTCCGAAGGCTGCAATCATCGCTGCACGTTCTGCATCATCCCGTCGATGCGCGGCGATCTCGTGTCGCGGCCGGTCGACGAGGTGCTGGCCGAAGCCGAACGCCTCGTCAAGGGCGGTGTCCGGGAGCTGCTCGTGATCTCGCAGGACACGAGCGCCTACGGCGTCGACCTGCGTTACGCGGCGCGTGAATGGCGCGGCAAGCACTACGAGACACGCATGCGCGCGCTGTGCGAGGGGCTGGCGGAACTCGGCGTCTGGACGCGCCTGCATTACGTCTATCCGTACCCGCATGTCGACGAGGTGATCCCGCTGATGGCCGAGGGCAAGCTGCTGCCCTACCTCGACATTCCGTTCCAGCATGCGAGTCCGCGCATCCTGCGCCTGATGAAGCGCCCCGGCGCGGTCGACAAGGTCCTGCAACGCGTGCGCAGCTGGCGCGCGATCTGCCCGGAGCTGACGATCCGCAGCACGTTCATCGTCGGCTTCCCGGGCGAGACCGAAGCCGAATTCGAGGAACTGCTCGCCTTCCTCCGCGAGGCCGGGCTCGATCGCGTCGGTGCCTTCGCCTATTCACCGGTCGAGGGCGCGCGCGCGAATGAACTGCCCGATCCGGTTCCCGAGCACGTCAAGGAAGAGCGCCTCGAGCGCTTCATGGAGGTCCAGGCCGAGATCTCGGCGGTGAGGCTCGGGCGCAGGATCGGCACGCGCCAGCGCGTGCTCGTCGATGCGATCGAGGACGGCGTCGCGATCGCGCGTTCGTCGGCCGACGCGCCCGAGATCGACGGCGTCGTGCATGTCGAGGATGGCGCAGCGCTGAAGCCGGGCGAGTTCGCCGACGTCGAGATCGTCAATGCCGACGCGCACGACCTGTTCGCGCGCCGCGTCCGCGCCTGAAGACCGGGCGGGGGCGAGATGCGCTTTGTCGCGCCGGCTCGCGGGTCGCTCTATGCGTCGGTCCTGCAGCGGATGCCGCTCGCCGGATGGCGTGCGCCGCATGCCGGCCTGCTCGACGGGCCAGGCTGGCCTGACATCGACCGGCTCGAACGCGCGCGCGCCGATGCGATTGCCGCCGACGGCATCGCGCGGCCGGCCTTCGTCGCGCAGACGCCGGTCCTGCTCGCCGACGGCCTGCACTACGAGCAACGTGTCGCCGCGGGCCGCATCGCGACGCGCGCCGACAACTGGCATGACCTGTTCAATGCGCTGGCCTGGTTGCGCCATCCGCGCATCAAGCACGCATTGAACCGGCGCCAGGTCGCGGAGATCGCCCGCGTCGGTCCGCGCGAGCGATCGCGTGCGCAATGCGCGCTGACCCATTTCGACGAGGGCGGCGTCATCGTTCTGTGCGCCGATGCCGGCCTGCTGGACCGCTGGGACGCACACGACTGGCCGGCCCTGTTCGACCCGACGCGCGCCGTCTGGGGCACGCGCATCGGCGTCGTCGTGTTCGGCCATGCGATCCTCGAACATGCCCTGCAGCCCGGACAGCTGCTCGTCGGCAAGGCCATCGCATGCGAGGCCGAAGCGACGCTCGTCGACGCGCTCGAGCATGCCGACACGGCGGCATGGAGTCAGGTCGATGCGCGCGTCGCCGCGCTGATCGACGGGGGCGTCGCGCTCGTCGATCCGCAGGAGCTGCGGCCGCTGCCGCTTTCGGGCATCCCGGGCTGGCACGCGCGCGCCGGCGATCCGGAGTTCCTCGCGCAGGCGCCTTGTTTCCGGCCGCTGCGCGCGGGGCGACGCTATCCGCCCGCGCACCGCTGGTGAGGCGTGGTCCGGGAACTTTTCATGTTCCGTTGCTGTACATTGCGCAGCGCTCGCAAACTCCCGCGCCCTCGCCCCCGGTCGTGTTCCCCGGCGGCTGACTGCGTGCCGGAACTTGCAGGCTGCTTCGCGCCGCCGCTGCGATGCGGCGGATCGCATGGACTCGTGAAACCAGGGTGAGACGACCATGATTGAAACCCACGCACTCGGGAAACGCTACGGCGATTTCACTGCCGTCGACGGCATCACGTTCAAGGTCGAGCCGGGCCAGGTGCTCGGTTTCCTAGGACCGAACGGCGCCGGGAAATCGACCACGATGAAGATGATCGCAGGCTTCCTCGCGCCGACTTCGGGCAGCGCGAAGGTCTGCGGCTTCGACGTCGACCAGCAGCCACTCGCGGCCAAGCGCGTGCTCGGCTACCTGCCGGAAGGCGCGCCGAGCTACGGCGAGATGAGCGTCGTCCAGTTCCTCGGGTTCGTCGCCGACATGCGCGGTGTCGCCGCCGCGGTGCGCCGCAAGCGCCTCGACGACGTGATCGGCCGGCTCAATCTCGATGGTGTGCTCGAACAGCCGATCGAAACCCTGTCGAAAGGCTTCCGGCGCCGGGTCGGGCTGGCCCAGGCGATCCTGCACGACCCGCAGGTGCTCGTCCTCGACGAGCCGACCGACGGCCTCGATCCGAACCAGAAACACGAGGTGCGCACGCTGATCAACGCGATGGCGCGCGACAAGACGATCATCGTGTCGACCCACGTGCTCGAGGAAGTGCATGCGGTGTGCAACCGCGCGATCATCATCGCGCGCGGGCGCATCCTCGCCGACGCGTCGCCGGCCGAGCTTGAAGCACGTTCGCGTTACCACCAGGCGGTTTCGCTGACGGCGGCCGACGTCAATGCCGCGCGCGAGGCGCTGGCCCGCGTCCCCGATGTCGCCGCGATCGAAGTCGACGCGCAGGACGGGCGCATCACGGCGTTCCCGAAGCCAGGCCGGCAGATCTTCGCGGCGGTCAATGAAGCCTTGAATGCGCGCGACGTCGTCGTGCGCGAACTCGCCCTCGAAGGCGGCCGCCTCGACGAGGTTTTCCGCACGATCACCGAGGGAACAGCGGCGAAGGAGGCCCGGGCATGAGTGCGATCACGACCGTGTTCAAGCGCGAACTGCGCAGCTATTTCGCGACTCCAGTCGCCTACGTGTTCATCGTGATCTTCCTCGTCCTCTCGGGCGCGTTCACGTTCTACCTCGGCAATTTCTACGAGCGCGGCCAGGCCGACCTGATGCCGTTCTTCACGTTCCACCCGTGGCTCTACCTGTTCCTCGTGCCGGCCGTGTCGATGCGGCTGTGGTCCGAGGAGCGCAAGAGCGGCACGATCGAGCTTCTGCTGACCCTGCCGGTCACGATGTGGCAGGCCGTGGTCGGCAAGTTCCTCGCTGCCTGGGCATTCGTCGGCATCGCGCTCGCGCTGACGTTCCCGCTGTGGATCACGGTCAACTACCTCGGCGATCCCGACAACGGCGTGATCGTCGCGAGCTACCTTGGCTCGCTGCTGATGGCCGGTGCGTTCCTCGCGATCGGTTCGTGCATCTCCGCGTCGACGCGCAACCAGATCGTCGCCTTCATCCTGACCGTCGTCGTCTGCTTCGTGCTCGTCATGGCCGGCTATCCGCTCGTCCTCGATGCGTTCCGTGCGTGGGCCCCGCAGGGTCTCGTCGACGCGGTCGCCGGGCTGAGCTTCCTCACCCACTTCGTGTCGATCAGCAAGGGCGTCATCGACCTGCGCGACCTGCTGTATTTCGCCTTGATGATCGGCTTCTGGCTGTACGCGAGCGCGATCGTTCTCGACATCAAGAAAGCCGACTGAGGACGCCATCCCATGACATTCAATCGCAAGACATTGTCCGGCGGCGCACTGTTCGTCCTGATCGTGCTGTTCGTCGCCTTGATGCTCGTCGTCGACGTCCTGTTCCGCGGCGTTCGCGTCGACCTGACCGAGAACAACCTGCACACGCTGTCGGGCGGCACGCGCGACATCCTCGCCTCGATCGACGAACCGGTGAACCTCTATCTGTTCTATTCCGACAAGGGTACCCGCGACTTGCCGCAGTTGCGCACCTATGCGGCGCGCGTACGCGAGATGCTCGAGGAAATGAGCGCGCGTGCCGGCGGCAAGATCAACCTCGAGGTCATCGACCCGCTGCCATTCTCCGAAGACGAGGATCGCGCGGCCGCTTACGGACTGCAGGCCGTGCCGATCGGCAACAGCGGCGAATCGGTGTTCTTCGGGCTCGCGGGCACCAACTCGACGAACGGCCGCGCGATGATCCCGTTCTTCCAGCCCGACAAGGAATCGTTCCTCGAATACGACCTCGCCAAGCTGATCCACGAACTGTCGACGAGTGCGAAGCCCGTGGTCGGCGTCGTGTCCGGCCTGCCGATCGGCGCCGGCTTCGATCCGGCGACGCGCCAGATGCGCGAACCGTGGGCCGTCCGCCAGCAACTTGCCCAGCTGTTCGAAGTGCGCGATCTCGACGCCGCCGCGCTGACCTCGGTCGATGCCGGGATCGGCGTGCTCGTCCTCGTCCATCCGAAGCAGTTGTCCGAGTCGGCCCGGTACGCGATCGACCAGTTCGTGCTGCGCGGAGGCCACCTGCTCGTGTTCGTCGATCCGAATGCCGAACTCGATCCGGCCGGCGCCGATCCCGAGAATCCGCAGGCGGCGATGTTCGCCGACCGTTCCTCGAACCTGCCGGAACTGTTCAAGGCCTGGGGCGTCGAGTTCGATCCGGGCACGGTCGTCCTCGACCGCACGCGCGCGCTTGCCGTCAGTGTCGGCCAGGGCCGCGCGCCGGTGCGCCACGCCGGCATCATCGGCCTGACCGCCGGCGAGTTGAACCATGAGGATGTCGTCACCGCGAACCTCGACTCGGTCAACGTGTCGAGCGCCGGGTACATCGGCCTGGCCAAGGATTCGAGCCACCGCCTCGTGCCGCTCATGCAGAGCTCCGGCGATGCGATGGCGGCGCCGGTCGATCGCCTGCGCATGCTGCCCGATCCGGGCGCGCTGCTCGACGGCTTCAAGCCAAGCGGCGAGCGCTACGTGATCGCGGGCCGCGTCGAAGGCAAGTTCAGGACCGCGTTCCCCGAGCGCAGCGGTGCAGGCCATCTCGCCGAGGCGGCTGCGGACGGGCAGGTGCTCATCGTCGCCGACACCGACCTGCTCGCCGACCGGCTCTGGGTCCAGGTCCAGGACTTCCTCGGCCAGCGCCTCATGAACGCGTTCGCCGACAACGGCGACTTCGCCCTCAATGCGGTCGACAACCTGAGCGGCTCGTCGTCGCTGATCTCTATCCGCGGCCGCGCGACCTCGCAGCGCCCGTTCACGACGGTCGAGGCGATCCGGCGCAATGCCGACGACCGCTTCCGCATCAAGGAGCAGGAACTCCAGCGTGAACTGCAGGACACCGAGCGCCGGCTCGCCGAGTTGCAGAGTTCGAAGAGCCAGGATCAGGCGATGATCCTGTCGAACGAGCAGAAGACCGAACTCGACAACTTCCTCGCGCGCAAGACCGGCATCCGCAAGGAACTGCGCGACGTGCGGCGTTCACTCGATGCCGACATCGAATCGCTCGGCACCCGCCTGAAGTTCCTCAACATCGTGCTGATGCCGCTGTTCGTGACCGTCGTCGCGGTCGGATTCGCGGCATGGCGCTCGCGTCGCCGCAAGTCGTCATGACCGACCGGCCCGGAGAATCCGCATGAACCAGAAGACCCTCATCGTGCTCGGCGCCGCCGCGATCCTCGCGGTCGGCGCGGCCCTGCTCGTCGATCGTTCGCGTGCGCCGCGCAGCGATGTCGCTGCCGGGGCGGGGATGCTCGTCCCCGACCTGCGCGAGCATGTCAACGACGTCGCCCGGATCACGTTGACCGGCGCCGGCAACAAGCCGCTCGTCACGCTCGCGCGCGGCGAATCGGGCTGGAGCGTCGCCCAGCGTGGCGGCTATCCGGCCGACCTCGCCAAGCTGCGCGATTTCCTGCTCGCGCTGGCCGATGCGAGCCTCGTCGAACGCAAGACCTCGAGCAAGGAGCGCCATGCGGCGCTCGGCGTCGAGGACATCACCGCGGCCGACGCCGCTGGCGTCCTCGTCGACATCGAAGGCTTGCCGGCGCCGACGCGCTTCATCGTCGGCAATTTCGACGGCCAGGGCGGTGGCGGCACGTTCGTGCGGCGCGCCGACGACACCCAGAGCTGGCTGGCCAAGGGCACGCTGAGCGCCGACCGCAACCCGGCCGACTGGATCCGCAAGGACCTCGCCGACATCGCGGCCGACCGCATCGCCGAGGTCGTCATCACGCGCGCTTCCGGCAAACCGCTGCGCATCCACAAGGAAACAGCCGCGGCGACGCGCTTCGAGATCGACGGCATCCCGAAGGGTCGCGAGGCCGCATCCGACTTCGTCGGCAACGGGCCGGCCGCGGTGCTCGCCGAATTGCGCATCGACGATGTCGCTGCAGCGGACGAGGCGCCAGCGCCGGCCGACGCGACCAAGGTCCGCTATGCGACGTTCGACGGCCTCGTCGTCGAGGCAACCGCCTGGAAAGCCGGCGACAAGGGCCTGGCCCGTTTCACCGCGAGGCTCGATGTCGAGGTCGCCGCGAGCCACATCGCCGATGCGCAGGCGCAAGCCGCTGCCGCGCACGCACGCGACGCTGCCGCCTCGAAGGCTGCGGGCGAAGCGCCGGACGAGGGCGAAGAATCGGCAGATGCGGACGGCGCGGAACCGGCTTCGCCGGCGCCCGCACCGCTTGCGGTCAGCGACCCGGCCCAGGACCGCGAACAGCGCCTCGCTGCATTGAACGCCGAGGTCGCGAAACTCGAGGCCGCATTCGACGGCTGGACGTTCACGTTGCCGGCGCACAAGGTCGCCAACATCGACAAGTCGCTCGAGGACCTGCTCAAGCCGGTCGAGCCGAAGGCAACACCGGGCCGGTGAGTCTTCGCCGCACCGCTGCGATCACGCGCGTCGCCGGTATCGGCGGCGCGCTGTGCGGCGCGCTGGCCGTGCTGCTCGGCGCATTCGGCGCGCATGCGCTGCGCGAACGACTCGGCATCGACGCGCTTGGAACCTGGCGCACGGCCGTCGAGTACCTTTCCCTGCATGCGATCGCATTGCTCGTCGTCGCCGTGATCGCGCGCGACTCGCCGGCACGCAGCCTCGCCGTCGCGACGTTCGCCTTCGTGCTCGGCGTCGTGCTGTTTTGCGGCAGCCTGTTCGCGCTCGCGCTCGGTGCGCCGCGCGGCTGCGGGATCATCACCCCTTTCGGCGGCGTCGCGTTCGTGATCGGCTGGTGCGCATTGCTCGCCTCTTTCATCCCGACGACACGGCACGGGCGCGATTGATTCGGCACTTCGTCGAGGGGGTTCCATTTCCCTTCGCGAGTGGTACGCTGCATACCGTGAATCGCGTCACAGGGGACGCGTTCCGGAGCGAAGGCTTGCGCTCTTCCCGGGGGGAACCCGAGCGGGTCCGCGCCATGACCATTCGGCGACACGCGCGAGTGGTATGCGTGCCGGACTCCGACGCCAGACGGGGGACATGCGCTTGCAAGCCGATCCAGATCCACACCACGCGATTTCGACACGTCGACGCGCGCTGCCGACCGCACTGATCGTGCTGGCCTGCGCGCTGTCCTGCCTTGCGCCAGCGACGGCGGAACAAGTGGACAATGCTGCCGGCGGCGGTTATGAACTCGTCCGCCAGGCGATTGCCGGAGGCGGCATCACGCGCGCGCGCAGCGCCTGCTTCGACATCGATTCGACTGTCGCCGAGCCGGTGGCCGGCAACGCCCAGGGCGGCGCGTACGCGCTGGCCTCAGGCTTCCTCGCCGACGCGGCAGGCGGCGAATCCCTCTTTCGTTCCGGTTTCGAGAGCTGCCAGCCATGATCCGATTTTCCTGCATCGTGTTTTTCCTCTGCGCGATCATTGCGGCACCGGCGTTCGCGCAGACGAGCCAGTTGCCCGATTTCACCTACCAGGGGCGCCTGCAGCAGAACGGCCAGCCGCTCAACGGCACGGCCGATCTTTCGTTCGCGCTGTTCGATTCGGCCACCGGTGGCAGCCAGGTCGGAACGACCATCAACGAACCGGCGTTCCCGATCGTCGATGGCCTGTTCACGCTGAGCCTCGCGTTCCCCGGCGCGTTCACGGGCAGCCAGCGCTGGCTGCAGGTCACCGTCAATGGCCAGCCCTTGCTGCCGCGCCAACCCGTATCGACGACCCCGGTGGCGCAGTACGCGCTTGATGGCAATCCGGGACCCGCTGGTCCGCCGGGCGCAACCGGACCGCAAGGGGCAACGGGACCGCAAGGCGCACCCGGCGCGCAAGGTGCAACGGGTCCGCAAGGTCCAACCGGTCCGCAAGGTGCAACGGGTCCGCAAGGTGCAACCGGTCCGCAAGGTGCAACCGGTCCGCAAGGTGCAACCGGTCCGCAAGGTGCAACCGGTCCGCAAGGTGCAACGGGTCCGCAGGGTGAAACCGGTCCGCAGGGTCCGGCGGGCACTTCGTTTCCTGATGCGCCGGCCGACGGCCGCACCTATGCGCGGCGCGACAATGCCTGGGTCGAGATCGATCCGGCGAGCAGCCTGCCGACCGTGCGTGCGGCGATCCTCGCCGACAATCCGACCCTCTACTATCCGCTCGACGAAGCGCCCGGCGCGACCTCGTTCCACGACGAAGGCTCGGCCGGCATCGATGTCGCGATCAGCGGCGCGCCGATCACGTTCCAGCCGGGCTGGAGTCGGCTGTATCCGACCAGCAACAGCTCGTTCCTGCGCACCAACGAAGGCAACGGCAAGGCCAATGCTTCGGCCAATCCGTTCGGAACGCCGACGCCGAGCGGTTCGCTGACGGTCGAGGCGATCTACAGTCCGCAGACCAATGGGGCGGGCTTCCAGGCGATCCTGCATATCGGCGACGAAGCACCGGCCTTGCCGGCGGTCTCGTTCGGGGTCGTCAACCTGCAGCCCTCGCTGCAGGTCGGCAACGACACGCGTGTCGATCTCGCCGGACTCACGGCCGGTGCGACTTACCACATTGCCGCCTCGGTCGACGTGACGACGGCGAAGGTGCGCACCTACATCAACGGGCGCCTCCTGCAGGAGCAGTCGATGCTCGGTTTCCCGTTCGTGCTGACCTCGCCGACGGTATACGTCGCGTCGGCACCGGGCATCGATCGTCCACAAGTGTTCTCGACGCTCGGCCATGTCGCCTTGTTCTACGGCCAGGCCTTGTCGGCGGCGCAGATCGCCGCGCACGCGCAGGCTGCTGGTCTGTACGGACGCTGATCGGCCTGCGCGGGGTGCGGGTCAGCGCGCGGTGCGCGCGTGCCAGCACCAGTGCCACGGTTCGTAGGCGATGCCGTGCCGGTTGCCGCGCGGATACGAAAGCCTGAAGCCGAATTCGTGCGCACGGCTTTCGAGCCAGGCGAACGCCGGCGAGTTTTCGAATTCCTCCTCGAGCGCGGCATGCCCCGGCGTCGTCAGGTCAAGCGCGCGACCGGAATGGTGTTCGCTGTAGCCGGGCGCAGCGCTGACCTGCAGGATCTCGTCGATCGCCTGGCCGCCGGCGAGCTTGCGGCGCAGGATGCCGAGCTGGTACTCGGCCGAGCGGAACGCCGAGACGACCTGCAGTTCGATCCGGTCGCGTTCGGCCGCGGCGCGCATGCGCGACCACGCACGTGCCGCGCGCGGCGCGAGCCATTGCATGCGGTCGTGGATGTCGCGACCGATGCAGGCCAGCGCCGCGGGCTCGCGCACGAGGGCGAGTCCGCGCCGGCGGCCATGGTCGCTCGGCACGCCGAGTTCGCGGGCGGCGGCGAGCACGCTGCGCCGCCGGTCTGCGTCGCAGCGTGGCGGTGGCGACAGGACAGGTTGGGACATGCGCCGAGCTTAGCGGATCGCCGCGATCCAGCGCGCGAGCGTCGGCGCAGCAGGAACCCGCCGGCGCGCCTGGGGGCAACATGCTCGCGGCGAGGGCGATCGGTCATGCACGTTGCAGCGTGCCCCGGACGTCAACGTTGGCGCTTGAGGAACAGCAGGACCGGCTGCAACGCGCCGGTCTGCAGTGCATTGACGAGTTCCCAGCCCGCATTGCCCTCGCGGCGCAGGATCTCGTCGATCGCCTCGGTGTCGAAGCTTCCGAGCAGGCCCGGCTTGATGCGCACGGTCTTGTAGTCCCAACGGTTCGAACTTGACACGGTGTCGATGCTCCGCGGTTTCAGGATCTGTTCCTGGTGGATGGCGCCGGCGGATCTGTCCTGATCCGACCGGCCTTGCGCAACGCGTCGCGCAGGACGTATTCGATCTGCGCATTGAGCGAGCGCAACTCGTCGTCGGACCACCGTTGCATCGCCTCGATGACCTCGGCATTGATCCGCAACGGGTAGGCTTTCTTCTCGCTCACGTCGATCGTTTCCGGCGGCTCAATACAGCGAGCCCGTGTTGACGACCGGCTGGGTCGCGCGGTCGCCGCAGAGCACGACGAGCAGGTTGCTGACCATCGCCGCCTTGCGCTCGTTGTCGAGGTCGACGACGCCGCGCTGGCTCAGCTGCTCGAGGGCGAGTTCGACCATGCCGACCGCCCCTTCGACGATGCGCGTGCGCGCCGCGACGATCGCGCTGGCCTGCTGGCGCTGCAGCATCGCCTGGGCGATTTCCTGGGCATAGGCGAGGTGGCTGATGCGCGATTCGACGACCTCGACGCCGGCCTTCGAGAGGCGCTCCTGGATCTCGTCGCGCAGGTGCGCGTTGACTTCCCTGCCGTGGCTGCGCAAGGCGATGCCGGGACCGTCGTGCGCATCGTACGGATAGCTCGTCGCCATCTGGCGCAACGCCGCCTCGGCCTGGATCTGCACGAAGTTCTCGTAGTCGTCGACCATGAACACCGCTTCGGCGGTATCGACGACCTGCCAGACCACGATCGCTCCGATCTCGATCGGATTGCCGTCGTTGTCATTGACCTTGAGCTTGCCCGACTCGAAGTTGCGCACGCGCAGCGAAACCGGGTGGCGCCCGAACAGCGGGTTCGCCCAGCGCAAGCCCTGCTCGCGCACGGTGCCGGCATAGCGGCCGAACAACTGCATGACGCGGGCGACATTCGGCTGTACGGCGAACAGGCCCTTGCAAAGGAAGGCGAGCAGGGCGAACACGAGGACCGGCCCGACCAGCGAACCGGGTGTCGCACTTGCGGCCTCGACGAGGCGCGCGGTGCGCACGAACCAGAGCGCACAGGCGATCATCGCGGCGACGAGGACGAGCAGGCACGGAATGCCCGGTAGCGAAAAGGCCTTGCGTTCGTTCATGAGCATTTCTCCCGGTGCCTGCGACGGCAGGATGCCGGTCGATTCCGGCACGAGGAAAAGATATCAGAATGATATCTAGCTTGAAAAGGGGCGCATGGCCCAGGTGGCCTGAACCTGATCCTAGGAATAGGCGGATAGGTCTTCCTGTTCAATCGGTTGGCTGCTTTTCCTCGAATTGCAGCCAAGGTGCGGGCCGGCGTTCGCCGCTGACCCGGATCGAGCTGCCGGCCCGGTCGAAGCCGATCGCCTCGGCCTGCGCCAGCGGCGGCAGCGGCAGGCGTTGCGGCGACCGGCCGAACGCCTCGCTCCACGACTCGCCGTCACTGCGCCGGAAGATCCAGATGTCGCGATAGGTCAGCACGATCGCGCGCCGCGCTTGCGCGTCGATGTCGAGCGACGTCGGCGAGCCGCCGAGGCGGGCCGCCGGAAAACGCGCATTTCTCTCCGCGGCGGTCGGCACCGGAATCGTGCTGACCTCGAGCAGGCGACGGGCCACCGCGACACTGCCGTCGCCGGGTCCGAGTGGCAGCGCATACAGGACGGGCCGCGCACGCTTGCCCAGCAACAGGACCTCGCGCGCCGGCACGTCGACCGCGATCGCTTCGCAATCGCGCGCGCCGTCCGGGAAGCGAAAGCGCAGGCGCCAGGCCGGCTTGACGACAAGCGTCGCCGCGTCGGCCGGCAACGGCGGCTCCTCGATCGCGACGAGTTCGTAGTCCTCGCGGACGGCGGCGTTGTCGCCGACGTCGCCGATCAGCAGCATCGGCTTGCCGTCGAGCGTGTACGAAGCGAGATCCTCCCAGTCGACCGCGCGCACGCCGTCGATGCGCAGGTCCGCGCGGCGCCGGCCCTCGCGGTCGAGCGCGACGAGGGTCGCCGGGCGCGGCGCATCGTTGTGCACCCAGAAGATGCCATCGACCCGCCGCGATGCGGCGAGGCCGCTGATTTCGTCGAGCGTGCCGTCGGTGATCAGCGCATCAAGCTTCGGCGCGGCATAGGGCGCGGTGTCGAACGTGGCGGCCGGGGTCGCCCCGACCAGCGTCGCCAACAGCCACGCGAGGCGTTTCATCGCGCCGCCTTGACCCGCAATGCCTTGACCCGTTCGAGCTCGATGCGGCCGAGCAGGTCGAGGCTCTGGTAGAAGCGCCATGGGTCGCCGTCGCCGGCCGAAAACGCGATGTGCCCGGCATCGAATCCGGCCAGTGCCGCGTCGTGGCTCTGCCAGCGCCCGTCGATCCATGCCTGGACCCAGGCGTGCGGCACGAAGACATTGCCGGATCCGGCGAAACCGGGCGCATAGGCGAGGCCGTCGACGACCCGCGTGGCGATGCCGAGCGCACGGCCCAGCGCGGCAAGCAGCACCGCATGCTCGGTGCAATCGCCTTCGGGCTTGCGCGCGACTTCGAGCGCCGAGGCATAGCCAACCGACAAGGTCTTGCGCGAAATGAATCCGCGCACGAAGGTTTCGAGACGCCGCATGCGCTCGCCATCGCCTTCGGCATCCCCGACCGCGCGTTCGGCGAGCTCGATGATCTCGGGGGCATCGCTTTGCAGCCAGTCGTTGGCCGCATAGTCGAGCGCGACCGGTGGATCGCCGGCGCCGGCGCGGGCCATGCGCTGCACGTCGACCGTGATCCTCATGCCGTCGTCGACGACGAGCTGTTCGGAGGTGTCGGGCAACTTGAGCGGCAGGCCGTCGCGGGCGACCAGCGTGTAGCGCAGGCCTCGGCCGAGCTCGGCCCGCGTCAACGCGCGCGGCGAGCGAACGAGCGTGCGCTCGAACACGTCCGCGGCCTGGTTCGGTGCGGTCGCGCAGGCCTTGTCGCACTCGAGCATCGTCAGTTCGACGCCGAGCACCGGCATCATCAGCTTGCGGATTTCGCGCTCGTCATCGACCCAGGCGATGCTGCGCACGGTGCTGCCCGGGAATGCAAAGCTCTGTTCGATGCGGGTCAGGTGCGTTCGCCCGTCCGGCAGGCTGACACCCTCGCGCGCGCCGACCCGGCTCGTGATTTCGACGGCGGACAGGCTCGAGGGCTGGAACGAGAGCTTGCTGTACTCGGTGCCCGGTTCGAGCGCAGTGCGCAGCATGGCGAGGCGCAGGCCTTCGGGCAACATCGCGCCGCGCGGCCAGGCGAACACGCGTTCGCTCCATTGGCCGGCATTGCGGAAGCGGGCCTGCACCTGGCCGCGCTCGACGCGGCCTTCGACGATCGTCTCGTTGCCGGTCATGCGCGAGACCGTGCGGAACGCGAGAGGCTTGCCGTCGAGCGTCTCTTCGCTGGTCTCGGTGCTGCCCATCGAGACCTTCGTGCCGGCGCGATCGAGTTC
Organism: uncultured Dokdonella sp.; assembly: GCA_964587775.1. Lineage (GTDB taxonomy): Bacteria > Pseudomonadota > Gammaproteobacteria > Xanthomonadales > Rhodanobacteraceae > Dokdonella. The sequence continues at coordinate 25,818 of CAZPLY010000012.1, forward strand.
GATGTCGATGCGCTGGCGCGTGATCACGCGCGTGTCGCGCTTCTCGCGGCTGCTCTCGAACTCGCCGATCTTGCGGCCGTCGAGCAGTACGGAGTACCACTGCTCGCTGGCCGGCGCGGCCGCGGCAGGCACGGCGACCAGTGACAGGATCAGGAGCAGCGGCAGCAGGCGCATCATCGGCGGGCTCGCAGGGCGGGCACCCATTGTGCCGCAGCCGTTACAATCGCGCGCCCCGGGGAGATCACGCATGAAGCCATTCGGCACGCCGCTTTCCACCACCGCCGTGCGCGTCATGCTGCTCGGCTCGGGCGAACTCGGCAAGGAGGTCGCGATCGAGTTGCAGCGTTTCGCGGTCGAGGTGATCGCGGTCGATCGCTACGCCAATGCACCCGCCATGCAGGTCGCCCATCGCAGCCATGTCATCGACATGCTCGACGGTGCCGCGATCCGCCGGCTCGTCGAGCTCGAGCAACCGGATCTGGTCGTGCCCGAGATCGAGGCGATCGCGACGGCGACCCTCGTCGAACTCGAACGGGAAGGCCTCGAGGTCATTCCGCGCGCGCGCGCGGCCTCGCTGACGATGAATCGCGAAGGAATCCGCCGGCTCGCCGCCGAGGAACTCGGGCTGCCGACCTCGAAGTACCGGTTCGTGGACACCCGCGAGGCCTGCCGCGCGGCGGCCGCCGAACTCGGGCTGCCGGTCGTCGTCAAGCCGGTCATGAGTTCCTCGGGCAAGGGCCAGAGCATCGTGCGTGATGCCGCCGCTCTCGACGCGGCCTGGGACTACGCCCAGGCCGGCGGGCGCGCGGGCCAGGGCCGCTGCATCGTCGAGGCTTTCGTCGCGTTCGACTACGAGATCACGCTGCTGACCGTGCGCCACGCCGGCGGCACGCGGTTCTGCGCGCCGATCGGCCACACCCAGGAAGCCGGCGACTACCGCGAATCCTGGCAACCGCAGGCGATGCCCGCGCGCGCGCTGGCCGAAGCCGAGCGCCAGGCCCGGCTCATCACCGATGCGCTCGGCGGCCGCGGCGTGTTCGGCGTCGAATTCTTCGTCAGCGGCGATGCGGTGACGTTCTCGGAAGTGAGTCCGCGCCCGCACGACACCGGCCTCGTCACCCTGATCTCGCAGGACCTGTCCGAATTCGCCCTGCATGCGCGCGCGATCCTCGGATTGCCGATCGCGAACATCCACGCCCACGGGCCTTCAGCCTCGTGCGCCGTGCTCGCCGAGGGCAATGGCGACCGCATCCGCTATCACGGCGTCGCCGAAGCGCTCGCCGCGGAAGACACGATGCTGCGCCTGTTCGGCAAGCCCGAGGTGCGCGGCCAGCGGCGCATGGCGGTCACGCTCGCGCGCGCGCCGACCGTCGAGGCGGCACGCACGGCTGCACGCGCTGCCGCGGCCTGCCTGCGCATCGAAGTCGGACAGGGCTGAGCCTTCGCGCCCGCTCCGGCGCCGGCGACCTACGCCGCCGGCGTCGCGCCATGCAGGCGCCATCGGCCCTGTTGCAGGATCTCGATCGGCCGGAAGCGCGACTTGTAGTCCATCTTCGGATGGCCTTCGATCCAGAAGCCGAGATAGACGTGGTCCAGGCAATGCCGACGCGCGATCTCGATCTGACTCAGGATCGCGAACGTGCCGAGTCCGCGCGCCGGTTCGGCTGGCTCGTAGAACGTGTACACGGCCGACATTGCGCCATCGCAGAAGTCGGTGACGGCGACCGCGAGCAGGCGTCCGCCGGCGCGGAACTCGACGAAACGGGTCGGGCTCCAGGCGGCGAACAGGAAGCGCTCGAAATCCTCGGGCGGGGCGTCGTCCATGCCACCGTTGGCGTGGCGGGATTGCAGGTAGCGCTGGTAGAGGTCGAAGCGCTCGTCGGTGCAGGCGGGCGCTTCGATGCTGATCGAGAGATCGTGGTTGCGGCGCATGCAGCGACGTTGGGCACGGTCGGGCGCGAACCCCGACACCGGGACCCGGCACGCGACGCAGGCGCGGCAGTTCGTGCAATGCGGGATGTAGACGTGGCCACCGGCACGTCGATAGCCGCGCTTCAGGCCGATGTCGTACAGGTCCGGCAGTTGCGGCGCACTCGGGTCGATCACGAGGTTCTGCGCCGTGCGATCGGGGAAGTAGCCGCAGGCGTGGGGCAGGGTCTGGAACAGGCGGACGACGTCGGAGCGCATGGCTTATTGTGCCCTCGGCAGCGCCGCCGCGACGTGATCAGCGCGTGAAATACGCGCTCGCGATGAGCACGATCACGCCGCCGATCAGGCCGAGCAGGATCATGCGCATGCGCATCGACTGCTGGCGGTGGCGCCGCGGATCGCCCGGTGTACGGGCCACGGCGAGTTCGTCGGCGAAGCGCGTCGCCGGTTCGAGCCCGGCATCGCGCAGGATCTGGCGCGCGCGGCCCTGGTCGGACGAATCGGTGACCCAGACCTGCGGCCAGGCTTCGCTGTCGCCGCGTTCGGAATAGCTGAACCGCTTCCACTGGCCGCCCTGCCAGTCGCGCCGGTTGCGGACCGTGGTCGCGATGCCGGCCTCGTTCATCAAGGCGACCACGCGTTCGACGTTCTGCGCGCGCGGCGATGTGTAGATCTGGCGCATGGCCTCGTTACTCCGGGGTGTCGACGACGCGGATCAGTCCTTCCTGCGCGGTCGAGGCGACGAGGTTGCCGTCACGCGTGAAGATCATGCCGCGGGCCAGGCCGCGCGAACCGTTCGCGCTCGGACTGTCGCACGAATACAGCAGCCAGTCGTCGGCGCGGAACGCACGATGGAACCACATCGCATGATCGAGGCTGGCCATGCGCACGTTCGGCTGCAGGTACGAGATCGCATGCGGGAACGTCGCCGTGCCGATCAGGTGGAAATCCGAGGCATAGGCCAGCAGCGAACGATGCAGTACCTCGCTGTCCGGTGCGCGGTCGACGAGGCGGAACCAGACGTTCTGCGACGGCGGCTGCCGGGTCGGACGCAGTTCGTTGCGTGGATGGACGTGGCGGAACTCGAACGGACCATCGCTGCTGAGCCAGCGCCGGCGCATCGCCGGCACGTTCGGAAGTTCCTCGGGTGGCACGGCGTTGTACGGCGGCAGGTCCTCGGGCTTCGGCACGAGCGGCATCGAGTGCTGGTGCTCGGCGCCGGCCTCGCGGACATGGAACGAAGCCGTCATGTTGAAGATCGGTTTCCCGTGCTGGATCGCGACGATGCGCCGCGCCGAGAAGCTCTGGCCGTCGCGCGTGTTCTCGACGCTGTAGACGATCGGTGCCTCGATGTCGCCGGCACGCAGGAAGTACGCATGCAGGGAATGCGCCTCGCGGCCGGTCCCGACGGTCTGCTGGGCGGCCGACAGGGCCTGGCCGAGGACCTGGCCGCCGAACACGTAGCGCGTGCCGATGTCGCGACTCTGCCCGCGGAACAGGTTGTCCTCGAGGCGTTCGAGCTGGAGCAGGTCGATCAGTTCGCTGACGATCGCGCTGGGCATGGATGCGGCTGGCGGACGGCGGATCAGTATAGCCAATGTGCCGGACGCGGCCGCTCAACGACCGTGCATGCGCTCGAGGCCGCTCGCGGCGACGACCGTATCCCAGGGAAATTTCGGGCCGGGATCGAGTCGCCGTCGCAGCATCACGCGCGGATCGTCGCTGGCCGCTTCACGACGCTGGTCGAGCGCGTCGTGGCCGGCGATCCAGCGCAGGCCCGGAAGATCGCTGCGCAGGCGGCGCAGCAGGGCGAGCAGGGCATCGATCTGCGCCTGCGTGTAGGGTTCGCTGAAATCCTGGTGGCGCGAATCGGTCCAGTCCGGATAGCGGCCGAGGTTGACCAGCTCGATCCCGATCGAACGCAGGTTGTACTCGAACGTGTGGTGGGCGACGCGCGTGTCGGCGACGAAGCGGAACGTGCTGCCGTCGCGGTCGATGTAGTAGTGGCCGCTGTTGCCGGTCCGGGTCCCGGCATGCCGGATCCGCTCGCCGTACTCGCGCGCGGTCGCGAGGTCGGGCAATTCGGTGCAGTGGATGACGACGAGGTCGATCGCGCGGGCCGGGCGTTCGTCGAGGCGCTCCTCGTATGACAGGGGCCAATCCTGGATCTGCAGTTCGGACATCGGTCGAGTTTCGCACAGGCCGGCCGCGGCCAGGTGATAGCATCGCGCGCTTCTCCGAAGCACCGAACCGCGCCATGAAAGGCATGATCATCCTCTCGCATGGCCTCGAAAGCGGCCCGCACGCGGCCAAGGTCAGCGCGCTCGCCGAGGTCGCCGCCGACCTCGGCTGGGACAGCGTGCGCCCCGACTACCGGGCGATCGATGCGACCCGCGACCTCGGTGCGATCGAGGCACGTACCGCGCTCGCGCTGGCCTCGGCGCCGGCCGAAGGGCGCGTGGTCTTCGCCGGATCGAGCATGGGTGCGCTCGTTTCCGGCTTCGCCTCGTTGCGCCGGCCGTGCGCGGCCCTGTTCCTGATGGCACTGCCGGTCGGCATTCCCGATCTTCCGGTCGCTTTCGACGCGGCCCGCGTGCCGACCGCGCTCGTGCACGGCTGGCGCGATGAGCTGTGCCCGGCCGATGCCGCGATCGCATTCGCGCGCGCGCGCGGCGACACGCTGCATCTGGTCGACGACGACCATCGCCTCGGCGCGCATGTGGGGTACTGCGCCGATGCGTTCCGCCAGTTGCTGCTCGGACTCGAAGCCTGATGCGCTTCTTCGCGACCTGCCCGAAGGGTCTTGAATACCTGTTGCGCGACGAACTCGCCGCGCTCGGCGCCGACGAGGCGCGCGAGGCGCTGGCCGGCGTGCATTTCGCGGGCGACCTCGCGCTCGCCTATCGCGCCTGCCTCTGGTCACGCCTCGCCAGCCGCGTGCTGATGCCGTTGGCCGAATTCGCCGCCGGCGACGAACAGGCGCTGTATGACGGCGTGCGCACGATCGACTGGAACGCGCATCTCGACGCCGGGTCGACCCTCGCCGTCGATGCGACGAGCAGCCAGAGTGCGCTTCGGCATACCCGCTACCTCGCCCAACGCGTCAAGGACGCCGTTGTCGACCAGTTCCGCGAGCGCGACGACCGGCGTCCCGGCATCGATCTCGAACAGCCGTCGATACGGCTGAACCTGCTGCTGCGCAAGGACCACGCGATCCTGTCGCTCGATCTTGCCGGGACCCCGCTGCACCGGCGCGGCTACCGGGTCGGGCAGGGCGAGGCACCGCTCAAGGAAAACCTCGCCTGCGCGATGCTGCTGCGCGCGGGCTGGCCGGCGATCCACGCGGCCGGCGGCGCGCTCGTCGATCCGATGTGCGGCGCCGGCACGCTGCTGATCGAAGGCGCGCTGATGGCGGCCGATGTCGCACCGGGCCTGCGCCGCGAGTATTTCGGATTCCTCGGCTGGAAAGGCCACGATGCGGGCCTCTGGGCGAGCCTGCGCGAACAGGCACAGGCCCGCGCGGATGCGGGATTGCGCGGGCTGCCCGCGCTGTTCTTCGGCAGCGACGAGGATCCGGTGGTCCTCGCCGAGGCCAGACGCAATGCGCAGGCAGCGGGCGTGATCGGCTTCATGCGCCTGACCCGCCACGCGATCGATCACCTGCAGCGACCGCCGGAAGCGGACAAGCCGGGCCTGCTGATCTGCAATCCGCCGTACGGAGAGCGGATCGGCGAGCAGCACGCGCTGGCGCCGCTGTACCGCGCGATCGGCACGCGCGCGCGTGGACACTTCGATGGCTGGCGCCTAGCAGTGATCACCTCGGATGCCGATCTTGGCCGCGCGATCGGCCTGCGCGCGCACAAGATGTATGCGCTCTTCAACGGCGCGCTCGAATGCCGGCTATTGCTGTTCGACATCGGTGGCGCAGCCGCGCCGCGCGAGACCGTCGATCGCCCGTTGTCGCCAGGCGCCGAGGCGGTTGCCAATCGCGTCCGCAAGAATGCCCGCCACCTGCGCAAGCGACTCGTGCGCGAGAACGTGAAGTGCTGGCGCGCCTACGACGCCGACATCCCCGAGTACGCGGCGGCCGTGGATGTCTATCACGGCACGCCCGAGCACGCCGCTGGTGCGGCCGCGACGACCTGGCTGCATGTGCAGGAATATGCGCCACCGAAGGACATTGCCGAGGATGCGGCGCGCACGCGCCTCGCCGAGCTCGTGCGCGCCGCCGGCGTCGCCCTCGAGGTGCCGCGCGAACGCATCGCCGTGAAGACACGCTACAAGGCCAGGGGCGGCGGCAAGTACGGTCAGCTCGACCAGCGTGGCGAATTCCTGCTCGTCGAGGAGGGCGGCCTGCGTTTCCGCGTCAACCTGCACGACTATCTCGATACCGGCCTGTTCCTCGACCACCGGCCCGTGCGTGCGCGCCTGCGCGAGCTCGCGCGCGGCACGCGCTTCCTCAACCTGTTCTGCTATACCGGCACGGCGACTGCGCATGCCGCGGCCGGCGGCGCGCGTACGACGACGAGCGTCGATCTTTCGGCGACCTATCTCGACTGGGCCACGCGCAATCTCGCCCTCAACGGGTTTACGGGGGACGCCCATCGCCTGTTCCAGGCCGATTGCCTGGAATGGTTGCGCCACGAGCGCGCCGAGTACGACCTGATCTTCGTCGACCCGCCGACGTTCTCGAACTCCAAGCGCGCCGAGGATTTCGACGTCCAGCGCGAGCATGTCGAACTGCTCGGGCTGTGCGCGCAACGGTTGTCGTTCGGCGGACTGATCGTGTTCTCGAACAACTTCCGGCGCTTTCGCCTGGCCCCCGAAATCCACGAGCACTTCGAGGTGACCGATTGCGGCGCGGCCTCGATCCCGTTCGATTTCGCGCGGAACCCGCGCATCCACCACTGCTTCGAACTCCGCGTCCGCTGAACGGCGGCCGCGTTTCACTCGCATTCAGGCGCGGATGCCGAAGATCGCTGCCAGCACAGGAGGATCCCATACATGCGCGTCAACCGGGCTCGTCGTTCCCGTTCGATCCTGATCGGGGCAATCGTCGTCTTCGCGATGGCCGTGGCACCGGGCGCGTTCGCGCGCGGCCACGTTGGCATCAGCATCGGTTTTTCCGGACCCGGCTACAGCGTCGGCTACTCGGACTTCGGTCATGGCCGGCACGGCTGGAGCGGCAGCTTCTACAGCGGCTACGGCTACGGCCGCGGGTATGGCGGCTACGGCTACGGTGCCTACTACCCCTCGTATTACGCGCCGATCGTCGATCGTGGCTACTACTACGACTATCCGCGTCATTACCGCGCGAACGTCGGCCCGTACTATCGCGACGACCCGTACTACCGCTACGACCGTCCGGTAGTCCGCCGGGTCGTCCACCGCACGGTGCGTTATTACGACCGCGACGATCGCGATCATCATCGCGGTCGTGACGGCTACCGCAGCGACAGCTACCGCAACGATCGCGACTATCGCCGCCGTGACGACTCCTACGGCCGGGGCGGCGGATACTACGATCGCGGCAACTGAGCACCGTTCGTTCAAGCCGGCCCGACCTCCTTCCCCATCGTGCCGGCCCCCGGACCCCGTGGCGATTTCCCCTGATCGCCGCGGGGTCTTCTTTTCCGGGCGGCTGCCACGCCGACAGCGCGATCACACTGGCATGACATCCGCTGCGCTATGATCCGGCGCTCTGCAAGTCTCGGAACGGCGCATGTCCCAACACATCCGGCAGGTGCGGCATCCGGACTGCAAGAGTGATCCGCCGTTGATGTGGACGTTCTTCCGCCAATGGCTGAAGAATCCGCTCGGGATCGCCGCCCTTTCTCCGTCGAGCCGACGCCTCGCCCGCGAGATGGTCGCGCAGCTGCCCGATGGCGCCCGTCGCGTGATCGAGCTCGGGGGTGGGACCGGCGTCTTCACCGACGCCGTCCTCAAGCACGGCATCGATCCTGGTGACCTGCTCGTCGTCGAGCTCAACGAGGAACTGCATCGGCTGCTGAAGCAGCGCTTCCCGGCCGTCAAGGTCGTGCGCGGCGATGCGCGCGAACTCGAAACACTGGTTCGCGATGCCGATTTCAGCCGTGCCGGCCCGGTCGATGCCGTGCTCAGCGGCCTCGGGCTGCTCTCGATGTCACGCGCGACGCAGCGCGAAATCCTGCGTGCGGTGTTTTCGGTGCTCGGCCCGAACGGTCGCTTCATCCAGTTCACCTATGGGCCGGCCAGTCCGGTTTCGCGCGAATTGCTTGCCGAACTCGACCTCAGCGCCCATCGCGGCGGCATGGCCTGGCGCAATGTGCCGCCGGCCGCGGTGTACGTGTTCACGCGCAACCGGTCCAGACCGGTCAAGGCCGTGCGCGCGCAGCGGCGCTGAGTGGCCGCGATCGTAGTGCGGCGTGCGCCGGGGCGCCCGACCGGCCGTCGGCTCAGTCCACTGGCGCCGCGGCGCCGGCTGGGTTCGCGATGCGGATCTGGATCGGGTAGTAGGCGCCGGACAGGTCGGCCGCATCCCAGAGGTGGGTTTCGTTGCCGTAGCTCGGGTGGCTCCTGAGTCCGGACGGCGTGGTCGCCTGGACGAAGATCTCGTAGTCGCCATTCGCGAGGCCGGTCGTGTCGACGGTCCGCGCGTAGCGCCCGTGCGGCGTCGGGGCGTCTCGGGCGGTCTCGATCAGCAGGATCCGGTCGCCCGGTCCGGTGCCCGTTCCGACCCGTCGCAGGAACACTTCGACCTTGCTGATTCCGGTCGTCCCACCCGTGCTCCAGACTTCGGTGCTGTTGACCGGTACCAGCATGAGGTCGGGCGCCCAATCGGCGTAGCTTCGATTGCCGGTCACGACCGTGAGCGGCACGACGCCGCCGACCGTGATGCGTACCGGTGGCTCGTCACCGATCAGGTGCTGCTCGCCGATCGCGGTGTTGCCGATCCGCTCGAAGCGGGCGGGCGGTCCGAATCGCGGCAGGTCGGCATGCATCGGGAACGGATGGATCGCCGAAGGCGGCGTATAGGCCGGCGCGCTGCCGGGCGGATAGGACACCTCGACGTGCACGTTGAGGATCCCGGTATTCTCGGCAAAGAACTGGAAGCTGTTGTTGCCGACGACGAGCGGCGATGCGCCGCCCTGGACGAGGTCGCCGAGTCGGATACGCACCGTGCTCGGCACATGCCAGGCAAGCAGGTCGGGGACGAGCGGCACGCTGTTGTTGACGCGTCCCGGCAACGCAAGGCTTGTCCCGCCGTTGACCCTGACGTGGTCGCCCGGTGCCAGGCTGAATGCCGAGTAGTCGCCCATCTGGTAGGTGAGCACGAGCCAGGCCTCCGCGGTCGCGCCGGCAACGGTCGGCCGGAGGTCGTCGGGGATCATGACGTTGAAGGTCGGGAATGCATTGATGCCGCGACTCGCCTTGCGGTAGTCGGTCCCGGCGATGCGCGTGACGTAGTTGTGCACGGTGCGCGGTTCGACGCTCGGGCCGTCGAATCCGAAGTTGTCCCAGTGCAGCAGGTAGTACGGCACGCCGTCCTTCGGCGTGTTGTAGCCGAAGCCGATCCACAGTGGCTCGTAATCGCCGGCGGGAAGCGTGTACGGCGCGAACGATGCATTGATCGCCGCGAGGCCGTCGATCGAAACCTCGATGCCATCGGTACCGACGCGGACATCGAAACTTCGCCGGACGTTCGAGACCGCCTGGCGTCCGATCGCTTCCATGTCGACCTCGGCGATGCGATGCGACGCACCGTCCATGCCGATCAGGCTCACGCTGAACGTCTGGAACTGGGCGCGAAGGCGCAGCATCCCGGCCGGCAGGCCGAGGGCGCCTTCCTCGTCGAAGAAGTCCGCGTGGCCGGTGACATCGGTCTTCACGGGATTGAGGTCGAGGTACCAGACCGAGCGCGGACTCAGCGGGCTGTCCATGTCGAACACGATGCGCCGGCGCACGCCGTTCTCGATGCGCAGGGGCTTGCGGAAGCGCTGGGACGTCTGCGAGCGGTCGCCGGTGTTGTCGACGCGCGTGCCGTGCAGCGTATGCGCATGCAGCTGGTCGTTGATGAAGAAAAGGTTGAAGCGCGGATCGGTCGACGTGTTGACCGCGTTGTTCCACAGTTTCTCGTCGGCCGGACCCATCGGCAGGTTGAAGTCGTCGAACCACGTCAGCGATGAGCGCAAAGCTGCGACGCGCGCGCCGTCGCCGCCGTCGAAAGCGAGGAGCCGCGGCAGGCTGATGATCTCGCCGAGCGAGTTGATGCGTTCGACGCGCACGCGATACGGCGTGTCGTTGGCGAGCGGTTGCAACTGCACGCGGCGGTTCGCGGTGACGAGCCGGCGCGGCAACGGCGGCGCGCCCGCGGGCGCGGCATGCTCTGCAAGGCATCCCGGATTGCCATCGCCGCTGCTGCGCGCGAGCAGGGCAGGCGCAGTACCGCCATCGTCGGGCCACCACGTCACGAGAAAGCCGGCCGGATCGTTGCCGGTGCCGCCCATCGTCCACCACTGCCCCCAGGCATTCCCCGCGTCGTAGTCCATTTCAAGCGTCGCCACATGGTCGTCGCGGATCACGTCGACAGCGGGAGCCGGAGCGAGTGGGTCAAAGCCGGATCGGAAGAGGGTCTCGGCGTGCAACGGAGCGGCCATCGATGCTGCCGTCACGAGCACGACCATGAGGCCGGATCGCAGGGGCAGGGACCACGGTGCGCGGACGCGGGGCATGCTCATCGGCAGGTTCCGTCAGGGCGGACCGGGCGATTCTCGCGGCGCCGTTGCCGGGGAACCGAGTGGCACGTCACTGACCGGCCGATCGGTGTGCCGCGGCGACCCCGTCACTTACGTCCGCGCCGACCGGGCCGGGCGCGCCGGCCGCGGCAGGCGCTTCGGCCAACGGCCGGCGCGGGGCCGGCTCCCGGTCCCGTTCAATCAGGATCCGCAGCCTCGCGTTTCAGCGCGTCGGCAAGCTCGCGCCCGAGCCAGGCATCGATCGCGCGGCGCAACACGTGTATCAGCGGGATCAGCGCGATCGCGGCGACGACCTTGTACGCGTAGTTGACCGAACCGACCGCGAGCCAGAGGTCCGTGCTCCATTGCTGCGGGCCGATCACGAACGCGATGTAGAGCACGACGAAGCTGTCGATGAACTGCGAAACGAAGGTCGACGCCGTTGCCCGCAGCCAGATGTGGCGTTCACCGGTGCGCCGGCGGATCGACTGGAAGACGCGCACGTCGACGAGTTGGCCGATCAGGAACGCGGTGACGGATCCGGCGATCGTCCACAGGCCCTGGCCGAACACGTAGGCGAACGCGGCCTGCAGGTCGGGCACGCCATCGCCGCTGGCCACGCCGATCCACCAGCTCGCCGGGGCGAGCGCGATCGCCGCGTACGCGAACACGAACGAATAGACGATCAAGCCGACGACGAACCACGAAAGGAAACGCACGCCGCGCCGCCCGTAGAACTCGTTGATGACGTCGGTCATGACGAACACGATCGGCCACAACAAGGTGCCGGCCGTGAAGCTCAACGAACCGCTCTGGCCGAACAGCTTCCATTCGAACGGACTGACGCCGAGCGTGTCCTCGAGGGCGAAGATCTTGACCCCGATGAACTCGGCGATGATCGCGTTGGCGATGAAGAAGCCGGCGAGCACGACGAACATGCGCTGGGCGCGCGGCGACGTCGATGCGGCGACGGACGGGGCGTGTTCGGTCATGGCGGGGATCGCGTCCGGGTCCGGTTTCAGATGATGCGCAAGGTGATCGCCTTGAGCACGGCCCGCGTGCGGTCACGCGTGCCGAGCTTGTCGAGGATCGTCGAGACGTAGTTCTTGACCGTGCCTTCGGCGAGGAACAGCGAGCGGGCGATCTCGCGGTTCGAATAACCGCCGGCGAGCAGGCGAAGGATCGCCACCTCGCGGGCATTGAACGTGTCGCTCGGCGCGTTCTCGTCATGGAAGCGGTAGCGCGCGCGGACCGGCCCGGTACTGACCGGCTGCAGCAGCGTCTGGCCCGCCGCGATCCGGCGGATGACGTCGACGAGATCGTCGGGGGCGGCGTCCTTGAGCAGGAAGCCCTGGGCGCCGGCGTCGATCGCGCGCGGCAGCAGGTCGGCGTCGTCGAACGTCGTCAGCAGCAGAACGGGCGTCGCGTCGCCGCGTTCGCGCAGGCAGCGCACGGCCTCGATGCCGTCGATGCCGGGCATGCGGATGTCACTGACGATGACGGCGACCGCCTCGCCGGCAAGGCGCCCGAGCAGTTGCGCACCGTCCTCGGCTTCGACGGCGACCTCGATGCCGAAACCTTCGAGCAGCGCGCGCAGGCCGGCGCGAACGAGGGCCTGGTCGTCGGCGAGGGCGATCCTCAACGACTCGCTCATGCGGACGCCGGCAACGATGCATGGATGCGGACCGCGCCGGTTTCGAGGCGCGCGACTTCGACGTCGCCCCCGAGTGCCTCGATGCGCTCGCGCATGCCGGCCAGGCCGCTGCCGGCGACCAGCGGGCCGCTGCCGCGACCGTCGTCGCGGATGTCGAGCAGCAGTCGATCCGCCTCGCGGCGCAGCACGACCCACAGGTTCTGGGCCTGCGAGTGGCGCGCGGCATTGGTCAGGGCTTCCTGCACCGTGCGCAGCAGTGCTTCGGCGTCGGCCACCGTTGCGACCCGCGCATCGGCGGCGATGTCGATGTGCGTGCGCGGGCGCGGAAACGGCGAAGCGAGGGCCAGCATCGCTGCCCCGAGATCAAGACCTTCGTCCTCGCGCATGCGTGCGACGAGCGCGCGCAGGTCGCTCATCAGTTCGTCGGCGAGGGCCGCGCAAAGACGAGGCTGGGCCGCGTCGGCGAACCGGGGGTCGCGCACGAGGACGGTGAGGTTCAGTTTGAGCGCGGTCAGCTTGTGCCCGGCGACATCGTGCAATTCGCGGGCGACGCGCAGGCGCTCAGCGTCGCGCGAGCCGGCCGCGAGCAGTTCGCGCGTGGCGAGCAGATCGGCATTGATCGCGCGCAGGCGTTCGCTCATCGCCTCGGCGTGCGCCGCCGAGCGCGTGACCATCGCGGCGAACAGCTGGAAACTCGCGTAACCGAACAGGTAGACGAGAAACGAGCGCCCGGATACGTTCCAGTACGCGAAAATGACCGCGCCGAACACCGCGTTGACGGCGACGAGCGCGCCGAGCAGCGGCTTCCAGTCGAAGCACGAGGCGAGCAGGGCGGCGACCAGCACGAGCAGGATCGGCGCGGGCCCCTGCGGTGAACCGGCGATCACGATGAACGCGAGCGCGGCCAGAACGGCCGATGCGCCGGCCGTTGCGCGCGCGCCGGCCCGCTCGGGCCAGACATGGACGGTCGCGAACACGAGCAGGAAGACGAGCAGGCTCGCTCGCACGAGTCCGTCGGGCAGGCCGCGCGCGTAACCGGCCGTGCCGAGCCAGACCGCTCCCCAGGCCGCGTATGCCGCCAACGCGAGCGGCGAGACTAGCGACTTCAGTCGGTGGATCCAGGCGTGCATCGTCGAAGCTTGCGTGCGCAGGCCGTGGCCGGCAAGTCCGCCGGCACCGAAAGTGACTTCCGGCACCATCGATCGATGACGGCCGGCACCTCGCTTGCGCTGCCGGTTGCGCGAGAGTGACCGCGCCTCGCCCACACCGGAGTCGTCCCATGGAAAGCTACCGCTGGTTCCTCGTCGCGCACGTCGCTTCCGGCGTCCTCGCGCTCGCGTCGTTCTGGGTCGCGGCGTTCCTGCGCAAGGGCTCTGCGCGCCACCGCCGCGTCGGCCAGACCTATCTCGTCGCGATGGTCGGCGTGATTGCCAGCGGCGTGCCGCTCGCGATGGCCCTCATCGAACGTGGACGCCCGGTCGGCGCATTGTTCCTCGCCTTCCTGCTGCTGCTGACGACGACCGCATGCATCAATGCACTGCGCGCGATCCGCCTGCGCGCGAGCCGCGCGCGCTACTTCGGTGGACTGTACTGGAGCCTCGCCTTCCTCAATGCGCTCGCCGGCATCGGCATTGTCATCCTCGGCGTGCAGACCGGGTCCCTGCTATTGCAGATATTCGGCGGAATCGGCGTGCTCGTGCTCGTCGATGGCCTGCGCAACTGGCGCAAGTCCGCGCGCTTGCCGACTTGGTGGCTGCGCGAGCACTACGGCGCGATGATCGGCAACGGTGTCGCCACCCATATCGCATTCTTCAGCATCGGCCTGCGCACGGCGCTGCCCGGCATCGATCCGGCTGTCCTGCAATACCTCGCATGGTTCGGTCCGCTCGCCGTCGCGGTCGTTGCGGCGATCTGGCTCGATCGGCGCTACGGGCGTCCGCGCGCGGCGCCCGGCGCGGGCATGCCGGTCGCCGTCGCCAATGCCGCGGGCCGCTGAGCCTGGCGGCGAAGTGACTCACTCGGGCGTGATCGGGCCTTCGCGCAAGGCGGCGAGTTCCTCATGCAGCACATCGACGAGTGCTTCGAGGCGGGCCACGCGCTCGGCAATCGACGCGCCCGCGGCGTGCGCCGGCGCCGGCGACGCCGGCCGTGCCTCGACCGGCCCGCACAGCAGGTGCATCCAGCGATCCTCGCGCTGGCCCGATGCGCGAGGCAGGCACACGACGAAGGCCGGCTCGACCGAAGCGAGCCTGTCGAGCACGTTGCGTACCTCGTCCGCATCGGCGAATTCCGCGAGCCGCTCACTGCGCACGTACAGTTCATTGAGCGTTTGCGGTCCGCGCAGCAGCAACAGGCCGAGCAGGGCGCGCTGGCGCGACGTCACGTTGTAGCCGGCGTCGAAGCGATGCGCGTAGCGCGATGCGCGCGCGGCAAGGCTGCCGGTGACGAGACCCTTGCCCTCGAGCTGGCGCAGGGCATGCCCGACTTCGCCGGCCTCGAGATCCATGGTCGGATCGCGGTTGGATTTCTGGTTGCAGGCGAGCACGACCGCGTTGAGCGTCAATGGATAGCTGTCCGGCGTCGTCGCCTGTTTCTCGATCAGGCAACCGAGGATGCGTGCCTCGATCGCATCGAGCTGGATCGGTCGGGGATCGGCGGGCGTCGCCGACGGTTCGTCGATGCTCATCAGGCTCACCTCGCTCGATGCTTCTCGAACCACGCGATCGTGTGCAGGACCTGCGCGATCAGGTGGCTCGGGCGTGCATTGATCGAATGCGAAGCACCGGGAATGCGCACCATCGCGGTGTCGATCCGGCGCAGCTTGAGTGCCTGGTAGAACTGTTCGGCCTCCGAGGCCGGCGTGCGGTAGTCGTCGTCGCCGACCAGCAGCATCGTCGGCGTGACGACCTTGCCGACGTGGTGGATCGGCGAGCGTTCGATGTAGTTCTGCAGGTTGTCCCACGGCATGCCGGGGAACCAGTAGCGCGAGAACAGCGTGTAGAAGTCGGCAGTCAGCACGAAGCTGTACCAGTTGATGACCGGCTTGGCCGAGACTGCCGCGCGGAAGCGGTCGGTATGGCCGACGATCCACGCGGTCAGCACGCCGCCCCCGCTGCCGCCGGTGACGAACAGGTTGCTGGTGTCGATCGAGCCGCGCGCGATGGTCGCGTCGACGACGCTCATCAGATCGTCGTAGTCGCGGCCCGGATACGCGTTGCGGATCAGGTTCGCGAACTCGCTGCCGTAACTCGTGCTTCCGCGCGGGTTGGCATAGACGACGACATAGCCCTGGGCCGCGTAGAGCTGGATTTCGGGGGCGAAATGCGGCCCGTAGGCCGCGAACGGGCCGCCGTGGATCTCGAGCAGCAGCGGATGTTTCCGCGATGCATCGAATCCGGGAGGGGTCACGATCCACGCCTGCACGGGACGCCCGTCTGCCGAAGACGGAACGACGATTTCCTCGACCGCACCGAGCTGCACGTGGTCGAGCAGGTTCGCATCGAGGTCGGTCAGCACGCGCGGCTTGCCGCGGCGCTCGACGACGGCGACATCGGCCGGCCGGTACGCGGTTCCGCGCGTGTAGGCGACACGACCGGCGGCGGCCGAGAAACTGCCGCTGGTGTAGGGGCGGCCGATCGCGGTGCCGCCGACGTCGTCGGCCACCGGCTGGATTTCCCCGCCACTCGCCGCGATCCATCCGATCCGGCTGCGCCCGCGTTCGTCGTACTGCACCCACAGGCCGCGATCGCCGTCCCAGCGGATCGCGTCGATGTCGAGGTCGCTGTCGGCGGCGAGCACGCGCAGGTTGGCGCCGTCGCTGTCGGCGACATGCACCCTGGCTGCCTGGTAGGGCTTGCCGTCGTCATCGTTGCCGAGCCAGGCCAGGCGCTTGCCGTCCGCGGAAAACACCGGGTTGTTGTCGGGGCCCTTGCGCCGGGTCAGTGCGACAAGCGCGCCGCTGCCGACGTCGACGCGGTAGAGCTCGCTGTCGAACGGCTCGTACTCCCAGTCGTCAGCGAGATTGGCGGCGACGACGACGGCCTTGCCGTCGCGTGTCCACTCCGGCACGCCGGCGAAGTTGTGCTTGCCCGAGGTGATCTGGCGCGCCGCCCCGCCATCGGCGCCGAGGATGAACACGTGCCGGTGGCCCGGATCGATGTAGCCGCCGCCATCGACCCGATAGAGGACGCGATCGATGACCTTGGCCGAAGGCGCCCAGTCGGCGCCTTTCGGCGGCGTCGGCATCTTCGCGAGCGGGGCCTCGCCAGCCGGCACGCGCATCGTGAAGGCGAGCCACTTGCCGTCGGCGGACCAGCTCAGCCCCTGCGGCGCTTCGGTCAGGTCGCTGATCCGCGCCGTCTCGCCGCTCTCGAGCCAATGCATGTGGATCTGTGCCTTGCCATCGGTCTCGGCTACGTAGGCGATGCGCCGGCCATCCGCCGACCAGGCGGCGCCACGGCCGTTCGCGGCAAGCGGGCGGTGGCTGCGCCCGTCCGCGTCGACCATCCACAAGGCGGTGCGCTTGCGGTCCTTCATGATGTCGAACGAATTGCGCTCGTAGGCGATGCGCCGGCCGTCCGGCGAAAGCTGAGGATTGTCGGCCCACTGCAGCGCGAACACGTCGATCGGCTCGAACGGACGTGTTGCCGCTCCGGCGCCTGCACCGGCGAACAGCATCAGGACGCACGACACGGCACTTACTCGCATGCAACCTCCCGGGTGGAACCGATGCGCGCATCCGGCGCGGGGCAGCGCATAGTGAACCCTTATCGAGGCGTTGGCCGCAACCGCACGCGAACGCGAACCCGCGCCGGCGGCGATCGGGGCGAAACGCCGCACGCGGATCCGCTGGCGACGCCGCGCGCAATCACGCCCGCTCCGTGAAAAGCGCGGGCGATTTCCGCGCCGAAAGCGCAATCGCCGGAAAAACGGGCGATTTTCCGCCTCGCGTGCGCCTTGCCGAGTGGATTCCCCCAGGGGGGCAGCGTATCCTCCGCGCCCACCGCAACAACCCATGCAGACGTGATGAATGCCCACAGCGCCGCCGCGGAAGCCGATCGCCTCGCTCCGATCCTGAAACTCGTGACCGCGCAGCCCGGAAGCTCGCGCGAACGCGAGGCCCGCACGTTCGCCGGGCACTTCTTCCGGCATGTCCCGGCCGACGACATCACGAGCCGCGATCCGGCCGAGTGGGCGCGCATCGCGCTGTACATGTTCGAGTTCGTCCGCCAGCGCAAGGCCGGCACGGCGAAGATCCGCGTCTTCAACCCGATCGCCGCGCACGACGGTTTCGACAGCAGCCACACGATCATCGCGATCGCCAACGACGACATGCCGTTCCTCGTCGATTCGGTCTCGATGGTGATCAACCAGGCCGGCCTCGAGACGCACGCGGTCATCCACCCGATCTTCCGCGTCGCCCGCGACGCCGGTGGCCACGTGCTTTCGTTCGCCGATGACCAGGCCGGCGCCGGCGAGCCCGAGTCGGTCATGTACTTCGAGATCGAGCGCGTCGGCGACGCCGAGGAAATCGAGCGCATGCGCGCCGCGATCGTCGCCGCGGTCGAAGACGTGCGCGCCGCGGTTTCCGACTGGGCGCCGATGAAGGCGAAGATGCTCGCGATCGCGGGCGAGCTGTCGAGCTTGAACGTCCCGTTCGATGCCGACACGCTGGCCGAGGCGAGCGCGTTCCTGCGCTGGGTCGCCGACGACCATTTCTCGTTCTTCGGCTACCGCGAATACCGCGTCGTCCGCGAAGGCGACGACGAGGTGCTCAAGGCGGTCGAGGGCTCGGGCCTCGGCATCATGCGCGGCGACGAACGCGGTTTCGCGCCACGCTCGCTGAAGACGCTCGTCGCGAGCGACCTCGACAGGTCCGGGGCCGTCGGCGCCCTGATCCTGACCAAGACGAATGCGCGTTCGCGCGTGCATCGCGCCGGGCACATGGATTACCTGTCGGTGCTCGGTTTCGACGACACCGGCAAGCCGGTCATCGAGCAGCGTTTCCTCGGCATGTTCACCTCGTCGGCCTACATGACCCAGCCGCGCGACGTGCCGTTGCTGCGGCGCAATCTCGAGACGATCCTCGCGCGTTCGGGCCTCAAGCGCGATTCGCACTCTGGCAAGGCCTTGCGCCACATTCTCGACACGCTGCCGCGCGACGAGCTGTTCCAGTGCTCGGTCGAGGAGCTGTACGAGATCTCGATGGCCGTGCTCGACCTGCGCGAACGCGCGCGTACGCGCCTGTTCGTGCGCCGCGACCGCTACGGGCGCTTCTTCTCGGTGCTCGCCTACGTGCCGCGCGACCGCTTCAACACCGACGTGCGCGAGCGCATCGAGGCGCTGCTGATGCAGAGTTTCCGCGGCGAGCGCATCGATTCGACCGTGCTGCTCGACGAGTCGCCGCTCGCCCGCGTGCACATGATCGTGCGCCCGAAACCCGGCGACCAGCCGCAGTTCGAGATCGCCGAACTCGAGGCGGAGATCACCCGCATCGTGCGCAATTGGCAGGACGACCTGCGCGAGATCCTGGTCGCGCGCAACGGCGAGGAGCGCGGCCACAAGCTCGCCCGCCGTTACGGCAAGGCGCTGCCGGCCGGCTACATCGAGAAGGTCACGCCGCAGAACGCGGCGGCCGACGTCGAACTGGCGGCGGCTCTGGTCGATGCCGACGACATCCGGCTCAACCTGTACCGCTCGCAGCGGCATGCAGACGACCTCCATTTCAAGGTGTTCCGCCTCGGCAGCGACATCACGCTCTCGGAAGTGATCCCGCTGCTCGAGAACCTCGGCGTCAGCGTGTTGACCGAGAACCTCTACGAGATCAGCGGACATGTGTCGCCGATCACGATCCAGGACATCCTCGTGCGTCCGCTGCGCCTGTCGTTCGACCTCGACAAGGTCGGCGAATCGTTCCAGCAGGCGTTCGAACGCGTCTGGCGCGGCGACGCCGAGAACGACGGCTTCAACCGCCTGATCCTCGCGGCGCGGCTCGACTGGCGCCAGGTCAGCGTGATCCGCGGCTATTGCAAGTACCTGCTGCAGACTGGCGTCGCGTTCTCGCAGGCCTACATGGAGCAGACCCTGGTCGCCTACCCGGACATCGCCGGATTGCTCGTCGAGCTGTTCGAGGCGAAATTCGATCCGCGTCGCCTCGACGCCGGCGCCGAGGCGATCGAAGCCGCGCGTGCACGCCTGCGCGAGGAACTGGCGACCCTGGTGCCCCAGGTTTCGCTCGCGGCGAATCCGCAATTGATCGACCAGATCGTGGCGTGCCGCGGCGAGGACCGCGAAAACCAGATCGAAACGATCATGACCGCGATCAGGGCCCTGCTCGAGCGCGTCGCGAGCATCGATGAGGACCGCATCCTGCGCGGATTCATGGCCGTGATCCGCGCGACCCTGCGCACGAACCATTTCCAGAAGGCCGATGGCCATGCGCACGAATACACGAGCTTCAAGTTCGATCCGTCGCAACTGACCGAATTGCCGAAGCCGCGCCCGTACCGCGAGATCTTCGTCTGCTCGCCACGCGTCGAAGGCGTGCACCTGCGTTTCGGCCCGGTCGCCCGCGGTGGCCTGCGCTGGTCCGACCGGCGCGAGGATTTCCGCACCGAGGTGCTCGGTCTCGTCAAGGCGCAGATGGTCAAGAACACGGTCATCGTGCCGGTCGGCTCGAAGGGCGGTTTCATCGTCAAGCGCCCGCCTGCGGGCGGGG
The DNA here is from genome assembly GCA_964587775.1 of uncultured Dokdonella sp. Classification (GTDB taxonomy): domain Bacteria; phylum Pseudomonadota; class Gammaproteobacteria; order Xanthomonadales; family Rhodanobacteraceae; genus Dokdonella. Next base: position 45,832 of record CAZPLY010000012.1, read on the forward strand.
AACGCGACGCCGTTCTCGCCGAGGGCATCGCCTGCTACCGCATGTTCATCAACGGCCTGCTCGACGTGACCGACAACCTCGTCGATGGCGAAGTCGCGCATCCGCGCGATGTCGTCCGCCATGACGCGGCGGATCCGTATCTCGTCGTCGCCGCCGACAAGGGCACTGCGAGCTTCTCCGACATCGCCAATGCGGTCAGTGCCGAGCACGATTTCTGGCTCGGCGACGCATTCGCATCGGGCGGCTCGGTCGGTTACGACCACAAGGGCATGGGCATCACGGCGAAGGGCGCCTGGGAGTCGGTCAAGCGCCATTTCCGTGCGCTCGGGCGCGATTCGCAGAGCGAGGACTTCACCTGCGTCGGCATCGGCGACATGTCGGGCGACGTGTTCGGCAACGGCATGCTGTTGTCGAGGCACATCCGCCTCGTCGCCGCGTTCGACCATCGCCACATCTTCATCGATCCGGATCCCGATGCGGCGCGCAGCTTCGTCGAGCGCCAGCGCATGTTCAAGGTGCCGCGTTCGTCGTGGGCGGACTACGACACGACGCTGATCTCCGAGGGCGGCGGCGTCTATCCGCGGTCGGCCAAGACGATCGCCTTGTCCGCCCAGGCCGCGGAGGCGCTCGGCATCGCCGGCGGCGCGACCTCGATCGCGCCAAACGACCTGCTGTCCGCGATCCTCAGGGCGCCGGTCGACCTGCTCTGGAACGGCGGCATCGGCACCTACGTCAAGGCCGAGGTCGAAACCAACGCCGATGCCGGCGATCGCGCCAACAACGCGATCCGCGTCAACGGCAGCGAACTTCGCTGCAAGATCATCGGCGAGGGCGGCAACCTCGGCATGACCCAGCGCGGGCGCATCGAAGCGGCGATGAACGGCGTGCTGCTGAATACCGATTTCATCGACAACTCGGCCGGCGTCGACACCTCCGATCACGAGGTCAACATCAAGATCCTGCTCAACGACGCCGTGCAGCGCGAGGAGATCAGCGTCGAGGAGCGCAACGGCCTGCTGCGCGCGATGACCGACGAGGTCGAACGCCTCGTCCTGTTCGACAACTACCGGCAGAACGATGCGATCAGCATCATGGAGCGCATGTCGGTCGCGCGTCTCGGCTCCAAGCAGCACTTCATCCGCACGCTCGAAGCGCAGGGCCTGCTCGATCGCCAGATCGAATACCTGCCAAGCGATGCCGAGTTCGCCCAGCGCAAGTCGCGCGGGGTCGGCCTGACCCGGCCGGAGCTCGCGATCCTGCTCTCGTATTCGAAGATCGTCATCTTCCAGCAGCTGCTCGAGTCCGACGTGCCCGAGGATCCGTACCTGTCCAAGGAACTCCGTCGCTACTTCCCCGAGCCGCTGCGCGAGCGCTTCGCCGAACACATGGAGCGCCACCGCCTCAAGCGCGAGATCATCGCGACGGCGGTGACCAACTCGATGGTCAACCGCATGGGCGCGACGTTCATGTTGCGCATGCAGGAAGACACGGGGCAGTCGCCCGCCGCGGTCGCCAAGGCGTTCAACATCGCGCGCGAAGTGCTCGATGCGCGTTCGCTGTGGGCCGAGATCGAGGCGCTCGACGGGCGCATCAACGGCAATGCGCAGATCGACGCGAACCTCGCGATCTGGCAACTGCTGCGCAACATGACGCGCTGGCTGCTCAACCATCCGGGCGAAGTGCAGGACATCGCCGCGGCGGTCGAGCGCTACCAGCCCGGCATGGTCGCGTTGAAGTCGCGCCTCGCGGAAATCGTCACCGATGCCGACCGGGCCGCGCTCGAGGCCGGAACCGCGCGCTGGGCCGAGCTCGGATTTGCACCGGGCCTGTCCGCGCAACTGGCCGCCTTGCCCGCGCTCGGCGCCTTGCTCGACATTGTTCTCGTCGCCAGCGAAAGCGGACACCCGATCGCCGACGTGGCCGGCGTCTATTTCGCGACCGGCGAGGCACTCAACCTGCGCTGGCTCATGGAGAAGATCGAGGAATTGCCGGTCGAGACGCGCTGGCATGCGCACGCGCGCGGGTCGTTGCGCGACGAGCTCAATGCCCGCCAGCGGGCCCTGACCCGTCAGGTCCTCGAAAGCCCGCAGGCCAAGGCCGGAAACGGCAGCGAACGCGTCGCCGCATGGCTCGAGCGTGACGATCCGGCGCTCGCGTATACGCTCGGCATGTTCACCGACATGCGCAGCCAGTTGACCGTCGACTATCCGCTCGTGTCGGTCGCCGTGCGGCGCCTCGCGCAACTGGCCTAGGCGGCGACGCCGACACGGTGACCGAAGCGGGCAGCAGGCGCCGGCAGGAGCGCGCCTGCGCGCGATGCCATCTTGCGGCTGGACCGATTCGCGCCAGGTGCCGCACCTGCGATACCGGAGCGGTCTGCTACAGTCGCCGCAACGCGCACACGGCGCGGGCGGGGGAGGGTCATCTTGAGTCAGCGCATCGCCTTCGTGGCCAGCCCGACCGGGGAAGCGCAGTCCGCGCTCGCGGAGCTCGAGCGGCGTTACGGCAATGCCTCGCCCGAGGAGGCCGAGATCATCGTCGCGCTCGGTGGTGACGGTTTCATGTTGCGCACCTTGCACCGGAACATGGCACGCGGCTTGCCCGTGTACGGCATGAAGCTCGGCACGGTCGGCTTCCTGCTCAATCCGTACCACGCCGACGACCTCGAGACGCGCATCGCGCGCGCCCAGCCGACCGTGTTGCGCCCGCTCCACATGCATGCGATTTCGGAATCGGGTTCGAACGTCGATGCGCTCGCGTTCAACGAAGTCTCCCTGCTGCGCCAGACCAAGCAGGCCGCCCATATCCGCGTCTCGATCGACGGCGCGGTCAAGATCGACGAATTGATGTGCGACGGCGTCCTCGTCGCGACCGCGGCCGGTTCGACCGCCTACAACCTGTCCGCGCACGGTCCGATCCTGCCGTTCGGCTCGCAACTGCTCGCGATGACCCCGATCAGCCCGTTCCGGCCACGCCGCTGGCGTGGCGCCGTGCTGCCGGCGCGGCTCGGGATCAAGTTCGAGATCCTCGACCCGTACAAGCGCCCGGTCAGCGCGACCGCCGACTCGAACGAGGTCCGCGATGTCGTCGAGGTGCTGATCCGCGAGTCGACCGAGCAAACCATGACACTGCTGTTCGATCCCGACAACAACCTCGAGGAACGCATCATCGACGAGCAGTTCGCGTTCTGAGCCGCTGCCGCGACGGCGCGGCTTGTCCGGGTTTAGACTATTGCCCGAATCGTCGCCGGCACCGCGGTCGCGGGACGCACGCCGATGCGCAGCACGAAGGCCCACGATCCGCCATCCCCGCCCAGTCAGGAATCGACATGAACCGGTTGCATCGAATCCCGCACGTGATCGCTTCGATCTTGCTCTCCCTGGCTTGCGTGAACGTGTATTGCGCCGAAGTCGATCCGCAATTGCGTGCCAGGGCTGCGCAGGCGGGCGCCGCCGACGCGCTGATCGTGCTCGCAGCGAAGGCGCCAAAGTCATTGTTGCGCACGAGCGGCGACTATCTCGAACGCCGGCGCGCGCTCGTCGATTCGTTGCGGGCGACCGCCGAGGTCTCGCAGGCCGACCTGCGCGGATGGCTCGACAGCCAGGGCGTCGCCCATCGGCCGTTCTGGATCGTCAACATGATCCAGGCCGAGCTGAGCGCCGCGCAGATCGATGCGCTGGCAAGTCGCGGAGACGTCTCCCGCCTCGTCGCGAACAACGAGATCGCACTGCAGCGTCCGCCACAGGATCCCGACGTGTTCGCCACGCCCGCGCCCGATGCGACGCTTGCGATCGAATGGGGCGTCAACAAGGTGCGTGCGCCTCAGGTCTGGGCGGCCGGCTTCACGGGCCAGGGCATCGTCATCGCGGGTCAGGACACCGGCGTGCGCTGGTCGCACGCGGCGATCAAGTCGAAGTACCGCGGCTGGAACGGCGCGGTCGCCGACCACAACTACAACTGGCACGATTCGGTCCACGTGTCAGGAGGCGCGTGCGGCGCTGATTCGGCTATCCCGTGCGACGACCACGGACACGGTAGCCACACGATCGGCACGATGCTCGGCGACGACGGCGCGGCGAACCAGGTCGGCGTCGCCCCGGGCGCGAAATGGATCGGCTGCCGCAACATGAATGCAGGGGCAGGAACGCCGGCCATGTACAACGAATGCGCCGAGTTCTTCCTTGCACCGACCGACCTTGCCGGTGTGAATCCGAATCCGGACCTCGCCCCCGACGTGATCGGCAACTCCTGGGGTTGCCCGCCGAGCGAGGGCTGTACTGCCGGCAACGAGGTCCGCGAGGCGATCGAGAACCTCGTCGACGGCGGCATCGTCTTCGTCGCCGCGGCGGGCAACACGGGCTCGAGCTGCTCGACGATCGTCGATCCACCCGCGATCTACGATGCTTCGTTCACGGTCGGCTCGATGACGTCGTCGGATGCGATGTCCGGTTTCTCGAGCCGCGGTCCGGCCGCTGGACTCGCCAGCGTGAAGCCCGACGTCATTGCGCCGGGGTCGTCGGTGCGCTCGATCACGCTAACCAGCGACAGCGCCTACACCTCGATGAGCGGGACCAGCATGGCCACGCCGCATGTGGCAGGCGTGGTCGCCCTGATCATGTCGGTCGATCCGTCGCTGCGTGGTAATCCTGCTCGCGTCCAGCAGATCCTGCGTGACACGGCGGTGCCGTTGACCTCGTCGTCCCAGGTCTGCGGTGGCATACCGGCCACGACGTTCCCGAACCACGTACAGGGTAGCGGGCGCATCGACGCGTGGAACGCGTTCCTCGTCGCCGAGAAGATCTTCGCCGACGGCGTGGACTGATCGACCGCGCGATCGCGCCGGTCACCGGTGCGATCGTGGTTCGGCTAAAGTGTGCGCATGTCGGTTCCCGTTCACCCGATGTCCGCCCAGGCGCCCGTTGCGGACAAGCTCGTCGTCGCGATCTCCTCGCGCGCACTGTTCGATCTCGGCGACAGCCACCAATTGTTCGAGCGCGAAGGCCTCGATGCCTACGCGCGCTACCAGATCGCCCACGAGGACGACCTGCTCGGGCCCGGCATCGCGTTTCCGCTCGTGCAGAAGCTGCTGCGCCTCAATGCGCTGATGCCCGGTGCGCCGCGCGTCGAGGTGATCCTGCTTTCGCGCAACTCGGCCGACACCGGCTTGCGCATCTTCAATGCGATCGAGCACTACGGCCTCGACATCGTGCGCGCCGCGTTCACGAACGGCGCGCCGACCGCGGCCTATGCGCATCCGTTCGGCGCGAACCTGTTCCTTTCGGCGAACGTCGACGACGTGCGACGTGCGCTGACCGCGGGCGTCGCCGCGGCCACGATCCTGCCGTCGAAGGCTCCCGAGCTGCCGTCCGAGCAGTTGCGCATCGCGTTCGACGGCGACGCGGTGATCTTCGGCGACGACTCCGAGCGCGTCTCGCACCATGAAGGCCTCGAAGCGTTCCACCGCAACGAGATCGAGCGCGCGCGCGAGCCGCTCGCGGTCGGTCCGTTCCGTGCGTTCCTCGGCGCCTTGCACGGCATCCAGGCCGCGTTGCCGATCGAAGGATCGCCGATCCGCACTGCGCTCGTGACCGCGCGCTCGGCCCCCGCGCACAAGCGCGTGATCCTGACCTTGCGCGAGTGGGGCGTGCGCCTCGACGAGGCCCTGTTCCTCGGCGGGCGCAGCAAGGGACCGTTCCTCGAGGCGTTCGGCGCCGACATCTTCTTCGACGACTCGATGCTCAACATCGAATCGGCACGCCAGCATGTCGCGAGCGGGCACGTGCCGCATGGCGTGCACAACCTGGATACTGGCCCGTGAGCCCCGCCCGCGCATGAGTCCCGCCGCGATCGACCGGCACGTCGTCGTCGGTGAAGTCGAGGATGCGCGCGACGCCGAGGCGGTGTTCCGCCATCGCTACGGCGATTCACCGCCCGATTTCCCGCATCACGTGATCGCGCGCGCGCGTACGCCAGACGGCCCGGGCGATGTGCTCTGCTACATCCATTTCAGCGCGCTCGGCGATGCACTGCTCGGTGGCGGAGCCTGCGTCGACAATCGCGCCTTGCGCCGCCTCGACCCCGAAACCCGCGCGGCGATCCGAGCGGCCGGTGGCCTGTACCGGCATGCGCTGGCCTGGTCGGTTGCGCATTTCGCGCCTCGTTTCGCCGCGATCTTCGGCTATTGCGGCGACGTGCTGGCCGAGCGGGCCGATCTCGCGGTCGGTTTCTCGAAGACCGGGCACGACCACCTGCTCGTGCTGTTCATGCGCGAATGCGATGCGGCGACGCGCGAGCGGCTGATCGCGCAGGCGCATGCAGTAGGCCCGTTCTGATCGCGCGGATCCATGGCATTCCGGGCAGCCGGCAACGAAGCGGCAACGACGTAACGGTCATCCGGGCCCACGGCCGAAGATGTCATCGAAGCCCGCGCCGTGGCTCGGTAGGAGCGACCCTGGTCGCGATGCAATCTGCGGCCAGATTCGGTCGCGGCCGGGGCCGCTCCTACGGGTGTGCAGGACGCCGTGCATCTCATCGAAACCCGCGCCCTGTTTCTTGTAGGAGCGACCCTGGTCGCGATGCAATCTGCGGCCAGATTCGGTCGCGGCCGGGGCCGCTCCTACGGGTGTGCGGGATGCCGTGCATCTCATCGAAACCCGCGCCTGTTTCTTGTAGGAGCGACCCTGGTCGCGATGCAATCTGCGGCGAAGTTCGGTCGCGGCCGGGGCCGCTCCTGCGGGTGTGCGGGACGCCGTGCATCTCATCGAAACCCGCGCCAGCAATCGTTGGGGGCGCCGCTCGGCGTCGTTCACATGGCGCTGCGGAGGATTTCGTGCAGGGCCTCGGGTGATTTCCAGTGCCAGCCGCAGATGTAGCGCGGCAGGTTCCAGCGGTCGCTCGTCGGCGTGACTGCTGCGGCGCCGTCGCCGAACGCGGCCAGCATGCCGTGCTCGTCGATCCGCTGCGGCAGGTAGACGTCGTGCAGGTGGCGCGGCACGTGACTGAACGGATAGCAGAACAGGCTCGTGCGGCGCGGGGCGATGCGCGCGTCGATGTAGTGACGGGCGGCGGCGATCTCGGCTTCGGCGCGCACGTCGTTGTCGACGTCGAGGAACGAGCCGCGCGGCATGCCGTCGATGCCGGGTCCGGCGAGCGCGGGATGGTTGTGGTCCCAGCTGTGGTTCTCGATCGCGACGAGCCCGCTCGCAGCGGCCTGCGCCCACCAGTCCTCGCCCATCCAGCCGCGCCCGACCAGGGCCGCGCGATCGATCTCGTCCCGCGCGGCCGGCGAGGCGATCACGAACGAGGTCAGGTGCAGGTCGGGCTGGGCCTCGCGCCCGCGCTCGGCGATGAAGTCGCCGAGCAGGTTGAACAGGCTGCGTTGCCGACCATGGATAGGGTGGTCGAGATCGTGGAAGTCGAAATCCGAGCCGTCGTCGCAGGTCAGGGCGACGCAGCGCGAGAGATCGCGTTCGGCATGCCCGAGCAACTGGTCCACGAGCCAGTGCACGGGAACCACGCGCAGGCCGAGGCGGTCGATCAGGCGCAGGTCGGCGGCGAACGCCACATGATCGTTGTTTGCATATTCATTGCCGGCGATGTTGACTGCGTGGTAGGCAAGAACGGGAACGTGCATGCGCAAGGTCGATGAGTCGATGGGTGACGCGGGGACCGGGTCGGCGCCGAAGCGCGCGCGCGGGCGGATCGCCGCGCTGCTCGCCGTGGCCGTGATTGTAGTCGCTTGCGCCGTGTTCGCGTGGGACGCGCGCGAGGACGGCGTTCCGGCGGCACTGCAAGCCGGGGCCGAGCCGGCATTCGACGAACTCGACGAGGACGAGGCAATCGATGCCGTCCTCGCCCGCGCCGATGGCCCTGCACGGCGCGCGTCGACCGCTGCATCGGCAGCGGCGCCGCCACTGGCAGTCGACAGCCCGCGGGCGGTCGACCTGCCGCCCGAAGGCACGCCACCACGCGAGGCGATCGCAGCCTTGCTGCCGCTCGTCGAAGCGGGCAGGGCCGATGCGACCCGCGCGCTCGCGATGGAACTCGTGCAATGCCAGCGCGCGCGTGGATTGCGCAGTGACGAGGCGATCCGCAACGGGCTGCTGCGCCGCTTCCGCTGGCGCAACGGACGCGATCCGGCGAGCGACGCCGAACTCGATTCGATCGCAAGCGGCATCGAACGGATGGCGGCTGCACGCGAACGCTGCTCAGGCATCGACGACGAACTGTTCGAAAGCCGCCTCGACCTGCTCGAAAAGGCTGCTGCGGCCGGCAACACCGATGCGATGCTCGACTATGCCGACTGGGGCCTGCAGGACATGGACGGCTACAACGCGATCCTGCGCAATTTCGACGAGGTCGCGCGCCGCCGCGCTCAGGCGGCCGGCTTCCTCAATCGTGCCCTTGCCCTCGGCGATTGCCGCGCGCTCGGCGTGCTCGCCGAGGCGTACGCGGGCGAGCGCGGACGCCGCATCTGGATCGTCCGCGCCGATCCCTACATGGCCAGCGTCTACAGCGAGGCGAGCCTGCTCGCGCCTGGCGCCGATGCGGCCGCATCCGCGGCCTATGCCGATCGCCGTGGCGCCGCGCTCGATGCCGCGCAGCGTGCGGCCGCGCGCGCGCAGGCCCTGCGCCTCGTGCAGCGCCACTGCGCAGGCTAGGCCCGGGCAGCGTGCCGCGAGCGTCGGCGCTGACCGGGGGCCGAGCGACCGGCGAAAATCAGGTCGGATCGCAGGCAGGACACACCACTCGCGAAGGTTTCGTCTTGCGTTCTCGAGCGTGCCGACAATCACCGGGCGCGACGCGGCAGGCCACCCTGAGATCGTGCTTGGGGGCGGCGCGGCATTCCGCTCGACGTGCGCATCGTAGAATCGCGCGGCGCCAATATCGGCGGCTGTCCATGGAGTCCTTTATGAGTCATGTCGTGCACCTCTGGGAGCATTTCGAGCCCGCCACGCTGATGGCGGCCGAGCAGATGCACCAGCACCTGTCCGGCCGGCCGTCGCCGCCGAACGCGAAGTGGCGCCGCCTGCGCGACGAGGTCGAGTCGCGCATGGCCGCGCTCGGCACCGCCATGGTCTGGGATGAAGGACCGTTCGACATCGCGCATCGCGAACGCACTTACGGCCTGTCGTTCGACGGGCCGGAAGGCTTTCACCGGGTGCTGATGCGTGTCGCGACCTCGCTCGGATTCAGTGTCTACGACGACGTGGCCGCGCAGCTCTACCTGCCGTTCTCGCGCCTGCTCACCGCCGAGGGGCGCAAGCGCATCCAGTGGGTGGACGCGGCCTCGGTGCCCGTCACTCCCGCAGATCGGGAGGCCGTCATGGCGCGTTGCGAAGCGGTCTGGCGGCCGCGCTTCGAGGCGCTCGGCTTCACGTACCGGCGCGACGAGCCCTTCCGCGACGAGATTCCGTGGATCGCCGAACGCGAGTCGCCGATCGGTCCGCAAATGGTGAGGATCGGCTTCTCGGTCTTCAACAACGTGCTTTCGTTCGACGTGCTCGCCCATGTCGTTCCGCACCTGCCGGAGGCCGTGCGTGCGGCGGCCGGCAGTCGGCAGATCCGCCTGCGTGGAAACGAATACCGGGGCATGGCCGCGTTCATGAAGGAGAGCCAGTGGGGCCTGATGTCGGTCGGCGGTTCCCTGATGTCGAGCGAGCACGTGGATCGTCTGGTCGACGCGCTGTTCGAATACCTCGACGACGAGATCCTGCCCACCTTCGACGCTTGCCGGACAGCCGACAGCCTGCTGCGCGTGGCGCTCGGCGACGACATCGCGCCGGGCCACCTGTTGCCGAGCGGCCTCACGATGGCCCTGGCCTGGCTTGCCGGAGATGCGGTGCTGGAACGCCTCAATGCGCTGTACCTCGAAAACGAACGCGACTGGGAACAGCGCGAAACGAGCCATTCGGCGCTCTCCGCATTGCCACGCTCATTGGCGGGCACCGCACCTCCGGGCTGATCCGTCGGCGTCGCCCCCGCCAGCAACGACGCATTGCGCGTCGCCGACGAGGTCGGAGGCCGCATCGGGCGCATCCTGCCCCCGCGCCGGCATCACGCCATCCGAGCTGCCACTTGTTTCCCTGCTCCCCGCGCGCGCGGAGCGGGTGCCCGACAGCGCGGATAAGGGGCGGCGCACCCGCGGGGCGACGCCGCTGCTGCCACGGCGGCAAATGCGGGCGTGGTTGCGGGTCTGCGCGCTGGACGCCTGACGCCGCCCGGCGCGTGGCCACCATGGCTGCGCCCCCACCGCCCGGCTACAATCGCGGGCTTTGCCTTCCCCGGAATCCCGCCATGGCCGCCACCCCGCTCAATCCCGTCGATCTCTACGATGTGCGTTCGCTGCTCAGCGAGGAGGAGCGCGCCGTGCAGGACACGGTGGCACGCTTCACCGACGAGCGCGTGATCCCGATCATCGGCGATTGCTTCGACCAGGGCCGCTTCCCTGCCGAACTGGTTCCCGAGATGGCCGGACTCGGCCTGCTCGGCTCGAGCCTGCCGGTCGAATACGGCTGCGCCGGCCTCAATGGTGTCAGCTACGGCCTGATCTGCCAGGAGCTCGAGCGCGGCGATTCCGGCATCCGCAGTTTCGCTTCGGTGCAGTCGTCGTTGTGCATGTATCCGATCTACGCCTACGGGACCGAGGAACAGCGCCAGCGCTGGCTGCCCGACATGGCGGCCGGCAACGTCATCGGCTGCTTCGGGCTGACCGAGCCGCAGGGCGGTTCCGATCCTGCCAGCATGCGCACGCATGCGAAGAAGGACGGCGCCGACTGGATCCTCAACGGTTCGAAGATGTGGATCACGAACGGCAATCTCGCCCATATCGCGATCGTCTGGGCGCAGACCGACGACGGCATCCAGGGCTTCGTCGTCGAGAAGGATTTTGCCGGCTACACGGCGCAGGAAATCCACAAGAAGATGAGCCTGCGCGCATCGGTGACCTCGGCGCTGTACTTCGACAACGTGCGCGTGCCCGAAGCGAACCGCCTGCCGAACGTGAAGGGCCTCAAGGGTCCGCTCGGCTGCCTGACGCAGGCGCGCTACGGCATCACCTGGGGCCCGATCGGTGCGGCGATTGCGTGCTACAGCGAGGCACTCGAGTATTCGAAGACGCGCATCCTGTTCAAGCAGCCGATCGCGGCGCGCCAGGCCGTGCAGATCAAGCTGGCCGAGATGGCCCGCCGCATCACGCTCGCGCAGCTGCTGTCGCTGCAGCTCGGGCGACTCAAGGACGCCGGCACGATGCAGCCGACCCAGGTGTCGCTGGCCAAGTGGAACAACTGCCGCATGGCGATCGACATCGCGCGCGAGGCGCGTGACATCCTCGGCGGCGCCGGCATCACGACCGAGCATTGCCCGATCCGCCATGCGCTCAACCTCGAATCGGTCATCACCTATGAAGGCACCGAAACCGTGCATCAGCTCGTGGTCGGGCGCGAGGTGACGGGAATCAACGCGTTCTGATCGATGCTGAAGCTGCCCGGGAGTGAGCTTGCATGCGCCATGGCCTCATCACCTTCGGTATCACCCTGCTCGCCGTCGTCGTCGCCCTGTTCGGCTTTCAGGCCTGGCAGCAGCGCGCACAGGACCGCGAGCGCGAGACGGTCGAGCGCACGCAGCGCGAGGCCGAGTTGCGCGGTCGCGCGCTGCAGGAACGGCTCGCCGTCGAGCAGCGTGCGATCGAGGCGATCCGCAGCGATGTCGTAGCGATCGCTTCGGCAAAGGTGGCCATCACCGAGCACTACATGTCGCTCGGCCGCATGCCGCTGACGAATGCCGAGGCAGGATTGCCGGCGCCCGACAAGTACCGCGGACACAGCCTGCTTTCGTTGTCGATTGGCGATGGCGGGCGGATCGTGCTCGCATTCGATGCGCTGTCCGGTCGCGACGGCGGGATCATCGAATTCATTCCCGATCTCGGGGGTACCGAAGCCATGGGTGTGCAGTGGCACTGTGCGACCGGCGATTTTCCGCAGATCGTTCGGGCACTGCCCTCGTGCGAGTACCTGCCGGCGGAAGCGGGCCATGCAGTGAACGCACCTTAATGAGCATTCTCGACCTGCGCCTCGAAACCGGGCGCCTTCTGCTGCGCCCACCCTGCGCCGAGGACTTCGAGCCGTGGGCCGCGTTCTCGGCCGATGAACAGGCGGCGCGCTACATCGGTGGCGTGCAGGTGCGCCCGGTGGCCTGGCGCAACTTCCTGACCATGGTCGGCGCATGGCAGATCCAGGGTTTCGGCTTCTTCTCGGTCATCGAGAAGGCCAGCGGACAATGGATCGGCCGGCTCGGGCCGTGGCGGCCGGAGGGCTGGCCGGGAACCGAGGTCGGCTGGAGTCTCGTGCGCGAGGTTTGGGGCAGGGGCTATGCGACCGAAGGCGCGACCGCGGCAATGGACTGGGCCGTCACGACACTCGGCTGGAGCGAACTGATCCACACGATCGACCCGGCCAACGAGCCGTCGAAAGCCGTCGCGCGGCGTCTCGGTTCGCGCCTGCTGCGCATGGGCCGCCTGCCGGCACCGGCGGATTTCGGGGTCGAGATCTGGGGCCAGTCGCGCGAGGAATGGCTCGCTCGGCGCGCCGCGCAGGCGTCCGCATGATCACGCTGTACGGCATGAAGGCTTCCGGCAACTGCTACAAGCCGCAGCTGCTGCTCGCGCAACTCGGACGGCCGTATCGCTGGGTGGAGATCGACAGTGCGCACGGCGAAACGCGCACGCCGCAGTTCCTTGCGAAGAATCCGAATGGCAAGGTGCCGCTGCTCGAACTCGACGACGGCCGCGTGCTCGCCGAGTCGAACGCGATCCTGTGCTTCCTCGCCGAGGGCACGCCGCTGCTGCCGGCCGATGCCTGGCAGCGTGCGCAGGTGCTGCAGTGGATGTTCTTCGAGCAGTACAGCCACGAACCGTACATCGCGGTCGCGCGCTTCATCTGCGGCTGGCTGGCGGACGACCATCCGCGTCGTGCCGAACTGCCGCAGCTTCGCGAACGTGGCGTGCAGGCCCTCGCGGTGATGGAGCAGCATCTGCGCGACCGGGAATTCCTCGTCGACAGCGGCTATTCGGTCGCCGACATCGCGCTGTTCGCCTATACGCATGTCGCTGCCGAAGGCGGTTTCGACCTCGACCGCTTTCCCGCGGTCGGCGCGTGGCTCGATCGGGTGCGTGCGCAGCCGCGATTCGTCGGCATCGGCGCGTAACGCGACGCCGTCCCGGCGACACCGCGCTCGGCGCGACGCGCGCCGGCACAGCCGCCCGCAATCCGTATCGGCCTTCGCGCTACGGGGCCGGGGGCTCAGCCCATTTCGCGATCTCCTCGGGCCGTTTCCACGCGGCATACAGCTCGCGCAAGGCCTCGCGGCTCTGGAACAGTCGGCTGTTCGTTTCGCCGCGCAGCGCGACCTTCATTTCGACCGACTTCAGCAGTACCTGTTCGGCTTCGGCGAAGCGCTCCTGCCTCGTCCTGACCTTGCCAATGCTGGTCATGATCTCGGCCTGGGTCGGATGGAGTTCCTTGTAGATGCGGTCCGCCGCGGCCAGTGCATCGGCCTGCGTCGCGGCCGCCTCGTCGACACGGCCGGCATCGAGCAGCCAGTTGCCGTAGTTGTGCAGGGTCATGATCGAGCGCGGATTGTCGGTCCCGAACAGCTTGCGGTAACCCTCCATCGCACGCAGGTAGTACGGTCCTGCTTCCTCGACCTTGCCCTGCTGGCGCAGCGCGCCGCCGAGGTTTCCATGGATCATCAGCGTGGTCGGATTGTCGGCGCCGTACTGGCTGGAGAACGGCGCGAGCAGGGCCTTCAGTTCGCGTTCGCCGTCAGCGTAGCGGCGCGACATCATGAAGAACACGGCGAGGCTGTTGCGCATGCTGAGCACTTCGGGATGGTCGATCCCGCGCCGCTCGCCGCGCCGCGCGATGAGCGCCTTGAGGCGCGGAATCGCCTCGTCGAAGCGGTCGCTGTCGGCCAGGGCGATGGCCCAGGCATAGGCGGCATTGACGGTCGCGACCGCGTCCTCGCCGAGTGCGGTCTGCAGGCCGTTCGCGGCGTCCGCGAACTCGACCAGGGTCTCGCTCACGCGTCCGAGATCACGCAAGGCGAGGCCGAGATGATGGCGCAGACGCAACGTCAGTTCGTGGTCCGCGCCGAGGTTGCGCGTTGCATCTGCGATCGCCTGGCGCAGCAGCGCCTCGGCTTCATCGAGCTTGCCGCTGCGGACCAGCGCTTCACTGTACGGAAGCAGGCTGCGCCATGTCTCGTCATGCCGGGTGCCATGCAAGGCAAGCATGTTCGCGTGGGCACGCGATGCGTGCTCGAGCGCACGCGCATGGTCACCGAGACCGAGATAGCTCTCGGTGATCGCGCGCTCGATCACGGCGCGGACGTCCGGCTGGCCGGCCAGTTCGTGATCCGCGCGCGTGGCCGCCTCGTCGAGCACCTTGCGCAGCAGGGTCTTGTCGAGATCGCGCGCGACGTCGGGATTGACGCTCGACAGCACGGTGGCGAGGAAATCGGCCGTCGCGCGCGCACGCGCTGCCTCGCGTTCGGCTTCGGCCAGCGACCACAGCGTCGCGCCGAGCCCGACCAGCACGGCAAGCACGACGCCGGCGGCCAGCGTGAACGCGACGCGGTTGCGTGCGACCAGCTTGCGCAGGGCATAGGTCCGCGAGCGCGGCAGCGCACGCAGCGGGCGCTTGTCGACGAAACGCTGCACGTCGTCGGCGAGCGCACTGGCTGACTCGTAGCGGTTTTCGCGGTCGGGGGCGAGCGCGCGCGCGAGCAGGTGGCGCAATTCACCCGGCACGGCGTCGAGTTCTGGGTCGCGCCTTCCGACGAGCGATGCGCACAGGCGCGCGTGCAGCTCGGTTGGCCGTTGGGTCGGCTCGCCGCGCGTGCGCAGGTGTGGAACCAGGAGATGCAGCAGGATCAAGCCCAGGCTGTAGACATCGCTGCGCGCGTCGAGCGCGGCATGGTCGGCGACGAACTGCTCCGGACTCATGTAGTCGATGCTGCCGGCACGGTTCACGGTGCCTGCGCCCGTGCCGGCATCGATGCCGACCGCGATGCCGAAGTCGATCAGCTTCGGTTGCGGCTCGCCGTCGACTTCCGTGACCAGCACATTGTCCGGCTTGAGGTCGCGATGCACGATGCCGCGTTCGTGTGCATGCTGCACACCCCGCACCAGCGTGATGAAGACGCGCAGCCGTCGTCCGAGATCGGGCGCCGACTGTTCGTGCCATCGACCGAGGGTGACGCCATCGACGTACTCCATCGCGAAGTACGGAAATCCTTCCGGCGTGCGACCCGCATCGTAGACGCGCGCGATTGCCGGATGTTCCATGCGCGCGAGCGCCTGGCGCTCGATCTCGAAGTAGGCCAGTGACAACGCGTCGACGATCTGCCGCCGGACCAGCTTCAGCGCGACGCGACGCCGGATCGGTTCGGCCTGCTCGGCGAGGAACACCTCGCCCATTCCCCCTTCGCCGATCGCCTCGATCAGCAGGTACGGGCCGATCCGCGAGCCCGGCATCGCCGATGCGGGCGCATCCGCCGCTGCGGGCAGGGCCGACGCGGTTCCGGTGAATTCGGTAGGTTCGTCGTGTTCGAACGGATCGTGAGGCGTCGCCACGTTTCCCCCCGGTCCTGTTGCTGCGCCGACGCTACAATAGCGTTCCCGCCGACTTCCATCCAACCCCATGGCCGCCGTTCCCGCTCCGACCCGACCCGTCATCGCCGCCCGCCACCGCGGTCTCAACCGGGCCGAGATCTGCGACCAGAACTTCATCGAATTCGTCCGTGACTGGAGCGGGCGCGCCGCCGCACGTCCGTCGCCCGCGGCGCCAGTCCTGCCCGGCAGCGCGTGCACCGCGGCGGATTTCCTCGACCTGTTCGAATCGCAAGTCGTCTCGCGCCATCTCGACCTCATGGCCCGCGTGCTGCGCGTGCAGAACAAGGTCTTCTACACGATCGGGTCGAGCGGCCACGAAGGCAATGCGATGGTCGCGCGCGCGACGCGGCACACCGATCCGGCCTTCCTGCATTACCGTTCCGGCGCATTCATGGCCGAACGCTTCCGCAAGCTGCCCGGCATGGATCCGGTCATGGATTCGGCGCTGTCGTTCGCGGCGAGCAAGGACGATCCTGCCTCGGGCGGCCGCCACAAGGTCTGGGGCTCGAAGCCGCTGTGGGTCCTGCCGCAGACTTCGACGATCGCCTCGCACCTGCCGAAGGCGCTCGGCACGGCAGTCGCGATCGAGCAGGCGCGCCGGATCGGCCATGAACTGCCGGTGCCGGCAGATTCGATCGCGATCTGCTCGTTCGGCGATGCCTCGTCGAACCATGCGACTGCGCAGGCGGCATTCAATGCTGCCGCCTGGACGGCCTACCAGAAGTTGCCGGCGCCCGTGCTGTTCGTCTGCGAGGACAATGGCATCGGCATCTCGGTGAAGACGCCTGGCGGCTGGATCGAGCGCAATTTCGCCAGGCGCGGCGATCTCGACTACTTCTTCGCCGACGGGCTCGATCTCTCGAGCGGCTACGGCGACGTAGCGCGCGCGGTCGAGCATTGCCGGCGCACGCGCCGGCCGACCTTCCTGCATCTGCGCACAACGCGGATCATGGGCCACGCCGGCACCGATTTCGAGATCGAGTGGCGCAGCATCGAGGAACTCGTCGCCGTCGAGGCCGGCGATCCGCTGCTGCGCTCCGCTGCGATCGCGCTCGAATCGGGCCTGTACACGAAGGATTCGCTGCTCGCGATGTACGAGGACATGCGCGCGAAGTGTTTCGCCGCCGCGCATGCAGCCGACCGGCGCGACAAGCTCGCCTCGCTGGCCGAAGTCATCGCGCCGCTCGCGCCGTACACGCCTGCGGCCGTGCATGCCGAGGCCGTGCGCAAGGTCGATCCCGGCCAGCGTGCCGCGGTGTTCGGCGGCGCCGACAAGCTGCCGGAAAACCTGCCCCCGCGCCATCTCGCGATCCAGATCAACCAGGCCCTGTACGACCTCATGTGCAAGTATCCCGAGACGCTGCTGTTCGGCGAGGACGTCGCCCAGAAGGGCGGTGTCTACACGGTGACCAAGGGCCTGCACAAGGCGTTCCGCGCTTCACGCGTGTTCAACACGCTGCTCGACGAGACGACGATCCTCGGGCTCGCCCAGGGCTACGCGAACATGGGCATGCTGCCGATCCCCGAGATCCAGTACCTCGCCTATTTCCACAACGCCTGCGACCAGATCCGCGGCGAGGCCGCGTCGCTGCAGTTCTTCTCGAACGACCAGTACCGCAACCCGATGCTGGTCCGGATCGCGGGCCTCGGTTACCAGAAGGGTTTCGGCGGGCATTTCCACAACGACAACTCGATCAGCGCGCTGCGCGACATCCCGGGCCTCGTCGTCGGCTGCCCGAGTCGGGGTGACGATGCCGCGACGATGCTGCGCACGCTCGCTGCACTGGCCCGGGTCGACGGCCGGGTCGGCGTGTTCCTCGAGCCGATCGCGCTGTACATGACCAAGGACCTGCACGCGCCGGGCGACGGCGGCTGGTCGTTCGCCTATCCGCCGCCGGACCAGGCGATGACGCTCGGCGAGGGCCGCGTGTATGCGCCCGAGGCGGGCGACCTCGTCATCTTCACGTACGGCAACGGCGTGCCCATGAGCCTGCGCGCCGCGCGCGCGATCGAGGCCGCACACGGCTGGAACGTGCGCGTGGTCGATCTGCGCTGGCTCGTGCCGCTCAATGACGCCTGGATCGCCGGGCAGGCGCGCAGCGCGCGCCGCATCATCGTCGTCGACGAAGGGCGCCAGTCGGCCGGCGTCGGCGAGGGTGTCATCACGGCGATCGTCGAAGGCGGTTGCGCGGGCGTGCCGCTGCAGCGCGTGGTCGGTGCCGACACCTACACGCCGCTGGCAGGTGCCGCGCTGTTCGTCCTGCCCGGCGAGGCCGACATCGTCGCCGCCGCGGACCGCCTCGCCGCCGCCGCGGGCTGATCCGCGGTCCGGCGTGCGCTGCGCGATGGCGGCAGCAACGCGCATCGGCGCATTGCTGCCGTCGGATTGGAGCCGGTCGCGCGAATACCCTATCATCCGTCAGATGACTGCTTCGCAATCCCTCACGATCCTTTTCGCGGACGTATCCGGCAGCACCAAGCTGTTCGAGACGCGCGGCAACGAGAAGGCACGCAGCATCATCGGCGCGGTCCTCGACGCACTGGCCGGGGTCGCCCGCCGCCACGGCGGCACGCTCGTCAAGACGATCGGCGACGAGATCATGTGCACGTTCCCGGGCGCGCTGCAGGGCCTGCTCGCCTCGACCGACATGCAGCGCTGCGTCAAGGGCGAAGCCGAATTCGTCCTCGAGAACGTCGGCATCCGCATCGGCCTGCACCATGGCGAGGCACTCGTCGAAGTCAATGACGTGTTCGGCGACGCGGTCAACGTCGCCGCGCGCATGGCGGCGCTGGCCAAGCGCGACCAGATCGTGGCCACGGCGAGCACGGCGCTCGGCATCACGAACGCAGCCGGGTTGCGCGTGCGTTCGGTCGGTACCGCGCGCGTCGCGGGCAAGCTGCTGCCGATCGAGATCGTCGATGTCATGTGGCAGGAAGATGTCTCGCACGTGACGACCGTGCAGCGCGTGGTCCACTTCAGCAACGCACCGACCGAGCGCATGTGCCTGCTGCTGCGCTATCGCGATCGCGAGTTCAAGCTCGACGAGCTCGCCGAACCGTTCACGCTCGGGCGCGAAACGGGCCACAGCCTGACGATCGATGCCGACTGGGTCTCGCGCGATCACGCGATGATCGAGTGGAAGCGTGGCCACTACGAGCTTTCCGACCGTTCGACGAACGGAACCTGGGTCAAGATCGGCAACGAGGAACTGCTCGTCCATCGCGATGCGTTCAAGCTGCGCCGCAAGGGCACGATCAGCCTCGGCCAGGCTTCCGAGACGGGCGGGGCGGACCTGATCCATTTCGACTGCGCCTGACCCGCTGCGCGGGTTCCGGCCCTGCAGATTGCGGCGCGCTGTGCCGACGCGCGCCCCGGCCCGATGCGGCGCGCGGCGAGCGCCGCGCGGCCGCGATCGACCTCAGGCGTTCTCGAAACCGCTCGCGAACAGGCGATCGAATCCCGGCGTGTAGTCGGGCGGCAGGTCGGTGCCCTGGAAGATGCCGAGCGGGCTGTAGCCGGCGTATCCGGGGAAGATGTAACCGAGATGGTTGTTCGCGGCGCGGCGGATCAGGGCCTCGGAAAGCACCTGGCGGAAGTCGGTCGTGACGCGCACGTCCTCGCCTTCGAACAGCGCCTCGCCGGCGAGGCCGGCGAAGGTCTGGCGCCCGTACACCTGGC
The DNA here is from genome assembly GCA_964587775.1 of uncultured Dokdonella sp. Taxonomy (GTDB): domain Bacteria; phylum Pseudomonadota; class Gammaproteobacteria; order Xanthomonadales; family Rhodanobacteraceae; genus Dokdonella. Next base: position 65,181 of record CAZPLY010000012.1, read on the forward strand.
CGCCGTTCACGGGGCCGCCGAGCACCATCATCATGTTGCCGTAGCCGTGGTCGGTGCCGCCGCTGCCGTTGCTGCGCAGGCGCCGTCCGAATTCGCTCATCACGATGATGCTCGTGCGCGCGGCGAAATCGTTCGGCGCGCTGCCGGCGAGATCCTGGTAGAACGCGGCGAGGCCGTTCGACAGCGCCTCGACCGTGTTACCGAACGGATCGTAGGAACTGGTCGGCACGCCCTGGCTGTTGTGGGTATCCCAGCCGCCGAGATCGATCGCGGCCACGCGCAGGCCGAGATTGGCCTTGAGCAGTTGCGCGATCATCTTCAGCTGGTTGCCGAAGCCGTCGGTCGGATAGATGGCGCCGTTGGCTGCCGCATAGGCACCGAAATCGATCGGACGCGTGATCGAGAGCGCGTCGAGTGCTTGCCTTCCGGACGCTTCGAGCGGCGAATTGCCGGCCCACAATTCGGGCAGGCGTTCGACGAGGCCGTTGAAGCCGGTCGGTGCGCCACCGGCATAGCGGTCGCGTGCATTCCAGTTCCATGCCGACCAGTCGAGCTTGAAATCGCGGCCGGTGCCCATCGTCACCGATTCGGTGCTCGCGATGAGGCTGTTGGCGGTGATGCTGCCGGCCGACAGCGCCGGTATCGTCACGTTCGGCGGCAGCGCCGCACTGGCCAGGTGCCGGGTCAGCCAGCCGCTGCTGATGCCGGTCGAGCCGGGTGTGCCGTATTCCATCGACTGCTGTGCATCGAAATGGCTGCGCGTGACCGGCGCAGGCATGCCGGCACCGATCACGACCGCGAGCTTGCCGGCCTGGTACAGCGCATGCAGGCGAGAAGCACGCGGATGCAGGCCCCAGGTCGCATTCGCGCTCGCCGAGTTGGCCAGCGCCAGCGCGGCGCCGTTGCCGCTGACCGGAATGCGCAGGGTCGGGCGTGCCGATTCGTAGTGGCTGCGGTCGTTGCCGCTGATCGGCGCAACCATGCTGAGGCCGTCGCAGCCGCCGCGCAGGAACACGACGATGACGGTGTCGTAACTGTTCGCGGCCGGTGCTGCGAATGCAAGGCGGGCACCCGGCACGAGGCCGGCGGTCAGCGCGCCGGTGGCGCAGGTCTTGAGGAAATCGCGGCGGTCGAATGAGCTCATGGCGGTCACCGGCGGAAGTACTCGGCCGACATGAGGATCATGCCGACGGCGGTGCGCAAGCGTTGCTGGGTGTAGTGCAACTTGAGGTCGTTGCCACTCCAGGTGTCGGTCGTGATGTTGATCGCTTCGCCGGCCGTCGCGTTCTGCTGCAGGAAGTCCGTGACGACGCCGTAGACCGGCTCGGGCCGGTAGCTGAACAGGCGGTCGCACCAGTAGCCGATGATTGCGCCGGCCGAGCGCGTCGAGGTGGTCGGGAATGCCGCCACGGTTTGCGCGACGATGTCGCTGACGAACGACGATTCGCTGTCGTTGTTGACGCGCATCTCGGGCAGCCACGACAGCATCTTGAGCGTCATCGCGAGCGAACCCGTGCTCGCCCAAGCCGCCTGCTTGTCGGGGTAGCCGTTCGGCGGACTCCAGTGGAACGACCGATGCCCGCACAGTTGCATCTGCGAGACGAAGCGTTCGGTCAGCGTCCATGCACTCGTGTTGTCGGGCTTCGGCGTGAAGTTCGCGGCGAGGCCGCGCAATCCGCTCATGACCACCTCGAACGGGCGCTTCATGCCGCCGCCCCAACTCGACTTGAACTCGTCGCTGAGCAGGATCGTGCGCAGCATCTTCGCGATCTGGTCCGGTGCGCTGACGTTCGCGGCGAAATCGAGGGCGACCGCCTCGACGAGCGCCTGCGACGGCGAATCGCCGACGAATCGCCGGCAGAGCTTTCCGGCGATGTGCCTGGCCGTGCCCGGATGGGCGACGAGGCGATCGAACACCGTGCGCGCGTCCTGCATCGCGGGCTGGTTGTTCGGCGGGATGTAGAGTCCCATGAAGATCTTGTTGCGCCGGTCGTGCCAGTCGGCGCGGTAGATGAAGCCGCCGTCATTGTCGTTCGGGTACTGCCAGTAGCCGTTCTTGATCGTCCAACCGGTCAGTGCCGCGGCGGCCTCGTAGACATCGTTGTCGACGTAGCCGGCCGGCAGCGAGCCGGGGCAGTGGATGTTCGCGGTCAGGCACGGCACGTCGAACGGCGGGGTCGGTCCGAAGTAGCTGGCAACGCCGAGCGTGTGCAGTTCGATCAGTTCGCGCGCGTAGTTTTCGTTGAAGTCGGCGCCGCGGCTCGCGTAGTTGTCGAGATAGAGCTGCATCGCGGTCGAGGTCGCGACCTGTTCGAGCATCGCGCGGAAGTTGCCGAGCGCATTCGGACGGATGACGTCGCGATCGTAGTGGACGAGGACCGGGGCGATGTCGTAGTCGAAGCCGAACACGCTGAAATGGTCGTGCCAGAAGTTGACCATGCGCTCGTGGAGCTGGCGCTTGCTGTAGATCGCGCGCACGATCGTCGCGCACTCCGTTTCGGCGGCCGGCAGCATGCGCGTGAAGTACGGCGGGTCGGCCCGCACGTGGTCGGTCCACAGCTGGGTCAGCGTCTTGTTCAGCGTGAGGTAGCCCGCGCCGTTGATGCGGGCCGTGCACGCATCGTCGTTGATTGCGCCGGGCGCGAGCTGCTGGTCGACCCAGGCGTTCCATTTCTGGTCGCCGCTGCCGGGCAGGGCGATGAAGGCCGAACCTTCCGCCGTGCTGAAGCCGAACGTCGCCTTGCCCAGCCAGCCGACCCAGTCCGGTGGAACCGCATGGACCGCGGAGGGCAGCGATTCCGGGGCCGTGACCGCGGGATCGATCGCGGGCTTGCCGGGTCGGTGCATGTCGGGGATCGCGGCCGGCGCATCGAGGCCGATCACGGCGCGCAGGGCGGCGGTCAGCGAGCGACGCGCTGCAAGGACGGGAGACGGGGCGATCGCGGTCGTCATTCGTGGCTCCGTGGTGAAAGCTGCGGCACGCGCACGCACGCCGAAGGCCTCACTGTAGCCGCGCGGGCGGGAGATTGTGTGACCGCGGGCGCGGATCGACGCGCGCGCCGGATACCGGCTGCGCGGACGCCTCAGCTGCCGACGATGCGTGGCTCGGTGTCGAGCGTGACGCCGAAGCGGGCGTGCACGTCGGCCGCCGCCTTGCGCGCGACGCGCAACAGTTCGGCACCGCTCGCCCTGCCGTGGTTGACGAGCACGAGGGCATGCTGTTCCGAGATCGCGGCATCGCCCTCGCGCCAGCCCTTGAGGCCGCAGGCCTCGATGAGCCAGGCCGCAGACAACTTGACCAGCCCCGGCCCGGCCGGCCAGGTCGGCATCGTTGCATGACGGATGAGCAAGGCATCGGCCAGATCGGCCGCGACGACCGGATTCTTGAAGAAGCTGCCGGCATTTCCGATCAGTGCCGGATTCGGCAACTTGCGCATGCGCAGGCGCGCGACGGCCTCGGCGACGCGCGACGGCGTCGGCGGGCCGCCGCCGAGCGCGGCGAGTTCCTCGTCGATGCCGGCGTAGGTCGTGCGAAGTTCGCGCGTGCGCGGCAGCCGGAAGTCGACGGCAAGGATGAGGTGGCGCTCCGCATCGCGCTTGAACAGCGAATCGCGGTAGGCGAACGCACAGGCGGCATGCGCGCGTTCGGCTGGCCGGCGCTCGACGCGATCCCAGCTGTGCACGCGCTCGATGAACTCGCCGACCTCGACCCCGTACGCGCCGATGTTCTGGATCGGGGCGGCACCGACCGTGCCCGGAATCGACACGAGGTTCTCGAGCCCGGCGAGTCCGTGGGCGAGGGACCAGTGCACGAAATCGTTCCAGTTCTCGCCGGCTGCCACGCGAACGAGCAGGCTGTCGCCATCGTCGGCGAGGATCGTGATGCCGCGCGTTGCGACCGACAGCACGATGCCCGGCCAATCGCCGGCGAACAGGATGTTGCTGCCTTCGCCGAGCACGAGCAGGGGCTGCGTGCGCAATGCGCCGTAGCCGAACACCTCGTCGAGCGCATCGGCACGGCGGATGTCGATCAGCATCGAGGCGCGCGCATCGACGCGAAACGTGTTGCGACCTTGCAGCGAAGCGTTCTCGACGATCGTGTAGCCGGGTCCTTCGGCGATCGCGGCGTCGGTCCTGTACCCGCTCATGCGGACGTCCCTGAACGCGCGCGGCGGATTGCCCCGACGCTTTCGCCGATCAGGCCCGGCCCGCGAAAGACCATGCCGGTGTAGAACTGCACGAGGGTCGCGCCGGCCTCGATCTTGGCCTGCGCATCGGTGCCGGCCAGGATGCCGCCGACGCCGACCAGCGGCAGCGTGCCGGCGAGGCGTGTCGCCATGCCGCGCAGGACCGCGGTCGAGCGTGCGAACAGCGGCCGGCCCGAGAGACCGCCCGTTTCGGCCGCATGCCGTTCGCCAGCGACGCCATCGCGCGCGATCGTCGTGTTCGTGCAGATCAGCCCGTCGATGCTGCTCGCGCGCAGCACTTCGGCAATTGCATCGAGTTCGGAGTCGCCGAGGTCGGGCGCGATCTTGAGCAGCATCGGCTTGCGCGCCGCGTGCTTCGACGCCAGCCGTTCGCGCGCTTCGCAGAGTTCGCCGATGAACCGGCGCAGGGCGTCCTCCTGCTGCAGGTCGCGCAGGCCCTGCGTGTTCGGCGACGAGATGTTCACCGTCACATAGCTGGCCCGCGCATACACGCGCTCGAGGCAGAACAGGTAGTCGTCGATTGCGCGCTCGTTCGGCGTGTCCTTGTTCTTGCCGATGTTGATGCCGAGCACGCCGTCGAATCGCGCGCGTTCCGCATTCGCGACGAGCGCGTCGACACCGTCGTTGTTGAAGCCGAGGCGGTTGATCACGGCCTCGTGTCCGGGCAGGCGGAACATGCGTGGTTTCGGATTGCCGGGCTGCGCGCGCGGTGTCGTCGTGCCGACCTCGATGAAGCCGAAGCCGAGCGAGGCGAGCGCGTCGACGTGGGCGGCATTCTTGTCGAGTCCGGCGGCGAGACCGACCGGGTTCGGGAAATCGATGCCGAACGCGCGCGTCGCCAGTGCATCTGGCCGGCTCGCCAGCAATGGATTCAGGCCGGTCCGGTACGCCGTCCCGATCGCGGCGAGCGAAAGTTCGTGCGCACGTTCCGCGTCGAACCGGAACAGCACGGATCGGGCCAGCGCATACATTCCGGTCAGCGCCAGAAGAAGCCGCTTCCCAGCCCGAACGCGATGATCAGGATGATGCCGACCACGACGAGCAGGCAGAACGCGAGCTGCACATAACCGAGGACGAGGCCGGCGACCGCGAGGCCGTCGCCGTCGATCGCGCCGTACGCATTGCGCCGGATCTCGGCGCGCGCGAGATGTCCGCAGATGACCGCGACGATCGCCCCGATGAACGGCAGCGCGACCCATGCGACGATGCCGAACACGAGGCTCGCGATCGCGGTTCCACTCGTCTGTACCTGATGGTTCATGCTCGGTCCTCCGGGTGACACATGGTAGCGGTGGAGCAGGCGCCCGGTTCGGGCCCGCGCCTGCTTCAGCGCCGCCGGCTTGCCGCAGGCGCTACAGGTCGAAACGGATTCCCTGCGCAAGCGGCAGCGAGTCGGAATAGTTGATCGTGTTGGTCTGGCGGCGCATGTAGGCCTTCCACGCATCGGATCCCGATTCGCGCCCGCCGCCGGTTTCCTTCTCGCCGCCGAACGCGCCGCCAATCTCGGCGCCCGAAGTGCCGATGTTGACGTTCGCGATGCCGCAATCGGAACCGGCCGCGGACAGGAACTGCTCGGCGGCCTTGAGGTTCTGCGTGAAGATCGACGACGAGAGGCCCTGCGGAACGCCGTTCTGCATCGCGATCGCCTCGTCGAGCGTCGAATATTTCATGACGTAGAGGATCGGCGCGAACGTCTCGTGCTGGACCACCGCGTCGCTGTTGTCGAGGCCGGTGACGATCGCCGGCAGCACGAAGTTGCCGGGGCGATCGAGCGCGGTGCCGCCGGTCTCGACCTTGCCGCCGCTCGCCCTGGCCTTTTCGATCGAGGCGAGGAACTGCTCGACCGCGGCCTTGCTGTTGAGCGGACCCATCAGGTTGTTCGCATCGAGCGGATCGCCGATCTTGCCTTCGACCTGCTTGTACGCCTTGATCAGGGTCGCAAGCACGCTGTCGTAGATCGATTCGTGCACGATCAGTCGGCGCGTCGTCGTGCAGCGCTGCCCGGCCGTGCCGACCGCGCCGAACACGATGCCGGGGATCGCGAGCTTCAGGTCCGCGCTTTCGTCGAGGATGATCGCGTTGTTGCCACCGAGCTCGAGCAGCGAGCGCCCGAGCCGGCGTGCGACGCGCTCGCCGACCGTGCGCCCGACCTGGGTCGATCCGGTGAAGCTGATCAGCGGGATGCGCGTGTCGTCGACGAACTTCTGCGCGAGTTCGATACCCGCGTCATTGATCAGGAAGAAGATGTCGGGGAAGCCGCCGGCCTTGAGCGCCTCGTTGCAGATCTTCATCGACGCGATCGCGGTCAGCGGTGTCTTGTTCGACGGTTTCCAGATGCAGATGTCGCCGCAGGCGGCCGCGAGGAACGCGTTCCACGCCCACACCGCGACCGGGAAATTGAACGCGCTGATGATGCCGACGAGGCCGAGCGGCTGCCATTGCTCGTACATGCGATGGCCGGGGCGCTCGGAGTGCATCGTGTAGCCGTAGAGCATGCGCGACTGGCCGACCGCGAAATCGGCGATGTCGATCATTTCCTGCACTTCGCCGTCGCCTTCGGGCTTGCTCTTGCCCATTTCGAGCGCGACCAGGCTGCCAAGCGCATCCTTGTGCCGGCGCAAGGCTTCGCCGCACAGGCGCACGGCCTCGCCGCGGCGCGGCGCCGGGGTCGTGCGCCAGACCTTGAACGCGGCCTGCGCGCGTGCGATGACGAGCTCGTAGTCGGCCTCGCTGCTCGCATGGACCTCGCCGATCACTGCGTTCGTGGTCGGGTTGACCGATTGCAGGATCCCGGCATCGGTCGTCTTCGACCATTCACCGTTGCCGAGCCAGGTACCGGAATGGGTCGTGCCGAGGCCGAGCGCCTCGAGGATCTTGGTGGGCATGGAACCTCCTGTCAGGGAACGCAGTCGCGGCGCACGCGCGCCGCTGCCGCAGGAATGGGCAATCGTCCTGCCACGGCAGCGCTTGCGGCATCAGGGTCGGCATGGCCGATGCGGCCGCTGCCAGTGATCGCCCGAGTGGCGGCCCCGATACGATTCGAACGTACGACCTTCCCCTTAGGAGGGGGACGCTCTATCCAGCTGAGCTACGGGGCCGCTGTGCAGGCGGCCCCGGATTGTCCCATATCGGCCCGGTGAATCCGAGCTTCCGACATCCGCTCAGACGAGCTTGAGCGTGCCCTTCATGATGCCCCAATGGCCCGGGAACGAGCAGAAGAACGTATAGGCGCCGTCCGCCGTCAGCTTGCTGACCGGGAACGTGACCGAGGTCGTCTCGCCACCGCCGATCATCTTCGTGTGCGCGAGCACGCGCGGGTCACCGACCTTGACGTGGTCCTTGTCGAGTCCGGCCGACATGCCGTCGGTCGCCGCGCCCTGCATGTCGGCGGTCTTGGTCAGCACCCAGTTGTGGCCCATGACGTTCTTGGCCAGCTTGCCGGTGTGCTTGAGGTTGACCGTGAAATCCTTGCAGGACTTGTCGACTTCGATCGACTTGAGGTTGAACTGCATCGCGTCGTTGCCTTCGATGTCGACGGAGCAGGCTGCGAACGCCGACGAAGAGGCGAACAGGATGGCGCTGGCAATTGCGAGTTTGCGGATCATCACGGACTCCTGATGGTAGGAAACATGGTCCGAAGCCGGCATCGCACCGCTCCGGTTGGAGACTGCGTGAATGATATGTAGTTGTGACCGGCGTATCCAATATCGCAGGGGCATGACGGTTTGTCGCAGTCGCCCTGTGTTCATGTTCGCTCACGCGTCACGCATGCACGGGAAAACGATACGGATGCCTCAATCGCCGCTGGCGAACCGCCAGCCGAGGCCGAGCACGACGTCGGTCGTGTGCAAGGCGGGCAGGTCCTCGCCGAGCGTGACGGACAATGCGCCGCGTTCCCCGAAACGGCGCGACAGGCCGACGCTCAGCGTGTTTGCGGCGGCGAGGAAGTCGGGCAGGTCGCGGTACAGCGCGCCGTGCGCATCCGCCTGCACGATCGCGCTCCAGCGTTCGCCGAGGCGGTAGCCGAGCATCGCGCCGGCAAACGGCACGAGTTCGCGCGCGCGGTCGCCGAGCAGCGCGTTGTCATGCTGGTACAGGACGCCGGCGCGCGCGGCCATCGTCCAGCGTTCGCCGAGCCTGCGTTGCGTGAACGCGGCCAGCGAAAGGTCGGTGCTGCCGGTATCGCTGAACCGCGATTCGCTGCCGGTCGCGAGCTTGAGTCCGAACGACAGCCCGCTTTGCGTGCCGGCCGGTCCACGCCAGACCCGGGTCAGGTCGACGAGGGTCGGGCCGAGTCCTGAGCGGGTGCGGTCGAGTGCGTACAGCGCGCGCCCGTCGTCGCGCACGACGATGATCGGCGCCTGCGTGCCGAGCTGGTCGCGGTCGCCGTTGTCGAAACCGAATGCGCGGTGGAAATCCTCGACCGCGCCGTCGAGAAAGCCCGCGCTGATCGCGAAATGCGAGATCGAGGCGCGCAGGCTCCAGCGATTGTCGAAGGCCCAGGCGACGGCAACACGCGTGCTGCGCGTCTCGGCATCGAACAGCAGCGAGCTGGTGCCACCCGCCTGGGCGAGCTCGGTGTTGGCGATGTCGAGCGTCGCGTCGACCAGCCAGCCGCCGCGCGCCGGCACCGATGGCGCGGCCGGCAGCCCGCTGCCGAGCACGAACGGATTCTGGTCGCGCAGCGGCAACCCGCCCGGCGCGGCATCGTCGGCATGCACGGCCGGCGTGAGCGCGAGGAAGAAGGCCACGACCGGCGCGGCAGGAAATCGGGCGGTGTCCAAGAGCCTCCCCGCGCGCGTGCGCGCTACATCCGGAACACGCCGTAGCGGCCCTGTTCGATCGGCGCATTGAGAGAGGCCGAGATCGCGAGGCCGAGCACGCGGCGCGTATCGGCCGGGTCGATCACGCCGTCGTCCCACAGGCGCGCGCTCGCGTAGTACGGATGGCCCTGGTGTTCGTACTGCTCGCGGATCGGTGCCTTGAACGCGGCTTCGTCCTCGGCCGACCAGGCCTTGCCGGCGGCTTCGAGGCCGTCGCGCTTGACCGTGGCCAGCACGCTCGCAGCCTGTTCGCCACCCATCACGCTGATGCGCGCGTTCGGCCACATCCAGAGGAAACGAGCGCCATAGGCGCGCCCGCACATCGCATAGTTGCCGGCGCCGAAACTGCCGCCGGTGACGACGGTGAACTTCGGCACGTGCGAACAGGCGACCGCAGTGACCATCTTCGCGCCGTCCTTGGCGATGCCGGCGTTCTCGTACTTGCGCCCGACCATGAAGCCGGTGATGTTCTGCAGGAAAACGAGCGGCACGTTGCGCTGGTTGCACAGTTCGATGAAATGCGCGCCCTTGAGCGCCGATTCGGCGAACAGGATGCCGTTGTTGGCGACGATGCCGACCGGGTAACCGTGGATGTGGGCGAAGCCGGTGACGAGCGTCTTCGCGTAGCGCGCCTTGAACTCGCTGAATTCGGAGCCGTCGACGATGCGCGCGATCAGTTCGCGGATGTCGAACGGAATCCGCGTGTCGCGCGGCATGATGCCGTAGATCTCCTCGGCCGGATGCCGCGGCTCGCGCGGCTCGGCGACGGCGAGCGCGAGGTGCTTGCCGCGGTTGAGGTTGCCGACAAGGTCGCGCGCGATCGACAGCGCATGCGTGTCGTTCTCGGCGAAATGGTCGGCGACGCCGGAGACCGCCGTGTGCACGTCGGCACCGCCTAGCGATTCGGCGTCGACGACCTCGCCGGTCGCCGCTTTCACGAGCGGCGGGCCGCCGAGGAAGATCGTGCCTTGTTCCCTGACGATGATCGTCTCGTCGCTCATCGCCGGCACGTAGGCGCCGCCGGCCGTGCACGAGCCCATGACGACCGCGATCTGGGCAATGCCGAGCGCGCTCATGCGGGCCTGGTTGTAGAAGATGCGACCGAAATGCTCGCGGTCGGGGAATACTTCATCCTGCAGTGGCAGGAAGGCGCCACCCGAGTCGACGAGGTAGATGCACGGCAGGCGGTTCTCGAGGGCGATTTCCTGCGCGCGCAGATGCTTCTTGACCGTGATCGGGAAGTAGGTGCCGCCCTTGACGGTCGCGTCATTGGCGACGACGACGACTTCCTGGCCGCGCACGCGGCCGAGGCCCGTGATCAGGCCCGCACACGGGGCCGCGTCGTCGTACATGCCGTGCGCGGCGAGCGGTGACAGTTCGAGGAACGGCGAACCGGGGTCGAGCAGGGCGCGGATGCGTTCGCGCGGCAGCAGCTTGCCGCGCTCGGTGTGCCTGGCCCGCGCCTTCTCGCCGCCGCCGAACGCGCTGCGCGCGAACTGTGCCTTGAGGTCGGCGACAAGGCCGCGCATGTGCTCGGCATTGGCCTGGAAATCGGCGGAACGCGGGTCGATCTGGGTCGTGATCTGCGGCATGGGGATCGGTCGGCGTCGGATGCGGGATCAGAGCACAGCCATGCGCGGTGTTCCAGCATGGCCCTGAAACAAGACCGGCCGCACGCGGCGGCCGGTGCTGCGATCACGCCAGCGCGATCAGTCCTTCTTGAGTTCCTTCGCGGCGGCGTCCTTTGCGTCGACCGCCGTCTCCTTGATCTCCTTGCCGACTTCCTTGGCGCCTTCCTTCACTTCGTTGCCGGCGGCCTTCGTCGCTTCCCAGGCTTCCTTGGCCGCGTCCTTGGTCGCGTCGACCGCGTCGCCGGCCTTCGCGCTGGCCTCCTCGGTCGCCGCGACGGCCGCATTGCTGGCGTCGCTGGCAGCGGCCTGGGTCGCGGCGGTCGCATTGTCGACCGCGGCGGCCGTCGCGTCGGCGGCCTTCTTTGCCGCATCGGCGGCGTCCTGCGCAGCCTTCTGGGTCGCCGCGGCCGCTTCCTGCGCTGCCTTGTTCGCGGCGTCGGCCGCTTCGTGCGCGCTCTTCTGGGCATCATTGCCGCAGGCCGCAAGAACGAGGGCGATGGTCGAAGCAAGGATGATCCGGTTGATCTGCATGTGTGTGTTCCCCAAATGTGTGGAATTCGGCGGTCAGTCCGCGAAAAACAGGCACGCTTCGCCGTTCAGCTTGCCCGCGAGCCCGCGGATTGTGAACCGGTTGCGTGGCGAACTCGTGAAGATTTCGTTCAGGCGGGCGTCCTGGGGCTGTCTGGATGTGACCCGTCGGGCTCCGGCGAGGGGTCCTGTCGACGCGGCGCCGCTTCGCCGCCTGGCGCGTCACCGGCTCGCGCGCCGCTGCCGCCGTCGGCGTGCGCGCGCAAACGACGCAGCAGCGCGGAATCGGGAACAACGCCGATCGATTCGAGGGTGGCCAGCGCCGCATCGAACTGTTCGTCCGCGGCGGTCGGGTCGGCGTGTCGCTGCCAGTGCTCGGCGAATGCGAGCGCATTGCGCCAGCTCGTGGCCCGCCCCTCGTTGCCGGCGCCCGCCGCGAGGGTCGCGGCTTCCCGGAAGTGTGCCTCGGCATCGCGCCACTGCGGACCCAGCGAGAGCGCGGTGCCCTTGATCGTGGCGGCGCGCATGCGTTGTACGGGCGAGCGCTCGAGGCCCTCGGCACGGGCCAGGCGGTCCGCCTCGGCAAGGCGTTCGAGGGCGAGTTCCGCTTGCGAGAGCGCAACCGCGATCGCCGCGCCGACAACAAGGGAATCGTGACGCGAGAGCGCGGGCAGGGCGGCCGATTCCGCCCAGCTCTCGCGCCACTCGGTCTCGGCGCGCGGATCGGGACGCGATTCGGCGCGGGCGAGGGCGAGATTGCGCAATGCGGTGACCGTTCGGCGGTCGCCTGCACCGAACTGCCCGCGCGCGAGCATCCAGGCCTGCTCGATCCGCGGCAGGCCGAGTTCCGGCGCGCCGAGGTCGCGCAGCTGCACGCCGCGGTTGTGCAGCAGCGAGGCGAATGCGGGCGAGTGCTCGTCACCGAGTTCGCGGTAAATGTTCTCGGCCGTCGCATAGGCTGCTTCGGCTTCGACCAGCAGCTGTGCGCGCGACAGAATGCTGCCGAGATTGTTGTGCGCGCGCGCCCGGCGAGTCGTGCTGCCGGGATTCATGCGATCGGCGAGCGCGGCCGCTTCACGCGCGTACTGGACCGATTCCGCATGGCGCCCCGATTGCATCAGGGCCTTCGCTAATTCACTGGCGAGGGACATGCGCACGGCCGGGGTCGGCGCCTCGTCGCTGAAGTGCCTTTGCGCAGCCTCGAGCCGCTCGAGACGTGCGCGCGGATCGTCGGTGAGCGTGGCCAGGGTCAGGCCGAGCTCGCCGCGCCGGCCGGCGCGCAGCCTGGCGCGAGGATCGGCCAGCAGCGCGGCGATGTGATCCCGCGCTTCGGCGCCACGGCCGAGGTTGCTCATCGCGTAGGCCCAGCCGGAGAGTCCGTCGACGAGACCGGGATCAGCGCCGCCGGGCGTCGCCGCGGCGATCCGCATCGCTTCCTCGAAATGCCCGACGGCTTCCTGCGGATTGCCCCGCGCGTTCGCGAGGATGCCCTGGCGCGCGCGGACCTGGCCGACCAGCGGCGCCGATCCGGCCTGGCTCGCACTCGCGAGGGCCGCGTCGAGCAGTTCCGCCGCGCGGTCGTACTCGCCGATCGTCGTGTCGATGTGGCCGAGCAGCAGGGCCATCTCGGCATGCAGTTCGGGATCGTCGATCCGGCTTTCGCGCAACGCCGCCACGCCGCGCGCGATGATCGTCGAGACCCGCGGATCGAGTTCCTCGCTGCGTTCGCGATCTCCGGCCGCGAACAGCGAGAACAGGAAGTCGCGGGCCGAATTCGCGCGGGCCGCCTGGTGCAGTGCTTCGGCGGCCTCGCGCGAGGCCTGGCGCGCCTGCCACAGGGTCGCGCCGACGCCGGCAAGCACGGTGAGGAGGACGCTTGCGGCGGCGAGCACGAGGCCGCGCCGTCGGTGCAGGAACGCGCGCATTCGGTAGGCCAAGGTGTCTGGCGTGGCCTGCACGGGGCGCCGGGCGAGCAGGCGGTCGAGGTCATCACCGAGTGCGCGCGCGTCGGGGTAGCGGCGTTCGGCATCCTCGCGCGTGGCCATCGCGATGATGTTGCGCAGGTCCTGCGGCAGCGCGCCCTTGTCCGCGCACAGTTCGCGCAGGATCACCCCGAGCGCGTAGACGTCGGTCGCGGTCGTGATCGCGCGATCGTGGAGCTGCTCCGGCGCGGCATAACCCGGCGTCATCGCATGCATGCCGGCCTGGGTATGCGGGTGGCCGTCATCGAGCAGCTTGGCGATCCCGAAATCGATCAGGATCGGCACGCCCTGCGCGGTGACGAGGATGTTCGATGGCTTGAGGTCCCGGTGCACGAGCAGGTTGCGGTGCGCGTGGGCGACCGCGTTGCAGGCTTCGCGCACGAGTTGCACGCGCGCGCGCCAGTCGAGCTGGCCAGCGCTGCAGTAGGCGTCGAGCGTGCTGCCGTCGACGAGGGCCATGGCGAGGAACGGGGTGCCGTCCGCGGCGAAGCCGCCATCGATCAGGGCTGCGATCTGCGGATGGCGCAGGCGCGCGAGCATGCGACGTTCCTGATCGAAGCGCGCACTGCCCAGCGCGCCCGTTGCAGCCAGCCCGAGCAGCTTGACCGCGGCGACCTGGTCGAAATCGACGCCGGTGCGGCGTGCGCGGTAGACCACCGACATGCCGCCGCGGCCGATCTCCTCGATCAGTTCCCAGTCGCCGACGCGACGCCCGGCCAGTGCATTGCGTGGCGCCGGGTCTTCGTCGAGGCCGGCGCGCAGCCGGTCGGGCGAGGGCAGGGTCGCCTTCTCCGCGCCGTGGTTCGCGATGAGCCGGCGCAATGCCGGCAGCACCGCGGGTTCGATGTCCTCGCCGGCGAGCCAGTGCTCGCGCCGATCGACGTCCTGTTCGAGCCAGAGCGCGAACAGGCGATCGGCTTCGCGCCAGCGCGCGATGCGTTCAGAGTCCATCGGGATCGAGGCTGGCGAGCAGGAGGCTGCGCGCGCGTTCCCAGTCGCGTGCCGCCGTGCGCGGCGAGACCCCGCGCAGTTCGGCGATTTCGGGCAGCGAGAGCCCGGTGAAATAGCGAAGTTCGGCGAGTTCGCGCAGGTCCGGATCGATCTGCCCGAGTTCATCGAGCGCACGATCGATGTCGGTCAGGGCGCGGTCGTCGGCCACGGCCTCGGCCTCGCCGAGCGTGACGCGCTGCAGGCCCGCGCCGCGCTTCCCGGCCTGGGCGATGCGATTGCGGTCGATCAGGATCTGGCGCATCGCGCGCGCCGCGCTCGTGAAGAAATGCTTGCGGTTCTCGAGGCTGAGGCGTTGCGCGCCGGCCAGCTTGAGATAGGCCTCGTGAACGAGCGCGGTGGCGCTGAGCGTCTGCGCCGGACCGAGCGCGCCGACCCGCGCGATCGCGATGTGCTTGAGGTCGGTGTAGACGCGCTCGAACACGGCAGCGAGATCGGGCCCGTCGCGACCGTCGCAGGATTTCAGCAGTTCGGTGATGTCCGTCATGGCGGAGCGACCGCGAGATCGTCGCCGGAATTCTAGCAGCCACCTGGCATGGTCGTTCCCGGGACTTCGTATGCCGGGTCGGTGCCGCGTGGCGCCTTGTCCTGGAGTAGACGCCGATGTGCCGCACGATGCCATCCGTCCCCCGCCACCTGACGTGCCTGATCCTCGTCGTCGTCGCGCTCGTCGCGGCGGGCCATGCCACGGCACGCACGATCACCGTCGGTAATGGCGGTTGCCAGTACATCGGATTGCAGTTCGCGCTCGACGACCTGGCTGACGAAGCCGGGCCGCACGTGATCAAGCTGCGCACGCAGACAATCGCGATTCCGGATGGCCTCGTGCTGAACACATCGAGCACGAGCTACACCTTCATCGGCGGGCATTCCAGTTGCAGTGACGCAAGCCCGACCGGCACCCAGCGGACCGTGCTCGACGCCGCCGGTGGCGACAACGGCACCGCGTTCGCGATCAACGGCAACAGCGGCAGCGCTACCCCTGTGGTGATCCTGCGTGGCCTGACGGTTCGAGGCGGCAGCAGCGAAACCGGCATCGGCGCCAATCCGGAAGGCGGCGGGCTCGAGATCCGCGGGCGCGTCACCGTGCAGCTGGCCGGGGCCACGCGCATCGAGGCCAACGCGTCGGGGAAGGGTGGCGGTGTCTACCTGCGTGGCACCAGCGCGAGCGCTCCGGCGACGCTTTTCATCCTCGGCGACAGTCGCATCCTCGACAACGCCGCGACGACGACCGGCGGTGGCATCCACTGCGAGCAGCACGGCGACGTGCTGCACGACTACGGCCAGGTATCGTTCAACGCGGCGCAAACCGGCGGCGGCGCCTACCTGCGCGACACCTGCGGCTACGACGCACTCGTCCAGGCCGGCGCCTTCACTGCGATCGCCAACAACACGGCCGAAACGAGTGCGGGCCTCGTCCAGCTCGGTGGTCGACCACTGCTGCTGCGCGGTGCACCGAACGCGCCGTTCTGGTTCATCGGCAATGTCGCCGAGCGGGACGCCGCTGCGCTGCTCGTGTCGAACTCGACGGCGCGCACCGAAGCCCTGCTCGAGAACGTCGTCATGCTCGGCAACAGAAGCGGCGGCGGCGCCGGGGCCGCGATGATCCTCGTCGGTGCCGTCGATGCGACGATGCGCCCGCGCAGCGGTTCGAGCCGCTGCGCGTTCCCCGGCGTCGGGTTCGGGGCCTGCTCGGCGCTCGTCGACAATGTGCAGACGGCGTTCGCGCAGGGCGGCGTCGTCCATTTGTGGGAGAGCGTCGAACGCGAGTCGCCGAACCTGACCGTGCGCCGGACCGCGTTCATCGACAATCGTGGACTGAACCTGTTCGGCACCTACGGGCCGGGTCATTTCGACATCGAATCGGCCCTGATCACGGGCACCCACCTGCATGCCGGCTCGTCGACCTTCCCGTCGGCCTTGTTCTGGAGTTCACCCGACCGTTACGGAACGGTGCCGACGCCGCCCTTGCAGCGCATCGTCTCGAGCACGATCGTCGAAACGACCCGCGACGGCAGCAACAGCGTCGTCTTCGACCACGGACGATCGCCGATCAATCTCACCGGTTCGATCGTGCATGCACCGGGACTGGCCGGGCGCAACACCGCGAGCAGCGGAGTGGTGACCCACAACGGGTGCCTGCTCGTGCACGAAGCATCGGGCTTCCCGTCGTCGCCGGCGCCGCCGCTGGTCGGCGCACCGGGTCTCGATGCGGCCCTCGTGCCGACCGCGCTCTCGCCCGCGCTCGACCAATGCGCCAGCACGCTCGTCCCTGGCGTGGATTTCCACGGCAGCCCGCGCGCGGTCGACCAGGCCGGCGTGCCGAACCGCTTCGGTCCGGTCGATCTCGGCGCGATCGAGCGGCCTGCCGACAACGACATCATTTTCCGCAATGGATTCGATTGAGCATCCCGCACGCCCTTGCACGAGAAAGACCACCTGCCCGAGGAATCATCGAGATGCCCGTCCTGCGTACCTTCGCTCTTGCTTCCTGCCTGCTCGTTGCGGTGCTGCCAGTGCGCTCCGGCGCCGTCGAGTTTCGCGTCGGTGCGGTCGGTGATGCGGCATGCACCCACAGCACGTTGCTGTCGGCCCTGCTCGCGGCATCGTTCAACGGGCCGGGTCTCGACACGATCCGGATCGCCCGCAACCAGATGTACACGGGAGTTGCCCTGCCGGTGAACGGGCACAGCGTGCGCCTGATCGGCGGCTACGCAACCTGCGCATCGGCGACGTCGTCGGGGCGCACCACGCTGACCGGAAGCACCGGGTCAACGTCGGCGATCACGACCAGCGGCAGTGGCGCCCACGTGCTCGAACTCGTCAACATCGAGATCGCCGACAGTCCGGGCGGAGGATCGGCAACGCGCCTCGGTGGCGGCCTGCGCATCGGCGGCGACTACCGCGTCCAGTTGCGCAACTCGCGGATCCGCAACAATATCGCCGCGTATGGTGGCGGCATCCACGTCGCGGGCGTGCCCGGCACGCACTTGCTGCTGGAAACACCGGCGAATGCGATCCACGCAAACACGGCGACGATATCCGGGGGCGGGATCCATTGCACCGGGCCTGCACAGATCGAACTCGCCGCCGGTGCCGCGTCGGTGTACGAAAACAGCGCGCAGGACAACGGGACCGATCCGGCCGAGAGCGGGACGGGCGGTGGCATCGCCTTGTTCGACGGCTGTTCGCTCGTCCAGACCGGCGGCCCGGGCGCGAGTGGCGTGTTTGCCAATCGTGCCGCGCGCTACGGTGGCGGCTACTACCTGCGCAATCTCGCGCGCTTGCGCATCAGCGGAACCGGGAACGGGCCTGCGCGCGTGATCGACAATCGCGTCGATCTGCCGAGTCCGGGCGACGTAACGGCCGGTGGCGGCATCGCGATCCGCGATCCGGCCGGTTCGTCGGCGTTCTTCAGCGAAGCGCTCGCCGAAAACGCGTGGATCGACGGCAACCATGCGTTCCAGGGCAGTGGCGTCGCGCTGCTCGGCGGCGGTCGCTTCTACATGCGCCGCACCTTGAACGGTGCCGCATGCCACGATCCCCGCCATTGCTCGTCGTTGTCGTTCAACGGCATGGACGGCAGCACGATGGGGGTGCGGGCCGGTGCGCTCTGGGCCCAGACCGATGCGACGGTCGAGATCACCGGCACCTATATCGAAGGCAACAGTGCCCTGATCGGTTCTGCCTTGTGGACCAACGGCAATGCGCGCACGTACCTCGACTCGGTGGTCCTCAGCGGCAACTTCGGCGCGACGACGCTGATCGATGCGCAAGACATGAACGGAAATGGCACGATGGTCCTCGCATGGTCGACCGTGACCGGCAACAGCTATTCCGGCGCGAACGCGGGCAAGCGCGTCCTCCGTGCCATGCAGGTGCCGACGGCCGATGCGGTGCGCATCCACGGCAGCATTCTCGGCGAGCCGCTGATGACGGGGGTTGAAGCGGCCCAGGTGCGCAGCGATTGCGTGCTGCGCGATCCGGCGATGCAGCCGCTCGGTGCCGGGGGCAGCATCACCCGGCAGGGCGTGCTTGCGGATCCCTATGGCCTTGCGGGGCCAGGCGCGGGCAACTTCCATCTGGCGAACGGAAACGCGGTACCGGTCGACTGGTGCGACGCGAGCCTTGCGCCGCGCCTGCGTACCGACATTTCCGGCAGCGCGCAGGTGATCGATGCGATTCGCACGAATCTGCACGGCATCCATGACCTCGGAGCGCACGAGTTTCCCGACAACGACCGGATATTCGCCAACGGCTTCGAGTGAGGCGAGCGCCCCGGCGCCGTTGCGGCGCCGGGAATTCACGTGCGGGCGAATCAGACCCGTTCGATCGCGATCGCGGTCGCTTCGCCGCCGCCGATGCACAGCGAAGCGATGCCGCGCTTGCCGCCGCGCGCCTGCAGCGCGTGCAGCAGGGTCACGATGAGGCGCGCGCCCGAGGCGCCGATCGGATGGCCGAGTGCGGTCGCGCCGCCGTTGACGTTGATCTTTTCGTGCGCAATCCCGAGTTCCTTGATCGGCGCCATCGCGACGACCGAGAACGCCTCGTTGACCTCGAACAGGTCGACGTCCTCGACCTTCCAGCCGATCTTCCCGAGCAGGTTGCGGATTGCGCTGACCGGCGCGGTCGTGAACCATTCCGGCTCCTGCGAGAACGTCGCATGGCCGACGATCCGCGCGAGCGGCTTGAGGCCGCGCTTGCCGGCCTCGTCGGCCGCCATCAGCACGGTCGCGGCCGCGCCGTCGGAAATGCTCGACGAACTCGCCGCGGTCACCGTGCCGTCCTTGCGGAACGCGCCCTTGAGGGTCGGGATCTTCGCGATGTCGGACTTGCCCGGTTGCTCGTCGGTCGCGAACTCGACATCGCCCTTGCGCGTCGAGACCTTGACCGGAACGATCTCGGCGGCGAACGCGCCCGATGCGATCGCCGCCTGCGCGCGCTTGACCGATTCGATCGTGTAGGCATCCTGCTGCTCGCGCGTGAATCCGTACTTGTCCGCGGTCGCTTCGGCGAACACGCCCATCGACTGTCCGTCATACGGATTGGTCAGGCCGTCCCAGGCCATGTGGTCGACGAGCTTGGCGTCGCCGTAACGCAGGCCCGGGCGCGCAGAAACCATGTGTGGCGCGTTCGTCATCGATTCCATGCCGCCGGCGACGACGATCGTCGCCGAGCCGGCCTTGATCAGGTCGTGGCCGAGCATGATCGCCTTCATGCCCGAGCCGCAGACCTTGTTGATCGTCGTGCAGCCGGCCGACTTCGGCAGGCCGGCGGCAAGCGCGGCCTGGCGGGCCGGTGCCTGGCCGAGATTGGCCGGCAACACGCAACCCATGATGACTTCGGAAACCTCGTCGGCCGCGACGCCGGACTGGGCCAGCGCGGCACCGATCGCGGTCGCGCCGAGCGTCGTGGTCGGGACGCCGGTGAACTGGCCGAGCATGGAACCGATTGCAGTGCGCTTGGCGCCGACGATGACGATATCGGACATGGTAGACCTCCGTTGATCTGCGAGCGCACCGACGCGCCTGCGCCGGTGCGGAACCCGCCGATTATGCCACGCCCGTTGAGTGCGGCGCGCTCGCGACAACGCAGGTCGTGGCCCGTGCAGCGGCTTTGCCATTGACCCGCTGTCGGGGCGCGAGGAGGATGAGGGCCGTTCCCGGGAGCGTGCTCATGCGCAGATTGCCGATCGTCGTCGTCGTGCTTGCGAACGTGACCGCATCGGCCGCGACGCTGACGGTGACCACCGACACCGACACGATCGCCAACGACGGCGCATGCAGCCTGCGCGAGGCAGTGACCGCGGCGAATGCCGACAGTGCATTCAACGGTTGCGCGGCCGGCAGTGGTGTCGACCTCATCCTTCTCGCTGCAGGCGAATACCGCCTCGAGCGCGCGGGCGCGGGCGAGGACGGCAACATGACCGGTGATCTCGACATCCGCAGCAGCCTGACGATCCGCGGTGCAGCTGCCGACCTCACGCGCATCCGGGGCGACCGCGAGGATCGCGTGTTCGACCTGCGGCCCTCGATTGCGGCACAACCGATCGGCGTCGTGATCGAGGGCGCCACGATCCGCGATGGCAACGCGGAAACCGGTGGTGCGATCTTCAGCGATACCGGGGTCATGCTGTCGATCGAGCGCAGCAGTGTCGTCAACAACGTCGCGTCGCAGGGGGCAGGCGTCGCCGCGCTGGGAGGACTTGCGGTAACGGCGTCCGCTTTCCATGCCAATTCGGCGACCCGTGGCGGCGCGATCTGGACCGGCGGCGGCGCGGCCGTACTGCGCAACGTCACGTTCGACGCCAATTCGAGCCTGCTGTCGGGATCCGCGGCGACATTCAATGCGCCGGCCACCCTGAACAACGTCACGCTGAGCCAGAACGTCGCCGACAGCGACTTCGACGACATTGGCGATGGCGCGATCGAGGTCAACGCCGCGGTCACGATTTCAAACAGTATCGTTGCGCGCAATCTCGACCTGAGCCTTGGCGGCAGCGCCCAGGTGAATCCGGACTGCCTCGTCGGCACGTCCGGATCGCTGCTGTCCGCCGGCCACAACCTGATCGGCAATTCCGGAACGCTCTGCATGCTGGTCAACGCCGGTGCGAGCGACCAGATCGGCACGCCCGCCGTGATCATCAATCCGCGACTGCAGCCGTTCGGCCTCTACGGAGGCACGGTCGAAATCTTTCCGCCATTGCCGACCAGCCCGGCTGTCGAGCGCGGCAGCACGGAGCCGAGCGGCCAGCCCGGTGCCTGCGAAGTGCTCGACGCGCGCGGCATCCTGCGTCCGCAGGGTGCACGCTGCGACATCGGCGCGGCCGAACTCGAAGAGATCATCTTTCGCGCCGACTTCGATCCGCCATTGCCCTGAGCGCGCCGCCTGCGCATGATCGGCGCATGTCGATCGAAACAATGTCCACGCCGGTGATCGGCGCGCATCAGGCGCGCCTGCTGCACCTGCAGGCGCAAGGCCTGCTGCGCAAGCCGGAAGCACGCGCGACGCGCGCCAGCGTGCTCGCCGCGATCGAGCGCATGCAACTCCTGCAGATCGACACGATCCATGTGGTCGCGCGCAGTCCGTATCTCGTGCTGTTTTCGCGCGTCGGCGACTATCCACCGGGTTGGCTCGACGAACTGCTGGATTCGGCAGCGATCTTCGAATGCTGGGCGCATGAAGCCTGTTTCGTGCCGGCCGGCGATTTCACGTTGCACCGAGCGCACTTCGATCGTGGTGGGCGCGCGATCCACTGGTCTCACAAGCATGCCTTGCGCATGCATCGCGAGCAGCGCGCCGGAATGGATGCACTGCTCGCGCGTGTGCGGCAAGGCGGGGCGGTCAAGGCATCCGACTTCGAACACCAGGGGCCGCGCGCGACTTCTGGCTGGTGGAGCTGGAAGGACGAAAAGCGCTGGCTCGAGGCCTTGTTCGCGCTCGGCGATCTCATGGTGCTGCGCCGGGAACGGTTCCAGCGCGTGTACGACCTCAGCGAGCGCGTCATCGCGCAGCTGCCGCCGACGCCCGCGTTCGACGGCGATGTGTCGCGTGAATTCGTGCTGCGCACCGTGCGCGCGCTCGGCATAACGCAGGCGCGCTGGGTTGCCGATTACTACCGTACCGGTCGCAAGCACAGGGACAGCGACTTCGATGCGTTCGTCGCGGGCGGCGAACTGCTGCGCGTTGCGGTGCGCGGCTGGGAATATCCCGGATACGTGCACCGCGAGGATCGCGCGTTGCTGGACAAGGCGATTGCGAACCGGCTGCGCGCGACACGCACGAGCCTGCTGTCGCCGTTCGACCCGCTGGTCTGGGATCGCGCCCGGGCGAGCGCGATGTTCGGTTTCGACTACACGATCGAGTGCTACACGCCAGCCGCGAAACGTCGCTATGGCTACTACGCCTTGCCGATCCTGCATCGTGGTCGGCTGGTCGGGCGGCTCGACGCGAAGGCGCATCGCAGCGACGGCGTGTTCGAGGTCCGCGTCGTCCATCTCGAGGACGGCGTCGACGGCGATGCGCGCCTCGCGGCCGCGCTCGCCGGCGCGATCCGCGACTGCGCGCACTGGCACGCGACGCCCGCGGTCGTCATCCGCCGCAGCAATCCGCGCGGATTCGCGCGCGTGCTGCGCGACGCGCTGGCCGTTGCGCGGCGGCCCGCGCGTGCCGGCGCTTGAACTGCACGCCGCGCGCCCGAATCTCGATCAGTCCCGCAGACACCGGAACCCAGGCGCATGGACCATCCGCACGGCATCACCGTGATCGACACCGGCTTCTTCCGTGAAGGATTCGATGCCGCCTACCTCGTCGTCGAACGCGGCCGCGCGGCCTTCATCGATGCCGGGATCAATGCCTCGGTACCGCGCCTGCTCGCCGCGCTGGCCGGCAAGGGCCTCGCGCCCGAAGCGGTCGACTGGGTGATCCCGACCCACGTCCATCTCGACCATGCCGGAGGCGTCGGCGAATTGATGCGTCGATTGCCGAATGCGCAGCTCGTCGTCCATCCGCGTGGCGCCAGGCACATGATCGATCCGACCCGGCTGATCGCCGGCGCCGCAGCCGTGTACGGCGAGGACGAAGTGCGGCGCACGTACGGCGAGATCGTCGCGGTGCCGGCCGGGCGCGTGATCGAGGCCGCGGACGGCCATGTCGTCGATCTCGGCGGACGCCTGCTCCGCTGCATCGACACGCCGGGCCACGCGCGCCATCACTTCTGCGTCTGGGACGAACGCAGCCGTGCATTCTTCACGGGTGACACGTTCGGACTTTCCTACCGCGAATTCGACACCGATCGCGGCGCCTTCATCCTGCCGACGACGTCCCCCGTGCAGTTCGACCCCGATGAACTGCGAGCCTCGATCCGGCGCCTGCTCTCGTTCGCCCCCGAGGCGATGTTCGTGACCCATTTCGGCCGCGTCACCCAGGTGCCACGGCTCGCCCGCGACCTGCTCGAACAGATCGATGCGATGGTCGCGATCGCGCGCCGGCACCGCGACGCATCCGATCGCCATGCCCGCATCGTCGCCGATCTCGCCGAGCTGTACGTTTCGCGCGCCGAGGCGCACGGCGTTGCGATGGGCCGCGAACACGTGCGCGAGCGGCTCGCGATGGACATCGAACTGAACGCGCAGGGGCTCGAGGTCTGGATCGACCGTTGAACGGGTCCTGGCCGGCACGAGTCCGACCCGCTTCGAGGCGGGGCCGGGCCGTGGCGCCGGCGTGCCGTCAACGCGTCGGCCAATCGGTCGTGCCATCGATGATCGTCAACGTGCGGCCGCCGACCCAGACCCTGCGCTCGGCGTCGATGCGCACGATGACCTGCGCGTCGTGGCCGATCTCGCGGCCCTGGCTGACCGAGTAGCCGTGGGCGAGTGCGCCGTCGCTTTCGGCTTCGGCGATCCAGGCGCCGATCAGGCCGTTCGCGGCACCCGAAGCAGGGTCCTCGACGATGCCGACGCCGGCCGGGAACGCGCGCACGCAGACCTCGTGCTCGCCCGACGTGCTGCGCGCGAATGCGCACAGGCCGAGGCAGTCGTCGGCGCGCGCGAGTTCGGCGATCGCCGCGTGCACGGGACGCCAGCCGCGCAATGCCGATTCACTCGCGAACTCGGCGATCCACCAGCGCCGGCCGCCTTCGACCAGGGCGGGCACGAGCGCACCGGGTTCGACATCGGCCAATACGGCACGCAGGCGTTCGTTGCCGTCGAGGCCGCGGGCGAGCACGCGCGCGGCCGGTGATTGCACGGACAGGCGTCTCTGCGCGGCTTCGCCCTCGACGAGAATCGGCAACAGCCCGGCCAGGCTTTCCTGCATGAGCAGGCCGTCACGCGGGCGGGCGATGCCGGCCTCAAGGACGACATGCGCGCTGCCGATCGACGGATGCCCGGCGAACGCGATCTCGCGCCGCGGCGTGAAGATCCGCACCCGGTAATCGGCCGCGCGGTCCGTGGGGCGCAGCAGGAACGTCGTCTCGACCAGGTCGGTCCATGCGGCGAAGCGCTGCATCGCTTCATCGGTCCAGTCGTCGGCAGCGACGACGACGCCGAGCGGATTGCCGCCGCCCGGATGGCGCGTGAACACGTCGAGTTGGCAGTAGCGGTGGCTGGACATTCGGCGGGCAGAGGTCAGGGAATGGACGGTGCGTGCATTGCGCAGGGCCGTCCTGCGTCGGGTGACGATCCGCGCAGCTTGCCACGCCGGTGCGCACGGCGGAACCCGCGACCCGGATTCCGCCAGCGCGTCGAGCGCGTGCGGAGGAATCACCGGCGGAGGGTATGATCGATCGCGTGCGCGGCAGTCGCTTCGCCGGACCGTCTGCCGGCGAGTCCGGAATTGAACGATATCGAACCCTTGGGGCGACCATGATCGAAGTGCATCACCTGAACAATTCGCGATCCCAGCGCGTGCTCTGGCTGCTCGAGGAAATCGGCATCGACTACGAGGTCGTGCGCTACGAGCGTGATGCGAAGACGATGCTCGCGCCGCCCGAACTGCGCAAGGTCCATCCGCTCGGGAAGTCGCCCGTAATCACGGACGATGGCATCACGATCGCGGAATCGGGCGCGATCATCGAGTACCTCGTCGACCGTTACGCGGCCGAGCGGCTCGCGCCGCCGCGGGGCAGCGCCGAGCGCCTGCGTTACACCTACTGGCTGCACTATGCCGAAGGGTCGGCGATGCCGCCGCTGCTGCTGAGCCTCGTCTTCGCGCGCGTTGCGAACGCGCCGATGCCGTTCTTCGTCAAGCCGGTGGCAAGGGGAATCGCATCGAAGGTCATGTCGGGTTTCGTCGAACCGCAGTTGAAGCAGCATCTCGAGTACCTCGAGAGCGAGCTCGGCAAGGCGACCTGGTTCGCCGGCGAAACGTTCAGCGCGGCCGACATCCAGATGAGTTTCGCGATCGAGGCTTTCGCCGCGCGCGGCGGGCTGACGCGCGCCCATGCGCGCCTGTCGGCCTGGCTCGAGCGCATCCATGCGCGCCCGGCCTATCAGCGGGCGATCGAGCGCGGCGGACCCTTCGAGTTGATGCGCTGAACTTCGCGGTACCGCGTCATGGCCGGACCGTGATCCGGCGCATGGCGATCGACATCAGCCCGCTTCGTCATAGGCGATGCGCAGCGCCGCCAGCAGTTTCGTGTCGATCGCTTCGGCCGAACTGATCCGCAGCTTGAACTGGCACAT
The DNA here is from genome assembly GCA_964587775.1 of uncultured Dokdonella sp. Classification (GTDB taxonomy): domain Bacteria; phylum Pseudomonadota; class Gammaproteobacteria; order Xanthomonadales; family Rhodanobacteraceae; genus Dokdonella. The sequence continues at coordinate 90,544 of CAZPLY010000012.1, forward strand.
GCCGCCAGGCGGCAGGCGCACGAACGGCGCACCTACGCGGTCATCCTTCGCGTTGAGGCCGATTTCCACTTCCGATTTCGTGGCCGGCCCAATGGTGGCGAACTGCTTCTTGCGCCGCAGGCTCACATAGCCCTTCTTCGGTGCCACCTCGAATGGACCGAAGGCATTGATCCGCTCCATCAACCGATCATGGATAGTACGGAGGCCGGCCTTGGCGCCGGTGTAGATCTCGTCGAGCGGCCCGACGCCCGCCGGGGCAGGGGGTTCGCTGGAGCGCTTGGCGAAATGCACGAGCGTGTTCGCGTCGCCGTGCCCCATGCCGAGATCGCGCTTGAGCATGGCGACCAGTTCACCGTGCCTTGCGAGGCCGCTGTCGCGGACGATGTCACCCAGCTCGGCCAGGCTCCTGCCGGTCCGTTTCTCGATGTTTGCCAGTTGCGTGGCCATTGCCTTGTCGATATCCATTGCGTGTGCTCCGGTAGTCGATCAGGAACGGAAGTGTCCTGCCGCCCACAGGGCGGCCAGTGGCGTGAATTGAAGCGCTTCGGCAGCATGGAATCCATCCGCCAGGGTGCGCGGGGCGTCACGCCGGCCTGTTGTCCTTCGCTTTCCATGCGGCGAGCACCTCGGCTTCGCGGTCCGGCGTGAGGCCGGCACCGAGCTTGGCCTGGCGTTCGGCCGGCAGCGTCCTGAACCAGGCAAGCGTGTCGGTCGCGGTCGTGGCAAGCGGACGGAACGTGAGGCCGGCCGCGAGCGCGCGCGAGATGCTGCGCTGGCCGAAACCCGCGCTGTCGCCCTGGGCCGGAATCCAGGCGGGCATGTCGCTCCAGGGCGACACCTTGTGCGCGGCGAGGAAATCGGTCGGAATCCAGTGCAGGGTCGCGCCGGCCGCGTTCGTCGCGCGGATGCCGTACAGCATCGCGGCCATGCTCAGTGTGTAATCGGGGCCGGTGGCGTTGAACGTGCCGAGCGTGCGCGTTTCGGCCAGGCGGATCATCCATTCGGCGAGGTCGCGCGCATCGATGACCTGGACCGGATCGTTGCCGTCGCCGGGCGCGACGACATCGCCACCGCGCGCGAGCCGGACCGGCCAATAGCTGAAGCGATCGGTGGCATCGCCGGGACCCACGATCAGGCCGGGGCGCACGATGGTCGTGATGTCGCGGAACTGCTTGCGTGCCTCGGCCTCGCTCGCGGCCTTGAGCGGTCCGTACATGGCCATGTTCGCGCGCAGCGAATCGCGCGTTTCCTTCATGAGGTTCTTGCCGGTGTACTTCGCGAGCGCCGTGTCTTCGCTCGCGCCGGCGACACTGTTGTCGGCGTACACCGAGATCGTCGACACGAAGATGTAGTGCTTGACCTTGCCCTTGAGCACCTTGCCGGCATCGCGGACCCAGAACGGCACGCTGGTCGGGTTGTCGATGCAGACATCCCATTCGCGACCCTTGAGCGCGTCGAGCGTGCCCTTGTCGCGATCGCCATTGACGTGCTCGACGCCGGCCGGCAGGTCCGCTTCGCGCTGGCCGCGATTGAACACGGTGACCTTGTGGCCGCGCGCGACTGCATACCTGACCTGGTGCGGACCGATGAATCCGGTGCCGCCAAGGATCAGGATGCGCAGGGGTCTGGTCGGGGCGGCGGCCTCGGCGAAGCTGAAACCGGCCCGCGTGGAAAGGCCAATGGCGCCGGCGACGGCACCGAACTTGATAAGATCGCGGCGGCTGATCGACATGCAGGTGTTCCTCCCGGGCAGTTTCGCGATGCGCGGCGTCGAACCGCCCGGCCGCGCATCCCGATCGTTCCAGAGTGTCCCCGCGCGGCCGGCACGAAACAGTGCCATCAGTCCTCCCCATGCGGCGCGTCGACTCCGGCGGGTGGCGTGCATTCCCTTTCCAGGCGCGAGCGAAGATGTCCCTCATCGAGACCCGCAAACTCGACTACAGCGTCGGCGGACCGCTGTTGCTCGACGACGTCGAGTTCACGCTCGAACCGCGCGAGCGCGTCTGCGTGGTCGGGCGCAACGGCGCCGGCAAGTCGACCCTGCTCAAGCTGCTGGCCGGCGAGTTGCGTCCCGATGACGGCGAAGTCCGCGTCTCGCCCGGGGTCGTCGTCGCGCGCCTCGCCCAGGAGGTGCCGCAGGGCACGGCAGGCACGGTCTTCGATGTCGTCGCCTCGGCGCTCGGCGAGATCGGCCTGCTGCTCGCCGAGTTCCATCGCATCAGTCACCACCTCGTCGATGACGGCGACATGCGCGCCTTGGCTGCCGTGCAGGCGAAGATCGAGGCCGCCAACGGCTGGGATCTCGACCGCCGCGTGACCCAGGTGCTGACCCGGCTCGAACTGCCCGAGGAGGCCGAGTTCTCCGCGCAGTCGGGCGGCATGAAGCGGCGCGTCCTGCTCGCGCGCGCGCTCGTCCTCGATCCCGATGTGCTCCTGCTCGACGAGCCGACCAACCACCTCGACATCGAGGCGATCGCCTGGCTCGAGGACTTCCTGCGCGGCTTCGCCGGCAGCGTCGTCTTCATCACGCATGACCGCCGCTTCGTGCGCGCGCTGGCGACGCGCATCCTCGAGATCGACCGCGGCACGCTGACCAGCTGGCCGGGGGATTACGCGAACTACCTGCGCCGGCGCGAGGAGCGCCTGCACGCCGAAGCCCAGGCCAGCGCGCTGTTCGACAAGAAGCTCGCCCAGGAGGAAGTGTGGATCCGCCAGGGCATCAAGGCGCGTCGCACGCGCGACGAAGGCCGTGTACGCAGGCTCGAGGCGATGCGTCGCGAGCGCAGCGAACGCCGCGAACTGACCGGCAACGTGCGCATGCAGCTCGCCACCGCCCAGAACTCGGGGCGCAAGGTCATCGAGGCGAAGGGCATCAGCTACTCGATACCCGGTCGCGCGTTGATCTCCGACTTCTCGACCACGATCATGCGTGGCGACCGCATCGGCTTCATCGGCCCGAACGGCTCCGGCAAGACTACGCTGCTGCACCTGCTGCTCGGTGAACTGAAGCCCGACGTCGGTGAAGTCATCGTCGGCACCCAGCTCGAGATCGCCTATTTCGACCAGCACCGCGCGCAGTTGCGCGAGGACATGAGCGCGCTCGACAACGTCGCCGACGGTCGCGAGTACATCGAGATCAATGGCGGTCGCAAGCACGCGATCGGTTATCTGCAGGATTTCCTGTTCACGCCGGAGCGCGCGCGCGCGCCGATCTCGGCCCTGTCGGGCGGCGAGCGCAACCGGTTGCTGCTGGCCAGGCTGTTTGCCAAGCCCTCGAACCTGCTTGTCATGGACGAGCCGACCAACGACCTCGATGTCGAGACGCTCGAACTGCTCGAGGAACTGCTGGCCGACTACGCGGGCACGCTGTTGCTCGTCTCGCACGACCGCGAATTCCTCGACAACGTCGTCACGAGCACGCTTGCGCTCGAAGGCGAGGGCAGGGTCGGCGAGTACATCGGCGGTTATGCCGAATGGCTGCGCCAGCGCCCCCAGGCCATCGCGATGCGTCCGCGCAACGAGGCCGCCGCGGCGGTCGTCGCCCCGCTTGCACCGGTCCCGGCACGGCGCAAGCTCGCGTACAAGGAGATGCGCGAGCTCGAACAACTGCCGGTCCGCATCGAGGCGCTCGAGGCGCGCCTCGCCGAACTCGCCGCGTCGATGAACGATCCGGCCTTCTTCCGTCGGGACGCGGCAGCCATCGTCGCCGCCAACGACACGCTCGCGCGCACCCAGGCTGAACTCGACCTCGCCTACGCGCGCTGGCAGGAACTCGAGGCATCGGCGTCCTGAGTCACGCTCCGGGGCGTGCGATTGCTGCTAGGATCGCTGCCGTCACGATTGCTGCCATGGTGTCCGCATGGTTCCGCCCCGCCTGTTTTTCGCTCCGTTCGCGCTCGCCTTCCTCGCCAATGCCGTTCCAGCGCAGGAGCGCGCGGTTCTCGTCGACATCCGCCACGCCGACACGGCCCAGGTCGATGCCTGGCGCGCGGCCGACGGCGTGCGCTGGTGGCTCGAGCTCGGCGACGAACTGCTGCTGTCGGGCGATGTCTCGGCGATGCGCGCGGCGATCGACGCGGACCTCGTGCTGCGCGACCTCGGCCCGCTCGAGCCGGATGACCTGATCCTGCATGCGCGAGGATGCAGTGCGGATTCCGCGCCTGCGGACCTGCTGGTCTGGACGGGCTCGCGGCATGACCTGCTGCTGCGCCCCGATGCGGCGCGCATGGCGGACTTCGAGCATGTTGATCACGAGCACCTCGGTGCGCCGGAATGGGTCGACGTGCAGCCCGGCATGGTCGTCGCCCGCCAGTACCGGCTCGATCGCCCGGCGGCGCTTGCCGCCGATCCGCGTATCGAGCCTCTCGTCGCCGCGGTCGACACAGGCCGCTGGTTCGCCGATGTCGAAACGCTGGCGACGTGGGATCGCTCGAGCTATTCCAGTGAACTCGCGACCGCGCGTCTTTGGATCGCGGCACGCTTTTCCGCGCTCGGCCTTGCGGTCAGTGAACCGGCTTTCGCGCTCGGGTCATACACGCCGCGCAACGTGATCGGCCGGATCGACGGCATCAGCCGCCCGAATGACTGGATCATCGTCGGCGGCCACTACGATTCCCGCAATGCGAACAATTCGCCCTCTGGCACGCTCGACACGCCGGGCGCCGACGACAATGCGAGCGGCTGCTCGGCCGTGCTTGAACTCGCGCGGATCTTCACTCACCACCGGCCGGCGGCGACGATGCTGTTCATGTGCTATGCGGGCGAGGAACAAGGCCTCGTCGGCAGCAATGCGCATGCCGGTGCGCTGCAGGCCGCAGGAGACCTCGGCAAGGTCCAGCTGGCAGCGATCATGGACATGATCGGTTGGTCGGCCAACGAAAACCTCGGGGCAGCGCTCGACACCACGTCGGCCTACATCGCGACGCGCAACCTGTTCGCCGATGCCGCGCTGACCTACGTCCCGGGCCTCGCGGTGACCGTGAGCGGTATCACCTGCTGTTCGGACCACATGCCTTACATCAACCGCAACCGGCCTGCGGTGCTGAGCATCCACAAGAACTACACGGGCTATGTGCACTACCACCAGACCACCGACCTGCCGGTCAATCTCGGCACGCACGCGCAGGCAATCGGCGGCGCGATCATGCGCATGAACGTCGCCGCGGTGGCCCAGGTCGCCGGCCCGATGGATCGCATCTTCGCCAACGGCGCCGACTGACGCGGCGCCGCTGGGTCAGGGTTGCGCGGCCCAGCGCTCGAACTCGCGCTGCGAGACGCGCTCGTCGCGATTCGCATCGGCCTTGATGAAATCGTTCGCGAGCAGGTTGTAGCCGACCGCTTCCGCGGTGCTGATCGAGCCGTTGCCGTCGGTGTCGAGCTGGGCGAATGCCGGCGCAGGCCCCGACGGCCGGTACGCCATCTCGCCCGAGCGCACGATCAGGTCACCACCTTCGCGCGCGTAGCGTGTTTCGTGCGGCGTCTGCGCGAGCGCGCCGGCGCAGACGACCGAGGACAACAGGAAAGCCGACGTCAGGTATCGCATGGGAATGCCTCGTCCGGTTCGGGGAACAGGCATCGATTCTGTACCCGGTCGATTAACCGGAACCGAACACGCCGCTTGCGCTACTCTGGCGACTTTCCGCGAGGAGATCCGGATGACGACCGCCTACGATTTCACGGCCCGCGACCTCGACGGCAACGAACGCGCGCTCGCCGACTTCACCGGCAATGCGTTGCTGATCGTGAATGTCGCCTCGAAATGCGGCTTCACCCCGCAGTACACCGGCCTCGAAGCCCTGCAGCGCACGTACCACGCGCAGGGCTTCGACGTGCTCGGTTTTCCGTGCGACCAGTTCGGTCACCAGGAGCCCGGCAACGAGCTCGAGATCCGCAATTTCTGCACGCTCAACTACGACGTCAGCTTCCCGATGTTCGCCAAGATCGACGTCAACGGCAGCGCAGCGCATCCGCTCTACCAGTGGCTCAAGAAGGAGAAGCCGGGCCTGCTCGGCATCGGCGCGATCAAGTGGAACTTCACGAAGTTCCTCGTGGATCGCAACGGCAAGCCGGTCAAGCGGTATGCGCCGAACGACACGCCCGAATCGATCGGCAAGGATCTGCCCGACGTCCTCGGCTGATCGCTTGACGCCCCGTGAACGTTCAGTCGGCGCGCGGCGCCGGCTCGGCTTCGACCGGTCGGGACTCGCCTGCCGCCGGCGTGAACGGAATCGGCGGGCGTGGCGCCAGGGCGCTGCTCCAGCGCTCGAGGATCGCCTCGATTGCCGCTGAGCCCGCGATCTGTGGCTCGGAGTGTTCCTGGATCGCGTCGTCGGCCGCTTCCCATTCGGCAATCCGCACGCGCGCGCGCTCGAACGCCTGCGGAATCGAGGTCGTCTCGTTGAGCGCTTCGGCGAGGAACGCCTTGCCGAAGAACGTGATGTCCGATTCGCTGCCACAGCCGAACGAGGTGCGATCGCTGCGCGCGGCGGCGATCACGAGGGTCGAGTCGCCGCGCAGCGCGTCGATGAACCCGCCCGCATAGCAGGCGTTGACGACGATCACCTTCCAGCGGATCGGCGGGGACGTATCGAGCGCGTCGGCGAGGTCCTCGGGCGTGATCTGGTTGAGCGGCAACGGGTCGAGATTGACGTACAGCTCATGGTCCGCTGCGCCGTGCGAGGTCAGGTAGACGAAGAGGATGTCCTCGGCGGCATCCATGCGTTCGGCCATCATGTCGAGGGCGATGCGCAGGTTGGTCAGCGTCGCCAGCGGCCGCGTGGCGAGCGTGGCCGGGTTGTTGACGAGCACGAGCGTGCGGCCGCCGGCATCGAAGCGCCCGGCGAACAGCCGTTCGACATACTCGACTTCGTTGCGGAACACGTTTTCGCTTGCATCGCCGGCGAACGCGAGCACATGCACGTTGGCGATGCCGGGCGTGCGCGGCGTCAGCGCCGCGACGGCCTGCGCGAGCAGGCGCGGCTGATCGTGCATGACCCGCTCGGCATCGAATCCGTAATCGTCGTCGGCCTCGTCGATCGCGTCGCCTTCGGCGCGCTGCGCGGCGGCGGCGCGCGTGTCCTCGACGAAGATCGGCGTGCCGGGCAACCACCACCAGGTCACCGCGGAGACAAGGAAGGCGAGCATGGCCGCGGCGATCGCGCCTGCGGTCCGCTGCGGCGCGAGCCGGCGCGCATAGACGACCAGGACGAACAGCCACCAGGCCAGCGAAAGCCAGCCGAACGCGGCCGCGACTCTGAAATGACCGGCCGCGTAGGCCGTCTCGACGGCGAGCTGCAGCGGCCAGTGCACGAGCAGGGCGGTCAACGCGGTGGCGGCCACGAGGATCGCGGCGACGCCCCAGGTCGTGCCGTCGCGACCGAGCATGCGCGTCAGGATCGCCGCCGCGCCGAGGGTCAGCAGCGCATCGGCGAGGACGGTCTCGACGCCGTAACCGACGAACATGCGCGGCGTGCCCGCATCGACCCACGCGCCGAGCGCTTCGAGGGCCAGATAGACAGCGGTTGCGCCAACGAACGTGAGCGGTCCGGGCCCGGCGACATTGCCGCGTGGCTTGCGCAGGAACGTGACGCGCAGGCCGTCGACGAAGATCGAGGCGAACGCGCGCGCCCGATCAGCCTGCATCGAGCGTGATGGCATCGAAATCGGCGACGCAGCGATGGATCCCCTGATCCGGGCAACGCCCCGGCGCGCGCGCGACAAGGCAGGTCTGCATGCCGGCCGCACGCGCGGCATCGAGTTCCTCGACGATGTCGGAAAGAAACAGGATCGCCGCGGGCGGCTCGCCGATCCCGGTGGCGATGCGCGCGTACGACGAGGCGTCGCGCTTCGGCCCGGTTGTCGTGTCGAAATAGCCGTTGAACAGGCCGGACAGGTCGCCCGCCCCGGTATGCGCGAACAGCAGCTTCTGGGCCGGCACCGAACCCGACGAATACACGTGGAGCGTGATGCCGCGCGCGTGCCATGCGCGCAGGCAGCGCGCCGCGTCGGCGTACACATGGGCGACGAAATCGCTGCCGCGGTAACCCTCTTCCCAGATCATGCCCTGCAGGGCCTTGAGCGCGGTCGACTTGCGGTCGGCGTCGATCCAGCCGATCAGCAGTTCGATGAGTTCCTGTTCGCTCGCGGCGACGAGTCCGGCTTCGCGCGCGGCCTCTTGCAGCCAGTGCTGGACTTCGGGCACGTCGGCCCGGGTCGCGACGAAAGCCGGCAGGCGCTCGCGGGCGTACGGGAACAGCACGTCCTTGACGAAGCTGATCGAACTGGTCGTGCCTTCGATGTCGGTGAGGATCGAGCGGATCTGGGACATGGCGTCCTCGCGGTCGGCGGGCCGGTTAGCCTAACAGGGGCACGCCGGCATCAGGGCGATGGCCGCCCGCCTCGAACGGCGCACAGCGGGGCACGCTGTCTTCGCACCGGGGTCGCGCGCTACCGATGCTTTGCATCCTGCATGCGCGGGAAGCGCTCGGCGATCGTGTCGCCGGTGAATTCGGCGACCCAGCCGGCCGGATTGTTGAACAGGCGGATCGCGATGAAGTACGGCGATTCGCTCATGTCGAACCAATGCCGGGTGCCGTCGGGAACGCCGATCAGGTCGCCCTGCTCGCAGAGCACGTCGTAGACCTTGTCGCCGACATGCAGGGTGAACTGGCCCGAGCCGGCGACGAAGAAACGCACCTCGTCCTCGGCATGCGTGTGTTCGCTGAGGAACTTTGCGCGGAACGCGGCGCGATCGGGGTGGTCCGGGGTCAGGCTGACGACGTCGACGGTGCGGTAGCCTTCCTCGCGCATGAGGCGGTCGATGTCCTCGCGGTAGGCCTCGATGACTTCTTCCTCGCTCGCGCCGGGCACGACCGGCCGGTTCGCCTGCCAGCGCTCGAAGCGCACGCCGACCGCATCGAGTTCGCGGGCGATGTCGGCATGCGCGGTGAACGTCGCACGCGCCTCGCCGCCGTCGTGGTCGTCATAGATGCGCAGTCTGCTCATCGTGAAAGCCTCCGCAAGTCCAGTTCGCAGTTCAGCAGGAACTCGAACGCCTCGATATGGCGCCGGGTCTCGTCCATGTCAACGCCCCAGGTGTAGATGCCGTGGCCGTCGATCAGGTAGCCGTGCAGCGGCTTGCCGGCGTCGAGCCAGGCATCGACAAGGTCGACGAGGACCTGCATGTCCTGCGTGTTCGGGAACACCGGCAGGTCGAGCACGCTTTCGTGCGTCGTGTAACCGGAAATTGCCTTCTGCAGTTCCCAGCCTTCGAAGCGGACGACGCCCGCTCGCGCATACAGGCGCGAAGCGACGCTCTGCGCGCGCGAGTGGGTATGCAGGACTGCGCCGGCCTGCGGGAAACGGCGGTAGATCTGGGTGTGCAGCGCCGTCTCGGCAGAAGGGCGCGCGTCGGTCGCGACCGCACGGTTGTCGGCATCGACGACCATGATGTCGTCGATGCCGAGCTTGCCCTTGTCGCGCCCGGACACGGTCACCGCGACATGCCGCTCGTCGAGGCGCATCGAGAAATTGCTGCTCGTCGCCGGGGTCCAGCCGAGTGCGGCCAGCTCGCGGCCGGTGTCGGCGATGACCTGCGCGCAGGCCCGCAGGCGGGCAGGATCGAAGGGCAGCGTGTCGATGATGCGACTCCGGGTCGATCGGCCATGGCCGAAACGGGCGTGACTATACGCGACTCGGGTTGCGCGGTCCTCGCGCGCGGCGACCGCGCCATCTGCGATCATCGCGCCTCCTGCCCTGTGCCGAGGTGTGCGTGCCGGACCCCGCGCCGATTCAAGTCATCCTCGCCGCGCTCGCCGGCCTCGTTTTCGGCGCGCTCGCCTGCGCGGTTTTCGCGCGGCGTGCGCGGGATGCCGCGGTCCGCGACGTCCAGTTGCGGGGCGAGGCCGAACTGGCCCGGATCGGCGAGCAGCGCGACGGCCTCGCGCGCCGCCTTGGCGAACAGCGCGCCGAACTCGAAACGGCCGAGCGCGAACGCGCGGCGCTCGACCAGCGCCTGCATCTCGCGATCGGCATGGCCGGCGAGCGCAAGGCCGAAGCCGAGCAGGCGACGCGACAACTGGCCGAGCTTGCGGCGCGCCACGACGAGGCGAACCGCCGCTTGCTGGCACTCGTCGACGAACACGCCGGGCTCAAGGCGATGGCCGGCGAACAGGCGCGCGCGGCGACCGAGAAACTCGCCTTGCTCGACCAGGCCGAGCAGCGCCTGCGCGAATCGTTCCAGAACCTCGCCAACCAGATCCTCGAGGCGAAGGCCGAGCGCTTCCGCGAGCAGAGCGCCGAGCAACTCGGCGGCCTGCTCGACCCGTTGAAGCTGCAGCTCAGGGAGTTCCGCGAGACCGTCACCCAGACCCACGCGAACGAACAGCGCGAGCGCGGCATGCTGGTCCAGGAAATCCGCAGCCTGAAGGACCTCAACCAGCAGATCAGTGCCGACGCGATCAACCTGACGCGCGCCCTCAAGGGCGATGCGCGTTCGCAGGGCGCGTGGGGTGAAATGGTCCTCGAACGCGTGCTCGAGGCCTCGGGGCTGCAGGCCGGTCGCGAGTACGACGTGCAGGCGAGTTTCAATGACGCCGATGGCTCGCGCCAGCGTCCCGATGTGCTCGTGCGCCTGCCCGAGGACAAGGTCATCGTGGTCGACTCGAAGGTCTCGCTGGTCGCGTGGGAACGTGCGGTCGCGGCGACCGACGAAGGCGAACGCGCGTTGGCCCTGCGCGAGCATCTGCAATCATTGCGCAGGCACATCGAGGGACTGTCGGCGAAGAACTACGCGGGCATCGATGCGCTGCGCTCGCTCGACTTCGTCCTCCTGTTCGTGCCGGTCGAGGCCGCCTTCATCGAAGCGGTGCGCGCCGATGCCGACCTCTACACGCATGCGCTCGCGCGCAACATCTCGCTGGTCAGCCCGAGCACGCTGCTGGCGACGCTGCGCACGGTCGCGCACCTGTGGCGCATCGAGCGTCGCAACGAGAACGCGAAGGAGATCGCACGACTCGCCGCCAACCTGCACGACAATTTCGCCTTGCTCGTCGCCGAGCTCGAGGGCGTCGGCACGCACCTCGAGAAGGCCAAGGGCGCGCATCGCAGCGCGGTCCGGCGTCTCACCGAGGGCGGCAAGGGCAGCGTCGTACTCCAGGTCAGCAGCCTGGCCGAGATGGGTGTCACGGTGAAGCGGGCGATTCCCGATGGCCTGCTTGACGCCGCGTCGGCGGGCGAGCCGGGCGAGCCAGACGCGTCCTGAGCGGACCAGCAACCCGGATGGCGTCGGCGACGCCATCCGGGTTCGCCGGATTCAGGCTTGCGGTCCTTCGTGGAACGGCGGTTCGGGATCGATCTTCGGACCCGGTGCATCCTTGATGCCACGGCCGAGATCGCTCTTGTGGTAACCGTACAGCCCGTACACGATCAGACCGATGATCGCCCAGCCGAAGAACAGCGCGATCGTGTACATCGAAAGGTTCAGGAACAGCAGCAGGCAGCCTGCGATCGCGAGCGGACCGATCAGCCAGATCATCGGGGTGCGGAACGGCCGGTGGCGACCCGGATCGGTCTTGCGCAGGATCATCACCGACACGGTGACCGCGATGAACGCGAACAGCGTTCCCGAGTTCGAGATGTCGGCGAGGATGCCGACCGGGAACAGGGCCGCGAAGAACGCGACGAACACGCCCGTGATCATCGTGACGACATGCGGTGTATGGAATTTCGGATGCACCCTCGACAGGACCTCGGGCAGCAGGCCGTCGCGCGACATCGTGAAGAAGATGCGGGTCTGGCCGTAGATCATCATCAGGATGACCGA
>CAZPLY010000013.1:0-98068 GCA_964587775.1 uncultured Dokdonella sp.
CGTGCCCACGTTCACGTGGGGCTTCGTGCGTTCGAATTTACCCTTTGCCATGGCTGCTGATTCTCGAATGGACCGTTGGATGGAATGGTGGTGCTCACGAATGGAATCGAACCATCGACCTCCTCCTTACCAAGGAGGTGCTCTACCGACTGAGCTACGTGAGCGTGTGCTTCAGCCGACTTCCTGTCGGCGCACTTGAGACCGGCCTCCATGCCGACCCGTCAACTATGTGCTTGTTCTGTGTACTTTGATGTCGCGTTGAAGCATTGGAGCGGGAGAAGGGAATCGAACCCTCGTAATCAGTTTGGAAAACTGATGTTCTACCATTGAACTACTCCCGCAATGGCGGAACTCCTTGATTCCGAACGACTCGCGCCGATCTCGCGTCGCGGTGGAACTGGTCGAGGGAGGCCGATGACTCCGGGCATCCTGCCCTCCGCCCCTCCCGGGGCCGCGCCGCTGTCGCGTCGCGTTCTGATTCGCTCCCGGCGAATCGGTCGAACCTCACATTTCATCGGTGGTTCAAATCCACCTCTTCAACGCTTTCTGCCATGAAACTGGTGGAGGGAGGTGGATTCGAACCACCGAAGGCGTAAGCCAGCAGATTTACAGTCTGCCCCCGTTGGCCGCTTGGGTATCCCTCCGAACGTCTTTTCCTGCTTCGGTCTGCAACCTCAGGTGTGTTGTTGCCGCGGAGATCCGGGCCCGCTCGCCGGGCCGCGCCGCTTGCGCGTCGCGTGCCACCCAAAACAGAGCCGCGCATTTTCACGGAGCGGGCGCGAGGTGTCAACAGCAATTGCGATGCCAACCGCCTCGAAGTCGACCCGCAGGCGGCGCCATGCCGGTCCGCAACACGCTCCCGGCGGGCCGCAATCGCATGCTCAACCCGGCAGGAGCGCCGCGGCTTCCTGGTCGATGCGCCGCCCGACTTCCATGACCTTCAGCGCATACCGCGCGAGGGCGAGGTCTTCGGGCGCTTCGGGCACCCAGCGCGGGACCGCAACAGGCCTGCCATCCGGTCCATCGAGCGCAACGAACGTGATGACGCAGTGCGTGGCGATCCGCTCGCCGGCGGTCTTCAGGTCCCGTGCAACGACATCGACCGCCAGATGCATGCTGGATGTACCGGTATGCACGAGCTTGCAGCGCACGCTGACGAGGTCGCCGATCAGGATCGGGGCGACGAACTGGATTCCGCCCAGCGCCACGGTCACGCAGTAGCAGCCGCTCCAGCCGACCGCGCAGGCGTAACCCGCCTGGTCGATCCACTTCATGACCGTTCCGCCATGCACCTTGCCGCCAAAGTTGACGTCGGTCGGTTCAGCGAGGAACCGGAACTCGAGCTCGCGCTGTTGACCGGGCATGCGGACCTCCGGAGTCCTGGCTAGACGTTGAAGCGGAAGTGCAACACGTCGCCTTCCTTGACGATGTAGTCCTTGCCTTCGAGGCGCAGGCGACCGGCATCCTTGGCGCCAGCCTCGCCCTTGTACTGGATGTAGTCGTTGTAACTTATTGTTTCGGCACGGATGAAACCGCGCTCGAAGTCGGTGTGGATGACGCCCGCCGCCTGCGGCGCCGTCGCCCCGACCTTGACCTGCCAGGCCCGCACTTCCTTCTCGCCAGCGGTGAAGTAGGTCTGCAGGCCCAGCAAGGTGTAGCCGGCGCGGATCACGCGATTCAATCCCGGCTCCTCGAGGCCCATGTCCTTCAGGAACTCGTCGCGGTCGGCATCGTCGAGCTGGGCCAGTTCCTCCTCGATCGCCGCGCAGACCGGAACGACCTGGGCCCCTTCCGCCAGTGCGCGTTCGCGGACGCGGTCAAGGAACGGGTTGTCGTGGAAGCCGTCCTCGCGCACGTTGGCGATGTACATGAGCGGCTTCATGGTCAGCAGGAACAGTTCGCGCAACAGCGCTCTTTCCTCGTCGTCGAGTTCGACCGAACGCGCGGGCCGGCCTTCGTTGAGTGCGGCCTGGACCTTCTGCAGGACAGGTCGCCTCGCCAATGCGTCCTTGTCGTTGGCCTTCGCCGCGCGCTCGACCCGATTGAGCGCCTTGTCGACCGATTCGAGATCAGCCAGGGCGAGTTCGGTGTCGATCGTTTCGATGTCGGAGATCGGGTCGATCCGGCCGGCCACGTGCGCGATGTCGGTGTCCTCGAAGCAACGCACCACGTGCGCGATCGCGTCGACTTCACGGATATGGGCGAGGAACTTGTTGCCAAGGCCCTCGCCCTTCGACGCGCCGGCCACGAGCCCGGCGATGTCGACGAATTCCATCGTCGTCGGGATGATCTTCAACGGCTTGGCGATGCCGGCGAGCGCGGCGAGGCGCGGATCGGGCACAGGCACGACGCCGACATTCGGATCGATCGTGCAGAACGGAAAGTTGGCCGCCGCAATGCCGGCCTTGGTCAGCGCATTGAACAGCGTCGACTTGCCGACATTGGGCAGGCCGACGATGCCGCATTTGATACCCATGATCTTGATCCGCGGATTGAGAATCGGGAATCGGGAATCGGCACGGCGTGCGATTCCCGATTCCCCATTCCCTGTCACCGGGGCGTGTGCAGGCGGTGCATGGCCGCCTCGAACTGTCCTGCAACCGCCAGAGGCAGTACGTCGAGCGCATCGGCGATGCCGTCCAGCATCGCTTTCTCGTCATGCGCACCTGGCCGACCGAGCACCCACGACAGGACGCGATCCTTGTGACCCGGATGGCCGATGCCGAAACGCAGGCGGTGGAAACGCCCATGCCCGACGTGCGCGAACAGGTCGCGCAAGCCGTTCTGACCACCATGGCCACCATCGAACTTCAGGCGCACGGTGCCCGGATCGAGATCGAGATCGTCGTGGGCGACGAGCATCTCCTCGGGCTCGATCTTGTAGTAGCGCAGCGCGGCAGAGACGGCGAGGCCGCTCTTGTTCATGTACGTGATCGGCTTGAGCAGCCACACCGGTTGTCCACCGATGACGATCCTGGCGGACTCGGCGTGCAGCTTCGACTCGATGCCGAAGCGCACGCCCTCGCGCTCGGCGAGCGCGTCGGCGAACCAGAACCCGGCGTTGTGCCGGGTCCTGAGGTGCTCGGCCCCGGGGTTGCCGAGGCCGACGATGAGGCGCAATCCCGCCATCGTCTCCGCCTGCACCGTTCGCGGCGCGACCGCGCCGGCGCTTACTTCTTCGCGTCCTTCTTGTCGTCCTTCTTGTCATCCTTCTTGGCCTCGGCCGGGGCAGCTGCTGCTGCATCGCCTTCCGCCGCGACCGGGTCGACCTCTTCCTTCGCTTCCTTGGCGATGACGACCGCGATGTCATGCTCCTTGCCGAGCTTGAGGTCGGCCAGTTCGACGCCCTGCGGGAGCTCGAGGTCCGACAGGTGGATGATGTCGCCGATGCCGAGACCACCGAGGTCGACCGCGATGAACTCCGGCAGGTCCTTCGGCAGGCACGAAACGGTCACCTCGGTCAGTTCGTGCATGATCAGCACGCCCGACGTCTTGCCCGCGACGGACGATTCCTGGTTGAGGAAGTGCAGCGGAACGCGCAGGCGGATCGCCTGGTCGTCACGCACGCGCTGGAAATCCAGATGGTTGATCTGCGCCTTGAACGGATGGCGCTGCATGTCACGCAGAAGCACCTTCTGCACGTCGCCGTCGAGGTCGAGGTCGAGGATCGCCGAATAGAACCATTCGTTCTGCGAAGCGAGGAAAACCTCGTTGTGCTGGATCTGGATGCTGACCGGATCGAGCTGTCCGCCGTAGACGATGGCCGGCACGTGGCCCGCACGACGCAGGCGGCGGCTCGCACCCTTCCCCTCGTCCTTGCGCAGCTGTACCGAAATCTTGTGGGTCTTTGCCATGATGTGACACCTGTTTTCGAATGAACCGTCTCGCGACGGTGATGGTGCTCTTCCGCGACCAGAAGAGCGGTTGGATGCGCATGGCCCTCGGAGTGGCGTCAGTCCACGTAGAGCGAACTGACCGACTCGCCGTAGGCGATGCGCCGGATCGTTTCAGCGAGCAGTTCGGCGACCGAAAGCTGGCGGATCTTCGTGCAGGCCCGCGCTTCCGGGGAAAGCGCGATCGTGTCGGTGACGACGAGCTCGTCGAGAGGCGAGCCGTCGATGTTCTGGATTGCCGGGCCCGAAAGAACGGCATGCGTGCAATAAGCGACCACCTTGCGCGCGCCGTTGCGCTTCAGCGCGCCGGCGGCCGCGCACAGCGTCCCGGCGGTATCGACAATGTCGTCGACGAGCACGCAGACCTTGTCCTTGACCTCGCCGATGATGTTCATGACGGTCGATTCGTTCGGACGCGGTCGGCGCTTGTCGATGATCGCGAGATCGGCGTCGTCGAGGCGCTTGGCGATCGCCCGCGCACGCACGACGCCACCGACGTCGGGACTGACCACGATCAGGTCGTCCTTCGCGTAATAGCGCCAGATGTCGGCCAGCAGCACCGGCGAGGCGTACACGTTGTCGAGCGGCACGTCGAAGAAACCCTGGATCTGGTCGGCATGCAGGTCGACCGTCAACACGCGGTCGGTGCCGACCGCGCCGATCATCTTCGCGGCGACCTTGGCCGTGATCGCGACGCGCGCCGAACGCTGCCTGCGATCCTGGCGCGCGTAGCCGAAATACGGCAGCACCGCAGTCACACTCGCCGCCGAAGCGCGCTTGAGCGCGTCGACGAGGACGAGCAGCTCCATGAAATTGTCCGCGGTCGGCGCCGAGGTCGGCTGGATCACGAACACCTCCTGGCGGCGCACGTTCTCCTCGATCTCGACCTGGACTTCGCCATCGCTGAAGCGCCCGACCTGGGCCTTGCCGAGCGGAATACCGAGTTCGCCGCAGATCGTCGCCGCGAGTGGACGATTCGCGTTTCCGCTGAACACCAGAATGCCTGTCGAATTAGCCGCCGTGTTCACTCGCCACTCCGGGTGCGCATTGCTGAAGCAAGAATCGACCGATCGGACGCCGCGCCTCGCGGCGTGGCTGGGGCGGCAGGATTCGAACCTGCGAATGCCGGGATCAAAACCCGGTGCCTTACCACTTGGCGACGCCCCAGCGGAAACCTGCGATCCGTCCGTCGCCGCTGCGGCGAACCGACGGCAACATCATTCAAATCCTGGCATCGTGCGCCGCCAGCGCAAGCGCCAGTGGCGAACGGTTGACCCCGCGCGCGATCCACGCGCGCATGCCGGGCGGGCATTCGGCGACGATCCGCGCTGCGCCGCCGTCGATCGGCATGAACACGGCCCCACCGCTGCCACTCAGGCGCGGTTCGCCGTGTCCGGCGAGCCAATCCAGCGCCCGCGCGATCGCCGGGTGGCGCATGCGCACGACCGGCTCGAACACATTGCGGGTCGGCTCCCCGCAAACAAAGCCGTGAATTGTCATCGGTGGCGAATCACGTGTCAATTCCGGCGCCTGGAAAAGCTCGCCGGTCGGCACGACCACGCCGGTATCGACGACGAGGAACTCGCGCTCCGGCAGCTCGACCGGGGTCAGGCGCTCACCGACACCCTCGGCGAATGCGCTGTTCCCGCGCACGAAGACCGGCACATCGGCCCCGAGTTCGAGCCCGAGCGCGGCGAGCACGTCGCTGCCGAGGTCGCAGCCCCACAAGCGGTCGAGGCCGACGAGCACGCTCGCGGCGTCCGAACTGCCGCCGCCGAGGCCGCCGCCAAGCGGAATCTGCTTGTCGATCGCGATGTCCGCCCCGAGCGAGTCGTCACCGACATGCGCGCGCAGCCTGCGCGCGGCACGCAGGCAAAGGTCGGATTCCTCGGGCACGCCGGCAAGCGCCGTGGTGCGCCGGATCACACCGTCGCCGCGCACGCGCAGGTGCACGCGGTCACCCCAATCGAGCAACTGGAACACGGTCTGCAGCAGGTGATAGCCGTCTTCGCGCCGACCGAGGATGTGCAGGAACAGGTTGAGCTTGGCTGGTGCCGGCCACGCACTCCAGCCCGGACCGGCCGGCCACGCGTTCACCGCGCCTGCCATTGCTGGACGACGAGACGTACCTGGTATCCGCCCTTGCTGGCGAATATGCGCCGCGGCATGGCCGGTTCGGTGCCGGCGACATAGTCGCGATACTCGACCGTCCAGCCGTCCTGGACCAGTTCGGCCGGCAGGCCGTCGGGACGGAAGCGCAGTTCTGCCCTGCCCGGCGCGCGCGTCGCCCGCACCCAGTTCGCGAGTTGGGCAACCGGAACCGTCCAGCCAAGCTCGCGCTCGAGCAGGGCCGACGCGTCGTCACCGCGCACCGCCTCGGCGCGCAGGCCTGCGAGTTCGACCGCGTCCGCGTCGCCGCGCAGGGTCCAGGTCTTCCCGGTGACCGGCGCCGAGACGCGGAACATGAACGCGTCGGCATCCTGCTGCCAGTCGAGCGAGCCGCTGCCGGCGTCGTTCGGGCTGGAGATCGCAAGACGACCGCTCAGCGACCAGGAAGGCCGCGTCGCCAGCAGTCGCTCGCGCTGTTCCTGCGCCGACATGAGGCCGGCGTCGGGCCGCAGGCGCGGTGCGGCGCACGCCGCGAGGGCGAGGATGACGACGCCCGGCAACACGAGCCGCAGGCACGACCGCGCATGCATCATCGCCCGCACGCCGTCGTTCATGGCGCGAGCCGCTTGATGGTTTCGACCAGCACCTTGTTCTCCGGATCCTTCTCGCGACCTTCCGCCCAAACCTTGCGCGCCTCGTCGCGCTCGCCGTGGACCCAGAGCGCCTCGCCGAGATGGGCGGCGATTTCCGTATCGGGACTCTTCGCATACGCGCTGCGCAAGTGCTTGATCGCTTCCTCGACGTGTCCGAGCCGGTACTGGACCCAGCCGTAGCTGTCGATGATCGCGGGCTCGTCGGGCTTCAATGCGAGCGCCTTCGTGATCAGGGCGAGCGCCTCGTCGGTCCGCGACGTGCGGTCGGCGAGCGTGTAGCCGAGTGCGTTGAGCGCCTCGGCATTGTCCGGGTCGGCGTCGATCATCCGATCGAGGTCGCGCTCGGCGGCGGCCAGGTCATCGAGTTCGATCGCCAGCATCGCGCGCGCATACAGCAGGCGCGGATCATCCGGGAGTTGCTCGAGGCCGTGCGAATAAACTGCCATCGCCTCGTGCCGCAGCGTTTTCTGGACGAGCAATTCGGCCTCGAGCAGGAACAGTTCGCCGGCTTGCTCCGGATCGGCGCCGCTGACCGTGCGCATCTCGACCAGGCGTGCGCGCGCGGCGGCGGCATCGCCCTTCTTGTCGTTCAGCACGATGATTCGCAAACCGGCGTCGAACCAGTGCTCGTCGGCCGCGGGGACTTCGCGGTACCAGTCGAGCGCTTCGTCCGGGCGCTCGAGGATCTCGGCGAGTTGGCCGAGCAGGACGAGGCGTCGGCCGCTGCGGGCGCCGGGATCGGCCTTGATCTCGCGATACAGCGCCGTGAGCAGCGCATCATCCTTGGCGCGGGCCGCGTACGCGGCGCGCGCGCCGAAGGTGACATCGCTCTGCTTGCCGCCGGCCAGAGCACGCGCGGCACCGGCGTTGTCGCCGATGTCCCCGAGCAGGGCCGCATAGCCGCTGCGCAGGCGCAGGCTGGAAGGATCGCGCGCGAGCGCGGCGGCATACCGGGTGCGGGCAAGTTTGCGGTCGCCGCGGTCGAGCGCGAGTTGCGCGCTCCAGGCATATGCATCGGCGCTCTTGAAACGCGTGACGGCGGCATCGGCGAGGCGCGCGGCCTGCCCCTTGTCGCCGAGCTTCAGGGCAAGCTGGCTCATCGCGATCCAGTGCGCATCGCGCGCGCCGAGCCTTTCAGGTGTCGCAATGCGTTCGAGCAGGCGCAGGGCGAGCGCCTTGTCCTGGGTGCCGATCAGGACCTGCGCGATTGGCCGCCAGCCATTGTCGGTCGTTCGCCGGGCGAGCGCATCGAGTTCGACGAAGGCCCGCTCCGCATCGCCTTCGGCGAGGGCGATCCATGCCTGCGATTGGCCGATACCGGCTGACGCTGGCGCGAGTTCCCGCCAGCGCGCGAGCGAACTGCGCGCGAGCGGCCAATCGCGAACGGCCAGGGCGAGGCGGGTCGCCTTTTCGGCGACCTGCGGATCGGGCGACAACAGCGCGGCCGCTCCATGGCGTTTCGCTGCCGTCGCGAGGTCGCCCTGCTGGAGGGCCAGTTCGGCACCGATCAGCATCAACGGCAGGTCCTGGTCGATCGCGACGGGCTGCACGCTGCGGATGACAGACTGTCGCAGCCGCTCGCCCGGCGGCGAAGTCGCGCATGCACTCGCGATTACGCTTGCGAGCAGCGCCATGCCGGCGGATCGGACGCAATCGGCGCGTCGGAGGGAACGGACGGGACACGATGTCGGCACGCGCGGGAATCCTCGGCAACCTGTGCTTGCTTGAACTTGTGCGGCGGGGCCCGCACAATCCTGCGCAGTTGCGCCTTTCGACCCCGCTTGGCGCGTGCGGGACGGAGCCAGCGGTCGCACGATGCGACCTCGCCGCACACCTACTTGTTTGACGGGCAAGCTTAGCCGATTGTCGCACGCATGGCCCTGATCGCTCTCGGACTGAACCATCTCTCGGCCCCCGTCGCTTTGCGCGAGCGCGTCGCCTTCGCGCCGGAACTGACCGGGCCCGCGCTCGGCGAACTTATCGCCCAGCCCGGGGTGCGCGAGGCGGCGATCCTCTCGACCTGCAACCGCACCGAGCTCTACTGCAATGTCGAACCCGGCGCGGAAGGTTCGCCGTTCCGCTGGTTGCATCGCCACCGCCAGCTGAACGGCGCGAACATCGACGAATTCACCTATCGACACCACGACGCCGATGCCGTGCGTCACCTGTTCCGGGTTGCCACGGGCCTCGAATCGATGGTCCTCGGCGAGCCGCAGATCCTCGGCCAGGTCAAGGACGCCTATGCCCTTGCGCGCGACGCGCGGGCACTCGATGCCCCGCTCGAGCGCCTGTTCCAGAACACGTTCGCGGTCGCCAAGCGCGTGCGCTCGGACACACGCATCGGGGCGAGCCCGGTTTCTGTCGCATTCACCGCGGTCCGCCTCGCCGAGCGCGTGTTCGCCAACCTCGCCGACGCCTGCGTGCTGCTGATCGGCGCCGGCGAGACGATCGAACTCGCCGCGCGCCACCTGACCGACGCCCGGGTGCGCCGCCTGATCGTCGCCAACCGCACGCTCGACAATGCGCAGGCACTGGCTGGCCGCTTCGGCGGCTACGCGATCGCGCTCGGCGACCTCGAACGCCATCTCGCCGAAGCCGATATCGTGATTTCCTCGACCGCGGCGCGCGAACCGGTACTGACCCGGCCAATGGTCGCCGCGGCGATCGCCGCGCGCCGGCGCCGGCCGATGTTCCTCGTCGACATCGCGGTGCCGCGCGACATCGATCCCGCGGTCGGCACGCTCGACGACGTCTTCCTTTACTCGATCGACGACCTGCGCGAAGTCATCGACGAAAACCTGCGCTCGCGCCAGCAGGCCGCGCGCGAGGCCGAAGCGATGATCGAGCTGTCGGTCGAACATTTCATGGGCTGGTGGCGCGCGCTCGACCTGCGCAATCCGGTCGGCGGCCTGCGCCGTGATGCCGAGTCGAACCGCGACGACGTGCTGGCCAAGGCGCGCAACCTGCTCATGCGCGGCAAGTCACCCGAGGAAGCGCTCGAATTCCTCGCCCACACGCTGACCAACAAGTTGCTGCATGCGCCGAGCGCGAACCTGCGCGCGGCCGCGCTGCGCGGCGATATCGACCTGCTGCGCGCGGCAGAGCGCCTGTTCGAGAATGCTTCGACATTGCCGCCGCTGCCAGGCGAGGCCGGCGAGCCGGACGCAACCGCCGAGGCGCGCAGCACCGACCCGGCCGGCGAGCGCTGACCGGCCGGCATCGTGCCGGCGCGGCCGCTGGCGCGATCACTTCACCTTCGAGGAAAACTCGCCGAACGCCTCGAGCTGGTCGGCGACCGCCTTGTCGCCGACGATGACGACGCTGAGCTTGTCCGGATCGAAGTACTTGCGCGCGATCGCCTGCACTTCGGCGGCGCTGACCGCATTCGTCTTGCCGACGAATTCGCCGAGGTATTCCGGCGCGCGCCCGAGCAGCCAGTTGTTCGCCAGCGACGCGGCGACGGCTCCCTGCAACTGGTTGCGGAACAGGTAGCGACCAGCGGTCGCGCGCTTGGCGCGCTCGAGTTCAGCGTCGGCGACCGGCGCATCGAGCAAGCCCTGCATCTGCGCGCGGAACTCGCCGAGGGCCGCGCCGGTGACTTCGTTGCGCACGTCGGCTTCCGCGACGAAGGCGCCGCCGGCGCGATTGGCACCGAATGCACTGTAGGCACCGTAGGTATAACCCTTCTCCTCGCGCAGCACCTGCGACAGGCGGCTCGAGAAGTCGCCGCCGAGAACCGCATTGGCGATCGCCGCGGGGATCTCGTCGCCGTTGCCGGCGGCGAACGCCGGGCGGCCGAGGCGGACAGCCGATTGCACGCTTCCGGCGCGCTCGATCAGCACGCGCTGCAACAGCGGGTCGAGCACGGTCGGGGCGGTGTCTGCCAGCGGTTCACCGACGCCCTTCCAGTCGCCGAACGCCTTCTCGGCGAGCGCGAAGCCGCGTTTCGCATCGACCGGTCCGGCCACCACGAGCAGTGCGCGATCGGGCCGGAACCGGGCGCGATGCGCGGCGCGCAACGTGGCGCGATCGGTGGCGAGGATCGAGGCCTCGGTCGGACGCGTGCGCGCATACGGGTGGTCGCCGTAGATGACCTCGTCGAGCGCGCGGCCCGCCTGGTAATCGGGCTCGGCTTCAGCGGCCTTCAGCGCCTGCAGCGCATTGCCCTTGGCGAGTTCGATTTCGGACGCCGGGAAATCGGCATTGCGTGCGACGTCGGCGAGCAGCAGGACCAATGATTCAGCGCCCGAGGCGAGGCCACCCGCCGCGAGCGTGATGCCGTCGACGCCGGCGCGGGCGCCAAGCGTCGCGCCGAGGCCCTGGAGTTCCTCGGCAATGCGGATCGAACTGCGGGTCGTCGTGCCTTCCTCGAGCAGGCCGGCGAGCAGGTCGGACATGCCGGGGCGCTCGGCCGGGTCGGCCGCCTTGCCACCGCGCACGGCGAGCACGAAATCGACTTTCGGGTTGCCGCCACGGCGTGGCAGCACCCAGACGACTAGGCCGTTGTCGAGCGTCTTCTTCGCGATCGCCGGGATCGGCAACGGCTTGTCGACGCCGTACTTCGGCATGCCCTTCGGCAGGACGGGTTCGGCCGAGACGGCGAGGCCGGAACCGGCGAGCGCGATCGCGAACAGGCTGGCAGTCAGGATCTTCATCGGCGTCCTCACTTCGACTCGGGCGCCGCGGACGCGGCAGGAGCAGGCACGCGGTCGATCGCGACGCGATTCTTGCGCACGAGGTATTTCGCGGCGACGCGCTGCAGGTCGGCCGGCTTGACCGCATCGATCCACCCGGGCACGCGGTTGAGCGCGTTCGCATCACCCCACAGGACCTGGGCCTTGGCCAGCGCATCGGCCCGCGAGATGAATGCGTCAAGGCCGTTGTAATAGTCAGCCAGCATCTTCGTCTTGACCCGCTTCAGGGTCGCGTCGTCGACTCCGTCCTTGACGATGCGGGCGATTTCCTCGTCGATCGCGGCCAGCACCGAGTCGATCGAGGAGTCGGGCTTGTACAGGCCGAACAGCGTGAACAGGGTCGGCCCGTCGTAGTCCCAGGCGTCGCCGAGCGGCCAGTTCATGCCGCCTTCGAGATTGATCAGGTGTTTGCGCCCCTTGACCAGGCCCTGGTACAGGCGCGAAGCGGAGTCACCGACGAGCACCTGGGCGAGCACGGCCATCGGCGCGTGGTCCGCGCTGGCCCGGGCCGGCATCTTCCAGCCTGCAGCGAACGCGGGCACCTGGGCGAGCGCATCGTCCTGCTTCTCGCGCTTTTCGGCCGTGTTGAGACCTTCCTCGACATTGCTGCGCGCCGGCACCGGCCGCGCTTCGAGGCTGCCGAAGTATTTCTCGACGAGCGCGAATGCCTCGGCCGCCTTGATGTCGCCGGCGATGCCGATGACCGCATTGTTCGGGCCGTAGAAATCGCGATGGAACGCGCGTACGTCGTCGAGCCTGGCGTTCTCGAGGTCGGCGAAACTGCCGTAACCGTCATGACTGTTGGCCCATTTCGAGAACGCGAGCGCGTTGAGCCCGTCCCAGAAGAACAGGCCGTAGGCGCGGTTCTTGACGTTGACCCGGATCTCCTCCTTGACCACGTCCTGCTGGTTCTTGAGGTTCGCCGCGGAAAAATCCAGCGTCTTCATGCGGTCGGCTTCGAGCCAGAGGATCGGCTCGAGCGCCGACACCGGCGCGGTCTCGATGTAATTCGTGTAGTCGGCGCGGGTCGAGCCGTTGTTGAAGCCGCCGCCGCCGCTGATCACGCGGTCGAACACGCCTTTCGGCGCCTCCGGCGTGCCCTGGAACATCAGGTGTTCGAACAGGTGGGCGAAACCGGTGCGACCCTGCGGTTCGAGGCGCATGCCGACGTGGTAGACGACACTGACGCCGACCGTAGGCGAACTGCTGTCCTCGGACACGACGACGGTCAGGCCGTTGTCGAGCTTCTTGACCGCTATCGGCAATTGCCATTGGTCGGCATCGGCCGCGACCGCGGCGAGCGGCAGTGCCATCGCCATGCAGACAGCTGCGAGACGTCCGGACATCGCGCTCTCCATCACCAGGGTGCCGCAGTGTAACCGGGGTCATGCGCGTGCGGACGTCTCGGAAGTCATGCGGCGCGATCCGGATCAGGCGCTCGCGTATCATGCGCGCGCCGCGCATCGATGCGGTTGCCACGGCCGCCATGACCCCATCGATCCGCCGCAAACTCGAACAACTCGCCGAGCGCCACCAGGAGCTCGAGCGCCTGCTGGCCAGCGCCGATGTGGCCGGCGATGCAAGACGCCTGCGCGAGGTGTCGCAGGAGCATTCGCGGCTGTCGCCGCTGACCGAAACCCTGAACGCCTACGACGAGGCCGGACGTGCGCTCGACGCGGCGCGCGCGATGCTCGCCGACCCGGAGCTGGCCGCGCTCGCCGAAGACGAGATCGCCGCGCTCGAGGCGCGACGAAGCGAACTCGACCAGCTTCTGAACCTGCTGCTGTTGCCGACCGATCCGCGCGACGAGGGCAACGTCTTCCTCGAGGTGCGCGCCGGCACCGGCGGCGATGAAGCAGCGATCTTCGCCGGGGACCTGCTGCGCATGTACCTCAGGTATGCCGAACGAATGCGCTGGCAGGTCGAGATCCTGTCGGCCAGCGACGGCGAGCATGGCGGCTACAAGGAAGTCGTCGCGCGCATCGAGGGCAAGGGCGCGTATTCGCGCCTCAAGTTCGAGTCCGGCACGCACCGCGTGCAACGCGTGCCGGCCACCGAATCGCAGGGGCGCATCCACACGTCGGCCGCAACGGTGGCCATCCTGCCCGAACTCGACGAGATCGACGACATCGAGTTCAAGGACGCCGACCTCAAGATCGACACGTTCCGGGCCTCGGGTGCCGGCGGCCAGCACGTCAACAAGACCGACTCGGCGATCCGCATCACCCACCTGCCGACCGGCGTCGTCGTCGAATGCCAGGACGAGCGATCGCAGCACAAGAATCGCGCGCGCGCGCTGTCCCTGCTCAAGGCGCGCCTGCTCGACGACCAGCGCAGCAAGCAGAACGCGGCGCAGGCCGAGTCACGCCGCCTGCAGGTCGGCTCCGGCGACCGCAGCCAGCGCATCCGCACCTACAATTTTCCGCAGGGGCGCATCACCGACCACCGCGTGAACCTGACGCTCTACCGGCTTGCGGAAATCATGCAGGGCGACCTCGACGAACTGGTCGACACGCTGAACCGCGAGGACCAGGCCGACCAGCTGGCGGGATTGGCGGACCCGTCCTGAGCATCGACGGATGGCACACGGCATGCGGCGGACACGTCGATTCGCCGAAATCCATCCATCACGGCGACAGCGTGCGGCCGGTGACCTCGGTCACGAGTTCCACCTCGGTATCGAACGCAAGCGCGCTTCCTTCATCGAGCACCTCGTTCGATCCGCGCCGCTTCCACGTGCACGTCGAAGTTTCGCGCGACATGTTGAAGCAGACCGGCAGCAGTGCTTCCCCGGCGATCGGTCGGTCGCCGACGCGCTCGGGCTCGAACTCGAAGCGCTTCATGCCCGAGCGTGCGGCGCCGACCAGGCTTCCGCTGCGCACCGGTGAATCCTCCGCAACGCGCGCCTGCACGACTTTGCCTTGCTCATCGTAGGCGACGCGCATGATGACGAGTCCCTGGCGCGCTCCGTTCGCGGCCATCCCGGGGTATACAACCCGGACCTGTTTGCGGATCGAGGCGCCGGTGAACGCATTTTCGATATGCACCTGCCAGCCGTCCTTTCCGACCGGCGTGATGCGCAGGCTCACGTGCAGGCTCGTCCGCGTCGGTGCCGTGGTTCCATTGACGCGACCCGGGCTGAATCGCCAGGTTCGAATGTCCTTCTCGAGCCGTTCGCGCAATTCGCGAGGCCACTCGCCGCGAATGTCGAGGCGCTCGACATGTCCGTCGGCCGCCAGGTCGACTTGCCAGGTCAAGACCAGGCGCGCACCGGGCTCGGCGTCAAGTGCGGCCGATGCGGACGTGCCGAGCACAACGACCACCAGCACTGCAACGAGGATTTGCACGACACGTTTCCGGCAGCCCGTCGATCGCGATGGTACTCGACCGCAATCGACATCGCGGGATCGCTCCGTTAGCGTTCGGCTTCCCCGACGGCGAATACCGTGCGCAAAACGCTTGCTGCCATTGCCGAATTGATCGAACAAGGTCGCCTCGATGTCGCTGCGACCCGGGCCGAGCATGCGCGTGCGCGCTTCCGGAACGAAGCCGAGCCGGCGCGTCTGCATGGCGTGGCACTGCTTTCGATGGGCGAAGTCGATGCTGCAATCGCTGCCTTCGAAGTCGCGCGCGCGCTCGCGCCGGACTCGATCGAGACGCTGTGCAATCTCGGCAGCGCGTGGTTGGCACGTGGCCATTCCGCCAACGCACTGGCGGCGTTGCAGGCCGCGCGGCAGCTCGCACCCGATCATCCCGCCGTACTCAACGGCCTCGGCAATGCGCATGCCGCGGCCGGCGAACCGCGGCCGGCGCGTGATGCCTACGCGGCGGCGACACGCGCGGCGCCTGGTTACCTCGGCGCATGGCTCAATCTCGCCGCGGCCGAACTCGCGCTCGGCCAGGCCGACGAGGGTGAACGCATCCTGCGCATGATCCTCACCCGGACCGAGCATCCCGAAGCCCGCATGCTGCTCGGCCAGGCGCTTGCCGCGCAGCGGCGTTGGGCCGATGCCGAACAGGCCTTCGCGGCCGGTGCCCGGCTCGTGCCGGACGACGCGCGCTTCGCCTACCAGGTCGGCCTCATGGCCGACGAGCAGAAGCGTCCTGCCGACGCAGCCCGCGCGTTTGCGCGTGCGCTCGCGCTCGATCCCGGCATGACGCCGGCCCTGGCCCAGCTCGTCTTCATCAAGCGCCAGCTATGCGACTGGCGCGATCTCGAGGTCTGGTCGACGCGCCTGCGTGGCGCGGTTGATGCCGGCGCCGCTGGCGTCACGCCGTTCGGCTTCCTCGCCGAGCCAGCCACGGCAGCCGAACAACTGCGTTGCGCGCGGACGTTCGCTGCAACGCTGCGACCGGCGCGCATGCCGTTCGAGCACGCGCGACGCGCGCCTGCTGCCGCGCTGCGCGTGGGCTTCATCTCGAATGGCTTCGGCAACCACCCGACCGGCCTGCTCACGGTGGCGATGTTCGAGGCGCTGCGCGGGCATGGCCTCGAGCTCGAACTCTTCGCGACCGCGCCCGCGGACGGCAAGCACATCGAACGCCGGCTCAAGGCAGCCGCGGACGCATGGCACGACCTCGACGGCATGTCGCCGGCGCGCATGGCCGAACAGATCCACGCCCGAGGGATCGAGATCCTCGTCGACCTGCGCGTCTGGGGGGGCGGCAACGTCAGTAGCGCACTGGCATTGCGCCCGGCGCCCGTGCAGGTGAACTGGCTCGCTTACCCGGGCACCTCGGGCGCACCGTGGCTTGACTACGTGATCGCCGACCGCGTGGTCCTGCCCGCTTCGATGCGCGCGCACTACAGCGAAGCTGTCGCATGGCTGCCGCGCTGCTTCCAGCCGTCCGATCCGACCCGTGTGGTCGGCGAACCGCCGTCGCGGATCGACTGCGGTCTGCCCGCTGCCGGCGTCGTCTACGTCTGCTTCAACAACAGCTACAAGCTCAACCCGCGCAGCGTCGCGCGCATGCTCGCGATCCTGCGTGGCGTGCCCGATTCGGTCCTGTGGCTGCTGGCCGGACCGGACGGCGCCGACGATGCCCTGCGCGCGGTCGCCCAAAGCGAGGGCGTCGACCCGGCACGCCTCGTGTTCATGCCGAAACTCGCACACGACGCCTACCTCACCCGCTACCGCCACGCCGACCTGTTCCTGGACTGCAATCCGTACAACGCGCACACGACCGCATCGGACGCGATCTGGGCAGGCTGCCCGGTGCTTACGGTACCCGGCGAGACCTTCGCCGCGCGGGTCGCCGCAAGCCTCAATGCACATCTCGGGATGCCCGAGCTCAACGTCGATGACGACGCCGCCTTCGTCGCGTTCGCGGTTTCCGCCGGCCAGGACCGCAACCTGCGCGAGGCGCTGCGTGAGCGCGTTGCCGAATGTCGACGGCTCGGCGGCCTGTTCGACATGCAGGGCTTCGCCAGAGACTTCGCCGCCTTGCTTCAGGAAATCGCCGCGCGACACCGCGGCGGGCACGCGCCCGCCCCTATCGACGGCCAGGCGCTCGCGCGCTAGGCTCGCCGCATGAGTGCCAAAGCCGATTTCGCCGCGCTGAACCTCGCCGTCCTGTGCGTCTCGGATACGCGAACGATCGACAACGACACGTCGGGCAGCTATCTCGCCGCTGCGCTCGTCGAGGCCGGCCATCGCCTGCACGCCCGCACGATCGTGCGTGATGACAAGTACCGGATGCGCGCGATTGTTTCGCAATGGATCGCCGACGAGGCCGTGCATGGCATCCTGATCACGGGCGGCACCGGCTTCACCGGGCGCGATTCGACCCCCGAGGCGATCGCGCCGTTGCTCGACAAGACGATGGACGGCTTCGGCGAACTGTTCCGCGCACTCAGCTTCGACGAGATCGGAACCTCGACGCTGCAGTCGCGCGCATTCGCGGGACTCGCCAACCAGACCTTCGTGTTCTGCATGCCGGGTTCGACCTCGGCTTGCCGCAGCGCGTGGGAAAGGATCATCGTGCACCAGCTCGATGCACGCACCGCCCCGTGCAATCTGGCCGGACTGCGCGCGCGCCTCGGCGAGCGCTGATGCGGACCAATCCCGACGTATCCGGAGCACGCATGACAAAGATCAAGCGAAAAGACTATGAAGAAGCGCTCGAAGCACTGCAGGATCAGCTGATCGACCTGCATCGCTGGATCATCGCCAACGGCAAGCGCGTCGCGATCGTCTTCGAAGGACGTGATGCGGCCGGCAAGGGTGGCGTGATCAAGGCGATCAGCGAACCACTCAACGACCGCCAGGTCCGCATCGTCGCGTTGTCCAAGCCCGACGATACCGAACGCGGTCAGTGGTATTTCCAGCGCTATGTGACGCAGATGCCGACTGCCGGCGAGCTCGTCCTGTTCGATCGCAGCTGGTACAACCGCGCCGGCGTCGAGAAAGTCATGGGTTTCTGCACTGACGCGCAGTACCGCCAGTTCCTCGACGATTGTCCGCGCTTCGAGAAGCTGCTCACGTCCGACGGCATGATCCTGCTCAAGTACTGGCTGGCGGTCGACCAGGACGAACAGGAAGAGCGTTTCGCCGAACGCGCGGCCGATCCGCGCAAACGCTGGAAGCTCTCGCCGATCGACATCAAGGCGCGCAGCGAATACGTCGACTATGGTGATGCGCGAAACGTCATGCTCGAAGCAACCCATGCCGCGCATGCGCCGTGGTTCGTCGTCGATTTCAACGACCAGAAGCGCGGCCGGCTCAATCTCATGGCCCACCTGCTCGAGAAACTGCCGCAGCGTGAGCCGACCCCGTCAGAGATCGTGCTGCCGTCCCTGGAGGGCGAACTGCAGCGCGAACACGTTCCCGAAGCGTTCCTCATCCGCGAAAACTTCTGATGCCCGCAACCGCTCCGCATGACTGAGGACGCCATACGCGCCGGCGCAGCCAAGCTTGTTCCGCTGCTGCTCGAGAACATGCGCGTGCATGCGCGGCGCGAACGACGCCGGCTGCGCGCCGGCGAAACCCTTCGAACGACCGCGCTGGTCCATGAAGCCTATCTGCGCCTGCACGGCAGCGCGCAGTGGTCGAGCGAACTGCATTTCCTGCGCGCGGCGGCATTGGCCATGCGCCAGGTACTCGTCGACCATTCGCGTCGTGCGCTGACGGCAAAGCGCGGCGGCGGCCGCGTCGAATCAATCGACGAACTTCCTTGCGATCCCTACTGGCAAAGCGACGAGCGCCTCGTTGAACTCGACGAGGCGCTGTCGCGGCTCGATGCACTGAACCCGCGCCTGACCGACATCGTCGAATGCCGGTTCTTCGCGGGCTACTCCGAGGAGGAAACCGCGCGCGTGCTCGGCATCAGCGATCGCACCGTGCGCCGAGACTGGATCAAGGCGAAGGCGTGGCTCTATCAGGCGCTCGGTGAGGCGCTGGAACCTCGGGCAGCGACCTGAGTTCGGCCGCCTGCGCGCGTACACGCACGACCGCCGAGCCTTGCATTCCAGCGGTATCTGCTTCGAGGAGATCGAGCAGACGTCCGGCTTCGTCGGTGCGGCGCTGCGCGTGACGCACGCGAGCCAGTGACAACGTTGCCATCGCGGTGGCGACGCCACCGGTTCGCTCGCCGTCCATCGGCAGGTCATTGGCCCTCAATGCGGCGGTTTCCGCCGCCTCCACGTCACCGCGCGCAAGCAGGGCCTCGACGATTCCCGTCAATGTTGCGACGTGATGGACGCTGCCCTTGCCGGCATAGCGTTCTGCCATGACCTCGGCGCGCTCGAGCAACGCCAGCGCAGCTTCGATGCGACCGCCCTGCAGCCTGAGCTTGCCAAGATTGGAAACCAGCGCGGCGGTCGCTGCCGATTCGCCGTACAGTCGCTCGCGCAAGATCAATGCCTCTTCGAACAGCGCTTCGGCGGCACGTGGAACACCAGCGGCCAGTTCGACGGCGCCCGCGTTGTTAAGCGTATTGAGCGCATCGGGTGACTGCTCGAGACCGCTCTCGCGCCAGACCGTGCGCGCGGCGGCAAACCATCGGCGTGCGGCATCGTGATCGCCGGAGTCGAAGCAGGCCACGGCGAGATTGTTGTAGAGCACGCCGGTCTCGCGATGATTCTCCCCGCTGATCGCGAGCCGACGCGGCAGGGCAGCTTCGAGCAAGCCGATCGCGGCCGCTGCGTCGCCACGACCGCGCAATACCTGGGACTCGAGCAGACGACTGTCGAGCAGGCGTGATTCCCAGCGCGCCGGAGCGGACAGCCAGAACGCCTGCGCACGCTCGAGCGAGTCCGCCGCATCGTCGATGCGCCCCTGTCGATATGCGATCTGCGCAAGGTCGTACCGTGCAGCAGCGATCAGCGCAGGATCAACGACCCGCGGGTCGGCGTCAGCGAGCCTTGCCAGCAGCGGCGCGGCCGCCGTGTAGTCGGTCAGCAGGAAGTACAGTTCACCGAGTGCGTGCAGGACCGGGGCACCGCGGGCCGGGTCATCGGCGAATTCCTCACCGATGCGATGCGCAGCGGCGTCGAGCACGTCGGCCGCGCGCACTTCGCCGCCGCCGGCCTCGCCCGCACTGCGGAACATATGGAACACGGCCTGCTGGATCGCCGCGAGCCGGGCCTGCTCGCGCAAAGCCTCGTCGCGCTGGCGCTCCGCCTCGAAGGCATGCATCACGGCGAGGCCGACTCCGATCACGAGACTGAGCACGATCGTCGCGGCGGATGCCAGCCACCAGCGTCCGCGACGCACGCGGCGCGTGAAGCGGTACCCGCGCTGGCCGGCACGTGCCTCGACGACGTCGCCGGCCAGCGCGCGTTCGAGTTCATCGCTCAAGGCCAGTACGCTGGCCGGGCGTTCCGACGCCTGGCGCGCCAGCGCATGCGCGAGGATCGCATCGAGATCGGCGAGCAGGGCGCGCTCGCCAGACATTCGTGGGCGGCCGGCGAGCGCTTCCGTCAGTGGCACGGTCCCGGCCTGCAGGCTGGCCACGGCAACCAGCGGCGAGGCACCGGCCGCGGTGCGCGGCGGCCGCCCGGCGACAAGGCGATACAGCACCGCCGCCACTCCGTAGACGTCGGCCGAAGTCGACACCACGCCACCGCAAGCGAGTTCGGGAGCCGCGTAGTCCCATGACATTGCGCCGACGCGAGCCTCGTCGCCGCCAATGCCTGCGATACCGAAGTCGATGAGGCGGACGCGGCCTTCGGTATCGACCAGCAGGTTCGACGGGGTTACATCGCGATGCACGACGCGGCGCGCATGCGCATGCGCGAGCGCGTCGCAGGCCTGCTGCACCAGTCGCACCCGGCCGCGCAAATCGACGGCCTCGCGTGCGCAGTAATCGTCAATCGGCGTTCCATTGACGTATTCCATGACCATGAACGGTCGACCATCCGGCGCGT
The DNA here is from genome assembly GCA_964587775.1 of uncultured Dokdonella sp. Classification (GTDB taxonomy): domain Bacteria; phylum Pseudomonadota; class Gammaproteobacteria; order Xanthomonadales; family Rhodanobacteraceae; genus Dokdonella. The sequence goes on from CAZPLY010000013.1 coordinate 20,717, forward strand.
CGCCACCATCGATGACCCGCGCGATGGCGGGATGGTCGAGCGTCGCCAGCACCTGGCGCTCGTGATGGAAGCGCGCCACGGACGCCGCGTCGACGGCGTCGATGAGCTTGAGTGCGGCGCGCTGGGCGAACTGGCCGTCGTCGCGCTCGACCTCGTATACCTGCCCCATGCCGCCGCGGCCAAGCCGGCCGCGCACGCGCCAGCATCCGAGGCGCTCGAAGCGCATGGGCGATGGCTCCGCCCCCGCGATCGCCGCGTTCGGCGCCTCGAGGAAACTTCCGCTCGCTCCGACCGCGTCGAGCAGTGCGAGCACTTGGTCAATGACAGCTGCGCGCGCAGGTTGTTGTGCCAGCCACGCGCGCCGCCGCGCCGGGAGAATCTCCCATGCGGCATCGAACAGGGTTTCGACCTCTTGCCAGTTGTCGCCGCGCTCCACGCCCATCTCCGCAAGGGTCCAGTCGCATTCTGCCGCAGTTGCCCATGGACGGTGCGCGGCCGCGTGTCCGGATTCGCCGCCGGTTACCGTAATGGAAATCCTTCTCCGAGCAGAGTGCCCATCATGACCCCTTGCCGAATCATGTTCGCCGCCGCCTGTGCCGCCGCAGTTCCGGCTGCGACGGCCGCCGAACAGGCCATGCTCGTCCTCGATGCGTCTGGTTCGATGTGGGGCCAGATCGGCGGCAAGGCCAAGATTGCCATCGCGCGCGAGGCGATCGGTTCCATGCTCGATGGCTGGAACGGGGGTGACCTCGGGCTTATGGCCTATGGCCACAACCGCAAGGGCGATTGCACCGACATCGAGGTGATGCAACCGGTCGGCCCGGACACCGCCTCCGGCATCCTCGAGCGCGTCAACACGATGAATCCGAAGGGCATGACACCGATCACCGACGCGGTCCGCCGCGCCGCGGAACAACTGCGTTACACCGAACACAAGGCCACCGTGATCCTGGTCAGCGACGGCGAGGAAACCTGCAATGCCGATCCGTGCGCGGTGGCCAGCGAATTGGAAGCGGTCGGCGTCAATTTCACGACGCACGTGGTCGGCTTTGACATCCAGCACGGCAGCAAGGCGCACAAGCAGCTGCACTGCCTGGCCGCAAATACCGGCGGGCGATACCTCGAGGCACGCGATGCTGCAGAACTCAACCAGGCACTTGGCGAGGTTGCGCAGACTGCCCCCGCGAAACCCGAGCAGATCGGGAACCTGAAACCCGCCAAGGGCTGCCTGCTCTACGACGCGGACGACTTCAAGGGCGAGAGCCTGCTGATCGGCGACAAGGGCTACGAGGACGAGATGCCGCCTGGCTGGAACGATCGCGTGCGCTCGCTCAAGTGCAGTGCGCGCTCGGGGCTCTACGTCTACAACGACAAGGCCCGCGAAGGCGATTACCTGATGATCGAAGACGGCGGCGAGAGGAATCACCTTGGCGCGTTGGCGAGTTCCTACATCTACTTCGGGACGTTCGCGGAAAACGAAGACGTCCTGGATGTCCAGCCATGATTGGCCGCGGACGCAAGCCGGCTGGCGTTTCACCACGGATCGAAACCATCCCCGACAGGAGTGCAGGAATGAGTCATCTTCAAACGCGGTTGCGAATGACCGTGGCTCTTGCGGTGATTGCCGCGGCACTCGCCGCCTGCGGCAACAATGCGCCACCCGCATCGAGCAACACCCCGAGCGCGATGCGGGACGTCGTCGATGAAGCGGCGAAAGACGCCGTCAGGACTGGCGCGCTTCCCGCCGGCGACGCGCCTTTGAAGGACGGCCAGTCCGTCCAGGGCACCATCGAAGCCGATGTCGGAAACGGCGTGCAGACGTTCCGTTCGATCGCTACGAGGGTCGCCGACGACATCGGCGCGCAAGCCGACAAGGCACTCGGCGCCGGCAAGGGCCAACGCGCGATCGACGACGCAAACCGCAAGCTCGAGAAACTCGGCGTCGATACCCGCGTGAGCGTCGACGATGTGCGCGACCTGGTCGGCAGCATGGCCGGCAGGACTTTCCACGATTCGGAAGTGCGCCGGATAGACATCATCCGGTCGTTGCAGGTCACGCTGAAAGGCGCGGCCGCTGACGGCGGCAACCTGGATCTCGGCCTGACGTTTGATGACCGGACGCTGGACCTGACCGGCGCGAGCCTGAGTTACCGGCCGAAGGCGAACGCGGTGTTCGACACCTACCAGAGCAAGGGCAAGGACAACGTCGAGGCGACGATCGATCGCTTCGAGCGCAATGCAGACGGCAGCTATGCGATCGCCGGCACCTTCATGGCGCGCGACGTGCCCGCGTCGAAAATGGCGAAGAAACTGCCTGCCAACAGCCTGCCCTTGGTCAGCGGCCGCTTCAGCTTCGACGCGTTGCCGCTGAAGGACATGTCGACATCCGGACGCTGAGCGAGCTTCCGGACGCGGCCATTGCCGTCGCCTTCGAATGCATGCGATGCATGGGGCGACTGCGCTCCGCGAAGTCCGCGGGAAATCTCCAAGACGAACACCCGGTTTCAACGGCTATGCACTGACGTCGGCGGACTTGCCGACAGCATCTCCGTCCGCCACACCGCCTGCGGCTTCCATGCTGCGGCTCCAGGCCGGATTGCGCCGCGCCGCCCACCTGCCCCTGCTTACGGATGCCTCGAATGACCCATTCATCTTCCCCCCTGAATTTCATCGCCTCAATTCTCGTCGCGGCAGTCCTGCTCGCGGCATCCTCGCGTGCCGAGGCACTGATCTACTTCGTGACCAACACCAACGACAGCGGCACCGGCTCGCTGCGACAGAAGATCGCCGACGCCGCCAGCGCAGGCACGGGGCCGCACACGATCTATTTCGACATCGGCGCCAACAGCGTCATCAGCCTGGCGAGCCGCATCGAGATCCCCAACGGAGTCATCCTGACGATTGACGCGACTGCACCGACCGGCATCACCCTGGACGGCAACGGCAGCACGCGCCTCATCCAGGTCGGCAGCGGCGCACGCCTCGCCTTGAAAGGGCTCGTCCTGCGCAACGGCTACTCGAGCGTCGATGCAGGCGGCTGCATTGCCAGTCCGAACTCGACGGCCCTTCTGCGCCTGGAAGCCGTCACCGTGCGCGACTGCGTGTCGTTTCAGCCTTCCGGCACCGCCTTTGCCGGCGCCGTGTATGCCTATTCGCCGCTTTTCATCGTCAACTCGCGCTTCGAGGACAACCGCGCGCGCAACGACGGCGGCATGGCCTACGGCGGCGCAATCATGAGCATCGGCACGCTCGAGATCATCAACACGACCTTCGTCGGCAACGCGGCATCGGCGGCGGCCACCGAAGCCGGTGGCGGCGCGGTCGAGGCGCGCGCGGGCGGTCGCTTCGAGCGGGTCGTATTTGCCGACAACGCGGCGGTCGGCGATACGGCGTCGGTCCTCACGATCGGCGGTGCCGTGCGCAGCCGCACCACCTCGGAAATCCGCATCGAGCGTTCGCTGTTCCTCGGCAATTTCGCGCAGCAGGGCTCTGCCTTCGAGGCCCAGGCCAGCCTCAGCAACTTCGAGACCCGCTTGTTCGTCAACGACAGCAGCTTGGCCGGCAATTTCGGCGGTATCGCTGCATCATTGCTCAACGTCACGAGCGACATCCGCAACACGACATTCTGGAAGAATGATGGCGGCACGCAGGGTGCCGCCCACCTGCGTTTCGGCGGCGCGCAAACCATCATCTCCGCCTTCACCCACAACCTGCTCGCGCCGGTGGCGGGCGACCGCCCGGCCTGCAACCTCGACAACCTGCCGACATCGGCCTCAGGGACCGGCCGCAACCTGTTCCCGGATTCGAGTTGCACGGCATTGGCAAACGCCAGTTCGGTCTGGACCGACAGCTTCCGCATACGGTCCCTGCGGCGACCCGATGGCGACATCACCGGCATGCCTGCGATCGAGCTGTTCGCCGGCAGCCCTGCGCTCGACGCCGGCAATTCGCTGCCCGCCAATCCACCGATGGCCGGAGACTGTACCGCTCTCGATGTCCGCAGCCAGCCTCGTCCCCGGGATGCCGACGCGAATGGGCAGTCTTCATGCGACATCGGCTCCTGGGAGGCGCAGCGCGAAGCTTCATTGTTTGCCGACGATTTCGAGGACGTGCTGTTGCGTTGACCGCTGCCAGGCCGTTCGTGCGAAACCGGGCGCGGGGCCGCTATACTGCGGCCGTCCTCAGTCCGCGCCGGGAGAAGTGGCCGCAAGGTCGCTGCCGAAGGCGCAAACGCCCGAAATCGCTCAGGCCCGATACCACGCGGACGGACACTCTGGAGAGACCGCACTGCCGCGACAGGCAGAGGCGGCGCCGAAGGGGCAAGAAGCGCGCGCCGCTTCCAAACTCTCAGGCAAAAGGACAGAGGGGCGCCCGACGTGCGGCTTCGCGCGTGCTGCTCTTCATTGAGCTCTTCCGGACGCCTTGATCATGACCTTGCCCAGCCCGCCTTCCCTGCGCGAACTCGAACACCACTCGGCATTCGTCGAGCGCCACATCGGACCGAACGACCACGAGATCGGGCACATGCTCGGTGTCATCGGGCAGCCTTCGCTCGAGGCGATGACCGACGCGATCGTGCCGGCTTCGATCAAGTCCGCGGCGCCGCTCGCGCTGCCCGACGCGATCACCGAAGTCGAGGCACTGGCGAAGATCCGCGCGATCGCACGGCGCAACGAGGTCCTGCGCAGCTTCATCGGCCAGGGCTATTACGGCACGCACACGCCGAACGTCATCCTGCGCAACATCCTCGAGAATCCCGCCTGGTATACGGCCTACACGCCGTACCAGGCCGAGATTTCGCAGGGCCGCATGGAGGCACTGATCAATTTCCAGACGATGGTCGCCGACCTGACCGGCATGCAGATCGCGAATGCCTCCCTGCTCGACGAGGCGACCGCGGCCGCCGAGGCGATGACGCTGGCCCGGCGTTCGGCGAAGTCGAAATCCAGCACCTTCCTCGTCGCGGGTGACACCCATCCGCAGACACTTGCGGTACTGCGTACGCGCGCCGAGCCGCTGGATCTTTCGATCAAGGTCGTCGAATCGGCCGATGCGTTCGATGCCGCGCTCGACGAGGGCGATTACTTCGGCGTGCTCGTGCAGTACCCGGCGTCGAGCGGCTGGCTCGCCGACTGGGGTCGGCATGCCGACACGATCCATGCACACGACGCGTTGTACGTGTTCGCCACCGACCTGCTCGCACTGACCCTGCTCAAGCCGCCCGGCGAGATGGGTGCGGACATCGTGATCGGCAACAGCCAGCGCTTCGGCGTGCCGTTCGGATTCGGCGGTCCGCACGCGGCCTACATGGCGTGTCGCGATGCGTACAAGCGCTCGATGCCGGGCCGACTCATCGGCGTCTCGATCGATGCCGAGGGCAAGCCGGCCTATCGCCTCACGCTGCAGACGCGCGAGCAGCACATCCGTCGCGAGAAGGCGACCTCGAACATCTGCACGGCCCAGGTGCTTCTTGCGGTGATGGCCGCGATGTATGCGGTCTATCACGGGCCGGACGGCCTGACGCGCATCGCGCGGCGCGTGGCACGCCTGACCGCGATCTTCAAGGCCGGATTGCAGCAGCTCGGCTACGACCAGTACCATCACGCCAGTGCATTCGACACGCTGGGCCTGAAGACCGGCGGGCGCACCGACGCGCTGATCGCGCGCGCGGTTTCGATGGGCGCGAACCTGCGCAAGGCCTCGGACGAGTACATCTGCATCTCGCTCGACGAAACCACGACGCGCGCCGACCTCGAACTGTTGTGGCGCATCTTCGGCGGCGACGACGCGGCGCTGCCGTCGGTCGACGAACTCGATGCGCGCGCGCCGTCGCTGATCCCGGCCGAACTGGAGCGGCGCAGCGCGTTCCTCACCCACCCTGTGTTCAACACGCATCACAGCGAGCACGAGATGCTGCGCTACCTGCGCACGCTGGCCGACAAGGATCTCGCGATGGATCGCACGATGATCCCGCTCGGTTCGTGCACGATGAAGCTCAACGCGACCGCCGAGATGATCCCGATCACCTGGCCGGAATTCGCCAACATCCATCCCTTTGCTCCCGCCGCGCAGGTGCAGGGCTACAAGGAACTCATCGACGGCCTCGAGGCGATGCTCGTCGAGTGCACCGGCTACGATGCGGTCAGCCTGCAGCCGAATTCCGGCGCACAAGGCGAGTACGCGGGCCTGCTCGCGATCCGCGCCTGGCACCGCAGCCGCGGTGAAGGCCATCGCGACATCTGCCTGATTCCCGAATCGGCGCATGGCACCAATCCCGCATCGGCACAGATGTGCGGCATGCGCGTCGTCGTCACGAAGTGCGACGCGAACGGCAACGTCGACGTCGAGGACATCCGCCGCAACGCCGAGAAACACAGCGAGCGGCTCGCCGCGATCATGATGACCTACCCGTCAACGCACGGCGTCTTCGAGGAAGACGTGGTCGAGATCTGCGAGATCGTCCACCGGCATGGCGGCCAGGTGTATACCGACGGCGCGAACCTGAACGCGCTGGTCGGCGTCGCGCGGCCCGGCAAGTGGGGCAGCGACGTCTCGCACCTCAACCTGCACAAGACGTTCTGCATCCCGCATGGCGGCGGCGGCCCCGGCGTCGGACCCTGCGCCGTGAAGGCGCACCTCGCGGAGTTCCTGCCTGGCGCGATCAGCGACGAGGGCATCCGTACCCGCGGCACCGGCAACCACGCGATGGTCAGCGCGGCCACGTTCGGCAGCGCGTCGATCCTGCCCATCTCGTGGATGTACATCGCGCTGATGGGCCGTGACGGTCTGCGCAAGGCGACCCAGGTCGCGATGCTCAACGCGAACTACATCGCGCGCCGCCTCGCCGCCCACTACCCGACGTTGTACACCGGCCGCAACGGGCTGGTCGCGCACGAATGCATCCTCGACCTGCGCCCGATCAAGGAGGCCAGTGGCATCGGCGCCGAAGATGTCGCCAAGCGCCTGATCGACTTCGGCTTCCACGCCCCGACCCTGAGTTTCCCGGTCGCCGGAACGCTGATGGTCGAACCGACCGAAAGCGAGTCGCTGCACGAACTCGACCGCTTCATCGACGCGATGATCCAGATTCGCGACGAGATCCGCGCGATCGAGGAAGGCAAGCTCGACCGCGAGGACAATCCGCTCAAGCACGCCCCGCACACCGCGACGATGGTCGCCGCGAGCGAATGGACCCATGCCTACCCGCGCGAACTCGCTGCGTTCCCGCTGCCGGTGCTCACGTCGACGAAGTACTGGCCGCCGGTCGCGCGTGTCGACAACGTGCACGGCGACAAGAACGTGTTCTGTGCCTGCATCCCGATCGGTGAGTTTGCCGAACCCGCGGTCGCGGACGGAGGTTGAGCGCACACCTGCCGGCCCGCAGGCGCGCCGTGGTCGGGGCGCTCCCGCGGAATGCCTCAGCGCGTGTAGAAGTCAGCGAATTCCTGCTCCGCGTGCATTTCGCGTTCGACGCCCTGCACGCGCGCACCGTCGGGGCCGTGCTGCAGCCAGCGCTCGAGCATGTCGAGCGCTTCATCGCTGCCGAAGGCGATCACCTCGACACGGCCGTCGCGCAGGTTCCTTGCGTGACCGCGGACGCCGCGGCGCAGGGCCTCGCTGCGTGTCGCCGCGCGGAATCCGACGCCCTGCACATGTCCGCTGACGACGAAGCGCGCGCAGGCCATGTGCTTGCTCAGCCCTTTTTCGCGGCCTTGGCGGCGATGATCGCTTGTTCGAGGTCCTTCTCGGTGATCGGTCCGAGGAAGTGCTTCGCAACCGTGCCATCGGGCGCGATCAGGTAGGTTGTCGGCAGGCCGCGCGGCGTCGCGAAGTCCTTTGGCGGATCGCCGATGTCGACCTGGGCGATCGCGTAGGCGACCGGGCGTTTGGCGAGGAAATCGAGGATCTCCTGCTTCTCGGTGTCCTCGTAGGCGAGACCGATCGCGACGACGTCGTGACGCGAACTGACGAACGCCGAGATGTCGGGCATTTCGGCGATGCATGGCCCGCACCAGGTCGCCCAGAAATTGACGATGACCCACTTGCCGCGCTGGGCGGCGAGGTCGAAGGTCTTGCCGTCGATGGTCGGGACGACGAGGGTCGGCTGCGTGGCGGTCCCCTTCGTCGCGGCATGCGTCGGCATGCCGAAGCCGAGGCCGGCCACACACAGACCGAGCAGCGCAGCCGCGATACGCATCTTGATCATGTCGCTTCCTCAGGTTCTGCCGCGGGGTCGGATCGGTCCGACGATCCGCTCTGGACGATCGATGCCAATGGTACGCCGAGTTTCCCACGCAATGCCTGTGCGAGCGCGCGCAGGGCCGGCGGCGTTTCGCGGCCGCCGTCGCCGGGCAAGGTCACTTCCTCGACCGGCAGTCGATAGCTGCCCTCGTGGTAGAGATCGAGCAGGGTGACGCGATCGAGATCACGCGCGAGGATCCATTCGCCGAGCTCGCTCCGCCGGATCACGGCGATGTTGGCGAGATCGCAAAGGTAGCGCTGCAGCAGGTCGTCGGTCAGGTACGGCTCGCTCGCACGAAGGTCTTCGCTGTGCAGGCCGCGACCGTCGCGATGCGCATCGGCGAGATGACCGATCAGGCGCACGAGGCCGGCAAATTCCTGTTCCGGCCCGAGCCGCATCGAGGCCGGCCGGTAGTCGAATGCACTGAGCGAGGCCGTGATCGATGCGCCGAGCAGGACGATGACCCACGACAGGTAGATCCAGAAGATGAAGATCGGCACGATCGAGAGCGCGCCGTACACCTGTTCATAGCTCGCGAGCCCGGTCGCGTACCAGGCAAAGCCGCGCTTCGCCCCCTCGAACAGCACCGCGGCGAGCAGGCCGCCGATCACGGCATCGCGAAAGCGCACGCTGCGGTTCGGGATCACCATGTAGCCCGCGACGATCGCCGTCCACACGATGAGGAACGGCAGCACCGAGAGGATGCGCGCCTTGAGCGACAGCTGCGCGGCGGCGGCATCGATGAACGGCACCGCGATCAAGTACGAACTGATTGCGAGCGCGGCCACGAGCAGCAGAGGGCCGAGGCTCAATGCGGTCCAGTAGATGACGAAGCGCGACACCGCGCGACGGTCCGTGGCGACGCGCCAGATGCGGTTGAACGAATCCTCGATGCTCATCATCAATGCGATCGCGCTGAAGAACAGCACGAGCACGCCGATCACGGTCGCCTTGCTCGCGTTCGCCGCGAACTCGGTCAGGTAGCCCTGGACGACATCGCCGGTCGCCGGCACGAAATTCTTGAACACGAAGGCGGTCAGCTGGTCCTTCCACTCGGCGAATACCGGGAACGCGGCGAGGATGCCGAGGACCGCGGCGGTCAACGGCACGAGCGCGAACAGGCTCGTGTAGGCCAGCGCGCCGGCCGCCTGCAGGCAGCGGTCTTCGAGGAAGCGTTCCCAGGTGAAGCGGAAAAACGTGAGCACTTGCTCGCGGTCGTAGCGCTGCGTGGCAAACTTCGGGAAGGCCATGCGGCGAGGTTAGCGCAGCGCGCCCGGCGCGACCAATCCCGGTCGCCCGAATCCGGCGGAAACCCGATGAGCGAAGTCCTTGTTCTCTATTACAGCCGCACGGGCAAGGTCGCCCAACTCGCCCGGCTCGTCGCGCGCGGCGTCGAGGAAGTCCCCGGCATGCAAGCACGCCTGCGCAGCGTGCCACCGGTTGCCGCGGTGACCGCTGCGGCGCAGCCGCCGGTTCCGGACGACGGCGCCCCCTATGTCGCACGCGAGGACCTGCGCGAGTGCAGCGCGCTGCTGCTCGGCAGCCCGACCCGCTTCGGCAACATGGCTGCGCCGCTCAAGCACTTCCTCGACTCGACGAGTGCCGAATGGGCGTCGGGCACGCTCGCCGGCAAGCCGGCCGGCGTGTTCACCTCGACGAGCACGATGCATGGCGGCCAGGAAAGCACGCTGTTGTCGATGATGTTGCCGCTGCTGCACCACGGCATGCTGCTGGTTGGCGTGCCTTACACCGAACGCGCCTTGAATGTGACGATCACCGGCGGTACGCCGTATGGCGCGAGCCATGTCGGTGGCGTCCACGGCGACAATCCGATCAGCGAGGACGAACGCACGCTTGCGCGCACGCTCGGCCGGCGCGTCGCCGAAATCGCCGCCCGGCTCGGGTCCGGCGAATGAAGGCCGAAACCTGGGGTTTTGCCGCATGGGCCGGCCTGGTCGCGCTGCAACCGGCCTGGTACCTGTGGCTCGCGCCGCCGGCGAACGGCAATTCGGCGCTCGCGCTCGCGCTGACCCTGCCGCCGTTGCTGTTGCCGCTTCTTGCACTGCTGCGCGGGCCGAAACGCGCTCTGTTGTGGATCGGCATCATCAGTCTCGGCTACTTCTGCCACGGCATCGTCGCCGCATGGTCGCTGCCCGCAGTGCGCGTTCCCGCCCTCATCGAAGTCGCCTTGTGCGTCGTCCTGATCGGCGCGCTCGGCGCGATCACGCGCAGTGCGAAAGCGCGCCGATCTTCCGGGCCGGGCCCGGACCCGGGTGCCGGTCGATCGCACTGACGTTCGCGCGTTCGGCCGACGCGCCGCTGTCTGCGTGATCGCGCACGCGCGGCCGCGATGCTTCCGGCGGCCTATAATCGGCGCATGTCGTTCCTGCAGTCCGCCGCGGTGCTTGGCAACACATATGTCCACGATCGTGTACTGCGTGGCTGGCTTGCGCATGCGCTGCCGCGCCCGATGCGCGCGACGATCGATGCCGATCTCGACCAGCTCGGTGCGCTCGCGGCCGACGCCTGGAGCGCCGCGCGGACGCGCAATGCCGCGGCACCCGCGTTGACGCAATGGGATGCCTGGGGACACCGCATCGACCGGATCGAACTGACACCCGTGTGGCAAGGCGGGCGGGACATTGCTGCGCGCTATGGCCTTGTCGCGGCGGGCCACGACCCGGCGTTTGGTGAGTACGCACGCTGCGACCAGTTCGCGCGTGTCTACCTGCAGCATGTCGCGAGCGAGTTCTTCACCTGTCCGCTCGCGATGACCGACGGCGCGGCAACCGCGCTCAAGGCGTCCGGCAACCGCGCCCTGATCGAGCGCATCGTGCCGCGCCTCGTTTCGCGCGATCCGTCGCAGCTCTGGCTGTCCGGGCAATGGATGACCGAAACGGCAGGCGGGTCGGATGTCGGGCGCAGCGAAACGCTCGCGCGCCTTGGTGAAGACGGTCAATGGCGGCTGCATGGCCGCAAGTGGTTCACCTCGGCGGTGACCGGCGAGATGGCCTTGACGCTCGCGCGTCCGCACGGCGCCGGCCAAGGTGCGCGGGCACTGGCCATGTTCCTCGTGCAGACGCGCGATGGCGAGGGCCACTGGAACGGCATCCGCATCGACCGCCTCAAGGACAAGCTCGGCACCCGCGAACTGCCGACCGCCGAGATCACGCTCGACGGCGCACTCGCCGAACCGGTCGGCGCGCTCGAACATGGCGTGCGCCTGATCGCGCCGATGTTGAATGTCACGCGCACGTGGAATGCGGTCTGCGCGCTCGCAACGATGCGCCGCGCGATCGACCTCGCCACCGACTACGCACATCGGCGCACGGCATTCGGCAAGCCGCTGATCGAACATCCGCTGCACGCGGCGACCCTGGCCGGCCTACAGGCGCAGTTCGAAGCCGCGTTCGCGCTCGTCTTCCATGTCACCCACCTGCTCGGACGTGATGAACATGGCGTGGCGAGCGACGACGAGCGCGCCGTGCTCCGGCTGCTGACGCCACTGGCCAAGCTGTGGACCGGCAAGCTCGCGATCGAGGTCGCCTCGGAATGTTGCGAGGCATTCGGCGGCGCCGGTTACATCGAGGACACCGGACTGCCCTTGCTGCTGCGCGACGCGCAGGTCTACCCGATCTGGGAAGGCACGACGAACGTGCTCGCGCTGGATGCACTGCGCGCGATCGCCGGCAGCGGGCTCGATCCGCTGCAGCGGCATCTCGACAAGCTCATCGCGGAGACCACGATCGACGATCCGCACGGTGCGCAGCGCGAGGTGCTGACCGCAATCGGCATTGCGCGCGCGCAAGCCACGGACTGGCTGCGCGGCAAGCCGATGGGCGAAGCCGGTGCGCGCGCATTTGCATTGACACTTGCGCGCGTTGTTGCCGCGACCCTGCTCGCGCGTCATTCCGTGCGCGTGCAGCATGCCGACGGCGATCGACGCCCGCTGGCCGCGCTCGTACGCTTCGTTCGCCTCGGCCTGGCCACGCCGATGCCGGACGACGAGGATGCGCGCATCCTGCTCGATCGAGCACCCCACTGATCCGCACCATCCGCCGAGGAGCCCGCATGCAGCACCTGTCCATCGTCACGACCGGCGGCACAATCGACAAGATCTATTTCGACGACAAGTCGGCCTACGAGATCGGCGATCCGCAGATCGGCAAGATCCTCGACGCGCTTGGTGTCGCATTCACGTTCGACGTGCTGCCCGCGCTGCGCAAGGACAGCCTGCACCTCGACGACGAGGATCGCGACCTGCTGCGTCGCCTGATCGCCGCCCAGCCGCATCGCCATGTGCTCGTCACGCACGGCACCGACACGATGGTCGAAACGGCAGCCGTGTTGCAGGCGATCACGGACAAGGTCATCGTGCTGACCGGCGCACTGAACCCGGCCCGCTTCCAGGGCTCGGACGCGGTGTTCAACATCGGTTGCGCGGTCGGCGCAGTGCAGAGCCTGCCCGACGGCGTCTACATCGCGATGAACGGACGCATCTGGAATCCCGCCCACGTGCGCAAGAATCGCGACGCGAACCGCTTCGAGCAGGTTTGACTACATCAAAGTCCGGATCCCTGCCTTTCCCGACAAGTTCGGTTCACCGAAAAAAAGCGACCGGCGTGACGCCGGTCGCTTTAAATCACGCGCACCTTCCGATGCGCGCGGAACCCAACTCAGGGCGTGTAGCTGCCCGTGAGCGAGACACCCGAGAACGCCGAGTAGGCGCGCACCATGATGTAGTAGGTACCTGCCTGTGCCGGCGATATGTTGCAGGTTTCGTTGTTGCCGTTGAGGTACGGACGGCAGTTGTAGCTGCTCGTGGTCGGTGCGGAACCGAAGCGCACGTAGAGGTCGGCATCGCCGCTGCCACCAGCGATCTGGAACCGCAGGTTGGTCGCGCCGGCCGGGACGACCATCGTGTAGTTGATCGTGCCACTCGTCGACGCGGACAATCCGGTCACGGCGACGCCATTCTGCAGCACGTTGCCACCACCACCGCCGGCCGTGTAGCTGCCGGTAAGGCTCACGCCCGAGAACGTCGAGTAGGCACGCACCGACACATGGTAGGTGCCGGCCTGGGCGTTCGCGATGTTGCAGGTCTCGGCATTGCCACCGGCATACGGACGGCAGTCATACGCCGACGTCGTCGGCTGCGATCCGAAGCGCACGTACAAGTCGCCGTCGCCGGTTCCGCCACTCGTGACGAACCTGAGGTTCGTGGCGCCGGCCGGAACGACCATCGTGTAATGCACCCAGTTGCCGGTCGTGGCCGTCAGTCCTGTCACGGCAACACCGTTGCTCAGCACATTGCCGCCACCGCCGCCGCCCGAAACGGTGACCGACGAGGTCTTCGTGTTCGTCGCACCGCCGTTGTCGGTCACGGTCAGCGAAACGCTGTAGGTTCCTCCGGCCGAATACGTCTTCGACGGGTTGGTCGCCGTCGAGGTCGTGCCGTCACCGAAGTTCCACGAGCGCGACGCGATCGAGCCGTCACTGTCGGACGAGCTGTCGCTGAAGTTCGCGGTGAGGCCACTCGTCGTGAAGCTGAAGTTCGCGACCGGCGCGACGTTGCCACCGCCCCCCATCGCCTGCAGCGTTGCGAGCGCATTGATGATGCCCGCGCCGCAGCCGCCGGAACACGAGCCCGGTACGGCCCGCGCGTTCGACGTGATCAGGTTGCGCACCTGATCCGGCGTCAGGCTCGAGTTGAGAGCGAGCACCTGGGCTGCGAGGCCGGCCACGTGCGGCGCCGCCATCGATGTGCCCTGGTAATACGCATAACCTTCGCTGCCCTGGGTCGTCGTGCCGTTGTTGAGCGTCGACAGGATGCCGTTCGACTGGGTCGCCGTTTCGCCGCCGGGCGCCGACACCGTGATCGTCGAGCCGTAGTTCGAATACGACGCACGATTGCCCTGGCGATCGGTCGCGGCGACCGAGATGACTCCCGAACAGTTTGCCGGCGAGAAGCCGCTGACATTCGCGTTCGAGTTGCCGGCCGCGACGACGACGACGGTGCCGTTCGCGCGCGCCGTATTGATCGCGGCCTGGAACGAGCCGCAGGAACCGCTGCCGCCGAGACTCATGTTGATGACGCGTGCGGGATTCGCATTCGCCGGAATACCGCTGACCGAGCCGCCCGAGGACCAGACGATCGCGTCGACGATGTCCGAGGTCGAGCCGCCACAGCGCCCGAGCACGCGCACCGGCACGACCTTCGAGCCGAACGCGACGCCAGCCACGCCTTTCGCGTTGTTGGTCAGGGCAGCGACCGTGCCGGCCACGTGCGTGCCATGCCAGCTCGAGTTCGACGCGTAGCCGGTGCCGCACTCGGTCGAATTGAACCAGTCGCCTTCGTCATTCGGATTCGAATCGCGACCGTTGCCATCACGCGCCGCGGCGCTGCTGGTGATGAAATCGTAACCGCCGACGATCTGCCCGCTGAGGTCGCTGTGCGGGGCGATGCCGGTATCGATGACAGCGACCCGGATCCCGCTGCCGGTCGAGATGTCCCAGGCCGAGGGCTGGTTCTGGCCGCCCGTCGCTTCGAACAGGTCCCACTGGCTCGAATAGTTCGTGTCGTTCGGCGACAACATGGCCGTCATGCGCCGGTCCGGCTCGACGTAGGCGACGCCCGGATTCTTCGCGAACGCGATCATCACCGATTGCGCGGCCTCGACCGCGCCACTCGCCGCACTCTGCAGTCGCGAACGCGACACTTCGACGAGCTCGGCCCCGGTCGCGAGCGTGCGCGAGTGCGAGACCTGGAAACCGGTCTCGCGCGAGACGCGCGCGAAATCGGCGAGCATCGCATCGGCATTGCGTTCGAGCGCGTTCTCCGAGTAGGTGACGATGTAGTGGGTGATGTCGCCGCGACCCAGGTCCGCGCTGAAGTTCGCGCGGTCGGCGTAAGCCTGCAGGTCGGCGGAGTTGACGTTCGCCGCGGTGGCGATGGCGCTGCAGCCGAGCATCGCGAGCATGGCTGCGGAAAGCGAGGTACGACGCAAAGCAGTCTTCGAATCCAGCTTCACAGAAACCTCCATCAGGATGAAAAACGGATTGTGGCGTGCCGTCGTCGACGGCATTCACCAGTTAACGGGCCTCCCCTCCACGTCCCGCGCCGCTTGCGCGGATCTGCGTCCGCGTCGTTCGACTTGCGTTTTCGTTTCATCCGCGGCTGACCACCCGAGAGCCCCGCTCGGGCAGCCACAACTACGTCCTCGTTGTTCCCGGGTAGGTAGAAAGTAATGGAACCTAAGGGCCGCCAACGCAGTGAATTGCGAAGTCCATCACACGTTTTCATGGTGCGATGCAGCGATTCCTGAACTTTCCTTGTCATCGCGCTGGCGCCCCGCGACCGCTCCGATCGCGGAAGGTGCATGCATCAGACGGGGAAGAATCGGGGGGCGCATCGGCCGTGTGGCGGCGCTCGATGCGACTCATCAGAACGATGACGGCCATATCGGAGACGCGCGGCCCTTTGCCGTCACGCCTGCGGCGCTACGCGCAGGGCGAACGGAACCTGGGAGCGCCCGGGCCTGACCGCGGTCCGTTCCGGCTGCGGATCGCCGGGGTTCAGCGACGACCGATCAGGCTCACCTTCTTCGGCTTGCGCGCCCACAGCAGCGCGGACAGCACGAACAGGATCGGGGTCGCCCAGTACATCGTCTTCAACCAGGAATGCGTGCGGTTGTAGCTCTCATTGAGGATCAGGTCCATGGCGACATTCGGTGTTTCGCCGATCTGCACGAAGGCTTCGCCGATCGCGCTCGTCATCAGCGCGGCGCCGGTCGATTCGAGTGACGGAAGGGCACCGTCGAGGAATGATCCGAGCGTGATGTAGGCCGAGGCGAGGAACGCCTCCTTGCGTGCCGAGCCTTCAATCGCCGCGCCGACATCGGGCAGCGAGGGGACGGCTCCCCAGACGACGAGGTCGAACAGCAGGGCGATGACGAACAAGCCGATGGCGACCAGATGCAGGCGTCTTCTCATGGATTTCCCTCCGCGCAAGCGCAATGCTAGCAGCATGGACGCGCCACGCGACGCGGCAAACTGTGCACCAGCGCACGACGGCATCGACGCGCTTCGGCCACGCTGCCGCGCAGCGCGCGACGGCGCCACGCGGGTCGGTCGGCAACGCTGCGGACCGGCGCGCACACGATGGCCGGGCAGGCAGGACCGATGACGGGAAGCAGCGTGAACCAGGGACTTTCCGACGACGTCGCCAAGGAAGCGTTGCGCGAGCGTTGCCTGAATCTCGTGCGCCGCTGGCAGCCCCTGGCCCGGTCGGGCTGGGACCACCACAGCGCGCGCCACCTCGGCGAGGAACTCGACCAGATCGCGACGACCAGCGAAGGGCTGGGGCTTCATGTCGTCAATGGATCCGCGCTCGAGCTGGCCGCCTACCTGTGTTCGTTCATCGACGACCAGCTCGTCCCGAACGAGACCGATCTCGATCGCCTCGCCGACATGGTCAGCGCGCTCGGCGGCGCGCTCAGCGAATTGTCCGGCGCGGCGATCGCCGCCGTGCATCCGCTTCACGGCGGCGATGCGGCGACGCCCGGAACGGCGCCGGTCGATGCACCGGCCGACCGGCCCGAGGCCCCGTTGCGCCTGCCGCGCACGACCTGCCTGCTCGGTGAAACCGTGCGCGCGGTCCCGGGCCTCGCCGCGGCGCTTCGCGAGCGCGGTTACGAGGTCAACGAGTTCGACGAGGTCGATGCGCTGATCGACTACCTCGGCGTCGCCACCCCGGGCGCGCTGCTGCTCGAGGCCCGCGCGCTTCGTCATCTCGGCCGGATCCGCGCACGCCTCGGCGAAGTGCATGGCGACGTGCAGGCGATGCCGTCGCTGTTCGTGTTCTCGCCGAAGGGCGACCTCGGCGACCGCCTGCTCGCTATGCGGGCCGGCGCTGCCGCCTTGTTCAGTGCGCCGCTCGACAGCCTGCGCGTCATCGCGCGCGTCGACGAAGCACTCATGCACACGACGCAGACACCCTGGCGCGTGCTGCTGGCCGAGACCGACAAGGTCAGTGCGACCGAACGCGCGCGCTGGCTCGCCGAACGTGGCATGACCGTGCGACTCGCCTCGAACGGCCAGGGCGCCCTGACCGCGCTCGCCGATTTCCGCCCCGACGTCATCGTCGTCGACCAGGAATTGTCCGACGTGCACGGGCTCGAACTGGTCCAGCTCGTGCGCAGCCAGCCCGAGCATGCGGCGTTGCCGATCGTGCTGATGTCGGCGAGCGGCGACATCGGCCAGCGCTTCGACGCGATCGCCGCAGGCAGCGACGACGTCCTGCTCAAACCGGTGCGTGCGCGCCACCTGAGCCATGCGATCGTGTCGCGGCTGACGCGCGCGCGCTGGTTGCGCGAGGCGATCGGTGTCGTCGGTGGGCGCGATCCGCGCACCGGCCTGTATTCACGCGCCGTGCTGATCGAGAAGCTCGCCGCGGCATCGGGCGACCGCTCCGCGGCGCTCATGTGCATCGCGATCGATCGCGCCCAGGCCTTGCGCGACCGCATCGGCCTGAGCGGCCTCGCCGCGCTCGACGCGCATGTCGGCCAGTTGCTGCGCAGCCAGCTCGATGCGACCGACATCGCCGCGCATTACCAGGATTTCCATTACTTCGTGCTCGTCCATCGGCATTCGCGCGCCGAGATCACGCTCGCCGCGGAAGACATACGCAGTGCCCTCGCGCAGAATCCGTGGACGATCAATGGCGACGAACACCTGCTCAGCACGAGCATCGGGCTGGCCCTGCTCGGCGGCGAGCCGAGCGGCGTCGACGTGATGGTGACGAATGCCGAAGCCGCGCAGATCGCGGCGACCCACATGGGCGGCAACCGCGTGCTCTGGTACGAGGCGAAGGAAGCGGCGCTGCTGCCGAGCGATCCGACCCTCGTCGTGCGTGCGGTCATGGGCCGCCCGCTCAAGCCCGAACAGGCCGCGTTCGATTTCCTGCCGATCGTGCCGCTGGCCGGCAAGATCAGTGGCCAGTTCGACCTGCGCTTCCGCGTGCGCAGCACGCAGCATCCCGACACGACGGTCGCCTACGACGACCTTGTCGCGGCAGCGGCCGAAACGAACCAGCTCGCCCAGATGGACCGTTGGTTGCTGCAGCACACGCTCGAGATGCGCGAGCAGCAGCTCAAGCGCGGCCGCCAGTTGCGCATCTTCGTCCAGCAATCGGTCGAGTCGCTGCTTTCTTCCGACCTCGCCTGGTGGCTCGAGCGCGAGCTCAAGGATCGCCATCTCTCGGGCACCGGCCTTACCCTCGGACTGCCGTGTTCGCCGCTGATCGACGCCGGCGAGCGCGCGCGCGTGCGCATGGCCGAATTGCGCAAGCTCGGCCTGCGCATCTGCCTCAACGATTTCGGTCGCGACTGGGCTGCCGTGCACGCGCTGAAGCTGCTCCAGGTCGATTTCGTGCGCCTCGACCCGACCCTCGTGCAGGAGCTCGGCGGCACCCGCGCGGTCGCCGACACGGTCATGGCGCTCGTGCGCAAGGCGCATGCTTCGGGCGCGGCCGTGATCGCGCCGGAAACCGACAACACGAACCGCGCGCATGTCCTCCTGCGCCTCGGTGTCGACTACGCGGTTGGCCCGGCCTTCTCGCGGCCGCTCGCGCAACCGGAATTCGATTTCGGACGGCCGCTCTGGTGATGGCGATCGGGTGATTCGACAAGGCGGAAGACCGTGCCCGGCGCTGTTGCGCCTGAGCCGATTCCCTTCCCCACTCCGCGCAGATCAGAACATCCCGGTCTCGAGCTTCGCCGCATCCGACATCATCGTGTGGTTCCAGGGCGGGTCGAACACGAGCTCGACATCGGCTTCACTGATCGTCGGGATCATCTCGAGCTTGTTGCGCACATCGTCGACGAGGATCTCGCCCATGCCGCAGCCCGGCGCCGTCAGGGTCATGCGCACGTTGACCTTGCGCCGTCCCTCGTCGACCGCCTCGAGGTCGCAGGCGTAGACGAGCCCGAGTTCGACGATGTCGATCGGGATTTCCGGATCGAAGCAGGTGCGCAACTGGTCCCAGACGAGCTTCTCGACCTCGGCGTCGTCCGCGCCGTCGGCCAGTTCGATCGCGACCGGCGGTTCCTTGCCGAGTGCGTCGGCATCCGAGCCCTTGATGCGGAACAGGTTGCCGTCGACGAACACGGTGAAGCTGCCGCCGAGAGCCTGGGTGATGTACCCGGCCTGGCCGGCCGGCAAGGTCACGACATCACCTTGCGGAACCATGACCGCCTCGCAGTCGCGTTCGAAGCGCACCGGTTCCGAGGTAGAGC
Organism: uncultured Dokdonella sp.; assembly: GCA_964587775.1. GTDB lineage: Bacteria > Pseudomonadota > Gammaproteobacteria > Xanthomonadales > Rhodanobacteraceae > Dokdonella. The sequence goes on from CAZPLY010000013.1 coordinate 40,253, forward strand.
TGTATCCACTCATGATTGGCTGTGTTCGCGTTCGAAGCGCCGCGCGGGACGCGAATTATGGGCCATGCGACCCCGACCGTGCCCGCTTGCCGATATCGGGATCGCACGCGCCGCGTTCAAGCGAGCAGGCCGGTTTCGCGCAGGCAGCGCCCGAACAGGCGCAGGGCCGACTCGATGTCGGCCGGCGGCAATGCCGCGTAGCCGAGCAGGAGTCCCGGTCGCAACGGCATCTGCAGCGCATACGGCGCCACCGTGTACAGGCCGAGTCCGCGCTCGCGTGCATGCGCGGCGAGTCGTTCGCAATCGGCATGGCTGGCCGACCTCAGCCACGCGGTCAGGTGCATGCCGGCATTCGAATCGACGACCTCGACGGCGCTGCCAGCGTGCCTGCGCAAGCCGGCGAGCATCGCCGCGCGTCGTGAGCGCAAGGTCTGCGCCGCGCGCCTCAGGTGGCGCTCGAATCCGCCGTTCGCCATGAAATTCGCGAGTGCCGCCTGTTCGAGCGTGTTGCTGCCGCGATCCTCGAGCCATTTCGCGGCGCGGAATGCCTCGCGCAATGATGGCGGCAGGACCATGTAGCCGATCCGCAACGCCGGGAACAGCGTTTTCGAGAAGCTGCCGATATAGATCACGCGGCCATCGCGGTCGAGCGATTTCAATGCCGCGAGCGGACGTCCGCCGAAGCGGAACTCGCCGTCGTAGTCGTCCTCGATCAGCCACGCCCGGCGCGAAGCGGCCCATTCGAGCAGGTCGACGCGGCGGGCAAGCGGCAGCAGCGCGCCGGTCGGGAACTGGTGCGACGGCGTGACCACGGCGAGGCGCGCCGCCGTCGGCAAGGCGCGCGGGACGATCCCTTCCTCGTCGACGCGTACGCCGCGCACGCGCGCACCGTGGGCGGCGAAGATCTGGCGCGCGCCGCGATAGTGCGGATCCTCGAGCACGACCGCGTCGCCATCCGCGAGCAACACGCGCGCGCCGAGTGCGAACGCCTGCTGGGTCCCCGAGATGACGATGACGTCATCCGGCGCCGCGGCGACGCCGCGGCGCCGGGCGAGGTAGTCGCAGATCTGCACGCGCAGCGTCGCCAGGCCCTGCGCGTCGGGATACCCGAACTCGGCGCGTTCGGCGGCACGGTTGAGCTCGCGCCGCCACGCGCTGCCGAGCGCCGGATTCGTCAGCGGCAAGCCGTACTGCAGGTTGTAGCGGAGTCCGGCGTGCTGGTGCCCGGGGATCGCCACGCCGTCGGTGACCGCGAGCGCACGCCGCGCGAACGGCGACAGCGGCGCGACGAGCGCATCACCGGCCTGGCGGCGCGCCGGCACCGCGCGGTTGCCGATGTCGGCGACATAGCTGCCCGAGCCGACCCGTCCGAGCAGGAATCCCTCGGCCTGCAATTGTTCGTACGCCGCCAGCACGGTGTTGCGCGAGAGGTCGAGTTCACGCGCGAGCGTGCGGCTCGCCGGCAGGCGCGCGCCGGCAGCGAGTCGCGCGTCGAGGATCGCCGCCTTCAGCGCACGGATCAGTTGCGCATAGCGCGGTCCCTGGCCGTCGAGTTCGACGTACATGATTGGCTCCACGATCCGGAACGCCGGTGGCGCTTCAAGGGGCCAATTTCCACGCTCATGATCGTCGCGTCAAGTCCGCGGGCCGCTCGATTGCTGCCTGCATCCCGCCGTCAACCGGAGCAACGAGCATGAAGCCACCAGCGCGGCACAAGGTCGAACGCGTGCGCCAGCGCGCGCACTACGACGAGGCGACCGTGCATGCGATCCTCGATGCTTGCTGGATCGCCCACGTCGCGTTTGCCGATGCCGGCGGACAGCCGTTCGTCATCCCGATGCTGCATGCACGCGAAGGGCATTCGCTGCTGCTGCACGGCTCGATCGCGAGCCGCCTCATGCGCACGCTCGGCGAAGGCGTCCCGGCCTGCGTCTGCGTCACCGTCGTCGACGGACTCGTGCTAGCGCGCTCGCATTTCCACCATTCGGCGAACTACCGCTCGGTCGTCGCGTTCGGTCGCGCGGTACCGGTGCTCGACGGGCCGACCAAGGCGGCCGCGCTGGCCCGCTTCGTGGACGCCCTGCTGCCCGGTCGCGCCGCGGAATCGCGCGCTGCGGATCGCAACGAACTCGCGGCGACCTCGCTGCTGCGCTTCGAGATCGAGGACGCGAGCGCGAAGGTCCGCAGCGGCGGACCGAAGGAAGATCCGGCCGATTCGACCTTACCGGTCTGGTCCGGCACCTTGCCGATCCTGCAGCGCTACGCGGCGCCGGTCGCCGCCGACGATGCGACACCGGGCATCGCCGTGCCGGCCTCGGTGCACTCGCTGCTGAGGCGCGCGTCCGACGCGCGGGCGGCAGGCGATTCCGCAGCATGAGCGCGTGCCGCTATGATCGGCGGCCCTGTGCAAAGGCCGGACATCGATGCAGCACGAACCTGATCACGTTCCCGGATGCGCCCGTCGCGGATCGGGCATGGCGCCGTGAGCACGACGATCGAGAAGCCGATGACGCGCGTGATCGGCATCGCGACGGCACTCATGTGTGCGCTCGCCGCGGGCGCGCTCTGGTGCGTCCTGGCCCTGCATGTGCAGTCGGACCTGATCCTGCTCGTCCTGCCGCTTGCGCTGCTGATCGCCTGGATCCTGCGCACGCACGGATTCGCCCGCAGCAGGGCCGGCGCCGTGCTCGCCGCGCTGTGCGTCCTTGTTGCGTTCGCGTATTCGGCCTATCTGCTCGCGGCAGCGAAGGTCGCCTCGGTGCTCGGTCTGCCGTTGCGCTCAAGCGTGGTCCTGATCGGCCCTGAAATGGCCGCCGCCGTCGCCTGGGCCGATCTCTCGGCCTGGCACGTAGCGACCGTGTCCACCGCGGTGCTGCTGGCGGCCTGGCTCGTCTGGAGACGCTGATCCGCGCCGCAGCGATCTACTCGCGCACTGCCTCAGCCCACGCAATCGAGGATGACGCGTCGTTGCCACGGTGCGGGCCACCGGCGGCGCGAGGAGGGCGCGCACCCGGCATTGGCAGCTCGCCGGCGCGTCAGTGGCCGCCGCCGCCCTCGATCGCCTTGAGTTCGGCACCGAGCTGGTTCGCGGCTTCCTTGCCGTCGGCGTACAGCAGGCGCGTATTGTCGGCATAGAACAGCGCGTTCTCGATGCCGGCGAAACCGGTGCCCTTGCCACGCTTGATGACGATCGTCTGCCGCGAATTGACGACGTCCAGGATCGGCATGCCGTAGATCGGCGAGGACCTGTCGGTCTTCGCGGCCGGGTTCACGACGTCGTTCGCGCCGATGACGATGGCGACGTCGCAGGTCTTGAACTCGGGATTGACGTCGTCCATGTCGGCGATCAGGTCGTACGGCACGCCGGCTTCGGCGAGCAGCACGTTCATGTGCCCCGGCATGCGCCCGGCGACCGGATGGATCGCGAACTTCACTTCCTTGCCGGCCTTGATCAGCTGTTGCGACAGCTCCCAGATCTTGTGCTGGGCCTGGGCCACGGCCATGCCGTATCCGGGCACGATGATGACCTTCTCGGCCATGTACAGCAGCGAGGCCGCGTCGGCCGCATCGATCGGCTTCTGCGCGCCGGCGATCGCCTCGCCGGCGCCACCGCCGCCGAAGTTCGAAAACAGCACGCCGCTGATCGGGCGGTTCATCGCCTTGGCCATGAGCTGGGTCAGGAACGTGCCTGCCGCACCGACCACCATGCCGGCAACGATCAGCGCCTCGATGCCCATCACGTAACCTTCGAACGCGACCGCGAGGCCGGTCAATGCGTTGAACAGCGAGATCACGACCGGCATGTCGGCGCCGCCGATCGGCAGCGTCATCAGGACGCCGAACGCGAGCGACAAGGCGAAGAACGTCACGATGAGCCAGGGCTGCACCTGCCACGCCACGAGCGCGATGCCCGCGACCAGCGCGGCGGCGAACACGAGGAAATTGAAGGCCTGCTGGCCCGGGAAATTGAAGCGCTTGTCCATGCGCCCGTCGAGCTTGGCCCAGGCGATGATCGAGCCGGTCATCGACACCGAGCCGATCAACGCACCGAGCACCGCGAGACCGACGATCATCAACGGGTGCGCGCCGCTGGCCGGATCGGAGAACTTCAGCAGTTCACCGGCGCCGATCGCGGCAGCGGAGCCGCCACCCATGCCGTTGAACAGCGCGACCATCTGCGGCATGTCGGTCATCGCGACCTTCTTGCCCCACAACCAGGTCGGGATCACCCCGACCGCGATCGCGGCAATGATGAGGCCGACGTTGTGCCCGCGCGTGATCGCGAATGTCGCCAGCGTCGCGATGACCATGCCGATGCCGGCCTGCACGATGCCCTTGCGCGCGGTGACCGGCGAGGCCATGCGCTTGATGCCGAGGATGAACAGCACGGCAGCCAGGAAGAAGCTCGCCTTGGCGACCCATGTCAGCAGTTGTTCGAGATCCATGCCTGCATTCCCCGGATGGTTTCAGCGACCTGCTTTCGGCGTCGGTCGCACGAGCGGATTTCATTCGTGCGCGGCGGCCGCGAGCGGCCCGCGCATGCGCGCGTCGCGGACTACTTCTTGTCCTTGCTCGACTTGAACATCTCGAGCATGCGTTCGGTCACGACATAGCCACCGGCCGCGTTGCCGGCGCCGAGGGCGACGCCGATGAAACCGATTACCTTGGCCAGGGTCGAGTCGGCGTGGGCCAGCGCGATCATCGCGCCGACCAGCACGATGCCGTGGACGAAATTCGAGCCCGACATGAGCGGCGTGTGCAGGATGACCGGCACGCGACCGATGATCTCCTTGCCGGTGAATGCGGCGAGCAGGAATATGTAGAGGTAAAGGAATCCATCGGTCATGTCGCGGCTCCTTCGACCAGCAGCCTGGTCGGCTCGTGTTTGATCTCGCCGGCGTGCGTCAGGCACGTCTTCGCGATCAGTTCGTCGCTCCAGTCGAGCGACAGCGCACCGTCGGCGAGCGACAGTTCGAGGAAGTTGTAGAGGTTGCGCGCGTACATCTCGCTGGCATGGATCGGCGTCGTCGCGGGCAGGTTCTGCGTGCCGATCACGCTGACGCCGTTCGGCGTGACGACCGTCTTGCCGGCTTCGCTCAGTTCGGTGTTGCCTCCGGACTCGGCGGCGATGTCGACGATCACCGCGCCGGGCTTCATGCCGGCGATCATCGCCGCGCTGATGATGCGCGGCGCCTTGCGCCCGGGCACCGCGGCCGTCGTGACGACGACATCGATTCCCTTGAGATGGGTGGCCAGCGCCTGCTGCTGCTGTTCGCGTTCCTCGGCGGTCAGTTCGCGCGCGTAACCGCCGCTGCCGGCGGCCGACACGCCGAGGTCGAGGAACTTCGCGCCGAGCGATTCGATCTGCTCGCGGGTTTCCGGCCGCACGTCGAAGCCCTCGACCTGGGCGCCGAGTCGCCGCGCAGTCGCGATCGCCTGCAGGCCGGCGACGCCGGCACCGACGATCAGGACCTTGCTCGGACGGATCGTGCCGGCCGCCGTCGTCAGCATCGGAAAGAATTTCGGTGCGGCTTCGGCAGCGATCAGCACGGCCTTGTAACCGGACACGCCGGCCTGCGACGAGAGCACGTCCATCGCCTGCGCGCGCGTCGTGCGCGGCAGCAGTTCCATCGCGAAAGCGGTGATCCTGCGGTCGCGCAGCGCCTTCACGCGCTCGGGAGCCAGGTGCGGCTGCAGGTGGGCGATCACGACGGCCCCTTCCTTCATGCCGGCGATCTCGGCCAGCGTCGGCGGCTGCACGCGCAGGACGACATCGGCCCGCGCGAGCACCGCGGCACCATCGGCAAGGACTTCAACATCGGCGAACGCGCCATCGGCGAAGCAGGCCGATTCACCGGCGCCATTCTCGATGACGATCTGCGCGCCGCGATTCTTCAGCTTCTTCGCGACTTCTGGAGTCAGCGCGACGCGACGCTCGCCCGGCGCGGATTCGCGCAATACGGCAACGACAACCGGCATGGCCCCTCCCCAGAAACGATGACCGACCTGCATCCTAGCCGAACTGGACTCCTGCCGTAAGCTCCGCGTGCTTCGCAAAGCCGGGCTGCTGCATGCTTTCGACGGTGCTGACGCTACACTTGCACGCCGCGTGCAGGATGCTGCCGATGCCACTCGATTTCCTCGAACAACGCTTGTCCGTGCCGTCGCGCCAGCTTGGCGCACCGGGTCCGGATGCATCCCAGGTCGAAGCGCTGCTCGCGGCCGCGATCCGCGTGCCCGATCATGGACGGCTGACGCCGTTCCGCCTGCTGCTCGTGCGCGGCGAGGCGCGCGCGCGACTCGGCGAGCACCTGGCTGCGATCCATGCGCGCAAGCAGCCGGACACGCCGCCATCGACGCTGGCGAAGGATCGCGAGCGCTTCAATTCGGCGCCGTTGATCGTCATCGTCGTCGGGCGGACCACGGCCGGGCACAAGGTGCCGCTGCAGGAACAATTGCTGTCTGCCGGCTGCGTCGCCTACAACATCCTGCTCGGCGCCCAGGCACTCGGCTTCGGTGCGCAGTGGTTGACCGGCTGGGCTGCATACGATGCCGATGTCGCCGCCCTGCTCGGCCTTGCCGGCAACGAAGGCGTCATCGGTTTCGTGCATGTCGGCACGGTCCGTGACCCGGCAGGCGAGCATGCGCGCACGCCGCTGGCCGACCTGCTCGGCACATGGACCGGACCGGCGACATGATCGGCAGGGCCCATCTCGTCGACGCAAGCCTGTACGTGTTCCGGTCCTGGCACTCGATTCCGCACGACTTCACCGATGTCGACGGTCATCCGGTCAATGCCGTGCATGGCTTCACGCGCTTCCTGCTCGACCTGCTCGAACGCGAGCGGCCGAGCCACGTCGCGGTCGCTTTCGACGAGTCGTTGACGAGTTCGTTCCGCAACGCGATCTACCCCGGGTACAAGGCCCATCGCGAACTGCCGCCCGAGGAACTCGTGCGCCAGTTCGCCTGGTGCCGGGAAGTCGCCGCGGCGCTCGGGCTGACCGTGCTCACCGACACGAGCTACGAGGCCGACGACCTGATCGGCAGCGCGGTCGGCGCGCTCGATCGACACGACTATGGCGCCGTGATCGTCTCGGCCGACAAGGATTTCGGCCAGCTCGTCTGCGAGCGAGTCGTGCAATGGGATTTCTCGCGCGACCAGCGCTGGGACGAGCACGGCGTCAAGCTGCGCCTCGGCGTGCGCCCGGACCAGGTCGCCGACTATCTCGCCTTGACCGGTGACGCGGTCGACAACATCCCCGGCGTGCCGGGCGTCGGCGCGAAGACGGCGGCGATCCTGCTCGCCCACTTCGGCACGCTCGAAGCGTTGCTGGCACGCGCCGACGAGGTCGGATTCCTGCGCATGCGCGGCGCGGCGGCGGCGGCACAGCGCCTGCGCGAGCATGCGGCACTGGCGCGCCTGTCGCGTTCGCTGACCGGCATCGCACTCGATGCTCCGGTGCCGACCGCGATCGAAGCGTATGGCCGGCGGGTCGCCGACCACGATGCGGTCGGGCGCCTGTTCGACCGCCTGCGGCTCGGGCCGATGACGCGCGCTCGCGTGCGCGCGTTGCCGGCGTGAGCGGCGGTCAGTCGCCCTTCTTTTCGGCGGGTTTCGGCGCGGGTTCGGCGCGCGGGGCAGGATCGATGAGGCTTGGCGGCGTCTGCATGAGCTGCTTGCCTTCCTCGAACGTCGCCGCGCGCACCGGCACCTTCGATGTGTTGATGCCGCCCTCGTTCCAGGCGAAGCGCAGGTTGCTGTTGAACACCTGCACAGGTTCCGGCTCCGCCCCTGACTTCAGCGTGCCGTACTGGCCGTAAAGGCCCTTCTGGCTGTTGGCGATGAAGTACAGCTGGTCGCCGGCGACCGTGCCGTAGGTCGGCAGTTCGAACGCCGGATGGGCGACGTCGAGCGGCATGACCTTGGCGATGCCGAGTCCTTCCGGCGACAGCGTGAGGCGCATGACGCGCTTGGGCGACATGCCGTTCTCGATCGCGACGAGCGTGCCGTCGTACCAGTACAGGCCATCGATGCCGCCGAGCACGAGCGTGTCGGGGTTGTACTCGACGGCGAAGCCGCGGCCGGTGCCGAGATGGACACCGAACAGGCCGAGCTGGTAATCGGCGAAATACAGCAGCTTGCCGTCGTCGGTGACGGCGAGGCCGCGGATGCTGCGCAGGTTCGGATCGGAGACGACGACTTCGAGCTCCTTGCCCTTGATCCGGTAGATCGCATTGCGCACGCCGTCGGCGACGAACATCTGGCCGGTCTTGCCGACCGTGATCGTCGACAGCGTGTGCACGCCGCCACCCGCGACCAGATAGCGCTCGAGGAACTTGCCGCTCGAGAGCTGGAACTTGAACACGCCGGCCTTGCCGAAGTCGGCTTCCTTGAATCCCTTGAAGAACACCGACGAGGTCGAGGCGACGTACAGCAGGTCGCGCTCCGCGTCGACCGCGAGACCGTAGACGCTCCACATGCCATTCGTCGCATCGGGCACGATGAAGCTCTTCAGCTTGCCGTTGCGCTCGACGAGCTGGATCGTGCCGTCGCGCGCGCTGCCGACGAGCAGTTGTCCGCGCTTGGGATCCCAGGCCAGCGATTCGAGCAGGGTATCGCCCTTCGGCAGTTCGAACGCGACCTTGCCCTCGCCGAACGTGGTGAGGTTCGCCTTGAGGTTGTCGACGATGTAGGTCCACAGACGCGTGTCGGAAACCTTGGCGAAGCGCTTGTCGTTCGCGAGGTCGTAGCCGAAACCCTGCTCCTTCATCTTGAGCAGAACTTCGTAGGTCTTGGTCTTCTCGCCGCGCTGGGCGTGCAGCACGGCGAGGGCGAACTTGTGGTCGCCCGAGTTGGGGAACAACTGCGAAAGCCGCTGGTAGGTCCAGGTCAGGCGTTCGAGGTCGCCGATCCGCCCATAGCCGGCGACGAGGCGCTGGAGCACCGCGACATCGGAAATCGAGCCGATCTCGGCTTCGCTGAGCTGGCGCGCGACTTCCTTGGGCTGGCCGGGCGTCTGCCCGGCCGGCGCGCTCGCCGGTGCCTGGGCGTGGACTCCCTGCAAGCCCGCCGACAGCACGACACAGCACAGCAATTGCTTGATCTTCATCTATGGAACCTTGGATGCTTGGCGGGATTCGCGGCGGTCAAGACCACGCCACGCCGCCGAAAGTTTCAGGAAAGCCGGCTACGATGACCGAAACTACTACGCTTTGCAACGGAATCTGGCTGCGCCTCATGAAGCGCGGGCGCTGGGAATATGCCGAGCGCACGAACCCCGGCGGCGGCGTCATGATCATCGCGGTGACGCCGGCCGGGAACATGCTGTTCGTCGAACAGTTCCGTCCCGCGCTCGACTGCCGCACGATCGAGATGCCGGCCGGTCTCGTCGGCGACCAGGCCGACAGCCGCGGCGAGGACGCGATCGCGGCCGCGCACCGGGAATTGATCGAGGAAACCGGCTACGCGGCCGGGGAGATCGACTTCATCATGGCCGGGCCGACTTCGGCCGGCATGAGCAACGAGATCCTCGCCTTCGTCCGCGCCCGCGGCCTGACCCGCGTCGACGAAGGTGGCGGCGACGCGACCGAGGACATCGTCGTCCACGAGATCCCGCGCGGCGAAGCCGCGCGCTGGCTCGTCGCCAGGATGGCCGCCGGCTATTCGGTCGATCCGAAGATGTTCGCCGGCCTGTACTTCCTCGACAACGAGGACCTGATGCGCGGGTCCGGACAGCCCTAGCCGGTGAACTGCGCGAACACGAGGTATTGCCAGAGCAGCAGGATGGCCATGCCGAGGATCGCGAGCACGCTGAGGACGATGCCGAGACCGCGCCCGATGCCGAGCCCAGCCGAACGCGAAAGGCCGAACGCATGCAGGACGCGGCCGAGCAGCAGGCAGATGCCGAACGCGTGGACGAGCACGATGGCAGTCTGGTTGAGCTCGACGAGGAGGAGCAGGATCAGGCCGATCGGAAGGTATTCGACCGCATTGGCGTGTGCGCGGATCCGCTTGATCAGTTCGTGGTCACCGCCGTCGCCGATGCCGACCTTGGCCGAGGTCCGCCGCAGCATCACGCGCACGGCCAGCACGATGATCAACAGCGCGCCGAGCGCGGCGTACAGTCCGGTGATACGCATGTTCGTCCCTCTCAGTGCGTGGCCCGGACGCCGACGAGATGCCCGCCGCGCTGGACCCCGCTCAATGTGACCTCGGCGGCCGGCACGACGCGATAGCTCACGCGCAAGTCGCCGATCGCGGGATTACGTGCATCCTCGCCCGAATACAGGCTGCCGTCGATTTCGCGGAAGATCGCGGCGAGGTTTGGCGGCAGTTCGTCGACCGTGACCGGCCGCGGCATCGAGTCGAGTACGGCGACGAGGTCGGGATCGATCGTGAACGCGCCGATGCGGATCGACGGCGCCGTGAAACGCGCGTTGGCGAACGGGAAGCCGTCGGGATTCGTGTTGCCGCCCTGCTCACGAAACGCCGAGGAATCGATGCGCATGGCCGACCAGACCTTGCTTTGCCCGCAACCGTTGGCGACACATTGTTCCTGCCACTGGTACATCTGCACGTCGCGGAACAGGATCGGCGCCATGCTGACGATGTCGAGTTCGCTGTCGCTCGCGCCAGGATCGGCGACGAGCAGGCCGCGGATCGTGACGCGTTGTTCGTCGTTGCCCGGATCGATCACGCTGGCCGACACCTCGCGCGCGCGATCGGGCGCGACGACGACCGCCGACTCGCGATCGAGCGACCGCCACACCACGGCGCCGAGCAGAAGCACGCCGGCAAGCAGGGCGAGGAGCAGGCTGCGTCGCTTGCCGGGATCCACGATCAACTCCAGCGCCGGTCCGGGCCGCTCAGCCCGCGCCCGGGATCAGGACCGACAAGGCGTCGATCGAAAGTTCGCGGGCGGCCGGCGCCTTTGCACCATCCTTCTTCAGGTGCTCGATCTCGGCGGCGCTGAATTCCTTCTCTGCCAGCGTGCCGTAAACGACGGCGGGACCCCGTGCATCCGTCGGCACGCTGAACGCGTGGTCGTGCATGGCGACGCGCGCGAAGCGGCCATCGTCGCCGCTGAGGACAAGCCAGCAGCCCTTCTTCTGGCAGACCTGGGTGATCTCGCCGCTGTAGGCAGCCGGCTTGCCGAGATGCGCGGCCGGATCGGCGGCAGCGACGTCGATCGCGATCGGAGCCGGCTTCGCCTCGGGCCATTCCGCACCGTACACGGCGCCCGCTTCGGTCTGCTGGACCGGCGTCGCCTGCGCGGGCTCACGCTCGTGGCCATCGCGGGCCTGTTCGTGGGCCGCTTCGTGGGCGAACGCACTGCCGGCCAGCAGCAGCGAAAGGATGAGGACACTACGCATGGAGCTCTCCGGTCGGATCGATGTCGGCACGCTGCCTGCGCGGGCCCGTTTCGTCAAGCCTCGAGCGGCCAGCCGGCGAGCTCGGCGGTTTCCCCGCGCGTCGCATAGCGGCCCTTGTCGTCGCGCGCGACCGAGGCCATCGCGCAGCCGGTGTCGTGGGTGAAGAACAGGCGCACGTTGCGCGCAATCTTGTCGTCGAGGAATGCGCGCTTCTCGTCGATCAGCAGTTCCGGAAAGCGGTCATAACCCATCGTGATCGGCAGGTGGACCCAGGGCCGGCCCGGGATCAGGTCGGCGCAGAAGACGACTCCACCGCGCTCGGCGACGATTTCGCCGAGCATGAGGCCCGGCGTGTGGCCGTTCGAGATCTCGAAGCGCACGGCATCGCCGAGCGTTCGCGAGGTGGGGCCCTCGACGAGTTCGAGGCGTCCGCTGTCGATCAGCAACTGCGGCAGGCCTGCGATGAACGAGGCGCGATCGCGCGCATGCGGATCGAGCGCGCGCTGCCAGTGTCCGGCGCCGACGAGGAAGCGCGCATTCGGGAACAACAGCCGTTCGGGTTCGCCTTCGCGCCACGCCGCGAGCAGGCCGCCGGCGTGGTCGAAATGCAGGTGCGAGAGCACGACGACATCGATGTCGGCATCGGTGAAGCCGGCAGCCGCGAGCGAATCGAGCAGTACGTGGCCGCTCTCGACGACGCCATAGCGTTCGCGCAGCTTCGGCTCGAAGAATGCACCGATCCCGGTTTCGAACAGCACGTTGCGGCCATCGAGGCCGGCAGCGAGCAGGCAGCGGCATGCGAGCGGGATGCCGTTCGCGTCGTCGGCCGGGATCCATTTCTGCCAGACCGCCTTCGGCGCGTTGCCGAACATCGCGCCGCCGTCGAGGCGCTGCGAATTGCCGATCAGGGACCAGAGTTTCGTGCTCATCTCACCTGAGCGCTGCTCATTTCCTCGCGCGGATCGGAGCCCGCGCCGAGTTCGTTCGTGCGCCGGTCCCAGCCGACCATGTTCATGAGGCCCCAGGTCCGTTCGCCCTCGTTGACGATGTGGCCCATCGCGCCGAGCGCCTTCACCTCGTCGCGCGTGAACGCGCCGGGCTCGGACGAAACGACGTCGGGCAGGTACTGGTGGTGATAGCGCCGGTTGGCGACCACCTTTTCCGGCGTGTCGCCGCCGATGTAGGCGAGGATGCCCTCGAGCACCATCGTGATGATGCGGCTGCCACCCGGCGTGCCGATCACGCCGATGCGTTCCGTGCCGATCACGAAGGTCGGCGTCATCGACGACAGCGGGCGACGCCCGGCCTTCGGTGCATTCGCCTCGCCGCCGACGAGGCCGAAAGCATTCGGCTGGCCGGGCAGCAGGGCGAAGTCGTCCATCTCGTTGTTGAGCACGAAGCCGGTGCCCTCGACGACGAAACCCGAACCGAGCGTGAGATTGACGGTCTTGGTGACGGCCGCCATGTTGCCGTCGGCATCGATGATCGAGTAGTGCGTCGTGTGCTCCGGCTCGACCGGCGGCATGTAACCGGGCAGCGAATCGCTCGGCGTGGCCTTTTCGGGATGGATCGAGGCACGCAGGCCGGCCGCATACAGCGGACTGGTCAGTTCGGCGATCGGCATCTGCACGTGATCGGGATCACCGAGATACTCGGCACGGTCCCGATAGGCGCGGCGCATCGCCTCGATCGTCAGGTGCACGCGATCGACGCGATTGCGCTTGGCCAGGTCGTATCCGGAAAGGATGTTGAACATTTCGGCCAGCGCGATGCCGCCCGAGGACGGCGGCGGTGCAGTGACGATGCGCCAGCCGCGATAGTCGACGACGATCGGCTCGCGTTCCTTCACCACGTAGCCGGCGAGATCCTCGAGTGTCCAGATGCCGCCTGCCGCGCGCACGCCATCGACGAGCTGCGCGGCGAATTCGCCGTGGTAGAAACCCTTGTTGCCGTCCGCGGCGATGCGTTCGAGCGTCGCGGCGAGATCGGGATTGCGCCAGGTCGAACCGGCGACCGGCGCATCACCGTCGCCGAGATAGAGGGCCACCGATGCCGGCCAGCGCGCCAGCACCGGCTTGCGCTGTCCGATCGCCCGCACGAGCCGCGGATAGAGCGGAAATCCTTCGCGCGCGATGCGGATCGCCGGGGCCAGCGAATCGGCCAGCGGCAGGTTGCCGTACTGTTCGGCGAGGAAGACGTAGGCGGCCGGCTCGCCCGGGATCGCCGCCGACATCGGTCCGTTGATCGAGGTGTCGCGGTCGAGCTTGCCTTCGGCATCCGCCCACAGCGCCGGGCGACTCGCGGCCGGCGCCATTTCGCGCGCGTCGAGGAACACCTGCTTGCCGTCGGCGGCACGCCGGAGCAGGAAGAAGCCACCGCCGCCGATGCCCGAACTTTGCGGCTCGATCACGGCCAGCGTCGCGCCGACCGCGATCGCCGCATCGAACGCATTGCCACCCGTGGCCAGCACTTCGAACCCGGCCTCGGTGGCCAGCGCATGCGAGCTCGCGATGGCCGACTTGCCCGGGCGCCCGCTGATCGCGGGCATCGCGGTCGGTGGCTTCGCTGCCGGCGCGGCCGGCAAGGTCGACGCGGCGCTGTCCGCACGTCCGGCCGGCGCGCAGGCCGGCAGCATCGCGAACGCGAGGAGCGCGGCGAACAACCTCTTCATGCCGCGCCCTTCCGTGTCAGGGCATCGAACTTTTCCATGAGCTGGTCCCGTGTTTCCGGAATGTCGGGATCGAGCACGATGCACTCGACCGGGCATACCTCCACGCACTGCGGGACATCGTAATGCCCGACACATTCAGTGCAGCGCGACGGCGCTATCTCGTAAATCTCGCGACCGAGCGCAATCGCGGTGTTCGGGCAGACCGGTTCGCACACGTCGCAGTTGATGCATTGGTCGGTGATCTTGAGGGCCATGCCTTGAACGCAGGAGCGCCGCCATCGGCGACGCGCCCACGTGCTGCCTCACTTCATTTCCGCGAAACGGTAGTTGGCGCCGACGACGGCCACCGCCGCTTCGACGCGCGCGGAATCCTCGGCCGCGCCGACGAACAAGACGACGACATCCTTGAACGTGTTCGCCTGGCCGTCGGCGAACGCGTCGACGACGAGATCGGCGGTCGTCTTCGAATCGGGGCCACCGAACGCGAGCATGTTGCCCGGCAGGACGCCGCGCGCAATGACCGTCTGCACGTTGTCGAGCTGGTTGCTGCGGTCGAGCGCCGCGGCTTCACCGGCGGGCACGAAGTACATGTACGGCCGATTCGTCTTGACGCCTTCCATGTTCTTCATGACGACGTCGGCGAGGTACTTCTTCCATGCGGCGGCGTCGGCGTCGGGTGCCGGCACCGTGACGGCGGCCGTGGCGACCGGCGCGGCGGGGGCATCCGCGGTCTTCTGCTGATCGCACGCGCTCAGCGCAAGCATCATCGCGCCGGCAAAGGCGACGATCGCGAGGTTGGTCTTGATCATGCTGGTTGACTCCCTATCGGTTTGATTCTTGATTGGACCAGCGACGCCGCAACGCCTGCTGGACGACCGGGTGGACGAACCCGGTGACGTCGCCGCCGAGCCGCGCAATTTCGCGGACCAGCGAGGACGAGATGAAGCTGTATTGTTCCGCCGGCGTCAGGAACAAGGTCTCGGCCTCCGGAATCAGGTGCCGGTTCATGCTCGCGAGCTGGAACTCGTACTCGAAATCCGAAACCGCGCGCAAGCCGCGCAGGATCACGCCCGCGCCGATCTCGTTGACGAAACTGGCAAGCAGCGTCGCGAAACCACGCACCTCGACGTTGTCGATCCCGGCCAGGGCGAGCCGCGCCATCTCGATGCGCTCGTCGAGCGCGAAGCTCGGACCCTTGCTCTGGCTGTCGGCAATCGCGACGACAAGGTGATCGAACAGCGGCGCCGCGCGGCTGACGAGGTCGATGTGGCCGTTCGTGATCGGGTCGAACGTACCCGGATACACGGCCATGCGCGCGCGCGACGAGGAAACGGACATCACCAGCCTGCATTGCCGACAGTTCGGGCCTAGCTTAACGGATCGCGGCCGACCCGACGATAGAGCGCATGGCGCACGTTGCCGGCATGGCCGACGCGATGCTCGCGCCACGAGGCCGGCAGCACCGGCATGACCTGCGCAGGCGATTCGACATGGATCCAAGCACCGGGCTGCAACCAGCCGTGGCTCTCGAGCGCGCTCGCCGAGGCTTCCCAGAGGTCCTTCCCGAACGGCGGATCGAGGAAGACGATGTCGAACGGCGTCGGCGTGCCACCGAGCCAGGCGAGCGCATCGGCCTCGATCACGCGCGCATCCTCGACCTTGAGCCGCTCGAGCGTGGCCCGCAAGCGCCGCGCCAGTTCTCGATCGCGCTCGACGAACGTGCATTCGCCTGCACCGCGCGAGATCGCCTCGATACCGAGCGCGCCGGTCCCGGCGTACAGGTCGAGGCAACGCGCTCCATCGATGATCGGTGCAAGCCAGTTGAACAAGGTTTCACGGACGCGATCGCTGGTCGGTCGGAGTCCGTCGGCGTCGGCAACCTCGAGGCGGCTGCCGCGCAGGCGGCCGGCGACGATGCGCAGGCTGCCGGTGGCTTTTCGTGTCGATCGCTTCGGTCCTGCTCGCATCGGTTCCGCCGAAACTGGATTCAGGGGTGCAGTGATAGCATGCGCGCGGTCAATTCGCCTTTCGATCGCGCAATGCTGAAGTTCTGGAAGAAAAAGGATGCCGCGCCGGCGACGCCGCCGCCTGCGGGCGGGGAAGCGTCGGCGCCGGTGCACGAAGCAGCGATCGACCCGGCACCGGACACCGGGACCGAAGCGCCAGCGCCCGAAGTCCCGACCGAACCCGCGGCCACGCCGGTCGCGACGCCACGCAGCTGGCGCGATCGCCTGTCCGCCAGCGGATTCGCACGCGGACTCGGCGGCCTGTTCGCGCGCAATCCGAAACTCGACGAGGACCTGCTCGACGAACTCGAAACCTGCCTGATCACGGCCGATGTCGGCGTCGGCGCATCGAGCGAACTCGTCGAGAATCTGCGCAGGCGCATCGGCAAGCGCGAGTTTGCCGACGCCGGTGCCCTGCTCGCGGCCTTGCGACGTGACCTCGTCGCGATGCTGAAACCGGTCGAGCAGCCGCTCGTCGTCGATGGCCGCAACCCGTTCGTCCTTCTGATGGTCGGCGTCAACGGGGTCGGCAAGACGACCACGATCGGCAAGCTCGCGCGGCGTTTCCAGTCCGAAGGCCGCTCGCTCCTGCTGGCTGCCGGTGACACGTTCCGCGCCGCAGCGGTCGAACAACTGAAGACCTGGGGCGAACGCAACCACGTCCCCGTGATCGCCCAGGCGTCCGGTGCCGATTCGGCGAGCGTGATCTTCGATGCGCTGCAAACCGCGCGCGCGCGCCGGACCGACGTGCTGATCGCCGACACGGCCGGGCGCCTGCACACGCAATCGGGACTCATGGATGAACTCGGCAAGATCCGGCGCGTGCTCGCCAAGCTCGATGCCGAGGCGCCGCACGAGGTCCTCATGGTGATCGACGGCACGACCGGACAGAACGCGATCAACCAGGTGCGCCAGTTCCGCGCCTCGATCGGCGTCAGCGGTCTCGTCGTGACCAAGCTCGATGGATCCGCCAAGGGCGGCGTCGTGTTCGCGCTCGCGCGCGAGTTCGGCCTGCCGATCCGCTACGTCGGCCTTGGCGAAGGCATCGACGACTTGCGCGTGTTCGATTCGCAGGCCTTCGTCGACGGCCTGTTGCCGGCCTCGCTCGGCAACGCGGGCTGAGCACGCCGGCGGCCGGCGCATGGACGATTTCGCGTGCTCATTGCTGGCCTGGTTCGATCGGCATGGCCGCCACGACCTGCCGTGGCAGCATCCACGCACGCCTTATCGCGTCTGGGTCAGCGAGGTCATGCTGCAGCAGACCCAGGTGCGCACGGTGATTCCGTATTTCGGGCGTTTCGTCGCGGCGCTGCCCGATATCGCCACGCTTGCCGCCGCGCCGCTCGATCGCGTGCTCGCGCTTTGGTCGGGGCTCGGCTACTACAGCCGCGCGCGCAACCTGCATCGCGCTGCGCTCGCCTGCGTCGATCGATTCGACGGCCGCCTGCCACGCGATGCCTCCGATCTCGCGTCCCTGCCCGGCATCGGTCGTTCGACCGCCGCCGCGATCCTCGCCCAGGCGCACGACGAGCCGCATGCGATCCTCGATGGCAACGTGCGCCGCGTGCTCGCGCGCTTCCACGCGATCGGCGGCTGGCCCGGCAGCAGCGAAACGCAGCGCGTGCTTTGGCGACATGCCGAACGACACACGCCGGGCGAACGCGCCGCCGACTACACCCAGGCGATCATGGATCTCGGCGCCCTCGTCTGCGTGCGCGGAAAACCGTTGTGCGGGTCGTGTCCGCTCGCGGACGCGTGCATCGCGCGACGCGACGGCCTGACGACGCAGTTGCCGACACCGAAACCCGCGCGCACGCTGCCCGAACGCAGCACGATGATGCTGATCGTGCGTGACGGTGAAGGCCGGATCCTGCTCGATCGGCGGCCACCGACCGGAGTCTGGGCGAGCCTGTGGAGCCTGCCGGAATGCGCGACGATCGAGGACGCATGCAGCAGCTTGCCCGGTCGTCATGCGCTCGACGCGCGCCTGATCGGCGCGCATCCCGCGTTCACGCACACGTTCAGCCATTTCCGACTGCGCATCACGCCGCTCCTGATGCGCGCGCGCAGCGCACCCGCGCATGTGGCCGACGACGCAAGCGATCGGGCCTGGTTCAGCCACCCGGACCTGGCCGGTCTCGGATTGCCCGCACCGGTGCGTAAACTGCTCGAAACCCTGACCGAGGAGAACCGTTCGTGCGAACCGTGCATTGCGTGAAACTCGATCGCGAAGCCGAAGGCCTCGCCTTCGCACCGTGGCCCGGCGAACTTGGCAAGCGAATCTACGAGAACGTCTCGAAACAGGCCTGGGGCGACTGGCTCGCCCACCAGACGATGCTGATCAACGAGAACCGCCTGAGTCCGCTCGAGCCCGGAACGCGCACGTTCCTCGCCGCCGAGATGCAGAAATACTTCTTCGAGGGCGGCGCCGCTGCACCAGCCGGATACGTGCCGCCGGAGTCGCAATAGTCACTGCGCCGGCCACGCGTGAAGAGCGGCGTGACCCGTAGCCCGGGCAAGCGCAGCGCACGTGGAATCCCGCATTGACAAAGTCAAAGCCCCACGGCGAGCACGGGGAGCCCGGCATGGAGCGCCCCGGGTGCGCTTCGCTTACCCGGGCTACGCTGGCCAGGGCTACTCGTCGTCATGCCTTGCCGCAGCACGATCCGCACGATATTTCTTGTAGTCGATCTTCTGGATCAGGTTGATGCGACAGGTATCCCGGCCCGCCTTGACCGAATCGAAGCGCACGCTGACCGTGTTCGCCGACGAGGTCAGTCCGATCGACTTCGCCCATTCGAGCTCGATGCACGGCTTGTCGACCGTGATCAGGAACGCCTGGTTGAGTCGTGGCCAGACCACGACCTTGTCGGGCGCGACGAGCTCCCACTGCTTGAGATCCCAGAACTGGAAGCGGTCGACCGACTCGCCGACATACGGCATGTAGGCGTCGAGAGCCTCCTGTTGGCGCTCGCGGGTCTGTGCCGCAGCCGTGCCGGCGGCGAACAACAGCGCGATCACGATTGATTTGCCTCGAATGTCCATCCTCACCTCGTTCTGGAAAAAACCTGGTCGACCGCCGCGGCGCGCCAGCCTGCCCTGCACTGCCGGCAATGCGTGCCGGCGCGCGTGCCCCGCAATACCCAGACGTGCCGCGACACCCGATCGACGCATCGATCGAGGTTCGCAGCAGCACCGCGAGCTTAGATGCGACCGCTGCCGCGACGCCGGCCCCGACGCGCAGCTTGACGCCGTCCCACCCAATCGCTCTAATACGCGCCCCTTCCGCCCGGCCTTCAGCGCCGCGGCAAGCACGATCAAGGGCCGAGTAGCTCAGTTGGTAGAGCAGGGGATTGAAAATCCCCGTGTCGGCGGTTCGATTCCGTCCTCGGCCACCACCTCTTTCCTGGGTCGCGACCGATCCCCACGCTTCGATTTCGCCTCTGCACGGGAATCGAACCCGGATGAAGCGCGGTTCGATGACGAACGCCATCCATGGCATTCGCCCTGCGGGCCGGCTACGCCGTTCGCGCGCGCTGCTGCGCGCGCAGTCCGTCCTCGGCCACCACCTTATTCCTGGGTCGCGACCGATCCTCACGCGTCGATCTTGTCTATGCCATCCATGGAATTCGCCCTGCGGGCCGGCTACGCGGTTCGCGCGCGCTCCTGCGCGCGCAGTACGTCCCCACCCCGCGCAACGGCAATCCGCGCCATCGGAACGTTCGAGCATGCCGCCATCCGGCGAAGGCCGGACGCCCCCAAACAGCCGAAAGCAGCGCATTCAGGGAACTGCAACGCGCTTGAATGCTTTCACCAGCAAGGATGTGCGGGCGAGCGATTCGCAAAGGATTGTGATGTTTCCGGCCGTATGCACTTCGTTCATCGAACATCGCGGACACTCGACGCGCCTTTCACGCTCTGGAGTCTTCGATGGGCCTGACCATTCTCTTTGGCGACCGCGAGCGCAAGTCGACGGTCGACGAGATTGCGCGGCGTGCGCGCGAAGTGGTGGACGGGGTTCTTGGCCTGCAGCGTCGCACCGACCAGGCCGATGCCGTCATCGCGCGTCCCGTGTGGCATAGCGTTGCGATGCAGATCGAGTGCCGCGAGGCTGGCGAGTACACGAGGCTGCTCAGCGCGATCGAAAAGAACTGCGCGCAACGCAAGGTGGCCGTGATGGGCGTGCGCGTGGTCTAGCGACCCTATTCCGGCGCGACCTCGATGGTGCCGCATGGTCTTGTTGCGGCCGGGTCCTCTCCTGCCGGAACGCCATACCGGCTTCGCTCTCTGTTGAGTTCGCGAACGGCTCGGGCCGGCGCATCGGCAGCCGGATCGCGCGCAAGTACGGCGAGCGTGGCCGAGACGCTGACCTCGATCGTCAGGATCGACGTGCCGGTTTCGCCGCCCCATTCGATCAGTTCGAGTCGGCCGTCGTGGTGTTCGACGATCGCCGTGCAGCTGTCGACCCAGTCGCCGCAGTTGACGTAGGCGATCCCATCGACGTCGCGCAGCGCGGCGACATGGATGTGTCCGCAGATGACGCCATCGAGTCCGCGCTCGCGCACCGCGCGCGCGACCGAGGTCTCGAAATCGGTGACGAAGCTGACCGCCGTCTTGATCTTGCGCTTCGCATAGCCGGCCAGCGACCAGTAACCGGCCATTCCAAGGCGCCGACGCAGCCACGACAGCCAGCCGTTGATGCGCACCAGCAGCTCATATCCACGGTCGCCGAGCACCGCGAGCCAGCGGTGGTAGCGCGTAACCTGGTCGAACTCGTCGCCATGCAGGACGAGGTAGCGCTTGCCGGCGGCTGTCTTATGCACGCATTCGCGCTCCACACGTATGTCGCCGAGCGTGATCCCGACGTGTTCGCGCAGGGCTTCGTCGTGGTTGCCCGGGATGAAGGTCACGCGTTCGCCATTCCGCGCGCGACGCAGGATCTTCTGCACCACCGTGTTCTGCGCGGGGGTCCAGCGCACTTCGCGTTTCATTGCCCAGAAATCGACGATGTCGCCGACCAGGTAGAGCTGCTCTGCGCTGTATGCGCGCAGGAACTCCAGCAGGCGCTCTGCCTGGCAGGCGCGCGTGCCGAGGTGCACGTCGGAGATGAACACGGCGCGCACACGGTTCACGTGCGCTGTCCGATGAACGCGTAATAAGGTACGCGCAACAAGGGCAGATAGGGCAGCCTCGCGCGCGACTCGGTCAGTTCGTGCTTCTTCAGCACATTGCACAGCGTCGGCAGCTGCTCCGCGTCGAGGCGCACGCCGTCGTGGCCGAACCACAGCGGCCAGAAGCGTCGTGTCGACCACGGATGACGACTGCATCCGGGCATCGGCTGGTCGGCGGCGACATAGAAATCGACCACCCCGAGCACGCCGCCGGGCTTGAGCATCGCGATCGCATTTACGATCGCGGCACGCCAGTTCGGAATCATCGTCAACGCATAGGAAAGGATGACCACATCGACCGGTTCGCTTGGCTGCCAGCACGAAGCGTCGCCATGTACGGCGCGCAGTTGCGGGTAGCGGCGACCGCGCGCGTGCGCGTGTTCGAGCATCGGCGCGCACAGGTCGACCACGTCGTAGGATTCGATGCGCCGCGCGCGCTCGCCGAAGAACTCGATATTGCGGCCGGTGCCACCACCGAGATCGACGACGCGTGCAGCGTCGACCACGGGCAGCTTGGCGATCATCTGCTCGCGCCCCTGCAGCAGGCGCTCGCGGAAACGGTCGTAGTGGTCGGCTTGTGGCGCATAGAACGCTGCCAGGCGCTCGGCCTGCGACGCCGCACGCGGCATGCCGCGCGCCATCGCGCGCAGCACGGAGAAATCGGCGCGCAGCGCGTCAAGCCGGCGCATCGGCGATCACGAAACCGGCATAGGTGTGCACGCGATCGAGCGGCTGCAAGGCTTCGGCGAGTCCGTCATGGAAGCGCAGCACGTCGCGCAACGGCTGTCGATCGGAGCCGACACGCACCGCATCGAGCCAGGCCGGC
Source organism: uncultured Dokdonella sp. (assembly GCA_964587775.1). Lineage (GTDB taxonomy): Bacteria > Pseudomonadota > Gammaproteobacteria > Xanthomonadales > Rhodanobacteraceae > Dokdonella. The sequence continues at coordinate 62,300 of CAZPLY010000013.1, forward strand.
TGCGCTTGCGCGCTGCGCAGGATGGTGCGGGCACTTGGCGCGGCGCGATCGAGGATCGCATCCCACTCCTCGTCGAGTGCAACCGGATGGTAGGAGCTCATCCAGTCCATGTGATCGAGCAGGACGAAGCGCGTGATGCGCTCCTCGGTGGCGTGCAGGAAACCGGTGACCGTCGACGTATGCACCTCGATCGCATCGACCAGGCCGGCCTTGAGGCGCGCGAAATTGCCGGCTTTCAGATAGTCCGGGCAACACTCGCGCGTGTAGCCGCCGGTCAGGTAGACGCGCCAGAAGTAGTTCTGCGCAATCGGCAGCTGACGGAACACGTAATGCACCGAATCGCGGATGAAACCGGCAACCCCGCCCGCATGCTGGGCCTCGACGAGTCGACGTTGCGGATGCGGAACGCCGAGCAGGTGCATGACGAATTGCCGCGAGATCGTCCAGTTGACGACCCTGTTCCAAAGCGCCGGCGCGACGCGCTCGTCATAGATGCGGCGCTGCTCATCGAGGTCACGCGCATCGAGCAGTTCGAGCGTGGCCGCGCGCAGGCGTGGCTGGGTGCAGAACCAGGTCCGCGCTGCGCGCGCGACGAGCCCCGACAGGCCGTGGAAATAGAAGCTGCCCGCGCGACTCGTGAACCAACCGGTGCGCGCATCCCACCAGGTCTGCGCGTACGGACTCAACTGCTGGCGCAGGTGCTTGCGGTAGAGCGCCTCGAAACCGGGGTGCCGGCCGCTGCCGAAGATCGCGAAGAAATCGTCGAAATCGAGGGTCTGGATGCCCGCGATCTTGAGTTCAAGCAGCGCGTTCTGGCGTGGATTCGCATCGACGCAATGAATGCGGCGTGGACCGCTCAGCGCGTAGTCGAGCGCGTTGCAGCCCGCGCTCGTGATCACGAGCACGGTGTCGCCGGGTCCGAGCGCCAGCGCTTCACGATCGACCGCAGGATCTTCCCAGCACGTGTTGTAGACGAGGCTGCGTGACCAGATCGCGTTGAAGATGCGGCGGTCGATGCGGTCGCGCAGGCTTGGTCTGGTGGCGATTGCTGACATGCAAGGTGTTTCCACGGCACGTTCCGGGCGCATCGTGCGGGGCAATGATGACAAGCGCGTGATGCATGCTGCGGCGCGCCTGTATTGCAACGCCCCCAAACCGGACAGGCGACGCACGCCTGTCATTCGAGTGCAACGCGCGATCAGCACGATTCAGCGCATCCGAACGAGGATGCACCATGCTCGATCTCGAAGGCCGGATGGCGGCGCGTTTTCCACACTGGTTCGCCGGTCCACGCGCTCGCATCGCGCGGCCGCTGGTGCGCTCGTTGTCGCGTCTCTCGCGCATCGATGCGATCGACGGATTCCTGCGCGGGAACGCACACCTGCGCGGCCTCGCCCTCGTCGAAGCCGCACTCGAATGGCTCGATTGCCGTTTCCTCGTCGACCAGGTCGAACGCGAACGCATCCCCGAAAACGGGCGCGTCGTGATCGTCGCCAACCATCCGCTCGGTGCGCGCGATGCACTCGCCCTGCTCGCCCTGGTCGGCAGCGTGCGTCGCGACGTACGCATCCTCGCGAATGACTTCCTGATGGCGATCGACGGGCTGTCCGACCTGCTGATCCCGTTGCGCGTGCTCGGCGGCAAGCCGGGCGCCGAAAGCCTGCGCGCGGTCGCCGCGGCGCTCGAGCGCGAGCAGGCGGTCATCATCTTCCCGGCCGGCGAAGTGTCGCGCCTGACCCCGCTCGGGGTGCGTGACACGCGATGGCGCCACGGTTTCCTGCGCTTCGCCGCGGAGGCCAATGCGCCGATCGTGCCGATGCGCATCGAGGCACGCAATTCGGCGTTGTTCTATGGCGTTTCCGCACTGTTCAAGCCGCTCGGCACAGGCATGCTGCCGCGCGAGATGTTCACGCGTCGGCAGAGCCGCCTCGTGATCCGTGTCGGCGAGCCGCGTGAGCTTGGTGGACCCGACGGCACGTCGGACGACCGGCGCCGCGCGAGCAACGAGGTGCGCCATGCGGTGTACGCGATCGGCCATCGTCGCGACCGCTGGACACCGTCGCAGGCCGCGCTCGCCCATCGACCGGCGCCACGCGCCATCCGCGCGGATCTGGACGACCTGCAACTGCTCGGCGAAACCGCCGACGGCAAGCGCATCCACGGCGGACGCCTGGCCAGCGATTCACCCTTGCTGCGCGAGATCGGTCGCCTGCGCGAGCAGACGTTTCGCAAGGTCGGCGAAGGCACGGGGCGGCGCCTCGATATCGACGCCTACGACAGTTGGTACGACCACATCGTGCTGTGGGATGCCGAGGCCGGCGAGGTCGCCGGTGCCTATCGTGCGGCGGACTGCGCGCGCGTGCTCGGCACGCACGGATTGCGCGGCCTGTACACCGCAACCCTGTTCGAGCTGGATGGCCTCCTGCTGCCGACGATCGAACGCGGCATGGAACTCGGACGCAGCTTCGTGCAACCGCGCTATTGGGGTTCGCGCAGCCTCGAATACCTCTGGTTCGGCATCGGCGCGTGGCTGCGCCAGCATCCACACATCCAGCATCTGTTCGGGCCGGTCTCGATCAGCGCCAACCTGCCGGTCGAAGCGCGCGAGCTGCTGGTCGCGTACTACACGCGCTACTACGGTCCGACGCGCGAGCTTGCGCGCGCACCGCTTCCGTTCCGGCATCGTGGCGCAGCGCCCGATTTCGGCGACCTCGATGCAGGCGCCGCGATGCTCATGCTGCGCAACCGGCTCGATGCGCTCGGGGCGAGCATACCGGTGCTGTACAAGCAGTATTCGGACCTATGCGAACCGGGCGGCACGCAGTTCCTTTCGTTCGGCATCGATACCGCGTTCGCGAACGCCGTCGATGGCCTGATCCTCGTCGACGTGGCCCGGATCAAGGCGAAGAAACGCGAGCGCTACATCGGATCGGGCCTGGCAGTCCGCATGCACGCTGCCGCGCGGCAGTTTGGCACGGGGTGACGGCGAGCACGTAGCCCGGGTAAGCGCAGTGCACCTGGGGTATCGCCGCAACAAGACCAGGAGCCGCGCGTGAAGCCCGGGGTAAACCAACCCCGGGTGCGCTGCGCTTGCCCGGGCTACGGGAGATCCGGGAGCGCTGTTCAGCACGATACCTAGGCTTACATCGCTCGCAACGCGTCGAGGAACGCCTCGCCATAGCGCGCGAGCTTGCGCTCGCCGACGCCGCTGATGGCGCCGAGTCCGGCCATTGATTGCGGACGCTCGCGCAACATCGAGAGCAGGGTCGCATCGTGGAAGATCACGTACGCCGGCACGCCCTGCTCCTTGGCCAGGCGCGCGCGCGTATCGCGCAGCGAATCCCACAGCGCTTCCTCGTTCGGAGCGATCGCAAGTGATTGCCCGCCGCGGTCGCTGCGCGTGCTCTTCCGTGCTGCTCGTCGTTCGCTGCGGTCGGCAATGCGGCGCAGCGACACGCTGGTTTCGCCGCGCAGCACCGCGCGACTGGCCTCGGTCAGGCGCAATACGCCGTAGCCCTCGTCATCGGTGGCCAGCAATCCGGCCGCAACGAGCTGGCGAAAGATGCCGCTCCACTGCTGTTTCGCGAATTCGGCGCCGATGCCGAACGTGCTGAGCTGGTCATGCCCGAGCCGCTGCACGCGCTCATCGTCTTCACCGCGCAGCACGGCGACGAGGTGGCCGACGCCGAAACGCTGGCCGGTCCGGTAGACGCACGACAAGGCCTTCTGCGCCGCTTCGGTCGCGTCCCAGGTCCGGGGCGGTTCCAGACAGTTGTCGCAATTTCCGCAGGCCGCGGCGAGCGTCTCGCCGAAGTACGCGAGCAGGCGCTGGCGCCGGCAGGCGGTCGTCTCGGCGAAGGCGAGAAGGTCCTCAAGCTTTGCGCGTTCGACGCGCTTGCGCTCCTCGCTCGAATCGGCCTGCGCGATGAACTTGCCGAGGGTGACGACATCGGCCATCCCGTAGGTCATCCACGCCACCGAAGGGAGTCCGTCGCGGCCCGCGCGGCCGGTCTCCTGGTAATAGCCCTCGAGGCTTTTCGGCAGGTCGAGATGCGCCACGAAACGCACGTCGGGCTTGTCGATGCCCATCCCGAACGCGATCGTGGCGACGATCACGATGCCTTCCTCGCGCAGGAACCGGCGCTGGTTGCGCGCGCGTGCCGGTGCATCCATGCCGGCGTGATAGGCCAGTGCATCGATGCCATCGGCAACGAGAGCGGCGGCGACGGCCTCGACCTTCTTCCGTGACAGGCAATAGACGACGCCTGACTGGCCACGGAGATCGTGCAGGAAGGCCTTGAGCTGGCGCAGCGCATTGTCCTTCTCGACGACCCGATAGCAGATGTTCGGGCGGTCGAAGCTGGCAATGAAGTGGCGCGCCGAATCGAGGGCGAGGCGCTCGACGATCTCGCGGCGGGTCGGCGCATCGGCGGTCGCGGTCAGCGCGATGCGCGGAACCTGCGGGAAGCGCTCGTGCAGCACCGTGAGCTGGCGATACTCCGGGCGGAAATCGTGGCCCCACTGCGAGACGCAATGGGCCTCGTCGATCGCGAACAACGCGATGTCGACCTCTGCGAGCTGAGCGAGGAAGCGTTCGCTCAGCAGGCGTTCGGGTGCGACATAGAGCAGCCTGATCGCACCCGCGCGCAGCCGCCGCTCGACCTCGCGCTGGGCGCCCGCATCGAGGCTCGAATTGAGGAAATCGGCGTCGATGCCGAACTGGCGCAGCGCCTCGACCTGATCCTGCATCAATGCAATCAGCGGCGACACGACGATCGTCGTGCCGTCACGCAGCAAGGCCGGGATCTGGTAGCACAGCGACTTGCCGCCACCGGTCGGCATCAGGACGAGCGCGTCGCCGCCACCGGCGACATGCTCGATGATCGCCTGTTGCGCGCCACGAAACGCGGGATAGCCGAATACGGTGTTGAGGACGTGCAATGCGGTGTCGGACATCGCAGTCATGGTAGCAAGCCGGTCCGCGCCCGAGCGCCCTGGCGGCTTACCGCAGCCAGCTCACACCATGCGGCGGCCAATTCGCATACGCTCTGCGCTTCCGTCGCGCCCCGGGTGCCCGCCATGCCTCACCGATCGAATCGAGTCGCGCTGTTCGTGCTCGTCCTCGCCGGCAGCGCCGGCGCCGCCGAACCGCCGCGTTTTCCGCCGGGTTCGGTCTGGCACACCGACATCCGCAGCGCGCCGCTGCATCCACAGTCGGCGGCGATGCTCGGCACGCTTGCGGGCCTGGGCGGCTGGGGCAATTCGAACCGGTTCCAGATCGATTTCTCGCTGCACGTCCACCACGCTGCGCCGCCCGAGGCACCGCTGCGCACGATCGTCCCGCACCTCGGCTCGGGCGAGTACTGGACGCCCGACTGCGAGGCGTTGCCTGCGACGATGCCCGTGCCGGCTGATGCGGCATTCGAAGGCCAGACCGGGCTCAGCTGCGACAACGATGCGAGTGACTGCCACCTGATCGTGCGCCAGGGCAACCTGCTCTACGAGCTCTATTCGGGCGACCTCAACGGCAGCGTGCTCGATGCGCGCTGCCTTGCCGTCTGGAACCTCGCCGCCGTCTATCCGCCGGAAGGACGCGGCGAACACTGCACGAGCGCGGACGCGGCCGGCTTCCCGATCGCCCCGCTGCTCGTCAACGCCGACGAGGTCGCCGCGCGGGTCGGGCAGGCCGATTCCGACCTCGGCCACGCGATCCGCTTCATCCTGCCGAATTCGCGCATGGCGCGCGACACGTCGCTGCCCGGCGTCGGCGGACGACTCTATGTCCGCCCTGCCTCGCACGCAGGCAGCCCGAGCGGCCCGGTCGGCACGGTGCCTTACGGCGTTCGCATGCGCCTGAAGCCGGACTTCGACATGAGCGGCTACAACGCGGCAGCGCGCGTGATCCTGCGCACGATGCAGCGCTATGGGATCGTGCTCTCGGACGGCGGCAACATCGCGCTGACGTTCGAAAGCGACCGCCATACGACCGCGAAATGGAACACGCTCGGCATCAGCGCGCAGGTGTTCTGGAACGGTGCCGGCGGATCGACGCCGGTCCTCGTCAGTCATTTCGAGATCATCGATACCGGGCCGCGCATCGCCGAGACCTGGAATTGCGTGCGGTCCAACCCGACCGTCCTCGACCTGATCTTCAGGCACGGCTTCGAGGCCTGATCCCGCCCCCGCAATCAGCCTTGTTTCGGACTCCCTCGCGCTGCCATGCTCGCGCGCCGGAAAAGAACACCCACTGACAGGATTTCGAATGGCCGCGACGAGAACACCACGCGCTCCGGACCCGGACGTGATCGAGCCATTCTGGACCCGCCTGCGGCAGATCGCGGCCTATCCGCTGCGCGGAGACGCGCTGCTGACGATCGGCGTGCTCACGCTGTGCCATCTCGTGCGCTACCTGCCGTTCGGCTGGCTGCTCGACATCTTCGTCTGGATCGCGCTCTACAAGTACGCCTGCGAATGCCTGCGCGCGACCGCCAACGGTCGCCTCGACCCGCCAGTCCTGAGCACGACGGTCGACGACTCGGTCGGCTGGGACATGATCAAGCTGCAGGCGTTCATCGTCATCATCGCGGTGCTCGGCTTCTTCCTGCTTCCGGCACCGCTCGCGATCACGCTCGCGCTCGTGCTGGCCTTCGCCCAGCCTGCCGCATCGATGTCGCTCGCGATGGACGGCAGCCTCGGACACGCGCTCAATCCGGGCACCTGGTTCGCATTGATCGGCCGGCTCGGTGGGGCCTACTTCGCGGTCGTGCTGCTGTCGTTCGTGTTCGTCGCGAGTGCCGGCAACCTGACCGCGCTGCTCGATCCCGTGATGCCCGCATTCATCGCGCGGATCGCCAATGACTTCGTATCGCACTATGTGGTCATCGCGAGCTTCCACCTGATGGGCTACCTGATCTGGCAGTACCACGACGAGCTCGGCTACGAGCCCGAGATCGAGGTCCCGCTCGAGCGCCCGCTCGACGGGGACGCAAGGCTGCTGGCCGGGGTCGAACAACTCGTGCGCGACGGCGATCCCGATGCCGCGCTCGGACAGGTGCGCGAAGAATTGCGCTCGCGCGGCGGCACGCCCGAACTACATGTGCGGTACCGCAAGCTGCTCGCGCTTGGCGGACACCGCGAGGAATCGTTGCGCCACGGCCATGAGTGGCTGCAGATCCTGCTTGCCCAGGAAGACGGCAAGCGCGCGCTCGATCTCGTGCGCGAATGCATCGCGCTCGATCCGGCGTTCCGCCCTCCGGCCGATGCGATCAACGGCCTCGCCGAACGCGCGGCGAAAAGTGGCCACTCGCAGCTCGCCGTCGGCCTGCTGTCGAACTTCCACCGCAACCATCCGAAGCACAAGGACCTGCCGGCGAACTACCTGCTCGCCGCGAAACTGCTCGCCGAGCGCCTGGGTCGTGACGCCGAAGCACGCAAGCTGACCGCGTTCCTGCTGCAGGGCATTCCGCAGCATCCATTGCGCGAGGAGATCGCGTCCTACGACCGCTTTCTCGAAAGCCTCGCCCTGCCCGCGAAGCCGACAGCCGCGCGCTGAACAAGGCGGTGCCGATGCATCGGCTTCGATCGCGGCGTTTCCCGGGCCCGGGCGATCGCGCAGCGGCGCGAAGCCAGGCCTGGCGTCCGCTCACCCCGCATCGGCGAGCAGGATGCGCGCCTTGGCGGCTTCGGCCGAATCCGGAACTTCGGCGACGATGCGCTCGAGCAGGCCCCTCGCGTTGCGCGCCAGACCTCTTGCCCATGCCGCCTGGGCGATCGCAAGGCTGTCGCGTGCAAGCGCCGGCGCGGCCGTCGGCGACCACGCAAGCGCACCGACCAGGTGCAGCGCATCGCCACTCTCGCCGATCGCCAGCCATCGTTTCGCCAGCATGAAGACCAGGCTGGCCGGCAGCCGCGTGTCCGTGCCGACCGCTTTCACATGATCCTCGTACAAGGCCTTCTGGGCGCGTACGCCGTCGGCATCGGAAGGCTCGGCGCGCAGCGCGGCATAGGCGGCATGGTGCAGGCGTGGCGAACCGCGTTCGTAGCGCGCACAGCGATGGATCAGGGCAAGCAGCTCGAAGTCGCCGGGCCGGCGGGCGAGCAGCGATTCGACAAGGCCGCGCGCTCGCGCCACCTCGAGGCGACCGAGGCAGGCACGCGCCTCGTCGAGGACCGCGCGTTCGGCAAGCGCTTCGTCGGCGCGCACGTCCTCGTCCATGAAGTCCGCGCGTTCCCAGCCGCGCCAGCGCACGAACGCCGCGAGCAGCGCCCCACTGACGATGCCGCCGGCATGCGCTTCGAAGCCGACCCCGGCGTCGCCGTTGAAGATGAGGTTCCAGATCTCCCAGCCAAGCCAGAACGGCAGCAGCACGAGCGCCGGTGCCTTGACGTAATCGAACACGACGAAGAACCACCAGAAGAAGCGGACGCGGCGCATGCCCCAGAGCACGCAATACGCACCCATCAGCGCGGCGACCGCGCCCGAGGCGCCAAGCGCGCCACCCGGCTCGCCCCAGTTGAAGCCCAGCGACACGAGTGAGGCCCCGATCCCGCCGAGCAGGTAGACGCCGAGGAACAGGCTGCGCCCGAGTGCGCCTTCGACGAGCAGGCCGAGCACGGCCAGAAACAGCATGTTGCCGATCAGGTGTGCGGCATTGGCATGCAGGAAGGTGGCACTGACGAGCGTCGCCGCGTCGAAACGGTCGAAACGCTGCATCCAGCGCTGGGTGAACACTTCTTCCCAGCTGCGTTCGAACATGGCGCGCGCCTCGTGCCAGTCGCGGCGCGCGGCTTCGTCTTCGGTGCCATCCGCGCCGACCGGCACGACGGTCCCGCGCGACAGGGCGTCGACGAAAGCTGCATCGCCCTGCAGCACGGCGACCGCGAATTGAGGCTGCGCCGACGCCAGCGCATCGAAGCGTTCGGCGCGTTCGACTTCGCCGGCATCGCGCAGCCAGGCCGTGTACGCAGGAAACTCGACGCGCGACAGCCCGTCGGCGAGGTAGCGGTCGATCGCCTCGACGCGTGCGCGCGCATCCCCGGCCTGGAGCACGCCGAACACGAACATGTTGGCGATGACGAGCACGAGCGTGACCCACGGGAAGTTCGTCCAGGTCGGCGCGCGATGCAGCGGAACGATCAGCATGCGGCTCCCCGACGAATCGTGCTGGCGATCCGCATATACTCGCACGGACTCCGGAGGACCCCGATTGATGCGCGCCGCTTTCCTGCTGGTCACCCTGCTCGCCCTGCCCTTCCCGCTGCACGCGGCGGACGACTACACGCGCTCGATAGAGCAGTGGCGGGCCGAGCGCATCGCCTCGCTGCAGAAGCCCGACGGCTGGTTCAGCTATGTCGGCTCGGGCATCGTCAATGTCGGTGAAAGCACGGTCGGCAGCGCCGGCGACAACGCGATCGTGCTCGCCACGGGCCCGGTCCGGCTCGGGACCTTGCGCCTCGACGAGGCCGGTGTCGTCCACCTGCGCGCGTCCGCCGACGCCGGTGCGCAGATCGACGGCAAGCCGATCGATGGCGAAGTCGTGCTGCACACGAATGCCGGCGGTGCGACGCCGACCCGGGTCACGTTCGGTGACAAGTGGTTCTATGTCGTCGCCAGTGGAGACCTGATCGGCTGGCGCCTGCGCGATCCCGATTCGCCGGCGCGCGCCGCGTTCACCGGCATCGACAGCTTTCCGATCGACCCGGGCTGGCGCATCGAGGCCGAGTGGGAAGCCTTCGACCCGCCGCACGAGATCGAACTCGTCACGATCATCAACACGCTGCAGCCGGCGCAGGTTCCGGGCAAGGCGATATTCGAACGCGACGGCAAGCGCCACGAACTGGAGCCGGTGACCGAGGACGACGGGCGCCTGTTCTTCATCATCGCCGACCGCACGAGCGGCAAGGAGACCTACGGCGCCGCGCGCTTCCTGTACACCGACCCGCCGCGCGACGGCAAGGTCGTGCTCGATTTCAACAAGGCCTACAACCCGCCGTGCGCGATGTCGCCGCACGTCGTCTGCCCGACCGCACCACCCGGGAACCGCCTCGGCCTGCGCGTGACCGCGGGCGAGAAGACCTACGTTCCGCGCTGAAAACGGGGCGCTTGAAGTCGGCGTGCGCGCGCGCCACAGTGACGCCTCGAACCAGGCCTCGGGAGGGCCACGCAGATGGGTGTACTGATCCAGGCCGTCGGCGGCCTCGTCGTCGTCGCGCTCGTGATTCGCGGCGCGATCGGTTTCTGGCAGGATTACCGCTCGCGGCGCTGAGCCGCGCCGACACCTTCCATCCCGGGGATCCCGCATGAACCGACCCGCCGTCCAGATCGGCCTGCCCAGGCGTTTCGGCATGATCGGCATCGTCCTCGCCTTGATCGGCCTGTTGCTGCTCTCGATCGTGTTCGGCAGCTGGTACACGGTCGACCAGGGCGAACGCGGCGTGAAGCTGCGTTATGGCGCGATCGTCGGCATCGCCGAGCCCGGGCTCAATTTCAAGATCCCGTTCGTCGACACGGTGCGCCAGATCTCGGTGCAGAACCAGGCGATCGTCTACGAGCGCGTCGAGTCCTACAGCAAGGACCAGCAACCCGCGACGCTGCGCATCTCGGTGAGTTTCCGCGTGCCCGAAGCAAGCGTCGAGGAACTCTATTCGCAGTACGGAACGATCGACAAGATGGTCGAGCGCCTGATCAGCCGCAAGGTGCCCGACGAGGTCAAGAACGTGTTCGGTCGCTACACCGCTATCTCGGCGATCCAGGACCGTACGAAGTTCGGCATGGACATCAACGAGGCGCTCAAGAAGTCGGTCAGCGGGCCGGTGACGATCGAGAGCGTGCAGATCGAGGAGGTGATCTTCTCCGACGCCTACGAGCAGTCGATCGAGAAGCGCATGATGGCCGAGGTCGAGATCCAGACCAAGCGCCAGAATCTCGAGACCGAACGGATCAATGCCGAGATCACCGTGACCCAGGCCAAGGCGCGTGCGGATTCGGCGCTCGCCCAGGCGCAGGCCGAAGCCGAGGCGATCCGCGTGCGTGGCATCGCCGAAGCCGACGCGATCAGGGCGCGCGGCGAGGCGCTGAAACAGAATGCCGGTCTCATCGCGTTGACCCAGGCCGAAAAATGGAACGGCGTGCTGCCGGCGACGATGGTGCCCGGCGGGACGGTGCCGTTCCTCAACCTCAAGGGCAACACGAACGTCGACTGATGCCTGGCGCAACGGTCACGGCGAATCGACGATGAACATCCGTGAGCGTCGCGGAATCGGTCGCACGTGCGTGCGCGTCGTTTTCGTGTGCGTCGCGATGCTGTTCGCGGCCTGCGCCTGCGCCGCCGATGTCCTCGTCTTCGCCGCATCAAGCCTCAAGCCGGCGCTCGACACGATCCTCGCCACGTCCGAGGCCAGGGCGATCGGCGGCGTGACCGCCAGCTATGCGGCCTCCTCGCAACTCGCGCGGCAGATCGAGCACGGCGCACCGGCGGCGATCTTCATTTCCGCTGACCGCGACTGGATGGACCATGTCGAACAGCGCGGTCTCGTCGTCGCGGGCACGCGTGCCGATCTGCTCGGCAATGCGCTCGTGCTCGTCGCGCCGGCCGAGAGTCCGCTGCAACTGGCAATCGCACCGGACTTCGACCTGCGTGGAAGGCTCGGCGCCGATGGCCGCCTCGCGATCGCCGAGCCGAACAGCGTGCCGGCCGGCAGGTACGCGAAGGCCGCGCTGACCGCACTCGGCGTCTGGTCGAGCGTGCAGGCACGCACGGTCTCGGCGGACAACGTGCGTGGCGCGCTCAATTTCGTCGTGCGCGGCGAAGCGCCGCTCGGCATCGTCTACCGTTCCGACGCAGTGTCCGAAGCCGGCGTGCGCATCGTCGGCACGTTCCCCGATACGAGCCACCCGCCGATCGTCTATCCGCTCGCCCTGATCAGGGCCGGCGAGAGCGAGGCCGCGCGCCTGGTCGCCGCCTTGCTGCGTGGTCCGGCCGCGCGCGCGACCTTCATCCGCCACGGCTTCGACGCGCCGCCGCGATGACCGCCTTGAGCACCGACGAATGGCAGGCGCTCGTCCTGAGCCTGCGGGTGTCCCTGCTCAGCGTGACCTTGTCGCTGCCGTTCGCGCTCGCGCTTGCCTGGTGGCTTTCGCGCAAGCGCTTCCCGGGCCGGCTGCTGCTCGAGGCATTGATGTTCCTGCCGCTGACCCTGCCACCCGTGGTCACCGGCTATGCCCTGCTCGTGCTGTTCGGGCGCAACGGCGCGATCGGCGCGTGGCTCGCCGAGTTCGGCATCGTGTTCGCGTTCCGCTGGACGGGCGCCGTGCTCGCTGCAGCGGTCATGGGTTTCCCACTGCTCGTGCTGTCGATCCGGGTCGCGTTCGACAACCTCGACCAGCGCCTCGAGCGCGCCGCCGAGACGCTCGGTGCCGGTGCATGGCGGCGCTTCGTCACGATCGTCGTGCCGCTGTCGTCACGCGGCATCATCGCCGGCTGCGTGCTCGCGTTCGCGCGCGCGTTCGGCGAATTCGGGGCGACGATCAGCTTCGTCTCGAACATTCCGGGCGAGACGCGCACGTTGCCGATCGCGATCTACGAACTGATGAGCACGCCGGGCGGCGACTCGGGCGTGCAGCGCTTGACCCTCGTCGCGCTCGCGGTCGCCTTCGCGGCGACGATTGCCGCGGCGATGCTCGGCGGCGCCGCGTGGGGACGCCGCCGGCATGATTGAGGTCCGCGTCACCCATTCGTTCGCCGACCTCGCCCTCGATGTGAACTTCGATTCGCATGCCCGCGCCCTCGCCCTGTTCGGCGATTCGGGCGCCGGCAAGACCAGCGTGCTCAACGCGATCGCCGGCTTGCTCGTGCCCGACGCGGGACGCATCGTCCTCGATGGCCAGACCCTGTTCGACTCGGCGACGCGTTCCTCGCTCGCGGTCGCCGAACGCGAGACCGGCTACGTGTTCCAGGACGGGCGCCTGTTCCCGCATCTCAGCGTGCGCGCGAACCTGCTCTACGGCGCGCGTGCGCGGCACCGCCCGGCCGCCCATTTCGACCGCCTCGTCGAACTGCTCGATCTCGGCCCGCTGCTCGCGCGGCGCCCGCCGACGCTCTCGGGTGGCGAGCGCCAGCGCGTCGCGATCGGCCGCGCCCTGATGCCGTCCCCGCGCATCCTCCTGCTCGACGAACCGCTGACCGGCCTGCACCGAGAAGCGCGCAGCCAGGTCCTCGAACACCTGCAGCGGCTAAAGCGCGAGGTCCAGGTCGCGACCCTGCTCGTCTCGCACCAGCCCGACGAGGTCGTCGCGCTGGCCGACGAAGTCGTCCTGCTGCGCGCCGGCACGGCCCATGCCCGGATCGACGTGCGCGAGTTCGCGGACCGGCAGCGGCCCTGAACTTGCCCTGGCAAACCGCCGCCGCCACCTCGCGCCGCGCTCGCACGAGGGTTTGCGGCGCTGGCCGAACCGGATAGGCTAGGCTATTCGAACGATCGTTTGAGGTAGCCCATGAACGCGCCCCGCCTCGTCGCCTTGTTCGCCGCGACGCTCGTCCTTGCCGCATGCGGCAGTGGCCCGACCAAACGCGTCAGCGCGCCAACCGCGAGCGTGCAGGAACTTGCCGTGCAGGCCGACGGCAGCTGGCGCCTGCTCGTGCGCGTGCAGAACTTCAGCAATGTCTCGATGACGTTCGACTCGCTCGAGGCCAGCCTCGAAGTCGACGGCAAGCCGGTCGGCACGATCTCGAGCACGCTCGACCTCGATGTCCCGGGCAGCAGCGCCGACGTGTTCGAGACGACGCTCGTTCCGGCCGCGGCGACCGGACTCGGCGACCGCGACTTCGCCTACAAGCTCGAAGGCCGCATCACGAGCCGCGAACCGAGCGGCGATTTCAGGTTCGAGCGCTCGAGCCGGCTGTCGCCGGTGCCGGGCCTCGCCGCCACCTGGCGCTGATCCCGTCGTACCGATGCAGTTTCCGGAGTAGACCGAATGACCCGCTATGCCGCTCCACTGACCGACATCCGCTTCGCCCTGTACGACGTGCTCGGTGCCGAAGCGACGTTCCAGCGCCTGCCGGGCTTCGAATCGGCGACACCGGACATCCTCGACGCGGTCCTCGACGAAGCCGCGAAATTCGCCGAGCAGGTGCTCGCACCGATCAACCAGAGCGGCGACCAGCAAGGTTGCAGGCTCGACAAGGCCAGCGCGAGCGTGACGACGCCGGACGGGTTCCGGGACGCCTACGCGACGTACGTCGATGGCGGCTGGACGATGCTGACGACGCCCGAAAAGTTCGGTGGCCAGGGCCTGCCCGAAACGCTAGGCGCGATCATCAAGGAAATGATCGATGCCGCCAACGTGTCCTGGGGCAATTTCCCGATGCTCTCGCACGGCGCGATCGAGGCACTCAAGGAACACGGCGAGGCGTGGCAGCAGGAGGCGTTCCTGAAGCCGATCACCGAAGGCCGCTGGACCGGCACGATGTGCCTGACCGAGCCGCATTGCGGTACCGACCTCGGCCTGCTCAAGACCCGCGCCGAACCGGGCGCCGAGGGCAGCTACCGGATCAGCGGCACGAAGATCTTCATCACCGCCGGCGAGCATGACCTGACCGAAAACATCGTCCACCTCGTGCTTGCGCGGCTCCCCGATGCGCCGCCCGGGGTCAAGGGGATTTCGCTGTTCATCGTGCCGAAGTTCAAGGTCGGCAAGGACGGCAAGGCCGGCGAGCGCAACTCGCTCGCGGTCGGTTCGATCGAGCACAAGATGGGGATCAAGGCCTCGGTCACCTGCGTCATGAACTTCGATGGCGCCGAAGGCTGGCTGATCGGCGCGCCGAACAAGGGCCTCAATGCGATGTTCACGATGATGAACACCGCGCGGCTCGCGGTCGGCCTGCAAGGCCTCGGCCTGATCGAACGCGCCTACCAGAGCGCGCTCGGCTACGCGCGCGAGCGCCTGCAGATGCGCGCGCTGACCGGGCCGAAATTTCCCGACAAGCCGGCCGACCCGCTGATCGTGCACCCTGACGTGCGCCGCATGCTGCTGACCCAGAAGGCATTCGCCGAAGGCGGCCGCGCGCTGGCCCTGTACGCCTACCTGCAGCACGACATCTCGACCCATTCGGCCGACGAGGCCGAGCGCAAGCGGGGCGAGGAACTCGTCTCGTTCCTGACCCCGATCATCAAGGGCCTTCTGACCGAACTCGCCCAGGAGTGCACGTACCACGCCGTCCAGATCTTCGGCGGACACGGCTACATCGCCGAAACCGGGGTCGAGCAGTTCGCCCGCGATGCGCGCATCACGACGCTGTACGAGGGCACGACCCAGATCCAGGCGAACGACCTGCTTGGGCGCAAGATCCTCGCCCTGCAAGGCGCCGGCCTCAAGCACTTCCTCGGCGAGATTTCTTCGTTCTGCCAACAGAACGCGACAAACCCCACGCTTGGCGAATTCGTCGCCCCGCTCGCGATCGTGACCAAGGAATGGAGCGACCTGACCCAGGAAATCGCGAAGCGCGCGCAGGCAAACCCGGAAGAGATCGGCGCCGCTGCAGTCGACTACCTGTTCTACTCGGGCTACGTGGCGCTCGCCTACTTCTGGGCGCGCAGCGTGTCCGCCGCCGAATCCTCGAAGCAGTCCGCGGATTTCCGCGACGCGAAACGGCATACCGCGCGCTTCTACTACGGCCGCATCCTGCCGCGCATCCACGCCCACGGCGCAGCGATCCGCGCCGGTGCGGATACGCTGATGGCGATGCCGGATGTACAGTTCGGTTAGTGCGATCAGGGAGCCTTGCGTGGAAACCGAAGCGAACCTGCATATCCGCCTCGCCGATGCCGACGACGACGCGTTCATCCTCGGCCTCGTCAAGCGTTTCGTCGAAGGATTCGACCTGCCGGCCTGGCGACGACGCGGCGATTGCGCCGAAGCGATCCGCCAGGACCTCGCCCGCCACCTGACCGAGCAACCGCCCGGTTCGCACATGTTCGTGGCCGAGGACGACGACGGCGAACGCGTCGGCTTCATCCACCTGCAGACGATGAAGGACTACTTCAGCGCCGCGCAGAATTGCCACATATCCGACATCGCGGTGGCCGACGGTGCCGACGGCAAGGGCGTCGGCAGCGCCCTGCTCGCCTTCGCCGAGCGCTGGGCCCGCGAGCACCGCTGCCGGCACGTGCAACTGGCCGTGTTTCCGTCGAACAAGCGGGCCATCGAACTCTACGAACGCAGCGGCTTCGGCACCGAAGTGCTGCGCATGATCAAGCCGCTGCACTGAGCATCTGTTGCACAACTGCCATCCAGTTGCACTATGCTCCGCGGGCGCAATGGCAGGGCCGGTTGCGGAATCCCCACCCGGAGGGCGGTCGGTGGGCGGCGCGCACCGGCTGGACTCTCTCCAGGGAGACGCGAATGCTGGCGGAAGTGCGGACGATCGGTGACATCCATGGCACGCGCGTGCTCTCGCTCGATGCGAGCGGGCGGATCATGGACTGGATCTCGTGGCAGGACGCGACTTGCCTGTACGTGCGCGGCGCGGTCGCGTGGACGCTCGGCGAACCCTGCCTGACGATCCACGGCGGCACCAACCGCGTGTCCGGCGAGCAGAGCATCCTGCTGCTGCATCCGATCGTCGCGAGCACGGGCCATGCGCGCATCGGCGCGATCGACCCGGCCCCGGCGCTGACCAACCCGGCCCTGTTCGCCCGCGACCGCATGCTCTGCCTGTATTGCGGCAACCATTATTCGCGCGGCGAACTGACCCGCGACCACGTGATCCCGATTTCGAAAGGCGGCCGCGACACCTGGCAGAACGTCGTCACCGCCTGCCTGCACTGCAACGTCAAGAAGGGCTGCCGCACCCCACAGCAGGCCCACATGCCGCTGCTCGCCGTGCCATACCGCCCAAGCTGGGTCGAGCACCTGATCCTGTCGAACCGCAACATCCTGGCCGACCAGATGGAGTTCCTGGTCAACCACCTGCCGCGCAAGCGCCGGCCGAACTGACGACTGGACCGCGTCGGAATCGCCCGCGGCGCTTCCGCCCTCCGAAAATCGTGGCGTTCCCCGAGCGCGGATGAGGGAGAGGCGCGGCTGGTACCTCAGCGGCCGGCATGCGAGCGCGCTTCCCGCATCCAGCGCTGCGCGCCACTTTCTCCCGATCGGAGAAGGGAAGCTCGCTGATCGCAGCAGCGCGGAACCCGCGCAGCGCATTCCGCCGTTCGCGCGCATGAAAGCTTGAACCTCGCGGACGATGCCGAACGACACTTCTGCGTTACATTTGCGATACCATCGCGCCATGACCCCGCGAAAGACCAGCACCCTCAACCTGCGCATCGACCCGGCCCTGAAAGAAGCCGCGCGGATTGCCGCCCTGCGCGAGCACCGCAGCATCGCCAACCTGATGGAGTGGCTGATCCGCCGGCACTGCGAATCGGCCGGCATTCCGATCCCCGAGCAATCCGAGCTGTTCCAGGAGTCCGCCGATGAATGAGAAGACCTTGCGCGCGATGGTCGAAGCCGGCGCCGTCAAGCGCGTGCGCATCGTCGCCGATGGCGCGCGTTTCCACGTCGAGGCCGACACGCCGACCAGTACCGTCGTCGCCGTCACCGGCAGGGGCAGCCCGAAGACCTGGGGCACTCTCGATGCTTCGGCCAAGTGGGTGCGCGCGCTCGGCATCGGCATCGCCCAACTCGATCTCAGCCGCTGGCAACCCGGTCAGCGCGAGCTGCGGGTGTGAGTGCGTTGACCGCAAGACCTCAACCATGACCGCGGTTTCAGGCGACGGCGCGGCTCGCCTTGTGCCCGCCATTCGCCATCCTTCGCCCGCCTGCGGACCACGGCCTTCCTTGCTCCGCCCGGTCCAGTAGCCGAAAATACCGGCCTGACCCCTGCAATTCCCGCTGATGATCGATTCCGCCCGCTATCCGCGCCTCGCGCGCATCGAGTCGCCGTCCGACCTGCGCCGGTTCGACGAAGCCGAATTGCCCGCAATTGCGCGTGAAGTGCGCGACTACCTGATCGAATCCGTGGCGACCTCGGGCGGGCACTTCGGTGCCGGGCTCGGTGTCGTCGAGCTGACCGTCGCCCTGCACTACCTGTACGACACGCCGACCGACCGCCTCATCTGGGACGTCGGCCATCAGTGCTATCCGCACAAGATCCTGACCGGCCGCGCCGATCGCATCACGACGATCAAGAAGAAGGATGGCCTCGCGCCGTTCCCGCGCCGCGACGAAAGCGCGTATGACACGTTCGGCGTCGGCCATTCGTCGACCTCGATCAGCGCTGCGCTCGGCATGGCGATCGCGGCGCAACACAAGGGCGACGCGCGCAAGATCGTCGCCGTGATCGGCGACGGCGCAATGACGGCCGGCATGGCGTTCGAGGCGCTCAACCATGGCGGCGACGTCAAGCCCGACATGCTCGTGATCCTCAACGACAACCAGATGTCGATCAGCGAGAACGTCGGCGCACTGACCCAGATGCTCGGTCGGCTGATGGCGAGCCGCACGCTCAACCGCATGCGCGAGCACGGCAAGAAGATGATGAAGCGCGAAGGCTTCCTGTGGCGCTTCCTCAAGCGCTGGGAGGAACACGCGAAGGGCATGTTCATGCCGAGCACGCTGTTCGAGGAATTCGGGTTCCATTACACCGGTCCGATCGACGGCCACGACATCCCGCAACTCGTGCACGCGCTGAAGACGCTGAAGGAACTTCCGGGCCCGCAGTTCCTGCATGTCATTACCACCAAGGGCAAGGGTTACGAGCCGGCCGAGCGCGCGCAGATCGACTATCACGCGGTCGGACCGTTCGATCCCGGCAAGGGACTGCCGCGCAAGGGCGCCGGCAAGCCGACCTACACCGAAATCTTCGGCGACTGGTTGTGCGACATGGCGGCGGCCGATCCGCGCCTGCACGCGATCACGCCGGCGATGCGCGAAGGCTCGGGCCTCGTGCGCTATTCGAAGGCATTCCCGACACGCTACTTCGATGTCGGCATCGCCGAACAGCATGCGGTGACGCTGGCCGCCGGCATGGCCTGTGAAGGCGCCAAGCCGGTCGTCGCGATCTACTCGACCTTCCTGCAGCGCGCCTACGACCAGCTGATCCACGACGTCGCGCTGCAGAATCTCGACGTGCTGTTCGCGATCGACCGCGGCGGCCTGGTCGGTCCTGACGGTGCGACCCATTCCGGCAGTTTCGACCTGTCATACCTGCGCTGCATCCCGAACATGCTGATCATGGCACCGGCCGACGAAGCCGAGTGCCGGCGCATGCTGAGTACCGGCTTCATGCACGTCGGGCCTGCCGCCGTGCGTTATCCGCGCGGCAGCGGCAACGGCAGCGCGGTCGACGCGGGGCTCGACACGCTGCCGATCGGCAAGGCGGACCTGCGTCGTCACGGCCACGCGGTTGCAGTGCTCGCGTTTGGTGCGATGCTTGCGCCGGCGCTCAAGGTCGGCGACGTACTCGATGCGACGGTCGTCAACATGCGTTTCGTGAAACCGCTCGATGTGGCACTCGTGCTCGAGATCGCGCGCTCGCATGCGGCGATCGTCACGGTCGAGGACAACGCGATCATGGGCGGCGCAGGTGCCGGCGTCGGCGAGCTGCTCAGCGCGAATGGCGTCTGCGTTCCCCTGCTGCACCTCGGCCTCGTCGACAGCTATCTCGAACACGCAAGCCGCGAGGAACTGCTCGCCGAGTCGGGCCTCGACGCGGCCGGCATCGAAGCCGCGATCCGCGCGCGATTCGCGGCGTTGATTCCGACGCCTGCATTGCGCAGCGCGGGCTAGCGACGCGCTTTCGGGATCTTTCTTGGCGGGCCTCCGCAGCCTCGACGCATTCATTGCAAGCCTGGCGACACGTTCACGAGCTGCGCATTCAGCGCGCGACTCAGCGCGGACGACAGCCACCGCTGACGCGCTCGAGCTGCTGCGCGTCGCGCGCGGTGAACACATCGCCGAATCCTGATTCGCGCAACAGCTGGCGGGCCCGCTCGCCCTGGTCGTAGCCATGCTCGAACAACAGCGATCCGCCAGCGCGCAGATGCGCAGGCGCCGATCCGATGATGCAGTGGATTGCGTCGAGCCCGTCGCTCCCCGATGCGAGCGCTGCAATCGGCTCGAAGCGCAGGTCGCCTTCGCCGAGATGCGGATCGCGATCGGCAATGTACGGAGGATTCGACACGATCACATCGAAACGCCGGCTGCCGAGCGCCGCATACCAGTCGCCTTGCGCGAACTCGACGTTGCCGATGCCCAGCCGCACGGCATTGCCGCGTGCGACGTCGAGCGCGGCTGCACTCGCGTCGCTGGCGAGGATGCGCGCCCGCGGACGTTCGCTCGCAATTGCAAGCGCGATCGCGCCGGAGCCGGTGCCGAGATCGGCCACCTCGCAGTCGCGGTCGCGCGGGATGCGCTCGAGCGCGAGTTCGACCAGCAATTCGGTTTCCGGTCGCGGAATCAGCACGTCGCGCGTCACCGCGAGATCGAGCGTCCAGAAACCGCGGCGACCGACCAGATAGGCGACCGGTTCGCCGCGCTCACGTGCCGCGAGCAGTTGCGCGAAGCATTCGCGCGCGGCATCGTCGGGCACGGCATCGGCATGCGCGTACAGCCACGCGCGTGATCGTTCGAGCGCGTGGCCGAGCAGGATCTCGGCCTCGTGGCGCGCCTCGGCATCGCCGGCCCGGGTCGCCGCTGCGAGCAACTCGCGGACCGTCGTCACGCCTGCCTCACGACTGCGCCGGCGGTGCCGCGGGCGGCACGTCGATCACGGGCTCGGCGCGCGGTTCGCGCCACGCGCGCCAGTAGCCACCGGTGCTCCACGCGGCAAATCCGTTGCGCAGCCAGCCGACCACGGCCCACGCGAGCCACAACGCCCAGGCCAGCATGACGAGGTTGTAGACCCATAGCGGCAATGACCACACGCTGGCGGTCGGCAGTGCGTCGCTGCTGCGATCGGCAAACCAGTGCAGGTTGCGCGCGAACGAATCGCTGCCGCTGACGACCATGTCGGGTTCGCCGAGCAGGCCGTTGTGGATGTTTGCGACGAGGCAACCGAGCGCGATCACGGTCAGCGCGACGAGGCCGACCTGGACCAGGTTGAATTGCCAGTTGCGAGCCGGAGCTGCGCGCTTGCGTGCGTCGAGCGCGAACAACCAGACGACGACCACGCCGAGCGCGACCCACGAGAACGTCGAAAAGCCGAGCCCGAGCAGCAACCAGTGATGGAAACGCAGCGGCGTGCGCGTCCAGCGCGCGAGCATCCACGCGAGCACGAGCATGACGACGAGTTCGCCCCAGAACAGCACCGCCGGCCCGACCGCGGGCCCGAAAGCCGCGAGCAGCCAGCGATCCCGCGGCAGGTTGATGCGCAGGTCGATGTTTGCCGCCGGCAGGCCGAGCGCAACGGCCGGCGTCGCGGCCTTCCATCCGAGCGGCGCGTTCTCGCGGAAGCGGATCTCGATCGCCTGCGTACCGGGCTGCAGCGGAATGCTGAGCTTGCCATCGAGCGCGCGCGGCGGCATCGACTGCCCGGCACGCGTCACGCCGATCACTTCGGCCTCGGCCGGCAACATGATCGACTGCTCGCCGCCCTGGCTCGCGCGCACGTCGAAACGCAGCACATGCGTGCCCGCGCGTTGTCCGAAATCGCTGGACAGATCGACCTTGTCGATTGCGCGCGTCGCGCCCTCGACCGCCGCGGGCTTGCTGATCGTGAGCGTCAGCGACTCGCCGGGAAGCGGGTGGAATTCGAACTTGCGGTAATCGTCGAGCTCGGCGTCGGGGCCGACACCCGATTCCGGAACGCCGGAAAACTCGACGTGCCAGGTCGGACTGACCAGCACGCGCCAGACTTCGGCGTGCTCGCCCAACGGCGGTGCGGTCAGGCTCAGGCTATCGGTCTGTTCGAGCGTGCTGCTCCACGTCGCATGCTGCTCGCCATCCGGCAGTGCCAACGTGAGTTTTCCATCGCGCACGCGCAGGCCCGGCGTGGTCACGCGCTCGCCGCCGA
The DNA here is from genome assembly GCA_964587775.1 of uncultured Dokdonella sp. GTDB lineage: Bacteria > Pseudomonadota > Gammaproteobacteria > Xanthomonadales > Rhodanobacteraceae > Dokdonella. Next base: position 84,310 of record CAZPLY010000013.1, read on the forward strand.
TGATCGGCAGGCTGAACGTGAAACCGCCATCACGCGGCGCGAGCCGCTGTGCTGTCGACGAAACGCTCCAGTCGAGATCCAGATTCAGCCGGCGCGTCACGCGTACATAGGCCGGGAACTGCTGTTCGTTGGCGAGCGGACGCTGGTCGCTGTCTTCGCGCGCACGCACGAGGACCAGCGCTTCGGTCAGCAGGCGCTGCTCGGCGATGCCGCTGGCCTGCCAGTTGCTGCCATCGAACACGACGCGATGCGGGGCCATGCCGAACGCGAGGTCGATCTTGTCGGCCGCGGCCGCGAAGATCATCTCGATGCGGTGCACGCCGCGCCCGAGCGCAATCCAGGGCTTGCCGGCCGAACGCACGAGCGCGTCGTTGACGGCGCCATCGAGCAGGACACTGCGCAGCACGGCGGATCTTTCATCGGCAGGCAGCGGCAAGGCGACACGCGCGGCGGCATGCACTTCGAGCACGACGCGGATTTCGTCGCCGCGCGCCGTGACCTGCGCCTGCGCAATGCTTGCACACTGTGGCGCGCAGCGTGGCGCCTCGATGAGGCGTGCGCGCAATTCGTCGAGCATGCTGTCCGGCGGCCAATCCTGGGCGCTTGCCGAGGGCGCGCTGCCGAGCATTGACGCCGCGAGCAGCAGCGCGCACGGCGCGGTGGCGCGTGCCGCGAATCGCGGCAACGCGGCGCCGCGCGCGACGCGCCACAGCAACCAGCCGAGCAAGGCGACCAGCAGCACACGCAAGCCGCGCACGAGCCACGGTCGCGCGACGACGAGATCGACGTCCTGGGTCGGCAATACCGGCCCGCTCCAGTTCAGGGTGTACGAGTTGCCGAGTCGCCAACCGGGTTCGCCGGCGCCGGTCTGCACGACCGTGTTCTCGCTGTATTTCCGGATCTGGTCGCTATTGCGGATGCGCGAACCGGTGACCGAAATGCGTTCGAGTTTCTCCCCGGCTTCTTCAACTTGCGCCCGCAGCGACTGCGGAGGCGCGGGCGGAGGCGCCGGCGACGGTTCCGACATCATCACCGGAACGTCCTGCACCGCGTCCATCCAGAAGGCAGGAGCTGCCGGACGCGCAAACGCCGCACCCGCTTCGAGCTGCGGATACAACGCCAGGCGCAACTGCTTTGCCGCAAACGGCAACGCGGCGATGATCAGCAGTACGAATGCGGCCAGCCGCGCCCAGTGCGCCACGCGCGCCAGCCTGCCTTGCTGCGGCAGCGCACGCGCGACGAGCGCGCAGGCGAGCACCGCCAGCAACGTCCACAACGGCGCGCCGGCTTCCTGGTAGCCGAACAGGAAATACAGGGCGGCGACCACACCGCCGATCCAGCCGAGCAGGCGCGCGGCGAGCAATACCATGATCGCCGCGATGAAGACGTCGAGCAGGGTCCAGCGCGACAGCCAGCTGCCATTCGCGCGATCGGTACCGGGCGCCGCGATGAGCCTGTAGCCGTGCGGCAGGTGCAGCGTGGTCGTGACCTGGTCGAACACCTGTTGCCAGCCGGTCACCGGCAACGATCCGACCCCGTTCGCGATGCGCAGGCCGGCGCGCAGGTCGACCTGCGGCGTGCGCCACTCGACGCCGCTGAGTTCCGCGCGCGCGCCGCGTGTGACGAGCATCGGTTCGATCGCGCCGCCATCGTCCGTCGTCTCGGCGCGCTCGAGCGAGAATGGCGCGGCAGCATCGAAGCGCCAACCGCTCTGCATGCGTCCGACGATTCGGTCACGCGCGAACCAGCCGTCACCACTGAAATCGAGCCAGGCCTCGCGATGCAAGGTCAGGCGGTTCGCTTCGTCGTCGGCACCGCCGCGGGAGCGCTGTTCGATCGTCAACGTCGACTTGTCGTCAAGCGCATAGGCAGGAAACCCGGCCCATTCCTCCGGCACGTCGGCCTGGCGTGGATCGACCTGGACCGCCCCGCTGATGCCCGTCACGCGCAAGCGCGGTGCCGCCTGGTAACTCCAGATTTCCTGCTGCGCCCACTCCTCCGGCATGCGCGCGACAAGCGTGTCGATCGGCAGCAGCGCGCGCGCCGTCAGCGTGAAGGTATCTTCACCGGGCTGCACCTGCACGTGCAGCAGCCCTTTTTCATCGAGTCGTGCGGGCCAGCTTTCACTGTCGAGCGCGAGCGGAATGAAGCCGTCCGGCAGCACGGGACCGAACACCTCTTCGCGCGCCTGGCCCGAGGCAAAGACGCGGATCCTTGTCGTCAACTGACCGGGAATGCCGTCCGTGTACAGGCGGAACACGCGCAGATCGACACTGTCGGCTTCGACGGCAGCCGTCACGCCGCGGCCAAGCGTGAGGCTGTTGCCACCGCGCTGCACGGGCGAAACGGGCTTGCCATCGACCCTCAGCGCAATCAGCGCAATCGAATCAGGAACCACGAGCGTCTGCGGACGTTGGTCCCATTCGATGCGCGCACGCACGTCGTGCCGACCAGCGCCGAGCCACAGGGTCGGCCCGTTGCGATCGATGACGATCGCAGGCTTGCCATCGACGACCACGTCCTGCGGCCAGTAGGCGGCGTCACCGGGCAGCGACGCCCAGCCATCCGTTTCGAGCGTCCAGCGCTGCGCGATGTCGATGCCATCGGCATCCGCGTCGAGGCTCAGCACGCCGGGCCAGGCGCAGACGAAACTCTCGCGCCTGTCGGCTGCCCGGCCCGCGATCAACGGGCATGCGCGGAACTCGTGGTCCTTGAGCACCCAGGCCCGCCAAGGCTCGAGCGGCGCCGGTACGACGGGCTCGGCGGCAGCGACGCTGTCGAGCAGGAGGATCGCGATCAGCAGCCAGGCACGCATGGTGTTCCCTCACGTTGGTCGACGGGGTCCCGCTTGAAACGGCTTTGCGCCGAGGTCGGGGTTCGTTCAATGCGCGAGAAGTCGCCAGCCCTGTTCGAGGCAGGCCAGCACGAAACCGGTCAGGAAGAACAGGTAGCTGTAGCGCAGGTAGCGGTACTTGTGGTGGGCCAGATAGACACCGAGCGAATAGAGATCGACCGCCCAGGTCGAATAGGGCGTGCCATCGGGCATCAGCACTCGGTTCATCTCGCTCAGGAAGCGCTCGCGCGAGAGCTCGGCGAAGTGGCCGAAGAACAGGAGGTTGAAATGGGCCGGCAAGGTCTCGCCGTCGAGGCGGATCGGCCGGTACTTCGGCAGCACCGCGAGGATCGCGAGCAGCAGGGCGACCAGCGTGAAGCCGGCGAGGATCAACACCGAAACGCGCAGTTCCGGATCGGTCAACCGGCCGAGCGAAAGGGTCAGCACGATCGAGGACACGGTGATGATGATGTTGGCCTTGGTATCGGCCATTGCCGACAACTGCACATGGTGCTGTTGTGCGGTGCGCAGCACGTTGTCGGCCGTGTTGCGCTCGGGAATCTGCGCATAGGTCAGCGGCGGGGGGGATACGTCGCTCATCGGATCGCGTTCCGGACAGGGTTGCGGCGCATCTTACTGCCTTGTCCGGCGAACGCGGTCGCCGGTCGGCCCGCATCGCTGCTGGAGCGCCGGTTCCGGCGAGCGGTAGCCCTCAGTCGCTGCGGCGTTCCTCGGCTTTCGCCTCGCTCCACAGCACGTCCTGTTCCGCGAGCGTTCTCTCGGACAGCGTCGCGCCGGCCTCGGCCGCCATTGCTTCCATGCGCCGGAAACGGCGTTCGAACTTCGCGTTCGCATGACGCAGGGCCTGCGACGCATCGACCTTCGCGTGCCGCGCGAGATTGACGCAGACGAACAGGACGTCGCCGATCTCGTCGGTCAGTCGCTCGCGGTCGCCGCCGCTGGCGAACTCCGCACGCGCTTCCTCGATTTCCTCATGCAGCTTGGCGAACACGGCGTCGACGTCGGGCCAGTCGAATCCGACCGCCGCCGCACGCTTCTGCAATTTCAGCGCGCGCTGCCACTCCGGCAAACCGCGTGCGATGCCGGCCAGTGCGCTGCGGTCCGCGTCGCCCTTCGCCGCGCGCTCGCCGCGCTTGATCGCCTCCCATGCGCCGAGGACCTCGTCGGCGCTGCCCGATTCGGCTTCGGCGAACACATGCGGATGGCGCGAAACGAGCTTGTTGCAGATCGCTTCGACCGTGTCGGCAAAGCGGAAATGCCCGGCTTCCTCGGCCATGCGCGAATGGAACACGACCTGCAGCAGCAGGTCGCCGAGCTCGTCGCGCAGGTCGGCGAAGTCGCCGCGGTCGATCGCGTCGGCGACTTCGTAGGCTTCCTCGATCGTGTACGCGGCTATCGTCGTGAAATCCTGCTCGACGTCCCAGGGGCAGCCGCGCTCGGGATCGCGCAGGCGGGCCATGATGGCGAGCAGGTCGTCGATCGTGTGCATCCTGTCTCCGTACCCGGGCTCAGCGCCCGGTGAGGATCGCGGGCCAGTCGTGCCCGCGGTCGCCGCAGGCGATGAACTCGGGATTGAGCAGCGATTCGCGCGTGTTGTAGGCGAACGCGCGGCCCTCGAAATCGATGACCGCGCCGCCGGCCTGCTCGAGGACGCATTGTGCGGCCGCGGTGTCCCATTCCGAGGTCGCGCCGAGGCGCACGTAGAGGTCGGCCTCGCCGGTCGCGATGCGCAGGAACTTCAGCGAGGAGCCGAGCGGCAGCAAGCTGTGTTCACCGACGCGTTCGAGCATGCCTCCGAGCCGCGCATCGCCGTGCGAACGGCTGCCGGCGACCGTGAGCGGCGTCGCCCGCGCGCGCGTCTGCAGGCGGCGTGCCTCGCCGCCGCCTTCGGCGCACCACGCTCCGCCGCCTTCCCAGGCCCAGCCGATCTCGCCGGTGACCGGCGCCTGGACGACGCCGAGGACCGGTCGGTGGTCGTCGATCAGGGCGATGTTGACCGTGAACTCGCCATTGCGCTTGACGAACTCGCGCGTGCCGTCGAGCGGATCGACCAGCCAGTAGCGTTTCCAGCGCGAGCGCTCGCTCCACGGCACGCTCGCCGATTCCTCGGAGAGCACCGGCCAGTCCGGCGTCAGCGCGCGCAAGCCGTCGACGATCAGGTGGTGCGCGGCGAAATCGGCATCGGTGACCGGCGAACGATCGGTCTTGCGCTCGACCGAAAAATCGCTGCGATAGACCTCGAGGATCGCCTCGGCCGCGCGATGCGCGATCGCGACGACGGGGTGGACGAGACCGGCCGGCGTCATGCGCGTGGCTGGAACCGGCCGGCCAGGTACTCCCGGGCGATGAACAAGGCCGCGATCGAGCGTCCCTCGCTGACTTCGGGTTCGGCGAGCAGCGCATGCAGTTCGGCGAGTTTCCACGGCACGACCTCGAGTTCCTCGGGCTCGTCGCCCTGCAGACGCTCCGGATAGAGGTCGCGCGCGATGACCACATGCGTCATCGAGCTCATGTACGCCGGTGCGAGCGACAACGTGGTCAGGATATGCAGTTCGCGCGCTCCGTAGCCGACCTCCTCCTTGAGTTCGCGGTCGGCACCCTGCTCGACCGTTTCGTCCTGGTCGAGCCGGCCCTTCGGCAGCCCGAGTTCGTAGCGGCCGATGCCGGTGCCGTACTCGCGCACGAGCAGGACGGTGTCGTCATCGAGCATCGGCACGATCACGACCGCGCCGAGCCCGGAGCCGCGCAGGCGTTCGTGCGTGCGCCGAACGCCGTTGGAGAACTCGAGGTCGACCTGTTCGGCACGCAGGAAGCGGCTGTCGTCGCATTGCCGCGTCGCGAGGATCTTCGGTGGTTTTCGCATCGGCCGATTGTAACGGCTGCACCGATCCAGCGGATGCTCCGCCGGCAGCGCGGGCTCAGGCCGGGTTGAACAGTGCGAGCGCCTGTGCGTGCAGGGCCGGGGTGCCAGCGAGCGCATTCGTGATGTCGAGGCCGACCGCGCTGCCGTCGAGCGCAGTGAACACGCCACCTGCTTCGCGGACGATGACGGCGAGCGCGGCTATGTCGAGGATGTTGAGGTCCGATTCGACGACGAGATCGATCGCGCCGCGCGCGAGCAGGTGGTAATGGAGGAAATCGCCGTAGCCGCGGATGCGACCGACCCGGCCGACGAGACCGGCCAGCGCATTCCAGCGAGCCTGGGTGTTCGCCATCGACTTGAGGTTGCCGGTCGAAACCGCCGTCATCGGCCCGAACTCGGTGGCGCCGGATGCGCGGATCGGCCGGCCATCGCGCGCGTTCGTGCCGAGGAAGGCGCCGCCGCCACGCGTGGCCCAGGCGCGCTCGCCGTATTCGCCGGCCGCCGATAAGCCGAGCACGAGCTCGCCGGCATGCATCAGTGCGATCTGGGTCGAGAAGAACGGATAGCCGCGCACGAACGCCTTGGTGCCGTCGATCGGATCGACCAGCCAGAGGAAGTCGCCTTCGCCGTCACGCCCCTCCTCCTCGCCGAGGAACGCATGTCGCGGGAACGAGGCGCGCAGGACCTGCTTGATCGCCGCTTCGGCCTCGCGATCGGCTTCGGTGACCGGGGTCGCGTCGGCTTTCGCTTCGACCGAAAAATCGCGCGCACGGTAGCGCGCGCGGATGCCCGGCTCGGCCGCGTCGGCCGCAGCATGGGCGACCTGCAGCGCGTGCTCGAGGAAGTCGCGCGGCAGGGCCATCAGAACAACTTGAACAGTTCGCCGCGGATGACGAGATGCGAGGAACCGTCGGCCTGCGGCTGGCCGATGTACTGCAGCGCCTCGCGCACGCGCGCGTCGTCGTCGCGGGCGGACAGGAAGGCTTCGGCGCTGAACGCGGTCGGCGCGACACTGAAGCGGCCGTTGACCTCGAGGTTGCCGCGGCCGTCGTCGGCGATCGTGCCGGCGATGCTGCCGTCGGGCTTCGAGACGAACTCGGCCAGGATGTCGGAGAAGCGCGCCTCGGCCTGGCCGCTGACGCCGGCTTCGGACCAGCGTGCATTGCCGGCCGCATCGACGATCAGGCCGTTGACCAGCGAAGCCTGGGTCAGCGTGCCGTTGACCGTGCCGCGCAGGTTGAGCGACGGGATGTCGAGTGCCGGCGCGAACAATGCGGCAGGCATCCGGAAGCGCACTTCGCGGACCGTCACGCGACCATCGCGCGCACGTTCGAGCAGGCCCGAACCGTCGATGTCGGCACCCTTGATGCGCAGGTCGGCGACGACCCGCATGCCGAGCAGGGGCATCTTCGAGACGCGCCAGTCGACCTCGCCGAGGTCACGCCCGAACACGCTGATGCCGTCGGCGTGGCCGTCCCAGACCGTGCCGCGCACGCCGACGAGGCTGACGGGCCCGAGCTTCGGCGCGACATGGCGCCAGGCGACATCGGCCGGCATCGTCCACGCGATGACGCCCGCGACCACGAGCGCAAGCACGAGCAATGCGAAAAACCATTTGATCAGTTTCATTTTCGGATCTGGCAGATGCGGAAGGGAAATCGACATGCGAACGCAATCCGCGTGCATGCCGCGATCGGATCAGGGTACGTCCTCGAGCGTTACGCGGGCGTTGACGAGGCCCGTCGCGTCGACGCGATCGGCCGAGAAGTCACTGACCTGGATGCCGTGCTCGCGGGCGAGCGCCTCGATCCAGCGCATCAGCGAATCGAATGCGGCAAATTCGAACGTGGCGCGCACGCTGCGCGGACCGACCGGCTCGATGCGCTTGAGCACGCCATCGAGCCCGCTGCCGCGCGCGCTCGCATCGGCCAGCGCGAGCAGCGACTTGCCCTGGCGATCGGCGCGCGTCTGCGTGCCGGCATTGCGCAGGCGCTCGATCTCGGCCTCCGAGACGCGCATGAAGGCGAGGTCGCGGCGGGCCGCTTCGAGTTGCCCGGCGAGTGCAGCCTCGCGCAACGCAAGCGGGTGCCAGGCGAAGGCCCAGACCAGGATCGCGGCGACGATCGCCGCGCCGATCGCGATCATGCGCCGGTCCCGCAAGCCCAGCGTCTTCCACCAGGCCGCGATCACGGCGTCGCCCCGCGAATGCGGATTCGGCCATCGGTGGCGTTTTCGACCGGATTGGTCGCCGTCACTTCGGCGACGAGGCCCGGCGTTGCCGCGATCTGTTCGCGGATCGAATCGAGCGTCTGCACATCGGGAGCGCGCAGGCCGATCTCGAGGACGTCGTTGCGGTATTCGATGCCGCGCATCTGGATCCGCGTCGTCGTGCCGAGGATCGGCGCCACCTGGCCGAGCACGCGCAACAATCCGTCCGCTTCGCCGCCGCCGCGCAGGCGTTCGAGGCGGCTGCGCATGACGCTTTCGGGTGCGCGCGTGCGTTCGGCCGCGCCGAGATCGGGAAAGCTCCGCTGCAGGCTCGCCGCCATCGCCGCGTCGGCGTCCGCGACCGCGCGCGCGAGCCGATTCACCTCGAGCGCGCGGGTCGAGAAGGCGAGCACGAGCACGGCCGCCGCGATCGCCGCCGCCCGCCGCCACCAGCGCGTGCCGCGTGCGTGGCGATGACCGCTGGCGAATTCGCCGCCGAGCAGGTTGAGGGCCGGCGTCCCGAGGTGACTGGCGAAGAACGCGAGCGTATCGGCCGTGCGCTCGACGCGGGTGATGCGCCGATCGGCCGCGAGTGCCGCCGGCACGGAATCGCCGCTTGCGTGGACGTCGATCGCGCGGTCGATGCCGGCCGCCCGCACCTGTTCGAGCCATTGCGGGAATTCGTTGACCGCGCACGCGAATGCCGACCAAGGCCCGAACCGGGCGAGCACGCGATCGTCCTCGACGAGCGCGCCCGCGGTTTCCGGGCCGATCGGCACGGCCAGCGACTCCGGCAGCATCACGTCCGCTTCGATGCCGGCTGCGGCGAGCTGGTCGAGCCACTCGCGCAGGCGCGCGCGGGCGACGATGGCGACGCCCACCTGATCGCCGGCCGCCGCGGACACGGCGAAATGCTGGTCTTCGACCGCGCCGAGCAGTTGCTCTTCGACCGCGAACGGAACCGCCTGCAGCAATTGCGCGCGGTTGCGCGCACTGACCCGCGCCTCGGTCAGCAGGACGTCCTCGGCCGGCACGAGGACGACGACTTCGCCCGCCGCGGCGAGCGCGGCCGGCGGCGGCGCGCCGGATTGCGTGCCCGCGACGATGCGGCCATCGCCCGACTGGCGCAGCCAGGCGAGTCGGCCATCGGAAGCAAGGCGGAGAACGAGACGATCGGGCATGCGCGCGGTCCGGGTGATCTGCCCGATTGTACGAGAAGCGCGCGGTCGCGCGAACGCGCGCGGATGCGCGCCAGGCCAACCGCTGGCGCGCATCCGGATCGTCGGAATGGAAGGAGCCGGCCGGTAAGCCGGGTTCTGTCGTGGACAGCCATTCCTCTTGTTCCTGCGTCGCCGCAGGACTTTAGCGACCAACCCGGGAGCGACGCGGGCAACGTCATGACTCCCCTATTCGGTCTTGCTCCAGGTGGGGTTTGCCGTGCCATGCGGCGTTGGCCCCGCATGCGGTGCGCTCTTACCGCACCGTTTCACCATCACCACGCACATCTTTCGATGCCGTTCGGCTGTCTGCTCTCTGTTGCACTTTCCGTCGGCTCGCGCCGCCCAGGCGTTACCTGGCACCTTGCCCTGTGGAGCCCGGACTTTCCTCGGCACGCTTGCGCGTGACGCGGCTGTCTGGCCGGCTCCAGCGCGCAGTGTAGCGTGTTCGCAGCGCAACGGCCGCCTGTCGATTGAGCGCCCGCGCGCCCATCCGCTATGCTGCCGCGCCGTATACGCGGTCCACATGGCCGGCACCGTCCGTTGAACAGCAAATTCGCCGGTCCCGTGCAGAAGTCGTTCTGGCGCGCTTTCGTGCTGGCGCTCGTCGTCGCGGCGCTCAACTTCGGCCTGTGGGCATTCCTCAACCGGCCCGTGCAGATCGCCGACTGGACCGGTCGCGCCGAAGGCTTCGCGTTCAGCGCCTTCCAGCGTTACCAGGATCCGACCAAGGGCCTGTTCCCGAGCGAGGCCGAACTGGCCAGCGACATCCGCCTGATGTCCAAGTACGCCAAGCGCCTGCGCACGTACTCGTCGATCGAAAGCCCGCAGATTCCGCGACTCGCCGACTTCTACGGCATGGAAGTCATGACCGGCGCCTGGCTCGACCGGCGCCTGCGCAAGAACGACGAGGAAATCGAAGGCCTCATCGCGCTCTCGCGCAAGCACGCCAACATCACGCGCGCGATGGTCGGCAACGAGACGATCCTGCGCGGCGACCTCACGGTCGAGCAGCTGATCGGCTACATCGACCGCGCGCGCGCGCAGCTGAAGATCCCCGTATCGACCGCCGAGCCGTTCTTCGTCTGGGAGCGCAATCCCGAACTCGCGCGGCATGTCGACTTCATCAGCGTGCACCTGCTGCCGTACTGGGAACACATTCCGCGCAAGGACGCGATCAACTTCACGCTCGGCCAATACCACCGGCTCAAGGAACTGTTCCCCGACAAGCCCGTGATCATCGGTGAAATCGGCTGGCCGTCGAACGGCGACCGCAAGACCTATGCGCAACCATCGGTCGAGAACGAGGCCCAGTTCCTGCGCGAGTGGTTCGTCGTCGCCGAGCGCGAGAAGATCGACTACTACGTCATGGAAGCAATCGACCAGCCGTGGAAGGAAGCGCACGGTGGCGGTCGCGCCGAAGCGTACTGGGGCGTGTTCAATGCCGCGCGCGAGCCGAAGTTCGCGTTCACCGGCAAGGTCGTCGCCGATCCGACCTGGCCGATCAAGGCGATCGCGGCGTCGCTGCTCGCGCTGTTGCCGATGTACTGGTTCGCGCGCCACTTCATCCGCTTCTACATGACCGGCCTGTTGTTCTTCCTCGGCCTCATGCAGTTGTCGGCATCGGTCATCATCTGGTCGATCAGCGTTCCGCTCGCGTTCTACCTGAGCCCGCTCGACTGGAGCATGTTCCTGCTGCTGGTCCCGGCGCAGATCGCGATCATCCTCGTCCTCCTGATCAACGGGTTCGAGTTCACCGAAGTGCTGTGGCGGCCGCGCTGGCTGCGCCATGCGGAACTGCTGGAACCGTCGCCGCCCGATGCGCAGCCGTTCGTGTCGATCCACCTGGCCTGCGCGAACGAGCCGCCCGAAATGGTGATCCTGACCCTCGATTCGCTCGCCGCGCTCGATTACGCCAACTTCGAAGTGCTCGTCATCGACAACAACACGAAGCGCGAGGAGATCTGGCGGCCGGTCGAGGAATACTGCGCGAAGCTCGGTCCGCGCTTCCGTTTCTTCCATCTCGACCCGTGGCCCGGCTTCAAGGCCGGTGCACTGAACTTCGGTCTCGAGCAGACCGACGAGCGCGCCGAAGTGATCGCGGTCGTCGATGCCGACTACGTCGTGCGCCGCGACTGGCTTTCGGCGTTGACGGGCTGGTTCGCCGACCCGAAGGTCGCCGTCGTGCAATGCCCGCAGGCGCACCGCGATTTCGAGCACAACGCCTTCCGGCGCATGACCGCGTGGGAATACGATGGCTTCTTCCGCATCGGCATGCACCACCGCAACGAACGCAACGCGATCATCCAGCACGGCACGATGACGATGGTGCGCAAGCACATGCTCGTCGACACCGGCAAATGGTCGGAATGGACGATCTGCGAGGATGCCGAACTCGGCCTGCGCCTCATGCACGAGGGCCATGAGCTCGTCTACGTCGACGAACTGATGGGCAAGGGCCTCACTCCGGCGGACTTCACCGCCTACAAGTCGCAGCGCTACCGCTGGGCCTTCGGCGCGATGCAGATCATGAAGGCGCGCTTCGGCTGGATGGTGCGCAAGGACAGCACGCTGACCCGCGGCCAGAAGTTCCACTTCCTGACCGGCTGGTTCTCGTGGTTCGCCGATGCCCTGCACCTCGTTTTCACGATGATGGCGATCATCTGGACGATCGGCATGGTCGGCTGGCCGACCCTGTTCACGCTGCCGATGGAACTGTTCCTGATCCCGATCATCGGCTTCTTCATCAGCAAGGCCGTGTTCGGCATCGTGCTGTACCGCAAGCGCGTGCCATGCTCGTGGTACGACACGATCATGGCCTCGATCGCGAGCATGGGCCTCAGCCACGCGATTGCGCGCGGCATCTTCCTCGGCCTGTGGAAGAAGAAGGGCGAATTCGTCCGCACGGCCAAGAGCCGTCGCCTGAGCGGCAAGCCGAGTGCCTTCAGTTCGGTGCGCGAGGAACTGCTGATGGCGATCGCCCTCGTCGCCTGCATCGTCGGCATGATTCACTCGACCGGCATCAACTACACCGAAGGCAAGCTGTGGATCACGATCCTCACGGCGCAGGCGATCCCGTACTTCTCGGCCCTGATCGGCGCATGGGTCGCACATCGATCGGGTGACGCGGCCGGCTGATCGCGCCGCGCACATTCGCGCAATCCGTGAACGCCGGCCGGCCGATCCGGCCCACGATGACCCATTCGCGCTTTTCTCCTGATATAACTCGGGCCAGTTCCTTCTTTCGCACGCGGCATGACGTTCAACCGCGCCATCGAAATCCTGCGACTGCTGCTGCCGATGTGCGCGCTCGCATTCGCATCGCCTGCAGAGGCCGCGCGCGTGCGCGTCGAATTGTCCGGCATCGACGGCGACCTGCGCGCTGTCGCGCTCGGCGCGATCGAACTGGGCCAGTACGCCGATCGCGAGGTCAGCCCGGCCCAGGTGCGTCGCCTGTATCGCCGCGCCGAGCGCCAGGTCGCGCAGGCGCTCGAGCCGTATGGCTACTTCAACACGAAGCTCGACGGAGAACTGGTCGAGAGCGGCAGCGATTTCATCGCACGCCTGCGCATCGACATCGGCCCGCCGGTCAAGGTCACCGAGGTCGACATCACGATCGACGGCGACGTCGAGGGCATCCGCGCGATCGACATGGCGCGCGCGGCGTTCGCGCCGGTGCGCGGCCAGGCCCTCGACCAGGCCGAATACGAGCGCAGCAAGGCCGCGATCCACGCCTCGCTGTTCGGCGCCGGCTTCCTCGATGCCGAACTCGTCACCCACCGGGTCGAGGTTTCGCGTTCGGCGAGCACGGCCGTGATCAGGCTCGAGTGGAAGGCCGGCGAGCGCTACCGCTTCGGCGAGGCGCAGTTTGAGGGCGGCCAGTTCCCCGACGCGTTCATGCAGCGCTACATCCCCTGGGATGCCTCCGACCACTACTCGCAGGATGAACTGCTCGCGTTCCAGCAGCGCCTCGTCGACGCGGATTACTTCTCGATTGCCCAGGTGCAGCCGGACACCGGAAATGCGCGCGACGGCGTCGTGCCGATCTCGGTCCTGCTCGCGCCGGCCAAGCGCACGGTCTACACGGGCGGCGTGTTCATCGGCACCGATACCGGTCCCGGCGTGCGCGGCGGGGTCGAACGCCGATGGGTCAACCAGCGCGGCCACAAGCTCAAGTTCGAGACGATCCTCGCCCAGCGCCTGAAGACGCTGTCGACGCTGTACCAGATCCCGCTGCCGGGCAACGACAACCACAGCCTCAATTTCGGCATCGCCTATCGCGACGAGAACACCGAGACGAGCCAGTCCAGGACGCTGCGCCTCGCGGCGACCGACTCGCGCGTCTGGCGCGGCTGGACGCGCACGATCGGCCTGCAGTTCCTGACCGGCGATTTCGAGGTCGCCGATCGCAAGGGCACGACGACCCTGCTCTATCCCGAGATCTCGTACGCGAAGAAGCGCGCCGATGATTTCAATTTCCCGCGCCGTGGCTGGTCGCTGACCGTTGCCGCGCGCGCGGGCCAGGAAGGCCTGCTTTCGGACACGAGCTTCGCCCAGGTCATCGCCGACGCGAAATGGATCCGGGGCCTCGGCGACGACGGCCGTTTCATCGCCCGC